>NZ_WWGX01000006.1:62755-350643 GCF_009862265.1 Streptomyces sp. SID8352 | reverse complement strand
TGCTGATCCAGTACACCGAAGCCGAAGAGTGGTACACCCTCACCGGCAGCCCCGTGCCAGTCCCCGCCGAGGGCCTGCCTGCCCTGCACGCACACGTCCTGGACCTGGTGCGCCAGGGCGGCGGGGCGGAAGCCCCCCGCTGATTCACAAGCTCACAAGGGCCTCTCCGTCCCCGCCCGGGGCAGGGAGTCCCCCGTGGATGGCGGGGGACGGTTCCTGGTTCGCGGGCGGCGTTGCCGAGCCCGAAGGAGCAGTGGGCGACGTAGCGGGCCCCCGCACAGGCCGCGCTGACGGTTCGTTCGGTCGGAGACGCCCGGTGGGTCCCGGCGCGGGGCCATCCCCGCGTGCGCGGGGACCACACAGCATGAAGCCCCGGCCAGTACGGCCGGGGCTTCGTTGCTGGTCGCCTCCAGGTCAGATGACGCGCCTGGCTGGCAGGAACTCTACGCTGCCACCGGATGAGCCTGCTGGTGGTGGGGTGGCACGAGCATCACCCCGCCGGGCCCCGGAACCCCCGGCGGCCTGCCCCTCAGACGCCTGTCTCGTTGATTTCGGTGATCTTCACGGAGAGCTTCTTGGACGCGGACGCCGTAGACAGTGACGTCGGCGTGTAGTTCAGCGTCGTCTGATCCGACAGCTCAAGCGTCTTCAGGATCGGTCCGGAATCGTCGCCCTTGATCTCGTAGGTGATCTGGTAAACGGCGTCCGGGTCCAGGGCGTCAGTGAGGCCGGTGTAGGACAGTTTGGGTTCGACGGTGATGTTGCAGCCTGCCGACCCGAAGCACTGCCGGCTGGTGGTGCGGAGTTCGATCGTGAAGTCGTCAACCGTGGGCTCCACGAAAGTCGGCTCCGGCTCGGGTTCGTCGGCGACGGTGGTAACGGGGGCTTCGGCGGGTTCACTGGACTCAGTGGCCGTTGTGGCCGACGTGTCGTCCCTGTCATTGACGGCCTGGACGGCACCGGTTCCGACGATGGCGGCGATGATCGCGGCCGAGGCACCAATGATGACCTTGTTGCCGGGCCGCTTCTTCTCCGCCGGCGCTGGTACGGGCATCGCAGCCGTGGGCGGCTCGGGCTGCTGCTCGGGCTGGGGCGGAACGGTGGGCATGGGCGGCTGCGGCTGGTCGGTCACGGGGTCCCCTTGTACGGCTGGTGTGTCAGGGGCATCATGCGGGTCTGTGGGGGAGCTGTGAGGTCGAGTTCGTTGAATCGTAATCAGGCCCGAACTCGGCTGAGCCCGGCCGCCATTGGGGCACGGCCGGGCAACTGATGGCCGGGCCGTTCTACCTGGCCCAGGGTCGGGGCTCGTAGTCGGCTGCTGCGCTGAGGATCTGGAACGCGACCTCGTGCCGGTCCATTCCGGCATCGACCGCATCCTCGACAACCCGGTTGGCGAGCTTGCTGCTGCCGCGACCAAAGAGTCCGCCGCGCTGAAGCCGTCGGCCGGCTTCGTGGATCTGCTCGGGGGTGAGCTTGGGCATGGATGCTCCTACTGCTGGTGGGTGTGGGCGTGGTGGGCGGCGCGGTCGAGGGCCCGGAGGACGGGCGCGGCGCTGGTCTGCTGGGCGTTCCAGGACGGGATGGTCTCGGCGTTGGCGAAGTCGGCCTGGATGCGGGCGAGGAGGTAGGTGCAGGCGTCGTCGGCGAGAGCCCGGTCGCCGTGTGCTTCGAGGCGGATAGCGCGGACGGGGCAGACGGCGCCTTGGTCGTCGTGGAGTGCGTCCCTGCACCAGCCGTCGGACTCGATCCGGTGCAGCGCCCGGTGGAGCAGCACGGCGATCGGCGTCCGGAAGGCCCCGGCGGGCGGGGCGAGCCGCGGGGGCACGGCCTCGGCGATGTGCGGGACCGGGTCGGCGCCTGGCAGGTGCGCGGTGTTGACCTCGAAGGCGACCGCAGCCTCGGCGAGACGGGCGGTCATCGCGGCGCCGGTCAGGGCAAGGCGGGCTTCCAGGTCGAGGGCGGGCGGGGCCTGCGGCGGGCTTGCGGGCAGACTGAGGATCATGGTCATGTTGGGTTTGCTCTCTGCGTGTTGACGCGTAGCGGGTGGAAGGGGCGCCCCTGGTTCGCTGGCAGGCATCGAGGGGCGCCCCGGCATGGCTAGCGGATGGGCCGGCGGGTGCGGGGGTTGCTGCTCTGGGCGACGAGCTTCTCCAGGCCGCGGATCTCGTCCTCGTCGAGGACGCCTTCGTAGTTGTCGCCGAGGGGGGCGCCGACGGAGCGGGCGGCTTCGGCGAGGTTCCGCATGCCGTGGGGCGGGGTGTCGTAGATCGGGCCGTGCTGGCGGAGGACCGTGGATGCCGCGGTGCCGTACTTGGTGCAGGGGGTGGCGGTGAGGGGCAGGTAGTCGGTGAAGACGATCTCGCTGTACAGCTGGGGGTCTTCCCACGGCGCTCGGCGGGTGTCGATGTTGTGGATGCGGTAGTAGGGCTTGCCAAGCTTGATGTCGCGGCAGAAGCGGCGCTCATCGCCCGGCTTCCAGACCTTCGCCATGATGGAACTTCCTTCCGATTTGTGATGTCTTGTTCCCGCTGCTCAGGGCTGCTCAGCGGGCGTTGTTGCAGGTCAGAGGTGCTCAGGAGTCTGCTCAGGGGCTGCTCAGAGCAGAGGATGAGCAGCTGGTGAGCAGCGGCCTGAGCGGCTGTGACCTGCGGGTTTGTGGCCTGATCAGGGCTGAGCAGCCTCTGATTAGGGGTACATATTTCGCATAGCGGTCAGAGCAGGTGACGGAGTCGATCACGCTTGAAGCCGCGCGGATTCTTCTCCTCGCCGATCTGGCCAAGCGTGATCGGCGCTCCGGCCCCGGCCTGCTTCATCAGCGACTTGAGCCCTTCAACATCCATCTCGCCGTAGGCGTCGGGGTCAAAGTCACGAAGCGCGGCGAGGAGCGTCTCCGTCTTCATCCGGTCGAGGCCCGCCTTCTCCATCACCGTCACCGAGTCCTCGGCCACGGCCCGCGCTGGACCGTCCGTCAGCTCGGCCCCCGCCGGCGGCTCAGCGTCGCACAAGCGCAGCAACTGCTCCCAGGTCAGGAGTTCGACCGGCGCCGGCTTCTTGAGGTCGCCGTCCTTGTCGTACTCCGGCTCGACGTACTCGGGCAGGTCCACGCCGCGCATCGCGTCGAGACTGTCCTGGTCCGGCTCGACCAGCCCGGCCTCCAAGCGCTCAGTGGCCAGCTTGCGAAGCGTCTCGGACGGCGTCTCGTGGACGGCGTACTCGATCGGCTCGTCGGGCCTGCCCGGCACGCCCTGGAGGTACACGTGGCCCGCGTCCTTGGGGTCGGTGTCGGTGGCCGGGGACAGCTTGTGCGGCATCCATCCCTCACCGACGGCCCCGTCGCCGAACACGGCGCGGGTGTCGCCGACCTTGCAGGGGCCGACCGCCTTAAGGGCGATCATCTGGGCGATGTTCTCTCCCAGGTACAGCTTCGTGCCGCCCTGGGAGGCGATGATCAGGGTGACGGCTTCCTTCCGGCCGACGAGCAACAGATCGAACGCGAGCTTCTTTGCCAGCTCGGAGCCTTTCGGGAACTCGTCGAAGATGACGGTGAAGTGCGGGTGCTTCTTGCTGACCACCCACTTCTTGCCCATGCCGAGCTTCTTCCTCAGCCGGGCACGGCCCTTCGACAGCATCAGGAAGAACAGGAGGACGGCTTCGATCTGCTCGTGGCTGCGGCCGGTGACCCGGACCGCGTCGTGCAGGTCTTCGAGGCCGTCGCCGTGCGGGTCGACGTCGATGGTGATGTTGTCGTAGCAGGCGGTGGTGATCTCCCCGACTGCCTGGAGCAAGCCGGTCTTGCCACCGCCGGACGCTGCGACGACCAGGCCCATGACTCCGGCGAACGCTGCGTCGAGGGAGTCCCCACCGACGGAGGTGCCGAGCCGGGACTTCTCGGTGATGGAGATCGACTTGGGGGCCCGGTAGGGCAGGCCGGGCGCGGTGGCGAACGGGTTTCCTTCGACGAGGCGGAGGATGGCGCAGGCACGGCGCTCCACCATGGGCTGCGGGCGGACCCCGTTGGTGGGAAGGTCGAACTTGGTCTCCAGGTCGCCCGCCTTGGCGATGATCGCCTCGGGGGTTCCTTCGTCGACGCGGACCTTGCACTGCCAGCCCCAAGGCTGCCGCTCCATGTCCCACACTTCGACGACCGGGATGCTCTCGGCGACCATCGCGAGGAGTACGCACACTGCTGCCTGCTGCGGGGTTTCCGCTCGGCGGATCGGGAACGGTTTCCCGCCGGAGGGCAGGTCGTCGAGGGTGGTGGAGCCGTGGCCGCGGACGGAGTCGTCGGCAGGCAGGCCGAGGACAGTCTCCGTGCTGGTGTCCGGTTCGGGCTGTGTGCGGTTGCGGCCGTGGAAGGCACCGACGCCCATGGCACCGAGCCCGGCGAGCAGGTCGATCCAGAGGCTCCCGGTGACGACGCCGAAGCCGACTCCCCCGGCGACCGCGCTGGCCCCGATGGCGGTCTTCCTGGCGAAGGTCTTGCGGTGCTGCGCGTACTGGTCACGGTAGGTGTCGGCGAGGGCCTTGAAGTGGGCGGCCCGCTCGACGTCGCCGGCGGCGTTGCGGACGCCTTGGTCGGCGTCGGCGATGAGCTGGGGGTAGTGGTTGTGGTAGCGGTCCGCCCAGCGGCGGCCGAGGGTGCGGTAGCCGCGGACGGTGTGCGGCAGCAGAGCCAGGGACGCGACGCGGTTGGTGTGGTCGGCGACGGTCCGGGCGGACTCTATCCAGGAGCGGCGGGCGGGCGGCTCGTCCTTGAAGACCGGCGTCTCGGCGGCCGAGGGAACGAGGGTGAGCGCGGGCCGGTCAGCAGGCAGCGGGGTAGCCATGGTGGGGTGTCAGCCCTTCTTCTCGGCGGCGGTCTTGGCGGTGATGGCGGCCTGCTTCCGGGCGACGCCGGAGAACCGCGGAGCGTCTCCGGATCGGCGCACGCCGCGCACCTTCGGACCGGTCTTCGAGCCCCTTCCGGGCCCAGGGGGGACATGTGGAACACGCTGTGCGTTTGTGGTCTTGCCGAGGGTGTTCACGGGGGTGCCGGTGCTGGCTGCTTCGACGCGCTTCTCGGCCTTGCGGCGGCCCGTGATGATGTCGACGGACTGGCCGGGTGCGGCTCCCTCGATGTCGTGGTGCGCGCGGTCCCAGATAGCTTCGGTGACGGTGGTCTCGCCGAGCGCGGCAGCGAGCCGCAGGGCGTGCTTCCACACGTCGGGGAACTCCTGCGCGCGGGTGGCCGCGAGCTTCTGCGCCGCCTCCGCTGCGGCCTTGTCGGCGGCCTCCTTCTCGGCCTGCTTCTCCTCCGCCTCGGCGGCCTTCTGCTTGGCCTCTTCCTTCGCCCTCTTCCTGGCCGCGCCCCGCTCCCGCCAGGTCGGCTTGCCGTCCCGCTTCCGGATCCGTCCGTGCTCGTGGAGATCCCACACTCCGGGCCCAGCGATCGACGCGAACGCCGTACCAATCGCCGTCGCCGGGTCGAAAGCAATCAGGCCGTGCCAGAGATTGATGCCCGCGGCGAGGAAAGCGAGCAGCCAGGCGATCAGCCGGTAGTGCCAGTGCGGCCGACGGGAGGCGACCGCGGCGGCAGCGCCCTTGAGAACAACCCACGCTCCGCCTTCCAGCATGAGCGGCGCGGCCATCAGCCAAAGGGCCTCGCGGTTGTAGAACGCGGCGATCTGGACGGGCAGGGCAACGATCGCGCAGACGATGTAGAAGCCGCGGGCGTAGCCGCGCCACCGGTCCTCGGCCTCGGTGATCTCGGCCGCCTGGGCGTCGGCCGCTGCCTGCTCCTCCTCGGCCTGCCGGTCGGCGTCGGCACGGGCACGGTCGGCGTCGGCCTTCCGCTTCCGGCTTTCGGCGATACGGGCTTCGGACGCGGCCTGCTCCTCGGCGGCCTTTCGCTCTGCGCGGTCGTTGGCGAGGCGGAGCTTGCGGGCTTCTTCCTCGGCCTTGATCCGGACCGCTTCGGCCTCTGCCTCTGCGCGCTTCACCGCGGCGATCTGCTCAGCCTCAGCGGCGAGCCGCTGTTCCTCGGCTGCGGCCCACGCCTTCGAGCGGATTGCTTCGGCCTGCGCCTGGGCAACCAGATCACTGGTCGCGCCGGCGGGGGACGTGTCCTGGCTGGCGGCGGGGGTCTCGATGGGCTGCCAGTCCCCCAGTACTTGCAGGGCCGGCGGCCGGGTGTGGCCGTTTACCTTGGGCGGGCTGGCGGTCATAGCTGGTGTCCCTTCTTGTTCAGGCGGTGGCGGGCTGGGTGGTGCGGTGCTTGAGCCAGATGACGGTGGCGGCGAGGAGCCACGCGGATCCGGGGACGGTCCCGAGGACCGCGCCGAACCCGGCGAAGGTGAGGCTGATCGGGGTGATGGCGGCCGACCAGAGGCCGACGACCAGCAGGTATAGGGCGAGGAGTGCCCAGGCGATGCCACGGAGCATGACGGCCTCTCAAGGGGTCGGGAAGGATAGAGAGTTGGGGTGGCGCCCCGGGCCCGAGTCGATCGGGCGCCCTCACGGCGTGAATGCCGGGGCTGATAGGTCAGTGGCGCTTGGTGCCGCCGTGCCAGCGCGAGACCTTCGCGGCGGCCTCGTTCGCGGCGGTGTTGAGCCGCAGATACTCCGGGGTCTCGTCCCGGATCCCGGCGGCCTCCTCTCGCCGCTGGTTGGCGTGCAGAGCCGCATCGGCCGCACGCAGCGCAGCGATATCGGCCTTCTCCTGATCGGTCTTCTTGAACAGGCCCACGACGGGCTCCTCTCGATAAGTGCGGATGGTGCGCGCCCCCGAGTGGGGCTGCGGGTTCACCACCAGCTGGTCTTGCGGCGGTCCAGGCAGCCATTGCGGGCGTGGTCCTCGCACGGCCCGCACGGCGTCTGCTGATCACCCAGACCGAGCCAGTTGCCCTTGTGGAGTTCGGCGTGCTCCTCACACTGGGCGCAGCGACCGTCAGGCACCGGCGGGGCCGTGAGCGCGGGCGAGATCGGCGCCGGCGGTCAGGAGGTTGCGGACCTCGTCCCAGGTGCGGGTGGTTCGCCCGGCCCAGGCGGTGGCCTGCGCGGTCGGCGTGCCGGTGTGCGCGGCGACGAGCGAGTCGAGGACCCGATCAGCGACCCGATGCGCGTCGCTGTTGTCGACCTGGTGCATGCCGAAGTTGAGGGTGAGGGGGCCCTGCTGGGAGAGGGCCTGGCGGGCGTACCGCCAGAGGGTCAGGATCATGGCCTTCAAGGTCATGGACTCGTCGGGCTCGGGGAGGTCCGGGTCGCTGTCGGTGTAGCTGCGGGTCCAGCCGGTCTTCTCCAGCACCGTGCGGGTGGCGTTGAGGAAGTCGGCGACCTCCTGGCCGGAGATGGTCTCGCCGGAGTAGCCGATCCAGAAGTCGGGGCGGCGGCCGGTCGTCTCCGTCGCGGCACGAGTCACGGCGTCGGTGGTGAACGGGTTGGCGGCCGGGGCGGTCTCGGTGTCGGGCATCTGGTTCTCCTCTGGGGTGATCTGACGGGGTAGGTGCCGGGGCGGGGTTCCTGCGCCCCGGCACCTGGGGCGGGTCAGGAGTGGTGGTTGGGCTTCCAGATGCCGTTGTTCAGGTCGCTCAGCTCGTCCAGGGCCTCGTCGGCTGCGGCCCCCATCTGGTCGGCGAGATGGTGCTTCCCGGCTTCCTGAAGTTCGCGCTGCGCCTTGCGGCTCGCGGCGGCATCGGCCTTGATGTCGGTCCTCAGCTGGTCGTCGGAGAAGGTGGTGCGGGAGAGGAAGTGGCGGGCGGCGGGCATGTGGACTCCTTGGGGTTAGCGGTTGACGACCGGCAGGTGCAGGTCGCGGTGGGTGACGGTGACGGTGTGGCCGCGGCGGCGTAGCCGTCGGGCAAGCTGATCGGCGACGACCACGGACCTGTGCCTGCCGCCGGCGCAGCCCGATCCGATGACGATCCGGGCGACGGAGGGGCCCGCGGCGTAGGCCTGGACCAGCCGAGTCGTCGCGGTGAGGAGCGGTCGGACTCCTGCCGTGCCAAGCACGGTCCGCCGCACGAGCCGATCGCGGCCGGTGAGAGACCGCATCCGCGGATCGATGTGCGGGTCCCGGAAGGCGCGGCGGAGGTCGAGGATCAGGTCCGCGGTGGGGGCATCGCCGTGCAGGAAGCCGAAGCTGACGATCTCGACCGTGGCCATCAGGCTGCGGCGGGGTAGTCGAAGCCGTCCAGCTCGGCGACGAGGGCCCGGTCCAGGCGGGCGGCGTACTCCCGGACCGCGGCCATACGGCCGAGGTCACCGAACCGGCGCGCCTCCGTGTACTCGGCGAACAACTCGCTGACCGACATGGTCATCGCCTCTTCGACCGTGAGCCGGGTCCGGAGCTGCTGGCCCAGGCCGGTGTAGGCGTGATCGGCGGAGAACAGGAACGGAGACATGGCGGTGCCCTTCCAGGCGAATGGGGGTGATGGGGGTCCGTGGGCGGCGGGACAGGGCGTCGACCGCCGCCCACGGAGAGAAGGGGTTCTACTGGGACTGCTGGGCGGCGATGATCTCGGCGGCAGCCGCCCGAGCCGCCTCAGCGTCGAGTGCGGCCTGCTTCGCGGACTCGATCCGCTGCCGCGTCTCCTCAGCCAGGGCCTTCGCGGCCAGACCGACATCGGCCGGGGTGGTCACGGGGTGAAACCCTGCGGGTGAGGGCGAGGCGGCCGGACCGGCAGCGGTTCCTTCGCCCGCTCGTGCTCGGCGCTCACGACCGGACCTCGATCAAATCCAGCCGCCCGGCCTGATCCAGGGTGGTGTGCGCGGACGCCATCAGGTCCTCGGCGGCGGCCAGCGAGTCCGCGTCCAGGTCCGACAGCCGGCCGGACTTGGCGAGCCCGGCGAGCTCCGCCGCCCTGCGGGCCGCCGTCTCGTACCTCGTGGCCGCCTGGATCAGGGGGAAGTGCTGGGCCAGGCGGGCCAGAGCCTTCATCCCCTCCGGCGGCAAGCCGATCAGCGGGGCGGAAGTCGTGGAGCTGAGCATCAGGCAGCCTCCTCGGCGGCAGTCGGGGCTTCCGTCGAATTCAGGACGGACTTCGGGATACGGAGGGCGCCGGTCGCGCCGTCTCCGGGCTTGAAGGGGCGGCCGTTCCGGTAGGCCGGGACAGATCCCTGGTGGATCCAGCGGTAGACGGTCGCGGGGTGCACTCGGAAGTGCGTCGCGACGTCCCGAACTCGCAGCATTGCGCCTCCGATCGAGTGCTTCGCATCTGTCGACAGACGTTAATAGCTTATGCCGCTAGGTAGCAAGCTTCGCGGCGTGAATCTGGCCAAACACGCCTCGGTATGCGTAACCCCTGAAGGATTAAGGTGGGGAGGTCAGCAGCCACACGATCGGCAGTGAAGGAGGCGCCAGAGATGGCCGATATGGAGCGCGAGTCGGACTCTCTCGCCTACGTCGCACCGCAAGAGGCCGGGCAGGCTGATGCCTGGACCAGGGAAGCCGGGAAGCGGGGAGGGCAGCAGCTCGCCGAGGTCGCAGAGGTGATTCCTCCGACAATCGTGGCTGCAGCGCTGCGCCTCTCCCCCGGCGAAACGGCCGTGGTCCGGCGGCGTCTCATCCTGCTTGGAGGCGAAGTGATCGAACTCGCCGACTCGTACTACCCGGGCGCCGTCGCCCGCGGGACCCCCCTCGCCGAGCGGCGCAAGATCAAGGGGGGTGCTCCGACTCTGCTGGCGGAACTCGGCTACGAGGCCCGGCATGTCAGTGAGGATCTAGAGTTCCGGGCCGCGCAAGAGGCCGAACTTCGGGCACTGGCTCTGCCGGCTGGGGCCAGCGTGCTCAGCCTTCTGCGGACTAGCGTCACCGAAGACGGGGCCCCGTTCGAAGTGCAACACATGGTCATGAAGGCGCCTCGCCGCCTCCACTACGAGATCGAGGTCGACCGACATGCCTGAACAGCACGAGGACAAGCGTCCCTTCGGGGAGCGCATTGCGGCAGAGATCAGAAAGCTGATCATGGATGGCGACTTGGAGCCCGGCGCGCCACTACCCTCCACCGAACGACTGTGCGCGCAGTACGGCACAACGAACGTGACCATCCAGCGCGCCACGAGAATCCTCAAGGACGAGGGACTGCTGGTCGGACGCAACGGAGTCGGTATCTTCGTGCGCGAGGAAGGCGCGCAGGCCATCACTCCGGCACACAGCCTGGCACCGTCCGAACCTGGGCAGCCCTACCGTTGGCTGACCGCGGCCACGGAGAACCAGCAGCGCGGCAAGTACCGCATGCTGACCGTGACGGAGGTGAAGCCGCCCAAGCAGGTGCGCCTCGCGCTTGGGCTCGACGAAGACGGTACAGCGATTCTCCGGTCCCGGGTCGGGTACCTCGACGACAAGCCAGCGGAGTTGGTTCACTCGTACTACCCCGTTGAGTTGGCCCGCGGAACGCGGCTCGAAGACCCCCGCCTGATTCCGGGCGGCTCGCCTCGACTGCTCGACGACTTGGGCTTTCCGACGCGCTCGCAAGATGACGTGCTCGGCGCGCGGCCGGCAACGACCGACGAGTACCTGCACTTGGAGTTGCCGCGCGACGTGCCTGTGATTGAAGTCTTCCGCATCGTCTACAGCGATGACCAGAAGCCGATCGAGGTCACGCTGCTCGCCAAGCCCGCTCATCGCTTCAAAATGGCGTACAGCATCGGCTGCCCGTAGGCGTACCCGAGCACGGCGGCAGCCTTCCGCCCTCTCGCGCGAGAGGGCTTGATACGTGAGCAATTAAGCCCTACGGTCGAGTGCGTCAGAGTAGGCACTGTCACACTCTCAGTTAGGAGCGGCGTGCCTGTATGTAACGCCTCGGCCTCCCCGCATGCGCATCTCTACCCTTACGGGCACGTCGGCGGCCCAGGCGCCGAACGAGCACCATCCCTTCAGAGTCGGCGAGATTGAGCCATCCTTCAGAGGTGCGCCAGCATCTAGCAGGATGGCGCTCGACGCCTCTACGTGTTGCAGCGCGCGGCAAGGACGCGCTGCTCAGGACCTTGAACCTAATGCCTAAAGTTATGCATTAGTGCTGGTCAGACAGCCTGCGCTGACGGGGCAGATCGGCACGGAACGACTGACCCACACCTCGCACGGATGCTGGAACTCGCCCCTCAGGTCCAGCGACCCCTCGTCGGGCGGATAGATTTTCGGTCATAGCGAAGCGGCTAGGTCGACCGCCCGCTGAGCCCGTCCCTTCAGCTCCACCGGAGGGCGACCGTCGAGGAAACGAGAACAGCCGGGCGTTCCGACACGCCCGGCCATTCGACCAGCGGATTCCCGTCCGCCAGCCACAAACCCACTCCCACCAGAGAGAAGGTCTTCCATGACTTTAGCGCACTACAGTTTTGACCCCCAGCCGTCGCCGGATGAGGCTCCTCGTTCGTGGTCGTTTGTTGACCGTGTGACGGGCGAGACCGTCGTGTACACGTGCATGGTGGGCTGCACGCTGGATCATTCGCACGAGGTGGGCCGGCGGGTGTTCCGTGAGGACATTTGGTGCTGGTTCTGGGATGAGCCGTTGACGCTGCCGGTGGATGAGAGTGGCGTCCCGGAGGAGTTCTCCGTTCTGTCGACGGTGATCAAGGTTGAGCCGTGGTCGCCGCAGGTGGCGCACCGTCTGCCATTCGCTGTGATCGAGTTGGTGGATGACCACTTCATTGACGGTCTGGATCCGGACGGTCTGGAGACGGTGATCAGCACGCTCGCTGGCCGGCTAGAGCAGATGCGGGCGACGCACCGCAGGCTGGTCAAGGCGCGGGAGGGGTACGGGCAGCCGTGATGAGCGTGAGCCTGGCACTGCGCTTCTGAACGTGCAGGCCCCCAGCTGGAGTCCGGCTGGGGGTCTGTCTCGTTCGCCTGTTGCGTCAGCTGCCGAGGAGGCGCTGTTTCTGCTGCTGGAACTCCGCTTCGGTGAGGGCGCCTTGGTCGCGGAGGGTGGCGAGCTTGGCGAGTTCGTCAGCGATGGACGCGGGTCGGCTCGGGGCATGTGGCAGTGCGGGGCTGCTGGGTGTGTGGTGGGCGGCGATGGCGTCCTCGATGGCTTTGCGGAGCCCTTCGAACGCGGTCTTCTGCCGGACCGTGAAGACCACCGAGTTCTCGTCTGTGACTGCGTCCGCGGTCTGGCTTCCGAACTGGGAGCGGCGCTCGTTGCCGCCGGCGGCCGCGAACTGGATGAACCCGTTGAAGAACAGCCCGGCCGGCTTCCACTGCACGCTGCTGATCTGGCTGATGTGGAAGCGTTTCTCGCCCCTGCCCACGGTGGTGCGGGCGACGAGCCCGCGGCGGGTGATGGTGACGTATTGGCCGTCGAACGTGACCTGCCCGGTGTGGCCTTTCACTTCGATCATGTTGCCCCCCCTTGGTGCGTGTGGGCGGCATCGTGGCACTTGGGCGCCGCTGCTGGCGGACGGATGATCCAATCGTTACCGCCTGGCGTCGTCGGCTGCTCGTTTCCCGTCTGGCCTGCGTATGAAGCCCCGCCCGGTCTGGGCGGGGCTTTGTGGTTCAGTCGAGGTGGGTGATCTTCAGGACGGTGATGGTCTTGTGGTGGTGCCCGATGAGGAGGACGGCGAAGGCGTGTCGGGTGACGAGCATTCGCATGATGCCGTCGTCTACGCCGTAGGGGTCGGTGGCGGCGAGGGGGTCGTCGCAGGCTTCGGCGAGGGCGAGGGTCAGGGCTTCGCTGGCTGCCGTGGGCATGGCCTCGTGGGCGGCTTCGGCGGCCTCGTCGTACTTCAGGCGGTAGGGCACCGGCTGTCCTCCTCTATGGCGTGGGTGGGTCTGGGTGCCATGGGGGAGGTGAGGTCAAGATCATGCCGGGAGAGTAGCGGAGGGAATACCCGGAGTGAAAATCCTGCTGGTCAGGCAGCGCCCCGCGACCGCACACGGTCCGCTTCAGCGCGCACCCGATCCGTCGCATCGGTCCAGCCGGCGGTGGGGTCTTCGCCCCGCTCCTCAGCCGCAGCAATCTCACGGCCGCGGTCGACGGCGGCGAGGATGCCCTCTGCGATCTCCTGCCACCGGGTGAAGACCGCGAGGAGTTGGTCGGCGGGGGCCCGGTTGATCTCGGAGAGGAAGCGCCGGGCGAGGGTGGGGTTGCCGACGGCTTCGCTGATGCGCTCGATGGTCCAGGGCTGATCGCTCATGGGGCCTCCGCCGCCTGCCGCCTACTGCAAGTGCATGGTACTGGTCGCTTGCCACCGTAGCGCACCAACCTACTCAGAAAAGGAGGCTCCGGCAGGGGCTCCACGTGATTCCGACCGTGACGCTGCCGTCGCCTAGGCAGCGTTCTTCCTCTGTCTTCGCTGCGCCCTGCGGTAGGTGCTCTCGCCTGCTTTGCACAGGTCGCAGGGGGTTTCGCCGCGGCGGATGTGGGCGGCGAATCCGGCGTGGTCGCCGTGTCGTTCCTTGCGGAGGAGTCCGTTCTGCCAGGCGAGGTGAATGGCGTTGCTGATGTTGACGGCGCGCAGTGTGTGGCAGATGGCCCGTTCGTGGTAGTCGACGGTGCTGACGGCGATGTGGAGGCGGTTGGCGATCTGGGGGCCGCTGAGTCCGTCGGCGCGTAGCCGCAGGATGGCCTGCTGCCGGTCGGACAGGGCGTTCTGGGCGAGGGCGTGGGTGGCGGCGAAGCGTGCGGGGTTCAACTTGGTCTCCGTTCAGGGGGGTTCGAGGGCTTGTGCGGCCCTGTAGCGGGCCGGGAGGTGGCTTGCCGACTTGGGGTGTCGGATGCCGTGAGGGGCGCTCAGGCGGGCGCGCAGGGCCCCTCACGGCGGTCGCATCGGTCACGCGGCCCCGGGGCGGGGCGTGTGCTCGCCCCGGGGCGTGCTGCTGGGGCCGGTCACGGCTGGCTGCCGAGGAGCTGGTGGGCGACCGCGAGGGCCTGGGGGCTGGCGCCGATCTCCTGGGCGTCTGCGGCGGCGGCCTCCAGCCAGTCGGCGAGGGCCAGGCCGACGACCGGGCCCATCGTGGCGGCGTAGGCGGCGTGGGCGAGGTACATGTACGACGGCCGGGTGTGATCGCCGCCGCGGACGATGGAGGGCCAGGAGACGACGCGACCGTCATCGAGGGTGAGATGGTCGCCGTGGAGGCCGGCGCGACCGCGTCGTAGGGCGGCGTAGTGCCAGTCGGCGGTGGGGTTGCCTTCGGGGTCGGTGCTGGCTGCGGTGGCGCGGGCCCGCAGGAGCGCGGCGGCGGCGCGGAGTTGGTCGGCGGGGCTGGTCATGGGCGTCTCCCGGTGAGTGCGTGGCGGAGGAGGGTCTGGGCGAGGGGGAGCAGGGTGTCGATGGCGGCGGCGAGTAGGCCGGCAGCGAGGGTGCTCGCGGCGGCGAGGACGGCGATCAGGGCGGGGAGGGGCCAGCCGAGGGTGCGGGCGGCGGCGAGAGCCTCGACCATCACGCCCCCACCCCGCGCGGCCGGTCGGCCTCCGCTGCCCACTCGGGGGCGATCTTGAGCGCTGGACCGCGCCCCGGCGGCGGGTCGTTGCGGTGCTTCCAGGCGTGGAGGGTCTGCCGAGGCCGGGTGCCGAGGAGCACGGCGATCTCGCCGAGGAACACGGCTTGGGCCAGCCACCAGCGGGGGTCTCGGCGGCTGGGGCGGGTGGTGCCCACGAACAGCCAGTGGGCCCAGTGGGAGGCGCGAGTGCAGGGCTTGATGCGTCCTGCGGTGTAGCCGACTGCGAGAGCGGCCGCGACGGCGAACACGAAGGCGGTCATCGCTGCGCCCCGTCCTGCCGCGCCCCGGCGGCGGGCTGCTCCACGGTCAGGCGACGAAGCGAGTCGACGGCGGCCTGGTCCTCGTGGGTGAACCCGTCCTCGGACCAGATCCGTTCCTGTGCCTGGTCGAGGGCGTAGGTCAGCATCGTGCGTTCGGCCGGGTTGAGCGCAGCGGTCTCGGTGGCTGCCGTCTCGTCGGCCATGCGGCGCAGCAGGTCGGCTCCCTCGTCGCGGTCTTCCTCCCGAGCGTCGCGGATGGTGTCGGCGGTGATGCCGATCTCCCGGCGGTCCAGGGCGGCCACAGCGGCGGCGGCTTCGCGGAGGGCAGCGGCCTGGTCGGTGGCGGTGGTGGACAGCCCGGTAGCGATGAGCAGCAGGCTGCACGGCTCGCCGCGCTCGATCCGGTCGGCGTCCGCCTCCAGCGTTGCCACCGCGTCGGCGGCCCACTCGCCGCTGTAGGTGTCGCCCACGAGCGCAGCGCAGGCGCGGACGATCGCGGCCTGGTCGACGGGCGCGGGCAGCGTTGCGGACTTCGATTCCCGGACCTGACGGCCCAGCTCGGCGATACGTGCGTCGGCGCAGCGCAGTTCGTAGTGCCAGTAGTCGCGCTGTTCGGTGACCTTGACCAGCTCGGCACGGAGCGCAGCCTGGTCCATGACTGGCGCGGGGACGGGCGGGGTGGTGGGATCGGTCATCAGGGTCTCCTCGGTGTGGAAGGGTGGGGGCACCGGCCGCCCGCGCTCCCTGCGGGCGGCCGGACTACGGTCAAGCGGCGAGAGGAAAGACAAGCTGCTCGGGCTGGCTCAGACCCTCCCGGACCGCGGCCAGCACCTCCGCCCGCCACCCCAACGCGTAGCGCAAGCAGTTCGCCTCGTTCTTGTGCGGACCACGCGAGGCCGGGAACCGAAAGTCGCAGCCCTGGCCCTCACGGCGACCAGCCGCGGACCAGGCCATCGAGTCCGACGACGGCAGGTACCGGGCCACCCTCCGCAAACCGTCAATCTTGAAGCCGAAACCGTGCAGGCGTATCCCGTGCCCGGCGATCTCCGTCACCAGCCGGGCCGCCTCCTCGGTGCCCTGCCGACGGCATACCGACCCAATCCCGACCAGCGGCAGGGCACGAAGATCGATCCCTGCCCGGTCATACAGATCGATGCAGCGCTCGTAGTCCGGGATCGTCCAGCCCTGCAAGACCGGAATGATCGGCAGCCGGTCATCAATGGCTTTCAGGTCCAGGTAGTTCCCCACGGTGCGGGCCTGATGCTCTTCCACGGTCAGGCCGGTCTTCGCGGTGATCCACGGCTCGCACATCCAGTCCTGCGGGGCAGCCCAGTCGATGCCGACCTCGTCGACGTAACGTCCGACCTGCCCGGCGTACTGGCGGGGGGTGGGGCCGTAGTCCCACGACCCGTGACCGTCCAACTCGGAGAAGCCGCCGGAGTCGACCGAGACCCGGCCGCGGGCCCGGTACAGCTCCTTCAGCTTCGACAGGGGCCGGTTGGAGACGAACAGCGGCACATCCGTGTACTTCATGAACGCGGGCGGCGCGCCCAGCAGGAAGACGCTCACGCCGCCACCGCCCGAACTCGGCGCCGCGAAATCACGGCGATCACAGCGACCGCGGCGAGCGTCATCCACGTCTTCCCGAGCAACTGGCCCGGCAGGTACTCCAGCGACCCGAACGCCAGCCTAAGGAAGATCAGGCTGTCCGCGGCAAGGCCGACCGCGTTGGAGGCCAGCATCGCCACCAGCAGACCCCGGCGGCGCAGCGGCTCGTACACGGCGAAGTCCATCGTCTCCGCCAGCACGAACGCTGCCGTCGAGGCGACCGCCAACGCCGGATCAGCCAGCCACCACGACATGCCGGCGCCTACGACGATCGCGGCCAGGACCGCAGCCCGCCCAGCCGCCTCGCGGGCTACGTCCCGCAGGACGAGTGCCAGGCCCACGGCGTAGACCCCGGCGGGGGCGGTGTAGCCGAGTCCTACTGGAACGACGCCGAAGTGGGTTACGGCGAGGTTGGCGGCCGGGATGGTGGCGATGTAGGCGGTGAGGGCTGTTGCCCCTGTGGGGGTGATACGCGTGGCCATTGGGTGTCTCCTGGTGGTTTGCGGGACTACCGGTCCCTCGGCGTAGGGTGCGGGCCAGGCCCGGCCGGCTACCTTCCGGCCGGGCCGCCGCGTTCACGGAGTGCGCGCGGTCTGCCAGCGGGGGCAGTTGGCGATCGGGAAGGTGGCTCCGGCGGGTGCGGCGTGGATGTCGCAGGCGTCCGGGTAGCCGGTGCAGCCGCAGCCGTCGGGGTTGCATTGCTCCTCGGGGGGACTGGCGGGCAGGAAGTGCTCGCAGGTGAGGCAGTCGTCGGCGGGGTTCGCGAGTTCCAGCAGCACGTCGGCGTGGCAGGGCTCGTCGAGCGGGCACCAGCACATGAGGTCCCGGCCCGCGAGGTCGCGGCGAGCCCTGACGGCAAGATCGGCATGGTCTTCCAGGTGGGCCCGGTAGGACTCGACGGCGAAGAGGCGCGCGTCGTGCTTCGAGGCGAACGTGCCGACGGTGCTGCCGTGGTCGTGGGTGACGTCCCAGCCGCCGAAGTCCGCCGGAACGATGCGGTTGGGGTTGCCCCAGCGGGTGCCGCGGCCGACGTAGACGGCGCCATGCGGGGCGCGCCAGCCCTTCGTGCGGCGGCGCTGGATACGGCGGGGTGGGGTCATCAGAGGCTCCAGAGGGTGGGTTGGCGGTCGGTGAGCGGCAGGGCTGTCTGCCCGGGTATGGGCTCGGTCGGTGGTTCGGTGGCGCGGCTGATGCGTGGCCGGGTGGGGTGAAGGCGGCGGGCGCAGACCGGGCCGAGACCCGACGGGGACGGGCGGACCAGACGCCGCCCACACGCCACACAGCGCAGCATCAGGCGGCTTCGGCAAGGTCGGCGGCCGTTCCGGAGTCCTGCGGGCTGTGGATCACGGCCCGCAGCCGCGTTCCGATCCAGGCACCCACCTGCGGAGAGACGGCGTTCCCGAAGCCGTCGACCTGATCGCGTGCGGTGCCCCAGACCTTGAAGATCCCGGTGTGGTCTCGGAAGTTGACGTCGAAACCGCATCCGCGGCCGATCTCGTGGGCGGCCATCATCCGGTAGAAGCACTCGTCGAACGGCACTTGCGACAGCGCGGGCCCCCAGTTCGCAGTTGGGAGCGCGGTCGTGTCGTGGGCGGTGAGGGTGCCGAGCGGGTCGGTGACGGGGTGCGGGGCAGTCCCGTGGTTGGGTGTGGTTCCGTTCTGCTTGAACCAGCCGGCCGCGGTGAGGACTCCGGGGATCTGTTCGGCGGTGAACGTGGGCATCGGCTCCGTGTACAGCTGGGGCACCGTGTTCTTGCGGTACGGGAGAACACCGGAGGAGACGACCGCGAGGGTCTCGGAGCCGACCTGGGTGGGCAGCGGCCCCCCTGGGCCGCGGGGCGCGCCTTGGTAGTTGTCGACCGCGAGGGAGAGTGCCGCATCGTTGTCCCACAGGCCGGGCCCTGTCGACAGGAGCGCTGCTTCCTGCTGGCTGGTCTGCGTGGCGAGCGGCTGCAGGAGTAGCCGCTCGCTGCCGTGGACGCCCTTCGCCGGCATGAGGATCGCGGGGAAGTCGGCGAACTTCTGGCGGCAGCGTTCGATGCGGGCGGTCGTCGATGCGGCGAACGGGCCGCGGTGGCCGTCCTTGAATGTCTTGACGGGCCGGTCGCCGATCCGGGTGCCGAGGTCCGTGAGGTCGAGTGCGGTGATGGACGGGGTGGCGGGCGGTTCGACGCGGGTGCGGCAGGAGGGGCACCGGTACTCGTACTGCTCGCCGTAGGCGACCTTCCCGGTCGGCGGAATGCCGGTCCGCCAGGTCCAGATGGCCTCGATGTCCTTGTCACAGGGCTCGCACCGGGACGCGGGCCGGTGGTCGAGGTCCGGCATGGGCAGGGACTTGTGGACGAAGACCCAGTAGCCGCGGTTGCGGGACTGCGGGACGCCGAAGAACTGGCTGTTGAGGAACAGGACCTGGTGGTTGTAGTCGAGCAGGTCGAACTGGCGGAGCCACCACCGGTAGGTGGAGCCGTCGCCGATCTTCTTGCTGCCGGGCAGGAGTGGTCCCCAGGACTGCAGTTCGGTGGTGCACTCCACGAGGATCATCCGCGGCCGGTGTTTCTGCGCGTAGTGCAGGACGCAGTTGGCGGTGGCCCGGTCTCGCTCGGAGCGGGTGACCCTGTCCTCGTAGTCGGGGTCGTCCATCCCGAAAAGGGTCAGGCCGTGTGCGTAGGCCCGCTGCGTGTTGGCGAACGAGTGGTTGACGCATGAGACTCCGGCGACGAGGAGGTCGGCGGCGGGAAGGTCTCGGGCGGAGTGGTAGTCGGCGGCGTCGGGGTCGACCAGGTCGGCGATCCAGTGTTCGGCGTTGGGGTGGTTGGCCTCGTGGACCTCGACTTTGTAGCTGTTGTGGTTCGCCGCCATGATCGTCGTGAACCCGGCCATCTCGATTCCGCGGGTCAGGCCGCCGAAGCCGGAGAACAGGTCCACGGCGACTAGGTCGTCGTGGCGGAAGCGGCGGCGTCGGACAGCTGGCCGGTGCGTGGCCGTGCGGGCCTTCTGCTTCTTGGACGTGGTGGGCATCAGGCGGCGTCCTTCAGGTGGGTGGTTGGGGTGTTGGGGTTGCCGCCGCAGCGGGCGCAGGTGCAGGTGTTCGGGGGCGGAGTCGGACCCGAGGCGGCGGTGCCGAGCGGCCAGCCGCCGGGGTGCGCGATCCGGTAGCCGAGGTCTGGCACCGCGGCCAGCACCGGCGCCGGTCGGGGCTCAGGCCGAAGGGCCTGGCTGGTGAGGAACTTGAGGTAGTCGCGGAGGCTGCCGTCGGCCCGCATCGCCGCGATGTCATCCGGAGTGGGTTCGCTCATGTCACACCCCAGCCATATCGACCATGCGTGCGAAGTGGAGTTGCGCGGCAACGGTGATCGTCGCCGTCGGTCCCCCTCGGTGCTTGCCGACGATCAGGTCCGCTTCGCCGGCCCGGGGGGACTCCTTCTCGTAGGCGTCCTCGCGGTGGAGGAGGATCACGATGTCGGCGTCCTGCTCGATCGCTCCGGACTCCCGCAGGTCGGACACGAGGGGCTTCTTCTCTTGCCGCTGCTCGGGTCCGCGGTTGAGCTGGCAGAGGACGATGACGGTGATCCCGAAGTCCTTGGCGATCAGCTTGAGATTGCGGGAGATCTCGGCGACGGCCTGCTGCCTCGACTCGGCCCGGGGGGCCTGCATCAGTTGCAGGTAGTCGACGATGACGAGGCGCAGGCCTTGAGTTCGCACAAGGTTGCGGATCCGGCCTCGGAGCATCGGCAAGGACAGGGTCGCGGCGTCGTTGATCCACAACGGGGCGGCGGCGATGTCGGGGGCGTGCCGGGCGGCGCGCGCCATATCGGCGTCGGAGACGATGCCCTGCTTCAGGTGGTGCAGGGGGATGCGGGCTTCAGCGCACAGGATCCGGTCGGACAGTTCATCCTTGCCCATCTCCAGGGACTCGAACAGCGACGGGATCTTGTGCTTGATGGCGGCGCCGCGGGCGAAGTCCGCGGCGACCGTCGACTTGCCCATGGCCGGCCGGGCACCGACGACGACAAGCTGGCCGGGGGCCCAGCCGCCGGACAGCAGTGCGTCCAGGTCCATGAAGCCGGTCGGGATTCGCTGCTCGTTGGTGGGCGGGGTGGTGGCCCGCTCCAGACTGTCCAGCAGCAGGTCGCCGATGGGGGCCATGTCGACGTCATCGGGCGCTCGGACCACTCCGTCGAGGTCGGACTGGATTGCGGCGACGTCGGTGTCCGCGTCGAACGCGTGGGATGCGCCCTTGAGCATGGCGTCGTAGCCGAGGGCGACGAGCCGGGCGGCGATGGCCTTCTTCTCGATCCGCTTGGCGTACCAGGCGGCGGCACCGGGGTGGGCTTGCTGGTAGAGGCCGAGGAGTTGTTCGGCCGCGGGCGGCCGGGTCGGCATGCGGCCCTCGGCGTGCCAGGTTTCGAGCTGGCGGTGCACGGCGAGGTGCTTGAGTTCGCCGTCACGGAACTGGCTCTGGAGTTCCTCGACGGCCCACCACGTCCAGCGGTAGGCGTCGGTTGAGATGTCGGCGGGGTCGAAGCCCTCCGCGCCGAGTTCGTCGACGGCGCTGGGCTGCATCATCACGGTGGCGACGAGGATGCGCTCGGCTTCGACGTCCCGGGGCCGCTCAGGGGGGCGCGGGCCGGTTTCGGTGCCGGCGTCGCTGGGCGTCCAGAGGTCGGTGGTGGTGCTCATGCGGCCCTCCGGCGGTCGTTGCCCTTCATGGCGATTCGCTGGCACATCTCCCGGAGCCGGGATGTGACGCGGTCGCCGAGGCGGTCCCGGAGCTGGCCGGCGTCGGCGTTCGACGTGAACAGGGTGGGAAGGTGCCGCTCGTACCGGTGGTTGATCAGCCGGAAGTTGACCTCTTCTGTGAAGGCTGAGGGCTTGCCCTCGGCTCCGAGATCATCGACGAGGAGCAGGGGTGTGTCCCTGTAGCGGCGGAACTCTGCCTCCGCGTCGATGCCGTGCCGGGGGCGCAGGGCCGCGTACAGGTCGGCGGCGGTGGTCACCTGCCACCAGCAGCGCACCCCGGTCACAGCCAGTTCACGCATGGCGCCGTATGCCTCGTAGGTCTTGCCGACGCCGGTGACGCCGAGGAGTAGCAGTGACGGGCCGTGTGCGACCGAGGCGATCGGCGAGTTCCGTTCGGCCTGGGCTTCCTTCGCGGTGGCGACGAGGCCGTCGACCCACTGCCGCAGTTCGGGCAGCGTGGGCACTGCGGACCGGTAGTGGAACGGGACGAGGGCTGCGATGTCGGAGTAGGTGTGGCGGGCGACGTTCTGCGGGCTGTGCGGGTCGAAGTTGTGGAGTTGGATCCAGTCCGGGTCCAGGCCGCGGGCGGCCAGCAGCGGGGCGAGGTCGTGGCCTCGCAGGTTGTTCGGCGGGATGTACTGCATCAGAGATCCTCGTCGTAGACGGACTGGTCGGTGGGGTTGCGGTACGGCTGGTAGCCGCCGGACACGGCGCGCAGCGGCGGCCGGCCGGGCTGGGGGTCGGGCTCGTCGTCGTAGCAGCCCTTGTTGAGCCAGGTGGCGGGGTACTTCGTGTACTTGGGGTCCTGGCCGGCACGTTCGTGGGCGTAGCCCTTAGCGGCGGCGAGGATGTGCTGCGGGTCGGCGCCTCGTTCGATGGCGGCGATCCAGGCCTTCTTGGCTTCTTCCTTGGCCTTGCGCTTGGGGTAGGTCAGCCAGAAGGCGCCGAAGGCTTCGAGGTGGTGATCTGTCTTCTCGCTGCTGCTCTTGGTCTGGACGGGGGCGGTGTGCGCCTGCTGCTCGTCGGGCTTGGCTGCGGGAGAAGAGTCTTTTAGTAGTTGGTTGTCTGACGGTTGTGGGTGGTTAGGGCTGCGTTCCGTGCGTGACGAACGGACTTTAAGTGCGTGACGGACGGACTCAGAGTGTGTGACATCGCCGGTCACGGACTTTCCGTGCGTGACGGTCACGCCTTCTGAGTCTGTGACAGTCACGAACTCTGCGTGCGTGACGCTCTTCGCGCGGGACCGGCGCTTCCGCTCAGCAGCCGCGGCACGGAACTCGTCCTCCTCCCTCTCCAGGTCGCTCCAGTCCGTGGCGGGCCGGCGCAGTCCCATTGCGAGCTTGTAGCGGGTGCGGCCCTCCTTGGTGCCGTCCTTGGCGATCAGGCTGCCCTTCTCCAGTCGCCGCAGGGCCCGCTGAACAGTGACCCGGTCGAGGCCGGTGCGGTACTGGATGCGGAGCACCGACGGGTGCGCCTCCGTGCCGGTGGGACTCGCGTGCTCAGCGAGCACCTGAAGGACGTGCCGGGCAGTGGTGTCCGGCTTGCCCTTCTCGGTGCGCAGCATGGGCGCGTGATCCATGGCCCAGCCGACGGCCTCAGTGCTCACGGATGACTTCCTTAGGGAGGGGTGTCTGTGCTGGTCATGACTGGTTTTGGGACAGCCCTCATGGAGGTCTGGGGCTGATCACTCCCTCCCAGATAGGAGTTCGATCAGCCGCTCCCTCTGCCTCTCGGTGAGGTGGCGGCGCAGCTTGGCTGCGGTCTCTGTCATCGACCGGTCTAGTCGGACGACGAGCGCCTTCCGTGGTGCGACCAGGAGGTATGCCCGGTCCTTGACGTGGTAGGTCCGGCGTGACGCGATGTGTCGGTCGGCTTGCTCGAACTCGTCCAGGCTGGGCTGCCCGAACGCGGCAAGGTGGTAGGCCCGCGCCTTGTCCTTCCAGGGCAGCGAGGAAGGCCCCCACGCCACCGCCCTGTCGTGCCGTGACATGACCGAGTTGCAGCGGTCGCACAGAAGTCCGCGGACGAAAAACAGTCCGCCGCCCTCGAAGTGATCGATGACGAGTGCTCCGCGCTGAGTCTCCTCTTCGAGCGTCTTGCACAGCTCGCACCGGCCAGCCGCACGAGCAAGCAACCTGTCGAAGTCGTCGCAGGTCATGCCGTACTTCTGGAAGTGATTGCAGGTCTTCCCTGGAGCGGCATGGCGTGTCTCGGTACGCCTGTTGGGCACAGGCGGGATCTCCGCTGTCATGTCTATGAGAATAGCGTTCGCGGTCCGCGTTCACAATGCGCGGTCGCGTAGCGCAGTGGCTCAGAGTTGTGCCACCATGTGCGACATGGACTTGGACGAGCTGGACGAGAGGATCGTGGCCGCAACCAAGAAGCGCGTCCGCGCCGAGAACGCCTTCCTGAGCGCCGACGCCGAACTGCGCGAGCTGCTGGTGGAGGGGCGCGCGGCCGGCAAGGGCCCGTCGCACATGGCCAAGCTCACCGGCTTCACCCGAGAGTGGGTCGCGAAGATCGCGCCCAGCAGCGAGCCGAAGAAGCGTGTCGTCCGCATCAAGCGCTCCAAGCCGGCCGCGTCCGAAGACTGACATCCCTCCCCCTCTCCTTCCGGGCCCCGCTTCCGCGGGGCCTTTGTCGTGCGGGCTAGGCGGCGGTGTTGTTCCGGGGGCGTCGTTCGTGGCCGTGGAGTTCGCGGACGATGGCGTTGACGGTGGAGATGCCGAGGTTGAGCCGGCGGGCGATCTCGTTGGTGGAGAGGTTGAAGCTGGCGAGGTGTTCGATCTCGGCGCGGTGGATGGCGGCGAGTTCGTGTCGTTTGAGTTCGAGTTCGTCGGTCTGGTCGGTGTCGGGCTGCTCGTCGGGGTTGTCGATGTCGTCCCAGGCGAGGGGCCCGTGCCAGCCGCGGCGGCGGGCGTCGTGGATGGCGAAGTGGGAGGGTCCGGGCCTTCCGATCCACCGCTTGTAGAGGGCGGTCATGCCTTGGGCGGTGGCGGCGGAGACGGTGGCCGGCTCGCGTTCGAGGAGCCGGCCGAGGTGGTTGGCCGCGGTGGGCACCCCTGCGGCGATCAGATAGATGGGGTAGCCGATGGCGTGGAGGGCTCGGCCGCGGCGGATGGTTCCGGTTGCGTCGATGCGGGCGTTCGCGGGGATGCCCGTCGGGCCCGGGGAACGGAGGATGCGGGCGGCGACGCGGGGGGCGATGGTGCGTTGGCCTTGGAGGAGTTTGGAGATGTCGCCGGACTGTTTGCCGGTGGCGTCGGTGATCTGGCTTTGGCTGTAGCCCTGGTTGACCCATTCCTGGAGTCGTTCGCGGACGGGGGTAGCGTCGATGCGGACGGGCTGGTGGATGGTCTTGGCGCGGTACTGCTTGCAGTACCGCTGGTTGGCCGTGCGGCAGGGGGTGCAGTGGCAGCCGCGGAGGTAGCGGGCTCGGGAGCCGTGGGTGGGCAGTGGCTTGTCGGTGGTGGTCACGGCTTGTCCTTCCGGGTGCGGTGTGCGGTGGTGGGTGGCGTGGGTCACGCTGCGGTCTGCTTTTCGGCTGCGCGGGCGGCGGCCTTGGTGGCGCGTTCTTCGCGGCGGTGCTCAGCGACGGCTTCGCGGTGGGCTGGGGGGACGCCGATCCAAACGTGGACCATGGAGTGGCGGGCGCGGGCGGAGGTGCCGCCGTCGTGGTGGCGGATGATTCCGTAGTTCTGCAGGCGGACGGGCAGTGATCCCCACTGGGACTTGGGGTGGGGCGGGTCGGGCAGGTGGTGTTTTCTGCTGATCTCGTCCACGGTGAACGGGAGGCCGGTGTCGGCGGCGGCGAGGTAGTAGGGCCAGACCTCGTCGATCCAGGCTTCGTAGTCGTCGACGATGCGGCGGGACTTGGCGGGGGCCGCGGCGGCTATCTCGGTGCCGTCGAATGCGGGCTGGATGAAGGTCAACGTGGTCTCCTGGTCCCGGGGCCGCCCGCGATTCGAGCGCGGGCGGCCGTTCGCATGTGCGGGCTAGAAGGGGGGTTCTTCGGCGATGTGCGTGCCGAGGGTGAGGGTGCGGAGGCAGGCCACGATGTCGTCGTCGATGTCGACGCCCGCCCGCTTCGCCTCCCGGGCGATGCCGCGAGCCCACTCGTAGAGGTCGCCGGTCGGCCCGCCGAGGAACATTTCCGCAAGGTGGCCAGCGACGACCCTGCGGAACGCCACCAGGGACGCGAGGGTTGAGTCAGCCGCCCACGGGTCGTCGTCCAGCTCCCCGTGCTCCTCGTACTCGTCTTCGTGGTTGCGTCCGCAGTCGCCGCGGCGCCGCTCGCCATCGTTCATGAGGGAGCAGGGCATGCGGCCGGTGTCGAGGACGTGCCGCAGGTCGCGGATGTTCCGCAGGTAGACGTGCCGGTAGTCGGCGTACCGCTGGTCGAGGTCGTCGCGCGGCGGGTCATTCCTGTAGGCGTCGGCGACTTCCTGCCACCGATCGAGGAGCGTGTCGAAGAGTTCGCGGGACGGCGCCTGCATGGTGTCGGTCTGGTCGGTGGTCATGCTTCGTGGTCTCCTGATCTGGCCGGGGCCCCGCCTGTTAGCGGCGGGCGGGACCCCGGTCTGCGGGTGTGGGCTACTGGGTGGGTGCCGTGGCCGGCTTGTCGGCCTTGCCGCCGGTCAGCTCCTCGGCGGACACGCGGGGCGCCGGGAACTCGTCCTCGGCGGTGACCTCGCCGCGCTGGATCGACTTGTAGATGACGATCAGCTGGGCGACGTCGTGCTCGGTCCACTTCCCGGACGGCCGGTTCAGGCGGTTCTCGATGCGGTCGGCGGTGATGCCGATGCCCTCGAACGTCTTGACGGCGTCGGCGACGCGCTGAGCGAGGGGCTTGCCGCCGCCGTCGCGCAGGGTCTGGTTGCACAGTTCCTTGGCTTCCTCGACGAACCAGGGCGGAAGGATCGCGAAGATGGCTTCGCGGACACGGCGGGCACCGTTGTTGGCGTTCGTCTCGTAGATGTCACGCATGTCGGTGAGCTGCTTGGGCCCGTTCTTTGTGTCGCGACGGTGCGGGACGACGAACGTCGAGCTGTTGCGGGAGTTGGTTTGGACGTCCCAGGCGAAGGCCTGCATCTCGGACTGGCCGTAGTCGTCGTCGCGGCGCATCTCGACGAGTCCGTACTGGACGTTGCCCCAGACGCGGGCGAGTTCGCGGGCGAGGTGGACGGAGGCGCCGGTGATGGTCTGGCCGCCGCGGGAGTAGCGGAAGAAGGCGCGCTCGGCGAGGCCCTGCTGCTTGCAGGACTCGCGCATCTCGGCGACGGCGGCCTGGATGTTGCGGGGGCACTGCTGGGCGACGACGACGGCGGCCTGGACTTCGGCGGCAGCCCTCGACTGTTCGACGGCGGTGCCTTGCCCGATGCGGGCCGGTGCCGTGGTGGACGGGACGGGGATGGGCTGGTTCACGCGTACTCCTCTTGGTCGCGCCGCTCGGCCCAGGCGGGCAGCGGCAGGTAGGTGATGCGGTCGTTGAATCCGGGCCAGATGCCGGTGTTCTCGCACTCGGCGTAGATCCGGAGGGCGCGCTCGTTGCGGTCGGCACCGAGGGCGAGGGCGGGGGAGTCGAGCTCGACGAGGTGCACCAGGTACGGGGCGGTCTTCGCCTGGAAGACGAAGATGAACGCGGGTTCCTGGTCTCCGTGGAGGCCGGCGGCCTTGACGCCGTCGAGGTAGAAGGCGGCTTGTGCGTGGTAGCCGCGGTCGTAGACGGCTTTGGCGAGGGCTGCTTCGTCTACGGCTTTTGCGGTTTTGTAGTCGACGACGACGAGGCGGCCGTTGTCCTGTCGGGTGGGCATCCAGTCGGGTCGGCAGCGGCAGCGGACTCCGGTGCGGCGGTCGGTCCAGTAGATCGACTGTTCGGCAACCCCGCTGCCGGGCGTGAACAGGGGGCCAGCGACGGGGTGCTGGCGGATCGCGTCGGCCATCGCAAGGACCACGTCGTGGTCCTTGGTCAGCAGCGGTACCTTGCCCGCGAGGTACGCCCCGTCACGCTGGACCTGGGCGTCCTTCTTCCGCCAGTCCGGGAAGTCGATGACTTCCAGGTCGGGGCCCTCGCCCAGCACGTACAGGTGGGCGGCGTTCCCGAGGTCGAACTCCTTCTTCGGTGACGCCGGGTGGTCGCGGTCGTACTTGAACTGGGCCGGGCAGCCGGGGGCGAGGAGCGCGCGGAGCCCGGTGGAGGAGATCGACGTCTTGTCGGCGTGGTAGGCCTCGGCGGGCAGACCGTTGACCACCTGGGGGGCCTCGACTTCGACGGCCGCGGTCACTGCTGGTTCCCGTCCGCGCAGTTCTCGCACTGGCCGGTGGTGAGGTTGAAGGGTCCGGCGTTGCCGCCGCAGTTGGTGCAGAGGAGGCCGGTGGCCTTCTGGCCGGTGAGCTGCCGGAGGACGGTGATCCCGTTCTGGTCGTACTTGGCGAGGGCGATCGCTGCCCCGTAGGCGGGGAACGCGGTGCAGAGCTTGGCCCGATGGACCATGTCGGCGCGGTCGATGAGGCTGATCAGGGCTTCGGTCCAGTCGCTGGCCGGGTAGCCGCCGCGGCCGAAGTGAGAGAGGACGTGGGCTGCGACTTCAGCCGGGATGGTGTGGTTTGTGGTGGTCATGGGGTCTACTTTCGAGTGTGCGGATGGCGGGCCGCCGCCTGTTTGACGGAGAGGTGCCGCGGGGCGGCGGCCCTTCGGATGCCGCAGCGCGAGGGGAGCACCCGCGACCGCTCTGAGGTTGTGGGTCAGCCGAAGAAGCCGTTGGGGAATGGGCATTCGTAGCTGTCAACGTCCACGGGCTTGACCCTCGCGAGGTGACGGCCATGGCTCAACTGCGGGTAGTAGCCGTTGGCCCGGCCCTGCTCGTGGTGCATCGTGCAGCAGGCGAAGAACGCCCATCCGCCGCGGTCAACCACGGTGTGCAGGCCGCCCGTACCTTCCACGATCGCGCCGACCGGGTGCGGGTAGTCGCTGATGCGGATCCTCTCGGGGATGAACCCGGTGACAGCGCAGTGCAGGGAGTTGTTGTCGGCACCAGCATCGAGAGCCGCCTGTCGCGCCGTCGCACGGTCCAGGTCGCTGGCTTCCCCGGCGGTGTGGGCCCTAGCGATGCGCTCGTACTGGCGCAGTGCGGCGACCCGCTTCACCTGGGCTTCGTAGGACTCGATCACGCTTGTTCTCCTGAGATGCAGTGGTGGGGTGCCCTCCGATTCGCTCGATAGGGCGTTCCTGTTGGGCGCCGTCCCGGCTGGCCGTTGGTCATCCGGCCGGGACGGCGGGTCATGCGGCCGGGTCGGGTGGGGTGTGGGCCTGGCGGAGGGTGATGACGCGGATGGGTTCGGTGGCCTGGTCGGCGGGGTTGCTGATGTCGCGGACCATGCGGGGGACGGCGACCGCCAGGGCGTTGGCTTCGTCGGCGAGCTGGGGGGCGAACCGCTCCCGGAGGTAGGCGAGCTGTTCGTGGAGGTCGTCGCGTTCGGCGGTGAGGTCGTCGATCGTGGCCTGCTGGCTGACGACGGTCTCCTGCGACTCGGCCAGGTGTTCGCTGACCGTCGTGTACTTCTTCTCGACCTCGCCGATGGCCTTGGCCGCGCCGACGAGCTGGGCGCGGAGCTTGCGGTTCTCGTCGTGGAGCGGGTTCGGCTTGCGCCGGCGGGTGAGGCGGGTGGTGATGTTCATTGGTCTGCTCCGAGGTCGGCGGGTATGTCTGCTTGGCCGGAGAGGATGGCGTCGATGAGGTGAGGGGTGGTCCGGGTGGGGGTTCGGCGGGGTACGAGGCCGAGGGCGGTGAGGAGTCCGGGGACGACGAGGGGGTCGGCGTCGGTGCGGGTGGTGGGGAGGTCCAGGAGGGACATCACGCCGCCGCCCGGTGCCGGACCGACAGTTCGTAGTGGCGGTTGTTGGGCTCGTTGATGACGGTGAGGTGCCCGGTTCGGTGGAGGACGTCGAGGTCGCGGCGGGCGGTGTGGCGGCAGACGACGCCGGGGTCGGTCAGCTTGTAGAGGTCGAGGACGCTGCTGGTGTTCCAGGTGCCGCCGTGGGTGCGGATGGCGTCGAGGAGTCGGTTCTGGCGGTCGCGGTGGGCGCTCATCGGTCGGACTCCTCGTCTGCGAAGAGGTTGGGCTGCTCGTTCATTCCGCCGCGGGCTTCCCACTGCTCGCGGTACTTCTCGCGTGGGGTGGAGCACTCCTGGCGGGCGTGGAAGACGGCAGAGTTGTCGGGCAGGTCGGGACGCCAGAGGTTGGGGCCGGGGAAGCGGGTGGCGTGCTGGCGGGTGGTGATGTGTTCGCCGCAGCCGAGGCAGTGTCCGGGCGGGATGTCCATGAGGACTTCCGCTTGGGCGGCCTGGCGGTCTGCGTACCGTTCGGCTTCCTCCTGGCGGCAGGGCGGGAGCTCGCCGCAGGAGGCGCAGACCATGTAGTGCTCGGGCAGCACATTCCACGGGTGGTTGGCCGGGCCGATGAGGTGGAGTGGCTTCTCGTGGGGCTTGCCGTCGGGCTGGAGAACGAAGACGTAGGGTCGTCCGTCCCACGTGGCCTTCTCGGGGCGTTCTCCGTGCGGGTAGCGGTCCCAGTGCTCTAGGGCGGTGGCATACCGCATTTCGTGCTTGTCGCCCCACAGGTCGTGGGGGCGTTCGGCGAGTTCGATGATCCGGTAGGGCTGCCGGTCCCAGATGACGAGGGTGTTGGGCTTGAGCTGGACGTAGTTGGCGAGGATCTCCTTGTCGTGGATGCGCTGTTCCTGCCGTCGCATTGCGGAGGAGGGGCCGCCGATGCGGTTGACGGACGTGCGGGGCGGGTGGATTCCGCCTCGCTTGCAGTGCTCGCGCGGGTACCAGCGGGTCATCACCAGCACCTGCCGATCTCGCGGAGGGAGCCGGTCTCGTCGGCGACGTGCCGGGCGTCCCGCTCGATGGCGACCTCGCCCTGTACGGGCACGATCCATTCGGTGCCGTCGTCGTGGTAGAGCGAGATCCAGGCGGTGCCCTTGCCGTCGAGGTAGAGGCGGCGTCGGTTGTCCGAGGCGTCGTCGTCACGTGGCGGGGCCTCGGCGGTCTGGTCCGGGTCTGCGTGCAGTGCCTCGACCGCTTCGGAGAGGGCCTCGTTCGTGGTGTGCCGCTCCGCCTCCAGCCTGGCCGCGTGGGCGGTGACGCTCTCCAGGGCGACGCGAAGGCCAGCGTTGGTCATGCGGGCAGTGAGGGCGTGCCGCGCACGGTCCAGGACAGTGCGGCTCGGCGCCGAGTCCACGGGCTGGCCGTCGTGCTTCTCCGCTGCGGTGTCCAGGCTGTTCGGCAGCGGGTGCCCGACACGCTTTGCGTAGGCGACCTGCTCAGCCGTCAGCGGCTCGCCGTGCTCCTCCGCCCGATGCGAGGACAGGTGGTAGGCGCGGGCCTCTGCGTACACGTCGGGGATACCGTGCACCGACCAGAAGCACGACGTGTCGGGGCAGTAGACAGGGGAGATGTTCACGCGGCCACCCCCGTCTCCGGCCGCTCGTGCCTTCTCCCACTCGGCCTCCGTGACCGGGTCGACGTGGGTCAGGACGATGTAGGAGCCCTCCCCCTCGACCCAGACCACGGGGTCGCCGCTGGACGACTGCTGGGCTGCGGTCCGGGTACGGGTGACCAGCCGGCGGGCGTCCGAGGCGTCCTCCGGGCGGAAGCCCGGGTAGGCGAACACCGGGGTGCCGACCGGGTAGCTCGCGTTCCACCGCTTGGCGCTCACGCGGCCACCGCCGAAGCGATCTCGTGCATGACCTGCTCGCCCGTCGGCAGGACCACCGACAGATGCACCGGGACCTCCGGGAACTTCACCGGCGAGTCCGTCCACGTCTTCGTGTGCAGCGTCCAAACCGTCTGACCCGACGGCAGGTTCACCGTGGTGATCGACCCGCCCTGGACGTACAGCCACTCGCCGAGAACGTCGATATCCGTCGCCGTCACCAGCACCGCGTCCTCCGTCGCCTGGACGGCGATGTGCCTGGAGTCCGGGAGCCCGTGGTACGTGACCGTGCTGGCGTAGTTGAGCTCGTTCCGCTCACGTGCGGCATGTCGGTCGAGGACCGACAGATGCTGGACCTGCGGGATCTGCAATGATGTGGACACGGTCCACGCTCCTGTTCTGTGTGTTCTGGTGGGTGTGGATCACGAGGTCGTCGCGGGCTTAGCGGAACGCGGCGACCTCTCTGCGTCGCCGATCAAGCAGCGGCGCGGGAACCTCGGCGCACTCGCGGCTCCGCCGGCCTGGACTCGTGGGCGCGGTCGGCGTCCGGCTTGGGGTTCATCTCTGCGTCGAGCCAGGCGTCGAGGTCTTCGATCGGCCAGGCGAGCTTGCGGCCGATGGGCTTGCTCGTGGGCCCACGGCCGAGGGCGCGGTAGTTCCAGAGCGTCTTGACGCTGAGCCCGATCCTGCGGGCGGCGTCGGGCGTCCAGAGGTATCCGGCGGGCGGCGGTACGGGCTTCTTGGGCTTCCTGGGCACGGCTACTCCTTCCTGATGATGTTGTGTTCGCTGTCACGGTGTCCCGATTTTGGTGTCACCGGGGGTATGAAAAGCACCAGTACGGCGACACCGAGTGCCTCCGATATGGCGTGGGCATCGAGGACGTCCAGTTTGTCGATGTCTCCGGTGAGCAGGCGCCCGATCTGGGAGCGGGACACTCCGGATGCATCCGCCAGGGAGCGGACGGTGTATGGGATGCCCTGACCTGGGCTTTCCATGATCTTTTTGAAGGTGTCCAGGTCTCTCAGGTGGTAGCGCACACTCAATGGGTCCTCCTTGGCGCAGAGGCGCCTTTCACTGCCCTTGAGTTAACAGGATTCGGGACGCTGCGTCAACAAATTCGCGACACCGGGAGCCCGGAGCGGGTGCCGTCTCGGCCAGATGGCATCATTTCGTGGACGATCTGTCCCGGATAGCAGATGGTTGTAGGCAGTGAGCTGGTAGTTTTCCCGCGCAGCCAACCCCCACTAGAGACAGTCGGTGTGAAGTGACACGAGAGGACGACCCCATGACGGCAGCGGCCACCGCCCCACACGACGGCGCGGCCGAGCCCACCCCCACCCCCGCACTCTCCCACCTGGTCAAAGACGCCAACGACAGCGGCATCACCTACCAGGAAATGGAAGACCGCGGCCTCAGCCCCGACGGCTCCAAGCTGCCGCGCCAGTGGTATCAGAAGCTCGTCAAGACACCCACCGTCAGCCCACCCTCCTACAACCAACTCGTCGCCATCTCCAGGGCCACCGGCCGCCCCCTCCGGCACGTCCAGGAAGCTGCCGCCAAGCAGTGGCTCCAGTACGAGGCGACCGAGCTGGCCGGCTACGACGAGGAAGTGCGCATCATCGTCGGGCACCTCGCGGGCAAGTCGAAGGCCGAGCTGATGAGGTGGCGCTACATGATCGAGGCGGAGGAGCGGGCGAAGCGCGAGGCGGGCGAGTAGCCACGCGAACCTCACCGCTCGGGCATGGGCACTTATGTCCCTAAGTAGATATTTCACCAATCGATTGTCGGCAACAGTCTGTAGACGTACCCTTCACCAACCGTGCGCTTCTGGCCGAAGTGGCCGGGAGCGCACGCTGCACTGCGGGGAGGGCACATGCTCGACGTCACCTACGAAGCCACCACCAACCTCGCCCCCGGCCGCCTGGCCGAGATCACCGAGGACAGAGGACGGATACGAGTCCGCCTCGACCAGACCCAGCCACTCGAAGCCGTCGTCACGAACCTCAACGGCGAGATCACCCGGCTGATGTCGTCCGCCCACTGGTTCCAGCTCTGGCGGGACGAGATCATCTGCCGTGACACTCCCGGCCGACCCCTCAAGATCGAGTACCTTCTCAAGATGCGGGTCCCCCTGGCCAGTTGGGTCGACGAAGGCAAAGGGCTGGTGTCCGTCTACATCGACCCCGCCCTGACAGTCCAGGGATTCGCGGCCTCGATGACCTCGGCCACGCGAGACTTCCTCGCCGGCGGCCAGTGGTTCCAGCTGTACGCCGGGGAGATCATCGACAACTCCCCCGAGCCTCACAAGGTCTAGCGGAGACGACATGCCCGGGTACATCGAAGACCGGTGGATGACCAAGAAGCCCGACCCCGTCACGGGCATGAGACGCAAGACCGAACGGTGGGGGAAGGGCAAGCGGTACCGGGTCGCAGGCATCCCCGGCGTCAAAGACCGATCATTCGAGAAGCTCGAGGGCCCCCAAGGAGCGAAAGCCTGGCTGGCGAAGGCGCAGCACGAGTCGACAGCAGGAGAGTTTGTTGATCCTCGCCGAGGCCAGATACTCCTCGCCGACTACGTCGAACAGGAGTGGTGGCCAAGGCGCGGCTACGACAACCCCGCCACTGAGGTCACGGTGCGGAGCCGCGTCTGGAACCACGTGCTCCAACACCTGGGCCATCTACCCCTGAACGGGATCAAGACAAAGCATCTCGGCGAGTGGCTGATCGTCCTCAAGAGCACCGTAGCGACGAGCACGGTGCTTGAGTGCTGGGGGTACCTGTCGTCCATCATGCAGTCCGCCATCGACGATGAGCGGCTGACGCACAATCCGTGCCGCAGGCAGACAACCCTTCGCCTGCCGACCCGGGCACCTTCCAAGCCACGGGCGTGGAGCAAGGAGCGGGTCGTCGCCGTGAAGGCCGCCATGGACGCGCGGTTCCAGCTGTGCGTGGACCTCGGCGTCGGGGCCGGGCTGCGGCAAGGGGAGGTGTTCGGCCTCTCCGTCGAGGACATCGACTTCGAAGGCCAGCGGATCCTAGTACGGAGACAGGTGAAGAAGATCGGCTCCAAGCACGCCTTCGCTCTCCCCAAGGGCGACAAAGTCCGTGACGTTCCGGTGCCCGAGTACCTGCTGAAGCGGATGGAGCATGCGCTGAGCATCCGTCCAGCCCGCCCCGTGACACTCCCATGGAAGGATCCGCGGCCCCCGGCCACGGATCGGGAGCGCGAGGAACGCCAGCCGCAGACGCACGCCCTGATCCTAACGGCCGCCCGCGGCGGGGCCATCCGCAGAGATGACTTCGACAAGCACGTGTGGAAGCCGGCGCTTGCCGCGGCGGGCGTGATCCCTCCTCCGCGTGAAGACCAGCGGCGGGTCAGTCATCGACCTGGTCTGTTTCGCACGGTTCTCACCTACGCGGAGAGCCGGGAGAATGGCTTCCATGCGCTACGGCACACCTTCGCCAGTGTGCAGCTGGACGCGCGTGAGCCGATCGTGGCGGTCTCGAAGTGGCTGGGCCATGCGGATCCGTCGATCACGCTTCGTATCTACGCGCACATGATGCCCGAGGCGGACGGCCGGGGCCGGACGGCGATGCAGAACTGGTTCGAGGGTTCCTGAATGGATCTCCCCAGATTCTCCCCAGGAGGAGGATCTGGGGAGATCGGGGCTTGCCTCCACTCGCGGGACGGACAGGGGAAGTGGGTCCACGTTGCCCACTGACATCCTTCTGAACTGCACGAATCCCCCTGGAGCCCGGCGACTACGTCAAGCTGCGCGGGGGCAAGGGCAAGGACTCCGACGCGGGGAATGTCGTCTTCCGCCAGAACTGCAATTTCATCTGGAACAACGACAAGGACACCATCTACCTCTCCAAGCCCTCCGGTGCCCGTGCCGATGTGCACTCCTACACCAAGAAGGCCGACGACCGTGACGGAAACGGTTACATCACGTACCACGGCTGATCCCTGAGCCCCGGCGGGGCCCTCGGCACCACGGCCCCGAAGCCCCGGGGACGCGTCCCCGGGCCCCGCCGCCCCGGCGCCGGACCGGCTCCGCCGTCAACGCACCGGCGAGCACCGTCACCGTGGCCCGAAGTCCCCCTGGGACGTGCGACGGTGGGGCCGCCGGCCGGTCCCGGGCACCCGGAGGCGGGTCCGCCCGCACGGCGCTCGCTACAGTGCTGTAGAAAATGTCTCCAGAGCAAGATCATTCACCCTGGGGGCCGCTCCGCGGAGCCGGCCGGGTCGGATGACACAGGCGAAGGAGACAGGTCGGCAGCATGTCCGAGCACCACCCCATCCGCACGGCCCGCGCGGCCCTGGCGCGGAGATGCGGCGAGATCGTCGAGGCACGCTGGTTCGCCCTCGCCGTCATCGCCGTGATCCTCGTCAACGCCGCCCTCCTGGGCCTGGAGACGTACTCCGGACTGGCCGTCGAGTGGCGCGACTGGTTACGCCTGGCCGAGCACCTCTGCCTGGCCGCCTTCACCGCCGAGATCCTGCTGCGCCTGGCAGCCCACGCCGACCGCCCCCGGGAGTTCTTCAGGGACCCGTGGAACCTCTTCGACCTGGCCGTGGTCCTCTGCGCGTTCCTGCCGGTCGTCCGGGAGAACACCACCGTGCTGCGGCTGCTGAGACTGGCCCGGGTCCTGCGCACCGCCCGCTTCCTGCCCCAACTGCGCGTGCTGCTCGTGGCGGTGGTCCGCAGCCTGCCGGGCACCCTGAGCTTCCTGCTCGTCGGCACCCTGCTGCTGTACGTCTACGCGATGGTGGGGTGGGTCTTCTTCGGGGACGACGACCCAGAGCACTACGGCTCCATCGGCCGGGCGATGCTGACGCTGTTCCTGCTGATGACCCTGGACGGCATCGGCGACGCCGTCCACGCCGGACTCGGCATCTCCCGGTGGAGCCTCGTCTACTACGCCTCGTACGTGCTCCTCGCGTCCTTCGTCCTGGTGAACGTGCTCATCGGCGTGGTCCTCACCTCCCTCGACGAGGCACGGGAGGTGGAGGGGACCGCGCCCCGGCCGCGCCGCGCCCCGCGTCCGGCGGACGACGACGGCCTGCTGCGCCTGCGCATCGAGGCCGCCCGGCGGGCCCTGGACGACCTGGAGGACGACCTCGCCCGGAGTGGAGCCCGGCACCGGGAGGAGAGCGGCACCGCCGTGACGGCCGGACAGCGGGGCACCTGACCCAGGTGCCTCCCCGCCCAACCACCTTGCCCGCAGGGCCCGATGGCGAAGGCGGGGAGGAGCGGGCGGTTCCCCGTGCCGGCCGACCCGGCGCCGCTCGCGCAGTACGCAGGTGGAGGCGAGCGGTTCGGGCCGGACCCCCGGGCGGCCTCCGGCACCGCACACGTCGCCCGGGCCGGAGCGGTACGCCGCTCGGGCCCCGGCTCCCTCCTCTCCGCCCGGTCCCGGCCCCGCGCCCGTAGCGTCCCGGGGCGTCTCCCCGGTCCGCACTCCACCCGCGCGCCCACACCCCGGAGCAGGAGGACGTGTCCGGGCGAAGGCGGCGCGCCCGTCGGACTCGGCCAAGTGCGCCCGAAACAAGTCGCGTTGATGAGGGCTCCGGTCCCTTCGGGCACCTGGCGCGCGGTACCGGCCGCCGCCCCGCGCGAACCTCCAGGTCCGGACGGCACGACGCGGACCGGCCGCCCCACGCCCATCGGTCCCGCCCGTCGCCGGACGGGCGCCGAAACGGCCAAACACGTCTGCGAGTTCCAGCCATTCCGAATGAACGGGCCGTCCCACCGTGTCTACGGTCGCGCCGGTGCGGTTGTCCCCTCGGAAGATCATCGCAACAGTGAGGCCGAACCCCATGCTTCAACGCCACCAGGACCGTGGGCCGTTACCGGCGTCGCCGGGTGAGGAGGCCGGGGAGCAGCCGCCCGGCACGGCCGTCGAGGTGGCGTCCCGGCTGCTCCACCGCACCCTGCTGCCGCTGCGCGACCACGGCCTGCCGGTCGACGGGGCCCGGGACGCCGCCCGGAGCATCGGCGGCCGGGGGCCGGTCGGGATCGACGCGGGTGACGAACGGGCCGTCCAGGCGGCCTGCGGGATCATGCTGGTGCACGGCCGCGCCACCGGCGGCCCCCGTCCGCTGACGGCCGACTACGTCTCCGCCGTCACCGGCGTGCTCGCCGCGCAGGGCGCCACCGCCTGCCTGGTCGCCCGGCTGCGCGGGCAGGGCGGGCTGCGCTCCGGGACCTCGCTGGCGCAGGGGGCGCTGCTCGCCCTCACCCAGTACCTCGCCGCCGCGACCGCGCCCGGCGCCGTCTCCGGGGCGGTGCACGGGGTCGGGCTCGCCGCGCTCACGACCGCCGACGAGGTGTCCGTCGAGATCGAGACCCTGGACCCGCTCGCCTGGGCCGGGTTCTGGCAGGAGCTGGGGGTCGACCCGCGGACCACCGGACGGGGCTGGGGGCCGTTCCAGAGCCGCTTCGGGACGGCCGTCTGCCCGCTGCCGCGCGAGCTGCGCACCGCCCTGCGCCGCACCCCCCTGCGGGCGGTCCGGGCGACCGCCGCGCGCCACGGGGTGGCGCTCGCCGAGATCGGCGCCACCACGACGGCGCCGGTCCTCGACGCCTGGACCCTCGCCCCGGCCGACACCCCCCGCCCCGGGCCGGCCGCCCCGCGCGGTCACCGGCGGGAGACCAGTGGCGGACCGGCGCCCCTGTCCGGGCTGCGGGTGGTCGAGTCGACCCGCCGCGTGCAGGGCCCGATGGCCGGGCACGTCCTGCGTCTGCTGGGCGCCGAGGTCGTCCGGGTCGAGCCGCCCGGCGGCGACCCCATGCGCTGGCTCGCCCCGATGGCCGGTGACTGCTCGGCGCGGTTCTCCGCGCTCAACACCGGCAAGTCGGTGGTGGAGGCGGACCTCTCCACCCCCCGGGGCCAGGCCGCCGTCCGCGAACTGGTCTCCGGCGCCGACGTGTTCCTGCACACCTGGGCGCCCGGCAAGGCCGAAGGGTACGGGCTCGACGCCGACGACCTGCGGTCCGTGCGTCCGGGACTGGTGTACGCCTCGGCCTCCGGGTTCGGCGGCGCCCTCGGGCCCCGGCCGCCGATCGGCACCGACTACCTCGCCCAGGTGCACGGCGGGCTCGCCGCCGCCCTGCGCCCGGCCGACGAGCCGCCCGCGCCCTCCCTGATGACCGTCACCGACGTCCTCGGCGGCCTCGTGCTGGCGCAGGCCGCGCTCGCCGGACTGGCGCTCAGGGAGGGCACCGGCCACGGCTGCCGCGCCGACTCCTCCCTGCTGTCCGCCGCCGCCCTGGTGCCCCGCCCGGCGCGGCGGACCGTCCTGTCGGCGCTGGATGCCCCGCTCGCCACCGCCGACGGACTGCTGCACCTGGGGGCACGGGCCCGCGCGCACCCGGCGGCGGTGGCCGCCGCCGTCGGCGCGCCTGACCCGTCCGCGGTCCCGGACCGGCTGCGCGAGGGGTCCACGGCCGGGTGGCTGGACGCGCTGCGGGAGGCCGGGCTGCCGTCCGTGCCCGTGCGCACCGATCTGGCGGCGACGGCCGGGGACCCGGCCTTCGCCAAGGCGGTGCTGCCGCCGGACGCCGAGGCGCGCCACGCCCGGCCCGCGAGCCCCTGGGACTTCGCCCGGGGGGACCGGTGACGCGGGCCGGGGGCCAGGGGCCCGTGTGGCGGGCGCGCAGCGGGCTGGTCTTCCCGGACCGGGTGCCGTACGCCGACCGGCTGGCGTGGCAGGAGCGGGGGCTGTGCCCCGACGCCGACCTGTTCTCGCTGTTCCGGGGGCAGGTGGCCGCCCATCCCGCGCGGGACGCCGTGGTGGACGACGGGGGCACGGTGTCGTACGCCGAGCTGTACACCGACACGCTGCGGATCGCGGCCCGGTTCGCCGGTGCGGGGCTCGGCGCGCGCGACGTGATCGCCCTGCGGCTGCCCAACGGAAGACTGGCCGCCGCGGCCGAACTCGCCGTCTACGCCCTGGGCGCGGTGGCCCTCCCCTATCCGCTGGGCGGCGGGGTGCGCGACACCCTGACGCTGCTGCGGCGCTCCCGGGCCGCCGGCGCCGTCTTCTCGGAACCGGCGGACGTGCTGGCCGCGGAGGGACTCACCTGTCTGCGCGCGGTGTTCGGCGCGGACGAGCTGGCGTCCGGGCGCGGCGGCGCGGCCCACCGCCCGGCCCAGCGGTGCGCCGACCCCTGGGCCCCGGCGAGGATCCTGGTGTCGTCCGGCTCCGAGGCCGAGCCGAAGATGGTCGCCTACAGCCATCAGTCCCTGGCGGGCGGCCGGGCCGCCTACGTGCGGGCGCTCGCCCGGTACCCCGGTCCGCCCCGGCCGGACGGCGCCCCCGAGGGGCCCGGCGGGGCGGACCCCGCGGAGGGCCCGGCGGATCGGGCGGGCCAGGGGGCCGAGCCCGGCCGTCCGGTGCCCTCGCACGGCGCGGAGGGGTCCGGACGGACGGCGGCCGGGGGGACGCCCCCCGAAGGTCCGGAGCCCTCCGGTGGGTCCGGGCCCACCGACGGGGATCCATCCGGCGGGCCCGAGCCCATCGACGGGCCGGTGCCCCGCAATCTGGTGCTCGTGTCGCTGGCCTCCTCGTTCGGTTCGCTGGGCGTGCCCGTCACGCTCGCCGCCCTGGGCGGGACCCTGATCGTGCGGCACCGGTTCGACGCCCGGAACGCGCTGCGCGCGATCACCGACGACCGCCCCACCCATGTGTTCGGCGTGCCGACGATGCTGCGCCGGATCGCGGACCTGCCGCCCGCCCCGGACGAGGACCTCTCCGGCCTGCGGGCGCTCGTCTCCAGCGGCGCCGCGCTGCCCGACTCCACGGCCGCCGCCTGCCGGGAGCGGTTCGGGCGACCGGTGATCGCCGTGTACGGGTCCTCGGACGGGGTGAACTGCCACACGGCCGCCCCCGGGGCCCCCGCCGACGGCACCGCGGGAACCCCGGACCCGGCCGTGGCCGAGCTGCGCGTCGTCCGGCCCGACGGCACCCCGGCGCCACCCGGCGCGGAGGGGGAGATCCTCGCCAAGGGGCCGATGTCGCCGATGTGCTACGTGGGCGCCCCCGAGCTCGACGCCCGCTACCGCACCGGAACCGGCTGGGTCCGCACCGGCGACCTCGGCGCGCTGGACGGCCGGGGGCGGCTGCGGGTCCTGGGACGGCTCAGGAACGTGGTCATCCGGGGTGGGTACACCATCAGCCCGGCCGAGGTGGAGCGCGAGCTGGGCACCCATCCGGCCCTCGCGGACGTGGTCTGCGTGTCCGTTCCGGACGGGGAGCTGGGGGAGCGCCTGTGCGCCTGTGTCCGTCCGGCCCCCGGCGCGGCCCCGCCCACGCTCCCCGGGCTCACCGAGCACCTGCGCCGACGCGGCCTGGAGCGGCGGAAGTTCCCCGAGTACCTGATGCTCGCCGAGTCGCTTCCCCTGGGGCCCACCGGGAAGGTCTGCCGACGCACCGTCACCGCCGGTGCCGTGGACGCCCTGCGGGCCGGACGGCTCGAAGGCGGCGCCCGCCCGGACCGCGCGGCACCTCCGACGGCGCGGTGACCGCCTCCGCGCCCGCGTCCGGCGACGGCTGAACGACCGCCCGGGAGTGCCTGGTCGTGCCCGGGTCCGCCCCCGGCACGACCGGGCGCCTCCGGGGCTCCCGGGCCCCCGGGAGCGGGATTCCGGGAGCGGGATTCCGCCCGGAGGGCAGACCGAAAAGCGTTCACTCATATGGGTCATTCTTCCCATAGGGAATTCCCCGGGGCGATTCCCATGGCATGCTGATCACGAAAGCGGAACAAGACCCTCAACTTCCGTACGAATCACGGGTGTTGAGCCGTACAGCAGAACTGGGGAACCCGTCATGCGTCGCTCGTTCATCACCTGTGTCCTCCTGGCGGCCGTGGCCGGGGTGGGCCTGGCCGCGGGTCCGGCCGCCGCCGCCGATGGAGAGGTCACCGTCTTCCAGACGGAGCTGCAACCGCTGACGGTCTACAAGGACCCGGCGGGCTGCCAGAAGCTCCCGGCCGCCGCCCATGTCCTCAACAACACCACCGACCGCCCGGTGCGCATCTACGGCGATCCGTTCTGTCTCGGCCCCTCGCTGGTCGTCCCCCCGGGACACGGCTCGCACGTGGCCCCCGGCAGCGGCAGCTTCAGCGTCTGACCGGCCGGCGCCGAGGGGGAACGAGGGGGGAACATGTCTGCGGAACTCGCCGTGGTCGGGCTCGGCTACGTCGGACTCCCACTGGCCCGGAGGGCCTGCGAGGCGGGCCTGGGGGTGGTCGGCCTCGACATCAGCGCGGCGGTGGCCGACGGTCTCACCGCGGGGCGCTCCCACATCGGGGACATCGGTGACGCGGAGGTCCGGGCGATGCGCGCGGCGGGCTTCCGGGCGAGCACCGACCCGGCGATGCTGACCGGGGCCCGTACGGTGGTGATCTGCGTCCCCACCGGCCTCGCCGCCGACCGCACGCCCGATCTCGGGCCGCTGACGGCGGCCGTACGCACCGTCGCCCGGCACCTGGCCCCCGGCACCCTGGTGTGCGTCGAGTCGACCAGCCACCCCGGGACCACCGAGGAGATCGTCCGGCCGCTGCTGGAGGAGAGCGGGCTGCGCGCGGGCGAGGACTTCCACCTCGCCTACTCCCCCGAGCGGATCGACCCGGGCAACGAGCGCTTCTCCTTCCGCACCACACCGAAGATCGTCAGCGGCTGCACCACCCTCTGCGCCAAACACGCCGAGGGCTTCTACCAGCAGCTCGTCGACGAGGTGGTCGTCGCCTCCGGCACCCGCGAGGCGGAGATGGCCAAGCTGCTGGAGAACGCCTACCGCTACGTCAACATCGCGCTCGCCGACGAGGCCGCGCTGTACTGCGGTCAGGTCGGCATCGACATCTGGGAGGTGCTGCGCTGCGCCGGCACCAAACCCTTCGGCTTCGCCCCCTTCCGCCCCGGCCCCGGCGTCGGCGGGCACTGCGTCCCGGTCGACCCGCGCTATCTGATGGCACGGGCCGAGCAGCAGGACTTCACCTTCCGCACCCTCGACGCGGCGCGCGACGTGCTGGACGCCATGCCCGGGCACGTCACCGACCGCGCCTGCCGGCTGCTGCGCGAGAACGGCACGGAACCGGCCGGGGCGCGGGTCACCCTGTTCGGCGTCGCCTACAAGGCGGGAGTCTCGGACGTCCGCGAGTCCCCCGCCTTCCCCGTGGCCCGCGCCCTGCGCGCCTCCGGGGCCCGGCTCGCCTACCACGACCCGAGGGTCGACCGGTTCGTCGTGGACGGCGTGCCGGTGCCGCGCCGGGCCTCGCCCGAGGACGCCTGCGCCGACAGCGACCTCGTCCTGGTGCTCCAGGACGAGGACGACTACCGCGCCTTCGCCTGGGACCGGGCCGCGTGCCTGGTCCTCGACACCCGCGGCACGGCCAGGGGCACCCGGGTCACCCGGCTCTGACCCCGGCCGCGCCCGGCACACAGGACTCCCGGCGGGCGTGATGAACACGCGCCCGCCGTGGGAACCGGCACCCGGACAACGGTCCGGGCGCCACACCGCACAAAGGAGACACCTACATGACCATGGTGGCCGACAACACCGCCCAGGCCCGTCTGTCGAAGCGCTTCGAGAAGTGGGACAAGGACGGCAACGGCGTCCTGGAGCCCTCGGACTTCGTCGCCGAGGCGGCCGAGATCGCCGCGGCCCTCGGCCAGGCCCCGGACTCCCCCCGGGGCGCCGCCCTGCGCGACGCCTTCCAGTCCATGTTCGAGGCGCTCGCCGACCGCGCCGGGGTCAGCCCGCAGGGTCCGCTGAACCGGGACCAGTTCCACGCCGCCGCCGGTGAACTGTTCCAGGGCGGGGAGGCCGCGTTCAACACCGTCCTCGGCCCCGTCGCCAAGGGCATCATCGGCCTGTGCGACCGCAACGACGACGGTGTCATCGACGCCTCCGAGTTCGCCGGCTGGCTCCGTGCCGTGGCCGGTCTGGACGAGGCCGCCGCCGCCGAGGCGTTCCGCCAGATCGACGCCGACGGCAACGGCACCCTCAGCGAGGACGAACTACTCGCGGCCATCCGCGAGTTCCACTTCGGGCGGCTGGAGTTCGAGCTGCTCGGCTGAGCCGAGTCCCTCCGCCGGACAAGCGCGTCGGCCGGCGGCCCCCGAGGGGGCCGCCGGTCGGCGTACGCGTGTCGGAGAGGCACCGGGGCATCACCACGGGCGGGCGCCGCGGCGGCACCGGCCCGGAGTCCGGTGCCGCCGCGGCGCGGACGGCCTCACTCCCCCGGGACGGCCCGGGGGGCGAACAGCACCGCGGTCTCCGGCGCCAGCGACAGACAGGGCCCGGTCAGCAGCCTCGGTGTGTGGACCAGGATGTTGTAGTGGTTCGGCAGATGGCAGCCGTCGAAGCCCAGGACGGTGCCCACCGGTTCACCGCCGAGGACCAGGGTGTCGCCCCGGTCGAGCACGCCCCCGCAAGCCAGTTCGGCGAAGCCGAGGAAGCCGACCCGGTCCACCCGGGCCCCGGGCGCGTCGCTCCACTGGTCGGTGGTGACCAGTTCGTGCACCTCGCCCCGGCGCACACAGCGGCTCGCGAACGGCTCCAGGGTCATCCCGCGATCGGTCCGGGTGTGCCGCAGCACCTTCACCAGGGCGCCGCGCACGGCACGCTTGGCTCCGTTCTCACCCGCCCCGGAGTCCAGCGAGGCGGGCGCGGGCGCCGCGGCGGGCCCCGGGCTCATCGCGCCGCCCCGGACACCGGCGCCCCGGCGAGCGTGTAGCAGGCGGCGACCAGTTCCAGAGCGGCCACACCGCCCTCCGCCGCCCCCGCGGGCGCCTCGTCGCAGACCCGGGCGAAGTCGCGCAGCACGCCCTCGTACTCGTGCCAGAGGGACTCCTTGAAGCCGGGACGTCCCGCCAGCATGTCGGCCTCCAGCACCGTGCCGTCCGTCAGCCGCACCGCGACGTCCTTGACCTCGCCCGGGTGCGACCAGTCCAGCTCCACCCCGGCCCGCGCCCCGGACTGCGCCTCCAGGCCGATCACGGCCCGCCGGTCCACGCCGTCCTCCCGGGCCACCTCCGCCGAGACCACCGTCAGCGACGGCTCGCCCAGCAACAGCCGTACGAGGTCGAAGGCGTTCGGGCCGTTGTCCGCGACGCAGCCGCCCCCGCACCGGTCCGGGTCCAGGTACCAGGTGTCGGCGCCGATGTGGTCCTCGATGCGTTCCAGGTACCGCACCCGCACCGACTCCACGGCCCGGGGCGCCCCGGGCGGCGGAAGGGCGCGGGCCAGGCCGAGCACGCGGTCGTTGTAGCGGCGGTGGAAGGCGGTGAACAGGGGCACGCCGCGCTCGCGGGAGAGCGCGGCCAGCACGGCGCCCTCCGGGGGGCTCAGGGCGAGCGGCTTCTCCACGCAGACCGGCACACCGGCCCGCAGGGCGTCGGCGCAGACCTCGGCGTGGGCGTGGTTGGGCACGGCGACGACCACGGCGTCCAGGTCCTCCCGGGCCAGCATGGACCGGTGGTCGGTGTGGCGGGCGGCGCCGCCGCGGTGGGCGGCGAGCGTCTCCTCCCGCAGGTCGCATACGGCCGCCGGGGTCCAGCCGGGCAGGGTCTCGGCGGCGGCCAGGTAGAAGCGGGAGATCACTCCGAGGCCGATGACACCCAGCCGGCGCGGCCGGGCCCCCGGGGCGGGAGGGGTCATCGGGCCGCCTCCAGGACGGGCAGGTCCAGGCCGAGGCCGGTCAGCTCGGCGTGCAGGGAGGCGGGCAGCGGCACTCCGGACACCCGGCGCCCGGCGGCCCGTTCGGCCTCCAGGTGGCCCGGGTAGCGGACGCGGTCGCGGCCGGGCAGGGGTGGGCAGTCCAGCACGGTGGCGAAGAGGTCCCGCGCGTCGGCCGGGAAGCCGTCGCGGAGCGCGCCGGGGGCGATGGCCAGGGCGAGGAGGCCGATGTCGTCGTCGGTGCCGCCCGGGCGCCCGTCGCCGTCGAGGGCGGCGCGGGCGGGGCCGGTGGCGGCGCCGGGCAGCAGGGCCGCCAGCAGTTCCACGGTCAGACCGAGTCCGAAGCCCTTGTGGGCGCCGGTCTCCGGGCGCCCGCCGAGCCAGCCGAGCCACGCCTCGCCCCGGTCGAAGGCCGCCGGGTCGGTGACGGGACCACCGGTGTCGTCGGTGAGCCAGCCCTCGGGGGCGGGCCGTCCGTCCCGGGCGGCGGTGCGGACCCTGCCGGTGGGGACGACGGTGGTGCTCATGTCCAGGACGAAGGGACGGCCCTCCACCGCGGGCGCGGCCACGCTGAGCGGATTGGTGCCGAGCAGCGCGGCGGCGCCGTGCGGCGGGCGGGCGATGCGCTGGCCGCCGCAGTTGGAGGCCACCACTCCGATCATGCCCTGGGCGGCGGCGCGCAGCGCGTGCGCCCCGGCGCAGCCGAAGTGGGTGGCGCCGCGCACCGTGACCAGGCCGATGCCGTGGTCGGCCGCGCGCCGGGCGGCGAGGTCCACGGCCTGGGAGGCGGCCCACAGGCCCAGGGCCCGGCGGTGGTCGACGAGGACGCAGGCGCCGAGGTCGCGCAGGGTGGTGGGCTCCGCCGCCGGGTCGGCACGCCCCGACTCCAGCAGGGGGACGTACAGGCGGGCCAGGTTGAAGACGCCGTGCGAGTCCATGCCGGTCAGGTCGCCGTAGCACAGGGCCTCGGCGGCGAGGCGGGCCCGCTCGGCGGGGACCCCGAGGCGGGCGAAGCAGGCGGCCGTCTCGGAGAGCAGGATGGTGTAGGGGACCCTCACCTCCTCGCGGCGGTCGGCGGAGGGCGGTGCGACTGTCATGCGGTTCCTGCCTTCTCGGTGCGTATCGGGGTGGGGCCGGAGGCCGTGGTGGCCGTGGTGGCTTCGGAGGCGAAGGCGGCCAGCAGCGCGGCGACCTGGGAGGCGAACGCCTCCAGCTCGGCCAGCTCGACGAACTCGCCCTCGGCGTGGGCGTGGTGGGTGTCCAGCGAGCCGGGTCCGAGGACGGTGGTGTAGGTGCCGGCGGCGGCGTGCAGCCAGATGGCGTCGCAGGTGAAGGCGGGGGCGTCGGCGGGCCGACGCGGGATGCCGGCCCGTTCCATCAGCGCGTCGCCCCAGGCGGGCTGGGCGCCGAGGGCGGGCATGCCGCGCTTGTCCCAGTCCAGGCGGGTGATGCGGGCGGCGTCGGCGGCGGTGCGGGCGAACAGCGGGACGTCCCGGTAGCGGGCGGTGAACTCCCGCAGCCCCTCGTCGAGCGCGCGGGCGACGGCGCGTTCGGCGGCGGCGCCGTCCTGGGCCCGGGTGTGGGCGAGGTTGAGGGCGAGGGCGCCGGTGCCGTGGACCTTGTTGTGGAGGGTGCCGGTGTGCAGCCCGGCGAGGCAGAGGGTGACCGGCGGGGCGTGCGGGGAGGGCGGGGCGAGGGCGGTGGCGAGGTGCTGGGCGAGGAAGCCGAGGAGCAGGGTGGCGTTGTGGCCCGCCCCGGGCCGGTCGTCGACGGCGTCGTCGCCGTCGACCGTGATCCGGGCGGTGGAGGAGGCGGTGGCCCGGGGCAGGTGGTGCAGCCCGGTGGGTTCGCAGAAGACGTTGACCCGGCCGATGTGCCCGGCCTCGGTCAGCGGCCGGGTGCCGAAGGTGCCGAGCGCGCCGCCTTCCTCCCCGGCGACGGCCTGGACGAGGACGGAGATGTCGCGGCCGACGGCGGGGTGGTCGGCGGCTGCCCGCGCGATGCCCGCCAGGAGGGCGACGGCGGGTCCCTTGGCGTCGACGGCCCCGCGGCCGGTGAACCGGGAGCCGTCGAAGGCGGGGGCGGGTCCCCCGGCGACGGTGTCGAGGTGGACGTTGAACATCACCGTGCGGTCGCGGGGCCGTTCGGGCCCGAGGCGCAGCAGCAGGCTGGGCTGGGCGGTGAGGAATTCCGGGTCGGCGGTGACGGCCTCGCGGACCCGGACGGGGGTGTCCTCCCGGAGCACCTCCCCGGGGTGGGCCGGGCGGTGGGAGAGGGTGCGCAGGCCGAGGCGGGCGGCGGCGGTGGCGTAGGCGTGCTGGGCGGCGCGCAGCGCATGGGGGGCGCCGGGGCCGGTCTCCAGGGGCCCGGCGGTGGGGGTGTGCAGCAGGTGGAGCAGCAGTCCGGTGTCGACGGCGGGCGGCCGGGGGCGGGGGACGGCGGCCGGGGCCGTGCCCCGGTGGGAGCGGGATGCGTCGGCCGGGGCCGTGCCGGGACGGGGGCCGAGGGGGAGGTCGGCCAGACGCCGGGCGGCGCGGACGAACAGGTCGCGGGCGTCCACGCCCTGGCGGCGCAGTCCTTCGTGGGGCAGGACGGCGAGGTGGGGTTCGAGGGAGTAGGCGCCCCGGTAGCCGTGGTCCTCCAGGAGGCGCAGGCAGTCGGCGACGCGGGCGGTGCCGTCGCCGGGCAGGGTGTACACGGCCTCCCCGGGGCCCGGGCCGGGGACCCCGTCCTTGACATGGACGTGGGCGACGTGCGGCAGCAGGGGGGTGAGCAGGGAGACGGCGTCGTATCCGTGGGCGATGCCGTTGCCGGTGTCGAAGAGGAGGCGCAGGGCGGGGCTGTCCACCTCGTCGAGGAGGCGCAGGGCGCGGGTGGCGCTGGCGGCGGCCCAGCCGGCGCAGTTCTCGTGGAGCAGTTCGAGGCCGAGGTCCTCGGCGCGGCGGGCCAGGTGGCGCATGCGGGTGATCACCTCGCGGGCCCAGGCGTCCTCGGTGAGGCCGTCGTTGGGCCAGGACATGACGCGTACGCTGCGGCAGCCCAGGACGCGGCCGTGGGCCGCGAGCCGTTCGAGTTCGCTGAGGTCGGCGGCGGGGTCGCCGGTCACGGGGCGTGCCCAGTTGGCGATGCGGGAGTCGAGGCAGACCACGCCGAGTCCGGCCGCGTGCAGCCGGTCGGCCAGGGTGTGGACGGCGCCGGTGCCGAGGTCGGCCAGCGCGGTGCCGTCGACGGTGCGCAGTTCCAGCGCGGTCCAGCCGAGTTGGAGGGCGGTCCCGATCTGGCCGGCCAGATCGGGGGCGGCCTCGTCCCCGATGCCGGTGACGCGGGCGGCGAGGCTGTCATACGGCGGCACGGGGGGCCTCCTCCTCACCCCGGTGGGCACCGCACCGGGTCTTGGCCGTGTCGAGCAGGCGGACGACGTCGGCGTGCAGGTCGAAGCCGGACTTCCAGGAGGGGTGGTGGGGGGCGACGGTGGCGTAGCGGTCGTAGGCGCGGGTCATGAAGGCGGCGAGGGCGTCGTCGCGGAAGACGTCGCGCCGTTCGCCGGTGATGAGCTGGGCGTGGTCGTCGTCGGCGGCGAGCGGGAAGTGGGCGACGACGGTGCCGTGTTCGAGGAACAGGGTGACGCTGCGCTCGCGGACGGGGGCGGCGAGGTCGGAGACGATCCGGGTGTGGACGCCGCTGGTGTGGCGCAGGTCGATCCGGGCGGAGCCCATATGGGGACGTACCGTTTCTCCGCAGCGCAGGTCGGTGAGGCGGGCGCCGGTCACGGTGGCGGGTCCGGCGAGGTCGAGGACGAGGCCGAGGGAGTGCGGCATCTCCACCTCGAAGGCGGTGGGGTGGCCGTCGCCGGGGCGCAGTGAGCACTGGAAGCGGGGTTTGTGCTGGGCCGCCTCGATGCGCAGCAGCCGGCCGTGCTGGCCGGTGGCGATCAGGCGGCGGAGTCTGCGGGCGAGTTCCCCGGCGGGCCAGGGGGCGACGACGGTGATGCGCAGGTCGTGGTGTTCGCGCAGCCGTTCCACGGCGGCGAGTTGGGCGGCGTCTGCGGCGAGCGGCTTCTCCACGACGAGATCGCGGAATCCGCGGGCCGCGAGGTCGGCGATGACGGCGGGTCGGGTGTCGGGCGGGGTGCAGACGTGGGCGACGGTGGTGTCCGGGGTGAGCAGCGGACGGGCCTGGTCGAGGGTGCGGGTCCGGGCGACGCCGTCGGCGCCGGGGCCGCCCGCGCCGGGGCGGGGGTCGACGGCGACGATCGGGCCGTCCCAGAGGTCGGGGGCGGCTGCGCGGGCGGTGCGCAGGGCCCGCACGTGGAGTCCGGATCCGGAGCGTCCCAGTCCGATGATCAGGGGCTGTCTCATGGCGTTCCCTCCGGCTGAACGGTGCGGGCAGCAGCGAATCTCGCCGCTCCGCGTGACACCGGTCAAGAAATTTCCGGGGGTTGTCACCGGAAGGTATGAAGTTCCTCCAGTCATTTGAGACTTGCTTCTGACGGCTGTTACGTTCTCGGGCAGCCACTCGGGAGGCGTTCGGCGATGGGGCCGCGCCGTCCCCATTTTCTGTCGCATTTCTGTCGTTTCTCTGTCGTTGCCGCAGGTGGCGCCGGAGCCGGGGCGGGTAGAGACCCGTCCATCGCGGCGTCGGCGCCCGGTCGGCCGAGAGGAATTGTTTCCGCGTGACGCGATTAACCGTTCCCTTTTTCAGCCAGGCCAGGACGTTCGAACGGATCTGGCCGGACATTCGGTCACAGGTGGAAGAGGTATTCGAAGACGGAAAATTCTCCCACTCGACCCGTGTGCGGGCACTCGAACAGGCCCTCGCCGCCTACACGGGCGCCCGGCACGTCATCGGCGTGAACAGCGGGACCGACGCCCTCGTCCTGCTCCTCAAGGCCTGCGGACTGCGGCCGGGCGACCGCGTCCTGGTCCCGGCCTACTCCTTCGTCGCCACCGCGACCTCCGTCGTGCACGCGGGCGGTGAGCCCGTCTTCGCGGACATCGATCCGGACAGCTACGCGCTCGATCCCGCCCGGGTGCCGGACGGGGCGCTGGACGGCACCCGGTTCGTGATGCCGGTGCACCTCTTCTCCCGGATGGCCGACATGGCGGCGCTCACCGCCTTCGCCTCCGCGCGGGGGCTGGAGCTGGTCGAGGACAGCGCGGAGGGCATCGGCATGCGCCAGGCCGGCGTCCACGCCGGGCTGCACGGGCGGGGCGGGGTGCTGTCCTTCTTCCCGGGCAAGACGCTGGGGGCGCTCGGCGACGCCGGAGCGGTGCTCACCGACGACCCCGGGATCGCCGAACGGGTCGCGGCGCTGCGCCACCACGGCCGCACCGGCCGCACCCTCGGCCACTTCCCGGGCATCTCCCACGAGAGCGTGCTCCCCGGGCACAACAGCAAGATGGACGACCTGCAGGCCGCGATCCTGCTGGCCAGGCTCACCGTCCTCGACGGGGACATCCGCCGCCGCGCCGACCTCGCCGCCCGCTACGACCGGCGGCTGCGCGGCCTCCCGGGGATCACCCGGCTGCCCCGGCTCACCGGCGCCCCCGACGAGGTGTTCTACGTCTACCTGATCGAGGCCGACCACCGGGACGCCCTGGCCGGCCACCTCGCCGCCGGGGGCATCGGCACCGAGGTCTACTATCCGCGGCCCCTGCACCTCCAGCCCTGCTTCGCCCGGCTCGGACACCGCCCCGGGGACTTCCCGGCCGCCGAGGCGGCCGCCGTGCGCGCCCTCGCGCTGCCGCTCTACCCGGACCTCACCGACGAGCAGGCGGACCGCGTCTGCGACGCCGTGGAAGAGTTCCTCACGCGGAAGGTGTCCGCATGACCCCCGCCACCGGGCGCCCGTCCCCCGTCACCGCCCCCGTCCCGTTCTTCCCCCCCGACCTCTTCGAGGAGGACCGGGACACCGTGCTGCGGCTCCTGTACGAGCTGGGCACCGGGGAGGAGCAGAAGTTCATCCTCGGCGAGCACACCCGCCGCTTCGAGACCGAGCTGGCCCGGCGGCTCGGCGCCGCCGACGTGGTCACCTGCGCCTCCGGCACCGGCGCCCTCCAACTGGTGCTGACCGCCCTCGGCACCGGGCCGGGCGACGAGGTGGTCGTCCCCGCCTTCGGCTGCGCGCCGCTCGCCGCCGCAGTACTGCACACGGGGGCCATGCCCGTCTTCGCCGACATCGACCCGCACACCCTCACCATGGACCCCGCCGACGCGCGCCGCCGGGTCACCGGCCGGACCCGGGCCGTGATGCCCGCCCACATGTTCTCGGTGATGGCGGACATGCCCGCCTTCAACACCCTGGCCGCCGAGTACGGCCTGCGCCTGGTGGAGGACTCCGCCGTGGCCCAGGGCGCGACCCTGGCCGGACGCCCTGCGGGGCTGTGGGGCGACGCGGGCGTCTACTCGTTCGTACAGGTCAAGTCGTTCGGCATGCCCGGCGAGGGCGGAGCCGTCGTCACCGACGACGAGGAGACCGCCCAGCGGGTCCGGATGCTGCGCAACCACGGGCAGGACGGCCGCCACCGCTTCCTCCACCACCTCGTCGGCCACAACAGCCGCTTCGACGAGATCCAGGCCGCCGTCCAGTCGCACCGGCTGCCGGGGCTGTCCGCGCGGCTGGCCCGCCGCGCCGCCATCGCCTCCCACTACACCGAGCGGCTCACCGGGCTGCCGGGCATCACCACGCCCCCGGCCGGCACCGACGGCCGCTGCTACTACGTGTACACACTCCTCGCCGACGACCGGGACGCGCTGCGCGAACACCTCACCGCGCACGGCGTGCACACCCACGTCTACTACCCCCGGCTCCTGCCCGAGCAGGCCGCCTTCGCCCCCTTCGCCGCGCCGCCCGCGACCGGCCGCCCGCGGGGCCCGAAGGACGCCCCCGCCGGGCGGACGAACGGCTTCCCCTGGCCGCACGCCCTGCGGGCCGCGCGCCGCCACCTGTCGCTGCCGGTCCACCACATGCTCACCGACACCCAGGTCGAGCACGTCGCCGACACCGTCCGCGCCCATGCGCTGCGCACCGGCTGACCCCGGGGGCGCGGACCCCGCCGTCCCCCTCCGCCCCGCCCGTCCACGCCCCGCACCGTCGCCCCGCCCGGAGCCGCCCCGTGTCCACTGATCTCGACATCGCCGTCGTCGGCGCCGGACTGGCGGGCCTCGCGGCGGCCCACGAACTGCGCCGCCACGGCCATGAGGTAAGGGTCTTCGAAGCCGCCGCCGGCCCCGGCGGGCGCATGCGCAGCCTCCGCGGTGACGGCTATCTGATGGACACCGGCGCCGAGCAGATCTCGGCCCGCGGATACCGGGCCACCTGGCAGTTGCTGCGCCGCGCGGGGCTGGGCCCCGCCGACGTGCCCCGCATCGGCCGCCCCATGGCGATGTGGCGGGCGGGACGCCCGCACAACGGGGTGGGCGACCCCCGCGCGGTGCTCACCGGCGCGGGGCTGTCCCCCACCGCCCGTCCGTCGCTGGCCCGGTTCCTCGCCTGGGGCGAACGGCACCGCGCCGGACTGGACCACGACCACGCCGAGGACACCCCGCTCGGCACGGACACCATCGCCGCCATGGCCCGCCGCTACCACCCCGACCTCTACGACCATCTGCTCCAGCCGCTGTCCTCGGCCTTCTTCGGCTGGGACCCGGAACGCAGCGCCGCCTCGCCCCTGGTCGCCCTGCTGCTCGCGGTCGGGCCGGTCTCCTCCTGGCGGGTCTACCGGGGCGGCATGGACCTGCTCGCCCGGCGCCTCGCGGAACCCCTCGACGTCCGCTACGGCGCACGGGCCGAGGAGGTCACCGACCACGGCACGCACGCCCGGCTCACCGTCGGCGGCACCCCGCTGACGGCACGGGCGGTAGTGCTGGCCCTTCCGGCGCCCGCCGCGCTGCGGCTCCAGCCGGACCCGGCCCCCGAGGCGGCCGGCTATCTGGCCGCCTCCTCCTATCGGCCCATGTTCAAGATCAGCTGCGCCCTGGACCGGCCGCTCGCCCCGCGCGGCGGCAACTACGTCCTGCTCACCCCGGAGGACGAGGAGCCACTGCTGTCCTGCGTCATCGCCGACCACCTCAAGTGCCCCGACCGGGCGCCCGCAGGGCGCGGTCTGGTCAGCCTGCTGGCCTCGCCCCGCCGGGTCCCCGAACTCGCCGCCGCCGACCCGGCGACCGCCGTGCGCTTCATGACCCGGGCCGCCGAACGCTATGTGCCGGGGCTGCGGGACGCGCTCGTCGCCACCCATGTGCACCACTGGGCCGAGGCGATGCCCGAGCTGACCCCCCACGCGCTCACCCGGCGCGGCGCCTTCCTGGACCGGCCCGCGCGGTGCGTGGAGTACGCCGGGGACTGGGTCGCCGCCCGCCCCTCCAGCGAGGGCGCCGCCCGCTCGGGCGCGCTCGCCGCCTCCCGCGTCCTGGCCCGCCTGGCCGCGCACACCCCTCACGCCCCCTCCGAGGAGACCGCCGCATGAAGCCGCAGGACCCGGGTGCCCTCTTCGACGACCTCGCCGCGCGGGGTGTCACCACCCGCTTCCACCTCGACCGGCCCCTCGACGCCGCGCGCGGCGGTGCGTCCGGCTCCCCGACGGAGTGGACGGTGCCCGGACTCGCCGCGCTCGTCGCCGAGATCGCGGGCGCCCTCGCCGCCGCCGGGGCGGGCCGGGCCAGGCGGGTCGCCATCGCCAAGGCCAACCACTGGGACTACGACCTCATCGCCTGCGCCGCGATCCGCACCGGCGCCGTCCCCGTCAAGATCTCCGGCCACCTCCCGGCCGGCTCCCTGCGCCTCCTGCTGCGCCGCGCCGCGCCCCACGTCCTGGTGACCGACCTCGATGTCCTCGACCGGCTGACGGCCGACGGCCGCACCACCGAGGGACTGACGGAGGAGGGCGGCACGACCGTGGTCCTCGACCGGGACGGCGGGCTTCCCCCCGGCACCCTGCGCCTGGACGACCTGCGGGGATGCCCCGACCCCGGTCCGCACCGCCGTGCCGACGACGAACCGCTGGTCATCATCCACACCAGTGGCACCACCGGCACCCCGAAACTGGTCTGCCACACCACCCGCACCATCATCAACGGCCTCGCCCGCTTCGAGACCCTGCCCATCCCCCGGCTCGCCGTCCGGCGCGACGACAGCCTCTTCAACGCCAGCTCCTACGCCCACGGCCGCACCTTCTGCTGGACCCATGTGGCGCCGGTGCTCGCCCCCCGGCACATCAGCATCGCCGCCGAGGACCGGCCCGACCGGACCGACCTGCTGCTGCGGGCCCATCCGCCCACCGTGGTCGAGGCGCTGCCCGCCCGGTACGTGCGGCTGCGGCCGCTCACCCGGCGGCTGGACAACCCGTTCCGGGACGTGCGCACCTTCATCAGCACCTACGACGCCGTGCACCCGCCCGTCGTCCGCTCCTACCTGGCCGCGAGCGGGCACCGCCGGGCGCTGTGGATGCAGGGCTGGGGCCAGACCGAGACGGGTCCCCTCACCTTCGCCTTCCACACCCGCCGCTCGGTGGCCCGCTCCGCCGACGGTACGACCCGGATGCGCGAGCTGGGCCGTCCGGTGCCCTTCCGGACCCGGCTCAAGGTGGTCGACCCGCTCACCCTGCGCCGGGTACCGGCGGGGGAGCCGGGGCTCGTCCTGTGCCGGACCGGCGCCATCGCGCCCGGTTACGTGGGCGAGCCCGACCGCTGGGACGCCAAGCGGCACGGCGGCTGGTGGAGCACCGGCGACATCGGGTCGGTCGCCCGGGACGGCGCCGTCCGGCTGCTGGACCGCGAGGTCGACCACTCCCCCGGGCTGAGCTGCCTGCACACCGAGGACACCCTGGAGGAGCGGGTGCCGGAGGCCCTGGAGTGCGTCGTCCTCAGCCGCCCCGACGACTGGCCGCTGCCGGTCGTGGTCACCGAGGACGGCCGGCTCGACCCCGGCCGCTGGCACCGGGCGGTGCGCGAACTGCCCCCGCTGGCCGAGCCGGTGGTGCTCACCTGGGACGAGGTGCCCCGTACCGGCACCGGCAAGGTCCGGCGCACGGCCCTGCTCCAGCAGCTCACCGGCGAGGCCGCGACCTGCGGCACCGGCCGCTGGACCTGAGCGGGAGCGCACCGTGCCCCACACCGCAGCCCCTCCCCGGGGCTATGTCTTCGACAACGACAGCCCGCACAGCGCCGCCCACCACCGCCACCTGGAGCACGCCCTCGACCCGCTCACCCTGGACCGGCTCACCGGGGCCGGGGTCGCGCCCGGCATGCGCTGCCTGGAGGTCGGCGCGGGCGCCGGGAGCGTCGCCCGCGCCCTGGCCCGGCTGGTGGCGCCCGGGGGGCGGGTGACGGCGACCGACCTCAAACCCGGCCGCATCGCCCCGGCCCCCGGGCTGACCGTCCTCGCCCACGACATCGTCACCGACCCGCTGCCGGAGGCGGAGTACGACGTCGTGGTCGCCCGGCTGGTGCTCCAGCACCTCCCGCGCCGCCGGGAGGTGCTCGGCAGGCTGGCTCGGGCGCTCCGGCCCGGCGGCCTCATCCAGATCGACGAGTTCGACGCCGACCACGAGCCGTGCCTGCTCGCCCCCACCGAGGAGGACGCCCGGCTCTACGAGCGCTTCACGGCGGCCAAGGCGGCGCTGATGCGGGCCTCCGGCGGCGACCCCGGCTGGGGCCGCCGGACGGCCGGGGCGCTGCGCGACGCCGGATTCACCGCCATCGGCATCCGCCCGCACGTCCTGGTCCGCGCCCCCGGCACCCCCGCCCTCGGTCTGCAGCTCCACCACCTGGCCCAGCTCGCGCCCCGGCTGGCCGAGCACGGCTTCGCCCCGGCCGAACTGGCCCGGCTGCGCGCCCTGATGGACGATCCGGGGTTCGCCGCCGCCACCGGCGTCCTCTACTCCGTCCAGGCCCGGCGTCCCCCGCTGCCGGACACCCGGCACGCGGCACCCCCGGCACCGGCAGCCGTACCCGAAGCCAACGAAGGGAACCCCGAACCGACATGACCGACGGAACGTCCACCACGACCGCAGTGACCGGTGCCCGGCCGGACCTGCCGGACCCACCGGACGCGGCGGCGGAGCGCCGCCCGGCGGACGGGCCCCTCCCCGCCGAAGGGCCCGGCGGGTCGGAGAGCCCCCGGCCGCCGTCGCGGCCGGCACCGGCGGACGGCATGGTCCGCCGCTACGCCCGGCTGGGCAAACTCGACGTCTACGACTACTACTTGGGCGTCCCCATTGTCCTGGCGGCGGTACTGGCGCCCGGCGGCGGAATCACCGAGCGCACGGGCCTGCTGCTCGGCGTCTTCCTGGTCGCCCAGGTCTGCCTGCTGATGGCGCTGGTGGCCTTCGACGACGTCACCGGCTTCCGCGACGGCAGCGACATCACCAACTACGGACCGGACCATCCACTGCGCAATGTACAGCGCAAGCCCCTGGTGGCCGGGACCCTGACGGTCCCCCAGGCGCTGCGGTTCGCCTGGTGCTGCGCCGTCGCCGCGGCACTGCTGTTCGCGGCCACCTACGCGCTCGCCCCGCACCGTCCGCTGTGGACGGCGGTCGGGCTCGCGGTGCTGTGGGCGGCGGCGCTCCAGTACTCCTACGGCGTGAGGATCAGCTACCACGGGTTCCAGGAGATCTATCTCGTCGCCCTCGGCTTCGCGCTGGTCGTCCTGCCCTACGGCATGATCACCGGCAGGGCGGCGGGACTCCTGCTGGTGCAGGCGGTCCTCTTCGGCTTCGGCCCGCTGATGTTCGGGGTGTACTCCAACACCAACGACGTGGAGGGCGACCGGTCGGTGGGACGTCCCACGGTGGCCGCCCTGCTGTCCGAGCGCGGCAACGCCCGCTTCATCGGCGCCCTGTCGCTGGCGGAGTTCCTGCTCGTCGCGGTCGCCTCGGCCACCGGGACCGCCCCGTGGTGGTTCCTGCCGCTGATGCTGCCCGCGAGTCTGCTGCGCCTGCGCCAGTACCTGCTGGGGTTCCGCGAGGGGGACATCATGCGCGCCCGCCGGGTCGGCTTCGCCGTCCACCGGGTCGGGGTGGCCCTGATGGTGGTCTCCCACCTGGTGGTCGGGCTCACCTCATGAGACACGGCTCCACCGGGTGACGGCCGGGCGCGGCGGGACGGGACCGGCCCCGCGACTGCCGTGCCGGACGCCGTCCCACCGCACCGGCCCTCCCGGGCCCCTGCCGCCCGGCTGCGGCGGCCCACCACCGGGGCCGGGGAACCGCCTCCGCTCCCTGCCGCCGGCTACTCGGCCGGGGACACGATCTGGACGAGGTTGCCGCAGGTGTCGTCGAAGACGGCGACGGTGACCGGGCCCGCCTCCATCGGCTCCTGGGCGAACCGGACGCCGAGGCCGGTCAGCCGCTCGTGCTCGGCCCGGACGTCGTCCACGGCGAACTGGACGAGGGGGATGCCGTCCTTCACGAGGGCGTCGCGGTAGGTCCGGGCCGCCGGATGGCCCGCGGGCTCCAGGAGCAGTTCGGCGCCGTCCGGCTCCTCGGGCGAGACGACGGTCAGCCACCTGGCCGTGCCTCCCACCGGGATGTCGTGCTTCTTCACGAAGCCGAGGATTCCGGTGTAGAACTGCTCGGCCTTGGCCTGGTCGTCGACGAAGACGCTGGTCAGATGGATCCTCATGGTCCCCTCCGGTCCGGTGGGCGGCGGGCGGGAGCCGGTGGCTCCGGTCGGCCCGCGCCCCGGCCTCCGCCCACCGCCTGCCGTCCTTCCGGCCGCTCTCTCCCGAGCGGGCTCTCCTCCCAGTGTCCGCCCTGGCCCCGCCGGGGGCCCGTCGACGGTGCCGTGGCCCCCCCGGGGGTGTGGTCGGACGTCATGCCCCCATCCGCAGATGTGGGAGGGACGACTGCCCGGCCCGGCCGTCGTGTCGTGGCGTGACGACGCCGTGCCGTCCTGTCCATCGGGGGCGGAGCCGCCTCCGAACCCGTCGCGCGGCTGCTCCCCTACCAACCGCGCCCCCCGAACCCCCCGGGCCCCGGCGACGGGCGCGGGACCCGCCGGCGGTGGGGGCTCCGTGGGCGAGGGAGCAGGCCGCGCGAGGGTCGCGGCGGGCGGGAGGGACGGGTGCCCCGTCCTCGCCCCGCCCCGTGCCTCCCGGACGAGGCGTGGCCCGGTCACCCCGTGTCCGGGCAGTGCGGAACCGCAGGACCGGCGGGCGCCGTACCGGCGCCGGACGGGTCCGTCCGAAAGGTCCGTGATGATCGTCAGCCATGGCCCGTCGCGTGCCCTCGTGCGGGTGATCGGCCGCCTGGTCGGGCCCGTGGCGGTCCGCGGGTGCCGCAGAGTGGGCCCGTGCCTCGTCGATCACTCACCCTTCTGCCCCTGGTGCTGCTGGGCATCGCGGGCTGCACCACCGTGACGCCCGTCCCCCTGCCCGACGACGGCCCTCGGGGCGTGCACGGCGTCCCGGTCGCCGCGCGGGCCTCTCCTGGACCGGGAGCCGAGGAGTCGCCGGGCCCGGCGGCGCCCCCGCAGCACTCGGCCCTGGTGCGGACCGGCGCCGGGCAGGACCGTCCGGCGGACGGGGAGGACCGCGAACGCGAGGGCGGGGAAGAGGCAGGCTCCGCACGGTCCGGAGGGCCGCGCTCCGCCACCCCGGTCCGTCCGGCGCCCCGCCGCCCGCCGGTGCCGCAGACCCCCCGCGTCCCGCAGACGGTGCCGAGCGCTCCCCGCGCGCCACGCCCGCAGGCACCGCGCACTCCGCGCCCCCCGCAGGCGCCGTCACGGCCCGCCGCGGCCGAACCGGCGCCGGTCCGCCCGGGCCAGATGCGCGGCCTGTGCCGCCGCGCGGACGGGGTGGCGGACCCTGGTCTGGTCCGGCTCTGCCATCGGACCTGGGGCTGAGCGACGGGCCACCCACCGTTCCGGGGCGCGGGAGATCCGGCGGTGTGCCGGGAGCGGGCCCGGACAGCAGCACCAACCGGATCAGTTCATTCCGGCTGGAGGGGCATGGTGATCCGTACGCCATCACTCACCCTCCGTAGCGGGAAGCGGAGGTACGGCCATGAGGAATCCCGGAAGAGGACACCGGTACGTCGTCCCGCCGCCGGTCTCACCGCCGCGGTGGCCGGAGGCCTACTCCTGGCGGGCGGCGGCGCCGGCGCGGCCACGGGCCAGGATTCGCGTCCACCGCGACCGACACCCCGTCCGGCGGTGCGCGGCGGCACATCGACCCCTGGGTCCTGGACCAGTTGCGCCTCCTCGACCCGGCCGCCGCCCAGCGGCTCGCCGTCCACGATCCCCGGGTCGAGGACCGACCTGCCCGGCTCACCGCCCGGACGGACGCACCGGGCGTGACAGGCTGACCCCGTCCGGGGAACGGGCCGCGCCAGGTGCCCGTCCTCGGGCGGGCACCGCACGGCGCGGCGGACGGCCCCGTCCGGCCACCGCGTGCACCCGCACCGACGACCCGAGGAAGACACATGCGCGATCTCGCCGACTCGCTGGAATCGATGGAGCAACTGGCCGCCGTCTGGCGGACGATGGTGCTCGACCGTGATCCGCGCGCCGATGTCCGGGACTTACCCGGCATCGCGGTGCGCTGGGCGGACTGCCGGTTCGCCTTCTGGAACTGCGTCACCCTGACCGGCTTCGGAACGGGCGCCGGCCTGCTCAAGGAACGCCTGGACGAGGCCGCGGCGATCATGCGGGCGAAGCGGCACCCGGGGTTCCTCTGGGTCTTCGAGGACCTGCTCGACGAGGAGGCACGCGCGGGACTCGGGGCGGCGGCCGAGCAGTCCGGCCTGGTGCACGCCTTCCCGGGCACGGGGATGGCGGGCGATCTGCTGCCGGTCGCCGAACCGGCCCATCCCGACCTCGAGTTCGTCCGGGTGACCGACGCGGAACGGCTGCGGGCCTTCGCGGACCTGAACTCCCGCGCCTACGGCTTCCCTCTGGAGGACGGCCGCGACGGCCTCCTCCCCTCCCCGCTGTGGACCCGGCGGACGCACGCCTATCTGGCCCTGCGGAAGGGTGAACCGGTGTCCTGCGCGGCCACGGTGGAGTCCGCGGGGCGGCTGTTCGTGCTGCTGGTCGCCACCGACCCGCGCCAACAGCGGCGGGGTTACGGGGAGGCCGTGACGCGCAAGGCGCTGTACGAGGGCGGTCGGGCCACGGGGGCGACACGGGCGGTGCTGCACGCCACCGCCGCCGGGGCGCCGGTCTATCCGCGCATCGGCTTCGCGCCGAACTCCCCGATGGGGTTCTACGCCCTCCGGGAGACGCCCTGAGCGGCCGGGGCGCACCTCCGCTGCCGGGTGGTGCCACCCGCTGCCGCGCCCCGCGGGAGCGCACGGGCGCAGGGCCTCTCCGGGACGGAGGAACGAGACCCGTGGACCCTCGCGGCGGTGGCGCGGGGGGCCTCGTGGGCCGGGGCGGGGCGCGCCGTTCGCTCCGGCGCCCCCGAGCGACCGTCCGTGACGGCCGCCTTCCCCCGCGTCCGCGCGTTACTTGCTGACCGCGAAGCGCATCAGGGCGTGCTCGTCGCCCTGCTTGATCTTGCCGGTCTCGTTGATGACCTGGAGCTTCCAGGAGGAGCCGGCGCGCACGGCCTTGGCCACGGCACAGCCGTTGTCCTGGGTGAGGAGGCTGGGCCAGATGTCGGCGACCTGCTGGGAGCTGCCGCCGGTCGCGTCGTAGACCTTGAAGCTGATGTTGCGCGCCTTCTGGAAGGAGCTGCCCTTCTTGTAGGCGGCGGCGACGAACACGACGGCCGTGATGTTCGGCGGGATACGCGCGAACTCGACGGTCACGGTCTCGTCGTCGCCGTCGCCGTGGCCGGTCTGGTTGTCGCCGCTGTGCAGCACCGAGCCGTTGCCCATGGGGTCGAGCGAGTCGAGGCCCGCGAGGCGCACCGGCTCACCGTTCTGCATCGCGACGGCGATGAGATCGAGGTCGGTGCCGGTCTTGCGGCGCAGCTTGCCCATCACTCCGCCGCTGCTTCCGGCGGTGGGGTCCCAGGAGACACCGATGGACAGGTGCGTCACACCGTCCAGGTCCGCCGGGCCGTCTTCCTTGGTGAGCGTGATCATGCGTGGGTCATCCTCCGTCATCGGAACTACACCACGCAAAGTCTGCCTGGCGTACTGCCGGGCCCGTCCGGCGGGTCCCGGCCATGGGGTGGGGCGCCCCGGCCGGCCGTGGGGGTGTCCGCGACCGGTCCCGGAGGGCGGCCCCGGGATGCGCGGGCGCGCCCGGCGCCGTTGTCCTGGGCGCCGGCGGGATGGTACGCGGTCAGCGGCGGGACATGGCCCGGTCGAGGGCCGTGACGCCGACCGCCGCGAGAGCGATCTGTATCAGCCACTCGATCCAGTCGGGGCCCCTGGTGTCCGCGACACCGAGCCCGGCGGCGAGCGCCGAGCCGACGAGGGCCGCCACGATGCCGACCAGGATGGTCCGCAGCAGGCCGATGCGCTGCCGCCCGGGGGCGACGAGCCGCCCCAGGAAACCGATGACGGCGCCGATGACGACGGCACTGATGATCCCGGATATCTCCATGCCCGAATGCCCGACCTTCCCTCTGCCGGCTCGCTGTGATCTCTTCGGCCCCGCCCCGGGTTCCCGTCCGGAGGGACTGGACGGGACGGGGCGGGGCGGAACCGTCCGCCGGACGGCTGACCGGGTGGTCGGGTCAGACGTTGACGCCGAAGTCGGCGGCGATGCCCGCCAGTCCGGAGGCGTAGCCCTGGCCGACCGCGCGGAACTTCCACTCGGCGCCGTGACGGTACAGCTCGCCGAAGACCATGGCGGTCTCGGTGGAGGCGTCCTCGGAGAGGTCGTAGCGGGCGATCTCCTGCCCGCCCGTCTGGTTGACGACGCGGATGAAGGCGTTGCGGACCTGGCCGAAGCTCTGGCCGCGGTTCTGGGCGTCGTGGATGGAGACCGGGAAGACGATCCGGTCGATCCCGGCGGGCACTGCCGAGAGGTTGACCTTGATGCTCTCGTCGTCGCCCTCGCCCTCACCGGTGAGGTTGTCACCGGTGTGCTCCACGGAGCCGTCCGGGCTGGTGAGGTTGTTGTAGAAGACGAAGTGGGTGTCGGTGGGCACCTTGCCGGACCCGTCCAGGAGCAGCGCGGAGGCGTCCAGGTCGTAGTCGGTGCCGGTGGTGGTGCGCACGTCCCAGCCGAGGCCGATCAGCACGGCCGTCAGGCCGGGCGCCTCCTTGCTGAGCGAGACGTTGCCACCCTTGGCCAGGGAAACTCCCACTGTGTACTCCTTCTCTGCGTCGAGGGATGGGGTCACGGTCCACGGCGCGGAACGCGAGTCGAATCTACAACAATGTAGAAGCGCTCCGGGGCCCGCCCGGTTCCCGTCCGCCGTGTCCGTTGTTCGTCGTGTCAGTTGTTCGTCGCACCTGGTGTTCGCCGTGCCCGGTTGTCGCCGTGCCCGGTGGTCGTCGCGCCCTGCCCGCTCACGCGCCGGGGCCGGACCGGGCCGTCGCGGAGGCGAAGCCCAGCCAGGTGTGGCGGTTGCCCCACCAGCACCAGCCGACCTTGGGCGCGTCGCGCCGCTCGCGGCCGTCGCGGCCGGTGCCGTTGCTGATCCAGAGGGCGGGGGTGCGGGCGTCCAGGGTGCCGTTGGGTTTGACCAGCCGGGAGCCGATGGTCATGAAGCAGTGGTTGCGCTCCAGGACCTCGGGGCGCTGAAGGACCCAGTGGATGCCCTCGGTGAGGACGAGCGGGGTGCGGCCCCGCCCCGCGATTTCCGGCAGCGCCTCCTCGGGGCTCCAGTTGGCGAGGTCGTCGCCCCGGTCGGGACCGGTGACGAGGTACAGGGGGGCGTCGGGCAGCTCGGCGGCGTGCGGGGCGAAGCGGTCGACATCGGCCATGTCGGCGACCACGAACCCCGGCTTGGCGCCGCGCCGGAGCAGCGGGGCCAGGGCGGACGCGGGGGCGCGGTCGGGGTGGACGGCGAGAAGGGCTCCGGCGTCCTCCACGAGGGGCCCGGCGGCTGCGGCGAAGGCGCGGATCTCGGTGGCGGACAGCCCCGCGATCTCGTGCACCCCCTCCTCGATCAGCCGTTCGGCCTGGGCGTCGAGGGAGGGGAGAAGGACGGGGGCGGCGGACGCGGTGCCGGGCACGGTACTCCTGGGGCCGGTGACATGGCTGGACCCGTGGAACGCGCCGGGCGGCCCGGATGTTCCCGGTGTGCGGAACATCCGGGGGACGACCCCGGTCCGACCTCCCGGGGCCGGGCACGCGCGCCCCGGTACGACCCCCGCCGCCCGGTCGCGCTGCCGGTCGAGGGGCGGCGCGAACGGCGCCGACCGCCGCGCGCCGCACGGTGCGGGACCTCTCCCACCGGCCAACTGCTCGACGGAGCACAACCATTGACGAATGTCGTGGGTCACACCGGACAGGAGGAATCACCTTCGGACTTCGCAAGGGGGAACAATGATCGCCACTCGTTCCGTCCTGACCGCCGCCGCCCTGGCCGCGCTGTCGCTGGGCGCCACGACCGCCCTGGCCGCACCCGCCTCGGCGGCGCCCAACACCACTCCGCAAAAGCTCTGCGGCACCGCCTACAAGACCGTCAACTCCCAGCCCGTGGGCGCGGTCGGCACCCTGTACCTGACCTACAACGCGACGAACGGCAAGAACTGTGTCGTCACCATCCGCAGCAACCCGGGCACGGTGCTCGACATGTCCGCGTGGCTGTACGTCAACGGCACCGACCAGGGCGCGGACGACTTCGGGCGCTACACCTCGTACGCGGGTCCGGTCCAGGTCTACGGCAAGGGCCGCTGTGTGGACTGGGGCGGCAGCATCGACAACGTGTACGTGCAGGTGTACGGCTCCAACTGCGGCTCGCTGAAGGAGCACGTGGTCACCTACACCCGCTGACCTCACGGGACCGGACGGCGCACGGCGCCCCGGGGAGGGGACCGGAAGGGCTCACCCCGGGGCGCCGGACCACCGCGCGGGACCGACCGCGCGACCGGCGGCCGGTGCCGCGGTGCGACCGCCGGTGACGGGGCGCGGCGGGACCGGCCGCTCCGGCCCCGTCACCGCGCGCCCACTCCCGTCCCGTCCAGCCCGCCCCGGCCTGCCAGTCCCGTCTCGTCTCGTCTCACCATCCGGATGGTGGACGCACCGTCCCACACCTCTCCCGCACCCCGTAGGCTGTGAGGTGCAGCTGGTTCGCCCCGTCCGCCAGGCGGGGTGTCGCAAGAGGGAACCCGGTGGGAATCCGGGACTGCCCCGCAGCGGTGAGCGGGAACGACCGCCGTCATACGCACTGCGCCCGGGAGACGGGCGTGGGAAGCGACGGCCAGTAGGTGTCCTCCGGACGGGGGACGTGCCCGCGAGTCCGAAGACCTGCCACTGCCCGTGCGCGGAGCCCCCGCGCGCGGACATTCCGGTGACCTCGTGGGCGGGTCGGCGCGCATACCCGGCGGACGGCCGCGCCCTCGCGCGCGCTCCCTCCCCGGGTCGGCCACCCTTCGCGCCCTCGTCCCGTCGCCGGGATCTCAGGGATTCATCTCGCGAAGGAGATCTCCGTGACCAGCAAGTCCGCAGCCGCGGCGGCACGGGCCACCGTGTACGGCTACCCCCGCCAGGGTCCGAACCGGGAACTGAAGAAGGCCGTCGAGGGGTACTGGAAGGGCCGCGTCACCGCCGACGCCCTCCGGACGACCGCCGCCGAACTGCGCCGCGCCAACTGGCGGAGCCTCGCCGAAGCCGGTGTGCACGAGGTCCCCACCGGTGACTTCTCGTACTACGACCACGTCCTCGACACCTCCGTCATGGTCGGCGCGGTCCCCGGGCGCCACCGCGCCGCCGTCGAGGCCGACCCGCTCGACGGCTACTTCGCGATGGCCCGCGGCACCCAGGACGTGGCGCCGCTGGAGATGACCAAGTGGTTCGACACCAACTACCACTATCTGGTCCCCGAGTTGGGACCGGATACGGTGTTCGCCGCCGACTCCGGCCGGCAGGTCGCCGAGCTGACCGAGGCTCTGTCCCTGGGCCTCACCGCCCGTCCCGTGCTGGTCGGCCCGGTGACGTACCTGCTGCTCGCCAAGCCCGCCCCCGGTGTGGCGGCGGACTTCGACCCGATCACCCTGCTGGACCGGCTGCTCCCCGTCTACGCGGAGATCCTGGCCGATCTGCGCGCCGCCGGGGCCGAGTGGGCGCAGCTCGACGAGCCCGCCCTCGTCCAGGACCGTACCCCGGCCGAGCTCAAGGCCGCCGAGCGGGCCTACCGCGACCTCGGCGCCCTCACCGACCGGCCCAGGCTGCTGGTCGCCTCCTACTTCGACCGCCTCGGCGACGCGCTCCCGGTGCTGGCGAAGGCCCCGGTGGAAGGGCTCGCGCTGGACTTCACCGAGGCCGCCGCCGCCAACCTGGACGACCTGGCCGCCGTCGGCGGGCTGCCCGGCAAGCGCCTGGTCGCCGGTGTCGTCAACGGGCGCAACGTCTGGATCAACGACCTCCGGAGGTCCCTCTCCACCCTCGGCACCCTCCTCGGGCTGGCCGACCGCGTCGATGTCGCCGCCTCCTGCTCCCTGCTGCACGTCCCGCTGGACACCGGGGCCGAGAAGGACATCGATCCGCAGATCCAGCGCTGGCTGGCGTTCGCCCGGCAGAAGACCGCCGAGATCGTCACCCTCGCCAAGGGCCTCGCCCTGGGCACCGACACCATCGCCGCCGAACTGGCCGCGAACCAGGCCGACCTCGCCTCCCGCGCCACCTCCCCCCTCACCAACGATCCGGCCGTGCGCGCCCGCGCCGCCGCCGTCACCGGTGCCGACGCCCGCCGGTCCCTGCCGTACGCCGACCGGGCGGCCGCCCAGCGCACCCGACTCGGGCTGCCGCTGCTGCCGACGACCACCATCGGGTCGTTCCCGCAGACCGGTGAACTCCGCGTCGCCCGCGCCGACCTGCGGGCCGGCCGCATCGACACGGCCGGGTACGAGGAGCGCGTCAGGGCGGAGATCCAGGAGGTCGTCTCCTTCCAGGAGAAGGCCGGCATCGACGTCCTGGTGCACGGCGAGGCCGAGCGCAACGACATGGTCCAGTACTTCGCCGAGCAGCTCACCGGCTACCTCGCCACCCAGCACGGCTGGGTCCAGTCCTACGGCACCCGGTACGTCCGCCCGCCGGTCCTGGCCGGGGACATCTCGCGGCCGGCACCGATGACCGTGCGCTGGACCTCGTACGCCCAGTCGCTCACCGGCCGCCCGGTCAAGGGCATGCTCACCGGGCCGGTCACCATGCTCGCCTGGTCCTTCGTCCGCGACGACCAGCCGCTCGGCGACACCGCCCGGCAGGTGGCCCTCGCGCTCCGGGACGAGGTCGGCGACCTGGAGGCGGCCGGGACGGCGGTCATCCAGGTCGACGAGCCCGCGCTGCGCGAGACGCTGCCCCTGCGGGAGGCCGACCACGCCGCCTATCTCTCCTGGGCGACCGAGGCGTTCCGCCTCACCACCGGCGGGGTGCGGCCGGACACCCAGATCCACACCCACATGTGCTACGCGGAATTCGGCGACATCGTCCAGGCCATCGACGACCTCGACGCCGACGTCATCAGCCTGGAGGCGGCCCGCTCCCATATGCAGGTCGCCCGGGAGCTGGCCGCCCACGGGTACCCGCGCGAGGCGGGTCCGGGGGTGTACGACATCCACTCGCCGCGCGTCCCGAGCGCCGAGGAGGCGGCGGAGCTGCTGCGCGCCGGTCTGAGGGCCATCCCCGCCGAGCGGCTGTGGGTGAATCCCGACTGCGGGCTGAAGACCCGCGGCTGGGCCGAGACGCGGGCCTCGCTGGAGAACATGGTCGCCGCCGCCCGCACGGTCCGCGCGGAGGCGCCCGCCGGGTCCTGACCACGGGCGTGTGCGGGGGACGGCCGGGCGGCCGTCCCCCGCACACGGGTTCATCCGGCGCGGACGCCGTCGGGCAGCAGCGCCGTCAGGGAGGTGACCGGGTGCCCCACCTCCAGCGATCCGAGCACCCCCTCCAACAGCGGCACCCCGGGCGCGCCCGGCAGAGGTACGGCGGAGACGGCCGGAACGGAGGGTTCCGAGGGGGTGGCGGGCGCGGCCGGGGCGGCGGTGGCGGTGGCGGTGGCGGTGGACGCCAGCACCGCGGCGGACAGGACGGAGACACACACGAGTCGCTTGACCATGACCGCCCCAACGACCGCTGCCCCCACGGGGAAACGCCAGCCGCGCCAAACGTGTGACAGCCGCCGGGACGGAGATCCGGGAAGGAACGGGGACCAGCCCGGCCGAACCCCGGCAGGACGCGGTGGGAGGCGCCCGAAGACGATCACCGAGGGGCCTTCCGGGGCGGACGGCCCTCTTTCCTCTCGTTGAACTATGAAGCAAAGTGGCTCACGGTCCCGGGCCGCCCGGCCCATGACCGGACCTCCCCACGGCGTATCCGCCGAACGACACGAAGTGAGGCATCGCGTATGAAGCCGCACCACCGACGTCTGGGCAGTGCCGCCTTCGCCACCGCCGCGGCGGCACTGTGCCTTGCCGGGGCGGGCCAGGCACAGGCCGACCCGCTCGGCAGCGTCACCTTCTACACGGGCGCCGACCGGACCGGGACTGCCGTCCGGCTCGACCTGGAGAAGGTCGGCGTGTGCCAGGAACTCGACACCCCGGCCCGCTCCTTCCTCGCCCTGTCCGACCAGGCCGTCGACGTCTTCTTCAACGAGGACTGCGTGACCGGCGCCCCCGGCCGGACGGGCGACCTGTACTTCCGCACGGGCACCCTCGGCCAGGGCGACTTCCCCTACCCGGCCGTCAGTTACCGGATCCGCTCGGCCGCGGGCTGACCCGGCCCGGAGGTCTCGGGAGCCGCACCGACCGGGGTGCCGGTTCCCGAGGACCGGTACCCGGGCTCACCCGCGGGATCCTTCCCGCGCTCCCCCTGTGCTCCCCCGCACTCCCGGCACCGCCCCGCGCGGAGACGCGCGGGAAGCGCGGGAAGCGCGGGAAGCGCGGGAAGCGCGGGAAGCGCGGGAAGCGCGGAGGGGGCCGCCGGGCCCCGCCGTCGCCCCGTCCCCGCCGGGCCCCGGCCGCCGTCTCCGGCCCCTTCCGGGACCCCGTCCGCCGCCGCGCCGTTCCGCCGCCCGGCGCGTCATTCTGCCGGGCCGTCCGCGCCCCCGGCTCCGCCCCCGTCCAGTACGCCGAGGTAACGGCCGGTCTCCGCCGACGCGTTGAGCATGGCGAGGGCCCGGGTGTGCAGGCGCCTCCGGCGCTCCGCGATGGCGGCGGACGCGGAGTCGGGGGAGGTGGCCCCGCGCAGTTCGTCCAGCAGCGGCGCGATCTGCGCCAGCAGGTAACCGCTCCGGCGCAGTTGGTGCACGATGCGGGCGTCGCGGACGTCGTCGGCCGTGTAGGTCCGGTAGCCGGTCCCCCGCTCCCGCCCCGGGCGCAGCAGTCCGGCACGCTCCCACCGGCGCAGGGTGGCGGGGCGCAGGCCGAGCCGGTGGGCCAGGGCGCCGACGGTGGTGGCGCGGTGGGCAGGAGAGGAGGCGGGCCCGGGGGTCAGCTCGGCGAGGGCGCGTTCGATGGCGTCCAGGGTCCGGCGGTCGGCGAGCAGCTCGGCGTGGCCGGCGTCGACGGCGGTGAGCGCCTCCTCGGTGGCCCCGGTGTTGAGCAGCGTCATGATCCGCCGTGCCGTGGCGTGGCCGTGGGCGGGGACGAGGGCGAGGAAGGTGCGCAGCGCCGCCGCGTGCAGGGGCGTGTAGCGGCGGTAGCCGGTGGGGGTGCGGTCGGCGGCGGGGAGGATGCCGGCGGCCTCGTAGTTGCGGACCGCCTGTCCGGACAGTCCGTGTGGCCGCGCGAGGTCGACGGGCCGCATCGCATCCCCTCCAGGTGTCACGTCGTTTGAAGGTCGTCCGGTCGGTCGATCCCCGTCGACCGGCTGTTTTCGGGTCGGACGGCGCCCCAACCCTCAACCGTCGCGTCAACGATAGCGTCGAAGCCATGATGACGGATGACTTCCCGTACCCGGCCGTCGACCGGTTCCTGGCCCGCCGCCCCCGCCCGCCGCGCGTGCTGGCGCTGGGCGAGCCGTTGCACGGCGTGGAGACCTTCCCGCTGCTGCGCAACGCCCTGCTGCGCGGGCTCGTCGAGCACCGGGGGACCCGCCTGGTGGCCCTGGAGTCGGACTGCCTCAAGGGCCGCTTGGTCGACGCCCATGTGCGCGGTGACGGCACGGCTCTCGACCCGACGATGTCCCGGGGCTTCAGCCACGGCTGGGGGGACCGGCCCTCGAACCGGGCCCTGGTGGAGTGGCTCGGCGCCCGCAACCGGGGCGCGGGCGCGAACGACGCGGTGGGCTTCGCCGGGTTCGACGCCCCCATGGAGATCACCGGCGCCGAGAGCCCCCGCGCGGCCCTGCGCCTGCTGCACGGCTTCCTCACGGACCACGCCCCGTCGGTGCCCCATCCGTGGGAGCGGATCGACGCCCTGCTCGGTGACGACGTGCGCTGGACCCATCCCCGGGTGATGTGGGAGCCGTCCCGCTCGGTCGGGGACACGGCCGACGCCCGGGAGCTGCGGGTGATCACCGACGATCTCCAGCGGCTGCTGGCCGGGGTGGCGCCCCGGTACGCCGCCGGGGACACGGCCGGGGCCCTGCGCGACGCCGAACTCGGCGCGCGCACCGCGGCGGGGCTCCTCGCCTACCACCGGGTGCTGGCGGAGACCGGTCCGGAGGAACGGATGTCCCGGGCGCTGGGCCTGCGGGACACGATGATGGCGGAGAACCTGGCCGCCCTCGCGGACCGTGAGCGGGGCCGGGGTCCCCTCCTGGCCTTCGCCCACAACCAGCATCTGCGCCGGGGTGTCGCCTCGATGCGGATGACCGGGGTGCGGCCGGCCTGGAGCCCCGCGGGCGCGCACCTGGACCGCGCACTGGGTCCGGAGTACGTGGTGATCGCGCTGGCGATCGGCTCCGCGCCGCACCTGGGGATCGACGCGCCGCCCCCGGACAGTGTGGAGGGACGGCTGTGCGCGGCCTCGCCGGAGCCGAGGCTGGTGTCCGGCGGCGAACTGGCCCGGCTGCGCGCCGGGTCCGGGGACCTGACGGCGCGCGGGACGGACGACTTCGCGTACTTCCCGCTCGATCCGGACGGTCTCGACGACTACGACGCGATCCTGTTCCTCCCCCGCCTCGCCCCGCCCCCGCCCGGGGCGGCGACACCGTAGGGTTCCGGGGCGCCCGTCAGGACGTGGAGGGCGACTCCTCCCCGGCCCCCTGGCCGGGCACCAGGACGGCGCGGAGACGCAGGACTCCCTCCCGCCACTCCGCCGCGTCGGACGTCTCGTCCCAGAGCTCGGCGAGTTCCGACTCCTCGGACAGCACCCGGGTGAGCGCGTCCGCGGCGAGCCGCCGGAGGTCGTCGCCGAAGGTCGGCAGGGCGCCGGCGGGCCCGTAGCCGGTGCTGACCGGTTCGCCGCCGGGGCACTGGGCCGCTATCAGGGCGGCCGCCGCGACGGCCTCCTCGGCCTCCGGGCTGTCGAGGAACTCCACGGCCCCGGCGGCCCGCTGGAGGGTCGCCCGGAGGAACTCCGCGCGCCCCTCCCGGTCCGTCCCGTCCAGGGTGCCGGCGAAGTCCGCGGCGGTGTCGTTCTCGAAGGGGCCGATGTCCCAGGTGCCCATGATGTACTCCTCGGGTCGATGTGCGGTGATCATCGCACCGGCCACTGACAACGGCCGTCACGGTGCGGTCGGCCGGATGAACGGAGGACGCGGGTGTGGTGAACCTGACGGAGAGGGTCGTCGGACTGGTCGACGAGGTGCTGGGCCCCGAGGTCGTCGGCATGTATCTGCACGGCTCCTCCGTGCTCGGCGGACTCCGCCCGGCCAGCGACGTGGACGTGCTGGTCGTCTCCCGGCGGCGGCTGGACGGGACCGGGCGGCGTGCCCTGCTCGGGGGCCTGCTCGGCATCTCGGGGGACGCGAACGGCGCCCGCCCGGTCGAGCTGGCCGTGGTGGTGCGGTCCGAGGTCCGGCCGTGGCGGTACCCGCCGGTCTGCGACTTCCTCTACGGGGAGTGGCTGCGCGCCGACTACCGGGCCGGGCGGGTCCCCGGGCGGGAACCGATGCCGGATCTGGCCCTGCTGATCACCATGGCGCTGGCCGGTGACCGCCCCCTCTCCGGTCCGCCCCCGGGCGAGGTCCTGGCCCCGGTGCCGTGGGCCGACGTGGTCCGGGCGAGCCTGGCCGGCCTCCCCTCCCTGCTCGACGACCTGGACGACGACACCCGCAACGTCCTGCTGACCCTCGCCCGGATCCGGGCCACCCTCGCCACCGGACGGATCATGTCCAAGGACGCCGCCGCCGACTGGGCCCTGCCACGGCTCCCGCCCGAGCACCGCCCGCCCCTGGCCCACGCCAGGCGGCTCTACCTCCACCACCCCTACGCCGGGGAGAACTGGAGCGACGCCCTGCGGGACGGGGTGCGCCCGCACGTGGAGCTGATGCTCGCCGGGATCGACCGGGCGGCGCGCGGGGAGGACCGATGACGCTGTGGATCGTCGAGCACGCCCCGGGAGCGCGAGGGTGCCCGAGGGTGCTGAAGGGCGTGCTGAACCGGCCGTGGGCGTGGGCCGTCCACGATCCCGAACCGCCGTCCGCGACGCCGCCCGGGGACTACGTGCTGACCACCCGGCACCGGGCGCTCGACGTCGACCACTGGGGGGTCAACTGGCTCGCCTCGGAGCACTTCGTGGGGATCTGCCGGGAGTTCGGGCTCCGGGTGACCCCGGTTCCCGTGCGGGTCCTGCTGTCCGGCGGGGTGCCCACGGCGAAGCGGTACTTCTACCTGCTGTGGTCCGAGTGGGCCTCGGTGATCGACCGGGAGGCGTCCGCGTACACGGCCGACACCGATCTCGTGACCGGGGAGCCCCTGCACCACCGGCACTTCCCCTCCGTCCCCGTGCTGCTGTCCGTCGACACCTTCGTGGTCGACGCGGCGAGGGTCCCGCGGGCCGCCGCCTTCCGCTGCCCCGACCTCGACCACGCGCTGGTGTGCGGTGACGCGTTCCGGAGGGCCTGCGAGGAAGCCGGTCTGCTGGGCCTCGGGTTCCGGGAGATCACCGGCTACACCAAGGCCGGGTTCTGGGGGTAGCGGACAGGCGGGCCCCCGCGGCCCGGGAGGGCGGCGGGAGCCCGTTCCCTCCGGGCCGCGGGGGCCTCAGTGAGGCGCCTACAGGGTGCGCTCCAGGCGGTCGGCGACCAGCTTCACGAACCGCGCCGAGTCCTTCGGACGGCCGCCCTCGGCCAGCACGGCGAGGGAGTAGAGGAGTTCGGCGGTGTCGGTGAGTTCCGCGCGGTCCCCGCCGCCGGTGTGGGCGCGGTTGAGGGCCTTCACCAGCTGGTGCTCCGGGTTGAGTTCCAGGATGCGCTTGGCGTGCGGGATCTCCTGGCCCATCGCCCGGTACATGTTCTCCAGCGCGGGCGTCAGCTCGTTCGCGTCGGAGACGACACAGGCCGGGGAGACGGTCAGCCGGGAGGAGAGCCGGACCTCCTTGACGTCCTCGCCCAGGTGCTCGGTCATCCAGCCGAGCAGTCCGGCGTACTCCTCGGACCGCTTGTCCTTCTCCTCGTCGGACGCCCCGTCCCCGTCCTCCGCGAGGTCGAGTTCGCCCTTGGCGACCGAGCGCAGCGGCTTGCCGTCGTACTCGCCGACCGCGTCGGCCCAGACCTCGTCGACGGGGTCGGTGAGCAGCAGCACCTCGATGCCCCTGGCGGTGAACGCCTCCATGTGCGGGGAGTTCTCCAGGGCCTGGCGGGACTCGCCGGTGAGGTAGTAGACGGCTTCCTGACCGTCCTTCATCCGCTCCGCATACTCCTTGAGCGTGGCGGGCCGCTCGGCGTCGTGCGTGGTGGCGAAGGAGCAGACGGCGAGCAGCGCGTCGCGGTTGTCCGGGTCGGTGACCAGACCCTCCTTGAGGACGGCGCCGAACTCCCGCCAGAAGGTGGCGTAGCGGTCGGGCGCGGACGCCATCATGTCCTTGACCGTGGCGACGACCTTCTTGGTCAGCCGGCGCTGGATCATACGGATGTGGCGGTCCTGCTGGAGGATCTCGCGGGAGACGTTCAGCGAGAGGTCCTGCGCGTCGACGACGCCCTTGACGAAGCGCAGGTGCGGCGGGAGCAGTTCCTCGCAGTCGTCCATGATGAAGACGCGCTTCACGTAGAGCTGGACGCCGCGCTGGTGGCCCTGGGTGAACAGGTCGTGCGGTGCGTGCGAGGGGATGAAGAGCAGGGCCTGGTACTCGAAGGTGCCCTCGGCCTGGAGGCGCACGGTCTCCAGCGGGTCCCGCCAGTCGTGGCTGATGTGCTTGTACAGCTCGTGGTACTCGTCCTCGGACACCTCGTCGCGCGGACGCGCCCACAGTGCCTTCATCGAGTTGAGCGTCTCGGCCTCGGGCGCCTCGCCGTCCTCGCCCGGAGCTGCGGTGGGCAGCAGCCGGACCGGCCAGGTGATGAAGTCCGAGTACCGCTTGACGATCTCCTTGATCTTCCACGTGGAGGTGTAGTCGTGGAGCTGGTTCTCGGAGTCCTCGGGCTTGAGGTGGAGGGTGACGGAGGTGCCCTGCGGGGCCTCCTCGACCCGTTCGAGGGTGTACGTGCCCTCGCCGCGCGAGGTCCAGCGGGTGCCGTGCTCCTCGCCCGCGCGCCGGGTGAGGAGGGTGACCTCGTCGGCCACCATGAAGCCGGAGTAGAAGCCGACGCCGAACTGGCCGATGAGCCCGTCGGCACCCGCGCCGTCCCGCTCCCGCAGCTCGCGCAGGAACTGGGCGGTGCCCGAGTTGGCGATGGTGCCGATGAGCCGGGTCACCTCGTCGTACGACATGCCGATGCCGTTGTCCCGCACGGTGAGGGTGCGTGACTCGCGGTCGACGTCGATCTCGATGTGCGGGTCGGACACGTCGACGTCGGGCGCGTCGTCCTTGAGGGAGGCGAGGCGGAGCTTGTCCAGCGCGTCGGAGGCGTTGGAGACGAGCTCGCGGAGGAAGACGTCCTTGTTCGAGTAGACCGAGTGAATCATCAACTGCAGGAGCTGACGGGCCTCTACCTGGAACTCAAACGTTTCGGTCGACATGGCGGGTGGCTACCTCACAGGTCCGCGGTGATCCGTACTGGCGGAGGCCACTCTAAAACAGCCGCGCCCGGATTCCGCAGGCGTTCCGGTCAGTCGTCCTCCGGCACGGCGGTCTCCGCCAGCCACGCGGTGCGGGCGTCGGGCGGATCGAGGCACAGGATCCGCTCGTCCTTGCCGGTGTCCAGCGGGCCATGCGGTGCTCGCCCCGGCAGTGGAACGGGGAGCCGGCCCAGGACCGCCCGAGGTCGAGCGGGTCGCGCCCGGCGCGGGCGGCCTCGGCGACGAGCGCCCCCCGTGACCGGGGGGGCGGGGGGCGCCCGGGGCGCGTCCGGAGCGGGCGCCGGGACGTGGCCGGACCCCGCGGTCCGGCGCCCCGCCGGGACGGTCACCGCACCGCCGGGCGACCGCCCCCGCCCGCGTACGCTGGTGGGCGTGTGTGCCGCCCGTCTGCATCGTGTCGCCGTCCTCGTCCTGGAGGGTGCCAAGCCGCTCGACGTGGGAATCCCCGCCCAGGTGTTCACCACCCGGGCCAGCATGCCGTACGAGGTGCGGGTGTGCGGGGCGGTCCCCGGGCTGGTGACCGGCGGCGACGGACTGTCGTACCACGTGGCGCACGGACTGGACGCATTGGCGTGGGCCGACATCGTCTTCGTCCCCGGCTACCGCTTCCCCGACCGCGACGATCCGCCCCGGCCCGTGGTCGAGGGGCTGGCGGCGGCGCACGCGCGGGGCGCGCGGCTGGCGGCGATCTCCACCGGCGCCTTCGCGCTCGCCGCCACGGGCCTGCTCGACGGGCGGCGCGCCACCACCCACTGGCACTACTCACGGGCCCTGGCTGCGAAGCACCCCCTGGTGCGGGTCGACGAGAACGTACTCTTCGTCGACGAGGGCAGCGTCCTCACCTCGGCGGGCGCGGCCTCCGGCATCGACCTGTGCCTGCACATCCTGCGCGGGGACCTCGGGGTGGCCGCCTCCAACCACGCGGCCCGACGGCTGGTCGCCGCGCCGTACCGCAGCGGGGGCCAGGCGCAGTACGTGCCGCGCAGCGTGCCCGAGCCGCTGGGCGAGCGGTTCGCGGCCACCCGGGAGTGGGCGCTCAGGCGCCTGGGCGAGCCGCTCACCCTGGAGGCGCTGGCCCGGCACGCGGCGGTGTCGCCGCGCACCTTCTCGCGGCGGTTCGTGGAGGACACCGGGTACACGCCGATGCAGTGGGTGATGCGCGCCCGGATCGACGTCGCCCGCGAGCTGCTGGAACGCTCGGAGCTGAGCGTCGAGCAGATCGCCGCCGACGTGGGCCTGGGCACCGGCGCGAACCTCCGGCTGCACTTCCAGCGCATCCTCGGCACCACGCCGAGCGAGTACCGGCGCACCTTCGCCCGGGGGGAGTGAGCACCCGCCCGGCGCGCGCCTCTCGGGGGAGGGCCGTCCGGGGCGCCCCGACGGATCCTCGGGGTTCCCCGGAGGGTCTCCCGGACCGTCTTCGACAGTGCTCCGGGGGCCGTGGCGCGATCCTTGCGAACCGTGGCGCTCCTGCCGCTGCCACGGGCCGCGGCGGCGGGCGAGGCTGGTGGGGAACCGAAGGGACTCCATCATGACTCGCATCGGCATCAACGGATTCGGCCGCATCGGACGCAATGTGCTGCGCGCCCTGCTGGAGCGCGACAGCTCCCTTGAGGTCGTCGCCGTCAACGACCTCACCGACCCCACCGCCCTCGCGCGGCTGCTCGCCTTCGACACGACGGCCGGGCGGCTGGGCCGCCCCGTGACCGTGGACGGGGACACCCTCGTCGTCGACGGGCGCCGCATCCGGGTGCTGGCCGAGCGCGAGCCGGCCCGGCTGCCCTGGGCCGAGCTGGGCGTGGAGATCGTCCTGGAGGCCACCGGACGCTTCACCTCGGCCAAGGCGGCCCGCGCCCACCTGGACGCCGGCGCCAGGAAGGTGCTGGTCGGCGCGCCGTCGGACGGCGCCGACGTGACGCTCGCCTACGGCGTCAACAACGACGCGTACGACGCGGAGCTGCACACCATCGTCTCCAACGCGTCCTGCACGACCAACGCGCTCGCGCCGCTGGCCTCGGTGCTGGACGGACTGGCCGGCATCGAGCACGGCTTCATGACGACGGTGCACGCCTACACCCAGGAGCAGAACCTCCAGGACGGCCCGCACCGCGACCCGCGCCGGGCCCGTGCCGCCGGGGTCAACATCGTGCCGACCACGACGGGCGCGGCGAAGGCCATCGGCCTGGTGCTGCCGCAGCTCGACGGGAAGCTGTCCGGCGACTCGATCCGGGTGCCGGTGCCGGTGGGCTCGATCGTGGAGCTGAACACCACGGTCGCCCGCGACGTGACCCGCGACGAGGTGCTCGCCGCGTACCGGGCCGCCGCGGAGGGCCCGCTCGCCGGTGTCCTTGAGTACTCGGAGGACCCGCTGGTGTCGGCCGACATCACGGGCAACCCGGCCTCGTCGATCTTCGACTCGGAGCTGACCCGCGTCGACGGCCGGCACATCAAGGTCGTCGCCTGGTACGACAACGAGTGGGGCTTCTCGAACCGGGTGATCGACACGCTGGAGCTCCTCTCCGCCCGCTGACCGGGCGACATCGGGGCCCGTCACGGGGTGGACCCCGGCAGCCGGTTTCCGGCCGCCGGGGTCCACAGGTCACAATGGGTGGATGAGCAATTCCCATGTTTTCTTCGACATCGACATCGACGGCCAGGACGCGGGCCGGATCGTCTTCGAGCTCTTCGAGGACGTGACCCCCAAGACCGCCCGCAACTTCATCGAGCTGGCCACCGGCGAGCACGGCTTCGGCTACAAGGGCTCGCCCTTCCACCGTGTGATCCCGCAGTTCATGCTCCAGGGCGGCGACTTCACCCACGGCACCGGCATCGGCGGCAAGAGCATCTACGGTGCGAAGTTCGCCGACGAGAACTTCACCCTCAAGCACACCGGTCCGTACCTGCTCTCCATGGCGAACGCGGGCCCGAACTCCAACGGATCGCAGTTCTTCGTCACCACGGTCGCCACCCCCTGGCTGGACGGCAAGCACGTCGTCTTCGGCAAGGTCATCCAGGGCACGGACGTGGTGGACCGCATCGAGGGCCTCGGCTCCCCGTCGGGCAGCACCTCCGCGAAGATCACGGTCCGCGACTCGGGCCTGGTCAAGGGCTGACCGCGTACCGCCAGTGACCGCGAACGCCCCGGGGGCCGTGACGGACCCCGGGGCGTTCCGCTCGTCCGGGACCCGCCCGCCGGGCCCCCGCCGCGCCCCGGCGGGCGCCCGGCGGGCGGGTCCTCGCCGTGTCCCCCCGAATGTGCCCGCGGGGGCTCAGCGCGCCGTCCGGAGGCCGGGGTGCCGGGTGAGGGACTGGGGGAAGTCGGTGATGACTCCGTCGACGCCCAGCGCGGCCATGCGGCGCATGGCGCCGGGCTCGTCGACCGTCCAGACGTTGATCTCCATGCCCAGCGCGTGGACGCGGTCGACCAGCCGCCGGTCGGTCACCGTGTACTGGGGGTTCACCTGGTCGGCCCACCGGCTGAGCCGGACGAGTTCCGCGTCGGTCGGCCGTTCGGCGTCCAGGACGCCGACCGGGACACCGGGCAGCCGGGAGCGGAACTCGCGGGCGTCGTCCGGCCGGAAGGACTGCACGGCGAGCCGGTGCCGGGTCAGGGCCTGCCGGAGGTAGCGCGGGCGCTGCCGCAGTTCGCCGGCGAGGTCCGCCGGGAGCCCGGTGTAGTGGGAGCAGGGGCTGATCTCGGCGAGGAGTCCGGTGCGGGTGCCGTCCAGCCGCGCGATCACCTCGCCCACGGTGGCGATCCGTTCGCCCGCGAAGTCCCGGTCGAACCAGGACCCGGCGTCCAGCCGCCGCAGTTCGGCCCAGGTGAAGTCGGAGACCCGGTACCGGGGGCGGCCGGGGAAGACCTCCTCGACGTCGGTGGTGCGCTCCATGGTGCAGTCGTGGAAGTCGACCAGGCGGCCGTCCCTGGTCCGCTGGACGTCGATCTCCACGAAGTCCGCCCGCTGCGCGACCGCCAGTCCGACGGCGGCGGCCGTGTTCTCGGGCGCCATGCCCGAAGACCCGCGGTGCGCGATGACGTCCGGCCCCGCCGCGCCGTCCGGCCGCCGCGGGCCGGCCTCCGGCCGCGGGACACCGGGCCGCGCGCCCCCGGGCCCCGCGGCGCCCGGCCGGGCCGTGTCCGAGGGGGCCGCGGCGGGCAGCGCCCGGTCCGCCCGTACCGCCCCGCGCGCTCCCGCCGCTCCGTCGGCATGGGCGCCCGTCGGTGCCACCGCCAGGGCCAGGCCGCTCAGCAGGGCCACGACCACTCCGCCACGCCGTCCACTCGTCCGTCCCATGTCGGCCTCCCGGGTCCGCTGGACTCCCGGCAGCCTCGCGGCCGGAGGTTACGAACGCCCCGCCGCCGCATGGCGGCGCCCCGAACCCCGGCGGGCGGGCGGACCCCGCCGCTCAGCGCCGGGCGAACGCCAACACGGCGAGCAGCGTGGTCGGCTGACGGGTCGACAGATAGAGGTAGGGCGCCGGATGGCCGGGGTGGTTCAGCTCGATGCGCAGCGCCGTGGGGACGTAGCCGCGCAGCAGCATCGCCGCCCGTCCGTCGGCCCTCCGGGTGCGCCACAGGAACGCCTCCTCGGCGTCCAGGATCTCCGCCAGGCCGAGGGAGGCGAGCGGGAAGCGGTGGGTGCCCGCCGTGAGGTGACCGCCCGTCACCACGATGCCGACCGCCCCGTAGGCGTACAGGCCGAGGGCCGCCAGGGCCGCCGCGGCGGCGAGTCCGGCTCCCGCCGCCACCGGGCCGAGGGGCAGCAGGACGAGGCCGGTCATCACGGCCGGAAGGGCGGCGAGCCAGTGCCACGTCCTCGGCACGCCGAGTCGTTCTTCGTACAGACGCATGCCGCCAGCCTGTCAGCTCCGCCCGGCCCGGTGCGCACCGCCCCGGCTACGGTGCCGCCCTCCGCCCCGTCCGGGCTGCGCCGAACGGGGGACAGCGGGAGGAGGCGGGGCACCCGCTCGTGTATGTGGTCAACCAATGAGGTGTCCACGTACGGAGTCGGAGGTCGGTATGCCCGTCAGGAGAGCACTGGTGCTCGTCGTCGGTGCCGTCGTGTGCGCCGGTGTGCTGGGAGGCGGCTGCGCCCCGCCGTCGCGGGAGGGTCCGCCGCCCGCGCGGCAGCGGACGGCGGCGGCCCATCCCGGTCCCCCGGCCGTCGTCTTCCGCCCCCTCCCCGGGCTCGGTCCCGGGATGCTGGCGCGGATCCCGGCCGCCACCCGGCAGGTGCTGATGGTCCGGGCGGCGACGGAGGACGCGTCCCGGGGGCGGGCGGTGCTGTACGAGCGCGACCCCGTACGGGGCTGGAGCGCCGCGGCCGGACCCTGGCCGACGCACAACGGGCTGCGCGGCTGGACCGACGACCACCACGAGGGCGATCTGCGCACCCCCGTCGGCGTCTTCGGACTGTCGGACGCCGGGGGCAGGCTGCCCGACCCGGGGACGCGGCTGCCGTACGACGAGGACCCGGCGTTCACGGTCGAGGGTGACGGCCATCTCGGCGAGCCGCTGGAGGGCTCGTTCGACTTCGTGATCGCCATCGACTACAACCGGGTCCCGGGCACGACCCCGCTGGACCCCACCCGGCCGCTGGGTGACGAACTGGGCGGCGGGGTGTGGCTCCATGTGGACCACGGCGGGCCCACCAACGCCTGCGTCTCCCTGAGCGAGGAGCACATGCGGGCACTGCTGCTCGCGCTGGACCCGGCGGAGCGGCCGGTGGTCGTCATGGGACCGGAGCCGGCGCTGCGGGACGGCATGGCGTGACCGGGGGATCCCGGTGTCTCCCCCGGGCCGCCCCTCCGGGCCGCTCCCCCGGACCGTCCGGCCGGGCGTCCGCACACCGGCCCGCGCGGGACCGGGCACGTCCCCCGTGACCCCGCGTCCGGTTCCCGCCTCGGCCGTGGCCGCGCGTGCGGGCACGCCGCTGCGGCGCGGGGCCCTCGGCCCTCCCGGCCGCCCCCTGCATCCGGCCGGTCAGTCGCCCGGCCCGCCGCCCGGCGCGCCGTCGCCCGGGCCGCCCCGGCGGGCCGTCCGCGCGACGGGCCGGGCCGCCGGTGCCGTGCTGGCGCGCACCACCAGCACCGGTTCGGGTCGGGCGGGGGCGGCGGCCTCCGCCGCGCCCCCGACGCGGCGCAGCAGCCGCGCCACGGCCAGCGCCCCGACCGCGGTGAACGGCTGGGCGACGGTGGTGAGGCCGGGCGCGCAGTAGGCGGCCAGGGCGATGTCGTCCACACCCACGACGGAGACGTCCTCCGGCACCCGCCTGCCGAGTTCGCGCAGGGCGCGGATCACCCCGAAGGCCATCTCGTCGCTCGCCGCGAAGACCGCGGTCGCCTCGGGGATCCGGCCGAGGACCAGCCCGTTGCGATAGCCGGACTCCGGTGTCCAGTCGCCCTCCAGCACCGGCGGCGCGGTCAGGCCCCGCTCCCGCAGCGCGTCCTGCCAGGCCGTGCGGCGGGCGGAGGCGTCGAGNCACTCCCCCGGTCCGGCGACGTGCCAGACGCTCTCGTGCCCCAGGTCGGTCAGGTGCCGTGTCGCCAGCCGGGCCACCAGCGCCTGGTCGACGGCGACGACCTCGGCGGCCGCCGTCCGCGCCCCGTCGACGGTGACCGTCGGCACGGCGCGGGTGAGGCGTTCGAGTGCCGGGGAGGCCCGCACCAGCGGGACGCAGAGGACGACGCCCTCGACGCCCTGGTCGACCAGCCGGGTCAGGGCCTCCGTCACGGCCGCCGCGTCCGGCGATGCGGTGGTGGCGCCGGAGACGGCGTAGCCCGCCGCACGGGCCGCCGTCTCGACGCCGAGGGCGAGGCCGGCCCGGGAGGCGAAGGTGGTCCGCAGGGTGACCACGCCGATGGTGCGGCTGCGGCCCGAGGAGAGGGCGCGCGCCGCGTTGTTCCTGCGGTAGCCGAGCTGCCCGACGGCGGCGAGGACCCTGGCCCGGGTCTCCGGGCGGACGTGGGGGTGGCCCGCCAGCGTCCGGGAGACGGTCTGCGCCGACACCCCGGCGAGCCGGGCGACGTCGGTCATGCCCGGGGGCCGGGCGGCACCGCCCTCCGGCGCGGTCCGTCCCTCCGCCGGGCCCCCGGCGGTCCCGGGCGTCGTCGAAGCCATCGTGTCCCTCCCGGGGGCGGTGCGTACGCGGAGCGGGCGGTGTGCGCGGAGCGGGCACCGCCGCCCATGGCCCGCAGTGTACGGCCGTCGAGGCGCCATTGGCATCGATAACAGCATCTGCCATAGTTCCGGCCGGGGCCGCCCGCACCGAGCTGGGAACAGCCTGGTGTTTCGGGGCGAGGCGGTCCGATGTCCGAGGGAGGACCGGATGGTATCGATCACACCGAGCGCACCCGATCATGCGCCGGTCCTCACCCACCCCGGGGGACGGCTGCTGCGCGCGGGGCGTCCGCACCGCGTGCTCTCCGGCTCCCTGCACTACTTCCGCGTCCATCCCGGCCAGTGGGCGGACCGGCTGCGCCGGATCGCGGCCCTGGGCCTCAACACGGTGGACACCTATGTCCCGTGGAACTTCCACGAGCCCCGGCCGGGCCGGTACCGCTTCACCGGGTGGCAGGACGTGGAGCGGTTCGTCCGGACCGCGCAGGAGATCGGCCTCGACGTGATCGTCCGGCCGGGCCCGTACATCTGCGCCGAGTGGGACAACGGCGGGCTGCCGGTCTGGCTGACCGGTCGGCCCGGCATGCGGCCGCGCTGCTCCCACCGGCCGTACCTGGACGAGGTCGGGCGGTGGTTCGACGAACTCGTGCCGCGCCTGGCCGCGTTGCAGTTCTCGCGGGGCGGACCGGTGGTCGCCGTGCAGATCGAGAACGAGTACGGCAGCTACGGCGACGACCGGGAGTACCTCCGCTGGGTGCGGGACGCCCTCGTCGGGCGCGGCATCACCGAGCTGCTGTACACGGCCGACGGGCCGACGGAGCTGATGCAGGACGGCGGCGCTCTGCCCGGCCACCTGGCGACGGCCACCTTCGGCTCGCACGCAGGGGAGGCCGCCGCGCTGCTGCGGTCGCGCCGCCGGGACGAGCCCTTCCTCTGCGCCGAGTTCTGGAACGGCTGGTTCGACCACTGGGGCGAGAAGCACCACGTCCGTTCGGCGGAGAGCGCGGCGGACACGCTCTCCGGCATCCTCGGTGCCGACGGCTCGGTCAGCCTCTACATGGCGCACGGCGGCTCCAACTTCGGTCTGTGGGCGGGCGCCAACCACGACGGCGAGCGCCTCCAGCCGACGGTCACCAGCTACGACTCGGACGCCCCGGTGTCCGAACACGGCGCGCTCACCCCGAAGTTCCACGCCTTCCGTGAGCTGCTGCGCCCGGTGACCGGCGCGCCGCCGCGGCAACCGCCTCCCGATCCCGTGCCGCTGGCGCCCCGTTCCGTCCCCGTCGTCGCGGGCGCGGGGCTGCTGGAGGGGCTGCGGACGGTGTCCGAGCCGGTGTCGTCGCCCCATCCGCCGAGCTTCGAGGAACTGGACCAGGCGTCGGGGCTGGTGCTCTACCGCGCCGGACCGCTGCTGCCGGACGGCGCCCACCCGCTCACCGTCACCGGCCTGCACGACCGTGCCCAGGTCTTCCTGGACGGTGCCCCGCTCGGTGTCCTCGACCGGGAGGACGGCTCGCTGGAGGTGACCGGCCGGGGTGAACGGGTCCGTCTGGAGCTGCTGGTGGAGAACCAGGGCCGGGTGAACTACGGTCCGCTGCTCGGCGCGCACAAGGGCATCCTCGGCGGCGTGGCGGTCGGGCGGCGCCTGGTGCACGGCTGGACCGCGCGCGGTCTGCCGCTGGACCTCTGGACCCCGGACGACCTGGAGCGCGCGGTGGCGGCGGCGCCGGGCGGGGGCGGCACCGGCGGGTTCTCGACGGCGCGGTTCACCCTCGCCGGGACCGCCGACACCTTCCTCGCCCTGCCGGGCTTCACCAAGGGGTTCGTCTGGGTCAACGGCACCCTCCTCGGGCGCTATTGGGAGATCGGCCCGCAACGCACCCTGTACGTCCCGGCGCCGCTGCTGCGGACGGGGGACAATCTGCTCACCGTCCTGGAACTGCACCGCTCCGGGGACCATGTCGAGCTGCGCGACCGGCCCGAACTGGGGCCCGCCGAGGAGTACGTGGAGACCTTCTGACCCCGCTCCCCGGCTTCTCGCGCACGCGACTCCCCTGCTCCGCGGCTCAGTTGGCCGTCGATACCGTCGGCCGAGGCGGCCCCGGTGGGCACGCGGGCGCCCCGTGACCCGGCCGGCTCAGGCGGCGCGCACCCGCGGCGGCAGGGACCGCACGGGTTCGGCGGGGGTGCGGACGGTCCGGGCCGGGGTGCGGGTGGGTCCCACCGGGGTGCGGGCGGAGCGCACCCGGTAGGTGGTACGCGTCGGATCGACGATCGGCTCGCCCAGGGCGATTCGGCCCTCGGCGCGCAGGAGTTCGCAGGTCTCGGTGGGCAGCGCCACATAGCAGCCGCCCTTGCCGGTCACGGAGTCCAGCGGGCGCCAGTAGCGGTATCTGCGCCGCCCGTCGGGGTGTTCGGTGACGAAGACCGGGGTGCGGGAGTCGGAGACGATCCGCAGGACGTCGGCGTCGGCGGTGGACGGCGCGGGCGGGACGGCCCGGCGGGTGCGGGCGGAGGACGGGGCGCGGGCCGGTATGGGTGCCTCGGCGCGGACGGCGATGAGCGGCATCGGGGGGTGACCTCTCCTGGGCAGGGACTCGATCGAGACCCGCGTACCCGGTTCGGCCGGTGTTGATCTCGCTATCCGCATTGTGCGGCACCCCGCCGACAGCGGGGCACTCCGACACTTCCCCGCATCATCCTCCGGTATGCCTCCCCTCATGATCGTCCTTCAACCGCCGCCTCCCCACCGCCCGTTCCGCCCGCCTCCGCGGCCCGGCCGCGCGTGGCGGAGTCCCCGGCGCGCCCTCGGGCCGGGCGGCCGGCCCGTCGTGCGCCCCCGGACGGCACCGGCGCGTACGCGTCGCGCACGGACCCGCTCCGGGCCGCGGTGGCCCGGGTTCCGCGTCCGTCCACCGCCGTCGGCACCGACGCGGAATCCGCCATTGCCGTGCGACGGCTCAACCGGCCCGCTGACGCGCCCTTGTCGCCGGCAGGAGCGCGGGGCACTTCCGCGTTCAGGTGCGGCGACGTCCTCCATCCCGCGACGTTGCGACACCCTCACGAGTCCTTCACGGGACGCACACTTTCCGGCCGACTCGTGCTTCCGGCGTGACCCGGGGTGCAGACGGTGCCTCGGGGCCGTGCTTAGTCTCCCGGGCCATGCGATCCTCTCGAACGAGGCACTTCGGTCTCGCCACGATCATTGCCCTCGCCCTCGCCCTGTTCGGCATGGCGCCCTCCGCGAGCGCCGCCGCCGCTCCGTCGGCCGAGCTGACCTTCAGCACCGACACGGCCACCACCACGCCCGGCGGCACGGTGAACCTGTCGATGACGCTCACCAACCACAACACCTACGACGTCTGGTTCGTCTACCAGACGATCGACCCGACGTACCTCACCACCATGCGGCCCGACCTGAAGTACAGCTTCACCGGCTGTAGCCTCGCCACGGCCACCGGTCCGGTCCCCTGCACCGGTACCGGCCCGGCCAACCTCGGCCAGAACTACGGCACCACCGTGCCGCCCGGCCAGAGCCGCACGGTCACCCTGACCCTCTCGGTCGCCGCCGACTCCGGCTGCAACGGCAACATCGGCTTCTACTCGTACTACTACGCCGAGTTCAGCGACAGCAGCAGCGTCAGCAGCGGTCCCGTGTACACCCCCGAGACCCGGATCCTCTGCGCCTGAGCGCCCCCTCCTCACGGCCGGTCCCCCCTGGGGGGCCGGCCTTCGGCGTGCTTCCGGGCGGCCGGCCGTGACTTGATCTCGACATCGGGCCGAACGGCTTTCCGCGCATGGTTCCCCCGGCCGCGGCGGCGTGGATCGCACTCTTTCCGGCGCGGGCATCGCCGCAGCTCCGCAGCGCAGCGGCATACCGGACGGAGCGGTCCGGCGGGGACGAGCCGCCCCGCACGTCCGGAACAGCGCGTTTCCCGAAGCACTGGACACATACGCTTTTCCGTCAAGTTCCGCAGCAGAGACACAAAAGCTCCACACAGACCTCACTATGTGACCCGATGGATGAGGCGACGACCGGCGTCTAGGGGGGCGGCGGCGTGAGCCATGGGGTGGGAAGCTCCCTACGAGCTCCACCCCTGCCCTTGGGAGGGGATTTCACCGAATGAAGCGGACCATACGCACGACGGCACTGGCAGTGGGGGCGCTCCTCGCCTCGGTCGGACTGCCGGCCGGTGCGGCCCACGCCGACACCGCCGCTCCGCGCGTCGACCTGCGCGTGCTGGTGGTGAGCGACGGCGGGCCGTCCACCGATGCCATAGCCGCCGAGCTGGCGACCGCCGGAACGCCCTACACGAAGATCGACTTACAGAGCGCCACCAGACCCGTGATCAACGCGGGCTTCCTCGCGGACACCGTGGACGGCCGCCCCCGCGCCAAGTTCCAGGCCGTGGTCCTGCCGAGCGACAACCCGTTCCCCGCCGGCTCCGCCGAGATGGCCGCGCTGGCGACCTACGAGCGGACCTACGACATTCCGCAGGTGGATGCCTACACCTACGCCCGCCCCGAGGTCGGACTCCAGTACGCGGTCGGCACCGGCTACGCCGGCAGCCTCGACGGCACCCGCGCCGAGGTGACCTCCGCCGGTCTGGCCGGGCCCTTCGGCTACCTCGACGGCGGCGTGCCCTTCGAGGACAACTCCCCCACCGTGGGCGAGTCCTACGCCTACCTGTCGACGCCGGCGCCGGGCGCCGACTTCACCCCCTACGTCCAGGCGACGATCCCGGGCCGCTCCACCAAGGGCTCGCTGGTGGGCGAGTACCGGCACGACGGACGCCGCGAGCTGGTCGTCACCTTCGTCTACAACCAGTACCAGCAGCAGTTCCGGCTGCTGGCCCGCGGCATCGTGGAGTGGATGACCGGCGGGGTGCACCTGGGCGCCGGCCGCAACTACTTCGCGGTCCACGTGGACGACGTCTTCGCCGCGGACGACCGCTGGGACACCGAGCTGAACTGCACGCCCGGTGACGTGGACTGCCAGCCCGGCGAGGGCGGCACACCCAACCCGATCCGCATGCTCCCGGCCGACGTCGACTACGCCGCCGCCTGGCAGAGCAGCCGCGGCATCACCCTGGACCTGGCGTACAACGCCTCCGGCAGCGTCGACCACCGCGAGGACAACAACGGCGCCGACCCGCTCGCGGACAAGCTGATCACCGACCGGAACGCCTTCCGGTGGATCAACCACACCTACACGCACGCCTTCCTCGGCTGTCTCCAGGACATCAGCGTGGTGCCGTGGAAGTGCGTCACCGACCGGAACGGCGCCACCCAGTGGGTCAGCCGCTCCGCGATCTCCGACGAGATCGCCCTCAACCGGACCTGGGGCCAGACGGCCCAGCTCCCCCTGCAGAACGACGAGCTGGTCACCGGTGAGCACTCGGGGCTGAAGCTGTTCCCGCAGCAGCCGGTGGACAACCCCAACCTCGGCCCGGCCCTCACCGACCACGGCATCGCCTGGCTCGGCTCGGACAACTCCCGCGACCCCGAGCAGCGGACGGTCGGCTCCGCCACCACCGTCTCCCGCTACCCGATGAACGTCTTCTACAACGCGGGCAAGGCCGCCGAGCAGGTCGACGAGTACAACTGGATCTACACCAGCCGCGCCCAGGGCGGCAGCGGGATCTGCGAGGACAACCCCGCCACCTCCACCTGCCTCTCCGCGCCGCTGAACACCGCCACCGGGTACGCTGACTACATCGTGCCGCTGGAGACCCGGATCGCGCTCGGGCACGTGCTCGCCAACGACCCCAAGCCGCACTTCATCCACCAGTCGAACCTGGCCGAGGAGCGCATCGCCTACCCGGTCCTCGACGGTGTCCTGGGCGGCTACGACAGCCTCTTCGCGGCCAACACCCCCGTGGTCAACCTGCGGATGAAGGACATCGGCGTCGAGCTGAAGCGCCGCTCCACCTGGAAGACGGCCGTCGACTCCGGCCAGGTCACCGCGTACCGCATCGGTGACGCCGTGACGGTGCAGGCCCCCGCGGGCACCGCGGTCCCGGCCACCATGCCCACCGGTACCGTCAACGGCGGTTCAGGCTTCGGCTCCGCCTACGCGGGCACCCTCTCGGGCTGGACCTCCCCGGCGGGCGGCACCCTCTCCCTGACCCTGCCGACGTCCGCCGCCGGTCCCTCCGCACTCGCCGCCCCCGGCGGCACGGCCGCCCCGACGCCCGCGGCTCCCCGCACGCGCGTCCCGGCAGGCGTGACCGAACAGGTGCCGTACGGCGCTCAGCGCTGAGTCGCGGAACCGATCACCCCACACCCGGCCGTGGAGCACATCCATGCACGTTTCCCACGGCGCGCGGCGCCCCGGCGCGCCGCGCGTCACCCTCCTCACCGAAGGCACCTACCCGCACAGCCACGGCGGTGTGAGCGTCTGGTGCGACCAGCTCGTGACCGGCATGCCGGACATCGGGTTCGACGTCATCGCCGTCACCGGCACCGGCCGTGAGCCGGTCGTCTGGAACACGCCAGCCCACGTCTCCCGGGTCGTGTCCGTACCCATGTGGGGGCCCGCGCCGCAGGGCCGGGCCCCGCGCGGCCGGGCGGGCAACCAACTGGCCGCCGCCTACGAGCAGTTCGTGATGTCACTGCTGGACCCGCGGGCCGAGTCCGGGTTCGGCCCCGCGCTGTACCGGCTCGCGGACGCCGCCGCGGAGGGCGGGCTCAGCCCGTTCCTCCGCGGCGACCGGGCGATCGGCGTCCTCACCTCCGTCTGGAACCGGCCGGGGCTGGCCGTGCGGGAGGCCCGCCCCACCCTGCACGACGCGGTCACCGCGACCGCGCTCCTGGAACACGCGCTGCGTCCGCTGGCCGCGCCGCCACCCGAGCACGGGGTGGCGCACGCGGTCAGCGGCGGTGTGGCCGTGCTGCCCGGGCTGGCCGCGCTGGAACGGCACGGTGTGCCGCTGCTGCTCACCGAGCACGGCGTCTACCTGCGCGAACGCTATCTGGGCTATCGCACCGCCCCCTACCGCTGGCCGGTGAAGGCACTGGTGCTGGGCTTCTTCCGGCTGCTGGCCGAGGAGACCTACCGACGGGCGGCCCTGATCACCCCCGGCAACCGCTACAACCGGCTCTGGGAGGAGCGGGGCGGCGCCGCCCCGGACGCCATCCGGACCGTCTACAACGGGGTGGACCCCGCCGCCTTCCCGCCCGCCGGACCGGAACCGGAGCGGCCGGTGCTGAGCTGGGCCGGGCGGGTCGACCCCATCAAGGACCTGGAGACCCTGATCCGCGCCTTCGCCCAGGTGCGGTCCCAACTCCCCGATGTACGACTGCGGTTGTTCGGCGGAACCCCGCGCGGCGGCGAGGCCTACCGGGAGCGCTGCGAGGCGCTGGCGGAGCAGCTCGGGCACGGCGACGCGGTCACCTTCGAGGGCCGGGTCGACGACATCAAGGACGCCTACGCGGCCGGCAACGTCGTGATGCTCTCCAGCATCAGCGAGGGCTTCCCGTTCACCCTGATCGAGGCCATGTCGTGCGGCAGGGCAACGGTGTCAACGGACGTCGGCGGCGTCCGGGAGGCGGTGGGCGACACCGGGCTGGTGGTCCCGCCCCGCGACCCGGCCGCCATGGCCTCGGCGGCGCTGGAGCTGCTCGGCGATTCCGTGCGGCGCCGCGCCATGGGCGAGGGCGCCCGACTGCGGGTGATCGAGCAGTTCACCCTCCGGCAGACCATCGACACCTTCCGCTCGATCTATCTGGAACTGTCCGCGTTCGGCGCACCGACGACCGGAGCGGCCATCGTGACGCGGGAGTTCGCCTCCTCGGTGAGGAGTGCGACCGGATGAGCGGCCCCATGCCGCTGGAACCCGGCGGCGCGGAGCAGGACACCCTTGCACTGCGGCTCGCCGACCAGCGCACCCTCACCCTGCACCTGCCGGACCAGCACACCCTGGCACTGGTCCGGCCCGGCGAGGCGGTGCGGCGCGAGGCGGTGGACCGGCTGGCCGCCGACCTGGCCGACCGCATCGCCCCCGCCGTCCACGCCTACGAGGTGGCCGCCCTGCTGGAATCCGAGGGGCTCACCGGGGAGGTGATCCGGGAACGGTACGGGCACCGCGATCTCTTCTCGCTGGCGGAGGCGCTGTACACGCGCATACCCCGCCGGTTCCCGGAACCGCCGCTCCCGGCCGACCCCTGGCGGCCCGACCACGCGCGCTGCGCGCTGCGCGGCGCCCTGTTCGCGCTGCCCGGTCTCGCCTACGCGCTGGCCGGACGGCTGCTGCCGTCCGCCGGAGTGGTGACGGCGCTGGTGACGGCAGGACTGGTGTCCTGGGCCTGGAACCAGGCCCTGGGCCACCGGGCGTATCTGCGGATGGCGGCCGGCCGCCGGGAGGCGGGCCGCACCCTGCTCAAGGGGGCGCCGCTCGGCGCAGCGGCGGCCGTCGCCGCCGGTGTCCCGCTGGCCGGGTCCGGTACCGCCGCCCTGGTCGTGGCGGTCCAGTCCGGGTACCTCGCGGCGGCCGGGGTGCTGCTGGTGCTGGGCCGGGAACGGCTGCTGCTGGCCGCGCTGGCCCCGGTGACCGCCGGCGCCGCGACGCTGCCCTGGTGGGAGCCGGGGACGGCGCTGCGCGCGGGGCTGCCGTTGCTCTCGCTGCTCGGCGCCCTGGCCGCGGCCGGCTGGGCGCTGCGCACCGTGCTGGCCGAACCGCCGGTCCCGGACGCCGCCCGGCCGAGGCTGCTCCAGTCGCTGCCGTACGGGCTGTTCGGGCTGGCGGCCGGTTCGCTGGTCTTCCTGATGGGCCGGCAGTTCCCGTGGGCGGTGATCGTGCTGACCGTGAGCATGGGCCCGGCCGAGTGGCTGCTGTACCGCTACCGGGGACTGTCCGTGGCCGCGCTGCGCGCCACCGCCACCCCGGCCGGCTTCCGGCTGCGCTCCGCCGCCGTCCTCACCGGCTGTCTGCTGGTGTACGCCGGGCCGCTGGTCCCGGTGGCGCTGCTGGTCGACGCCGATCCCACCACCCTGGCCCTGCTGGCGGCGGCCCTGTGGGTGTCACTGCTGCTCCAGGCGTTCGGCACGGCCTGGCCCCCGGCCGCGCTGTGCCTCGCCGCCGCGGCGGGCGCGGCCGCGGGGGTGCTGTCGGGCCCCGCTTCCGGGGCGGCCACCGTCCTGGCGCTGTGCTGCGGCGCGGCGGCGCTCTGCCTGACGGCGCTCGCCGTGCGGACCCTAGGGCGGCCGGCCGCCCATGCCTGATCCCGGGCGCCCCCGCGCGCCCCATCCCGCCGAGCCGGCGCCCCGCGCCGCGGGACCACCGGGGCGCCCCGTCCCGCCGTCCTCCCGGGCCGCCGGTCCCCGCGCCCCCGCACCGCCCTCCGTCGTCCGCGGGCACCGCCGGCCCCCGTGCCCGGTACCGCCCGCGGCCCCGGGTCCCCGCGCCCGGCGCACCACCGACCGTCCCCGCGGCCCGTCCCCACCGCCCGCCGCACCACGAGGCGTCACGCCGTCCTCTCCACCGACCCGCGTCCCGGACCACCGCGCCGGGAACCGGCCCCGGCCGGTTCCCGGTGGCGGGGCACCGGGCTGCCCCGCCGCGCCGCCGCCTCCCCGTCCCCTTCCGTCCGCAGCACGTCCCGTCACCGATCGAAAGGATCACGCGTGACCTCCGCACCGCTCGCCGCCGTCACCGGAGCCGAGGGCTTCATCGGCTCCCACCTCACCGAGGCGCTGGTCGCCTCCGGATACCGGGTCAGGGCCATGGCCCAGTACAACTCCTTCTCCTCCTACGGCTGGCTGGAGACCCTCTCCCCCGAGGTCCTCGACCAGGTCGAGATCGTCCTCGGCGACGTCCGGGACCCCGGCTCCGTCGGCCACCTCGTGGAGGGCGCCGAGTGCGTCTACCACCTGGCCGCGCTCATCGCCATCCCGTACTCCTACCGCGCTCCGCACAGCTACGTGGACACCAACGTCACCGGCACCCTCAACGTGCTGGAGGCGGTGCGCGCCCAGGGCACGCCCCGGCTGGTGCACACCTCGACCAGCGAGACCTACGGCACCGCGCAGACCGTGCCGATCACCGAGGACCATCCGATCAACACCCAGTCGCCGTACGCCGCGTCGAAGGCGGGCGGGGACCGGCTCGCCGACAGCTACCACGCCAGCTTCGGCACCCCCGTGGTGACGCTGCGGCCGTTCAACACCTACGGCCCCCGGCAGTCCATGCGGGCCGTGATCCCCACCGTCATCGGCCAGGTGGCGTCCGGGGAGCGGACCATCACCCTGGGCGACCTGCGGCCCACCCGCGACTTCATGTTCGTCAAGGACACCGCGCGGGCGTTCCTCGCGGTCGGCACCGCGCCCGCCGACCGGGTGGTGGGCCGCACCCTCAACGCGGGCACCGGCGGCGAGATCTCCGTCGGCGACCTCGTCGCGCTGATCGGCAAGGTGATGGACACCTCCCTCGACGTCCGCGAGGACGCCGAGCGGCTGCGGCCCGCGGCCTCAGAGGTGATGCGGCTGGTCGCGGACGCCACCCGGCTGCGGGAGGCCACCGGCTGGAGCCCCGGGCACGACCTGGAGCAGGGCCTGGCGCAGACGGTCGAGTTCTTCCGCGAGCCGGCCAACCTGGCCCGCTACAAGACCGGCATCTACAACATCTGACCACCACCGGCACTGAATCGAGGGGAATCCCATGCACGCAGTGATCCTGGCCGGGGGCAAGGGTGTCCGGCTGCGGCCCTACACCACGGCGCTGCCCAAGCCGCTCGTGCCCATCGGCGACCAGCACGCCATCCTGGAGATCGTGCTGCGCCAGCTGGCCGGGGCGGGCTTCACCGGCTGCACCATCGCCATCGGCCATCTGGGCGAGATCATCCGCGCCTACGTCGGTGACGGCTCCCAGTGGGGCCTGACCGTCGACTACTCCTCCGAGGAGAGCCCCCTGGGGACGATGGGGCCGCTGCTCACCATGCGCGAGCGGCTGCCCGAGCACTTCCTCGTGATGAACGGGGACATCCTGACCGACCTCGACTACGCCGACGTCCTGCGCCGGCACCGCGCCGAACGGGCGCCGCTGACCATCGCCACCTACGCCCGCAAGGTCCACATCGACTTCGGGGTGCTCACCACCGACGCCAGCAGGGTGGTCGGCTTCACCGAGAAGCCCAGCATGGACTACCGGGTCTCGATGGGCGTGTACGGTCTGTCCCGGGCCACGCTCGACGGCTACACGGCCGGACTGCCCCTGGGCTTCGACGAGTTGGTGCTCGACCTGCTGCGCGCGGACAATCCGCCGCACGCCTACGACTTCGACGGCTACTGGCTCGACATCGGCCGTCCCGACGACTACGACCGGGCCAACGCGGAGTTCACCAGCCGCAAGGCGCTGCTGCTCAAGGGAGCCTGACCACCGCATGCGCATTCTCGTCCTGGGGTCCACCGGCTACCTGGGCACCCATGTCACCGAGCGGCTGCGCGCCCTGCCGGGCGCGCGGGTGCTCGACGGCGGCCGGTCGCCCGACGCCGAGGTCCCCGTCGACCTCGCCACCGTCCCGGCGGAGCGGCTGGCCGCGCTGCTGGAGGCGGCGGCGCCCGACGCCGTCGTCAACTGCGCGGGCGCCGTCAGCGGTGACCCGGTCTCCCTCGCGGAGGTCAACGCCCGCGGCCCCGCCGTGCTCTGCGCGGCGCTGCGCCGGTCCCGTCCCGGGGCGCGGCTGGTGCACCTCGGCTCGGCGGCCGAGTACGGGCCCGGCGAGGGACGGGTGCCGACCGCCGAGTCGGCGCCCACCCGTCCCGTCACCGCCTACGGTGCCACCAAGCTGGCCGGCACGGTGGTCCTGACCGTGTCCGGACTGGACGCGGTGGTCCTGCGGGTCGGCAACCCGGTGGGGCCGGGCGCCCCGGCGGGCGGTCTGCCCGGCAGGGTCGCCGGGCTGCTGCGCGAGGCGGGCACCGGCCCGGAGGCGGTGCTCAGACTGGGCGACCTCTCGGCCTACCGGGACTTCGTGGACGTCCGCGACGTCGCGGGCGCCGTGGAGCGGGCGGTGACCGCCGACGGCCCGCTGCCGCGGGTGCTGAACATCGGCGGCGGGCGGGCGGTCCGGGTGCGCCGGCTGGTGGACACGCTCGCGGACATCGCCGGGTTCCGGGGCCGGATCGAGGAGCGGGGCGCCGGTTCGTCCCGCTCGGACCAGGTGTCCTGGCAGTGCTCCGACATCGGCGCCGCCCGCGAGGCCCTGGGCTGGCGGCCCGCGCACACGCTCGACGAGTCCCTGGACGCGCTGTGGTCGCACCGCCCCGTACCGGCCGCCGAGCCCGCGGACGAGGGCCGGGCGTCGTGAGCCTCCTCGTCCCGCTGTACGTCCATCCGGCCGAGGACCCCGGCGCCTGGCACCGGCTGATCACCGCCGCGGACCGCACCTACGCGGTGGTGCTCAACCCGGCCGACGGCCCGGGTGACACGCCCGACCCGGCGTTCACCGCGGCGGCCGGGGCGCTGCGGGCGGCGGGGGCCCGGCTGCTGGGCTACGTCGACACCGACTACGGCACCCGGCCGGCCCCCGACGTGCTGGAGGACCTGGCCCGGCACCAGCGCTGGTACGGGACCGACGGCTGCTTCCTCGACCGGGTCAGCGCGGCCGAGTCGGGGCTGGCGGAGTACCGGCGGCTGGTGCGGGCCCTGCGGCGGCAGGGCGCCGACCCCGTCGTGCTGAACCCGGGGGTCCACCCGGCGCCCGGCTACGCCCGGTTCGCGGATCTGCTCGTCACCTTCGAGGGCTCGTGGACGACGTACGTATCGGCGTTCAGCCGCCCGGACTGGACGCAGCGCCACCCACCGGAGCGCTTCTGCCATCTGGTGTACGGCGTGCCCGAGGCCCTGGCGCCGCTCGCCGTGCGCACGGCGGCCGAGCGCGGCGCCGCCGTCTCCGGTCCCGTGACCGGGGAACTGCCCAACCCCTGGGCCCGACTTACCCCCGTACTGACAGGAGTGCAGCGATGAACGCCCGGATCTGGTTACGCACGGCGCTGGGAGCCGCCCTGGCGGCCCTGGTGCTGGCGGGATGCACCGGAACGGATGACGGAACGGGCAAGGAGAGCCACCGCGCCGGGCACACCCCGGCCCCGGAGACCGGCCAACGGTCCGCCCTCTGGCAGCCCCGGCCGGGGCTGGCCTGGCAGTGGCAGCTCAACGGACCGGTCCAGGAGACGGCCGACGTGCCCGTCTACGACATCGACGGCTTCGAGAACTCGGCGGCCGACGTCGCCCGGCTCCACCGGGCCGGACGCAAGGTGATCTGCTACATCAACGTCGGCGCCTGGGAGGACTACCGGCCGGACGCCGGGGACTTCCCGGAGCGGGTGCTGGGCGGGACCAACGGCTGGGCGGGGGAGCGCTGGCTCGACATCCGCCGGGTCTCCGTGCTCCGCCCGATCATGGAGCGCCGCTTCGACATGTGCCGGGACAAGGGCTTCGACGCGGTCGAGCCCGATCTGGTGGAGGCCTACGGCAACAAGTCCGGCTTCCCGCTGACCGCCCGCGACCAGTTGGTCTACAACCGCATGATCGCCGACATCGCCCATGAGCGCGGGCTGTCGGTGGGGCTCAAGAACGACCTGCCGCAGATCCCCGAGCTGGTGAAGGTGTTCGACTTCGCCGTCAACGAGCAGTGCGCCGAGTACGGGGAGTGCGACCGGCTGACACCGTTCATCGAGGCGGGGAAGGCCGTGTTCCACGTCGAGTACTCCGGCACGACCCGGGGGTTCTGCCCCGAGGCGCGCAGCCTGGGGCTGTCCTCGATGCTGAAGAAGCCGGACCTGGACCCCTGGCGCAAACCGTGCTGATGGCAGGATGAGGTCATGAGCGTAGTCAAGATCAATGTGCTGACCGTCCCCGCCGAGCAGCGCGAGCTGCTGGAGCAGCGCTTCGCCGCGCGGGCCCACTCCGTGGAGAACTCCGACGGCTTCGAGTGGTTCGAGCTGCTCCGGCCCGTCGAGGGCACCGACCAGTACCTCGTGTACACGCGCTGGCGTGACGAGGAGTCCTTCACGGCGTGGATGGAGGGCCCCCGCAAAGAGGCGCACCAGGGCGGTGGCGACCGTCCCGGGCCCGCCGCGACCGGTTCCACGCTGTGGTCCTTCGAGGTGGCCCAGCAGGCGGCGCCGAAGGGCGAGTGAACGCGGAGGAGGCGGTGGTCACCGGCCCGAGGGCCCGGTGACCACCGCCTCCTTGCGTCTCCGCGTCCCCGCCGCGCTCAGGCGAGCTGGACGAGGAGGTCGCCGCCCTCCACCTGCTGGACGCGGTTGATGGCCAGCCTGCTCACCGTGCCGGACTTCGGGGCGGTGATGGCGGCCTCCATCTTCATCGCCTCGATGGTGGCCACGGTGTCGCCGGCGGCGACCTCGTCGCCCTCGGCGACGGCGAGGGTGACCACACCGGCGAACGGGGCCGCCACATGGCCGGGGTCGGAGCGGTCGGCCTTCTCGGTGACCGGGATGTCGGAGGCCGCCGCCCGGTCGCGCACCTCGATGGGCCGCAACTGGCCGTTGAGCGTCGACATCACGGTGCGCATCCCGCGCTCGTCGGCGTCGCCGATGGCCTTGAGCTCGATCAGCAGACGCACACCGGGTTCCAGGTCGACGCTGTACTCGGTGCCCGGGCGCAGCCCGTAGAAGAAGTCCTTGCTGTCGAGGACGCTGGTGTCGCCGTAGGCAGCGCGGTGGGTGTCGAACTCCCGGGCCGGGCCCGGGAACAGCAGCCGGTTGAGCGTCGCCCGGCGGTCCTTGGCGAGCCCGGTGCGGTCCTCCTCGCCCAGCTCGGGCACCGGGCGGGACCCGGCGCGTCCGCGCAGCGCCCGGGTGCGGAACGGCTCCGGCCAGCCTCCGGGCGGGGTGCCCAGCTCGCCGCGGAGGAAGCCGATGACGGAGTCGGGGATGTCGAAGCGGTCCGGCGACTCCTCGAAGTCCTCCGGCGCCACCCCGGCGCCCACCAGGTGCAGGGCCAGGTCACCGACGACCTTGGACGACGGGGTGACCTTGACCAGGCGGCCCAGCATCCGGTCGGCGGCGGCGTACATCGCCTCGATGTCCTCGAAGCGGTCCCCGAGGCCCAGCGCGATGGCCTGGGTGCGCAGGTTGGAGAGCTGCCCGCCGGGGATCTCGTGGTGGTAGACGCGGCCGGTGGGCGCGGCCAGCCCCGCCTCGAAGGGGGCGTAGACCCTGCGCACGCCCTCCCAGTACGGCTCCAGGTCGCCGACGGCCTGGAGGTCGAGACCGGTGGGCCGGGCCGTGTGGTCGGTGGCGGCGACGAGGGCCGACAGCGACGGCTGCGAGGTGGTGCCCGCCATGGAGGCCACCGCCCCGTCCACCGCGTCGGCGCCGGCCTGGATCGCGGCCAGGTAGGTGGCGAGCTGGCCGCCGGCGGTGTCGTGGGTGTGCAGGTGGACCGGCAGGTCGAACTCCCGGCGCAGGGCGCCGACCAGGGTCGCGGCGGCCGGTGCCCGCAGCAGTCCCGCCATGTCCTTGACGGCCAGCACATGGGCGCCGGCTTCCACGATGCGCTCGGCCAGCCGCAGGTAGTAGTCGAGGGTGTAGAGGCGTTCACCGGGGTCGGACAGGTCGGCCGTGTAGCACAGGGCCACCTCGGCGACCGCCGTGCCCGTCTCCCGTACCGCGTCGATGGCGGGCCGCATCTGGTCGACGTCGTTGAGGGCGTCGAAGATGCGGAAGATGTCGATGCCGGTGGCGGCGGCCTCCTGCACGAAGGCGTCGGTCACCTCGGTCGGGTAGGGGGTGTAGCCGACGGTGTTGCGGCCCCGCAGCAGCATCTGGAGGCAGATGTTGGGCACCGCCTCGCGCAGCGCGGCCAGCCGCTCCCACGGGTCCTCCGCGAGGAAGCGCAGGGCGACGTCGTAGGTGGCGCCGCCCCAGCACTCCAGGGAGAGCAGACCGGGCAGGGTGCGGGCGACGGCCGGGGCGACGGCGAGGAGGTCCCGGGTGCGGACCCGGGTGGCGAGGAGCGACTGGTGGGCGTCGCGGAACGTGGTGTCGGTGACGCCGATGGTCGGCGACTCGCGCAGCCGCCGGGCGAAGCCCTCGGGGCCGAGTTCCGCCAGGAGCTGCCGGGAACCGGCCGCCGGCTCCCCGGCGGGCAGCGGCGGCAGCTTGGTCAACGGGTCGATCAGCGCGGGGCGTTCACCGTGCGGCTTGTTGACCGTGACGTCCGCGAGGTAGGTCAGCAGCTTGGTGCCGCGGTCCGCGGACTGGCGGGCGGTGAGCAGATGGGGACGCTGCTCGATGAACGAGGTGGTGGCACGCCCCGCCTGGAAGTCCGGGTCGTCCAGCACCGCCTGGAGGAAGGGGATGTTGGTGGCGACGCCGCGGATGCGGAACTCGGCGACGGCCCGCCGGGCCCGGTTGACCGCGGTGGTGAAGTCCCTTCCCCGGCAGGACAGCTTGACCAGCATGGAGTCGAAGTGCGCGCTGATCTCCGTCCCGGCGTGGGTGGTACCGCCGTCGAGCCGGATGCCGGAGCCGCCGGGCGAGCGGTACGCGCTGATCCGGCCGGTGTCGGGGCGGAAGCCGTTGGCCGGGTCCTCGGTGGTGATCCGGCACTGGAGCGCGGCTCCGCGCAGGGTGATGTTCTCCTGGGCGAGACCGAGGTCGGCCAGGCTCTCCCCGGCGGCGATCCGCAACTGGGCCTGGACGAGGTCGACGTCGGTGACCTCCTCGGTCACCGTGTGCTCGACCTGGATGCGCGGGTTCATCTCGATGAAGACGTGGTTGCCCTCGCGGTCGACGAGGAACTCCACGGTTCCGGCGTTGCGGTAGCCGATCTGCCGGGCGAACCCGACGGCGTCGGCGCAGATCCGGTCGCGCAGCTCCGGGTCGAGGTTGGGGGCGGGGGCGAGTTCGATCACCTTCTGATGCCGGCGCTGCACCGAGCAGTCGCGCTCGAAGAGGTGGATGACGTCGCCCCGGCCGTCGGCGAGGATCTGCACCTCGATGTGGCGGGGCTCGACGACGGCCTTCTCCAGGAACACCGTGGGGTCGCCGAAGGCGGAGGCGGCCTCCCGGGACGCCGCCTCGATGGACTCGCGCAGCCGGGCGGGGTCCTCGACCCGGCGCATGCCGCGACCGCCGCCGCCCGCGACGGCCTTGACGAAGACGGGGAAGCCGATGCCTTCGGCGGCCCGGACGAGTTCGTCCACGTCGGTGGAGGGCGCGGAGGACCCCAGGACGGGGACCCCGGCCTCCCGGGCGGCGGCCACGGCGCGGGCCTTGTTGCCGGTCAGCTCCAGGATGTCCGCGCCGGGGCCGACGAAGGTGATACCCGCCTCCTCGCACGCCCTGGCCAGCTCCGGGTTCTCGGACAGGAATCCGTACCCCGGGTAGACCGCGTCGGCCCCGGCGCGGCGGGCGGCGGCGACGATCTCCTCCACGGAGAGGTAGGCGCGCACCGGATGTCCGGGCTCACCGATCTGGTAGGCCTCGTCGGCCTTCAGCCGGTGCAGGGAGTTGCGGTCCTCGTGCGGGAAGACGGCGACGGTGCGCGCGCCCAGCTCATAGCCCGCGCGGAACGCGCGGATGGCGATCTCGCCGCGGTTGGCGACCAGCACCTTGCGGAACATTGTCGATCCCTTCAGCCCTGCCGGTGACAAGGACATGGTGTCGTCGGCGCCGCCGGTACGCCATATGAGGCGGGCCACTCGCCCGGTGTGACCTGTGCCCCCTTTTGTCCCGGCGTTCCTCAGCGGACCTTGGCGTCTTTCTTAAGGCTCCTTGAAGAACGCCCCGTGGAAGCCGTATCGGCACGGTGCCCGTCCTAGGCTCTCGGCAACCCCCCACGGTCCCGGTGGGCGCGTCCGCGTCCACCGGGGTCCCCCGCGTCCCTCCCGTCCCCGCCCCCGTCCGTCTCTCCCCCGCCCCCCGTCCGTCTCTCCCTCGGCGCAACGCCCATACCCCCCTCCTCAGCGCTGCCCCTTCGTCCCTTCCCGTCGCCCGTTTCCCGCCCGCACCCCCGTCCCCCGCCGTCCGTCGAGCCGAGGTGTCCGTCGCATGGGTTCCCGCAGAGCCGTCCGCCCGTCCCGTTCCCACGCGCGCCCGAGGCGGCGGCCGGGACGGCGCGGGACCGCGCTGGCACTGAGCGCCGCCGTCGTCGCGACGGGCGCCGCGCTCACCCTGGCCGTGACCCGGGACGGGGGCGGCGGTCCGGCGGAGTGGGTCACCGCGGACGCCGTCGCCGGGGCGCCGGGCACCGTCGGCGGCCGGGACGCCACGGCGGCCCCGGTCCCGCCGTCCCCGCGGCCGGGTGCGTCGGCGTCCGGCGCGGACGGGAGCGCGAGCGGGGGCAAGGACAAGGGTGACGGAGGCGCGGGCTCACCGGGCGGAGCCCCCTCCCCCGGGGCGAAGCCCTCTCCTGTCGGCACACCCGGCGGCGACCCTGGGGCGCGCCCGTCGGCCACCGGCGGAGCCGCTCCGCCGGGCGCGTACGCGCCGCCCTCCCGACGGCCGTCCGCTCCACCGGCGAGCGGCGGGGGAAATGGGGGCCCCGTCGACGGAGCCGGGAGCGGAGGCGGGTCGGAGGGCAGACCGGGGACGGGCTCCGGCACCGGATCGGAGGCCCGGGACGGGGCGGACCGTGCCGGGGAACGGGTGCTGGTCCTGGTCAACGAGGAACGCGCCAGGGCCGGCTGCGCACCGGTCACGGCGAACGGACGGCTGGCCCGGGCCGCCGACGCGCACAGCGGCGTGATGGCCGCGAGCGGCGTGATGTCCCACACCGGACCCGACGGTTCGACCATGGCCGACCGGGTCGGGGCCGCCGGCTACGAGTGGGCCGCGCTGGGCGAGAACATAGCCCGGGGGCAGGCCGACGCCACCTCGGTGATGGCGGCCTGGATGGACAGCCCGGGCCACCGCGCGAACATCCTCAACTGCTCCTTCGAGGAACTGGGCGTCGGTGTGCGCATGGGGGACGGCGGGCCCTGGTGGACCCAGGACTTCGGCACGGGCCGCTGACACCGGGCCCGCCCGCGCCCTGCCCCACCCTGTCCCTGTCCCCGGCTCCGGCTCCGGCTCCGGCTCCGGCTCCGGCTCCGGCTCCGGCTCCGATGAGCCCACCCCCACGGGGGCACCGCTGGTCCGGGGCCCGGCGGCGGAGGGACGTCACCGCGCGACCTCCGGAGGGGGACAGTACCGGCGCGGCGGTCGGCCACGCCCGCCTGCCGACATCCGGCCGCGGCGGACCGGCGAACCAGCGGGGCCGTGCTCCCCGGTCGCCCGTCGGCGCCCACCGGGCGAACACGGCCCACCGAGCCGCCATCGCGGAAGCCGGGGTGCGGCCCCGGCGCGGAAGCCGACGTGCGGGGAGCAGCACTCCTCCACCGGCGTACCACGGGCCGGGACCCGTCAGGGCGTGTCGCCACCGCCGGTCATGTGCCGCCACCGCCCGTCAAGGCGTGTCCCCGCGCCAGTCGAAACGGCCCGGATCGCCCGGCCGGGGAGCGTACGCGGCCCGGCCTCCCGGCCCGTAGCGGCCCAGTTCCGTCACCAGCGACACCCCTCCGCCCCGTTCCTCCTCGGGTGTCTGCGTGATGTCCAGGAGCAGGCCGTCCAGCGGGCCGCCGATCAGCTGGGCGTAGCTCCGCCTGGCCCGTGGCCCCGGATCGTCGTGGTCGGCGCCGTACACCCGGCCCCGCATGAACTCCGCCTCATCCATGCCGACCAGCGTCGCACCCGCCACTGACAACGCCCCCGGACCGGCGTCGGGGTGCGGGTGGCGGCACGGCCGTCCCTTGCCGTGCCGCCATGTACCCACACCATCCGAATCAGCGAGTACCCGACGACCGCCGCTCCACACCTCCCGGCCGCACGGGGTGCCGTCCCGCCCCCGATCCCGCCCCGCGCACCGCCCGGGACACCCGCCCGGGCGGCGGAAGAGGCACCTCCGAGCCGGTCCGGAGGCGCCCCGGAAGGCGGGCCGCCGACCGGCCGGCCGGTCCGCGGCGGCGGCCGGTCGCACGGCCCGGACGCCGCCGGGGCCCCACCCGCCCCGTGCGCCCTCCCGCGCCACCGGCGTGCGCGTACAAGGCGCCGCGCGCGGTCTGTCCGATCCGACGGGTCGTCAATACCCTGTCCTGTAAAGGCCGTTGTCGACCGAGGAGCACCATGTCCACCAACACGCGGCGGGCCATCGACATCCTCTCCCCCGAGTTCGGGGCCGACCCCTACCCGGCGTACCGCGTGATGCGGGACAGCGCCCCCCTCTTCTGGCACGAAGCAACCCGGAGCTGGATCGTCTCGCGCTACGAGGACGTGGAACGCGTCTTCAAGGACCGCGACGGCGAGTTCACCACGGAGAACTACGACTGGCAGCTGGAACCCGTGCACGGCCGGACGATCCTCCAGTTGAGCGGGCGCGCGCACTCGGTGCGGCGCGCGCTGGTCGCACCCGCGTTCCGCGGGTCGGAGCTGCGGGACCGGTTCATGCCCGTGATCGAGCGGAACTCACGGGAGCTGATAGACGCCTTCCGGAACACCGGCCGGGCCGACCTCGTCGGTGACTACGCGACCCGCTTCCCGGTCAACGTCATCGCCGAGATGCTGGGCCTGGACAAGGCCGAGTACGAGCGGTTCCACCGCTGGTACACCTCGATCGTCGCCTTCCTGGGCAACCTCTCCGGCGATCCCGAGGTCGCGGCCGCCGGGCTGCGCACCCGGGTGGAGTTCGCCGAGTACATGGTCCCCGTCATCCAGGAGCGCCGGAGGAACCCGGGGGACGATCTGCTCTCGACGCTGTGCGCCGCCGAGATAGACGGCGTGCGGATGAGCGACGAGGAGATCAAGGCGTTCTGCAGCCTGCTGCTGTCGGCGGGCGGCGAGACGACGGACAAGGCCATCTCCGGCATCTTCGCCAATCTGCTGGCGCACCCGGACCAACTGGCCGCGGTGCGCGCCGACCGGACACTGATAGCCCGGGCGTTCGCCGAGACGCTCCGCTGGTCGCCGCCGGTGCACATGATCATGCGCCAGACGGCGACCGAGGTGTCGATCGCCGGTGGCACCATCCCGGCCGGTGCCACCGTCACCTGTCTGATCGGCGCGGCCAACCGCGACGAGCGCCGCTACCGGGAACCCGACCGCTTCGACGTGTTCCGGGACGACCTCACCACGACGACCGCCTTCTCGGCCGCCGCCGACCATCTGGCGTTCGCCCTGGGACGGCATTTCTGCGTCGGGGCGCTGCTGGCGAAGGCCGAGGTGGAGACTGGGGTCGGTCATCTGCTGGACGCGATGCCGGACGTACGGCTCGCCGAGGGGGCTGCGGTGACGGTGCGCGGGGTGTTCACCAGGGGCCCGCACACCCTGCCGGTGCGGTTCACCCCCGGCACGGCCTGAACCCCGGTCGGCCCCCGCGCTCGGACCGGTGCGCGCCGCTTCACCGGCACGGGGGACGTGACCGCCGGACCGGGGGACGGGACCGCCGGACCGGGCGGCGGGGGCCGGGGGATCAGGCGACCACCGACGGGGTGAACCGGGCGGGGAGGGCCGCCAGACCGCGCATCCAGATGGAGGGACGCCAGGTCAGCTCCCCCGGCTCCACCGCCAGCACCAGATCGGGCAGACGCTCCAGCAGCGTCTCGACGGCGGTGCGCGCGATGACGTCCGCGAGCAGCGGGGCCGGGTAGGGGCAGCGGTGCTCGCCGTTGCTGAAGGAGAGGTGGGAGGAGTTCTCCGCGCCGACGTGCGCCTCGGGCCAGATCTGCGGATCGGTGTTGGCCGCGGCCAGGCCGAGGACGAGGCAGTCGCCCGCCCGGATCTGCCGCCCGCCGAGCTGGGTGTCGTGCACGGCCCAGCGGCCGATGAAGTTCTGGGTCGGGGTGTCCAGCCACAGCACCTCGTTGAGGGCCTCACCGACGCTGAGCCTGCCGCCCGAGACGTTGAGCGCGAAGCGTTCGTCGGTGAGCAGCAGGCGCAGGGTGTTGCCGATCCAGTTGGCGGTTGGCTGCTGGGCGGCGGCGATCACGGAGATGAGGTCCTGGACGATCTCCTCGTCGGTGAGTCCCGCCGGGTGGGTCAGCATCCGGGAGGTGACGTCGGGGCCGGGCCGCTCCCGCTTCTCCCGGACCAGCCGGTGGATGCGCTCGCCGACACGGGTGTAGGCGGCCACGGGGTCGTCGCCGTCGGCGGCGTCCAGGGAGATCCGCAGGTCGTCGACGAGTTGCCGGGTGTCGGCGCCGCCGTGCGGCATGCCGCAGATGCGGACGGCGGCGCGCATCGGCAGGGCGTGCGCGTAGTCGCCCATCAGCTCGGCCTGCCCGCTGCCGGCGAAGGCGGCGATGAGCCGGTCGGCGAGGTGGCGGCAGTCGCGGGCCAGCTCGAACTGGTCGACGACCGCGAGGGCGCGGGTGATCACACCGGCCCGCCGCCGGTGCTCCTCGCCCTCGGCGAACAGCACCGACGGCTGGTGGCCGACATAGGGCAGGAGGGGCCAGTCGGCGGGGATGGAGTCCCACTGGTTCCAGCGGCGGGAGTCGCGGGCGAACAGCTCGTCGTGGCCGGTGACATAGCTGACCTCGGTGTAGCCGAGGACCAGCCAGGCGGGGATGCCGCCGTCGAGGAGCACGGGGGCGACGGTGCCGTGCCGGGCGCGCAGGTCGCGGTACAGCTCGGACGGTGTCTGCTGGTACTCCAGTCCGGCGAGGTGCACGGCGTCGCGGTGGGCGGGGCACTCCGGGGCGGCGGAACCCGCGGGGGCGGGACGGGTGTCGGTCACGATGCGCTCTCCTGCGCGAGGGCCTGTTGGTAGAGGTGGTCCACGAGGGTGACCAGGACGTTCTTGCCGGAGGCACGCACCCGCGCGTCGCAGTCGATCAGGGGGACGTGGTCGGGCAGGGCGAGTGCCCGGCGGATCTCGTCGAGGGGGTGGCGGGCGAGGTCCCCGTCGAAGCGGTTGACCGCGACCACGAAGGGGGTGCGGTGGTGTTCCAGCCGGTCTATCGCGTACCAGGAGTCGTCCATCCGGCGGGTGTCGACGAGGACGACGGCGCCGAGGGTGCCGGAGAAGAGACGGTCCCACAGGAACCAGAAGCGCTCCTGGCCGGGGGCGCCGAAGAGGTAGAGCACCATCCGGTCGTTGAGACTGATGCGCCCGAAGTCGAAGGCGACGGTGGTGGTGGTCTTGGCGGTGAGGCCGCCGGTGTCGTCGACGCCGACCCCGGCCTGGGTCATCACCTCCTCGGTGTTCAGGGGGCGGATCTCGCTGACGGAGCGGACCAGGGTGGTCTTGCCGACGCCGAAGCCGCCCACGACGACGATCTTCAGTCCGGTCTCGGCGGCGTCGGTGAGGGGCGTGCGGCCGCCGGCGGTTCCCCGGTTCTCAGAGGTTGCGGAGCCCATGGAGCACTTCCTTGAGGAGGTCGATATCGGGGTGCGACGCGACGGACTGCCCCAGGCGTGGATGGCGGGCGGTGATGGTGCCCATGGCGAGCAGGTCGCCGAGGAGGATGCGGATGACGGTGATCGGCAGTCCGAGTTCCGCGGCGACCTCGACGACGGCCGTCGGGTGGCGGCACAGGTCGAGGATCTCGGCGTGCTCGGACTGCATGCCGGCCGTGGGCGCGCATTCGCTGACCACCAGGGTGACGAGGTCGAAGGCGTCGTCGGCGCGGCTGCGTCCGCCGGTGACCGTGTAGAGCCGCTGGGGCTCGCCGGTGTCCACGGGTCTGCGGGTCACGTGGAGGTGCTCCGGGCGTGGCGGGGTTCGGCGCGCAGGTGGTCCCCGATCTGGTCGACCAGTTCGGTCATCTGGTGGCCGACGACGCCGGGGTCGGCGTCCTCGGCGGCGATGACGGCGAGGTGCGCGCCCTGTCCGGCCTCGACGATGAAGAGCAGGCCGCCGTGGAACTCGGTCATGGAGTGCCGGACCCCGCCGGTGCCGTTGCCGAACTCCACGGAGGCGCCCTGGGCGAGGGCCTGGATGCCGGAACAGATGGCGGAGAGCTGGTCGGCCTGGTCTAGGGCGAGGTGTTCGCTCCAGCAGAGTTTGAGGCCGTCCCGGGACAGGACCAGGGCGTGGCGGGTGTCGGGTGTGCGGTCGAGCAGGTTCTGCAGGAGCCAGGTGAGGCTGTTGTCGGTGGTCTGCATGACGGGTGGTGGGACGGTGGTGCGCGGGGCGGTCACCGGCCCGGTCCTCCATTCTCACGAGCGCGAAGGATGCGAGGGCTCCGGGGGACGGCCCTCAGGCCGGGGCGGGCGGTTCGGTGGCCGGCGGGGTCCCCCCGGGCGGGGAGCCGGCGGCACCGGAGAGGCGACCGCGGTGGTAGGCGCCGAAGCGGGAGCCCGCGTCGCGGGGCAGCGCGGGGACACGGTCGTGCGGTTCCGGGTAGGGGGACCGGGCCGTGGGGTCGTGGGCGGCGTGGGTCTGCTGCCCGCGTTCGCGCTCGGCCTCGGCCATCGTGCGGCCGGGGGCGCGGACGGGCAGGCCGCCGGGGGTGGCGGGGCGGTGGTGCCGGTCCTGCTGTTCGGGCAGGCCGGTCGGCACCGGCCGGGCGGGCGGCGTGCTCTCCAGGGGGTGCGGCGCGCTGTCCGGCGGTGCCGCCGGGCGGGGGATGACGGGCAGGTGCCCGGCGGCCGGGGCGGGCACGGGGGTGGTCCCGGGGGCGGGGACGGGACCGGTGCCCCGGTTGCGGGCGCCGACGGGGGTGCCCGCGGCGGGGGTGCGTCCGGCGCCGACGGGGACCGGTACCCGCTGCTGGGCGAGGAGTTGCGGGGGCAGCAGGACGACGACGCCGGTGCCGCCGCGCGAGGAGGGCCGGTAGCTGACGCCGATGCGGTACTTGGCGGCGAGCCGCCCGACCACGGCGAGGCCGAGCCTGGTGCCCTGGAGCTGCGCGAGATCGGTGGAGCGTCCGGAGACGGCCTCCTCGGCGTGGTGCATCGCGGCGTCGGCCATCCGCAGGCCGCTGTCCTCGACGGTGACGACGATTCCGGCGGTACGTTCCTCCACGTAGACATGGACCTCGTCGATGGGCGGCGAGAAGTTGGCGGCGTTGTCCATCAGCTCGGCCAGCAGGTGCATCACGCCCTCGGCGGCGTACCCGGAGATCGCGGCGCGGGTGGAGCAGTGCATCCGGACCCGCCGGTAGGCGGCGATGCGTCCGACGGCGCCGCGCAGGATGTTCTCCATCACGATCGGCTTGTTCCACGCCCGGCTGGCGCGGCCGCCCATCAGCACGGCCAGGCGGTCGGTGATCAGGCCGAGCTGGGAGGTGCTGTGGTCGAGGCGGAGCAGGTCCCCGAGGACGTCCTCGCCGTGCCGGTCCTGCATCTCGCGGAGGTCCGCGAGCATGCTGACGGCCTTGGCCTGGACGCGGCTGAGGGACTTGGCGGAGGCGGCCTGCGCCGCGGCGGTGCGCCGCTCGCTGTGGGCCAGCTCCCGGACGAACAGGTCGGACAGGGCGCGCAGTCGGCCGCTCTGCGGCCAGTCCAGCTCGGCCAGTACGTGCTGGGCCGAGGTGCCGTCGCGCAGTCGGGCCACGGCCCCGGGCAGGGTGCGGCCCGTGAGGTGGTCCAGCTCCGTGGTGATCAGGGACAGCTCGTGCTGGGCGGTCCGGTGGCGGGCCTCGGCGTCCCCGGTCCGGCGGACGGCGTCCTCGGCGAGGGAGGCGTAGCTCTGGAGCACCTGGCGCAGATGGGGGCCGGGGACGGCGGGGGCGCCCGCGACGGCCTCGTCGGCGCCCGCTCCCTCGCGCAGCCGCCGGGTGACGCCGGGCAGGACGACGTTGGCGAGGTGCAGGCAGCCGGCGTTCTCGTGGGCGAGCTGCGCCTTGAGCGCGGCGTTCTCCGCGGTCCGCTCGGCGGCGGTGCGGTGGGCACGGCGGATCAGGCGGGAGCCGATGCCGACGACCACGGCGACACAGAGCCAGGACGTCACCGCGAGGGTGGCGGTCCAGCCCTTGGCGGCGCCGGGTGCGGCGGCCCAGGCGGCCCCGGCCGCGGCCGCGGCGGCCGGCAGCACGACGAGGAGCGGGGTGGGCGCGGAGCGGCCGGAGTGCCGGGTCCGGGGTGGGCTGGGGGGTGCAGGGGCTGACATTCCGCGGTCCCTCGGGTCCTGGAGTGCGGGGCCGTTCGGCATGCGTCTCGGCATGTGTCGCGGCGGCTCGGGCGGTCCCGCCGGGCGACCGGTCGCTCACGGGCGGCGGGATGTGGCTCATGGTAGTCAGGCGGATGCTCATCGTGGCCGGATCGCCCTCAGGGCCGCGCGCAGGAGCGAACTTCCCCGGATTTTCGGCACTCGAACGAACCGGTGTGATACAGGCGTTCTGGTCGTGCGTTCCCCGTCCCGCGCCGCCCCGCCCACCCCGCTCCCAAGGCACCCGTCACGTGGTCTCCGGGCCGACGGCGGCTCGGCCGACCGGCTCGGCCGGGCCCCGCGACGGGCCGCCGGACGCGGTCCGCGAGTGCGCGGACGGACCCGCCCGACATGACGGACGGGTGCGGCGCGCAGCGGGGCGGGCGGCGGAGGTGCGGGGCCGGTGCCGTTACCCGTCCGGGTCATACGCGGCGCGGCCGGGTGACCACCATGCCGCTCCCGTCGCAGACGCGGCCGGGGCCCCGCCCGGAGCCCCGCGGCCGATGGCCCGCCGCACCCCGGAGGCAGCCCGCTCCCCCGCCCTCCGGGGTGCCCTCCCGGCCTGCGCCGCCCGCGTCCGCGAGCGCCCCCTTCCGCCGGGTCGTCCCGCCCCTGCGGACTCCCCGGCCGTACCGCCGTACCGGCGCGCGCGGCCGGGGCCGTCCAGGTCAGGCCGGGTGCGGGGGCCGGCCGGGGGCCTCGCCCGCCGTCGCCGTCCGGGCCCGCCCGGCGGCCGCGGCAGCTCCCGCTCCCCGGTCCGGGGCGGGCGTCGCCGCGGCCGCCCCTCCGTCGGCGCGGTCACCGCCCCGGGGCCGTCGCACGCGGCTGACCCCTCCTCAGGGCCGGACGCGTCCCCCGCTGACGCGGCGACGGATTCCGGGCACCGCCGGGTGCGCGCGGGGGCCTCCGTCCGGGTGAGTGCGGATGCGGACGGGCCCGACACCGGCTCGGATGGGGGCATGCGCGAACCCATAGCCGTGGCTTCCCGCCACTCCCGTGTCCTCATGTCGAGCGCTCTGCTCGCCGCTCCGTCACTCCTGTTGTCCCTGTGCGCCGTTCCGGCGTCGGCCGGCGATGCCGGCGGGACCCCCGTCCGAGGTACCGCCCACATGGGCAGCGGCGTCCTCGCCCACGAGGGGGTGCGGGGCCTCCCGGTGGAGTCCCGGGTCACCCAGACGGAGGGCGTGGACGTCTCCAGCCATCAGGGCAACGTCGCCTGGTCGACCCTCTGGAACAGCGGGGTCAAGTGGGCCTACGTGAAGGCCACCGAGGGCACCTCCTACCGCAATCCGTACTACACCCAGCAGTACAACGGCTCGTACGACGTGGGCATGATCCGCGGCGCGTACCACTTCGCGACGCCGGACACCGCCGGCGGCGCCGCCCAGGCCGACTACTTCGTCGACCGCGGCGGAGGCTGGTCGAAGGACGGCAGGACCCTGCCGGGCGTGCTCGACATCGAGTACAACCCGTACGGGGCCACCTGCTACGGCCGGACGCACAGTCAGATGGTCTCCTGGATCCGCGCCTTCCTGGACCGCTACCGGGAACGCACCGGCCGGGACGCCGTGATCTACACCTCCACCAACTGGTGGACCCAGTGCACCGGCGACTACAGCGGCTTCGGCTCCGTCAACCCGCTGTGGATCGCCCGGTACGCCGCGACGGTGGGGCCCCTGCCGTCCGGCTGGTCGTTCCACACGATGTGGCAGTACACGTCGTCCGGGCCGACCGTCGGTGACCACGACAAGTTCAACGGCTCGCTGGACCGGGTGAAGGAACTGGCCAACGGCTGACCCGGTGGGGCAGCGGTACGGACGGCGCGGCCGAGGGGTCGCGCCGTCACCGTCCCGGGGGCCGCCCGCCGTCACGGCGGTCCCGCCTCACCGTCCGTGCGGCTCCGCCAGGATGCCGGTGACGCTCCGGCGCATCATGTCCCGGGCACCGGACGGCAGGGCCGCGAGGCCGGTGCCGTCCAGCGCCGCGAGTGCCTGCTCCGCTCCCCCGTCGCACGGGACGCCGGCGTCGAGCACGTCGTAGCCGTCCCGGACGGCCACCCGCAGCCGCCGCCCTCCCCCGGGCCCCGGGTGCACCGCGGTGGCGACGACCAGCGGCGGTGGACCGCCCGCCGCCGCGTCCGCCTTGCCGTACCCGCTGGCCAGGGGGGTGTTCCAGCGCAGGCCGAGCAGGAGCGCGCGCTTCGCGACCACCTCGGGGAGATCGGTGTCGTAGGTGCCGTCGGGTCCGAGCACGGTGGCGGTGGCGTCGAGGACGAGGGCCGCAGGGAGCAGGCACCGCAGGGCGCTGCCCACGATGTTGCCGCCGACCGTCGCGGTGCGCCGTACGGCCCCGGTGCCCACGGAGCCCGCCGCCAGGCGCAGTACGTCGGGCACCCGTTCGTCGATCCGGTGCAGCACCACGGCCGCGCCCAGCGCCCCGGGTTCGACACGGTTCGCCTCCGGGAGGTCGCGCAGGGACATGGCCGACTCGGGGAAGCCGTCCCGCTGCCAGGCCGCCCAGAGGAGGGTGGCCCCGCCGATGGGCACGGCTCCGTCGGCCAGGCATTGCCTCGCCTCGCTCACGGACGTGGGCAGTCTCAGCAGCACGGTGATCGGCCTGCCTCTCCCTGGACGCGGTGGGGGCGCCGGGCCGCCGCCGGACGGGCGGCCCCCGGTCCGGCGCATTGTCCGTGGCGTCACGGGGGCGCGTACAGGGCTCATGCGCGCCGCACCGTGCGCCCTGTGGCGCCGGAGCCGTCCACCAGGGCGGTGCGGGGCCGCACGGCAGGGGCGGAGGAGGGCGGTCCGACTCCGGGGACGGGCGCGCGCGGCTCCGGCAGCGGCAGAGTGCTCGGCCCCGAGGCCGGTGCCTCCCCGTCCCACCGGTCTCACGGGTCCCACCGGTCTCACCGGTCTCACCGGTCTCACCGGTCTCACCGGTCTCACCGGTCTCACCGGGCGACCGGTCCCACCGGGCCGACCGGCCGGACCGGTCAGCCCGCCCCGGCCCCGGCTTCCCCGTCGTCCTCCCCGTCACCGGGATTCCGAGCGCTTCGGGTTCTCCGTCCGCTCCGCCGTCCCCGCACCGCCGCGGGCCCGGGGCACCTCCGCCGGGGTCTCCGCTCCGACCGACTCCGTGCCGGTCCGGGCGGCGTCCTCGGGCCCGGTGGCCGCGAGGGGCGCGGCCGCGGGCGGGGCGACGGCGAGCACGGCGTCGGCCGACGGGACGTCGGCGGACGCGGGGCCGGAGGGCGGCTCCCCCGGCGCCGGGTCCGCCTCGGCGCGCAGGTCCCGTACCTGCGGTGAGAGCAGGGCCGCGGCCGTGGCCAGCACGACCAGGGCCGCGCAGCCGAGCAGGGCCGGTGCCGTGCCGACCGCCTGCGCCACGGGCCCGGCGACGAGCAGACCGAGCGGGGCGAGGGCGAGGGAGCCGAGCAGGTCGTAGGAGCTGACCCGGGACAGGGCCTCCTCGGGCACGCGCCGCTGGATGGCCGTGGCCCACAGGACGCCGAAGACGTCGCCCGCGATCCCGGCGCAGAACATGGCCGCCGCGATCGTCCAGAGCGGGGCCCGGAGCCCGAGCAGGGCCGGTGGCACGGCGGCCGGGAAGGTGCACAGGACGGCCACCAGGATCGGCCGGTCCACCCGCACCCGCGCGGCGAGGCCCGCGCCGGCGACGGCGCCGACGGCCTGCGCGGCCACGATCACCGACCAGGCCCGCACGCCGCCGAAGTGCTGCTCGCTCATGAGCGGGCCGAGCACCCCGGCGTTCGCGTTGAGCGCGGCGACGACGACGGCGTACTGCGCCACCACGACCCACAGCCACTGCCGGGAGAAGAACTCGCGGCGCCCCTCGCGCAGGTCGGCCCATCCCGAGGACACCGCCCTGGGCACCGCCGCCACCCGTAGCCGGGCGGTGAGCAGGCCACTGACGGCGAACGAGGCGGCGTTGAGGGCGAGCGCCCAGCCCGCGCCGACCAGGGCGACGGTGATCCCGGACAGCGACAGGCCGAGCAGCAGGGAGGTGTTGGTGCCCATCCGCAGCAGGCCGTTGGCCCGCTGGAGCCGGTCGGCCGGGACCAGCGAGGGCAGCACCCCCTCCATCGCCGGGGCGAACAGGGCCGTCGCGGTGCCCGCGGCCACCGCCAGCAGGCACATCGCGAGCAGCGGCGCGCGGCCGGTGAGCACCATCGCGGCCAGTCCCGCGTACGCCCCGCAGCCGAGCACATCGGCCAGGACCATCAGCCGCGAACGGGACATCCGGTCCGCGATCACTCCACCGATCAGGATGAACAGCAGTTGCGGCACCGCCTGGCAGCCGAGGACCAGCGACAGCCGGCCGGGACCGGCCCCGGGCAGTGCGAGCACCGCGAAGGCCAGCGCGACACGCGCGAAACCGTTGCCGAGCACGGAGACGACCCGCGCGCCGAAGAGCAGCACGAACCGGTGGTCGCGCCAGAGTGCCCCGCCGCCGGAGCCGACGCGGGAGGAAGGGGAGCCCGTCATGAACGAGCACCCTAGGCTTCGGGGTCCCCCGTCCGCCCCGATCCGGCCACGCGCGCCCGCCCCGGGCGCCCGGGGTCCACGGGGAGCGGTGACCGGCGGGCCGGGCCCCGGCGGCCCGGCGCCCGTCCGCCCAATGGCCGAAAACCGGCGCGTCCGGTGCCGCCGGGATGTCTGTACGCGCCGAACCGGGGCACGCGTGAACAGGCACAACCCGCACACAACGCATCAGGAGCTGAGGTCCGACATGACCCACGATCTGACCCCGAAGTACACGGTCCCCGGCATCGCGCGTGAGGCCGCAGGGCGGCTGATCGGCGTGCTGCGCATGCGGCTGCACGCCTTCAACGACCTCCACCTCACCCTCAAGCACGTGCACTGGAACGTGGTCGGCCCGCACTTCATCGCCGTGCACGAGATGATCGACCCCCAGGTCGACAGCGTCCGCGAGATGGCCGACGACGTGGCGGAGCGCATCGCGGCGCTCGGCGGGGTGGCCCAGGGCACGCCGGGGGCGCTGGTGTCCGAGCGGACCTGGGACGACTACTCGATCGGACGGGCCGACGCCATCGCCCACCTCGGCGCGCTGGACCTGGTGTACACGGGGGTCGTCGAGGGCATGCGCGCCGCGGTGAAGGAGGCCGGTGACATCGACACGGCCACGGAGGACCTGCTGATCGGCCAGTTGCGCGCCCTGGAGCAGTTCCAGTGGTTCGTGCGGGCGCATCTGGAGAGCGCGGGCGGCGCCCTGGCGACGGGCGGCGCCACCTCCGAGACGGAGGCCGCCGAGCGCGGCGCGGAGATCTCCTGACCGGCAGTGCGCTCCGGGTGGCCGCCCCGCGCGGGCGGTCACCCCGCACGACGGGCGGCGGGCCCCCGTTCCGGCGGGCCGCCCACCAACGGGGCCGCCCACCTCCGCCCGGTCGTGCCCGCGCCCGGTCGTGCCGGTCGGCGCGCGGGCCCCCGGCGGCCGATGCGCGCGCCGAGCAGGACCGGATCGGCCGCCAGGACGACGACGCCGAGGACGAAGAGGCAGAAGACCCCTCGACCACGACGCCGACGAGTCCCGGGGCCACGGCGACGAGCAGCAACAGCGGGGACAGGGCCAGGGCCGTCTCCCCTCCGCGCCTGCGCGGCGGTCTCAGCGCCGCGCGAGCCGGCGCTCGCCCCTGCTGCCCTGCTGGTAGGGCAGGTCGTAGTGGGCGAAGACGTCGCTCTCGGCCTCGGCCAGCAGCTCGCCGTCCGGATCGATGCCGGGCGCGTCCTTGACCAGGCCCCGGTCGTAGGTGACCTTCACGTAGCCCGGTCCGACGGTGGCCTTCTCCACCGGGACGAAGACCAGGCGCCGCCGCGTCGGCAGGCCGACGGTGACCGTGGCGAAGGCCGGCCGGTCGGTGGCGGTGTCCACGTAGATGGATTCCAGGGTGCCGATCTTGCGGCCGCCGCTGTCGACGACGTCGTGCCCCCGCCAGTCCCTGATGTTCTCGGCTTCGAACATGTCCCGCCATCCCTTCCGTCGCCGTCCGTCCCTGTCCCAGGACGCCGCTTCCCTGCCGGGTTCCCCGCTTCGGCCGTGTCGCACGGCCCCTCCCCGGCCGGTGGGACGGGCGCGGGCGCGGACTGCCGCACGGGGAGTGCCGGACGGGGAGCGCCGGACGGGCGGCAAGAGACAGGCATGCGGGCGGGGAGCCGGGGTAGGCGGGTGAGCGTCGGCCGGTGAAGGAAAGCGGCGTGGCCGACCGGATTCGCGGGAGGGAACAGATGACGACGACCGTGCGGGTTACCGAGGACACCCGGCGCAGCACCGGCATGCCGGAGATCGCGGACCCGTCCAAGGTGGCGCCCAGGGACGCACGGGAGTTGTCACGGGTCTTCTTCGACCGGCTGGCGAGCCTGGAGGAGGGCACTCCCGAGCACCAGTACGCGCGCAACACGCTGATCGAGATGAACATGTCCCTGGTCCGCTTCGCGGCCGGCCGGTTCCGCAGCCGTGGGCCGGAGGAGATGGAGGACATCGTCCAGGTCGGCATGATCGGTCTGATCAAGGCCATCGACCGCTTCGAGCTGACGCGCGAGGTGGAGTTCACCTCGTTCGCCGTGCCGTACATCGTGGGGGAGATCAAGCGCTTCTTCCGTGACACCTCCTGGGCGGTGCACGTGCCCCGGCGGCTCCAGGAGGCCCGGGTCCAGCTCGCCCGCGCCTCGGAGGAGCTGCGCAGCCGGCTGGGCCGCAACCCCACCACCAAGGAGCTGTCCGAGCTGATGAGCCTGCCGGAGGACGAGGTCGTGGAGGCCAGGATCGCGGCCAACGGCTACAACTCGGCCTCCCTGGACGCGGCCATCAACGGCAGCGAGGACGGCGAGTCGGCGCTGGCGGACTTCATCGGCACCGACGACGCGGCGCTCGCGCTGGTGGACGACTTCCACGCCTTGGCCCCGATGATCGCGGAGCTGGACGAACGGGACCGCCGGATCATCCACTGGCGGTTCGTCGAGGAGCTCACCCAGAAGGAGATCGGCGAGCGCCTCGGGGTCTCCCAGATGCATGTGTCCCGGCTCATCTCCCGCCTGCTGGGCCGACTGCGGGAGGGCATGCTGACCACGGGCTGAGCCCGCGGCGGCACACGGTGGCCGGGCCACCCCTTGCGGGTGGCCCGGCCACCGTGTGCCGCCCCCGCGTCCCGTTCCCGCCCGAACAGCCCGGCGGGCCGGGCGGACCGGCCGCCCGCGGTATTCCCTGGGGGTGAACCACTCGGGGTCCGGCGGAGCATGGAAGGGCGCGCATGAGCCACCAAGTGAGGGCGATCAGTCGTGAGGAGCATCTGCGCTTCGTCGCGGGGCGTTCCTCCGTGAGTCATCTCCAGGTGCCCTCGTGGGGAGAGGTGAAGCGGGAGTGGCGGTCCGCGAGCCTGGGCTGGTTCGACCGGGACGGCCGGCTGACGGGTGCCGGGCTGGTGCTGCTTCGCCCGCTGCCCGGCCTGCGGCGGTACCTGGCGTATCTGCCGGAGGGCCCGGTCCTCGACTGGACCGACCCCGGGCTGACCGAGGACCTGCTGCGGCCGATGGCGGCACATCTGCGCGGCCTGGGCGCCTTCACGGTGCGGATGGGGCCGCCCGTGGTCACGCGCCGGTGGAGCGCGGCAGCGGTCAAGGCCGCGATCGCCGACCCCGGGACGCACCGGCTCGCCGAGACCCCGGCCACCTGGGAGGACCCCCGGGCCCTCGCCGTCGGGGAGTGGCTGCGCGGGGCGGGCTGGCGGCCGGTGGAACCCGGTGGCGGGGAGGGCTTCGCCCCCGGGCAGCCCCGCCATGTGTGCCGGCTCCCGCTGGCCGGGCGGTCGCTGGAGGAGATCCGGGGCGGGCTCAACCAGCAGTGGCGGCGCAACATCAGGAAGGCCGAGAAGGCCGGGGTGAAGGTCGTCCGGGGCGCCCCGGACGACCTGCGCACCTTCCATGAGTTGTACACGGAGACCGCCGAGCGGGACCGGTTCGTGCCGCGTCCGCTCGGCTACTTCCAGCGCATGTGGGCGGCACTGACCGCCGAGCACCCCGACCGCATGCGGCTCTACCTGGCCCACCACGACGGGGAGGTGCTCGCCGCGGCCACCATGCTGACCGTCGGCGACCACGTCTGGTACTCCTACGGCGCCTCCACCGCCCGGCGGCGCGAGGTACAGCCGAACAACGCCCTCCAGTGGCGCATGATCGGCGACGCGCACGCGCTGGGCGCCCGGGTCTACGACTTCCGGGGCATCACCGACAGCCTGGACGAGGACGACCCGCTGCTCGGGCTGCTCCGGTTCAAGACCGGGGCGGGCGGCGAGGCCGTCGAGTACCTGGGCGAGTGGGAGTTGCCGCTCAACCGGGTGCTGCACCGGGCACTGGGGCTGTATCTGTCCCGGCGCTGACGGCGCGCGCCAGCACCTGGGCGGCGCGGGAGCGGCGGGCCGGGCCGGCGCGGGAGCGGCAGGTGACGCGGGACGGCGGGCCTGGGCGGCGCGTTCGCGCCACCGCCACCAGCCGTCGCACCCTCGCCCTCACCCCGTCACCGGGTCCGCGAGCCGTCGCCGCCCGGTCGTGTGTCGGCACCGCCGTCGGATCCGCTCGTCGGCACCGTCGCCGCCGGTCAGGCGGCCGGCTTCGTCCAGACCGAGACGTGGCCCCGGCTCTCGTGGGTGAAGGGCTCCCGGGACCAGCCCTCCCACCGGTGGGTGAGGCGCAGCCCGGCGAGCCGGGCCATCAGGTCCAGCTCGGACGGCCACACGTACCGGAACGGGAAGACCCGGTGCTCGGCGACGCCGTCGACGAGGGTGACGTAGTGGGAGCTCATGGCCTGGGTGACGGTGTCGTAGGTGTCGAACGCCCATCCGCCGGGGCCGATCCGGAACGGCACCGCGTTCTGGCCGGGCGGCAGCAGCCGCAGCTCGGGCACGCCCACCTCGATGACGAAGCTGCCGCCCGGTTCGAGATGCGCGGCGGCGTTGCGGAAGCAGTCGACCTGGGCCTCCTGGGTGGTCAGGTTGTTGATGGTGTTGAAGACCAGGTACACCAGCGTGAAGGAGCCCGGTACCCGGGTGGTGGCGAAGTCCCCGATGGTCGACCCGACCCCGTCGCCGCCGGGCTTGGCATGCAGCCGGGCGGTCATGGCGCGGGACATGTCGATGCCGTGCACCGGGACGCCGCGCCGGGCGAGCGGCAGGGCGATGCGGCCGGTGCCGATGCCCAGCTCCAGCGCCCGGCCCCGGCCCGCCAGCCCGGCCAGCAGGTCGACGGCCGGGTCCACCGCCCCCGGCGCGAACATGTCCGCCGATGTCTCGTCGTAGCGCGCGGCGACACGCTCCCCGAAATGACCGTCCTCGTCCGTCGTACCGTCCTCGTCAGTCATTCGACGACGGTATCCCCGGAGCCGCCCCGAGTGCCCCTGGTTTTTCCCCACGGGTGACGGGTCGGTTCCGCGCGGTCCGGGACGGCCCGGGAACGGGGCGGCAACAGGTGATCGTCCCGGACCGGGGCGGCTGCGGGGCGGCGTGCGGGACGGTCGCGGGGAGATGTGCCGGGGCAGTCGGCGGCGCGGACACCGGGACCGGGGGGCCAGGGACCAGGGGCCGCGGTGTGCCGAGCGGACGCGCATCGCGCAGACAGGAGGGATGAGCGGCAGGCAGCAGGGAGAGCCCGACGGGGGCTCCCCGCCCCGACTGGTCGCCTTCGGCCACGGCACGGCGGACCGAGCGGCGCTGGTGGTACTGCCGCGCGACGCCGGGGTGGAGTCGGTCGTGGACGTCAGGACGACGCCGGGCCGGCGCCGAACACACCGCCGTCGAGCGACGGGTGTCGGACGCCGAACGGCAACTGCGCGCGGCATGTGACGAATTCGGCCGGGCACGGGAGCACCGGCGGACGGCACGGGAACGTGCCGGAGCGGCCTCCGGGGCGGTGCGCCCGGCCGAGCGGGAGGCCCGTGGCGGCGCGCGCGAGGTGGAGCGGCTCGCCGCCCGGGTCAGGTGGGCCGCCGGGAGCGATCCGAGTGAGCGGGCGGGGGACGGGCACCTGTGTTCCGGGGATGTGTCACCCGGTTCCGGGGGTGTGTCACCCGGCCCTCGGGACACCGCCGCGCGCCTCATGTCATCGGAGGAGTCAACCGTGCGCCTTCACCGTCGAGTTCACCTCACCTCGCGCCGGACACGGTGTCGTGTGCGGCGCACGGCACCGTCACCGGCCCGTGCCGTGGCGGACGTACCGCTCTCCACTCGTCCCTGCCGGGGCGCCCGGCGTCCCCGGAGCGGGTGTCCCGGGGTGACCGCGGACGGCCACCCCGGGACACATGTGCCCAACAGCCGTGCTCGGCAGGCGATTTGTCGCCGCGCCGCCGGAAGTGGCGGGCCACGGGAACACGGCCACGGGGAAGTCCGGGACGGGTGTGCGTACACCTGGGGGTGACTCCGCGCGGCCCCTGTCACCCAGGCGAACGCCTGACCGACGGCCGTTCCGGGGCCCGTCGTTCACCGTCCGCCACTCGGGCGTCACATACCACGGGAGTGTCCTGACGTGGTATACCGGCCCGACACCATGCAGGCGAACCACAGGCACCCATCGCGTCTCGCGACGGCTGCCCCCCAACTGCTCCCGCGCCTCCACGGCCGCGAATCGAGGAGAGTCGACCCATGTCCGAGACCACCGCCCGAGCCACCGAACTGGCATCGCAGTACACCGCCCAGGTCTCCGGCGACCTGGAGCACAACGTCCGGGAGCAGGAGCGGATCGGCGCCGAGATCACCGCGCTCCAGCAGCGGCTCGCCGCGCTCCAGCACGACCACGCGCTCCTGGTGAACATGCAGCAGGCCCTGGGCCTCACGGCACCCGCCGCGCCGGAGCGCGGCGCCCCCGCGACCGGGGCACCGGCGGCCGGGGACGAGTCCACCGGTCGGGTTCCGGCGGCGGCCGTGCCCGCGCCCCGCGTCAGTGACTCCGCCGAGCCCGCCCACGACGAGGCCGCCGGGACCGCTCCGGAGGAGTCCGGCGCGAAGGAGTCCGGCGCGGAGGGGACCGGCACCGAGGAGTCCGCCCCGGCGGCGAAGTCCGCGTCCGCCAGGGCCACGGGCGGGCGCAAGCGCGTGGCGGGCAGGTCCTCCGCCAAGTCGCCGACCGGGCCGGGCGGCAAGCCGTCGGCCAAGAAGCCCTCGGCGGCGAAGCCCGCCGCGAAGAAGCCGGCCACCCGTAAGGCACCGGCGAAGAAGCCCGCCGCCACCGAGGCCGCCCCCGCCCCCGCGGCCGAGGCGTCCGCCAAGCCCACACTGGTCGAACTGGTCCGGGCGCACCTGGCCGGGCAGGGTGAACCCCGCTCCGCCGCCGAGGTCACCCAGGCGCTCGGCACCGCCGGCCTCGGGCGCACCGTGAAGACCACCGTCGTCCGCAGCACCCTGGAGGGGCTCGTCGCCCGCAACCAGGCGCAGCGCACCAAGCAGGGCACCTCCGTCTACTACACCGCCACCGACGCCCCCTCCGCGGCGCCGGACACCGCGGTGGCCGACGCCTGACGGACGCCCCGCGTCACCCGGCCGCCGGACACCCGACGCGGCCGGGCCGGGGCCGGGCGAGGATCGGAGGATGGGTGTTGTCCTGCCGGTGCTCTTCGCACTCCTCGCCGCCTTCAGCAACGCGCTGGCCACCGTGCTGCAGCGGCGGGCCGCGCTGACGGTGCCCCGCACCCGGGGCTTCAGGCCCGGCCTCCTCCTCGATCTGCTGCGGCGGCCGGTGTGGCTCGGCGGGATGCTGGCCGTCGTCGTCGCCGGGGTGGGGCAGGCGGCGGCCCTGGCGACGGGGCCGCTGTCGCTCGTGCAGCCGCTGTTCGTGCTGGAGCTTCCGCTGGCCCTCCTGCTGGCCTCGCTGATGACCGGCAGACGGCTCCCGCGGGTGCTCTGGCTCGCCGTCGGCTCCGTGGTCGTCGGCCTGGGCGTCGCCCTCGCGTCGGCGGCGCCCTCCGGCGGCACGGAGCGGGTGCCGCTGGACCGGTGGGTGCCGGCGCTGGGGGCGTGCGCCGGGGCGGCGGTGCTGCTGGCCGCGGCGGGGCTGCGGCGGCCCGTCGGCAAGGCGCGCGCCGGCTGCCTCGGCGCCTCCACGGCGGTGTGGTTCGGGCTGACCGCCGGGCTGATGAAGGACTCCATGCGGCAGCTGTCCGCCGGCGGAGTGGTGGGGTTCCTGACCGCGTGGCAGACCTACGGGTTCGCGGTGGCCGGGCTGTGCGCGGTGCTGCTGCTGGAGCACGCCATGCAGGGCGGGCCGCTGGTCGCCTCGCAGCCCGCCCTCACCCTGGGGGACGCGACGGTGAGCCTGCTGCTCGGCGTGGTCCTGTACCGCGAGGACCTGCGCATGGGCTGGTGGGTGCTGCCCCAACTCGTGGGTGTGGTGCTGATCGTGGTGGGAGTGGTCACCCTGGCCCGGCGGGGCGTCGACCTGAGCTCGGGGCGGTGAACGGCGCGGGCCCCGGGCCGGTCCGTGCGCGCCGGGACCCCGCGGCCCGTCCCGGCGGGGGCCGCCGTTACCCCTCCGGGGTGGGGGTAGCCCGTCCGAGTGGTGGGCTCGCGGGGGCGGCCGTACGGTCGGTACAGCGCGGAGACACGCGACCCCGAGACGGCCGGGAGCAGACATGGGCAGAAACCCGATGAGGGCAGTGGTCACACTCTGTGCCGCCGCCACGCTCGCAGTACCCCTCGGCACGGCCTCCGCCGCGCCGTCGCCGGACCGGACCACGACACGGCGGGGCGGCGACCCCGTCCTGGTCGACTGCGCCTCGCGGCCCGAGGTGGGACCGGCCTCGTTCATCCTCGCCTGCGGGGACGGCAACAGCAGGCTGGCCTCGATGAGCTGGGTGCGCTGGGACGCGCGGGCCGCCGCGGGCCGGGGCGTCAACGTCGTCAACGACTGCGTGCCCTACTGCGCGGCCGGCACCTTCCACTCGTATCCGGTGCGGGTCCGCCTGGACCAGCCCCGGCCCTGGGAGAAGGACCCGGGGCAGGAGCACTACACCCGGATCACCCTCGTCTACACCGATGGCGCGCCGGACGGGGCGCCCCGCGTGGTGACCCTTCCCCTCTGGAGCTGACCCGCTCAGCTCGTGAAGCACCTCCGGAGCTGACCCGCTCAGCTCGGAAGCACCAGCCGGCAGGTGTCGCCGGGCCGGAGCCGTACGGACCGGTCCGGCAGCCGGATGTCCAGGGCCGGGAGGTCGGAGTCGGGCACGGCGATGTCCAGCCGGCCGTGCCGCAGCCGCAGCTCCACTCCCCAGTGGCCCTGGAAGCGGACGGAGAAGCCGTACGACGACAGTTCCGGCAGCGGCACCGGGTCCAGGTGCAGGGAGCCGTCCCGGGTCTCCAGTCCGGTGAGCCCCCGCTGGACGAGGTCGAGGGTGCCGGCCATGGCGCCGAGGTGGATGCCCTCGCCGGTGGTGCCGCCCTGGAGGTCGGCGACATCGCCCTTGAGCGCCTCCTGGCAGAAGGCCCACGCCTCGGCGCGGCGGGCCCTGGCGAGGATCCGGCCGTGGACGAGTCCGCTGAGGGTGGAACCGTGGCTGGTGCGCTCCAGGTAGTGGTCGACGGTGCGCTGCCAGGTGTCCTCGTCCAGGTGGTAGCCCAGCCGGGCGAAGAGGGAGCGCAGTTCGCCAGGTGGGAAGAGGTAGCCGAGCATGAGGACGTCGGCCTGCTTGGAGGCACGGTAGTTGTTGGGGCTGTCGCCCTCCGCCTCCAGGACGCGGTCCAGGCGGCGGATGTCCCCGTAGCGGGCCCGGTAGCCGTCCCAGTCGAGTTCTGCGAGGTCGCCGTAGCCCTCGAACTGGCTGATGACGCCCTCGTGGAAGGGCACCCGGAGGGTCCGGGAGATGTGCTCCCACCGCTCCGATTCGGCGGCGTCCAGGCCGGTGCGCTCGACGAGTTCGCGGCGGCGGGGCTCGGGCAGGGCGCGCAGCACCTCCAGGGTGCGGGCGAGGACCCAGGCGGCGGTGACGTTGGTGTAGGCGTTGTCGTCGAGGCCCGGCCGGTCGGCGCCGGGATAGGCGTCGTGGTACTCGTCGGGGCCGACGACGCCGAGCAGCCGGTGGCGGGCCAGCCGGTCGTCCCAGACGGCGGAGTCGGCCCAGAAGCGCGCGATCTGCAGCATCATCTCGGCGCCCTTGGTGTGCAGGAACTCGGCGTCGCCGCTGGCCTCGCAGTACTGCCAGACGTTGTAGGCGATGGCCGAGCCCACATGGCGCTGGAGGTGCGAGTGGTCGGGCAGCCAGCGGCCGGAGTGCGGGTTGAGGTGGAGCCGCTGGGTCTCCTCGCGTCCGTCGCTGCCGCTCTGCCACGGGTACAGGGCGCCGCGGCGGCCGAGCGCGCGGGCGGCGGCCCGGGCGCGGTCCAGACGGCGGTGCCGGTAGTGCAGCAGGGCCCGGGAGACCTCCGGAAAGTGCAGGTTGAGATAGGGCAGGACGAACAGTTCGTCCCAGAAGACGTGTCCCCGGTAAGCCTCTCCGTGCAGTCCCCGGGCGGGCACACCGACGTCCAGGTCGGCGGTGTGCGGGGAGAGCGTCTGGAGCACGTGGAAGAGGTGCAGGCGCAGGATGGCGCCCGCCTCGCCGGGGACCCGCAGCCCGGCGCGGCGCCACAGCAGCCCCCAGGCGGTGCGATGACCGGCGAGCAGCCCGTCGAAGCCGGGGGCGTCGTCGACTCGATCCACGGCGGCCTGGAGGGGGTCGCTGATGGCGTGGTCCCGCGAGGTGTGCAGGGCGACGGTCTTGTCGACGGTGGCGGGGCGCCCGGGGGCGAGGCCCAGGGTGGCGCGCTGGGTGATCCGCAGGTGCCCCCGGCCCACCGCGAGGGGCGTTGCGGCGGTGGTGCGGGCGGCCATGCCGACGCGGATGTCGGAGGTGCGGGTGCGGCAGCGCAGCCACACCGTTGCGGGGCCGGCGGTGCCGGTCCGCACATGGGTGAGGTGGCGGCCCGCGAGGTCCCGGTAGCGGGGCACGCCCGCGTTGGTGACCCGGCCGTCGAGGGCGGCCTCCACCTCCAGGTCGAGGTGGCCGCCCTCGACGGTGAACTCGGTGCGCAGCGCGGCGAGATGGGGATCGCCCATGTGGACGATCCGCAACTGGCGCAGGGTCAGTTCCCGTCCGCCGTCGAGCCGGTAGCGGGTGCGGCGCTCCAGGACGCCCGATTCGAGGTGGACGGTCTGGCGGTGGTCGAGCACCTCGGCGGTGTCCGGGGTGAGCCAGTCGCCGCCGACGGGACGGCAGCGCAGCGGCAGCCAGTTGGGGAGGTTGACCAGGTCCTCGTTCTCCACCCGGCGTCCCGCGACGGTGGAGGTGAGCCGGTTGTAGCAGCCGGCCGCATAGGTGCCCGGGTAGTGGACGTCGTCCGCGGCGCACTCGGCGAGCGCGCCGCGGGTGGCGAAGTAGCCGTTGCCGAGTGTGCACAGGGACTCCCTGAGCCGCTCCCGCTCGGGGTCGTAGTGCTCGTAGTCCCAGGTGGAGGCGGTGGCGGTCACGGTGCTCCCGGTGTTTCGACGGTGTGGCGGGCGGTGTCGGTCAGCCGCCCCAGGTCCAGTCGGCCACCTCGGGCAGGTCGACGCCGTGTTCGCGGATCCAGTCGTGGTGGCGCAGCCGGGTGTCCTCCATCCGCTGCCGCACGGCCGCCGCGCGCACGGCGAGGCCGGGCACCCGGTCGATGACGTCCATCACCAGCCGGTAGCGGTCCATGTCGTTGCCGACGACCATGTCGAAGGGCGTGGTGGTGGTGCCGACCTCCTTGTACCCGCGCACATGGAGGTGGGCGTGTCCGGTACGGCGGTAGGCGAGGCGGTGGATGAGCCAGGGATAGCCGTGGTAGGCGAAGACGACGGGCCGGTCGCGGGTGAAGAGGCCGTCGTACTCGAAGTCGCTCATGCCGTGCGGGTGTTCCCCGGCGGGGAGCAGCCGGGCGATGTCTACGACGTTGACCACGCGCAGGGCGAGGCCGGGCAGGTGGCGGCGGATGAGCTGGGCGGCGGCCAGCACCTCCAGGGTGGGGACGTCCCCGGCGCAGGCGAGGACGACGTCGGGTTCCCTTGAGCCGTCCTCGGTGCCCGCCCAGTCCCAGATCCCGGCGCCGCGCGCGCAGTGCACCCGGGCCTCGTCCATGGACAGCCAGTCGAAGCAGGGCTGCTTCCCGGCGACGATGACGTTGACGTAGTCACGGCTGCGCAGGGCGTGGTCCGCGACGGAGAGCAGGGTGTTGGCGTCCGGCGGCAGGTAGACCCGGACGGCCTCGGGGCTCTTGTTGAGGATGTGGTCGACGAAGCCGGGGTCCTGGTGGGAGAACCCGTTGTGGTCCTGGCGCCACACGTGCGAGGTGAGCAGGTAGTTGAGGGAGGCGATGGGGGCGCGCCAGGGGAGCCCGCGGGTGACGCGCAGCCATTTGATGTGCTGGTTGACCATGGAGTCGACGATGTGGACGAACGCCTCGTAGCAGGAGAACAGTCCGTGCCGGCCGGTGAGCAGATATCCCTCCAGCCAGCCCTGGCAGGTGTGTTCGGAGAGGATCTCCATGACCCGGCCGTGCCGGTCGAGGTGCTCGTCGACGGGCAGGGTCTCCTCCTGCCACGCCTTGCCGCTCGCGGTGTAGACGTCCTGGAGGCGGTTGGACGCGGTCTCGTCGGGGCCGACGAGGCGGAAGTCGCGCCGGTCGGCGGTGGCGGCCATGACGTCGGCGAGGAGGCCGCCGAGGACGCGGGTGGGTTCGTGGCTGCTCGCGCCGGGCTTGCCGACGGGGACGGCGTGGGTGTCCAGGGGCGGCAGCGGCAGTTCGCGCAGCAGCAGTCCGCCGTTGGCGTAGGGGGTGGAGCCGAGGCGGCGGGGGCCCTCGGGGACGGTGGCGAGGACGGCGGGGCGGGGGGCGCCGTGTTCGTCGAAGAGTTCTGCGGGGCGGTAGGAGCGCAGCCAGCCCTCCAGTTGCCGCAGGTGGTCCGGGTCGGAGCGGACGGCGGCCAGGGGGACCTGGTGGGCGCGCCAGGTGCCCTCGACCGGCAGTCCGTCGACCTCGGCGGGCCCGGTCCAGCCCTTGGGGGTGCGCAGGACGATGACGGGCCAGCGGGGGCGGTCGGTGGCGCCGTCCTCGCGGGCGGCGCGCTGGAGGGCGGCGATCCGGTCCAGGGCGGTGTCCAGGGCCGCGGCCATGGCGCGGTGCACGGCGGCCGGGTCGTCGCCGGTGACGTGGAGCGGGTCGTGCCCGTAGCCGCGCAGCAGCGCGTCGAGTTCCGCCTCGGGGAGGCGGGCGAGGACCGTGGGGTTGGCGATCTTGTAGCCGTTGAGGTGCAGCACGGGCAGGACGGCGCCGTCGTGGACGGGGTCGAGGAACTTGTTGGAGTGCCAGGAGGCGGCGAGCGGGCCGGTCTCCGCCTCTCCGTCGCCGATGACGCAGGCGACCACGAGGTCCGGGCGGTCCAGGGCGGCGCCGTAGGCGTGGGAGAGGGCGTAGCCGAGTTCGCCCCCCTCGTGGATGGAGCCGGGGGTCTCGGGGGCGACGTGGCTCGGGACGCCGCCGGGGAAGGAGAACTGCCGGAAGAGGCGGGCCATCCCGGCGGCGTCCCGGGTGACGTCCGGATAGGTCTCGGTGTACGAGCCCTCCAGCCAGGAGTTGGCGAGGACGGCGGGGCCGCCGTGGCCGGGCCCCCAGACGCACAGGGCCTCCAGGTCGCGGGCCTTGATCACCCGGTTGAGATGGGTGTGGACGAGGTTGAGGCCCGGTGAGGTGCCCCAGTGCCCGAGCAGGCGCGGCTTGATGTGCGCGGGCCTCAGCGGCTCGGTGAGCAGCGGATTGGCCATCAGGTAGATCTGGCCCACGGAGAGGTAGTTCGCGGCGCGCCAGTGGGCGTCCAGGGCGGCCACCTCCTCGTCGGAGAGGCCGGGGAGCGCCTGCTGCGGGTCGGCGGGCATCGGGGGTCCTTTCCCGTTCGGGAGACGGTCGTCGCCGGGGCGGGTGCCGCGGTGCACATCCCACACCCTGCTGGGACGGGGCGGGTACCCGTGAGGGCCGTTCGGGTCACCTGCCGGGCCGAAGGGGGCACGGGGCGTTCCGGGAGCGGGGGCACGGAGCGATCCGGGAGCGGGGGCACGGCGCGGGCGCCGGGACGGGACGGCGTCACCCGGAGCCGGGACGGGCGCCGTTCCGGGACGGGCCGGACGCTCCGGGGCGGGGGCGCTGTTCGCGGCGGCCGGTCCGGTGGCGGGCGCCCTCTCCGTGTGTCAGGGCCGCGTGTCCGGGCCGCGTGTCCGGGCCGCGTGTCCGGGACCGCCGCGGCCGCGGGCGGCGAAGCGGTCGAGGAAGGGGCTGCCGATGTCAGCGGTACGCACGAGTGCTCCCCGGGTCGGTCAGAGCGGATGGGGAGCTTCGGCACGGGCCTGATGCCCGGGGCCCAGGAGGACGACGAGGCCGCTGCCCTCGGGCGCGGGAGGGGCGGCCTGTGTCCGGCCCCGGCGCCGGCGGAACGCGGGCGTGGTGCTGGCGCGGACGGAGGTCAGCAGCCGGCACCGGCCCCCGGGGGCGTCCGCGGTGACCGCGTCCAGGAGGGCCGTGCCCACCCCGCGCCCGCGCACGGACGGAGCGACGGCCGTCCCGTCGACCTCCCGGCCCTCGCACAGCCACCCCGCCGTCCGCTCCGCCCCCAGGACGGCGGCGCCCTGCGGGTAGCAGCGGCCGGACGGAAACGGGACGGGCGTGGTCCGGGCGGTGGCCGGGCCGAGCGGGACGTCGTCCACAGTGAGGGCGCCGACGGCGGTGAAGCCGGGCCGAGCGGTGGCGCCGGCCGGTCGACGGACCGGCCCGCCGTCGAGGCGTCCTCCGACCACGACGGACCGGCGAACGCCTCCCGGTACACACGCCGCACGTCCTCCCCGCGGGCCGGCAGCTCGGCCCCGGTCGGAGAACGCGCGGCCACTTCCCTCACGCCACCCGCGCGGGCTGGGCGGCCGGGTGCAGCACGGCGCGCTCCAGCGGGGCGGACGGGTCGACGGACAGGTCCAGCTGCGCCGGATCGGCGCCCGCCCGGACCAGGAGGTCGCCGACGGCGGCGATCATCGCCCCGTTGTCGGTGCACAGTGTCAGCGGCGGCACCCGCAGCTCCACACCGGCGGCCGCGCACCGCTCCTCGGCCAGCGCCCGCACCCGCGAGTTCGCCGCGACGCCGCCCACCACGACCAGGGTCCCCACCTCGTACTGGCGGCAGGCCGCCAGCGCCTTGCGGGTCAGCACGTCCGCGACCGCCTCCTGCAACGAGGCGGCGCCGTCGGCCAGCGGGATCTCCTCACCGCGGGCCCGGCGCCGCTCGGCCCAGCGGGCGGCGGCCGTCTTCAGGCCGGAGAAGGAGAACGCGTACGGGTGCTCCTTCGAGCCCAGGAGCGGGCGGGGGAAGGCGACAGCGCACGGGTTGCCCCCCTGGGCGGCGCGGTCGATGGCCGGGCCCCCCGGATAGGGGAGGCCGAAGACGCGGGCGACCTTGTCGAAGCACTCGCCCGCCGCGTCGTCCACGGTGTCACCCAGGTGCAGGATCGGATCACGCACCAGGTCGCGCACCAGCAGCAACGAGGTGTGCCCGCCGGAGACGATCAGCACCACGCACGGGTCGGGCAGCGGCCCGTGCTCCAGGGTGTCGGCGGCCACGTGCCCGGCCAGATGATGCACCCCGTACAGCGGCACCCCCGTGGCGTACGCCAGTGCCTTCGCCCCGGACAGACCGACCTGGAGCGCCCCCGAGAGACCTGGCCCGGTGGTCACCGCGACGGCGTCGATGTCCTCCAGGCCCATCCCCGCCTGCCCCAGGGCCTCCCTGACCACGGGGTTGAACGCCTGGAGATGAGCGCGGGAGGCGATCTCGGGGACCACTCCCCCGAAACGCGCGTGCTCATCCATGCTCGATGCGACGACGTGCGCGAGCAGCCGCCCGCCGGAGACGATCCCGGCCCCGGTCTCGTCGCACGACGACTCGATGCCCAGCACCACCGGAGCCACCACGGCCACCTCTCTCGCACATCATGTGTTCCTGCAAAGGATGTGCAATAAGGTATCGCGCGGCCGTGCCCGCCCACGTCGCCGCGCTCCCGCTGGTCTCCTGTCGGCGTCGAAAGATGGCGTGCGTGCCGACGATGTCGAGGGGCGCCGCGGTCGGCGCCGGCCCGGTGACGGCGGTCGCCCGCACCACGGCCGCCTCCGGCGCCCCGCCCGCGCGTGTCGGTCCCGACCAGCCGGGAGCCGCCGCCGGCCCTTTTCCGGCGACCGCGACGCCGGACGACCTCGACGCCGGGCGACCGGGACGACCGGCGACCTTCGCGAACGGCGCCCGGACGCGAGGGCCCCGCCGGACGCGCCGCGCCGGATCCCCGGAGGGGCCGCGATGTGCGTCGCGGTGGCCGGGGGAACGGCCGCAGGCACGGCGAACGGCCCGGCCCCCGCGTCGGGAACCGGGCCGCCGGGGCGGGCGGCCGGGCGGGCCGCCGGTCCGGGTCAGGCCAGGGAGAGGAAGAGCTTCTCCAGCCGGGCCCGCATCTGCGCCGAGTCCCGGACGGCCGGGTCCTCGCTGGTCATGCACTGCTGCAGCCCGGTGGCGATGATCGAGAACCCCGCCCGGTCCAGGGCCCGGGAGACGGCGGCGAGCTGGGTGACCACGTCCTCGCAGTCCCGGCCCTCCTCGATCATCCTGATGACCCCCGCGAGCTGCCCCTGAGCGCGCCGCAGCCGGTTCAGCGCCGACTTGAGTTCGTCGGCCGTCATGTCGAGCTCCACGCTTCCTCCTCCACATACCCCCATGGGTATCCTACCCTTGCGGGGGCCAGTACAGAGAGAAAGGTATGTCCTCCGTGACGACCACCACTTCCACCCTCACCGCCGACCGGGCCGCCGAGCGCCTCGGCTCCTTCACCGTCGTCGACGTCCGCTCCCCCGGCGAGTACGCGGGCGGACACCTGCCCGGCGCCCGCAACGTGCCGCTGGACCGGCTCGACGAGGCGGCGTCCGCACTGACCGCGGCGGCGGACCGCGGCCCGCTGCTGCTGGTGTGCGCCTCCGGGAACCGCTCCGCCAAGGGCTGCGAGCGACTGTCGGAGCTGGGCATAGCCACGACCACCCTGGAGGGCGGCACGAGCGCCTGGGAGGCGGCCGGGCACCCGGTCGAGCGGCCCGCCGGGGCGACCCGGACGCCGTGGCCCATGGACCGGCAGGTCCGCCTCACCGCCGGCGCCCTGGTCGCCGCGGGGTTCGTGGCGGGGCGCTTCTGGCGGCCCGCGCACGTGCTGTCCGGGGCGATCGGCGCGGGCCTGGTCTTCTCCGGGGTGACCAACACCTGCGGGATGGCCGCCGCGCTGGCGAAGCTGCCGCACAACCGGCCCGCGCCGGGCGCCGTCCCCTTCGAGGAGACGCTCCGGCAGCTCGCCGGTTAATAATTTTGCAGGGCGTGCAGATTTGCATAGCATGCACGCCATGTCCGAGAAGAACGTCCCCGGGGGCGGCCTGCGGGAGCGCAAGAAGCGCGCCACGCGGGCCGCCCTCGCGGAGTCCGCGGTGCGGCTCGCCGCGGAGCACGGGGCGGACCGTGTCACGGTCGAGGCGATCAGCGCCGCGGCCGGGGTCTCCGTGCGGACGTTCTTCAACTACTTCGACTCGCGCGACGACGCCTTCGTGGCGATCGACCCGGACGCGGGCATCCGGATGCGACGCGCCGTACTGGACGCGCCCTTCGGGCTCTCCCCGGTGGAGGCCCTGCACGACGCCCTGACCGCCGAACTGGCCGAGGCGGAGCACCAGCACGAGCTGTGGCGGCTGCACATCAAGGTGCTGCACACCGCCCCGCACCTGCTGGTGCGGATGCTGTGCGCGCACATGGCGCACGAGACGGAACTGGCCGAGGCCGTCGCGCTCCGGCTGCGCTCCACCGCCCCCGGCGGCCGGAACGGCCCGTCCGGTCCGGCCGCGCCCGGGCCCGTCGGACCCGCCCGCGGTGCCGCGGCGGACTGGGCCGGTGCCGGTGCCGGGTCCCACGAGGACCGGCGCGCGGCGCTCGACCTCTATCCCCGGCTGCTGGCCGCGGTCGCGGTCACCGCGGTGCGCACGAGCGTGGAGCACTGGTTCACGCACCAGGAGGACGCCTCCCTGCTCCCCGTCTTCGACGAGGCGTTCGCCCTCCTCACCGCCGGCCTTCCGGCGCCTCCCGCCTGAGACCTCGCACGCCGGCCGGCCGGTCCCCCGGACCCCGGTCCGTGCTCCCCCGCTCGTTCGCGAGCCCCAGACCACCATGAAAGAGATCCCGTGACCCCAACCCAGGCGCCCGCCGCCGCGCCTCCCGCCGCCATGTCCCACCGGCAGATACTCCAGGCCATGTCCGGTCTGATGGCCGGAATGTTCGTCGCGATCCTGGCCGGGACCGTGGTGGCCAACGCGCTGCCGACGATCATCGCCGACCTGGGCGCCACCCAGTCCGCCTACACCTGGGTCGTCACCTCGGAACTGCTGGCCATGACGGCCACGGTGCCGCTGTGGGGCAAGCTGTCCGACCTCTTCAACAAGAAGCTGCTGCTCCAGCTCTCGCTGGCCATGTTCGTGGTCGGCTCGCTGCTGGCGGGCTTCTCGCACGGTGTGGGCCTGCTCATCTTCAGCCGCGTGGTGCAGGGCATCGGCGCGGGCGGTCTGACCGCTCTCGCCCAGGTCGTCATGGCCTCCATCATCCCGCCGCGCCAGCTCGGCAAGTACGCCGGGATCTTCGGCGCGGTCTTCGCCGTGGGCACCGTCGCCGGTCCGCTGGTCGGCGGCGTGCTGGTCGACACCTCGTGGCTGGGCTGGCGCTGGTGCTTCTTCATCGGGGTGCCGTTCGCGCTGCTGGCCATCGCGCTGCTCCAGCGCACGCTGCGGCTGCCCACCGTGCGGCGCGAGGTGCGCATCGACTGGCTCGGCGCGTTCCTGATCGTCGCCGGTGTCAGCGGTCTGCTGATCTGGGTCACGCTGGCGGGCAACGAGTTCGCCTGGGGCTCCTGGCAGAGCCTGACCCTGGCCGCCTCCGGTGTGCTGGTGCTGGCGCTCGCCGTCCTCGTGGAGGCGCGGACCGCCGAGCCGGTCATCCCGCTCGGCATCTTCCGCAACCGCACGGTGACACTCACCACGGTCGCGAGCCTGTTCGTCGGCGTCGCCATGTTCGGCGGGACCGTCTTCCTCTCCCAGTACTTCCAGATCTCCCTGGGCAAGTCACCCACGGTCGCGGGCCTGATGAGCCTGCCGATGATCATGGGGCTGCTGGTGTCGTCCACCGTGGCCGGGCAGGTGATCAGCCGGACCGGCAGGTGGAAGCGGTACCTGGTGGCGGGCGCGATCATCATGGCCGTCGGCCTCGCGCTGCTGTCGACCATCGACGCGGGCACCCACTTCGGGCTGCTCAGCATCTACATGGCGATCCTCGGCATCGGCGTCGGCATGCTGATGCAGAACCTGGTGCTCGCCGCGCAGAACGACGTGCCCGCCGCCGAGCTGGGCACGGCCACCTCCGTGCTGTCCTTCTTCCGCAGCATGGGCGGCACCATCGGCACGAGCGTCCTCGGTGCCGTCCTCGCCAGCCGGGTCGGCGACGAGATCGCCAAGGGCCTGCGGGAGACCGGCGCCGCCGTGCCGGGCGGGGGCTCCGGCGAGACCACCGTCCCCGACATGTCCACACTGCCCGGGCCGATCCGCGCCGTCGTCGAGCACGCCTACGGTGTGGCCACCGCCGACCTGTTCCTGGTCGCCACGCCGTTCGCGCTGCTCGCGCTGGTGGCCGTGGTGTTCCTGAAGGAGAAGCCGCTGAAGACCACCAGCGGCATGGAGCGCCTGGCCGAGGAGTCCGCCGGGGCGGCCGAAACCCCGGCCGCCCCGGTCGGCTGAGCCCGGCCGCGCCACCCGTACGGGGGAGCCGCCCGTCCCCGGTACCGGGGGCGGGCGGCTCCCCCGTACGTCGGGTCGGCGGACGCAAGGCGTCGTGCCCGGCGGACGACAGGCGGCGTGCGGGGCGGGGGCCGGGGGTGTCTCCCCCGGAGGGACGCGGCCCGGACGCGCGGCGCGTGTTGCGGTCGTAACGCGGGGGACGGCAGGCTGCGGAGGTGCCCACTCTGCTGATCGTGCATCACACGCCGTCCCCGAACTGCCAGGCGCTCCTCGAAGCCGTCGTGGCCGGGGCCACGGCCCCGGAGATCGAGGGGGTGCGGGTGGTGCGGCGGGCGGCGCTCGCGGCCACCCCGATCGACGTCCTGGAGGCCGACGGATACCTGGTGGGCACCCCGGCCAACCTGGGGTACGTCTCGGGGGCGCTGAAGCACTTCTTCGACCAGGTGTACTACCCCTGCCTGGACGAGACCCGAGGCAGGCCCTTCGGCTCCTACGTGCACGGCGGCAACGACACCACCGGCGCGGCCCGCGCCATCGAGACGATCACCACGGGACTGGGCTGGCAGCGCGCCGCCCCGGCGGTCAGCGTGATCGGTGAGCCCGCCAAGGGCGACCTGGACGCCTGCTGGGAGCTGGGCGCGGCCCTGGCCGCCGGGCTGATGGACTGACCCGCCGCGCCCGCCCCGCCGGCACACCATGGCCCCGCCCCGCCGGCCCACCACGGCCCCGGGCCGCGACGGCGGTCACGCCCGCCGGGCCCGCCCGGTCGCTACAGGGGGGTCGCGGCGCGGAGGATGAGGAACATCGTGACGGCGGAGTTCGCGGACGACATCGCGGAGACGGCGGTCCCGGCCGCCGCCGCCCAGGCCGCCAGGCCCACCGAGGTGAAAACCGAGGGCCAGTTGCGCACCGCGGGGGCCGGACCCAGCAGGGCCGCCACCCGGCGCGGCACCGGACCGGGCGCCGCGAGCCCCGCGAACACGGCGTGCGGGGCGCCGCGCGAGACCAGGGCCGCCCTGCCGATCGCGACCGCCACCACGCGGCGGTCCCCCACCGTCCGGGCGGCCTCCTCGTCCGCCCACCGCTCCGCCGTGTAGGCGACGGCCGTCCGCAGCGGCCGGAGGAACGGGTTGGCGAGCGCCGCGAGCCGCACGGTGAGCAGGAAGCGGTGGTGGCGGGCGGCCAGGTGGGCCCGCTCGTGCGCGAACAGCGCGCGCCGCTCCCCGGGCCGGAGCAGGCCGAGCAGTCCGGTGCTCACCACCACCCGGTCCCGCTCCCCGCCGGGCAGCGCGTAGGCGTAGGGCGTCGCGTCGGGCAGGACGGCCACCTCGCGGCCGGGCAGTCCGGCGAGCGCGCGGTGGGCGCGACGGCGCACCCGGCCGTGGCGCCACAGGGCCCGCGCCGAGGCGGCCACCACGGCGCACAGCGCGGGTATGGCCGCCCGGCCGATGATCTCGTCGTGGGGCACCGCCGCCCGCACCTCGGGGTCGGACCAGGCGTCGGGCAGCGGGTTGCCGGGGAGCTGGGCGGTGCCGACCACCATGACCAGGGCCAGGCAGACCGTGCTGCACAGGGCCATCACGGCGGCCACGGCGGACAGCAGGCGGGTGGCGGTGCGCGGGTGCAGATGCTGCTCCGCCAGCCGCGCGACGGGCCATGCCGTCAGCGGCAGGACCAGTGGCAGTAAGACGAAGAACCCCATGAGGCGTCAGACGTCCTCCGGGCCGCGTCCGTGCTCCAGGAGTTCGCGCAGCAGGCGCTCGTCGTCCGGGTCCAGCCCGGTGACGAAGCTGGCGAGGACGGCCATGCGGTCGCTCTCCCCGTCCAGGACCTTGCGCATCTTGCGCGCTGCCAGCCCGGCCTGGTCCGCCGCCGGGGTCCAGGCGAAGGAACGGCCCGCGCGCTCGCGGCCGACGGCGCCCTTGTCGAGCAGCCGGGTCAGGATCGTGATCACCGTGGTGTAGGCGAGGTCGCCGCCCATGTGCTCCTGCACCCAGCCCGCCGTGACGGGGCCGTCCGCCTCGCGCAGCGCCGCCAGCACCAGTGCCTCCAGCTCGCCCTGGCCCCTGCGCCTCGGGCGCCGGTGATCCGTCACCGCCCGCCTCCCTTCCGCCGCCGTCCGTTGTCCGAGGGGACATCGTATAGACGGCCGGGAGGTGTGCCCGGGGCGGGCGGGGAGCGACGCGTCCCGGGAGGCCGGGCCCCAGGACCCCACGCTCTGCGGACCGGGCGGTGCCCCCGGCCGGGGCGCCGCTCCGCCGTGGAGCAAGGACGCCCGGTCCGGGCGCGACGCCTGCGGGCGGCGCGGACGACATGCCGACCGGTCGGCCCCATGGCGGTCACCGCGATCCCGCGAACGGAGCCGGGCTCACCGGCCGGGGCGCCGCCGCCGTCACCGCTCGGACCGGATCTGAGCGGATCGGATCTGAGCGGATCGGACCGGTGGCCGGACGGGGGCGGGGGCCGTCCCCGTCCGGTGGCCCGGGGCGGGTCAGGGGCGCAGGATCAGACGGACCGGGTTGCCCTCCTTGCTCTCCAGCCGGGCGACCGCCTCGGCGGCGTCGGCCAGCGGCAGCACCCCGCTGATGGAGCCGGAGAAGTCCAGCCGCCCGCCCTGGACGAGGCGGAGGAGCTGCGGCAGGGCCACCGGCATGTCGGAGCCGTAGTGCCCGAGGACCCGCTGCTGGAGGTAGCTGAAGCGGGTGCCGTCGGTGAGGTTGAGCGGCTTGTCGGTCAGGCCCACCAGCACCAGCCGGCCCTTGGGGGCGAGGACGGAGACGGCCTGCTCGCGCACCGGCGGCACCCCCGCGAAGTCGAAGGCGACGGCGAGCCCCGCCCCTCCCGTCGCCGCCGCGACGGCCTGCGGGAGCTCCGGATCGGCGGGGTCGAGGGCGAGATCGGCACCGGCGGCCGTGGCGCGCTCGCGGGCGACCGGGGTGGGGTCGACGGCGACGACCGGGCAGGCGCCCACGGCGCGCAGCAGTTGCACGGCGTGCACGCCGAGGCCGCCGGCCCCCCAGACACCGGCCGCCTCGCCGGGGCGGACGGCACCGGTGTCGGTGATGGCACCCCAGGGCGTGGAGACGGCGTCGGGGATGATCGCGCCCTGTTCGAACGGGATGGAGTCGGGCAGCGCGGTCAGGGCGGTGGCGGAGGACAGTGCGTACTCGGCCCAGCCGCCGTCGTAGTCGACACCCCGCGTGTGGGTGACCCCGTCGCGGACCTCTCCGGCGTACAGCACGACCCGCTGCCCGGGCGACCAGGCCGTGACGCCGGGGCCGGTCTCGGCGATGGTGCCGGCGACCTCGTGGCCGAGGGTGACGGTGTCGCCGGGCAGGAGCAGCGGGGTGAGGGTGCCGTCGATGAGGTGGACGTCGGACAGGCACACCCCGGCGGCCTCGACCTTGACCAGGACCTCCCCGGGTCCGGGCTGCGGCCGGGGCACCTCCTCCATCCGCAGGGTGCGGCTCGGGACGTGCAGGCGGGCGGCGAGCATCTGCGCCATGTCATGACCTCCTTGGTGCTGCGACCCCCGGCGGCGGACGATCGGTCCCCATCGCAGGTCGACTTGCGTTAACCGTAGCACTCAACGCAGGTCGAGTTGCTTTAGGCTGGGCCGATGACCTCTCCGGAACCCTCCGTCCCGCCCCTGCGCCGCCGGGGGGAACCGATGCGCCGGGCCGTGCTCGCCGCCACGGTCGAGCTGCTGTCGGCCCAGGGGCTGGCCGCGACGACCGTCGGTGCCGTCGCCCGAGCAGCCGGGGTGCACGAGACCTCCGTCTACCGGCGCTGGGGTTCCCGCGAGAACCTGGTCCTGGACGCGCTCACCACCCGGATGGACACGGCCCTGCCGATACCGGACACCGGGCGGGTCCGGGAGGACCTGCTGGAGTTCTTCGGCGCGCTGGCCGGGCTGCTCGGCACCGCACAGGGGCGCGCCCTGCTGCGCCTGAGCGTCGAGGCCCAGGAGGACGCGTCCCTCGACGACCGGCGCCGTTCGTTCTGGAGCGAGCGCCTGGACCGGGCCGGGGAGATGGTCCGGCGCGGGGTGCGGCGCGGCGAGCTGGCGGCGGACACCGACGCCGGTCTGCTGATCGAGGCCGTGAGCGGCCCGCTGTTCGTGCGCGTCCTGCTCAGCGAGGCGCCGCTGGACGGGGAGCTGGTGCGGGGGCTGGTCGATCTCGCCCTGGACGGTGGTCGGTCCCGGGCCCAGCAGGAGGGGTGACTCCTGCCTCGGGGCGCGACGGCCGACGGACGGGCGCGAGGCCGACCGGCGTGGTCCGGGCCGCGGGGCGGGTCCTGGCATGAGCGGGCCCACCGCTCATCCGGCGCCTCGGCGGCGCGACGGGCGGGTGCGGCGGGGTGCGGCAGCTCCGGGCACTCTTCGGACCCGCGCGGCGGGGAACCCGGAGCCGGTCGTGACCGTCCGCGCGCGCCGCCGCGCCCCGTGCCGAAGGAGTCACCGGATGCGATCCTGGATCAAGGGACTGATCGCGGGCGCGGCCGGAACCGTCGCGCTCAACCTCACCTCCTACGGCGACATGCTGCTGCGCGGCCGGGGCTCCAGCGAGGTGCCGGCCCACCTCGTGGACGCGGTCGCCGACCGGGTGGGGCTGGTCCTCGGCGACGAGGAGTCCGGCCCGCACCGCGAGCAGGCCGTCGGCGCTCTGCTCGGGCATGCCACCGGTCTCGGCGTGGGCGCGGCCTACGGGCTGCTGCGGGGGCGGCGCGGACCGCTGCCGGACTGGGTGGCGGGGCCGCTGCTCGGCGCGGCCGCCATGGCGGGCGGCGACCTGCCGGCCACCGCGCTCGGGGTGACCGATCCCGGCCGGTGGGACCGGGTCTCGTGGCTGTCCGACCTGATCCCGCACCTGGTGTACGGCTACACCACGGCGTCGGTGTACCAGGCGCTGCGCTGAGCCGCCGGGCGCCGCTTGCCGGTGGGGCGCCGGTGGTGGAACGATGCCCCGGCCACCTCGGCCCGCGGCATCGTTCCGCGCCGTCCACCGGAGGACCCTCGTGACCGACGACCTGCAACTCCCGCCCCCCATCACCGTGTTCGACGAGCTGGGCGCCGAGTACGAGAGGGCCTTCGCGGGGGATCCCGCGCGACGGCGTTCCCTGGAATGGCTGCTCGGACGCCTGGCACCGGGCAGCAGGGTCCTCGACGTCGGCAGCGGTACCGGGCGGCCCACCGCCGAGACCCTCGCGGACGCCGGTCACCGGGTGCTGGGCGTCGACGTCTCCCCGGTGATGACGGAGCTGGCGGCCCGGCAGGTCCCGGCGGCCTCGTTCCGTTGCGCCGACATCCGCGACGAACCGCTGGAGGAGGCGTCGCTCGACGCGGTCTGCGCCTACTTCTCCCTGCTCCAGCTGGACCGGCGGGAGCAGACGGAGACCCTGGGACGGCTGACGCGGGCGCTGGTGCCGGGCGGCCATCTCGCCCTGGCGACGGTGCCGTTGGACATCGAGAACGTCGACGCCCTCTTCATGGGCCACCGGGTGCGGGTGAGCAGCTTCACCGCGCCGGACCTGACGGCGCTGGCCGAGGAGTCCGGCCTGGAGGTCCTGGAGCGGGAGGAGAGCGAGTTCACTCCGGCATATCCCGACGCCACCCCGGAATCGCACCTGTTCCTGCACTGCCGCCGCCGCGCGTAGAGCCGTCCCGGCCACCGGGCCGGTGGGCGGGGCGACCGGCCGGGAGCGGGCCCGCCCTCTCCTGCCGGCGCGGCACCGGACCGGGGGTCACCGGTCCACCGCGAACGGACCGGTGACCGCGCCGACGAATCCGCGCCGACGCTCGACGGACGCGTTGGGCCGACGCCCGCCGCCCCCGACAGCCCGCACCCCGTGCCGGTGGCCCGGCGTTCCGCCGTAACACCCTTTCAGAGAGGGGCCGACGCCCCCTCCCCCGGATGCGCTCTCCCGGTGGCGTGGCGATGGTCCGGCGGTGAGGCTGGTACGGGCGCCCCGAGAGGCGCCGTCCGCACCCGACCCCGCACCCGCGCCGCGAGACCCCTCTGTCGCGTTCCCGCACCACGGCGTACGCGGGCCTTTCCGGTGTCGGCCCCCCGGCGGTTCGCCGACGGGTCCCGCCCGGCGGGGTCCGATTCCGGTGCCGGCGCTCCGTACCTCCCCCGACGGGCGGTGGGAGCGGGGATGCCTCGATCCCCGGGGTCCGGGTACGCGGTCACGGCCCGTCCGCGGATCGCGGAACGCTGAACGCCCGGCCGCGCGGTGGCCGGAGCAGAACGGAGAGCAGCCCGATGAGCGAGGCCAACCCCCTCAGGCGCGCCGCCCACAAGGTCACCGACGCCCTGCGGGGCGACGACGGCGGGCCGCCGGACGGGATCCCCGGCAGGCCGGCCGTCGAGTCGCCCCCCGTGGCCGAACCCACCGAGCCCCGGGAGCCCCTGCCCCCGAAGCCCGACCAGGGCGGTCCTGCCACCGTGTCGCCGACCGGGCAGCCGACCGGAGCCGACCGGGCCCGCGTGGCGCAGTCCGGCAGCTATCTGACCAACGCGCAGGGCACCCGGCTGTACGACACCGACCACTCGCTGAAGGCGGGACCGCGCGGGCCGGTGCTGCTCCAGGACCACCATCTGCGCGAGAAGGTCATGCACTTCGACCACGAGCGCATCCCCGAGCGGGTGGTGCACGCGCGTGGCGCCGGAGCCCACGGGGTCTTCCGGAGCTACGGCACGGCCGCCCGGGTGACCCGGGCGGGGTTCCTCGCCGCGGACGTGGAGACGCCGGTGTTCGTGCGGTTCTCCACCGTGGTCGGCTCGCGCGGCTCGGCGGACACCGTGCGCGACACCCGGGGCTTCGCCACGAAGTTCTACACCAACGAGGGCGTCTTCGACCTGGTCGGCAACAACATCCCGGTCTTCTTCATCCAGGACGCCATCAAGTTCCCGGACGTGGTGCACGCCGCCAAGCCGCAGCCCGACCGGGAGATCCCGCAGGCGCAGAGCGCGCACGACACGTTCTGGGACTTCGTCTCCCTGCACACCGAGGCGACCCACCACACCCTGTTCTTCATGGGCGACCGGGGAATCCCCCGCTCGTACCGGATGATGGAGGGCTTCGGGGTCCACACGTTCCGGCTGGTGGACGCGGAGGGCGCCACCACCCTGGTCAAGTTCCACTGGAAGCCCCGGCTGGGCGTGCACTCCCTGGTCTGGGACGAGGCGCAGCTCATCAACGGCGTCGACCCGGACTTCCACCGCCGGGATCTGGCGGACGCCATCGAGGCGGGTGCCCATCCCCAGTGGGAGCTGGGCATCCAGACCTTCCCGGACACCCCGGACCAGACGTTCGAGGGCATCGACCTGCTCGACCCGACGAACCTCGTGCCGGAGGAGCTGGCGCCCGTCCAGCCGGTCGGGGTGATGACCCTGGACCGCAACCCGTCCGACTTCTTCGCGGAGACGGAGCAGGTGGCGTTCCACGTCGGCCATCTGGTGCCGGGCATCGACGTCACCGACGATCCGCTGCTGGCGGGGCGGCTGTTCTCGTACCTGGATACGCAGATCTCCCGGCTGGGCGGCCCCAACTTCCCCCAGCTCCCGGTCAACCGGCCGCACGCGCCGGTCAACGACATGCTGCGGGACGGGATGCACCAGACCGCCGTGCACCGGGGGGTGGCGCCGTACCGGCCCAACTCCCTGGACGGCGGCTGCCCGTTCACGGCGGGCGCGGACACCGGGGCGTTCGTGGAGGCGCCGGTGCGGGTGCCGGAGGCGACGAAGGTGCGCGAGGCCCCGGAGTCGTTCGCCGACCACTTCAGCCAGCCCCGGCGGTTCTGGCTGAGCATGAGCCCGGTGGAGCGCGAGCACATCATCGGCGCCTACACCTTCGAACTGGGCAAGTGCTACGAGCGGGCCATCCGGGAGCGGACGCTCCAGGTTCTGGCCAACATCGACCCGGAGCTCTGCGCGGGGGTCGCGGAGGGGCTCGGGCTGCCCGCGCCGGGGCCCACGGTGCCACTGGCCGACGTGGCGCCGAGCCCCGCCCTGTCCCAGGTCGGCGGCGCGTGGCCGACCGACGGGCGGGTCATCGGGATCGTCACCGGCGGGGCCGACCTGGAGGGGGTGGCGGCGGTGCGGGAGGCCGTGCTGGACGCGGGCATGGTCCCGCTGGTGGTCGCGCCGACCGGCGGCACCCTCGGTTCCGGCGGCACGGAGCTGACGGTGCAGCGGAGCTACCTCACCGCGCGGTCCGTCGAGTTCGACGCCGTACTGCTGGCCGGGGTGCCCGCGCTGGGCGGGGACGCCTACACCGCCCGGGACTACAAGGCGCCGCCGTCCCCCGCCACGCCCTCCACCACCGACCCCCGGGTGAGCCTGCTGGTGGCGGAGGCCTTCCGGCACGGCAAGGCCATCGGGGTCTGGGCGGGCGGCGAGGCGGCTCTGGCGTCGGCGGCCGTTCCCGCCGACGCGCCGGGGGTGGTCGTCGCCGACTCGGGCACGGCGGCCCTGGCGCGGATCACGGAGCTGCTGGGCTCCCACCGGGTGTGGGAACGCTTCACCACACCGACGGGCTGACGGGGAGAACGGGCGGGGACGGCGGCGGGCGGGCCGCCGCTCCCGTCCACCGTCGCGCCGTCACCCCGCCCCGCCCGCTCGGCCGATGATGCGGTGGGGTGAACAGCCTCGCCCCGCAAGGGTTTTCGTGCGTTTCAGCGCAGCACGCGCAGCGCGCCGGGCAGTACCCGGGCGGTCACCGGGAGGACGGCGTCCACCTCGCCGTCCGCGCCGTACGGCAGGGACCGGTCGGCCTCGACGCGTATCTCCCGGCCGCGCACCACCCGCACCTGGGGGCGGCGCACATGCGCACCCGAGGCCAGTTCGTTCATCAGGGCGAAGAACAGCCGGCGCGGGGCGTGGTGGATCATCACGACGTCCAGCAGTCCGTCGTCGATCCGGGCACCGGGGGCGACGAGGCGGTCGAAGCCGTAGTAGCCGGAGTTGGCGGCCACGACGGTGTAGCCGGTGAAGGAGTGCTCCGCGCCGTCGACGGTGACCCGGTAACGGGCGGGGCGCCAGCCTGCGACGGCCCTCAGCGCGCCCGCGTAGTAGGCGGCGGTGCCGCGCAGCAGCCGGGAGCGGTTGGCGTGACGGTTGGCGAGCGCGTCGACCCCGGCGTAGACGCTGCCGAGGACGGCCGTGCGGTCGTGGACCGCCGAGGTGACCTCGATGGTGTCGACGGCACGCGGTTCCCCGTGCAGCAGGACGGCGGCGAGCCGGGCCGGGTCGTCGGACAGTCCGAGGGCCCGGGCGAAGTCGTTGCCCCGGCCCGCGGGGACGAGGCCGAGCGGCGTCCCGGTGCCGCTGAGGGCGCCGCCGACGCAGCCCGCCATGCCGTCGCCGCCGACGGCGAGCACCACCCGGCCCCGCTCCCCTGCCCGCAGGGCGAGTTCACGGGCGTGCGCGAGGCTGCCGCTGTGCTCCGTCTCCAGCCCGGCTCCGGCCTCCCGCAGCAGCCGGGCCACCCCGCGCAGGGCGGTGGCAGCGGTGGCACCGCCCGCGGAGGGGTTGACGACGGCGGTGAACTGTCGCATCGCTGTGCCTTTCGGAACCGGCGGACGGCGCCGGGCCGGCCCTCCGCCGGGGAACGGGCGGGGTGGCGGGCCCGCGCCGTGCGGGACGGGGACGGGACGGAGGGGGCCGGTGGCGGGGCGGGACGGGGCGGTCGGTCGGCGGGCAGCAGGACACCCGGGTCGAGCACGCCGGAGGGGTCCGGCCGCCGCTCGACGGCGCGCGGCGAGTGGACGCCGAGGGTCCCGGCCTCACGCACGCAGCGGTCGCGGTGGTCGGTGCCGACGGCGTGGTGGTGGGTGATGGTGCCGCCCACGGCGAGGGGCGCGACGTCGGCCGCGTACTTGGCGCGGGTCCAGGGGGCCACCGGGTCCGCTCCCCTGGCGCGGACGACGGTGAAGCAGATGGAGCCCATGTTCTCGGGGGCGTGCGCGACGTGGCACATGACCAGCGGCGGGATGCCCGCGGCGGTCGGCATGGCGGCGAGCGCGTCGCACGCGGCGGCGGTGTGCGGCGCCGCGGTCCGGGACGAGTGGGCGGCGGTCTCCAGGGGCTCGGCGAGCGCCCTGGAGTCGAGCAGGGACCACCGGCGGCCCGTGCGCGGCGCGGGCCCGCGGGACGCCGAGAACCTCGTCGCGGCTCTCGGGCGCCGCGTCGGCGGGGGCGACGGAGGCGGGGGCGCAGGGGGTTGCGCCGAGCACGTCGCGCAGCGGTCCGGATCACCCCGGCCGTTCCACAGCGTCATGGCCTGTCGTCCTCACCGGTCGCCTGGTCGCGATGCCGTGGGCACGGCTTCACAGGGCGCTACACCGTGACACATGACACCCAGCCGTCACAACCATGGCGAACGGGCGGTGAGCGACCCGGGGGTGGCCGGTGAGGGCGACGGTGACGCGGGACCGGGCCGGAACGAGGAATGAAGGGGCCGGGGGCCGGAGCCTGTGCCCGGCCCCCGGCCCGCCGTACGGGGGTCCCGGTCGCTCCTCAGGCGCCGGGATCGGTTTCCTGGAGGGCCTCGCGGATGCCCGTCTCGACCCGGTCCCGCGATTCGTCCCCCGCCCTGATGTACTCGGCCATCGCGGTCCGCGCGTCCCGGTCCAGGTCGCGCCAGGCCCTCAGCGCGGTCTCATAGGTATGGGACTGCCGGGGGGTCCATCGGTGCTGGGTCGGAGGTCCGTACGAGTCGCGCAGCACCTCGACCCGGCGCTGTGCCTGGTCGGCGGCGCGACGCTTGTGCACGAGTTCGTCGAATGTGTGAGCCACACTCGAAAAGCCTAGTGAGCCGGGTGCGGTTCCGCGCGTCGAGCCGAAGCGGGCCCGCGTGCGACGGGCGAGCCGGGACGGCGCCGGGCGCGCGCGAGGGCCGGGCGGCCGACTCGCTGTCGGCCGCCCGGCCCTCGACACCTCGCCGGGCGGTCGGGCCCCTGCTCAGTGCCGAAACGCGTCCTTGCCCTTCTCCTTGGCCTGGCGGACGTCGCCCTTGGCCTGATCGGCCCGGCCCTCGGCGGTCATCCGCTCGTTGCCGACGGCCCGGCCGACCGCCTCCTTGGCCTTCCCCTTGGCCTGTTCCATCCGGCTCTTGGACTTCTCGCTGCCGGCCACTGGTACTCACCTCTCCTGGCGTTCGGATGCTGTTCCTCCTGCGGGTCGCCCGTGTCGCCGGAATCAAACCCGGCGGCTCGGCGAGGGGCGGCCGAGGGGCGCGGCGTCGCGCGGGCCCGAGGGAGGGTCCGGTCTCCGACAGGTGTCAGAAATCGGTGAACACTTCGCAGTGAAGTGTTCACCGATTCTCACCCCCTCCGCGACTCCCGGTCAGCCCTGGCCCGCGTGGGTGATGCTGTGCGCCGTCTCGGGTGGGCAGGTCCGGTCGCCGTCCTCCACCCTGTCCCGCCGCCGGTCGACGACGGCCACGGCCAGGGCACCGAGCATGGCCGCGACCCCGGAGCCCACGGACAGGGCCACGGCCGCGTGGTAGTCGTGACCGGTGGCGTTCAGCGTGAGGTAGAACAGGCCCGGCAGCGCGGCGGTGCCGACCGCGCCGCCCAGCCGCTGCCCGGTCTGGAGGGCTCCCCCGGCGGCGCCCGCCATCCGCACCGGGACGTCGTGCAGGGTCATGGTGACGTTCGGGGAGATCACACAGCCGCTGCCGAGCCCCCCGATCAGCAGGGCGGGCGCGGCGACCCAGGCGGCCCGGTCGGCGGGGACCTGCCAGAGGATCAGGGCCGTTCCCCCGAGGCCCGCCATGACGGCGATCAGCCCCCACACGGTGAGCGTCCGGCCCAGCCGGTCCACCAGCCGCCCGGCCACGGCCGCCGCGACGGCGGAACCGACGGCGAAGGGGGTGACCGCCAGCCCCGAGCGCAGCGGCGAGAAGCCCAGCCCGTCCTGGAAGAACAGCGCGAACACCAGCCACACCCCGCTGAAGCCGATGAAGTACAAGGTGCCCAGGACGGCACCGGTGGCATAGCCGCGGGTCTCGGTGAGGAGACCGGGGTGGAGCAGGGGCTCCCTGCCGCGCCGGGCGGTCAGGCGTTCCCAGCGGGTGAAGCCGGCGAGGATCAGCAGGCCCACCGGGAACAGCCACCACAGCCGGCGCAGCCCTCCGGCGTCCGCCACCACCAGCGGCAGCATCAGCGCCAGGATCCCCGCGCCCAGCAGGGACACGCCGACGGGGTCGAGCCTGCCCCGGCCGCCGCGCTCGACACGGGGCAGCAGCCGGGCGCCGAGCACGAGGGCGACGATGCCGACGGGCACGTTGACGTAGAAGATCCACCGCCAGCCGTGCGGTCCCGCCAGCGAGAGGATCAGGCCGCCGATGACGGGGCCGACGGCACTGGAGATCCCGACGGTCGCGCCGAAGAGACCGAAGGCACGCCCGCGCTCCGCGCCCCGGAAGAGCTGCTGGATCAGCGCGGAGTTCTGCGGGGCCAGACAGCCCGCCGCCACCCCCTGTGCGAGCCGCGCGACCACCAGCAGGGTGATCCCGGGCGCGGCCCCGGCGGCGGCGCTGCACAGCACGAAGCCGGCCAGCGAGAGGAGGAACACCCGGCGTCTGCCGTAGGCGTCGCCGACGCGTCCGGCGGTCACCAGGCTGAGGGCGAAGGCCAGCGCGTAGCCGGAGACGATCCACTGCACGGAGGCCGCCGAGGCACCCAGCTCCCGCTGGATGGAGGGCAGGGCGACGGCGACGATGGTGACGTCGAGGAGCGTCATGAACCCGGCGACCAGAGTCACCCAGAGAGCCCGCCACCGGTTGGGGTCCACACGGGCTCCCTTCACGAGACCGCCGCTCCGGCACGGGCGCCGGGGCGGTGCGCGGTTCCCCGGCCGCGTCACCCACGGCAACCGTTCCAAACCCGTGGCCTGCGCGAAGGCCGGCCCGACGCGGCTCCGCACGGGCCGTGCCGGGGCGCCGCCGGGACGGTCGTGCCGCTGCGCTGCTCGCACAGGCCGCCGCACGAGTCGTCGCACGGGCCGCCGCACGGGCCGCGGGGCGATCGGCCCGGGCGGCGGGACCAAAACCCCCTCTGTGACATCCCATAAGCGGGCCTTATGGGGCCATAGACCGGACCCAGGTACCGACTTAGGGTTGCCTTAGTTTAGGCTTCACTGCGAGTCGATACGTCGCCGCTCGAAGGGAACCTGAACATGCCCCGCCCTCTGCGGGTAGCCATCGTCGGATCCGGCCCCGCCGGGATCTACGCCGCCGACGCCCTGCTCAAGTCCGAGGTGGCCGCCGACCCCGGCGTCTCCATCGACATCTTCGAGCGCATGCCCGCGCCGTTCGGTCTGATCCGTTACGGCGTGGCGCCCGACCACCCGCGGATCAAGGGCATCATCACCGCCCTCCACCAGGTGATGGACAAACCGCAGATCCGCCTCTTCGGCAATGTGGACTACCCCACCGACATCAGCCTGGACGACCTGCGCGCCTTCTACGACGGCGTGATCTTCGCCACCGGCGCCACCGCCGATCGCGCGCTGGACGTCCCCGGCATCGGTCTCGACGGCTCCTACGGGGCCGCCGACTTCGTCTCCTGGTACGACGGGCACCCCGACGTGCCGCGCACCTGGCCGCTGGAGGCCGAGAAGGTCGCCGTGCTCGGGGTCGGCAATGTTGCCCTGGACGTGGCCCGCGTACTGGCGAAGACCGCCGACGAACTGCTGCCGACCGAGATCCCGCCGAACGTCTACGACGGACTCAGGGCGAACAAGGCCGTCGAGATCCACGTCTTCGGCCGCCGCGGCCCCGCCCAGGCGAAGTTCAGCCCGATGGAACTGCGCGAGCTGGACCACTCGCCCAGCATCGAGGTGATCGTCGACCCCGAGGACATCGACTACGACGACGGCTCGATCGCCACCCGGCGCGGCAACAAGCAGGCCGACATGGTCGCCAAGACGCTGGAGAACTGGGCGATCCGTGACGCCGGCGACCGGCCGCACAAGCTGTTCCTGCACTTCTTCGAGTCCCCCACCGAGATCCTCGGCGAGGACGGCCGGGTCGTGGGCCTGCGCACCGAGCGCACCGCCCTGGACGGCACGGGCAACGTCAAGGGCACCGGCCGGTTCAGGGACTGGGACGTCAGCGCGGTCTACCGCGCCGTCGGCTACCTCTCCGACCAGCTCCCGAAGCTGCCCTGGGACCTCGGGTCCGGCACCGTCCCGGACCGGGGCGGCCGGGTGATCGAGGACTCCGGCGAGCACCTCACCTCCACGTACGTCACCGGCTGGATCCGGCGCGGCCCGATCGGCCTGATCGGCCACACCAAGGGCGACGCCAACGAGACCGTCGCCAGCCTGCTGGACGACCACGCCAACGGCAGACTGCACACCCCCGTCGCACCCGCCCCGGAGGCCGTGGACGCCTTCCTCGCCGAGCGCGGCGTCCGCCATACGACCTGGGACGGGTGGCACAGCCTCGACGCCGCCGAGCGCGCACTGGGCGAGCCGCAGGGCCGCGACCGCGTGAAGCTCGTCGAGCGGGAGGACATGCTCCGCGAGAGCGGCGCCTGACCGGCACACCGACCGACGGCGCCGGGGCCGCACACGGCCCCGGCGCCGTCGGCGTGTCCGGGACGGGCGCGCGGTCACGGTGACCACGGCCCGGGCGCGCGCAGATGGACGAGGGAGCCCGGCGGGCGCGCGGAGGAAGCGGGGTGTGCGCCCCCGGGCGCGCGGAAGCACGGTCGGGCGGGGCACGGACGGGCCCGCCCCTCTGCGGATGGTGGGCGGGCCCGCCCGCGCCGCTCATTGTGCGGGGGCGCGGGGCCCGTAGGCCAGAGGCCGACCAGGATCGGCCGGACCCGGGGCCCGCGCACGCCACGACGGGCCGCGACGGGCCGGTCGCGGGTGGGGCCACGCCTTCGGGCAACGGGAGGAGGGGCGCCCTCCTGTTCCGTGCCCGTGTCGGGCCGGAGGGTGCCGAACCGTACCGGCTGCCTGCGTTCCGGCCGGCGGCCGTGCCGTCAACGCGCCTTCGGCGGGCCGGGCCGCCGGACCCCGGGTTCCCGGAAACGGCCCGGAACGGCGATACTGGGGGTCCGCCCGTACACCGCCACCCCCATGGACCGATGCCGAGCCATTCCACCGCCCGTCCCACGACCCCGCCCACGCTGTGGCCGGCGCGTGGCCGCCATGTCGGTTCCGCCGCGGAGGACACCGTGCGGCACACCCTCCGTCGGCACAAGGACGCCCAAGTCCTCGACGACTTCCAGGAGTTCGCTCCGGAGGGGACCGGCGACCGGCTCCCCGGGCCGCATGTCTTCGAAGCCCGCTGGAGGGCCGCCGACACCGTCACCGTACGGGCCCGGCTCACCCTGGCACCGCCCCGCGGAGGCGGGCAGGCGTGGACCCTCCTCGCCGAGGCGGAGGACGCCTGGGACCCCGCGTGGCCGTCCCCGGCCACCATGTTCTGGCCCGACGACCCCGACGTCACCTGGGACCGCGACATCGCCACGGGCCTGCGGATGCGCGGCATCAACAACCTGCCGGACGACGACAGGGCCGTACGGCGGCTGCTCAAGGAGGCGCGGCGCAGCCCCTGGAACATCCATGTCGTCGTCCATGAGGCGATGACCCCCGACCACCGGGGCCGGGTGCCGCTGGCCGACCGGCTGCCGCCGGGGCTGCGGCACCGCGTGGTGGAGCACCGGGCGGCCCCGCAGCAGTTGCGGGCCGTGAACTGGGCGCTGGCCGACCTCGGCGCCGAGGTGCCGCGCGGCGGCGCGGTCGTCCTGCCGGGCAGCCCGGCGCCGGACGGCTACTCGGCCGCGGAGTACACGGTGCGCACCGTGTACCTGGACGGCTCGGAGCCCACGGAGCTGATGGACGCCGTGGCGGCCTTCGCCGGACTGCCCCGGCCGCTCGCGGACGGCGCCGAGGAGGAGCTGACCGCGCTGCGGGAGGACTGGCGGCTGCTGACGACGGAGGAGGAGCTGGTCCGGCAGCGCAAGCTGGTGGCGATGTACGCCGAGGCGCTGGCGGCGATGACGGAGTCCCGTGACCTGTACCGGGAGGCGGCCGAACGCGCGAACGAGGCCCTGGCCGCCTGCCGGCAGTCGGCGGGCGCCTCCGGGCGCCAGGCGGGCGGCTCCGGCACGTCCCCGCTGCGGCAGTTCACCCGCACCCTGGAGCGGTTCCGCGGCGGGCGGCGGGCCTCCCGGACCGCGGCGGACGGCGCCCAGGACCCGGGCGAGGACGGGCGGCGATCCGACGACCCGGCACCCGGCTCCGGCTCCGGCTCCGGCTCCGGCTCCGGCGGGACCTCGGCGCGGGACGGTTCGGAGGACTGACACCCGCCGGGTCCGACGCCTCCGGGCCGTCCTCGGGAAAGCGGCCACGCGGGTCACGCGCGCCCCCCCCCGGGGGGAGTCGGCGACCCGGAACGCGGCACGACCGTCCCGGAACACGACCGTCCCGGAATCCCAGGCGGGCCCCGGCCCCAAGGTGAACTGTGCCCTCGGCACGGGCGCCGCCTACCGCCCCGTACGGGTGGACGACGCCTCCCGCACGGTGCGCGCCGCGCCGCCCGACCGGTGATCCCCCGTCCCGCGGCGCCCGGGAGCCCGGGACGCCCGGAAGGGAGCACGGGGGAACGCCCTGCGCCCCGGAACGGGTATGGGGACGGGGCGCACGAGGGCGCCCCCACGTGTCAGCCCGCGCTGCGTGGATACGCGGACCGCACAGCACGGCCCGTCCCGGAAGGTCACCGACGCCATGGACAGCCAGCACCACGACGGCCCCACCGCCCCCGCACCCGCACCCGCACCCGCCCACAGCTCACCGGTCGCCCTCACGGTCAACGGCGTCCCGCACACCCTGACCGTCGACCACCGCCGCGTCCTGCTGGACCTGCTGCGGGAGGACCTCGGGCTGACCGGGGCCAAGAAGGGCTGCGACCACGGCCAGTGCGGCGCCTGCACCGTCCTGGTGGACGGGCGGCGGGTCAACGGCTGCCTGCTCCCGGCCGTCGCCCTGGACGGCGCCTCGGTCACCACCGTGGAGGGCCTCGCCGGGCGGGACGGGGAGCCGCACCCCCTGCAACGGGCGTTCCTGGAGCGCGACGCGTTCCAGTGCGGGTACTGCACCCCCGGCCAGCTCTGCTCCGCCGTCGGAGCGCTCGCGGAGGCCGCCGCCGGACACCCCTCGCACGTCACGGACCCGGAGGTGCCGTCCGGCGGGCCGGTGCCGCTGGACCGGGACGAGATCCGGGAGCGTCTGAGCGGCAACCTGTGCCGGTGCGGGGCGTACCCGCGCATCGCCGACGCGGTCGAGGACGTGATCCCGTGAAGCCCTTCGCCTATGTGCGGGCGACCGGTGTCGAGGAGGCCACCGCCGCCTTCGCCGCCCATCCCGGGGCCCGCTACCTCGGCGGCGGCACCAACCTCGTCGACCTGATGAAGCTCGGAGTCGAGACACCCGGCGCGCTGGTCGACATCACCCGGCTGCCGCTGGACGCGGTGGAGGAGCTGCCGGACGGTTCGCTGCGCGTCGGGGCCACCGTCCGCAACAGCGACCTCGCGGCGCACCCCGCGGTCCGGGACCGCTATCCGGCGTTGTCCCAGGCGGTGCTGGCGGGCGCCTCCGCGCAGTTGCGCAACGCCGCGACCACCGGCGGCAACCTGCTGCAGCGCACCCGCTGCCCGTACTTCCAGGACGTCACCAAGCCCTGCAACAAGCGGGAGCCCGGTACCGGATGCGGCGCGCTGGAGGGCCTGCACCGGGATCACGCGGTGCTCGGGCACTCCGGCAGGTGCGTCGCCACCCACCCCTCCGACATGGCGGTGGCGCTGGCCGCGCTGGACGCCCGGGTGGAGCTGCACGGCCCGGAGGGATCGCGCCGGATACCCGCCGCCGACTTCCACCGGCTGCCCGGGGAGCATCCGGAGCGGGACACCGAGATCCATCCCGGCGAGCTGATCACCGGTGTGGTCCTGCCCGCCGCCACGGCCGGGCTGCCCTCCGCCTACCGCAAGGCCCGCGACCGGGCGTCGTACGCCTTCGCACTCGCCTCCTTCGCCGCCGTGCTGCACGTGGCGGACGGGGTGGTGGAGCGGGCCGGACTCGCCTTCGGCGCGCTGGCGCACAAGCCGTGGCGGGCGCGCCGGGCCGAGGACGCCCTGCGGGGCGCGGCGCCGACCCTCGCGGCGTTCGAGCACGCCGTGGAGCTGGAGCTGGCCGCCGCCGAGCCGTTGCGCGACAACGCCTACAAGGTGCCGCTGGCCCGGCGGCTGGCCCTGGACGTACTGGCCCGGCTGGCACCGCCCGCCGCGGACTGACCCCGCGCCCGCGAGGGCGCCCCCGAGGAGGACCCATGACCGGCACCGAGACCGCGCTGGGCGCGCCCGTCGAGCGCCGGGAGGGACCGGAGAAGGTCACCGGCACGGCGCGGTACGCGGCCGAGCACCACGTCCCCGGCCGTGCCCACGCCCGGCCCGTCCCGGCGGCGATCGCGCGCGGCCGGGTGGCCGGCGTCGACACGGCGGCGGCGCTCGCCCTGCCCGGAGTGCTGGCGGTGCTGACGCACGAGAACGCCCCCCGGTCGGCGGAACCCGACGATCCCGTGCTGGCCGTCCTGCGCGGGCCCCGCGTCCCGCACCGGGGCTGGCCCGTGGCCCTGGTGGTGGGCGAGACGCCGGAGGCCGCGCGGGAGGGCGCCGCCGCCGTCCGCGTCGCCTACGAGGCGGACGGCTTCGACGTGACCCTCGCCGAGGGGCACCGCGACGCCGTGGTCCCCGAGACAGCCAACGGCGGCTACCCGGCCGTCACCGCGCACGGCGACACCGGGGCGGGGCTCGCCGCGGCGGCGGCCCGGATCGACGTCGAGTACCGGGTGCCGCCGCTGCACAACCACCCCATGGAGCCGCACGCCACCACGGCCCGGTGGGACGGCGAGGCGCTGACGGTGCACACCTCCAGCCAGGGGACCACCGCCGTGCGCCGGGAGCTTGCCCGGATGTTCGCGCTGCCGCCGGACCGGGTCCGGGTCCTCGCGGAGCACGTGGGCGGCGGCTTCGGTTCCAAGGGCACGCCCCGGCCCGACGTGGTGCTGGCCGTGATGGCGGCCCGGCACACCGGCCGCCCCGTCACCGTGGCGCTGCCCCGCCGGTATCTGCCGTCCGTCGTCGGCCACCGGGCGCCGACCCTGCACCGGCTGCGGCTGGGCGCGGACGCGGAAGGGCGGATCACCGCCCTGGTGCACGAGGTGACGACGCACACCTCCCGGATCAAGGAGTTCGTGGAGCAGGCGGCGGTACCGGCGCGGGTGATGTACCGGGCCCCGGCCCTGCGCACCGTGCACCGCGTGGTCCCCCTGGACGTGCCGACGCCGTCCTGGATGCGGGCCCCCGGCGAGTGCCCCGGCATGTACGCGCTGGAGTCCGCGATGGACGAGCTGGCCGTCCGGCTCGGCGTCGACCCGGTGGAGCTGCGGATACGCAACGAGCCGGACACCGAGCCCGACAGCGGCCGGCCGTTCAGCAGCCGGCACCTGGTGGAGTGCCTGCGCGAGGGCGCGCGCCGGTTCGGCTGGACCGGCCGCGACCCGCGTCCGGGGACCCGCGCCGCCGGGTCCCTGCTCACCGGCACCGGGGTGGCTGCGGCCACGTATCCGGTGCTGGTGGCTCCGTGCGCCGCGACGGCGCGGGCCCTGCCGGGCGGGGACTTCCTGGTCCGGGTCAACGCCACCGACATCGGCACGGGGGCCCGGACGGTCTGCGCGCAGATCGCCGCCGAGGCGCTCGGGGTCGGGCCGGACCGGGTGGCCGTCGAGATCGCGGACAGCGACATCGGGTTCGCCCCGGTGGCGGGCGGCTCCGCGGGTACCGCCTCCTGGGGATGGGCCGTCCACGAGGCGTGCGGGCGGCTCATCGAACGGCTGGCCGGGACGGCGGGCCCGCTGCCCGAGGAGGGCGTCGGTGCCGCCGCCGACACCACGGGGACGGCCGACGCCGAGAGCCCCTTCGCCCGGCACGCCTTCGGCGCGCACTTCGCGGAGACCTCGGTGGACACGGTGACCGGGGAGGTGCGGGTGACCCGGATGCTGGGTGTGTTCGCCGCCGGTCGCATCCTCAACCCCCGCACGGCGCGCTCTCAGTTCATCGGCGGGATGACCATGGGCCTGGGCATGGCGCTCACCGAGGACGGTCCGGTCGACCCGGCGTTCGGCGACTTCGCCCGGCCCGACCTGGCGTCGTATCACGTGCCGGTCCACGCCGACGTGGGGAGCGTGGAGGCGTACTGGGTCGACGAGCGGGACGACCGGCTCAACCCCATGGGCGGCAAGGGCATCGGGGAGATCGGCATCGTGGGCGCCGCGGCCGCCGTGGGCAACGCCGTGCACCACGCGACCGGTGTCCGCTTCCGTGAGCTCCCGCTCACCCCCGACCGGGTGCTGACCGGGCTCCTGGACCACGGGCATCCGCCGGGCACGCTGGGCGTCCGGTCCCCGCGGCGGAACGGGTGACCGACCGGGTGGCTCGGAGCGGGGGCCGCCGTCCCAGAGGACGCGGCGGCCGGACGCGGGCGACGGCGCGCGGCCTCCGCGGCACCGGCCGCCGCCGCGACGGGTACCCGGGCTTCCCGGCGGCGGGCCTTCCGACGGCGGGCAGGGTGGCGGGCTCGGTGGTCGCCGGCCCCGGGCGCCGGTGGCGGGCGCGGTGGTGGCCGAACCCGGGCGCCGGTGGTCGGCGGCGGCCGGAGGACCGGCGCCGGGCGGCGCGGCCCGAGGCCCGGCGGGCGCGGCGGAGGCGGCGAGGTCAGTGGGTGACGCGGCCGACCCGGGCCATGGTCGCCGGTGACCCGGCCCGCCCGCCGGAGGTCCGGCCCTCGGAGGTCCGGCCGTCGACCCGGGCGCAGAGGGCGGCGAGCGCGCTGAGCGAGGCCAGGACGGCGAGGCCGACGGCGGCCCAGGTGGGGGCCAGTGCCAGCTCCATGGCTCGGGCCGGCCGCGGCGAGGGCCCGGTGGCGGCGTGCAGTGCGGCGACGGCCGACGCCGCCGGGGCGAGGACCGCCAGGGCGAGCGCCTCGGGGACTGGGCGCACGGTCAGGAGCAGGGCGACGGCCAGGCAGAAGGCCGACAGGCCGAGCGCGAGGGCGTAGGCGCGGACGGTGGTGCCATCGTGGTCCGGCGGGAAGTGGGCCACTCCGCAGCAGGCGAGCAGGGCGACGGTGAGCCGGAGCGGCCAGTCAGCCGTGCGCGCGTTGGCCGGGGGCACCTCGGCGGGTTCCGGCGCCGAGGCGGGCCGCCGGACCGGGAGGGCGTGCCGACGCCCGGGAAGGGGGTCCCGTGCCGGGGCGGCCGGTTCGCGGTCCCGGGTGCGGTGCGGGGACCGGCGGCGTCCGGCGCCCAGTACGCGGCGCAGGACGCGGCCGCAGAGGACGCCGGTCGAGCCGCCGCGCGCGGCGGGACGCCGGGGCCGGTCGCCCGCGCGGGTGCCGTCCGGGCCCTCCCCGGCCGGCGGGCGGCGGCCCGGGTCGGGGGCCCCCTGCCGTTCGTCGGCCAGGCGGCCGATCAGTTCGACCAGTTCGGTGACGGGCCTGCCGAGGGCGGCGGTGCGCACGGCCTCCTGGCCGCAGCGCGGTTCCAGAGGGGCGCGGTGCAGCAGGTCGACGAGGCGGGTGACGTCCTCCACCGAGCGGCTGCGGACCGCCGCGCGGACCGCCTCGTCGGCGCCGTCGGGGCGGCGCGGGGGCCGGGTCAGGAGGACGGCCAGCCGGGCCACGTCCTCCACGGGGCGGTGGACGCCGACCGCGCGGAGCGCGTCGGCGGTGGCACTCTGGTACCGGGGCGACAGCTCCAGCGCGGTGATCAGGTCGACGACCTCCTCCAGCGGCCGGTCGGCCACCGCGGCGCGCACCAGGTCGCCCACGGGGTCGCCGTGGGCCGCGGGGCAGGGTTCGCCCGGTCCGGGTTCCGGGGGCCGTTCCCCGGCGGCGGGGCCGGGCCGGAGGGTTCCGGTGCCGCAGGTGGTGGGCGCGGCGGGCGGGTCGAGGAGGGCTATGTCGTCCGCGGACGAGCGAGGTGAGGAAGAGCCGGTGGTCATCATCTCTCCGTGTGAGGGGGTGCCGCCCTGCTCCCCGATGTGCGACACGCGTGGTGTGGTGACCATTACTAGGCGGGTCCGCCGCCGGGTGCCACTCCTGATGCGCCACGGGGATGAGGGAGGCGGCGGACGGCACCGCCGGGGCCGTGCCGGGGAAGACGGACGGAGGAGGGCGCGCGCCGCGCGCCCGTGGCGGAAGGGGCCGGATGGACACGTCCACGGTGGTGATCGTGACGGGGCTGGCGCTCGCGGCGGCGGCCGTGCTGGCCGTCGCGGTGGCGGTGCTGGTGCGGCTGGTGCGCGCCCGGCGGGACCTGGTGCGCGCGGGGCTGCCGGCGGGGCCCCGGTGGGTCTTCTGGGGAGCCGTCCTCTATCTGGTGCTCCCTGCCGATCTGCTTCCGGACCCGGTCTATCTCGACGACATCGGTGTGCTGCTGCTCGCGCTGCGCTCGACCCGGGGCGCGCTCGGCGGGCGGGGAGGGGGCGGGGAGCGGCGTCCGGAAGCCGGTGCGCCGGATGACGGCTCCGGCCCGGGGGCAGGGCGCGGGTGGTGGCCGGGGAGGCCCGGCGGCCGGACGGCCCGGCCGGGGTGGGGGGCGGCGGGTCGGCCGTCCGCCCGCTCCGCCGCCGGCGGCCGGTCCGACCGGGTCCCGCGGAAGCGGTGAGCGGACGGCACGGGGGCGGCGGGGCGACGAGCGGGGGTGTACGTCAGTTCGGGCGCGGTCCGGGCAGCAGAGCGGTGCGCTGCCAGCCCGCCCCCGGGGAGGGCGGTGGCCGGTCGGTGCCGGGCAGATGGCCTGGGAGGTGGCCCTGCGTGCGCAGCGGGCGCATGACGACCTCCAGTTCCCGGTGCAGGCGCTCGGCCTCCCCGCGCACCTGCGCGGGGACGTCGCCGCACTCGGCGACGAGTCGGTCGTAGATGGGGGAATCCTGGAACACCCGTCAACGTGCCTTTCGTGTCGTCCGCCCCCGCACGGAGGCGCGACTGAGCAGTCTAGGCGTCCCGTCGGGCGGTGCGGCCCATTCCGTCCAGGATGTGGGAGCCGCCACGCGCCGGGCCCGCCGCGCGGTCCGGTCCGGTGCCGTCCGGCCGGTTCGCCGCCCGGGGCGGGCCCATGCGGTGTCGCGCACCCCGGGGCGCGACGGGATCACACGGCCAGCGGCAGGCCGCTCTCCCCCTCCGGGTCGGCCGTGCGGACGGGCTCCGCACACCGCCTCCCGCTCAGCAGCGCGTCGGCCCTGGCCACCGCCTCGTGGATGCGGCTGGTCGCCGTCATGACGCACAGGGTGTAACTGACGTCGGCCAGTTCGCGTGCCGCCTCCGGCAGTTCCCGCTCTGCCTGAGCGATCCGCAGCGACGCGTACCGCGTCAGCAACTCCCTGACGACCTTCGGGTCCGGTTCGAGCACGTGGCGCCCCTCTCTCGATGTGGCCTGCGTATGCCCGGACCTGCTCGGAACATTCCTCAACTGCACGCTGACGCCCGTAATTGACCGGAAACAGCGCGCATGGCGAAAGGATGTGCGGATGCGAAGCGGACCCCCGCGCCTCCTCCCCCGCAGGGGCGGGGGCCTCCTCCCCCAGGGCGGGTACGGGTCTCATTCCCCGATGGCGCGCGCCAGTTCGGTGGTGGCCCGGGCGATCTCGCTGTCGTCCTCGGCGAGCAGGTCCTCCAGGGCGCTCCGGCGGCTGCGCACCGCCTGGCGGGCGGCCCGCTCCCACACCACGGGGTTCTCCCGGTGGTTGAGCAGCTTGGGGTAGACCGTGGCGGTGCTCTCCCACTGCCGGGCGTCCGCGATGCTCTTGAGGAGCTGGATGATCTGGGCCCGGCAGCTCACCTGCGGCCACCGCGCCAGCTCCCAGAGGAAGGGGACCGTCGCGGCGGTGGCCTGCTCGACCACGAAGCCGTACTGGCAGATCCGCCCGCGCAGATCGCTGAGGGCTCCCCGGGCGGTCTCGGGGTCGCCCCAGGCGACCTCGTCGAGCAGCCGGGGGATGGCCTCGGCCGATCCGCTGGAGTCCCGGATCTCGTCCCAGGGCACCCGGTCCAGTCCCGCGAGGGGCGTGGTCCGGGCCGCTCCGGGGGGCGCGTGGCGGGCGGCACGCTCGGAACTCGGTGGTGGCGTCGGAGCGCTGCGCATGGTGTGGGGCCCTTCCGCGGCAGTCGGGTCAGATGAGGGGGCGGGCCGGCAACATGGCCCAGACGGTCTTGCCCGCGGGGGGCCGGGGGTGCCAGCCCCATTCCTCCGCCAGGGCCTCGACGATGCGCAGGCCGCGCCCGCGCTCCCGCAGCGCGGATCCGTCGGAGGGACCGGGCACGGGTGCGTTGTCCCCGGAGTCGGAGACGGTCAGGGTCAGGTGCCCGGTGCCCAGGGCGAGTCCGAGGCGCACCTCCGGCTCGCCCGCCGCGGGCGACGGCAGCGCGTGCGCCATGGCGTTGGCGGCCAGTTCGGTGAGGACGAGGACGGCGTCGTCGCCGAGGTGGTCGACGGACCAGCCGCGCAGCGTCTCGCGGGTGAAGGTCCGGGCCCGGGCGAATCCCTCCCGACTGCACCCGATGCGCAGCACCGCGCGGACGGGGTGGGCCGAGGGGGCGGCATCCGAGGGGGCACGGGGAACGGGCGGCCGGTCACGGGAGCGGAACTCCGGCGCGGCGGTGTGCGCGAACCCGGCGGCCCGGCCGGTCGCGCCCGTCTCCGGCGCGGATCGGCCGGTGGACCGAACTGTTCGATGCACGGATAACGGCACAGCATCTCCCTGATGCGACGTCAGGACAGGGCGCCTACAGAGGGGTTGACGCCAGCGTTAGTATCCCCGTGACAGCGCTCGCGTGCAATTGCACGAGAAATTGCGCGAAAGGAATCGGCCGGGAGCGGTGAAGGCCGACACAGTGCGGACCGCTCCCCCGGACGGCAAGGAGACTTCGGTGCCAACAGTGCGAAACGGTGTACGGGCCAGCTCGCTGGAGACTCACTGGATCAAGACTCGGCACAGCGCCGCCGAGGGCAACTGCGTCGAGGTCGCGCGCGTCGACGGGGGGATCGCGATGCGCAACTCCCGCTTCCCCGACGGCCCCGCGCTCGTCTACACCACGGCCGAGGTGGCCGCGTTCCTCGCCGGGGCGAAGGACGGTGAGTTCGACCACCTGCTCTGACCGGGGCAGTCGCGCCGCCACCGCCGTCCCCCGGCGGTGGCCCGGAGGCCGACTCCCGGGATTCCACCGGGGTTTACTCCGGACCGGGGCGTTCCCGCCCGGCGGAATGAGATAGTGTGTTTACTCAAATTTGCCGGTCGACCGGGGAGCCAGGATGTCCGCCGCGTCACCTCACGTCTCCCGCCTCGCACCCTACCTGGACCGGACCGAGCCCGCTCCGACTCTGCTGAAGATGCTCGTGGGCGTGCAGTTGGCGGGATTCCGTGAGGACGCGGGGCTCTCCCAGGACCAGGCGGCGCGCGAGGTCGGGTTCAGCGCGGCGAAGCTGTCGCGCATCGAGTCGGGCAAGAGCCGCAGGCCGCCGACCGAGCGCGATGTCCGCGCCCTGCTGGAGCGATACGGCACCGAGGAGTACGAGGTCTCGGTGCTGCTCCAACTGCTGGAGCGGGCCGGGGAGCCCGGCTGGTGGCAGCGGTACGACAAGCGGCTGATGCCCGAGTGGTTCGACCGTCTCGTCGGACTCCAGGAGGCGGCGGCCACCATCCGCACCTTCGAGATCCAGTACGTGCCGGGGCTGCTCCAGACGGCCGACTACACCCGGGCGGTCGTCGAGCGGGGCCTGCCGAACGCCCCGGCGGCGGAGATCCAGCGCCGGGTGGAGCTGCGCACCCGGCGGACGGGGCTGCTGCACCGCGCCGACGCCCCGCAACTGTGGGCGATCATCGACGAGTCGGTCCTGATGCGGGTGCTCGGCAGCCGCGACATCATGCGCGAGCAGCTCGCGCACCTGATCGAGATGTCCGCGCACCCGCACGTGACCCTGCAGATCGTCCCGTTGGACGTGGCCGACGCCCCCATGCCGCCGATTCCGGTGACCTATCTGCGGTTCGGCGGCAGCGATCTGCCGGACGTCGTCTACCTGGAGCACATCAAGAGCGCCAACTTCCTGGAGGACGTCGACGAGACCGAGGAGTACCGGGTCGCCCTGGACCACCTGGCCGACGACGCTCTGACGCCCCGCGAGTCACGGGAGCTGCTGCGCGCCACGATGGCCGCGCGGTACCCCTGACGGCACTCCCCCGCCGCCCCGCACCGGTCGGCGTGGCTCCCCGGTCCGGACCCGGGGCGCCACGGACGAGGCCGTGCCGCCGCCGGGCCGGGGCCGGACGCTCCGGTGCTCCGGCCGCTACAGGGGCGGCAGGTGACGGGCGAAGACGCCGTAGTACGGATAGTCCACGGGCGCGGCCGGTTCCACCGCGAGGAACACCGCGGTGGTGCCGAGCGCGTCGACCGCCACCCCCCAGGACTCGCTGGCGCTCTGCGAGCCGTCCGACGCCCGGCTCACCCGCTCCGTGCGGCCGGTGCGCAGGTCGTGCCGGAAGATGTCCTCGGCCTCGTTGGTGTCACCGGGCACCAGATTGGCCGACGTCGACTCGAAGTACACCCAGCGGCTGTTGGCCGTGATGCGGGCGCCGCCCGCCGAGCCGTCGGCCGGGGCACCGCCGATGCCACCGCTGACCCTCGTGGTCGTGCCCAGCTTCAGGTCGTGGACGAAGACGTCGTTGCGCGGACCGGGGACGGACGACAGCCCCGTCCCCGCCACGCGGTCGGCGAAGACGACGTAGCGTCCGTCGGCGCTGATCGATCCCGAGCCGGGGGCGATGCCGATCAGCTCGCCGTCCGCGTCGATGCTGGCGCCCCGGGTCTGTCCGGTGCGCATGTCGTGCAGGTACAGGCGGCGGTAGGCCGGCTTGAGGATGCCCTCGCCCTCCTCGGCGCCGGACTCCCGCCCGTGCGGCAGGTTCGTCCCGGTGGAGATGAAGACGACGAGGTTCCCGTCCCCGCTGATCACCGGCAGGGTGACGAGCCGGTTGGCCGGGGCTCCGTCGGTGCCGACGCTGGCCAGCCGGGTGGTACCGGTACGGCGGTCGGTGACGAAGACACCGCCCTGGGCGGCGAATGCCACCTTCCGGCCGTTCCAGCTCAATGACGGCAGGTTGGGGTTCGATCCCCTGGAGGACTCCTCCGAGGTGGCCCCGGTGACGAGCCGCTCGGTCCGGCCCCTCCGGAGGTCACGGACGTAGACGACGGTGCCACCGGACGGACCGCCGGGCACCAGGGAGGTGTCGTCGGAGGTGAAGGCCACGTACCGGCCGTTGCCGCTGATCGCGCTCTCGTACGAGGCGCCGTCGGCCTGCTCGCCGCCGTCGCCCACGCTGACGCGTTCGGTCCGCCGGGTCCACAGGTCCCTGACGAACACGTCGCTCTGCCCGTTCGTGTCGCCGGGCACCAGATTGTCCGCGTCCGACACGAAGACCGCGTAGCGGCCGTCGCCGCTCACGTCCACTGCCCACGACATGGCGTCGGCCGGTACCCCGCCGGGACCGGCGCTCACCCGGATGGTGCCCGTGGGCAGCGGCTCGGCGTGCGCGGGCAGCGCCGACGCGGCCAGGGCGGCGGTCGCCAGGGCGCACCCGCCCCGGAGCAGCCAGCGACGGCCCGAGCGGTCCCTCGGTGGCTCGTCGCTTCCCGTGTCCCTGATTCTCCTGCGTGTCCTCGCCATGGTCCCTCCCCTTGACGGTTCCTCACCTTGGCCGGGCGTGAGCGGGCGGGGACGGCGGCCGTGTGCGCGCACCGGCCTCCCCCGGCGGCCGGGCTGCGGGAGAGCAAACAGCCGGATCTGACGCGTCGTCAAGACCCCACCGGCCACAACCGGCCGCACTCCGGCGGCCCGGCCGGGGAGGACGGCGGGCAGTCCCCGTGCCGTGGACGGGCCGACGGCGGAAGGGACCGGCCGACCGGCCGGGGCGGCCCCTCGCGGAGGGGGCGGCTCCGGCCGGACGGGCACGGACCGCGTCCGCGGCTCCCCGCAGGCGCGGTCTCCGGTCCGCCGCCGGGGATCACCGCTGTGGCCTGGCCGGATGCACGGAAGGCCGGCCCGTGCTTGGCACCGGGCACGGCACCGGCGGAGGGGAGGACCGGACGGCACGGCCGCGCGGACGCTCCCGATGGGCGAAGGGGCGGATCCGCCCGCCGAGGCCGCCGGGGGCGGTGCGGGACCTCGCCACCCGGGCGACGGATCGGCCGGTAACGGCGCCCCGCCCGGGCGGCTCCGGGCATCACCCGGCGCGCGGGCCGGGCCGGTCAGGCGAGACGGCCGACGCCCCCGTACTCGATCCACTCCTGGGTGAGCTGGCGGGGAGCCACCTCGTTGTCCGGGCGCCAGGTGGAGACCTCGACGAGACCCGGCTCCAGGATCTCCATGCCTTCGAACAGGGCGTCCACGTCCCGGGGTTCGCGCACCCGGCCCCAGTTCCCGTGGGTCGCGTCGTCCATGAACCGCGTGACGGAGTCGCGGACCTCGGCGTCCTCGCTGACCAGTTGGCACATCACGGCGCAACTGCCGGGCACCAGCCGTTCCGCCACCCGGCGGACCACGGCCTGCGGTCCGTCGGTGTCACTGTCCGGGATGCAGTGGAAGACCGAGTTGAAGAGCACCCCGACCGGGCGGGAGAAGTCGATCAGGCGCCGGGTGTCCGCGTGGTCGAAGATCTCGTCGGTGGACCGCATGTCGGCGTGTATGACGGCCGTGCGGTCGTTCTGGTCGAGCAGGGCCCGGCCGTGGACGAGCACCATCGGGTCGTTGTCGACGTAGATGACACGGGAGTCGGGCGCGATGCGCTGCGCGACCTGGTGCACGTTGTCCTGGGTGGGCAGACCGGAGCCGTGGTCGAGGAACTGGCGGATGCCGTAGTCCTCGGCGAGGGTCTTGACGACCCGCGCGAGGAACCTCCGGTTGTTCAGGGCGAGCCGACGGGTGCTGGGGACGACCTTGTCCAGTTCCTCGACGGCCTGGCGGTCGGCCGCGTAGTTGTCCTTGCCGCCCAGGTAGAAGTCGTACATCCGCGCGGCGGTCGGCACCTTGGCGTCGATCTCCTTGGACAACCGCTTCTCGGACGGCATCGTTCCCCCAGCTCTCCATCGCGCCAACCGTACTGGCCTGACTGACAGTACATCCTAGGGAAGCACCGTTCGAAGAAACCAGAGGCCGGACTGAATGATCGTCAACATCATTACTCATAAACAGAGTTGATCGTCACTCGGGGTGGTGAACGGGGCCGGTGCCGACGAGGGCCCGATTCCCGCCATCCGGGCGGCGCGACCAGGAGCGCGCCGAGCCGCCGCGGGCGAGGCGGTGCGGGGACGGCGTCCGTGTGACAGGCTCGGCACCGGCCGGACCGTGCTCCCGCACACCCCGGCCGGCGGGGCCCGGGCGGGTCCCGGCGACACGGAGAGGCGGCGGCATGCGCATCGGACTGCTCGGCACCGGCCCCTGGGCGGACATGGCACACGCCCCCGCCCTGCGGCACCATCCGGACGTGGACTTCGCCGGGGTGTGGGGACGGCGTCCGGAGGCCGCCGAGGAACTGGCCGCCCGTCACGGCACCCGCGCCTACGGGGACGTCGACGCCCTGCTGTCCGACGTGGACGCGGTGGCGGTGGCGCTGCCGCCGTCCGCTCAGGCCGGGCTGGCGGTGCGCGCGGCGCGGGCCGGATGCCACCTGCTCCTGGACAAGCCGCTCGCCGTGTCGGTGACCGAAGGACGGGAGGTGGTCGCGGCGGTGCGGGAGGCCGGGGTCGCCACCGTGGTGTTCCTCACCCTCCGCTTCCGGCCCGGGGTGGAGGCGTGGGTCGCCGAACAGTCCGCGCGGGAGGGCTGGTTCACCGCGCGGGCGCAGTGGCTGGGCTCGGTGTTCACCAGCGACAGCCCCTTCGCCCACTCGCCCTGGCGGCGGGAGAAGGGCGCGCTGTGGGACGTGGGCCCGCACGCCCTCTCCGTCCTGCTCCCTGCGCTCGGGGACGCCCGGCGGGTGGCCGCCGCCGCCCAGGGGCCCGGGGACACCACCCACCTCGTCGTCGAGCACACCGGCGGCGCGACCAGCACCCTGGCACTCAGCCTGACCGCGCCGCCCGCCGCCGCGGGGGTCGAACTGGAGCTGCGGGGACTCGCGGGGGTCACGCGGCTCCCCGCGGACCCGGGCGAGGGCGTGGAGCCCGCGTACCTGCGCGCGGTGGACGCCCTGCTCGCTTCGGCCCGCACCGCCACACCGCACCCGTGCGACGCCGCGTTCGGGCTGCGGATCACGGAGATCCTCGCCGAGGCCGAGGCGCTGCTGAACGCGTGAACCCCGGCTCTCGGTGCCCGGCCCCGGGGGGCGGGACCGCGAGGTGACACCGGGGCCCGGCGGCCCGGGGCACGGGGCACGGGGCCCGGGAAACGCGGCGCACCCGGGTCCGCGACGAACGACGGCGGTACGGGGACGGGTCCCCCGCCGGGGCCGGACCCCGCTCCCCGATCCGGCCCGATCCAAACGAAAGACCCTAACCGCGCGGAGCCCGGAAGTTGATCCGCTCCCTCGTCACCGGATAGCCCGCCCGGGCGAAGGCCCTGGCCATGGGCACGTTCCCGCGGTCGGTCGCGGCGGACACGAACCCGGCGCCCCGTGCGGCGAGGAAGTGGGTGCACTCGGCGAGCAGGTCCAGGGCATACCCGTGTCCGCGCTGCTCCGGTACGACACCGATGAATCCGACGCACGGGCCGGAGGGGTTGTGCGCGGGGATGTGGATGCCCGCGAGGTCGCCCCCGGGGGTGTACGCCACCTGCCACCACGCGCGCGGCGAGGGGCACCAGTGGAAGAACTCCAGATCGGACCGGGCCGCCCGGTCCGGGCCGCCCTCCTCGATGTCCAGCAGCGCGTGGGCGTCCAGGGTGACGGAGTGGATGCGGCGCAGCGCGTCGAGGAAGACCTCGTCGTCGGGCTCGGGGCGGTACTCCAGACGGCCGGGGCGTCGGGGCAGCCCGCACTCCGGGGTCCAGCGGTACAGGAAGCGCTCCACCAGCGGTTCGTACCCGGCGGCGCGGGCGGCGGCGAAGCGGGCCTCGGCGGCGGCGCGCAGCGCGGGGTCCTCGCGCCAGGTGCCGGGAGGGTTGAGTTCGAGCTCGACCTGCCAGGGGGCGGTGCGCAGGAGCGCGGCGCCCGCCTCCTCCTCGCCCTCGGCCACGTCGAACCAGTTGACGGTGAGGGGTTCGGTGTCGTCGGGGCCGCCCCACCAGGCGCCCCGGGCTACGACGGCGCCGTCGCGGAGCGCCACACGCAGCCACTCGGGGCGGAAGCGGGTGAGCCGGTGCCCCTCGCGGGCGCCGAGGGGGTCGGGAAGGGTGTCGAAGAGATGGGCGTCGCTCGCGTCGAGCGCGCGGATGACCAGATCGGTCACGGAGTCCTCCGGGTCGCGTACTGCGGGGCGCGCTCCCGGTCAGATCCGGCACGCCGGGACGACGGGGAGGGAGCGCGGGCGGGGTGTGAACGGCACGGCTCTGCCCTCCTTCCGTCGGTCCGGGGCGTGGTGAGCACACCGTAGGCGCCGCGGCGGGCGCGGCACCACTGGTTTTTGTTCCGGGCGCGGCGGGGCGGAGGCGGCGGCGGGGCCCGGGAGCGGTGAGCGGGTCCGGCGCGGGGCGGCCCCCGGCGCGTCCGCCGGACGCCGGGGACCCCGGTCGGGCGGGTCCGCGGGTGGGCGCTCCGGATGCGCGGGCCGCCCGGGCGTTGAATGGTGTTATCGGGATATTCGGGACCGGTACCGGCGCCGTCCGGGGCCGGACCGGAGCAGCGATGCGGATGCGAGGAGCAGTCAACATGTCGACGTCACAGCCCGGTGCCTCCCGTCCGTCCGGCGACGGGGGGAACGGCGACCGCGCCACCCCCGACGCGCTGCTGCACACCCGCAACGGCACGGAGGTGTCCCCGGAGGACCTGGTGCTCGCGGCCGGCCGGGACATCACCGAGAGGAACCTCGAATGGGCCCGCAGGAAGCTTGCGGAGGAGGGCCCGGCGGCGATGGACAAACTGCTGCCCTGACGCGGCGGGGAGGATCCGGACGGCTCGGCACCCCGGCGCACGGACTCCGGCCCCTACCCGGGGCGCTCCCCCGGCCCGTTCCACGGTGCCGAGGGGCGGCGCCCCGGGCGCGGCGGCGCCGGATGCGCACGGGGCCGTCGTCCCGCACCGTCCGTGCCGTCCCGGTCCCCACTGACGCGCGAGCGGCTCCCGGGGTGACCGGCACCGGCGCGGAACCGGTCGCCCCGCAGGGACCGGCACCCGCGGAAGCCGCCCGGTCCGGCCGTCAGCCGCCCCCGCCGGGCCGGTCGGCGTCACCGCCGGAACCCGCGCCACCGCCGGACGGGGATCCCGCCCCGTCCTCCTCGACGACGTGCACCGCGGCCTCCTCCGCCCCGGCGGCCCCGCCGTCGATGCCCACGTCCTCGGCGACGGACTCCTTGGTGGTGTCGGCCCGCACGCCCTCGTCGGGGGCGACCAGGCGGCCGGCCCGTTCCGCGCCGGTTTCGGGGCCGACGGGTTCGCCCTCGCCACCCGGGGTGTCGCCCACGCCGTCGCCGAGGGACGGGGCGACATCGGGGACCTCCTGGGCCAGTCGCCGGTCCAGGGTCTCGCCGTCCCGCTGCTCGGCGGCCGTGGTGCCGTGCCGGGTGACGCCGAGGGGCTTCTCCGGCGGCGAGTAGCCCTCGTCGAGGACCTCGTCGTAGTCGCGTCCTCCCAGGACGTTCTCCGGGTCGAGCGGCGCGGCGTCCCCCTGCTCCTCGTTGGTCCCGGTGGGCTGGTGAACGTCGTCGGCCATCGGGTCGGTGTCCATCTCCGGCCTCCCTCTCGTCGCTCTCGTCCGCTCGTTCCGCGTGTCTCGGCCCGCCGGCGCGGCGGGCCCGTGGCGGGCTCGCCGGCCATGGCCGCCGTGCGCGCCGGTACGCCGGTACGGCTGCCGCGTTTCCCGCCGCGCGCGCTCCAATCCCGGTGCCGCCGTCCGGCTCCGGCCGCCGGGGCGCCGTTCAGCGGCCGGAGGCCGCCGCGCCGCCGTCCGGCGGGGGCGCGAGCAGGACGGTCAGACCGCCGACGCGACGCGGGGTCCAGGCACGGGCGTACGGAGGCGGGGCGGCGCCGGGGGCGGTGACGGCGGCGACCGGGATTCGGCGGGCGGCGGCCCCGATGGCGGCGGGCGTGGTGTTGGCGTTGTGGCCGCTGATGTCCCCCGAGGAGCAGCCGGTGTAGTAGCCGAGGGGGATGGACTCGTACCCGGTGAGCAGGCAGGGCGGACGGACGCCGAGGGCGTGCAGGGTTCCGGCGGCGCGGGCCCAGTCGCGGCGGGCGGCGCTCTGCCCCGCGGTCACATGGGTGAGGACGGCCAGTTGCGCCGCGAGATGGGCGGCGGCGCCGAGGGCGAGCAGTGTCGTGGCCGCCGGCCGCCACCGGCCTCGGGGGGCGCGCGCCAGATGCCCGAGGGCGTCGGCGACAGGCGGGGCGAGCAGGGCGTAGGCGGGCTGGAGGAAGCGGGGCGCGGCGTAGTCGATGGTGAGCAGGTAGGGCGCGGCGGCCGTGGCGGCACAGGCCAGCGGAACCGCGGTCGGCAGGGTGCGCCCGGCCCGGATTGCCACTGCCAGGGCGAGGGCGGCGAGCAGCGGCAGGGCGAACCACCACCAGGTGAGCGCCGGGCTGGGCAGCGCTCCTGCGCACGGGCGGCACAGCCCGCGCCCGCCGAGGGCCCGCAACTGGTCGTCGAAGGCCAGGTGCCGACCCAGTCCGCCCTGGATGCGGGAGGCCTCCGCGAGCCGTTCCCCGAGCCCGCCGTAGCGGGCGTAAGCCTCGGCCACCCATTCCGCCGCCCCGGCGGAGAGGCCGCCCACGAGGGCTGCCGCCAGCGGCAGGTGGCGGCGCGCCAGGACCAGCACGAGCAGCGGCGCGCTCACCCAGACGGCGTCGGCCGGACGCATCCAGGCCATCAGCGCGGCCCCGCCCATCACACCGCCGAGCGGGACCGGGCCGGACGGCACGGGCCACCGCGACCCGGCGGGCCGTGGCGTACCCGGGGAACGTGGGGGCCGGTCGGGCCGGTCCGGCAGGGCGCGCAGCAGAAAGCCGACGCAGAGCAGGGCGCCGAGGGCGACCCAGAGGTTGGGCATGGCCTGGGGGCCGTAGAAGAGGGTGACCCAGAGGGTGGCGAAGAGCGCCCCGGCGGTGGCCAGCACCCGCGCCGGGAACAGCCCCCGCCAGGCCCGCAACGCCAGGTAGAGGCCCAGCCCGGAGAGGAGGGCCAGGTAGGTGCGCAGCAGCGCGGTGGAGGCCGACCAGGAGGCGACCGGCGCGACCAGCAGGGAGACGCCCCGGGAGCGGGGGGCGCTGAAGAAGGCCGCCGGGTGGTGGGTGGTCACCTGGCTGACGTAGACGATCTCGTCCCAGCCGAGGCCCAGCCCGGTGGCGTTCAGGAGGAGCTGGGCGAGGGTGAAGAGGGCGGCGACGGCGGCGAGGGGTCGGCGGTCGGTGGGGCGGCGCCCCGTGCCGGGGCGGAGCGTCTCGCGCTCGCGCCGTCGGCCGGTGACGGCGGTGGCCTTCGTGCCGTCACCCATGGCGCACCCTTCGCTCCTCGCCCGCCCGGGGGCTCCGGGGCGGCGCGGGCCGACCGCGGCACGTCCGGCCCGGTCCCCGGCTCCGGCCGGACGGCGGTGGCCAGCGGGCCGCGTCCGGCCGCGGTCGTCCCACCGGGGGCGGCCCGGTCCCGCGACCCGCGGAGTGCACGCCTCAACGAAGGCCCACGAACACGGTCAAACTACCCTTGGTTCCCGGGCCGCGCAGGGCGGGCGCGGCCGTACGCCGGACCCCTCCCGCCCTGCGCGGGGCGGCTCAGCGGACGTTCGGGCGGCGGTGCGGGGGCTGCTCGGGGGCGGTACGGCGCGGGGGCGCGGGGACGGCGCGGACCACGGGGCCGTCGCCGTTCATCCGCAGCGGCTCGCCGTGGTGGTGGATCGTCACCGGGGCGCCGTTGAGCAGGGTGTACGTCGCCTTGTCGGCCTCGATCTCCACCTGCAGGCACCGGCCGCGGAACTGGAGCCGGAAGGCGAGGCGGCTGAACTTCTCGGGCAGCCGCGGCGCGAACCGCAGGCTCTCGCCGTCGCGGCGGGTGCCGCCGAACCCGGCGACCAGCGCCATCCAGGTCCCGGCCAGGGAGGCGATGTGCAGCCCGTCGCGGGTGTTGTGCTCCAGGTCGGCAAGGTCCATCAGGGCCGCCTCTGCGGCGTAGTCGTAGGCCAGCCGCAGATGCCCGGTCTGGGCGGCCATGACGGCCTGGCAGCAGGCCGACAGGGAGGAGTCCCGCACGGTCAGCGGCTCGTAGTAGGCGAAGTTCCGGGCGATCTGCTCCTCGTCGCAGTGCTCGTCGAACCAGCTGCCGCAGGTGTACATGGCGAGGACGAGGTCGGACTGCTTGACGACCTGCTTGCGGTAGAGGTCGAAGTAGGGGAAGTGCAGCATCAGCGGGTACTGGTCGGCGCCGGTGGTGGCGAAGTCCCAGCGCTGGTGGCGGGTGTAGCCGGAGTCCTGCTCGTGGACGCCCAGTTCGTCGTTGTACGGGATGTGGACGGCCTCGGCGGCGTCCCGCCAGGTGGCGCTCTCCTCCTCGTCGACGCCGAGCCGGGCGGCCTCGTCCGGGAAGCGTTCGCAGGCGTCGGCCGCCGACAGCAGGTTCGAGCGGGCCATGAGGTTGGTGTAGGTGTTGTCGTCCGCGATGGCGCTGTACTCGTCGGGGCCGGTGACGCCGTCGATGTGGAAGACGCCGTGGTGGTCGTGGTGGCCGAGGGAGCGCCACAGCCGCGCGGACTCGACCAGGAGTTCCAGGCCGGTGCCCCGCTCGAACTCGGTGTCCCCGGTGGCCGCCGCGTACCGGACGGCGGCGTGCGCGATGTCGGCGGTCACGTGGAAGGCGGCGGTGCCGGCGGGCCAGTAGGCGGAGCCCTCGGAGCCGTCGATGGTGCGCCAGGGGAAGGCGGCGCCGCGCAGTCCGAGCTGGGCGGCGCGGTCCCGGGCTGCGGGCAGGGTGTCGCAGCGCCAGCGCAGCACCTCGGCGACGGCCCGGGGCTCGGTGTAGGTGAGCACGGGCAGCACGAACATCTCGGTGTCCCAGAAGGCGTGCCCGTCGTAGCCGGAGCCGGTGAGCCCCTTGGCGGGGATCGCGCGCTGCTCGGCCCGGGCACCGGCCTGCAGGACGTGGAAGAGGGCGAAGCGGACCGCCTGCTGGATCTCCTCGTCGCCGTGCACCTCTACGTCGGCGCGGGCCCAGAAGTCGTCCAGGTAGGAGCGCTGCTCCTCGACCAGTCCGTCCCAGCCGCTGTGCGCGGCGGCGGCCAGGGCGGCCTCGACCTGGTCGCCCATCGCGGGCCGGGATCGGGTGCTCGACCAGCCGTGGGCGACGGTCTTGCGCACCCGCAGCCGCTGGCCCGGTTCGAGGACGGCGGTGACGGTGAAGCGGGCCACGTCCACGTTGCTCTCGCTGGCCATGGTCGTCTCGTCGGGGCCGTCCACCATGTGGTCGGCGGCCACCGCGACCCGCAGTCCGCTCCGCCGGGTGCGGTGGACCAGGCGCAGCCGGGGCCCGGCGGCCATGTGCTCCTCGGGCTCCAGCGGGGACTGGAGCGCTCTGGCGGTGCGGGGGTCCCCGTCGGGGTCGGGCAGGCTCTCGTTGGCGACCAGTCCGGACTGGATGACCACCCGGGTGCTGTCGTCGACGGGCTCGACCTCGTACTGGACCGCGGCGATGGCCCGCTGGGTGAGGGAGACCAGCCGGGTGGAGCGCACCCGGACCGTCGAACCGGCCGGGGAGGTCCATTCGCAGACCCGCTCCAGGACGCCCCGGCGCAGGTCGAGGGTGCGCTCGTGCTTGACGAGGCGCCCGTAGCGCAGGTCGAAGGGCTCGTCGTCGACCAGCAGCCGCATCAGCTTGCCGTTGGTGACGTTGATGACGGTCTGCCCCGACTCGGGGTAGCCGTAACCCGCCTCGGCGTACGGCAGCGGATGCAGCTCGTGGACGCCGTTGAGATAGGTGCCGGGCAGACCGTGCGGTTCGCCCTCGTCGAGGTTGCCGCGCCAGCCGACGTGCCCGTTGGACAGGGCGAACACGGACTCGCTCTGCGCGAGGAGATCGAGGTTGAGCGAGGTCTCGCGCACGGACCAGGGCTCGACGGTGTACGTCCGGTTGGTGATCACTCGTGGCCTCCCAGCTCCGCGAGGTCCGCCACCACGCGGTCGGCGCCGTGCGCGTACAGGGCCTCGCGCTGACCGGCCCGGTCGATGCCGACGACATAGCCGAAGTGCCCCGATCGGCCCGCGTCCATGCCCGCGAGCGCGTCCTCGAAGACGGCGGCGCGGGACGGTTCGACGCCGAGGTCGCGGGCGGCGGCCAGGAAGGTGTCGGGGCGCGGCTTGCCGGGCAGGCCCCGTTCCCGGGCGACGACGCCGTCGACGCGGGTGTCGAAGAGCCGCTCGGCGTCGATGGCGCGCAGGACGTCGACGGTGTTGGCGCTGGAGGAGACGACGGCGGTGCGCAGCCCGGCCGCCCGGACCGCCCCGATGTAGCGCAGCGTGCCCTCGTACGCCTCGACGCCCTCGGTGCGGATCTTCTCCAGGACGAGCGCGTTCTTCCGGTTGCCGACGCCGTTGACGGTGTCGGCGCCGGGCGGGTCGTCGGGGCCGCCCTCCTCCAGGACGATGCCGCGCGAGGCGAGGAAGGCGCGCACGCCGTCGGCGCGGGGGAGGCCGTCGACGAACTCGTCGTAGTCGGAGTGGGAGAAGGGCCGGAATCCCGCTCCGTCCCGGTCCCGCAGGAAGTCGTCGAAGGTCTCCTTCCAGGCGGCGGCGTGCACCACCGCCGTCCGGGTGACCACCCCGTCGAGGTCGAAGAGGCAGGCCTGGATGTCGTCGGGGAGTCCGAGTCGCGTCGTCATACCCGACAGGTTCCCCACCGGGGCGCGTCCCATCGGGTGGTCCGCGCCACAGACGCACGCGCCGGCCACGGGGCCGGGAGCGCGGCCCGGTATCAGCGGGCGCCCGGGGCGAGCGGGAACCCCCCTGCGTTGACGTGCGGCATCACCCCGCCGGCCACCAGATAGCGCCCGTTGGGCACGTCGGAGCGGCGGGTGATGTGCACCGTGGGCGGTCCGGGCCAGGAGTATCCCCTGCGTTCGGCGTGGCGGACGAGGCTGTCGGTGAGGAATTGTCCGACGCGTCCGCCACGGCGCGTCAACTCCTCGTGGACGGCGTCGGCGAGGGCGACGTCGTAGGCGTTGGGGACCATGACCCTGCCCTGGGGGCCGGCCACGGCCTTGCTGTCGCACTCCCGGAGCAGGGCGTCGAGGAGTTCGACGCGCTCCCGCCCGAGGACGCGCGCCATCAAGGCGTCCCAACGGTTCTCCAGGGCCTTCTCCAGGGTGCCGAGGGCACTCACGCGTTGTCACCTGCCGGGAATCGGGGTCGGGGACCGGGGCGGACGGCCGGGCGGGCGCCGTGCGGGACGGGGCGCGGCGGGGGCCGTGGGGCGCCGGGCATGTCGTGCACGGACCGGCCGGGCCGAGGTGGTCCGGGTCCCGGTCCGGCCGGGCGGCCTGTGCGGTCCGGCCCTCGGGCCGGTCGAGCGGCCCGTGCGGGACGGGACTTGGGCGGGCCGGGTGGCAAAAGACGGGTGTGCGGGCCGGGGCGGGCCGGGGCGTGGCGGCGGCCCCGGTCGTGTGCGGGCGGGGCCGGGAGCCCGGCGGGGCCCGGGAACCGTGGCCGGGGAGCGGCCGGGGCGGGCCGGGGTCACCTGTCGGCGAAGTCGTCGGGCCGCACCCGCGCCTCCTCCAATGCCTCGCGCAGGGTCCGGCCGGTGCCGCCGGCCGGGCGGGGCGGGGTGTCCGTGCCCCGGCCGCCGGTGTCGTCGGCCTCGTCGGCGGACCCGGTGCCGGGCCGTTTCTCCTCCGGGACGGTCATGGTGACGGCTCCTCCTGATGGCTGTCGGGGTTCTCCGGAGCGCCGGGTTCCCGGACCGCCCCCGGCTATCCCCCCGGCGGCGGACGGGAACCGGAAGACGCCCAGGGCGAGCGGACGCACACGGTCGGTGAGCTATGTTGACCCCCGTGGGAGACACAGGAGGGGCGTCCGCGCCATCGCCTCAGCAGGCACGTGCCCGGGCGTCCGCGATCACCTCGGGGCGGTCCGTCCCCGACGCGCGACCCTCCCCCACCTGCCAGCTCAGGGATCTGTTCGACCGGCCCCGGCTCTCCCCGGGGCAGCGGCGGATCGCCCAGTACCTGATCGAGCACCTGCCCGAGGCGGCCTTCCTGTCGATCACGGACCTCGCCGACCGGGTCGGCGTGAGCCAGCCCTCGGTGACCCGCTTCGCGGCGGCGGTCGGCTTCGGCGGCTACCCCGCGCTGCGGGAGCGGCTCCAGTCGATCGCGCTGGGCGGGCGCGGCACCGCCCCGGCCGAGGAGTACCGGGGCAACGAGCTCCAGGCAGCCGTGGACGCGGAGATAGCGAACCTCACGAACCTGCGGCACGACCTCGCCGACGCCGACCGGGTGATCACGACCGGCCGCGCCCTGGCCGGGTCGACCCCGCTGACCGTGCTCGGGCTGCGCATCTCCGGGTCGCTCGCCGAGTACTTCGCCTACGCGGCCCGCCGGGTCCATCCCGATGTGCGCCTGGTGACCCGGGGCGGCACGGTCGCCTACGACGCCCTGCTCCAGTCCCGCGCGGCGGGCGGCTCCTGGGTGCTGGCCCTCTCGCTGCCCCGGCACGCGCACGAGACGCTCGACGCGGTGCGGGTGGCACGCGGCGCCGGGCTGCGGGTCGCCCTCATCACCGACCTGGCGCTCGGCCCGGTGGCCGACGCGGCCGACGTCACGTTCGCGACGGGCACCGGCTCGCGGCTGGTCTTCGACTCCTACGCGGCGCCGGGGGTGATGTGCGCGGCGCTGCTCCAGGCGATGACGGACGCCGACCCCGAGCGCACCCACGCGCGCCTGGAAGGGTACGAACAGGTCGCCGACCAGCACCAGTTCTTCCTGCGCGACTGACCCCGGCCGGTTCGCGGCACCGTCGGCGCCGCGTGCGGACGACGATACCGCCGGCCCGCGCGGACGACCCGGGGGCGGCCGTCCCCACCGACGTGGACATGAATGTTTTCATACGTCTTGCAAAGCTGATGGCATATATAAATACTGCTCACGGGTCGCGTTCCGGCTGTCCGGAAACCGTCCCTCGTCTGCGTGAACCCTTTCCGGCCGTCGGCTCCCACCCGCTCCGGCGCGCCCGGGGTGTCCCGTCGGGCGCGCCGACCCGAGCGCCCGCGGTGGTCCCGGTCATCCCCTGGACCGGGTCCGCACCTTCCGTCGCCCCCGTCCCGACGACGCCGCACTCCCGGAAGCGATGATCATGTCCCTGACGTCCATACGGCCCGGCCCGGACTGGCCGTGCCAGGTCAAGGCCCCCGGCAGCTACGACTGGGAGCGCTCGGCCGTCAGGTGGCTGCGCGACCTGGTGCCGGCCCGCTACGGTGGCTACCCCACCATGCTCCGCCATCCCGTGCTGCTCGCCCGCCACGCGCACCTCCAGGTGCAGCAGGAGATCAGGGTGGCCCGCACCGCCCTGCAGACCGCCCGCTCGGACCTGCCCCGGCTCGGACTGCCCGAGTCCGTCATCGAGCACACGATCAAGATGTACGCGGCGGAACTGCGGCAGTTGCAGCACATCGCGCGCAGCGTGCGGGCCGTCACCGAGGCCCTCGCCCACCGCCCGCCCGCCGGCCGCTGACCGGACGGCGGGCACCGGGCGTCAGGGCCGGTCGGCGAGGGGGGGCGGCGTCAGGGCCGGTCGGCCGGGCGCGGGCGCGGGGCGTCGAGCAGTCGGCGCAGGGCCCGTGTCAGGGCGGCGACGAAGGCGTCCCGGCCCTCGTCGTCGAGGGCGTCCAGGGACAGATAGGGGTTCAGGTCCTCCAGTTCGACCAGCAGCAGCCCACCGCCGGGAGCCCGGCAGGCGTCCACTCGCTGGATGCCGTGGTCGATGCCGTTCCACTCGACGAACCACCGGGCGAACGCGAGGTCCTCGGCCGTGGGTTCGTACCGCTCCAGCCGCCAGCGCCGCCCGGGGTCCGGTGCGTACAGGGCGTACTGGAAGCCGTGGTCGACGAAGTAGAAGGAGATCTCGTGGGCGAAGTCGACGCGCGGCTGGACCAGCAGTTCCCCGTCCGTCCCGTCGAGTTCCTCGCGGACCCGTCCCGCGGGCACCACGCGCAGCCCTATCGAGTCGGCGCCGAGCCGGGGCTTGACGACGTACTCGGCCGCCTCGGGCAGCAGATGCAGATCCTCGGCGCGGGCGACGGTGGGGATGACCGGCCGCCCTTGCGCGGTCAGGTCGAGGAGGTACTGCTTTCCGGCCATGTCCGCCCTGCCGGTGAGCTGGTTGTAGACGGGGATGCCGAGCGCGGTCACCCGCTCCCGGAAGGCGTCGTACGCCTCGCGGTACCCCAGGACGGGGCCGCTGTTGCGGACGACGGCGGCGTCGAAGGCGTCCACCAGCGCCGCCGCGTCGCGGGGGTGGCACAGGGCGAGGTCGAAGTGGGCGCGCAGCCGCGAGGTGAGCAGGATGTCCTCGTCGCAGTAGCGGCGGCCGCGGGCCGGATAGGCCAGGTCGGTGACGTAGAGGACGCGGGGGCGGCGGGGGGACGGCATGCGGGCCTCCTGGGTGATGGCGGAAAGTGATCGTAGGCCCTGGGGACGGCGGCGGACCCGGGAGGGAACCGGGTCCCCTCCCGTCACAGCACCGAGTGCCACCCCCGGCCGTCCTGCTGCTACGTTCACCCCCATGAGCTGCCAGAACGCGGAGCCACGCGGCGGGAGCGCTCGGGACGCGGCGGAGGCGGGGCCGCCCATGCGGGAGGCCCTCGTCACGGCGGCCTTCCGGCTGTTCCTGGAGCGGGGCTACGAACGGACCACCGTCGACGACATCGTGGCGCTGGCCGGAGTCGGGCGGCGGTCGTTCTTCCGGTACTTCCCCTCCAAGGAGGACGTGGTCTTCCCCGACCACGAGCGGTGCCTGGCCCGCATGACGGCCTTCCTGGCCGCCTCGCCCCAGGACGGCGACCCGGTGCGGCAGGTGTGCGACGCCGCCCGGTCGGTGCTGCTCATGTACACCCGCGATCCGGACTTCTCGGTGCGGCGCCACCGCCTGACGAAGAGCGTCCCGGGGCTGCGCGCCCATGAGCTGTCGGTGGTGTGGCGCTACCAGCGGACCCTCGCGGACCATCTGCGCGCCCGGTTCGCCGGTGACCCGGGCGGCGCGCTGCGGGCCGACGTGATCGCCGCCGCGGTGGTCGCCGCCCACAACAACGCCCTGCGCTCCTGGCTGCGTTCGGGTGGCCGGGGCGACGCGGGCCGGGCGGTGGACGAGGCGCTCGGCCTGGTACGGGCGGCGTTCCCGGCCGGGCCCGCGTCCGGACCCGTGCCCGTCCACCCGCCCGCTCCCGGGCCCGCCGGGCCCGCGCGGGAGGGGTCCCCGCAGGACGTGGTGGTCGTCGTGGCCCGGCGCGGCGCACCGCTCTGGCGGGTCGTCCGCGAGGTCGAGAGCGCGTTCAAAGGCCCCTGAACCGCGGGCCGCCGAAGGTCCCCCGGGGAGCCCGGGAGATCCCCGGGCGGCGGTTCCCGAGGGGCTGACAGGGGCGGAGGGTCCGGGCTCCGGGAGCGGACGGCCGAAATCCGCGGTACGCAGTGCCTTTACGCCTGGCACTGAGTGCCATAACCTATGGGCCGTGCGGATGGCCGCGCACCGCGCCTTCGCGTGCCCGCGACACCCCGCGCGTGGATTCCGGCCCGAGTGCAGGGAGTTGACCAGCGTGCAGCACCTCTCAGGGAGCGTCGTTCAGCGGACACCCGGCTCCACGACGGGAGTTCTCGGCACCACCGCCCCGGACGCCGTGTTCTTCCAGCGCTGCACCTGGTGCGGCACCGCCGTCTACCACCGGGTGCTGTGCCCGGCCTGTCGCGGCAGCGACCTGCGCACGGAGCGCAGCGAGGGCCTGGGCGCGGTGCGCCACTCCACGGTGGTGAACCGCAACACGCCGTCCGCGCGGAACGTCTCACTGGTCGAGATGGCCGAGGGCTTCGTGCTGCGCGGCCGGGTCATGGGGCCGTTGATGGGCATTCAGTGCGGGGACAGGGTGCGGCTGTCCATGGCCAAGGACCCGGTGCGCGGCGAGCCCGTCTTCCAGTTGACCGACGACCCGTACCGGGCCTGGACCTGAGGCCGCCCGCGCACCGGCCCGGACCGGGCGCGCCCACGCCCGGCGCACGGGACACCGGGGCGCACGGCCCCGGGTACGGCGGTGCTCCGGGACCGCGCGGCCTCACGCCGTGAGGGTGATGGCGACGGCCACGGTGCCGTGGGCCCCCCGGCGCAGCCTGCTCCCGGCGAGGGCGAGCCGGCCGAGAAGGCCGTATTTGTCCGCGATCAGCCTCCGGTAGCGCCCGGCGAGGGCGGCGTCGCCGATCTCGGCCGTCGCGGGGACCTGGTCGCCCGTGGGGTTGCCGCGCGCGTCGCAGGGGGCGACCAGGACGTCCGGGCGCTTGCGGATGCGCTTGACCTTCCAGGAGTCGGCGCGCGTCCAGACGCCGAGCGTCCGCCCGTCCCGGACCACCCAGACCGGGGTGGCGACCGTGGTGCCGTTCTTGCGGTAACTGGTGACCAGCAGGTACTTGCCCGAGCCGAGCCGGCCGAGCGTGGCGTCGTCGTCCATGGTGGGGCAGTCTAGGGGCTGTCCCCGGCTCGCACGGCGGTTCCCGGCCCGATGACGCCCCCTGGCCGCTGCCCCGCCGCCTCGGGGCGGCCTCAGCACGGTCTCAGGGCAGGGCCGACGCCATGCGGCGGACGGCCTCCTCGATGACCTCGGGCGAGGTGGCCAGGTCGAGCCGGACGTGCCCCGCTCCCCCGCTGCCGAAGGGGAGACCGGAGTCGACCGCCACCCGCCCCCGGTCGAGGAAGACCCGGGCGGGGTCCTCGCCCGGGCCCGGGGTGCGGCGGTCGAGCCAGGCCGGACAGGCGGCCTCGCCCGGGTGGTGGACGACGTCCGGCAGGTGCTCGGCCAGGAGGGACCTGAGCAGCCGGCGGTTCCTCTGCAGCCCGGCCGGCAGGGCGTCGAGCCACTCTGTGCCGTGCGCAGGGCGGCGGTGCGGGCGATGACGCCGGCATGGCTCGCCCCGTGGCAGACCTCCTCCGGCATCCGGGCCGGGTCGGCCGCCGCTCCGGGACCCGCGCAGGCGAGCGCCGCCTTCAGTCCGGCCGGGTTCCAGCCCTTGGAGGCGGAGGTCGGCGCGAGGCCGCGGTCGGCGCCGGGCACGGTGAGGTACGGGACGAACCGGGGCCCTCCGGTGACGACGGGGGCGTGGATCTCGTCGGCGACGACCCGGACGCCGTGGCGCTCCCCGAGGGCGGGGACGGCGGCCGGTTCCCCGTCGGTGTGCACGGTGCCGGTGGGGTTGTGCGGGCCGCACAGCAGGTGGGCGGCCCGGCCGCCCTCCTTCGCCGACCGACGGAAGGCGCCCTCCAGCACATCGAGGTCGAGCCGCAGGTCCCCGCCGAGCGGGGCCTCGACCTCGCGCCGGTCCATGTGGGCGACGAACTGGTGGAACGGCGGGTGGACCGGGGGTTGAGGATCACGGGGTCGCCGGGTCCGGTGACCGGCTTGAGCATCCCGACGACGCCGGGCATCACGTCGGGCACCAACGCGACGCGCTCCACGGCGGGGCACTCCCGGTCCCAGCGCCGCCGGGCGAACCCGGCCAGGGCCTCGGCGCGGGCGGTCCCGGCGGCGTATCCGGTGTCGCCGAGTTCCAGGGCGTCGGTGACGGCGCGGACGACGGGGCGGGCGAGCGGCACGTCCGTCTCGGCCACCCACAGCGGCAGCACGTCCTCGGGGCAGGTGCGCCACTTCATGCTGGCGCGCCGGCGCAGCCGGTCGAGGTCCAGCGCGCGCAGGGGGTCGGGTTCCCCGGCGGGGTCCTGCGAAGTCCTGGTCATGGGGCCCAGGACAGGCGGCGGGACCGGGTCCGGAAAACGGGGCGGACGGGGTGATCCGGCGGCCGGCACGGGGTCAGGCGGCCGGGGCTCGGCGGAGGGCGTGGGCCGCGGGGTCGTGAGGAGGGCGGCGGCGCGGGCGGCGCCCGAGTGCCGGGAGGGCCGGGCCCGTCAGGCGGCGGTCTTCCGCTCCGGGGCCGCGGTGGCCCACTCCATGACGAGCCGCTGGTACTCCGCGCGCTGCTCGACGCTCAGTGTCCCGCCCGACCGGAGCCACAGGGCCCGGATCTCCTCGTTGACCTCGTCAGCCGATCGCTCGGAGGAAGGCTCAACAGTGGTGGACATGGTGTGAAGCATACGGTGCCCGGCGTGAAGGCGCTGTGAGCAATCACGCCGGAACCGGACATAGTGGACCGTGTCCCTGGTCACGTCGATCTTCTCATCTGTCAAGGTCCACCGGTGAGTTCGTTTCCGGAACGTGTTCTCCGGCGGGCGGTGCGGGGGTCAGGTGCCCGGCTTGCGGCCGTACACGTAGACGTCGTCGCCGTTCTTCAGCAGGGACCAGTACTTCTTGGCGTCCGCCTTGGTCATGTTGACGCAGCCGTGCGAGCCCGGCGGGTTCCACATGCTCACCCCGGCCGAGTGGAAGGCCTGGCCGCCGTCGAAGAACTGGCTGTAGGGCATCGGCACGTTGTAGATCGTCGAGACGTGGTCGATGTTCCGCCAGTAGATCTTCTTCAGGCCGGTGCGGGTCTCGTAGCCGTCGCGGCCGGTGCGCACCGGGACGGGCCCGTGCACGAGCTTCTTTCCGTCCTGGATCCAGCTCAGCTGGAGGGTGAGGTTCACACAGGCGATGCGGCCCTTGTTGACCGGGCACTTGCCCGCCTTGTTGGGGTTCTTGCCGACGGCCTTCTGCTTCGTCATCAGGTCCATCGCCCCCCAGGTGACGGGGCCGGCGTAGCCGATGGTCGGGGTGATGCCGTGCTTGCTCTGGAAGGCGCGGATCGCCTTGCAGTCGGCGGCGGACTGCTTGCCGTCGACCGGGCGGCCCAGGAACTTCTCCACCTTCTTCTGGTAGGGGCCGGTCTGTGTGGTGCAGCTCGCGGCCTGGGCCGGCGTGCTGCTCAGCGCGATGGTGAGCGGTGCCACCAGTGCGGTGACCCCGAGTACGACGGTCCCCCGTCGTCGTGTGTCCCCCATGGCCGGTCAGCCTTTCGTGGTCGAAGGATGGGCGGGCCCGCCGTGCTGCGGGTCCGCCTGGTAGACCGGTGCGCGGTGGCTTCGGTTGCCCTCCCCGGCCGACCGCGACCGAACGGTGACCTCCGTGCCGGGCGCTGAGGCCGTCAGCGGGGGCCGGCCACCTCGCCGAGGGTCTGCCGGAATCCGGTGTTCACCGAGGTCAGGCCGCCGTCGACGACCAGGGTGGTGCCGGTGACCCAGGCGGCGTCGCGGGAGGCGAGGAAGGCGACGGCCGCCGCGATGTCCTCGGGCTCCCCGATCCTGCCCAGGGGGTAGCGGGGGCGCAGCGCCTCCAGGTCCGCCTCCCGCCCCTCCCAGGCCGTGGTCCGCACGGTGCCCGGCGCCACCAGGTTGGCCCGCACCCCGCGCGGCCCCCCGTGCCCGGCGAGGGTGCGGGTGAGCGAGGCCAGGCCCGCCTTGGCTGCGCTGTAGGCGTGGTTGCCGAAGTCCTGGATGCCGTTGACGGAGCCGATGCTCACGATGGCGCCGCGGCCGGAGGCGGCCAGGTGAGGAAGGGCGGCGCGGGAGCAGCGGTAGGCCCCGGTGAGGGTGATGTCGAGGTCGCGCGCCCAGGTCTCGTCCGCGTCGTCCTCGAAGAGCGAGGCGTCCCGGGAGCAGGAGTAGGCGTTGTTGACCAGGACGTCGAGGCCGCCGAAGGCGTCCACGGCCCGGTCCACGGCTGCCTCGACGGAGGTCCGGTCGGCCACGTCGCAGGGGAACGCCTCGGCGTTCAGCCCCCGCTCGCGCAGACCCGCCGCGGTCCTCTCGGCCGCCGGCGGGTCCACGTCGGTCACCAGCACTCCCGCCCCCTCCTCCGCGAGCCGTCTCGCGGTGGCGGCACCGATGCCGCGCGCGGCGCCGGTGATGAGAATGCCGTGTCCCTCGAACCGCTTGGTGTGCGTCATGGGCCGACCGTAGTGCGTCGTCGGCCGCGGGTCAGCAGTCCTGGGCGGTATTCGGGCGCCGTCCGGTCAGCAGTCCTGGGCGGTATTCGGGCGCCGTCCGGTCAGCCGCCGCGCCGGCTGATCCACTCCTCCAGGTGCGGGGCCTCGGCGCCGATGGTGGTGGAGTCGCCGTGGCCGGTGCGGACGACGGTCGCGGGGGGCAGGGTGAGCAGCTTGCCCCGGATCGACTCGATGATCGTCGGGAAGTGCGAGTAGGAGCGCCCGGTGGCTCCCGGACCGCCCTGGAAGAGGGTGTCGCCGGTGAAGACGGTGCCGAGGCCCGGGTCGTACAGGCAGACGGCGCCGGGCGCGTGCCCGGGGGTGTGCAGGACGGTGAGGTCGGCCCCGGCCGCCTCGATGACCTGCCCGTCGGCCAGCCAGGCATCGGGGTCGCGGTCGGGGTGGGTGAGCTTCCAGAGCGGCAGGTCGTCGGGGTGCAGCCAGATCAGGGCGCCGGTGCGGTCGGCGAGGGCGGGGGCCGCGTTCACATGGTCGTTGTGGGCGTGGGTGCACACGATGGCGGTCAGCCTGCGGTCCCCGACGGCCTCCACGATTGCGTCGGCGTCATGGGCGGCGTCGATGACGACGACCTCGTGGTCGTCGCCGACGAGCCAGACGTTGTTGTCGACGTCCCAGGTCCCTCCGTCGAGGCTGAACTGCCCGGAGGTGACGACGCGTTCGATGCGGGCGGACATCACAGCACCACCACCGAGCGCAGGACGTCGCCCGCGTGCATCCGCTCGAAGGCCTGCTCGATCTCGTCGAGCCGGATGGTCTCGCTGACGAAAGCGCCCAGGTCCAGGCGGCCCTGGAGGTGCAGGTCGATCAGCATGGGGAAGTCCCGGGAGGGCAGGCAGTCGCCGTACCAGGAGGACTTGAGGGAGCCGCCGCGGCCGAAGACGTCCAGCAGCGGCAGTTCGAGCTTCATCTCGGGGGTGGGCACCCCGACCAGGACCACGGTCCCGGCCAGGTCGCGGGCGTGGAACGCCTGACGGTACGTCTCCGGGCGGCCCACCGCGTCGATGACGACGTCGGCGCCGAAGCCGCCGGTCAGCTCGCGGATCACCTCGACCGGGTCGGCGGTGCGGGAGTTGACGGTGTGGGTGGCGCCCATGGCACGGGCGGTCTCCAGCTTGCGGTCGTCGATGTCCACCGCGATGATCCGGGACGCCCCGGCCAGGCGCGAACCGGCGATGGCCGCGTCGCCCACACCACCGCAGCCGATGACGGCGACGCTGTCGCCGCGCCCGACCTCACCGGTGTTGATCGCGGCGCCGATGCCGGCCATCACACCGCAGCCCAGCAGCCCGGCGACCTGCGGGGAAACGGCCGGGTCGACCTTGGTGCACTGCCCGGCGGCGACCAGCGTCTTCTCCGCGAAGGCACCGATGCCGAGGGCCGGGGACAGCTCCTGCCCGGTGGAGGCGAGGGTCATCCGCTGCCGGGCGTTGTGGGTGTCGAAGCAGTACCAGGGGCGCCCGCGCAGACAGGCCCGGCACTTGCCGCACACCGCGCGCCAGTTGAGGATCACGAAGTCGCCGGGGGCCACGTCGGTGACGCCCTCGCCGACGGACTCCACGACGCCCGCGGCCTCGTGGCCGAGCAGGAAGGGGAAGTCGTCGCTGATGCCGCCCTGCTTGTAGTGCAGGTCGGTGTGGCACACACCGCAGGCCTGGACGCTCACCACGGCCTCGCCCGGTCCCGGGTCGGGGACGACGATCGTCTCGACGCGCACCGGTTCGTCCTTGCCCGGTGCGATCACGCCGCGTACTTCCTGCGCCATGGTGCTGGCCCCTATCTTCCGCCACGGAACGTTCCTCCCGACCCTACGCGCACGTGATCGCCGCCGGGCCGGGGAGGGGGCGGGGACACGCCCAGGGCGGCCCCCGCCCCGGTCCGCCGGGGTGTGGCGGGGGTCAGGTCTGGACGGCGGGGACGACGCCGAACACCGGCGAGACCAGGCCGGTGACCTGCCGGAGCTGGTTGACGTCGTTCAGCCGGTTGAGCTGGGCGGAGGGGCGGGGGAGCTGGGCCCGCCCTTCGGCGGGCAGGTCGCCCATGGCGAGCGAGTCGAGGGCCCGCATCGGGCTGAGCCCGCCGCCGGCCGCTCCCCCGGCCGCGTTCGCCATCGGGGCGACGAGGCCGGTGACACCGGCGGCGAGACCGACGGCGACTGCGATGCGTCGTGTTGAGATCATGTTCCGGCAACGCGGGGCGGCCGGTGGCGGACACGGGCGGCCCCCGGGGGTCACTCGTCAGGAGGAGTTCCGGGACCGGCCTTGCCGCGGGCGCCGGAGCGTAGGAGCCTCGAAGGAGAGGCCGTCGACGGCCCGACTCCCTCCGGGCCGCGGCCTTGGAGGAGGTCGTCATGGACACCACCACAGCCCCCGCGTTCGACACCGAGGCGCTGCGCCGGGGCATCGAGGGCAGGACGGCGGCGGATCTGCTGTCGCTGTACGCGGACGACGCCGAGATCCGCGTCGTGGACCGCTCCACCCAGCCCAGCAGCCCCAAGGTCCTGCGGGGCCACGACGAGATCGCGGCGATGCTCGACGATGTGTACGCCCGGGACATGACACACCGGCTGGAGGAGTGCGTCGTACAGGGCGACCGGGCCGCCTACAGCGAGTCCTGCGAGTACCCGGACGGGGTCAGGGTCCTGGCGGAGTCGATGATGACGCTGCGGGACGGGAAGATCACCGAACAGACCATGATCCAGGCCTGGGACGAATAGCCCCCCGCCCTTCCGTCCGCCGGCACCGGCGTCCGGCGGCCCGCCTCCCCCGGCTCGGGTCCGGGGCGGCGGGCGGTACTGGACGGTGTCCGGCAGGCCGTCGGCTGGTGCCGTCGTGCGCCTGGCCGGCATGCCCCGGACGGTGCCGGTCATGGTCCGGGGCACTCCGCCCGGAGGCCGGGTTCGCCCGGAGGCCGGGCGGGATGCCCCGCGGGATGCCCCGCCACGCGCGGGCCCCGGGGTCCGGGTGCGGCGGGAGCGGGGCGCGGGCGGGTGCAGGTCCTGGAACCGGCACCCGCCGGTGCCTCCGCGCGCGGGGCGGGTCAGTCCTCGCCCCTCACGATGTGCGACTCCGCGCCGCGGCGCCGGGCGCGCGGTGCGTCGCCGTCGTCGACGGCCGGGACCCAGGTGCGCGGGGCACCGCGGTCGTGCGGATGGCGGGCCTTGGACCAGCCCGACTCGGGCGGACGGGCGGCGGGCGTGTCACGGGAGTCCGCGGTCACGAGGCATCATCTTCCTTCCGTGTCCGGGTGACCTCGCCGGGCGGGTCCCCGCCGCTCCCCCGCCGAAACACCCCATGCCCCGCGCCCGCGCGGGGCGGCCTCGGCCCGGTGGAGCGAGCCCGCGTGCGGCGTCGGCGCACGGGTGCGGGCCCGGGGCGGCCGGGTACCCGCGGCGCATGGACATCGAGCGCGAAGGACCACCGCTGCCCACGCCCAGGGGCCCGCTCTCGGCGGCCGTGGCCGCCTACCTGCTCGGCACGGGCCTGCCCCCGGCGCCCGGCGCCGTCGGCGCCGCCCCGGCCTACGGCGACGACCTCCAGCTCGCCCTGTACCTCTGCTACGAGCCGCACTACCGGGGCTTCGCCGGGGTCTCCCCCGCCCTGGAGTGGGACCCGGCGCTGCTGCTGTTCCGGGCGGCGCTGGAGGACCGGTTCCTGTCGGCGCTGCGGGCCGACGCACGGGTGCACGGGGAGGTCGCGGACGCGGTCGGCGACCTGCTGGTGGAGCCCGCCGACGGCACCGGCGTCAGCCACTTCCTGAGCGACGGGGGCGAGCGGTGGCAGGTGCGGGAGTACGCGGCCCAGCGGTCGCTGTACCACCTCAAGGAGGCCGATCCGCACGCCTGGGTGCTGCCCCGGCTGCGGGGCCGGGCGAAGGCCGCGATGGCGGCGGTGGAGTTCGACGAGTACGGCGGGGGCCGGGCCGAGCGGGTGCACGCCCGGCTGTTCGCGGAGCTGATGACGGACCTGGACCTGGACCCGGCCTACGGGCGGTACCTGGACGCGGCCTCCGCGGAGTGCCTGGCCACGGTGAACCTGATGTCCCTGTGCGGGCTGCACCGCTCCCTGCGCGGCGCCCTGGTCGGGCACTTCGCGGCGGTGGAGATCACCTCGTCGCCCGGCTCCCGGCGGCTCGCGCGGGCGATGCGCCGCACCGGCGCGGGCCCCGCCGCCGAGCGCTTCTACGACGAGCACGTGGAGGCCGACGCGGTGCACGAGCAGATCGTGCGGCACGAGGTGATCGGCGGCCTGCTGGACGAGGAGCCGTGGCTCGCGCCGGACGTGGTGTTCGGGCTGGACGCCACGGGTCATCTGGAGGACCGCTTCGGGGCGCGGCTGCTGGCCGACTGGCGCGCGGGCCGCTCGTCGCTGCGGACCCCGCTGCCCGGGGACGGTCCCCCCTCCGGCCCGTCCGAGGGGCCGTGAGGCTACTCCGCGGCGGCGTGGGTACCTGGGGCCGGTGAACTTCTTGGTGCTGCCGGGGGTCTACGCCCCCCAGGAGGACACCGCCCTGCTGGCCGGGGCCCTGTCCGAGGAACCGCTGCCGGTCGGCGCGGCCGTTCTCGACGTGGGGACCGGCTCCGGGGCACTGGCCCTGGCGGCGGCCCGGCGGGGCGCCCGGGTGACCGCGGTGGACCTGTCGCGGCGGGCGGTGTGGGCCGCCAGGGTCAACGCCGGGCGGGCCGGGCTGCGGGTCCGGGTGCGGCGCGGCAACCTGTTCGCGCCGGTGCGGGGCGAGTGGTTCGACCTGGTGCTGGCCAATCCGCCGTACGTCCCCGCGCCCGACGGCGGCGCCCGGTGTCCGCGCGGCGCGGCCCGCGCCTGGGACGCGGGGCACGACGGGCGCCTGGTGCTGGACCGGATCTGCCGCGAGGTGCCCGCGCTGCTGCGGCCCGGCGGTGTGCTGCTGCTGGTGGAGTCGTCGCTGAGCGACCCGGGGCGGACCGTGGGGCTGCTGTGCGAGGCCGGGCTGAAGGCGGCGGTGACCCGGCGGCGCAGGATCGCGTTCGGTCCGGTGGTGCGCGGCCGGGAGGGCTGGCTGCGACAGCGCGGGCTGCTGCCGCGGGCCGGGACGGAGGAGGAGCTGGTGGTCGTCCGTGCCGAACTCCCGCTCTGAGGAGCCCCGCAGGATCATGGCCCGCCGCCGGGGCCCGCTGCTGGTGGAGGGCCCGGTGGAGGTCGAACTTGAGGACGGGTCGGTGGTCCGCTCCGACAGGGTCCGGGTCGCCCTGTGCACCTGTCGGCGCAGTCTCCGCTTCCCCTGGTGCGACACCAGCCACCGCGCCCGGTCGTCGTCCGTCGGGCCCCGCGGCGAAGGCCCCGGCGGTGACCCCGGCGCCGGGGCCGTCGCCCGGGAGGGCGGGGGTCCCGGGCCGGACGGCGGCCGCGCCCGCGGCAAGGGCGGGGGTCCCGGGCCGGACCGTGGCGGTCACGGCGGGGACGGGAGCCCCGGGGCCTGACGGTGGTGACGGTCGCGGCACGGCGGCGACGGCGGTCCGGCCGGCCGCGGCCGGGGACGTGAATTCCGGGGGCGGCGGGCGGCCCCACTCCGCCCGCCGCCCCCGGTGCGGGACCGCGCGTCCGGTACGGCGGTGGCTCGCACTCCCCAGCGACGAGCCACCGGATCACACCGCACGGACCGCGACGGCCCCGGCCTTTCAGTACGTGGGGCCGCTCGCACCGCGGGCGGATCTCACGCACTCGTCGAGAGGGGCGCGCCCGTGCGCGGCGCGCCCCTGGGTACGGCGGCCCCCGGCGGGCCCGCGCCCCCGGTGCCGGTCCTGGGCGGCGGCACCGGACGCCGGGCGTCCGGCGGGCCGCGCCGCGCCACCGCGCGCGGGCGTCCCGAGGGGGCGCGACGCGACGCGGGGGCGGTGACCGGGGAGGCACGGAAGGACCTCACCGGGTCCGTGCCCGGCGGTGGTGCCGCCCGGCCCGGGAGCCACGGTCCGGCACGCGGTGTTCCCCATCGTGCGCGTCCTTCCGTTCGGTCGAGGGCATGCCAGGTCCCGGCACCGTGGGAGCGCCGGGCTGGCGAAGGCGAGTCTGCCGAGTCGGCCGCCGAAACTCACCCCCACCCCACCACTTTCGGTAACCTTGCGTATTCAAGCAGTGGCGGGAAGTCACGGACTCCGAACACATCAAGCCCGTAACCCGGTGCCCGACGGGCACGCCGACCAGCGGAATGGCGTGATCCATGCGTTCGGCAATGGGCCGGAAACACACCCCCTGACGCCACTCCCACCCGCCTCCGCGGCGCTCTGCGGCGCCCTGCGGCGGCGGACGGTGGCGGCCGGGGCACCGCCCGGGACGGCGGCACCCCCGGCCCCGGTCAGATCTGCCAGGAGCGCAGCCGGTCGGCCGCGCCGTAGACATCGGTGTCGCCGGCCATGAGATCGCGCGCGAGGTCGACGAGGGCGCCGTAGGGCGGATCGATCCCGGCACCGCTGGCGTACATGTACGCCACGGCCGTGGCACAGGCGAACCGGGCATTGGCGGAGGGCAGCGGCCGGAGCACGGCGAGGGTGTGCAGCAGGGCCGCGGCCCGCCAGGCGGAGTCGGAGTCGACGCCGAGGCGGGGCGGGTCGACGCGGTGCCGGGCGACGGCGGCGACCAGCGCGGAGAAGTCGTTGATGGTGGGCTGCTCCGGGAGCACCTCCTCGTGGCGCTGGAGCAGCCAGGGGACGTCGATGTGCAGGGCGGGGGCGGGGGCCATGGGTCAGTCGGCCCGCCCTTCGCCCCGGGAGGGCGGTTCGTCGTCGGGGAAGGCGGCGGCGAACTCGTCGGCGTGGGCCGAGAAGAACTGGCGGAACGCCTCCGCACCCTCCTGGAGCGCCCGGTGCCGCGCTATGTCGGCGGCGGCCGCCGCCCGCACGAGGGCCTTCATCGACGTACCGCGCTCCTTGGCGATCTGACGCAGGTCCTCGAGTTCGCGGTCGCTGAACTCCACGTTCAGAGCTGGCATGGTGCCACGGTACCGCTCGGGTACTGAGCCGTAAATAGTCCCAGCTCAGAGGAGTGTTTCAGCGGTACCGCGAGGGGCGCGGGGGCGGCGGGACACGGGCGGGCACCGGCACCGCGGGGTGCGCCCGGCTCGGGCCGCCCCGGTCGTCCCCGGCCCGGCTCACCCGCCCGCCGGCCCGGTCGCGGAGGAGGCCGCGCGGGCGCCGTACTTTGGGCCGCGGGTGTCCGGTGGGGCGCCGGGCCGGATGCCGTCGACGCGGTGGCACCGGGCGACGCCGACCCGACCCGCGCGCGGGAAGGGGCGGGGACGCAGGAGCCGGGTCCACCGTCCCGGCACCCCCTGGTGGGCGGGGCAGGCCCGGCGGGCGCACCGGCGGCGGCACCGGCCGCGGGCGCCCGGCCCCCGTGGCCGCGGCGGACCCGCGCACGGCGCCCCGTCGGCGGCACGGGAGGGACGCGCCGCGCGGCGCCCGGCCGCCCCGGCACATCCGGCGCCCCGTCCCGGCGGGACGTGACCGCCGGGACGGAACGGGAACGGATGTCCCCTTCCGCCCCGCCGGGCGGTGACCGTGCGGCGGGGCGGCCGGAGGCGCCGCGATACGGGTCCGCCACGGGCCCGGACGCACTAGGCTGGCCTCCCAGCGACGCGCCTGATCGCTGCGAGTGTGCGCAATGGAGTGGCGACGATGAGTCCGGTCAACCCGTCCGACGATGCCGCTACCGCCCGCGTCCTCGTCGACAGCTCCGGGACACTGCGGGAGTGGAACGAGGGCGCGCGCCGGCTGCTGGGCCACCCGGCCGCCGCCGTCGTCGGACGCCCCGCGGCCGCTCTGCTCGCCGGAGCGGCCACCGAGCGCCTCCCCGGGCCCGGCGAGCGGCACTGGCAGGGCACCCTCGCGCTGCGCCACCGGGACGGCCACACCGTGCGGGTGCGGGCGCTGGCCCACCGCAGGCCCCCGACGGGCGGCGGACCGGGCCCCTGGCTGGTCGTCACCCCCCTGGAGCGCGGTCCCGAGCAGCTCGACGACCCGCTGGTCAGGGCGGCGCTGACGCAGTCCCCCTGCGCGACGCTCATCGTCGACGACCAGTTGCGGCTGCGCGGCGTCAACGACGCGATGGCCGATCTGGTCGGGCTCCCCCCGGACCTCGTCCGGGGGCTGCGCCCCACCGATCTGGGGAGCCGCCCGCAGACGGTGGAGCTGGAGGCCCATATGACGCGGGTGCTCGCCACCGGCCACCGCTACGACATGCACACGCACTTCAAGGCGCCCGGCGAGAGCCGCGCCCACGCGTGGCTGGCCCGGATCGCGCCGCTCACCGACGCGAACGGCCGGGTGCGGGGCGTCTGCGTCAGCGCCCACGACTTCACCGAGCAGCATCTGGCCCGCGAGCGGCTCCAGTTGGTCAACGAGGCGAGCGTGCGCATCGGCAGCACCCTCGACGTCACCCGCACCGCGCAGGAGCTGGCCGACGTCTGTGTGCCGACGCTCGCGGACTTCGTCAGCGTGGAACTGCTCGACCAGCAGGAGCCCGGCGCCGATCCCGCCCCGGCGTCCGCGCCGCCGGTCGCCCTGCGCCGCACCGCGCACCAGTCGGTGAACCCGGGCTGCCCCGAGGCCCTCACCGAGCCGGGGCACCTGCACCACTTCCCGGCCGCCTCGCCGCAGGCGGAGTGCCTGGCCGCCGGGCACGCCATCGTGACCGAGGTGCCCTCGGCCCCCTTCGAGCGGTGGCGGGAGGAGGATCCGCAGCGGGTGCGCCGGTTCATGGAGTACGGCGTCCACTCGATGCTGTGCGTGCCCCTCCAGGCCCGGGGGACCACGCTCGGCGTGGCGGTCTTCAGCCGGTTCCGGCGCCCCTTCGCGTTCACCCACGACGACGTGCTGCTGGCCGAGGAGGTCAGCGCCCGCGCCGCCGTCTGCGTCGACAACGCCCGCCGCTACTCCAGGGAGCGGGAGACCACCCTGGCCCTGCAGCGCAGCCTGCTGCCCCGCCGGCTGCCGCCGACGGCCGCGGTGCAGGCGGCCTCCCGCTACCTCCCGGCGGCGCGCTCCGGCGTGGGCGGCGACTGGTTCGACGTGGTCCCGCTGTCCGGGATGCGGGTCGCCATGGTCGTCGGCGACGTGGTCGGCCACGGCATCCAGGCCTCGGCCACCATGGGGCGGCTGCGCACCGCCGTGCGCACCCTCGCCGACATCGACCTCACCCCCGACGAGTTGCTGACCCACCTCGACGACCTGGTCGTCCGGCTGTCCGACGAGTCCGGCGACGACGGCGCGGGCGAGGTCGGCGCGACCTGCCTGTACGCCGTGTACGACCCGGTGTCGCGGCGCTGCGCGATGGCGCGGGCCGGGCATCCGCCGCCGGTGCTGATCCCGCCGGACGGCCCGCCCCGGACCGTCGAGCTGCCCTCGGGGCCGCCGCTGGGCGTGGGCGGGCTCCCCTTCGAGTCGACCGAACTGGAACTGGCCGAGGGCAGTGTCCTCGCCTTCTTCACCGACGGTCTGGTGGAGAGCCGGGAGCGGGACGCCGACGCCGGGCGGGCGCTGCTGGTCGAGGCGCTGGCGGCCGGGACCGACTCGCTGGACGCGGCCTGCGACCGGGTGATGGACACCCTGCTGCCGACCGGCGGCGCGGCCGACGACGTGGCCCTGCTGCTGGCCCGGACCCGGGGGCTGCCGCCGGACCGGGTGGCGGCCTGGGACATCCCCGCCGATCCGGCGCTGGTGGCGCCCGTACGCAAGCAGGCCGTCGACCAGTTGGCCGCCTGGCGGCTGACGGAGGCGTCGTTCACCGCCGAACTGGTCGTCAGCGAGCTGGTCACCAACGCCATCCGGTACGGCGCGCCGCCGATCCGGCTGCGGCTGATCCACGACGGGACGATCCTGATCTGCGAGGTGTCCGACTCCAGCCACACCGCCCCGCATCTGCGCCGGGCCAGGACCTGGGACGAGGGCGGGCGCGGACTGCTGCTGGTCGCCCAGCTCACCCAGCGCTGGGGCAGCAGGCACACCACCGAGGGCAAGACGATCTGGGCGGAACTGGGACTGTTGGACGAGGGGTGAACCACCGTTTCCGCGCCCCCGCGCCGGGACACTCGTCTCAGCAGGGCGTGCGGTCCCCGCGAGGATCCGGCGCCCGTACGACGACGTGCGGGAGGGTGGAGGAGCCATGGCGACCAGGGGCCGGCGTGCGGACCGGAGCGGCGGGGCGGGGCTGGGCCTGCGGGCCGAGGCGCGCGGAGCGGGGGGCGCGCGGGCGCGCGGCGGGGACGGCCGCGGAGCGCCGGTGACCCGCGGCCACGCGGCGGAGGCCATGTCTCCGGCCGGTTCCACCGCTCCGGGCGGCGGCGCCGGGCGGGTCCCCGCGCCGGGCCCGGGTCCACGGCCGCCGCGCCGGGCGGCGGTCCTGGTGGGCGCGCTGCTCGCGTTCGGGCTGGTCACAGCGTGCGGCGCGGAGGACGGCGCGGCGAGCGCGAGCCGGTCCTCCGAAACGGCCCCCTCGGCAGCCGCCACCGCCCCCGGCACCACGGAGCCGCCGGGCGCGGAGAGCACGCCGCGGGACGAGGGCGGCGCCGGGAGCACGTCACCGGGCACCAAACCGTCCCGCGACGGCGCCGGATCGCCGGTCGCCTCGACCCGCTGCCACACCTCCGAACTGCGCGCCTCCGTCGGCCGCGACGATCCGGGCGCCGGCCAGCGCAACTTCCCGGTGGTGCTCACCAACGCCTCCGCGCACACCTGCACGCTGCGCGGCTATCCGGGCGCCGCCTTCGTCGACACGGCCGGCGAGCAGCTCGGCCCCGACCCCCGGCGCACCGCCGGGTCGCCCCGGACCCTCTCGCTGGCACCGGGCCGCAGCGCCTGGGCGGGGCTGTCCTTCTCCAGCCCGGAGATCACCGAGGCCCGGACGGCGACCCCGGCGGCACTGCTGGTTACCCCGCCCGACGAGCGGGACCCCCTCCGGGTGGCGTGGACCGCGGGGGAGGTCCCGGTGGGCGGCAACGCCTCGTCGGTGGTCCTGACGGTGCTGGAGCCGGGCACCGGTCCCTGAGCCGTCGCGCCGGACCCGCCTCCTGAACGTCTTTGGACCTCCGGGGACGCGGGCCCGGCGTCACGGGCGGCACGGTGCGCGGCACGGGACCGGCGCGCGGAGCAGCCCCGGGTCGGGGTCCCCGGACGCGACGGCGCGGGGACCGGAGCCGGAGGCCGCGTCGGCGGTTCAGTGGCCGGAGACCGGATGCGGGGTGTAGGGCCGCTCCAGCACCTCGTTCTCCTCCTCGCCGAGCACCAGGTCCACGGCGGCCACGGCGTCCGCCAGATGCCCCGGCCGGGAGGCACCGATGATCGGCGCGGTGACCGTGTCCCGGCCCAGCAGCCAGGCCAGGCCGACCTGGGCGCGGGACACCCCCCGGTCCTTCGCCACCCGGCCGACGGCGTCCACGACGGCGCGGTCGCCCTCCTGGTAGAGGGTCCCGCCGAAGGCGTCCGTGGCGCTGCGGGCGGTGGCGGTGTCCCAGTCCCGGGTGAGCCGTCCCCGGGCGAGCGGGCTCCACGGCAGGACACCGGTGCCCCGGTCGGCGCAGAGCGGCAGCATCTCGCGCTCCTCCTCGCGGTAGAGGAGGTTGTAGTGGTTCTGCATGGAGGCGAAGGCCGTCCAGCCGTTCCGCTCGGCGGTGTACTGCATCTTGGAGAACTGCCAGGCGTACATGGAACTGGCCCCGATGTAGCGCGTCTTGCCCGCCTTCACCAGGTCGTGCAGTGCCTCCATGGTCTCCTCGACCGGGGTGTACGGGTCGAAGCGGTGGATCTGGTAGAGGTCGACGTAGTCGGTGCCCAGGCGGCGCAGGCTGTGGTCGATCTCGGTCATGATCGCCTTGCGGGAGAGCCCGGCGCCGTTGGGTCCGGAGCGCATCCGGCCGTGCACCTTGGTGGCGAGCACGATCTCGTCCCGGGAGGCGAAGTCCCGCAGCGCCCGGCCGACGATCTCCTCGCTGGTGCCGTCGGAGTAGACGTTCGCGGTGTCGAAGAAGGTGATCCCGGCCTCCAGCGCCTGCCGGATCAGCGGGCGGGAGGCGTCCTCGTCGAGGGTCCACTCGTGCGTGCCCCGGTCGGGCACGCCGTAGGTCATGCATCCCAGACAGATCCGCGACACGTCCAGGCCCGTCGATCCGAGCTTCACGTACTGCATTCGGCTGCTCCCGCCTTCGCGACCGGTGGTCCGGGGCCGAGCGTACGTGCTGGAGCGCACTCGAAGGCCGGCTCCCGGCCGCCCCATCCCGCCGGAGGCCGCGGGACGCCCGGTCCCGTGCGCCGTCCGCGCGGGCCGTCCGTCGGGCCGCCGGACGGCCCGTCAGCCGGCGAAGGCGTGGTACACGCCGAGCGAGTCCCCGTAGACGTGGTGGCGGACGAGCAGGCCGTCGCGGACGGTCAGCCGCAGGGCGACCCCGGCGCGGTGGGCGCGCCCGGTCGAGGCGGCGGTCTGCCGGATCTCCCCGAGCACCACGGCGTCCTCGCCGTCGACGAGGACCGTCCCGATCCGGGTGGCCGCCGCTCCGGGGACGTGGTGTGCGGCCGGCTCGCGGTAGTGGACGGCGGCGTCGGTGCGGGGTCCCTGGTGGCGCGCCCAGGGCGGGTCGGGGCGGCCGTGCTCGTCCTCGGGCCAGGCCGGCAGCCAGTCGCAGGAGGCGTCGTACAGTTCCGCGATGTGCTCGGGACCGCCGCCGGCGATCCGGCGCAGCAGTTCCTCCACCACGGCGCGGGTGGTCTCTCCGGTGGCGGTGGTCATGGGGGGGCTCCTTCGGTCGGGGGCGCGGCCGGATCCGGCTGTGCCCCGGATGCGCCGACGGCGCGATGACGCGCGGGGTAATGGCGGAAGTACCGGTCGCCGGGGTACGGCGTGCGGTATGGATGGTCCGACGACCCGGCCGCCGGTGACGGTGGCGGCCGTACGACGTGACGATGGGACGGAAGCCATGCCTCTGGACGGCGAGTACGAACCCAGCCCGACGCGGTGGGTGCGTGAGCAGGTCGAGCTGTACGAGAGCTCCGGCGGCACCGCGGGCACGACGCTGCTGGACACGGGGATGCCCGTGATCGTGCTGACCACCCGGGGCGCCCGCAGTGGCAAGATCCGCAAGACGCCGCTGATGCGGGTGGAGCACGACGGCCGCTACGCCGTGGTGGCCTCGCAGGGCGGGGCGCCCAAGCACCCGGTCTGGTACTTCAACGCGACGGCCGAACCGCTGGTGGAGCTGCAGGACGGCCCGGTCAGGCGGGACATGACGGCCCGTGAGGTCACCGGTGAGGAGAAGGCCCGGTGGTGGGAGCGTGCGGTGGCCGCGTTCCCGCCGTACGCGGAGTACCAGGAGAAGACGGACCGCGAGATCCCGGTCCTCGTGCTGGAGCCCGTCGACGGCGGCTGACCGGCGCGCTCCTCCCCGTGTGTGTTTCCGCGCGGGGAGGGCACCCGGATCTCCGGGCCCCGCCGCGTTCCCCCGTCGCGGCGGGGCTCCCGCACGCCCGGGGCATGGCCGGGCGGCCTCGGGGACCGGGGCCCGGACGGCACCGCGCGCCGCGGAGGTCCCCACGACGGCGGGGCCGCCGGAGCGGGTCCGTCCGGACGCGTCCGTGCCGGTGGCCGAAAAAGGGGAACGCGTCCTCCAGGAGTGACGGACGACAGGGAGGCGGCCCCATGAGCGGCGGTGACGGGCGGGCGCCCGGCAACAGCGCGTACGGCAGGAAGGCGTTCAAGCGGTCCCGCAGCCACTTCGCGGACCGGATCACCGCGGACGGCCGGGACGGCTGGCCGGTGGAGGCGGGGCGCTACCGCCTGGTGGTCAGCCGTGCCTGTCCGTGGGCGAGCCGCTCCCTGGTGTCGCGGCGGCTGCTGGGGCTGGAGGACGCCCTCTCGCTGGCGGTCGCGGACCCGATCCAGGACGACCGGAGCTGGCGCTTCACCCTGGACCCGGACGGCCGCGACCCGGTGCTCGGCATCCGCTACCTCAGCGAGGCCTACGACCGGCGGGAGACCGGGTATCCCGGCGGGGTGAGCGTGCCGGCCGTCGTGGACGTGCCCAGCGGAGCGCTGGTGACCAACGACTACCAGCGGATCACCCTGGACCTCGCGACCGAGTGGACGGCCCTGCACCGGCCCGGCGCCCCCGACCTGTATCCGCACGCCCTGCGCGACGAGATCGACGAGGTCATGGACGGCGTCTACGAGGACGTCAACAACGGGGTGTACCGGGCGGGCTTCGCCACCGGCCAGGAGGAGTACGAGGCGGCCTGCGAGGGCGTCTTCCGGCGCCTCGATCTGCTGGAGCCCCGGCTGGCGCGGCAGCGCTACCTCGTCGGGGAGAGCATCACCGAGGCGGACATCCGGCTGTTCACCACGCTGGTGCGATTCGACGCCGTCTACCACGGCCACTTCAAGTGCAACCGCTGGAAGCTGGCGGAGAACCCGGTGCTGTGGGCGTACGTCCGCGATCTGTTCCAGACGCCCGGATTCGGGGACACGGTCGACTTCGACCACATCAAGCGCCACTACTACCGGGTGCACACGGGCATCAACCCGACCGGCATCGTGCCCGTCGGCCCCGACCGGTCCGGCTGGCTCACCCCGCACCACCGGGAGGAACTGGGCGGCCGTCCCTTCGGCGACGGCACGCCGCCGGGCCCGGTGCCGGCCGGCGAGGAGATTCCGGCGGCCGGCCGGCCGTGACCGGTCCGGCCCGCCGCCGAACGACGGTAAGGAGACACACGTGGGCACGGCGAAGCAGAAACTCCCCCTCGTCTACCAGCCGCTGGGATTCGCCCTGAGCTGGGCGGGCGGCGCGCTGGCGGGGCTGGCCTTCCGGCGGACCTGGAAGCTGCTCCGGCACGAGGACCACGCGCCCGGCCCGCTGGACGAGGACCGGGGCTGGGGCGAGGTCCTGGTGGCCGCCGCGGTGCAGGGCGCGATCTTCGCGGTGGTGCGCAGCGCCGTGGACCGCGCCGGCGCCAAGGCGATCCGGCGGTCCACGGGCAGTTGGCCGACGAAGGACCGCGGCGGAGAGGAGTGACCCGGCTCCCGTCGGGCGGCCGTCGGCGGCACGGCCCGCCCCGGTCGCCCGCCCCGGTCGCCCGCCCCGGCGCCCCGCCCGCCCCGGCGGCCGGGCGGGGCGCCGGGGCGGGCCGGGCTCCGGGCTCAGCCCTGCTTGGGAGCCGCCGGGACGGCGGAGCGGCGCAGGGTGAAGGGGTGGCCCGCCGGGTCGCTGAAGCCGCGCTCCTCGTGGGGGCCCGGTCCGTCCTTGGCCTCCACCGGCCGCCCGCCCAGGCCGACGATGCCGCGCTCCGCCTCGTCCAGGTCCGTGACCACGAACTCCAGGTGCGTCTGGAGGGAGTTCTCGGGGCGGGGCCAGCTCGGCGGGGTGGCGTTGACGTCCCGCCGGAAGGCCATCCGGAAGCCGTCCGCCCCCCTGATCTCGACGCGGTTGGGGCTCACCCCGGTCTCCCGGGCGCCCAGCAGCTCCGTGTAGAACGCGGCGAGCGCCTCGGGGTCCGCGCAGTCGAGCACCACGACGCCCGCGTCCACCAGTGCCATGTCTCCTCCGAAGGGTCCGGGTCCGGGCGTCGGCGTCCCGGTCCTCTCCCCCTGCGGATATCCCGGCTCGCCGGTTTCACACGGTCACGGCGAGTGACGCAAAGCGAGGGAGTGTACGCGGCTCCTGAGGTGCCGTCAGTAACGGAGATCACGAAAGTGACTCGTGTAGATCGTTTCCGGCCTGGGCAGTCTGCTACCGCCTCCCGGTCCCCTGACCATGGACCGGGGCGCGGTTCGAGTGTGCGGGCGGCCGGGCGGCCGTCCGCTCGCAGGGCGGGGGGACTCTGCGTTCGTCTCCCGGAAGGAAGCACATGCCTCAGGACGTCCTGTTCGACATACCGTTCGACACCCCGGTCAGCCCGCATCTGGAGTACGCGCGGGAGCGCCATCTGCGGTGGGTGTGGGAGCGGGGACTGGTGCGCAGCGAGGCCGGTTTCGAGGAGTACCGGTCCTGGGACCTCTCCGAGGCCGCCGCGCGCACGTATCCGCACGCGTCGGCGGACGACATGGTCGTTCTCATGAACTGGTTCTCCCTCGCCTTCCTCTTCGACGACCAGTTCGACGCCGGGCGCCCGGACCGCGCCGAGCGGATAGCCGAGGTGGCCCGGGAGCTGATCGCCACACCGCTGCGCCCGGCGGGGACGCCGCCCCGGGTGGTCTGCCCGATCACGCTGGCCTGGGTGGAGGTCTGGGCGGGGCTCGCGGAAGGCATGTCGCTGACCTGGCAGACCCGGTTCGCGGCCTCCTGGGGCCGGTTCCTGGTGGCGCACTGCGAGGAGGTGGATCTCGCGGCGCGGGGCCTGGAGGGGACGCTGGGGCTCGCCGCCTACACCGGGTTCCGCCGCCGCACGGTGGGCATCCACCACAGCATCGACGCGGGTGAGCGCAGCCGCCGCTTCGAGGTGCCGCCCGCGGCGATGGCGCACCCGCTGATGGAGCGGATGCGGGACCTGGCCGCGGACACCATCGGCTTCATGAACGACATCCACTCCTTCGAGCGCGAGCGGCGCCGGGGCGACGGCCACAACCTGATCGCCGTGCTGCACCGGGAGCTGGGCTGCTCCTGGCAGGAGGCCGCGGAGGAGGCGTACCGCATGACGGCGGGGTGCCTCGACGAGTACATGGAGCTGGAGGCCCGGGTGCCGGTGATGTGCGAAGAGCTGGGTCTCGACGCGGGGCAGCGGGAGCGGGTGTGGATGGGGGTGGAGGCCATCCGGGGCTGGATCAACGGCAATTACGAGTGGGCGCTGACCACCGGCCGCTACGCGGCTGCCAAGGAGGGGCCGGTCGCGACGGCGGAGCTGGCCGGGCGGGGGTCGGTGGACGACCTGCTGACGGTCTGACACCGGCGCCGTGCGGCCGCGCCCGGGGGGCGCCGCCGCACCTCGGCCGGAGGGCGGCCCCGAGTCCTGCGCGGCCGTGCCCGGACGGTTCCGACCGCCGTCCGGGCGCCCGTCCCGCGACCGCCTCGCGAGCGGGCGCCGCGCCTCGGGCCTCGGGCCTCGGGTGATCCGGCTCGGCTGACGGGCTCGGCCGACCGGGCTGGAGGGCCCCGCGCCCGGCCACCCCGCGAGCGGCCCGCCGGAGCGGGAGCGGGAGGGAGACGGGCGGGCGCGGAAGGGGCCGACGCGGAGCGCCGCCGGGGTGACGGCGACGGCACGCGCACCGGCCCCGGCGGACTCCCCGCGCGGACCGGAGGGGGAAGGACCCTAGACCGGGAACTCGACCGGGAGGCGGTCCAGCCGCGACTCCCAGGTGGAGGCGGTGGAGGTGAGGTCGGCCGGGGGGACGGCCAGCCGCAGGCCGGGCAGGCGGTGCAGCAGGACGTCGACACCGGTCTCGATGATGGCCTGGCCGATGTTCTGCCCGGGGCACTCGTGGGGCCCCGCGCTGAAGGCCAGGTGCGAGGAGTTGCCCTGGAGGGCCGCGGAGGCGTCGGGGCGGACCTCGGGGTCATGGTTGCCGGGGGCCAGGCCGAGGACGAGCAGGTCGCCCTCCTGGATGCGCCGGCCGCCCAGTTCCAGGTCACCGGTGGCGAACCGGCCGGGCATGACGGCCAGTGGCGGCGAGTCCCACATGACCTCCGCCACCACACCCGTGACGTTCAGCTCCCCGCTGATCAGACCGGAGAGCCGGTCGGTGTCGGTGAGGACCAGTTGCAGCACCCGGGCCAGCACGTTGCTGGTGGTGGTGTGGGCGGCGATCAGCACCAGGCGCAGATGGCTGACGACCTCGTCGGCGTCGAGCCCGGCGGGGTGCTGGATCAGCGCGGTGGTGAAGTCGGGCCCCGGCTCGGCGCGCTTGCGCTCGGCCAGGTCGCCGAGGATGCGCACGATCCGGTCGTTGTGCTCGACGGCGTCCTCGCCGCCGCGCAGTACCTGCGCGCTGGACTCGACCAGACGGCGGCCCTCGGCCGCGGGCAGGCCCAGGATGCGGGTGAGCACGAGCATCGGCAGGTACTCGGTGTACTGGGCGACGAGATCGGCGCGGCCGGTGGCGGCGAAGGCGTCGATCTGCCGGTTGGCGAAGTGGGTGGCGTGGCGCCGCACCCCGCGCCCGGTCGCGGCGAGCAGCCCGTCGGTGACGGCGCCGCGCAGCCTGCGATGGGGTTCGCCGTCCTGCGAGACGCAGTCGGGGCGCCAGGCCAGCATCGGCACCAGCGGCGAGGTGTCCGCGATGCGGCCCTCCCGCCAGTCCCGCCAGATCCGGGCGTCCCGGCTGAACTGGCGGGGGTTGTCCAGCACCCGCCGGTTCTCCCGGTAGCCGAGCACCAGCCAGGCGGGTACGTCGCCCTCCAGCCGGATCGGCGCGACGGCTCCGTGCTCCTTGCGCAGCCGGGCGTAGACCTCGTACGGGTCGGTCGCCACGTCGGGTCCGTAGAGCCGGAAGGCCGCCTCACCGTGCGCGACGGGGCAGCCGCCGGGCGCGGGCTGCGCGTTCTGCTCGTTCATCGGGTCTCCAGGGCGACGGCCGAGCGGTCCTTCAGATGCTTGATCAGGGCGACCAGCACATCGCGGCTGGCGGCCCGGTCACGGGCGTCGAAGGAGACGACGGGGGTGTGGGGGGAGATGTCCAGGGCATCGCGGATCTCGTCCACCGGGTACTCCTGGGAGTCGGGGAAGACGTTGAGCGCTATCACGAAGGGCACCTTCTGCCGCTCCATCTCCTCGATGGCCCGGAAGCTGGAGGCCAGCCGCCGGGTGTCCACCAGGACGATGGCGCCGAGGGCACCCTTGAACAGGCCGTTCCACAGGAACCAGAAGCGCTCCTGGCCCGGGGTGCCGAACAGGTAGAGCATCAGCGAGTCGTTGAGACCGATCTTGCCGAAGTCGAGGCTGACGGTGGTCTGCGTCTTGTCGGCGACGCCGATCAGCCGGTCGTCGCCGGCGCTGGCCTGGGTGAGGGTCTCCTCCGTGGTCAACGGCCGGATGTCGCTGACCGAGCGGACCATGGTCGTCTTCCCCGTTCCGAAGCCGCCGGCGATCATCACTTTCACCGAACGGGTCGCCCCGGACGCCGGCTGCCCGGGGCGGTCAAAGCCTTTGAAGTCCACTGAGTACCTCCTCAAGGAGCGCGAGGTCGGGCCCGCGTCCGGCGTCGTGGGCCGGGATGGGGTCACGGGCTTCCACACGGCCCGCCTGGAGCAGGTCGGACAGCAGCACCGCGAGAATGTTGAACGGCAGTTGGAGGTGCGCGCCGAGCTCGGCCACCGACAGCGGTTCGCGGCAGCGGCGGAGGATCTCCTCGTGCTCGTGCTGCATGCCCGGTAAAGCGGCGGCGCGGGCGACCACCAGGGTCGCCACGTCGAGGGTGGAGGCCGCACCGCCCGGTCCGCTGCGTCCTCCGGTGAGGACGTAGTAACGCTCGAGACCGGACGGGTCGGACGGTCGGCGGGGGTCGTTCATCCAGAGTGCTCGTCGAGGCGCGGCGTGGTGCCGAGCAGTTCGCCCATGCGCCGGGCCAGGTCGCGCATCTGGTGGCCGAGCAGGCCCTGGTCGAGGCCCTCCCGGGCGAGCACGCCCAGATAGGTCTCGACGCCAGCGCGGACGACGAAGAGGTGACCGCCGTCGACCTCGATCATCGCCAGCCGCAGTTGCCCCGCGTGCTGGGGGAACTGCTCCGCGACCGGCTGGGCCAGTGCCTGCAGTCCCGCCACCACGGCGGCGAAGCGGTCCACGTCGTCGGGGTCCTCGGCGCCGTAGGCGGTGATGGCCTTGCCGTCGCTGGAGGCCACGAGCGCGAAGCGGATCTCCTGGATGCTCTCCACAAGGTCGCGGAGCGCCCAGCTCACGTCGGTTCCCTGGTGCGTCGTCATGGGGACTAGTCGCCTTCTTCAGTGCGGTGCTCGGTGGAGGGGCCACCGGTGGTCGGGTCGCGGTCGTCGCCGGCCCAGGGCGTCGTGGAGGGGCCTGCCGCCCCGCCGGGCTCGCGCCCCGCGGTGGCGAAGGCGGCGAGACCGGCGAAGGAGGCGTCCGGCGGCACGGCGGGGACGGCCGGCCTGCGGCTCTCCCCGGCCGGGCGGCCGGTCCCGTTGCCGGTGTCCTGCTCCGCGCGCCTGCTGCGGCGGCGGGGCAGTCCGCCCGGGGTGGTCTCCCCGGCCTCCCCGGCGGTGGCCGGGGCGGATTCCGGGGCGGCCTGGGCCTGAGCGGCCGGTGCCTGCTGGACGGGGACGGCGGCGGGCCGCGCGGGCGGCACCGCCGGGATCTCCGTCGCGGCCAGGGCGGCGGCGACCGCCGGGCTCTCGGTGGCGGCCGGGGCGGTGGCCGAGGACGCCAGCGGACTGAAGTACTTGTGTGGTACGACGACCACCACGGAGGTGCCGAGCCAGGGCGAGTCGGCGAAGGTGACGCGGATGCCGTAGCGGCGGGCGAGGATGCCGACCACCCGCAGACCGATGTTGGCGTCCTCGGAGATGCCGCCGAGGCCCGCGCCGGGCGAGGTGCCCGCGAGGGCGTGCTCGGCCTCGCGCTTCTTCTCCTCGCTCAGGCCCTTGCCGGAGTCCTGGATCTCGATGCCGACGCCGTTGGGCACCTCCTTGCCGGAGACGATCACCGGCTCGGTCGGCGGCGAGTAGCGGGCCGCGTTGTCCAGGAGATGGGCGAAGATCAGCGTGAGGTGGTCCACCAGACCGCCGTCGACGCCGAGTTCGGGCAGGTGCCGGAGCTGGACGCGGTGGAAGTCCTTGATGCGGCCGATACCGCCGCGCGCCACGCTGAGCAGCCGCTGCGGCTCCTGCCACTGACGGCCGGGCCGGTCCGAGCCGCCGAGCACGCCGATGCTGGCGGCGAGGCAGTCGGCGGGGCCGATGGCCTGGTCGAGTTCCATCAGTCCCTGGGCGACGGCGGGCAGCCGGCCGTGCTCGCCCTGCATCTCGTGCAGTCGGCCGCGCAGCTTGCTGGTGAGGACGTGGATGCGGTTGCCGACGCCGATGACGGCCTGTTCGGCGGAGGTGGAGCGGTCGAGTTCGGCCTCGATGCCGATGAGCGCCGTCCTCAGGACCCTGCGCAGTCCGGCCTGGAGTTCGGCGCCGACCCCTGCGCTGTGCTCCAGCAGGGGCAGGATGTCGTCGATCGCGTCGCCCTCGCGCAGCTGCCGCATGGCCTCGGGCAGTTGTTCGTCGGCGAGCCGGGACACGGCGGCGAGCTGCCGGTTCAGCTGCTCCTGCCACGCCTCGGCCTGCTCGGCGAGCCGGGCCTCGTAGGCCGCGGACTGCTCGGTCAGCCGCTCCTCGCAGGTGCGGGTGTGCTGGGCGAGCTGGTTCTCATGGGTCTGCGCGCGCTCGGCGAGCCGGCTCTCCAGGGTCTCGGTCCGCTCGGCGAGCTGGGCCTCCAGGGCGGCGCGCTCGGCGGCGAACGTGCGTTCCAGGCCGGAGACGTGCTGCTGCCACTGCTGGGCGTGCTCGGCCTGGCCGGAGCGGTGCCCGTCCTCGACCCGGCTGAGCTGGGCGCGGGTGCGGAGCAGCAGGCGCACGCAGAGCGCCCCGGCCACCGTGACCGCGGCACCCGCGACGGCGGTGGTTATCCGTTCCGCGCTCATGAACGTGGCGGCGACCGTCCCGCCTCCCATACCCAGTGGCATGAGCCACCAGCTGTACCAGGCGACAGGGGGCCGCGCCGCCGATGGCGGAGTGGCGAGTTCCATGTGCATCCTTCGAAGCGAACGATCGGACGGGGGTGTGAACGGATTCGCACTCATGAGTACGCGCCGCGGATCGGCCCGGCAAGGCCGTACCAACTCGCGGCGCCTTCCCGGAGCTTATCGGTTGCACAGTCGAAAAGATCAAATGCGGGGTCCGGGACAAGTAAGTATCCCGTCACTCTGGGTCGCCCCGGCCGGGCCCCCTCGGGACCGGCCGTGAGAGTTCGGTGACACATGCCGCCCGACCATGCTCAAATTCTGTGCTTCGGGGGTAACTTGCTGAAGCGGAAAGGGTGTTGGGGCCTCTTCGGGGTGCCCGCGACCCGCTGTCCGCGACGGGTCACCGGCTGGAGGCGATGGCGCAGTGCGGCAGGATTCCGTGTCGCTCACCCGGCATTTGACGGTCTGCCGTGACGGCGGACACATCGTGCTGGCGCTGCGCGGCGAGATCGACATTTCGACCGCGACCGAAATAGGTCCGTACCTGGACCGGGAGACGGGGCGCCCCGGCGCGCTCGTCGTGATCGATCTCGGCGGCGTCGAGTTCTTCGACTGCTCCGGGCTGCGGCTGCTCTACCGGGCCCGCCGCCGGGTGCTGGACCGGGGCGGCCGGGTGGCGCTGGTGTGCGCGCACCCGCTGACGCTGCGCATGCTGCGGATCACCGGGCTGACACGGCTGCTGCCCCCGCTGCCCACCCGCCGGGACGCCCTCGACGCGCTCGGAACGGAGGACGGCCGCCCGGCGCGCTGAGCGGCACCGGCCGCCCGGCGACCGGGATGTCCGGCCGCCTCACGGGCCTCCGGCCGACCGTCGGGTGAACGGTCCCGTTCGCGACCGCGACTCCTCCGCGCTCCGTACCGGTCGCGCCGGCCCGGACCGTGGGGACGGGTGCGGGTGGCATCCGGGGCGGGGTACGGCACGGGCGTGCGGCATCCCGGGCGGTTCGCGGGGTAACCGCCTCCTCACGCGGGGAAGCCGACGACCGGAGGACCGATCCCATGGCTCGTGCCGTCTCACGCTCCCTCTCTCTGCCGCATCCCCTGCGCGCCCGCCGCGCCCGGGCCGCCGCCCCGGCATCGCACGCCGGACGGCGCCCGCTGCCGCTGCCGCTGCGCCTGCTGGCCATGGTGTGCGCGCTCGCCTTCATGGTGGCGTTCGCCGTGGTGCTGGCGCAGTTGACGCTGCGGCCCTCCCCCGCCTCGGAGGCGCTGACGCACACCAATCTGCGTCCGGGCGCCTCCCTGCGGGCCTATCTGGACCGGCCCGCACTGCGGGACGCCGTCAAGCAGATCGGCGGCAACCTGCTGCTGGGGGTGCCGTTCGGGGTGCTGATGCCCGTCGTGGCGCCCCGGACCCGGGGCACGCTGCGGGTCCTGCTGCTGACCACCGGGGTGATGCTGCTGGTGGAGTGCGCCCAGGGGGTGCTGATCACCGGGCGCGCCTTCGACATCGACGACGTGATCCTCAACAGCGCCGGGGCGCTGCTCGGCTATCTGCTCCTCGGACGGCGGATGAGCCGGGCGGTGCACGCGCGGCGGGTCCGCCGGTGAGGAGGGGCGCGGGCCCCGGGCGGACGGCGCCCGCCGGGCGTCGGCGCCCGGGGAGCACGCCCGGCACCGGGCCGGACGGGAACCGGCCCGGGTCCCGCACCCCGGGCACCGGGCCCGTCACCGCGGTGCGGGACCCGCCCGCGCGGTACGGGCCTCCGGCCGGTACGCGGCGGGCACGGCGAACGCGCCGGGCACCGGCCCGGAGCGCTCCGGCGCGCGGGTGGCACGGCTCCGGCGGACGAGCGGGGCACGGCCCGGCCCCCGGTCCGCTCCGGCCGCGCCCGGCGGCGGTGCGTTCCGGGCCGTCCGGGCGGGGAACCGGTGGACGAGGAGGCGCGGACGGCGGAGGAGGGGCCGACGCGGAGCGTCGGCGGGTGGCGGCGCGGCGCCTCGGACCCGTGCGCCGGTGCCCCGCGCCCCCGGGCGCACTCCGAAGGTGCGGGAGTGGGGTCTGTCCGACCATGGCCGTCGTCGCCCGCAGGGCCGCGCGGCGTCAGGTGCGTGCTGTCAGCGCGCCGGCCCCGGGACTTCGTACGGGACCGTACTCGGGGCTGGGGCCAGTGCGGCGGGAGTGCGTGCATGGCGCCGCGCGGCGGGCGGCGGGCGGCGAGCGGCGGGCGGCGGGCGGCGAGCGGCGGGCGGCGAGCGGCGGGCGGCGGGCGGCGGGCGGCGGGCGGCGGGCGGGAATCGTCGGACCGGCCTCAGCGCGGCGTCCAGGTGAACTTGTCGCCGCCGACCCAGCGGACCACGGCCGGGTCGTCGAGGTCGTGGACCCTGATCCCGAACGCCGCCGCGGCCTCCAGGACGTCGATCACGGTCCTGGCCTCGCCGACCACCTCTCCGTCGATCTCCACGATCCGGAACGGCGGTGTGCCCGGCTGCACCCCGAGCACGAGAATCCGCGGACTGTTGATGTGCGGGCTCGCGATTTCGGTCATGCATCGAGGGTAGGCCGCGACCCCCGCCCCCGGCCCGGCGAATGTCCTCCGGGGGCCGGTGCCGGCGACGCGGGGCTCACCCGGGTACCCGTGGGCCGGACCGTCGGTCCGGGCCGTCCGCTTCCGGGCCGCCGTGCGGCGGACCGGACCCTGGGGAACCCTGGAGGGGCCGACAGCGAGGAGGAGGCGCCGATGGACCCCGTCGAGGCGCTGGAGCGGATCGCCTTCCTGCTGGAGCGGTCGCAGGCGCCGACGTACCGCGTCAAGGCGTTCCGCACCGCCGCCCGGGTGCTGGCGGCCCTGCCCGAGGGCGAGCTGCGGCGCCGGGCGCAGGGCGGGCAACTGGAGGCGCTGCGGGGCGTCGGCCCCAAGACGGCGCGGGTGGCGCACGAGGCCCTGGAAGGGCGGGTCCCCGACTATCTGGAGCGGCTGCGCGGGGAGACCGCCGGCCCGCTCGCGGAGGGCGGCGGGGAACTGCGGGCGCTGCTGCGCGGCGACTGCCACCTGCACTCCGACTGGTCCGACGGAGGAAGTCCGATCGAGGAGATGGGACGCACCGCGGCGGCGCTGGGGCACGAGTGGGCGGCGCTGACCGACCACTCGCCCCGGCTGACGGTGGCCCGCGGGCTGTCGCCCGAGCGGCTCCGCGAGCAGTTGGACGTGGTGGCGCGGCTGAACGAGGCCTGGGCGCCGTTCCGGCTGCTGACCGGCATCGAGTGCGACATCCTCGACGACGGTTCGCTCGACCAGGAGCCCGGGCTGCTGGACCGGCTCGACGTGGTCGTCGTCTCCGTCCACTCCAAGCTGCGGATGGACGCGGCGGCGATGACCCGCCGCATGGTGGCGGCCGTACGCGATCCGCACGCGGACGTCCTCGGGCACTGCACCGGGCGGCTGCTGTCGGGGCGGGAGCGGCCGGAGTCGCGGTTCGACGCGGACGCCGTGTTCGCGGCCTGCGCGGAGTCGGGCACCGCCGTGGAGATCAACAGCAGGCCCGAGCGGCTGGACCCGCCCCGGCGGCTGCTGCGCAGGGCGGTGGCGGCGGGGGTGCTGTTCTCCGTCGACACCGACGCGCACGCGCCGGGCCAGCTGGACTGGCAGTCGCTGGGGTGTGCCCGGGCCGAGGAGTGCGGCGTCCCCGCCGAGCGGGTGGTGACCACCTGGACGGCACCGGAGCTGCTCGCCTGGACGCGCGAGGGGCGGCTTCCGACGCGGGTGGCGGCGGGCGGCTGATCCGGGGCCGCTCCCCCGCCCGGCACCCCGCGCCGCGCCGTCCCCGGCCGTCCCCGGCCGTCCGGCGCCGGTCGGGGCACGCGGGGGCTGATGGGTGCGCCGGGGCGCGCCGTCCGCCGGGCCGTGGGGCCGTCACGCGGCGCCCCGGCCGGGCGGCCGCCCGTCGGTCGCGACCGGGAAGGGCCGACGCCCCACCGCCGGGCACCCTCACCCGCGCGGCCGTGGAGCCGTACGCCGACCGGCCCGCCTGCCCGCCGTCCCGCCGGGCAGAGGTGCGCCGACGCGGGTCCCCGGCCGGGGGCGGCAGACCGTTGGAGCACCGGTGCTCGCGACGGAGCCGAGCGAACCGCCGCTCCGGGCCGCGCACCCGGCCGTCGCCACCACCGCCGGCACTCGCCTCCGTCGCGGGCGCCGGGAACGAACCGTGACCACGACCGGGGCCGGGGCCGGGTCGGGGCCCTGACCCGGCCGGCTTCGTGGCGGGGCCGGACCGGTCCGTGCCGGCGCACCGCGCCGCCGGAAGCCGCCTGGCCACCGGCCGGATGTGGTGAAACAGGGCGAGTGACGCCTATCACCGCGAAACATGGCAGAAGGTGGAACACCGGCCGACGCCGCACCGTTGAACAGGACGTGGGCGCGGAGGGAACTGTGACCTCGGGCCACATCTTCCGCCCACGGGGACGATCGTTCGGCTGAAGCCCCGTGGAGCCCCCCGCCGAGAGGCGACCGCCCTTCGCGTCCACCCGAAGACCGCCCCGGCCGTGATCCCCCCGTCCGGCCGGGGCTCTCCCCCGAGCCCCCGCCCCGCCGGGGGCTTCTTCCTGCCCCGCCGCGTGCACTACGTCCCGCGCCGCCGATACGGGCGGCGGGAAGAGGGAACGCCCGACAGGGGCCTGCCCGGTTGCCGGCCCGTGGCGCCGTCCTCGCCCGCGAGGGGCCGTCGCGGGCAGGCGCGGGGCGGCACACACCCGCCGGGCGGCGTCCCGCCGGTGCCGCCGGGCGCGAGCCGGGACCACTGGGACGCACATCGTCGGGCGCCCGACGGAGCCTTCGGAGTCCGGTCCGGGACACACGTGTGCGGCAAGAGGTGCGCGCATACCGGGGCACCAAGGCGCAGCCGGGTCCCCGCGGGAGCGGGGCGTCAACGCCCCGCGACGCCCGTGGGGACTCCCGCCGGACGCTCAGCCGGGGGACTCGTCGGGGACCGGGTGCCCGGGGCGCACGGCGTCGGACCGCGGCGCCCCCCGGCGGCCGGTGCCCGCCTCGTCGGTGTCGGGAACGTCGTCCGCCGGGTCCGTCCCGTCCTCCGCGCGGCTCCGGCCGCGCTCCGCGCCGGAACTCCCACGGTCGGCGCCCCCGCTCCCGCCGCCGTCCCTCCGCGGCCGTCGCCCGCCGGGTCCGCCGCCACCGCGGGAGGCGCGGGCCGGGGGGACGTCCCACGGGTCCTCGGGGCCGTCGGCCTGCTGGTCGGGCATGTCCCGGGGGACGGGGGCGCCGCGCCTTCCGGGCGCGCCCCGCCGTCCGGTGCCTCCGGCTCGGTGATCGTTCACGGCGCTCTCCTTCCGCGGTCCTGCCGGGTGTCCGACGGAACCGGGTAGCCCGCGCGCCGTCCCGCGAAACCCGGCCGCGCGGTGTCCGCCGCGCCTCAGCGGGGGGTGCGCTCCTCCAGGGCGGTGCGCCAGGCCGGGAGCGGGCTCTCCGGCGCGGGCTCGGGGCGCCTGCCGCCCCGGGCGAAGAACTCGGCCAGGGGCAGGATCGCCGCGCCGACGGTGACGGCGTCGGGGCCGAGCCGTCCCAGGTCCACCGTGACGTTCCCGGCGGGGTGGCGCAGCGCGTAGGAGACGGCGTGGCGGCGCACGGCGGGCAGGAAGCGGGCGCCGAGCCGCAGCCCGGCCCAGCCGCCGATCAGGATGCGCTCCGGCTGGAAGAGGTTGACCAGGTCGGAAAGGCCGGCACCCAGGTACTCGGCGGTCTCCTCCAGGACGGCGAGCGCGACGGGGTCGGCCGGGCGGTCGTCGTCCGGATGGGCCGCGGCGAGCAACGCGTCCAGGGCGGTCTCCTCGTCGGCGCCCTCGGGCACCGCGCCGCCCGCCTCCCGCCAGCGGGCCAGCAGCGAGGCGGCGCCCGCGTACGCCTCCAGGCAGCCGAGCGCGCCGCAACGGCAGCGGCGGCCCCTGACCCGCACCGTCAGGTGCCCCCACTCGACCGCCCGGCCCTCCTCGACCTCGGGGCTGACGAGGGAGGCGCCGACGCCGGAGCCGAGCAGGACGACGGCCGCGTTGCGGGCGCCGCGCCCGGCGCCGAACCACATCTCGGCCTGCCCGACGGTCCGGACGCCGTTGTCCATCAGGTACGGGACGGAGTCGGGCAGCGCCGAGCGGGCGCGCAGCAGGGACTCCAGCGGGACCGCGTCCCAGCCGATGGTCTGCCCGTGGACGACGGCACCGCGGTCCGGGGTCCGCTCGACGATGCCGGGCACGCCGATCCCCACGCCGAGCAGCCGCTCGGGCGGGAGTCCGGCGGCGCGCAGCACCTCGCGGATGCCGTCGTCGACATGGCCGACGGTGGCGGCCACGTCGTGGCGGGGCTGGGGCACCGGGCGTTCGGCGCGGGCGAGTTCGGTCAGGGTGAGGTCGAAGAGTTCGACGCGCACCCGGGTCTCGCCGATGTCCACGCCGATCATGTGACCGCTGCCCGGTGCCACCCTCAGCAGGGTGCGGGGTCTGCCGCCGTCGGAGTCGACGCTGCCGGCCTCCTCGACCAGGTCGTCCGCGATCAGATCGGCGACGACGTTGCTCACGGAGCCGGAGCTGAGCCCGGTCGCCGGGCCCAGTTCGAAGCGGCTGAGCGGTCCGTCGAAGTAGAGCCGTTGCAGTACGGCCGTACGGTTGGCCCTTCTGAGGTCGCGTACCGTGCGCCCGTTCCGCCCCGCCATGTAGCTCCTCCGTAGGGTCCCGGGCTGAAACATACATCCGACGGGCCGTCATGTGCGACTTCCCTTTGCCCTTAATCCATGGAATGAGCCACCTACGGGACCTCGCGCGGGGATTGCCGGGCAGGGGAGGCCTGGGCCGGGACGCCGGAGCGGACCCCGGCTCGCACCACTGGAGCCCCGGCGGCGGCCCGCGCCGACGCGCGCCGACCCGCACCGGAAAAACCGTTGGCCCCGCCACCCGCCGGGTCCCTACGCTACGCAGGAACCCAGGAAGCCTGAGTTCCGGCGACGGCTCCCTCCGGCGCCGGCCGCACCACCGGAGTCCCCCATGAGAACACTCACCGAGCAGGAGATCCGCGCGTCCTTCGTCAACTGCTCGAAGGGCGAGGCCAAGCGCGTCGCGGTCCCCCGCGACCTGGACGCGCTGCCGTGGGGCGACCTGGACTTCCTGGGCTGGCGCGACCCGGGGGCACCGGACCGTAGCTATCTGGTCACCGAGCTCGGGGACACCCTGACCGGTGTGACGATGCGCTTCCAGCAGGGGCAGCGCGGATTCTTCCAGCGCAGCCTGTGCTCCCTGTGCCTGACCGGCCATCCCCGGGGCGGCGTCTCGCTGATGACGGCCCGCAAGGCGGGGCCGGCCGGGCGCGAGGGCAACTCGGTCGGTCTCTACATGTGCACCGACCTGGCCTGCTCCCTGTATCTGCGGGGCAAGAAGGTCTCCCAGAGCGGTGCCCGCTACGAGGAGAGTCTCACCCTGGAGGAGCAGGTCGCCCGCGCGATGGAGCACCTCTCCGCCTTCCTCGCCAAGGTCACCGCCTGACGGCAGACGCCCCCACCCCGCGGCTCCCGGCACCCGAGAGCCCCGTACGGGGCTTCCTCCCGCCGGCCGTCCCGTCCCTCCGGCACCGACCGCCCCGGGCGCCGGTACCCGGTGCCGGGGCACGACACGTCCGGCGCCGTGCGGCGCGTGAGCGGTCCCCGCCGCCCCCGGCCGGATACCTTCCTGTCCGGATCTGTTCGACGCGCCGGGGGAAGGGAACCGCCCGAGGATGCTGGATGCACGCCGGGCCGCCGCGTCCGCCGCACGCCTGGTCGCCTGGCACCGGGACCCCACGGTCGTCCAGGCCCTGCGTTCGGCCGCCGCCGCGTCCATCGCCTATGTGATCGCGCTGCGGATCAGCCCCGAGGCGGCGCCGCTCACCGCTCCCCTCACCGCGCTCCTGGTCGTGCAGGTCACCCTGTACGCCACGCTCAAGACCGGCGTCCGCAGGGTCAACGCCGTCGTCGCCGGGGTCCTGGTGGCGATCGCGTTCAGCGCGGTGGTGGGGCTGAGCTGGTGGAGCCTCGCCCTGGTGATCGTGGCCTCGCTGGGCGTGGGCCATCTGGTGCGGGCGGACGAGTTCGTCGCCGAGGTGGCGATCAGCGCGATGCTGGTGCTCGGAGTGACCGCGCACGGGACTCTGGCCTGGGTGCGGGTGGTGGAGACGCTGATCGGGGCGGCCGTCGGGCTGGCCTTCAACCTCGTCCTCGCCCCTCCGGTCTGGGTCGACCAGGCCGCCGGTTCCATCGAGGAACTGGCGCGCAGGGTCCGGCAGTTGCTGCTTCGGATGGGCGAGCAGGCGGCCGGCCGCACCGCGCACCACGAGGCCGCCGAACGGTTGCACGAGGCGCGGCGGCTGGACCACGACATCGCGCGGGTCGATGAGGACCTGCGGCAGGCCGAGGACAGCCTCCGCCTCAACCCCCGGGTCCGCGAGGGGCTGCTGAACCGGGTCGTGCTGCGCACCGGGCTGGACACCCTGGAGATCTGCACCGTCGTGCTGCGCGTCCTGGCCCGGAGCCTGACCGACCTGGCCCGCGAGCGCGAGCCGGAGCCGCTGTTCTCCCGGGAGACGGGAGCCGTCATCGAGCGGCTGCTGTCGGAGGTCGCGGACGCCGTGGTCAGCTTCTCGGTGCTGGTGACCAGCAGTGCCAGCACCAACGCCGAGTCCGCGGAGGACCGGCTCACCGCCGAGCTGCGGCAGGCCACGGCCACCCGGAACCGGCTGGCCGAGATGCTGCTGGCGGAGATCCGGCGCGAGCCCCGCCAGTGGCAGTTGCAGGGCGCGGTGCTGGCCGAGGTGGACCGGATCATCGACGAGATGGACACCGAGCACCGCTCGCGCCGGCTGCTGGAGGAACTGGACCGGCACACCCGCGAGCAGCGCGACCGCCGGCCCCGGCTGACCGGTCTGCGCGACCGTCTGCCGCGGAGGGGGAACCGCGGCACCCGGGGAACTCGTTCTCGGTGAGGAAGCGTGCCGCGGCGAGGGCCGCACGGCACGAACGGCGGGCCGTCCCGCCGCGGACACGTCCCCGTGCGCCCCGTCCGGACGCACGGGCGCCGGACGACGCGTCAGTCACGTCAGTCGCGGCACGGTGGTCCGGCGGGCACGGCGCGTCCGGTACGCAACGGGATGACAGGGGGCCAGAGGGATGAGCGACAGTACGGTGCGGATCGAGGGGAACGGGCTGCGCCTGCCGGGAGGGGTGTCGGTGCGGTTCATCCGCACGCTGCGGCTGCCCGAGGCGGGCACGTACGCGCTGCCGCCGGGACTCGGCGAGTTCCCGGTCCGCCGGGTCGCGGACCATGCCGACACCGTGCCGCCGGAGTGGCGGGCGCGCGGCGGGGTGATGGTGCCGATGTACCTGCGCGAGGCGATGTGGCTGAGTTTCGCCGGCACGACGGAACCGGCCGCGCTCCAGGTCGGGGTGGGCAAGGTGTGCGCGGTCTCGGGCCGCCCCTGGAGCGACCGGCTCCGCCGTGATCCGCAGAACTACGTGGTCCTCCCCCGGCAGCCCTGGCTGGACGGCATCAACTCCGGGAAGGGCACGGTCCGCCAGTTCGTGGCGGTGCCGCTGGGGCTGGGGGCGACCGTCGAGGGCCAGGTGACCGGCGAGGAGGTGTGGGGCGGCGTGCAGTTGCAGTCCTTCACGCTCAACGAGGGGGAACGGGAGCGCTGGCGCGCGGCGCAGCGCCGACTGGCCCGGTCGCCGCGCGCCCGCGGTGCCCTCGCCGCCGGCCCCCCTCCCCCGGGCATGGCGCCCATGGCGGCTCCCGCGGCACCGGGTTCCCCGCCGCCGTCCGGTGGTCCGGCCGCGCCCGCGATGGGGCTGGGCGTCGGCGGCACCATGCGCCAGGAGGTGTACCGGGACGAGCGTCCGGCGGAGCACTGGGCGGACGCCCCGGCGGGCCGGGTCTTCGTCCATCTGGTGACGCCCCCGCAGTGGCGGCGGATCACCGGCGAGGTGGCACCGCCCTCCCCCGCGGACCGCGCGGCGTACACCCGGGCCGGGCTGCCCTGGTACGCCTACGACGACGAGGACGCCCGGGACCTCCCACCGGCCGGGCCGCTCACGGACGTCCAGCCGGTCGGGGACTGGCTCGGCGACGACCACCAGCCCTGGCAGTCGCCCGCACCGCACCAGGTGCACCGGCTCAAGGCCCCCGGCTCCCCGGTGGAGGACGGCGACTGGTAGGCCCGGCCGGGCGCGGCCGGTGCGCGGGGCGGCTCCCGCCGGGCTCAGCGATGGCCGCGCTCCGGGCGGTGGTGCTGCCGGGCACGGTGGCAGGAGGCGGCGTCCGCCTGGGTGAGCAGCACGTGCATCCGCTCGGTGAGCTGGGCGGCGCTGTCGGCGGGGGCGTGGAAGGGGAGCCGTACGTCACCGTGGGCGCGGGCGCGTTCGACGCGCAGCGTCAGCCCGTGGCGGTCGACGGCGAGCGGACGGACCCGCACCGCCCCGTGCAGGCTGCGGGCGTCGACGAGTCGGGTGAGCCGCTCCACCGCCTCGCCGTGGCAGTCGGCGAGATGGGTCAGCAGCGCGGCCTCGGCCAGGGCGAGGGGGTCGGGTTCGGCGGCGGCGAACTCGTCGGCGTCGACGACCACGGCGCCGGAGGCCCGGCGCAGCACCACCCGGGTCGTCCGGAAGGCGAGGTGCCCGTCCTCGGCGGCCAGCCAGCCGACCAGCCAGAGCCGGGCCCGGACCCGGCGCCGCACCGGAACGGGGGCCACGTCGGCGAACTCCAGCACGGCGGACGGCTCCCCGCGCGGGGCGCAGATCGCGGCGGTGACGAGGGGGCTGTCCTCCGGCACCCGCAGCAGCACCCGGCCGTCGTCGGCCACGGTGTGCGCGCCGACGAACTCCTCGCGGCCGCACTCGGCGGTCACCGCGCAGGACCACGCGGCGGCGAGCACGGAGCGGGCCTGCTCCGCCGCGGCGGGCGCGGCCGTCCAGGTGTCGTTCTCGCCCATCCCCAACCTCCGTCATCAAGTTCTTTAGGTAAGGCTTGCCTAACTTAGCGGAGATCGCGGTGCACGCCAACCGGAACCGGTGATCCCGGAGGGGCCTTTCGACGCGTGGAGGGGCGCACGGCTGCACCGGGCGTGCGCGTCGGACGGCGCATGACGGCAGCGTCATCGCGAGGCGGTGCCCGGCGGGATGCGCACGGGGGCCGGCCGGGCACCGGCCCGGCGAACGGAGCGGCACCGCCCGTCACGGCCCGGCGGGACCGGTCCGGCACACGGCCGGGACCACGCGGGGCCCGGCGCGGGAACGGGGCCCGGCGCGGGAACGGGGCCCGGCGCGGGAACGGGGCCCGGCGCGGGAACGGGGCCCGGCGCGGGAACGGGGCCCGGGACGGGAGCGGGGCCCGGGCGGCGGGCGCCGGGGCAGGGGCGGCGGGCGCGGGCGGCGGGTCAGGGGCGCCCGGTCCAGTGGGCGGGGCGCTCGACCGCCCCGGGCAGCCGGGTCCCCGCGCCGCCCCGGGCGGCGGTGACCTGCGGCTGGGTCAGGAAGAGCGCGCCGGTCAGATCGGCGTCGGTCAGATCGGCGTCGCGCAGGTCCGCGCCGATCAGGTCGGCGCCCCGCAGGTCCGCGCCGGTGAGGTCGGCGGCGATCAGGCAGGCGCCGCGCAGATCGGCGCCCCGCAGGTCGGCACCTCTGAGGCGGGCGCCCAGCAGGTCGGCGTGGCGGCGGTTCTTCTTCCTGCCCCGCGCGTCCGGCCGGGCCAGCTCGCTGGTGCGCAGCAGCAGCACGTTGACCCGCTGCCGGTGGGCGGGCACGTCCAGGGCGGTCAGTTCCGCGGGGGTCCCGGCGGCGAGCCGCTCGGTGTCGTCCCGCAGGCCGCGCAGTTCGGCGTGGAGGGAGCGGGCTGCGGGCACGGCCAGTGCCTCGGTCAGGTACCAGAGCAGTTCGTGCAGTTGGCGGACGACGGGGAAGACGTCGAACATGCTGCGGGCGTGTCCGGGCGGGCCGGTGCGCCAGTCCTGTCCACCGAAGGTGTCCCGCGAGACCCGCTGCCCGGCGCCGAAGCAGTCGTAGACGGTGCAGCCGCTGAAGCCCTCGCGGCGCAGCACGGTGTGGATGCCGCACCGGCTGTCCGCGCGCAGGTTGCGGCAGGGCGTCCCGGCCGCCTTGTCCACCGCGAAGTCGGCCGAGGCGGCGAACGGCAGCGCCACGCAGCACAGTCCGTAGCACCGGGCGCAGTCGCCGCGCAGTTCCGCCGGGGCGGCCCCCTGTTCTCCCATGGTGTTCAGCATAGGGAACGGGGGGTCGGCCCCGGGCACGGGGGCCACCCGTGCCCGGACGGTTCAGCCGCGCTCGGCGGGCACCTCCAGGCGGGCCAGGCGGTCCGGGTCGGCGAGGACGTATATGCCGGTGATGAGACCGTCGGTGACGGTGAGGGTGAGGACCGATCCGATCCGGCCGTCGACGACGCTGAGCAGGCCCAGCGAGTCGTTGACCACGATCCGGCGGGCCACCGCGTTGTAGCGGGCGAACAGCAGTGCCGATCCGGCCACGGTCCGCGCGCCGCGCAGCGTCTTGGACCCGGCGGCGCCGCGGACCAGGGCGCCCGCGTCGGCCCGCAGCACCACGTCGGGGTGGAGGACGGCGACCAGCGCCTCGAAGTCACCGGTGCGCGCGGCGGACTGGAAGGCGTCGAGGGCCCGGCGCTGGCGGCCGAGGTCCGGGTCGGGCGGCGGGCCCGCGTCCCTGACCCGGCGGCGGGCGCGCGAGGCCAGTTGCCGGGTGGCGGCCGGGCTGCGCTCCACGACGGGAGCGATGTCGTCGAAGGGCACGGCGAACATGTCGTGCAGGACGAAGGCGAGCCGTTCGTCGGGGGCCAGGCTCTCCAGCACGACCAGCAGCGCGACGCCCACCGAGTCGTTGCGCAGGGCCTCCTGCTCCGGATCGGCGGGGGCGAGGGGGCGGAGCACGGGGTCGGGCACGAAGGTGTCGTCGATCGGCTGCTCGCGGCGGGCGGCGCGCGAGCGCAGCAGGTCCAGGCAGATCCGGCCGGTGACGGTGGTGAGCCAGGCGCCGAGGCTCGCGAGGGCGCCGGTGTCCGTGCGGCGCAGCCGCAGCCATGCCTCCTGGACGGCGTCCTCCGCCTCCGAGGGCGAGCCGAGCATGCGGTGGGCGACCGCCCGGAGCCGTCCGCGGTGCTCCTCGAAGCGCTCCGCGAGCAGGGTCTCGTCGCTCACGGCGGTCACCGGGGGAAGAGTTCGAAGGAGACCGCGGGCCGGCCGCCGAAGCGCCGTCCGGCCTCCTCGGTGGCGCCCAGGAGGAAGCCGCGGGCGTAGGTCTCCGGGTCCTCGTCGGTCAGGACCTCGATGTAGGTGCGGTGCGCCAGCAGGGAGCGCACACCGCGCTCCAGGCCCCGGCTCGCGTCCACGGCGTGCGTGGGGGCGCTGGAGCCCGCGACGGCGACCCAGCGGACCCCGTCCCACGGGTCGAGGCCCCGCTCGGCCAGTTCGGGGAAGATCCAGCGGTTGCCGGCGTCGGCCGCCGCGTCGAGCGTGGCGCGGCCGACCGCGACGTGGTCCGGGGTGTTCCAGGCGACGCCGCCCCAGGTGTCGCGGTGGTTGAGGGTGAGGACCAGCTCGGGTCGGTGGCGGCGGATCGCGGCGGCGATGTCGCGGCGCAGCTCCGTGCCGTAGGCGACGACACCGTCCGCGTGGTCCAGGAACTCGACCCGGTCCACGCCGACCTCGGCGGCGGCGGCCCGCTGCTCGCGCTCGCGCAGGGGGCCGCACTCGGCGGGCGGAAGGGTGTCGATGCCCGCCTCGCCACGGGTCACGAGGAGGTAGGAGACCTCGCGGCCCTCGTCGGTCCAGGCGGCGACGGCGGCGGAGCAGCCGTACTCCAGGTCGTCCGGGTGGGCGACGACGGCCAGGGCGCGCTGCCAGTCGCCGGGCAGGGGATCGAGTTGCGGGGGCGTCGGCTCGGTCATGTCCGCACAGTAACCGGTGCCCGCGGCACCGCTCCCGGTGAGCTCGCCGCCGGGGGCGGTCACAGGGGGGTGCCGTGGGCCGGACGGGGGAAAGCGCCGGGCGCGCCCGGCGGTCCCGTCCGGCCGCCGGTTCAGACCTCGTCGCGGGCGAGCGCGAGGAGCCGGTCCAGGACACGGGGGCCACCGGTGCGGACGCCGTCGTGCTCGAACTCGTCGGTGACCCAGGTGCGCAGTCCCCGCACGGCGCGGGCGGTGGCCAGCGAGTGGGACGTCTCGACGTACATGTCGTCGTGGTAGACGGCCGCGGCGGCTGGCACCTCGTTGGCGGCGAGGCGGGCGGGGTCGTACAGGGGGGTCCAGCCGGTGCGGGCGGCGAGCAGTTCGGCGGTCTCGCGCAGCGGGCGCAGGGCCGGGTCGCAGTCGAACATCCAGGGGTGGATCGTCTCGCCGGTGAACAGGAGCGGCGCGTCCCCGGCGAGGGTCCGCTCGGCGTCGAAGCCGGGGAACTCGGCGCGGACCCGTTCGGCGGCCCAGGCGGTGGGGCGGGAGTCCTGGCCGTAGATGGCCTCGTGGACGAGGGCGTACAGGGGGTTGCCCGCGAACGAGAGGAGGGCCCGGACCTGCTCCTGGAAGGAGTCGGACAGCTCACTTCCCCCGGGGGCGCGCACGAAGGCGTCCTCCAGGAGGAAGTGGAGGCGGTGGCTGCCGTCGCCGCTGCCGAGCATGAGGCCGAGGGACTGGAAGGCCTGCGCGGTGAGCCGGTAGCCGCCGGGCAGGACCACGTCGTGGGTGAGCAGGTGTTCCGCGATGCGGCGGGCGCGCTCCACGTCCTGGGGGTAGCGGTGGTAGTGCGCGGCGACCTTGCGGGCGACGCGCGGGTAGGCGGCCCGGTAGACGTCGTCCGCGTGGGCGTCCAGGGAGGGCAGCCCGCCGGTGATCAGGGCGGTCTCCAGGCCCTCGGGCGCCAGGGACAGGTAGGTGAGGGTGCAGAAGCCGCCGAAGCTCTGGCCGAGGACGGTCCACGGGGCGCCGCCGGTCACCTGGGGACGGACGGCCTCGCAGTCGCGGACGATGGAGTCGGCGCGGAAGAGGGCGAGGTGTTCGGCCTGCTCGGCGGGGCCGCCGCGGAGCGGGAGGGTCTGCCGGTTGGCGGGGGTGGAGGCGCCGGTGCCGCGCTGGTCGAGGAGGAGTACGCGGAACTCCTCCAGGGCCCGGCCGAGCCAGGCCGGACGGCCGACGAAACGATTCGCCCCGAATCCGGGGCCGCCCTGGAGGTAGAGCAGCCACGGCAGGTCGTCCCGGTGGGCCCGGTCGCTCGCGACGACCTCGCGGGCGAAGAGTTCGATCGTCTCCCCGGCCGGGTCGTCGTGGTCGAGGGGGACGGTGAACCGGCGGTCGGTGAGGACGACGCCGGGCTGGCGGTAGCTGACGCTCAAGAGGGGCTCCCGGGAGGGACGGATGGTACGGGTGAATCTTCGGTGCGTGCCCCAGTTCAGCACATGGCCCTGCGGCCCCCGACGGCCGGGACGGCGGATCGTGCGGAGCACCGTTCCCGGCAAGTGCCCCGGCAGGCCCTCTGGAGCCCCGGATCCCGGCCGGGAGGGTGGTCCGGCACCACCCCCGGGACGGGTTCCGCGCCCCGTGCGCGGCGCCGGTGCAGGCGTAGTGCCGGGAGCCGTGCGCCGCACAGGGTGGACGCCGTCACGGAGGGTGACGGCGATGCCGCGCGCCCGGAACCGGTCGCCGCAGGCCCCGGCCCCACTCCGAGTCACTCCGGCTGACCGGGGCGACCCGGGTGCACGCACGGCACCGGCGCGGGCGCGGTGGCCGCGCCGGCGGGGGTGGTGCCGTTCACCATGGTCCGCGCCGACGGTGTGGTGCCGGGGCCGGTTCCCCGGTGTCCGGCCGGCCGTGGTGTCGCTCTCGGCGGTCCTGACGCCGGGCGCCAACCCGGTGACGGTCCGGCGGGCCCCGCGCGGCCCGGCGGTGCGGGCGGCGGGGGCGGTGCGGGCGGTGGGGGCTTCCGCGCCGACCACGTGACAGCGAGCCTGAACAAGCGCTTGGATAGGACCCGTTGGCGAGTCCGTCCCGTGCTGGAGGTCCCGGTGTTCACTTCCGTCGACGATGTCCGCGACCGGCTCGCCGGGACCGGATACCTGGCCTCGCCGTCCGTCGCCACGGCGGTGTTCCTCGCCGCCCGGCTGGGCAAGCCGCTGCTGGTGGAGGGGCCGGCCGGGGTCGGCAAGACCGAACTCGCCAAGGCCGTCGCCCGGGTCGGCGGCGCCCGGCTGGTGCGGCTCCAGTGCTACGAGGGCGTCGACGAGTCCCGGGCGCTGTACGAGTGGAACCACGCCAAGCAGTTGCTGCGGATCAGCGCCGGACGCGACGAGAGCTGGGACGAGACCCGGACGGACATCTTCGGCGAGGAGTTCCTGCTGGCCCGGCCGCTGCTGACCGCGATCCGCGGCGACGACCCCAAGGTCCTGCTGGTCGACGAGACCGACAAGGCCGACATCGAGGTGGAGGGGCTGCTGCTGGAGGTGCTCGGCGACTTCCAGGTGACCGTCCCGGAACTGGGCACGATCACCGCGACCCGCCGCCCCTTCGTGGTGCTCACCTCCAACGCGAGCCGCGAGCTGTCGGAGGCACTGCGCCGCCGCTGCCTCTTCCTCCACCTGGACTTCCCCGACGAGGAGCTGGAGCGGCGGATCGTGCGGACCCGGGTGCCGGGGCTCGACGAGACCCTCGCCGCCGCACTGGTGCGGGTGGTGGGCGCGCTGCGCGCGATGGACCTGCGGAAGGCGCCGTCGGTGGCCGAGACCATCGACTGGGCCCGCACCCTGCTGGCGCTCGGCGCCGGAACGCTCGACGAGGGCCTCGTACGGGACACCCTCGGCGTCGTCCTCAAGCACCAGGAGGACGTGGTACGGGCGACGGCCGGGCTCGATCTGGACGCGCTGTGACCGACGGCGCGGCCGGCGGGGACCCGGCCGGGGAGGTCGCGGGGCGGCTGACGTCCCTGGTGGCGGCGTTGCGCGCGCACGGCTTCCGGATCGGCACCGGGGAGAGCGTGGACGCGGCGCGGGCCGTGGCGGAGCTGGGCATGGCGGACCGGGAGCTGCTGCGGGAGGGGCTGGCGGCGACGCTGCTGCACACCGCCGGGCAGCGGCGGGTCTTCGACCCCGTCTTCGACCTCTACTTCCCGCGCGCGGTGGGCGGTCCGGCGGCCGGGACCGAGCCGCCACCGGGCGGCCGGGAGGCACTGCGCGACCGGCTCGCCGCGGCACTCGCCGACAACGACCGGGCAGTGCTGGAACAGTTGGCCGCGCGGGCGGTCGCGGAGTTCGGCGGCCACGGCGCGCCCGGCGGCGCGCCCGCTCCCGGGAGCACCGGCGGTACGGGCGGCGGGGGCGGTGCCGCCGCCCCGGGCGTCGGCGGCTGGTCGTCGCACCAGGCGCTCGACCGGGTGCGCCCGCAGACCCTGCTCGCCCGGGTCCGGGACGACCTCCGGGCGCGCGGCGGGGACGGAGGGTTCACGGACCGGCTGCTGGAGGACGAGATCCGGCGCCGCGTCGAGGAGTTCCGCCGGATGGTGGCGGCCGACGCGCGGCGCCGGTCGGCCGAGCGGCGGGGGCCCGGCGAGATCGCCCGCCGGGCGGTGGCCCCCACGCCCGACCGCGTCGACTTCCTCCAGGCGGGCCGGCCGCAGCTCGATGAACTGCGCCGCACGGTACGGCCGTTGGCCCGCAAGCTCGCCACCCGGCTGACGGCCCGCCGCCGGGCGCACCGGGGAACCGTCGATCTGCGGCGCACGCTGCGCGGTTCGCTGTCGACGGGCGGGGTGCCGATGCGGCCGGTGCTGCGACGGCGGCGGCCGACGCGGCCCGAACTGGTGCTGCTCTGCGACGTGTCGGGATCGGTGGCGGGATTCTCGGACTTCACGATGCTGCTGGTGCGGGCGCTGCACGAGCAGTTCGCGAAGGTGCGGGTGTTCGCCTTCGTCAACCGCACCGACGAGGTGACCGGTCTGCTGGAGCGCGGGGCCGTCGGCCCGGAGGGGCTGGGTGCCCGGATCGCGGCGGAGGCGACGCTCAGTTCCCGGCACGGCAGCAGTGACTACGGCCTCGCGCTCGGCGAGTTCGTCGAGCGGTTCGGGGACGCGGTCGGCCCGCGCACGACGGTGTTCGTGCTCGGTGACGCCCGGACCAACAGGACCGACCCCAACACGGCCGCCGTACGGTGGATCAGGGGGCGGGCGCGGCGGGTGTACTGGCTCAACCCCGAGCCGCGCTCCCGGTGGGGCACCGGCGACTCGGCGGCACCGGCGTACGCGGCGCTGGTGGAGATGCACGAGTGCCGTGACGCCCGGCAGCTCGGCGCCCTGGTGACCCGGCTGATGCCGGTGTGAACGGCCCCCGGGACGACGACCGCCCCGGGAACCGCCCACGATCCCCGGCGCCGCCGGACACCCCCGAGCACACGCGCCCCTCCCCCGGCAGCCGGCGGAGGGGCCTTCCCGGTGCCCGCGCGCCGATCGACGGACCCGGGCGGCGGGTTCCCCCGGGTCAGGCCCCGGACGGCGGGCCCCGGGCACGGCGGACGGACGGCGCGGCCCCGGCGGTCCGGGCCCCGCCGTCGTTTGACAGGCGAAGATCAGTTCCTCATGCTTGTACTAATGAATTAATGAAAGCATGGAAGGTGACGTGGTCGAGTACCGGATCGATCGGCGGAGCGGCGTCCCGGCCTATGTGCAGATCGTGCGGCAGACCGAACAGGCGCTGCGCATGGGTGTCCTCCAGGTCGGGGACAGGCTGCCGACGGCCAAGGAGGTCGTCGCCGCCACCGCCATCAACCCCAACACCGTGTTCCGCGCCTACCGCGATCTGGAGCAGGCCGGCCTGGTCCGCTCCCGGCGCGGGCTCGGCACCTTCGTGACGCGGTCGCTGGCCCGGCCCGGCGCGGAGGACGGCTCCCCGCTGCGGGCGGAACTGGCACGGTGGATCGGCCGGGCCCGGGAGACCGGGCTGGACCGGGACGACGTGCTCGCCCTGGTCACCGCGGCCCTGGACGAGCACGAACGGTCGGGGGACGCGCGGCACCGGCCGCCGGAACACCACGGCACACAGGAACGAGACGAACGGCACCAGCGAGATGAGCGACACGAGCACGACCCGGGCCGCCCGGCGCGGCGCGAGGAGGACATATGACCGGGCCTGACGAGCCCGCCGCGCTGCGCGCCGGAGACCTGCGGTTCCGGTACCGGCCGCGCGGCGAGTGGGCCCTGCGGGACTGCGCCCTCACGGTGCCCCGCGGCCGCATCGCCGCCCTGGTCGGCCGCAACGGCGCGGGCAAGAGCACCCTGCTGCACCTGGCCGGGGGCCTGCTGCGGCCCACCTGCGGGGAGATACGGTCGCTGGGCCTCGTCCCGGACACCGCGGAGGCCCGTGCCCGGGTCGCCCTGCTGACCCAGGAGAAGCCCCTGTACCCCCGCCTCACCGTGGCCGGGACCCTGCGCATGGGCGCCCGGCTGAACCCCTCGTGGGACTCCGCCACCGCCGAGCGGGTGGCGTACGAGGGCGGCATCTCCCCGACGGCCCGCGTGGGCGAGCTGTCGCCGGGCCGGCGCACCCGGGTGGCGCTCGCCCTGGCCCTCGGCAAGCGGCCCGAGCTGCTGCTGCTGGACGAACCGCTCGCGGACCTCGACCCGGTGGTGCACGGGGAGATCATGGCGACGCTGATGACGGAGGCGGCCGAGCGCGAGATGAGCATCGTGCTCTCCTCGCACGTCCTGCCCGACCTGGAGCAGACCTGCGACTGGGTGGTGCTGCTGCGGGACGGCCGGATCGAGCTCAGCGAGGACGCCGACGCGCTCCGTGACGCCCACGCCCTGGTCACCGGGCACATCGACGACGAGTCCGCGCTCGCGGGCCACACCGTGGTGCACCGGAGCGCCCACGGCCGGCAGCTCACCGCGCTGGTGCGGACCCGCGGTCCGCTGGGGGGCCGGCTGCGGGTGGAGCGGCCCGGCCTGGAGGACATCCTCCTGGCCCGTCTGCGGGCCGGCGCCCCGGCGACCGCCCGCACCCCGGACACCACCGGCGCCCCGGACCCGAAGGAGGCGGCGTGAAGGGCTCGTTGTGGCTGGCCTGGCGCCAGCAGCGGGTGCTGCTGCTGTGCGCCGCCGCCGTCCTGGCGGCCGCCGCGCTGCTCGCCGTCCACCACCGCTCCGCGATGCTGGACGCCCTGCGCAGCGGCCTGTACGACCACTGCGCCCCGGGTCCGCTGCACTGCACCCGCCCGGAGGACGGGCTGCCCCTGACCCTGGACGTGGCACCGCTGAAGCTGCTCGGGGCGCTCGTCATGGTCCTGCCCGTGCTCATCGGCATGTTCTGGGGCGCGCCGCTGCTGGGCCGCGACCGCGAACTGGGCACCCACCGGATGGTGCTGGCCCAGGGCGTGAGCCGGTGGCAGTGGTTCACCGCCCGGTTCGCGCTCGCCGCGGTGGGCACCACGCTCCTCTCGGGCGGTCTCGTCCTGCTGTTCCGCTGGTGGCGGGAGCCCGCCGCCGACCGCAGCTACGGGGTGTTCTGGTACGAGGCCACGGCCCTGACCGGCTCGGGGCCCAGCGCCGTGGCCGCCGCGCTGTTCGGCCTGGCGGCGGGCACCCTCGCCGGTCTGCTGGCCCGCCGGGTGCTGTCCGCGATGGCGTGGACGCTGCTGGCCACCGCCGTGACCGCGGTGCTGGTGCAGTGGAGCCACCATGCCCGGCTGCTGGTCCCGCCCCGGCGCTACGTCAGCCAGGGCTGGGCACCCAAGCCGCCGATGGGCGAGAAGTGGTCCACCGGCGACTACGGCCTGCTCACCGCCTCCGGACGCGCCGACTCCGTACTGAGCTGCGCCTTCCCCTCCGGCCGGGAACTGCGCGCGTGCATGACCGAGCACGGCTACACCGCCCGCTTCTACCGGGCCAACCCCCCGGGCGACTACTGGGCCTTCCAGTGGACCGACACGGTGCTCCTCGGCGGGCTCGCCCTCCTGCTCGTCGCGGCCTCGGCCCTGCTGCTGCGCCGCCGCGTCTGACACCCGCGCGGCCCCGGGCCACCCGCCGCGTCACCCCCTCTTCCCACCCCCCGTCACGGAGGTCGATCCGCCATGCCCAAGGACGCCAAGTCCCCCGCCAAACTGCGCAGCAACCGCGCCGCGCTCACCCACAAGGTCGGCTACGCACTGCGCCACCCCGAGCGGGTCGGGCCCTATGTGCGCCGGGCCGGGCGGGACGCCTGGCTGCGGCTCAGGCACCCCGACCACGTCGGCTACTACCGGGCCGTCATGGCCTCCGACACCCGCCGCAACCCCGAGGCGGCGGTCGGCAGCCGCACCCACGACCGCTGGCTGGCGCTCGGCCGGATGCAGTTCGACTACCTCGTGGAGCACGGGCTGCGCCCCGGGCACCGCATGCTCGACATCGGCTGCGGCAACCTGCGCGGCGGCTGGCGGTTCATCGACCACCTCGACGCCGGGGACTACTACGGCATCGACATCTCCCCGGACATCCTGATCGCGGCCAAGGCGACGCTCGCGGAGCGCGGACTGCAGGCCAAGCTGCCCCACCTGACCATCACCGGCGACCTCACGCTGGACTTCCTGCCCGACGACCACTTCGACGTCGTCCACGCGCACAGCGTGTTCTCCCACTCGCCGCTGGGCGTCATCGACGAGTGCCTGGCGCACGTCGGCCGCGTCCTCACCCCCACCGGGTTCTTCGACTTCACCTTCGACCGCACCGAGGGCACCGAACACCAGGTGCTCCGCGAGGACTTCTACTACCGCACCGAGACCCTCCTGGCCCTCGCCGGGCGGCACGGGCTGCACGCCCGGTTCATGGAGGACTGGGAGAGCCGCCCGCACGGCCAGTCGAAGATCCGGGTCGGCCGCGCGCCACTGCCCGGATAGGGGGCGCGCGGCGGGGGTCCCGGCCCGCGGCGCTGCGCGCGCCGGGACCCCCGCCGGACGGCCGGGTGCGGGCGGAGCCGGTGACGGAGGTACGCCTCCCGTGTGATCGGCCCGCAAGTCCTGCCTGTTTCGCGGGGATTGCCTGCTAAGCATGCGGAGTCCGCGTCACACGGACCGGCACCGCCGAGCAGGGCGGCCCCGGGGTGTGGACGGCGTACACCGGCGCGCGCGGCCCCCAGCACCCGTGCCGGCGTGCGTGGGACGACCGCACCGGGCCGCAGGCCCCGTGCCGCTCGCCCCCGGTCTCCCTCCGCCCGCACGAGAGGACACCAGATGGCGCCCACGGGCCGTCACCGCGCACCGGCCGAACCCCCCTCCTCCCCGCACGACGCCGTACTCGCCGCCGCCGCCCGGCATCCGGGACGCCGGCGCTTCCTGACGGTCGCCGCGGCCACCGCCGCGCTGGCCTTCTCCACCAACCTCCCGGCCCGGGGCGCCTCGGCCCCCCGGCGGCTGGACGCCAACCTGATCGACCGGGACCCGTTCACCCTCGGGGTGGCCTCCGGCGACCCGATGCCGGACTCGGCGCTGCTGTGGACCCGGCTGGCGCCGGAGCCGTTCGAGGCGGACGGGGGCCTCGGGCAGCGGCGGGTGACGGTGGAGTGGGAGGTGGCGCTCGACGAGCGGTTCGCCCGTGTCGTGTTCCGGGGCAGCGCCCAGGCCCTGCCCGAGTACGCGCACAGCCTCCATGTCGAGGTGGCGGGCCTGGCACCGGGCACCGTCTACCACTACCGCTTCCGCACCGGCGGCTGGCTGAGCCCGGCCGGCCGCACCCGCACCGCGCCCGCGCCGGGCTCCGCCGCCCCCTCGCTGAGGCTCGCTGCCGTCTCCTGCCAGGCGTACCAGGACGGCTACTACACCGCGCTGCGGCATGTCGCCGAGGACGACGTGGACGTGGTCCTCCACCTCGGGGACTACCTCTACGAGTACGCGGTGAACGCCGTGGGCGGGGAGCGCCGCTACACCGGGACCGCCCTGCCCGACGTCTTCGACCGCGAGACGGTGACGCTCGCCGACTACCGGCTGCGCTACGCGCTCTACAAGAGCGACCCCGACCTCCGCGCCGCCCACGCCGCCCACCCGTTCGCGGTCACCTGGGACGACCACGAGGTGGAGAACAACTACGCCGCCGACCGGCCCGAGAACGCCGTGCCGCCCGCCGACTTCCTGCTCCGGCGGGCCGCCGCCTACCGCGCCTGCTGGGAGAACCAGCCGATGCGCGCCGCCCAGTTGCCGCAGGGCGCCGACGCCCGCGTCTACCGGCGGCTGCACTGGGGCTCGCTCGCCCAGTTCGACCTGCTGGACACCCGCCAGTACCGCTCCGACCAGACCTACGACGACCGGCCGCACGCCCCTGGACCCGAGTCGGACGACCCCGCGCGCACCATCACCGGCGCCGCGCAGGAGCGCTGGCTGCTCGACGGCTGGCGCGGTTCCACCGCGCTGTGGAACCTGATGCCCCAGCAGGTCTGCTTCTCGCGGCGCCGGTTCGCCGAGGGGGCCGACGCCCCGCTCTCCATGGACGCCTGGGACGGCTACCGCGCCTCGCGGGACCGGGTGGTCGCGGGGGCCCGGTCGGCCGGGATCGCCAACTGGCTGATCCTGACGGGCGATGTCCACGTGGGCTACGCCTTCGACGTCAAGGAGGACTTCGACGACCCGGGCTCGCGGACCGTGGGCACGGAGGTCACCTGCACCTCCGTCGCCAGCGGCCGGGACGGGGCGGAGCGCCCGGCCAACTGGGACACGTACATGCGGGCCAACCCGCACCTGCGGTTCTACGACGGCCGCCGCGGCTACCTCCGGGCCGAACTGGACCGGAAGGCGGCGCGCCTGGACTTCCGCACCGTGCCCGCGGTCAGCACGCCCGGCGCCCCGGTCACCACCGCCGCGTCCTTCGTCACCGAGGCCGGCCGTCCGGGGCTGAACCCCGTGTGAGGCCGCCCCGGCGCGGCTGTCGGGCCGGGGCGGACCGCCCCGGGCGTACTGCACCTGGCGCCCCCGTCGTCCCCCATCGCGCGAAAGGGACCCGTCCGGGGCATTGCCGCCCGCCCCGGTGGCAAGGGCTGTTGCTCCGCCACCGGCCGCGCCGGTGCTCCCCGGCGCGTGCCGGGGCCACCGGCGCCCCACCGGTCCGCACCGCCCTCGAAGGAGGCACCCCCGCATGGTCGGCAGAACTGGAGCGGGCCCCCGCCGCGCCGCCCTGGCCGCGCTCGGCGCCCTGCTCGTGACCGCGCTCCCTCCGGCCGCCTCGGCCGCGTCACCGCCCGCGCCGCGAGCCCCGTCCGGCGTGCCCCGGACCGCGGGCGCCGACCGGCCGCCTCCCGGGGTGCTGGCGGCCGTGGAACGCGATCTGCGGCTGACGCCGGACCAGGCGACGGCCCGGCTGGCCAACGAGGCGGAGGCCGGTGTCCGCGCGGGCCGCCTGCGGGAGGCACTGGGCGAGCGCTTCGGCGGGGCCTGGCTGAGCGGCGCCACCTCCGCCGAGCTGACCGTCGCCACCACCGACGCGGCGGACACGGCCGCGATCGAGGCCGAGGGCGCCCGCGCGCGGATCGTGCCGCGCGGACTCGGCCCGCTGCGGGCGGTCCGGGCGAGGCTGGACGCCGCCGCCCTCCGCCTGGACACCGCGCGGACCCCGGTGTGGTCCGTGGACGTGCGGACCAACCGGGTCGTGGTGCGCGCCGCCGACACGGCCGCGGCCGAGGCCTTCGCCGAGGCCGCCGGGGTGGACCCGGCGGAGCTGGGCGTCGAACTCTCGGCGGAGCGGCCCCGGCTGCTGAAGGACCTCGTCGGCGGCGACCCGTACGTCATCGACGGCCGGGCCCGCTGCTCCGTCGGCTTCTCCGTCACCCGGGGGAGCGAGCCGGGCTTCGCCACCGCCGGCCACTGCGGCGCTCCGGGCGCGAGCACCACCGGGTACGACGGCACCGCCCAGGGCACCTTCCGGGCGTCCGTCTTCCCGGGCGCGGACATGGCGTGGGTGGGGGTGAACGCCGACTGGACCGCCACGCCCGGGGTGCGGGACGGGAACGGCGGCACGGTGGAGGTCACCGGCTCGGCGGAGGCGCTGGTCGGCGCGTCCGTATGCCGCTCGGGCTCCACCACGGGCTGGCACTGCGGCACCGTCGAGCACCAGGACGTGAGCGTCCGCTACGCCGAGGGCACCGTGAACGGGCTGACCGGGACGACGGTGTGCGCCGAACCCGGCGACTCCGGCGGCCCGTTCGTCTCGGGCACCCAGGCGCAGGGCACCACCTCGGGCGGATCGGGCGACTGCGTCCGGGGCGGGACCACGTACTTCCAGCCGGTCAACCCGCTGCTCGACGCCTTCGGGCTCACGCTGACGACCACCGGGACGGGGACGGCCGCGTTGACGGGGGCGGCCGGGGACACCACGGGTACGGGCACGGGTCCGGCCGCCGGGCCGATGACCGCCGAGGCGATCGCCGGGCGACGGGGCGCTCCGTGGGAGGACGCGCCGCGGGAGGGCCGGGACTGACCGGGCGCCCCCGGTGCCGGGCGGGACCGGCCGAGCGGCGCCCCCGATGCCCGGCCGGTACCGGCGGAGCGGGCACGGCGGCAGCGGAGCACGGGGAAGGCCCGGCCGAGGCGGGAGGGGCGGTACCGGGGGCGGGGCTCATGCCCTGCGCAGGCGCCACACATGGTCGTCGCGGTGGCCCGGGACACCGTCCGGGCCGGCGCTGGGACGGCGGACGGTCTCCCGGGCCTCGACGGTCCACTCGTCCTCGGGGAGGCCCAGCTCCGCGAGCACCTCGTCCAGGGTGGGGAAGACCGCGTCGAACGGCGGCTCGGTCTGCCAGGACGGCCAGGCCGCGTGCATCACGAGGAGCAGGGTGCCCCCCGGGGCGACCGCGCGCGCCGCGTCGCGCAGCACGGCGCGCCGGTCCAGCTCCACCGGGGACTGGAGGTACTGGGCGCTCACCAGGTCGAAGACCCCCTCGGGGAAGGTGCGGCCCAGTTCGTGCCGCTCCCAGCCGGTCCGGTCGCCGACCCCGGCGTCGGCGGCGTGTCCGGCGGCGCGCCGGAGGGCCGTGGCGGAGATGTCCGCGCCGGTGACGCGCCAGCCCTCAAGGGCCAGCCAGACGGCGTCCGCGCCCTCGCCGCACCCCAGGTCCAGCGCGGTGCCCGGGGTGAGACCCGCCACCTCGCGGACCAGGAGTTCGTTGGGGCGGCCGCTCCAGACGCGGTCGGCGCCACGGTAGCGGGACTCCCAGAACTCCTCGGCGGGTGCGGGGGTGTCGTCGGTCATGGGTGCCTCCGGGGCGGGTCGGCTGCTCGGCCGGGCGCGGGTGCGGCCCGGCCACGCGTCCAGGCTGCACCCCACCCGGCCCCGGCGGCGAAAGCCTTTGCCGAACCGGCAAACCACCGGCGGACCGCCGCCGCGCACGTGCCGCCGGGACGCCCCGGCCGACATCCCGGCGGCACCGTCCCGGCCGCCCGGCCCCCGTCACGGCGGCGGGACGCCCCGGCCGCCCGTCGCGAGGAGGTCGCCCCCGGGTGGCGAGCGCCACGGCCCGGCGTACCGCGGGGCCGACGCCGGGGAGCGCGCACGCCGGTTCCCGCCGCACGGGGGGCGCCACGCAGACCCCGGCCCCGTGGCGGTGCGGGGAAACCCCGCCCTCGCCGCACCGCCGGTCCCGGCGCTCCACCGCCCCGGCCGCGCGGCGTCCTCGCCTTCTCCCGCCGCCGGGCCGGGGCGAAGGGCACCGCGTGAGCGGACCGCGCGGACACCGGCCGCGTGAGCGGACGGCGCGGACGCCGCCGGGCCCGGTCGCGCCGGTCCGGGAGCCCCGGGGCCCGGCCCTCCGCCCGGACCGGCACCGTTCCGCCGTACCTCCGGTGCCGCTCCCCGTCCCCGCCGGGTCAGCGCCGGGTGCCCCCGGCGTCCGGCTCCGGGGACTCCCCGCGCACCCACACGTTGCGCGCGAAGGGGATCTCGATGTCCGCCGCGTCCAGGGCCTCCTTGACCCTGCGGCGCAACTCGCGGGTGACGCCCCACTGCTGGAGCGGCACCGTCCGCACGGCCACGCGCACCACGACGCCCTCCGCGTCGAGGGACTGGACGCCCCAGACCGCGACGTCCTCCAGGAGCAGGTCCTCGAAGTCGGGGTCCTCCCGCAGGGTCCGGCCCGCCTCCTCCAGCACGCGGTAGACGGTGTCGAGGTCGGCCTCGTAGCCGACCGTGACGTCCAGGACGGCGCGCGCCCACTCCTGGCTGTCGTTGCGGACCCGCATGATCTCGCCGTTGCGGATGTGCCAGAGGCCGCCGTTGAGGTCGCGCACATGGGTCAGCCGCAGGCCCACGTGCTCGACCTCGCCCACCGCCTCGCCCAGGTCGACGGAGTCGCCGACGCCGTACTGGTCCTCGATCATGATGAGCAGCCCGGAGAGGTAGTCGGCCACCAGGCTCTGCGCGCCGAAGCCGATGGCCAGGCCGACCACCCCGGCGCTGGCCAGCAGCGGGCCGAGGGCGATGCCCACCTGGTCGAGGACCATGGCCACGCCGAGCATGAACAGCACGATGGTCATGGCGCTGCTGAGCACCGAGCCGATGGTGCGGGCCCGCTGCTCGCGCCGCTGCCTCGCCCGGCCCCGGTCGCGGTGCAGGACGGTGGCGCCCCGGCCGGGGCGGCGGAGGCGGACTCGTTCCGGTTCCGCGCCGCCGGGCTCCAGGACCCGCTGGACGACGCGGGTGATGGCCCGCTTGGCCACCGCGCGCACGGCCAGCAGGACGACGACGATGAGCGCGATGCGCAGGGGTATCCCGATCAGCGCCTCGGTGTGTTCGCCGATCCAGTCCGACCACGGGACCGCGAGGTACGGACCCGCGGCGGGGCCGCCGGAAGCGGGGGTGTGCGTCATCTGCTCCAGTACTCCGTTCTCGGGACGGTCCGGGGCGTCCCGGGCGCGTCGCGGACGCGACCAGGGGCCCCGGGGCCGGGACGGGCCCGGCCGTCGGGGCCACCTACCCAAGCAGGGCCGGAACATGACCTCGCGCCGGCCCCTCCCCCGCTCCGGGAACGGGCGCCTTCGCCCCGTTCGACCGGACTTCGCACCCGTCCTCGCACCGTGCCGGCCCATGCCGGGCTCGTCCGGGGGCACCCGTGGGGCATCACCGACAGGGAGGGGGCGGCGGCGTGGTCATCGTTGCCGTTCTGCTGCTGCCCGGACTCGGGCTGCTGCTGTGCGCCATGACGTGCCTGGAGGACCGGATGTTCGGCGGCGCGGGCCCGGCCCGCCACGCCCGGCGCCGACCGCTGCGGCTGCTCCCCGGGGGCGGCGACTCCCACCGCGCCGCGCGCGCCGGACGGGAGCCGGGGACGCGCCGCGAGGCCGCCTGACCCCCGTTCCGGCGCCTCCCCGCGGCTCTCCGCTCCGCCGCCCGTCCGCCCCGGTGGACCGCTCCGGGACCCCGCCCGCACCCGGTGCCGTCCCCCCGGCGCAGACTTGCGGTGCCCGGGCCCGCCCGACGGGCCCGCGCCGCACCCCGAGGAGAGACGAGCACCGATGAGCACCGACGAGCACGACGACGCCTTCGTCCGCTTCTGGCAGGAGCGCCGTGTGTGCCTGCTGGCCACCCCGCGCGCCGACGGCAGCCCCCATCTGGTGCCGGTCGGGGTGACGTACGACCATGCCACCCGCATCGCCCGGGTGATCACCAGTGGGGACAGCGCCAAGGTGCGCCATCTGGCGCGCGCCGAGCGGCCCCTGGTCGCCGTGAGCCAGGTCGACGGGCGGCGCTGGTCCACGCTGGAGGGCACGGCGACCGTACGGGACGACCCGGAGGCGGTCCGCGACGCGGAGGCCCGGTACGAGGCCCGCTACCGCAAGCCCCGGGCCAATCCGGCCCGGGTGGTCATCGAGATCGGTGTGCGGCGCTACCTGGGCACCGTCCGCCCCTCGGACTGAGCCGCCGCGCCGTCCGCCGCACGGCGGCCGGGGGCGCCCGGCCACCAGGCGACCGCGCCGATGTCCCGGGCCAGGGCCGGGACCAGCAGCGAGCGCACCACCAGGGTGTCCAGCAGGACGCCGAAGGCGACGATGAAGGCGATCTGCACCATGAAGGCCAGCGGGATCACCCCGAGCGCGGCGAAGGTGGCGGCGAGCACCACACCGGCCGAGGTGATCACACCGCCGGTGGCGGTGAGCCCTCGCCGGATGCCCTCCCGCACCCCGTGGCGCAGCGCCTCCTGCCGCACCCGGGACATCAGGAAGATGTTGTAGTCCACGCCGAGGGCGACCAGGAACACGAAACCGTACAGCGGGACGGCGGCCTCGGTCCCGCTGAAGCCGAGGACGTGCCGGAAGACCAGGGCCGAGACGCCGAGGGTGGCGAGGAAGTTCAGCGCCACCGTCGCCACCAGGAGCACCGGCATCAGCAGCGAGCGCAGCAGCAGGACCAGGATGACGAGGATGATGGCGAGGACCACCGGCACGATGACCGTCCGGTCCTGCTCGGCGGTCCGCTGGGTGTCGTACTGCTGGGCGGTGTAGCCGCCGACGAGCGCGTCGGCGCCGGGCACGGCGTGGACGGCGGTCCTCAGCCGCGCGACGGCGTCCTTGGCGGCGTCACTGTCGGCGGGGGCGTCGAGCGTGGCGTCGACGCGGACCCTGCCGTCGACGGTCTTCGGGGGGCCGCCGCCGGGACGCCCGGAGGCGGTGACCGCCTCCGCCGAGGCGACCCCGCGGGTGCCCCGGGCGGCGGCGAGGACGGCGTCCAGCCGGTCGGCGTCGGCGATGACGACGGCCGGGTTGCCGGAGCCGCCGGGGAAGTGCCGGGCCAGCGTCCGCTGGGCGGCCACCGACGGGGTGTCGTTGACGAAGATCTCGTCCAGCGGAACGCCCTTGGAGGTCAGCGCCGGGGCGAAGGCGGCGCAGGCGACCAGGGCGGCCAGGCACACCGCCCAGATACGGCGCGGCGCGCGGTCCACCAGGTCCGCGATCCGGTGCCACACGGGGTGTGCGGCGCCGCCGTCGCCGTCCGCCGCGCCGGCCCCGGCGCCGTCCGCCCGGGTGGTGCGGGTGGGCCGCGCGGGCCAGTACGCCGCCCGGCCCAGCAGGACCAGGGCGGCGGGGAGGAAGGTGAGCGCGCTCAGCACCGAGCAGACGATGCCCACGGCGCCGACGGGCCCGAGCGCCCGGTTGTTCGTCAGATCGCTGAGCAGCAGCGCCAGCAGGCCCAGGGCGACCGTGGCGGAGCTGGCGACGATGGCGCCCCAGGACTCGCGCAGCGCCGCCCGCACGGCCCGGAAGCGGTCCTCGTGCCGGGCGAGTTCCTCGCGGTAGCGGGCGGTGAGCAGCAGGGCGTAGTCGGTGGCGGCGCCGATGACCAGGATGGAGAGGATGCCCTGCACCTGCCCGTCGACGCGGACGAGGTCGCGCCGGGCCAGCGCGTAGACGACGGCGCAGGCCAGTCCGAGGGCGAAGACGGCGCCGAGGATGATCACCAGGGGGAGCAGGACGCTGCGGTAGACGAGCAGCAGGATGACCAGCACCGTGAGCAGCGCGACGCCGAGGAGCAGTCCGTCGATGCCCGCGAAGGCGTCGGACAGGTCGGCCTGGGTCGCCGCGGGCCCGGCGAGCCGGGCGTCGGTCCCGGGCACCCGGTCGGCGGCGTCCTCGATCCGCTGGAGCACGTCGGGCAGCCCGTCACCGAGGTCGGGACGGATCTGGACGACGGCCTGAAGCGCCTCGCCGTCGCGTGAGGGCAGCGCGGGGGACGAGGTGCCGACCGTGCCGGGCGTCCCTTCGAGCCCCGCGACGGCGCGGGTGGCCGCCTGCCGGGCCGGGGCGCCGACCGGGCCGCCGCCGTCGGCGGTCCAGACGACGATGACGGGCAGGGTCTCCCCCGCCTGGAACGCCTTCTGCTCCTCGACGACGCGGGTGGACTCGGCGCTGCGGGGCAGGAAGGAGACCCGGTCGTTGGTGGCGACCTCGCCCAGCTTCCCGGCGTAGGGGCCGAGGGCGCCGCCGATCCCGATCCAGGCCAGTAGCAGCACGACGGGGACGAGCCAGCGGGCTCGCCGGTGGGTGACGGTCATCGTCGGGGCTCCAGGTCTCGGTGGCCGTGCGGGGTGGCTCGATAATAGACAATCTCGATCATCGAGTTACTTCGGCCCCGCTCCCCCGGCGGCCGGGGCCTCCCTGGCGGTCAGGGTGCCCCGGGGGTCCGCGGCGGGTCCCGGTCCTCCGGCGGGTCCGTCGGGGTGCCGGGCGGCAGCCGCAGCTCCTCGTTCAGGGCCGTCAGGAAGCGGGCCACGACCGCGATCTCGTCCTCGTCGAAGCGGGACCGCGCCGCTGCGGCGGCCTCGGCCAGCGGCATGAAGTACGTGCGGGCCGCCGCCCGGGCGTCGGGCACGTAGCGCAGGTGGACGACCCTGCGGTCGGTGCTCTCCCGCACCCGGCGCACGTGCCCGGCGCGCTCCAGCCGGTCCACGCAGGCCGTCACCGCGCCGGAGGTCAGCCCGAGGTGCTCGCGCAGCCCCTTGGGCGTCATGGGCTCCCGGGCGTCCAGGATCGCCGCGAGGGCCTGGACGTCGGTGGCGTGCAGCCCGTGGGCGGCGGCGAAGCCGTGCACGAGGCGGTTGATACCGCCGTTCAGCAGCCGCAACTGTGCGGCGAGGACCTGGAGGCCGTCCGCCTCGGGCGCCGTTCCGCTCGGCCGTTCACGCGGGCGCCGTGCGCCCCGGTTCCCTGTCACCACGCGATCAGCGTATAGAGACGGGCCGTACCGGGCCCCACCGCGTCCGGGACGGCCCGTACGGGGAAGGGGTGACCCGACGGCCCCGCCGGGGCCGCCCGGAACCGGACCACCACCCGGCCGAGGAGAGACGGAGACCATGAGCGACGGACAGGGACCCATCAGCGGCGGCGGATCCGGCGGTACCGGCGGGAGCCGACCGGACGACGGCGCGCCGGAGGCGGAAGGCGGGGGCGGCGCGGGTGCGTCCGGCGTCGGGGGCGGGGGCGCGGGTGGCGGCGGTGGCCGGGCCGCGGAGGGCGGTGACGCCGGAAAGGGGGGCGGCACCGCCGGGGCGTCCGGTGGGGGCGCGGGTCCGGGCCGCGAGGGCGGCGGGGACGGGGCCCTCTGCCTGGTCACCGGTGCCACGGGGTACATCGGCGGCCGGCTGGTGCCGGAGCTGCTGGACGCCGGGCACCGGGTGCGCTGCCTGGCCCGTTCGCCCGGGAAACTGCGCGACCACCCGTGGGCCGACCGGGTCGAGGTGGTGCGGGGCGACGTCCTGGACCCCTCCTCGGTCGCCCGCGCCCTGGAGGGCGTCGAGGTCGCCTACTACCTGGTCCACGCGCTCGGCAGCGGCCGGGACTTCGAGGAGACCGACCGTCGGGCGGCGCGGATCTTCGCCGAGGGGGCCGAGGCGGCGGGGGTGCGCAGGATCGTCTACCTGGGCGGGCTGACCCCGGCGGACGTGCCCGAACGGGAGCTGTCTCCGCACCTGCGGTCCCGCGCGGAGGTGGGCCGCATCCTGCTGGCGGGCGGGGTCCCGGCGACGGTGCTGCGGGCCGCGGTCATCATCGGGTCCGGTTCCGCCTCCTTCGAAATGTTGCGCCATCTCACCGAGCGGCTGCCGGTGATGGTGACCCCGAGCTGGGTCCTCACCCGCATCCAGCCGGTCGCCGTCCGGGACGTGCTGCGGGCCCTGGTCGGCAGCGCGGGGATGCCGGACACGGTCGACCGCACCTTCGACGTCGGCGGCCCCGACGTCCTCACCTACCGGGACATGATGACGCGCTACGCCGCGGTCGCCGGGCTGCCCAGGCGGCTGATCCTGCCGGTGCCGATGCTGACGCCCGGGCTGTCCAGCCACTGGGTGGGTCTGGTGACACCCGTCCCGGCGTCCATCGCCCGCCCGCTCACCGAGTCGCTGCGGTACGAGGTGGTGTGCCACGAGAACGACATCGCCCGCTTCGTACCACCGCCGCCCGGCTACCCGCTGGGCTTCGAGGAGGCGCTCCGGCTGGCCCTGCGCCGGGTGCGCGAGGCCAGGGTGACCACCCGCTGGTCGTCGGCGTCGGTGCCCGGCGCGCCCAGTGATCCGCTGCCCACCGACCCGGACTGGGCGGGCGGCAGCCTCTACACCGACCACCGCACGCTCACCGTCGACGCGCCGCCCGAGGCGCTGTGGCGGGTCGTCGAGGGCATCGGCGGCGACAACGGCTGGTACTCCTTCCCCCTGGCCTGGGCGGTGCGGGGGTGGCTGGACCGGCTGGTCGGCGGGGTCGGCCTGCGGCGGGGCCGACGGGACGCCGCGCGGCTGCGGGCCGGGGACTCGCTGGACTTCTGGCGGGTCGAGGAGATCGTTCCCGGCCGCCTGCTGCGGCTGCGCGCCGAGATGCGGCTGCCGGGACCGGCCTGGCTGGAGATGTACGTGGAGACCGACGGGGAGGGCCGCACGCGGTACCGTCAGCGGGCCCTGTTCCATCCGCGCGGGCTGGCGGGGCACCTGTACTGGTGGAGCGTGTGGCCCTTCCACTCCGTGGTCTTCGGCGGCATGGCCCGCAACATCGCCCGCGCCGCCGCCCGCGAGGCCGGGGCCCCTTCCCCCGCCCCGTCCGGGCCCGCCGGGCACCACTGACCGGGTGGGCCGGGCCGCCGCCGTACGCCCGCCGCCCGGCGGGCCCCTTCCGTCCCCGTCCGCGAGGAGCGTCCATGACCGTGTCGGTCGTCCTGTTCACCCGTGATCTGCGGCTGCACGACCATCCGCCGCTGCGCGCCGCCCTGTCCGGGGCGCGCGGCGTGGTGCCGCTGTTCGTGCGCGACCGGGCCGTCGACGCCGCCGGGTTCGCCGCGCCGAACCGGCTGGCCCATCTCGCCGACTGCCTGCGCGACCTGGACGCCGGGCTGCGCGAACGCGGCGGCGCGCTGGTCCACCGGGTGGGCGACACCGTGGCGGAGGTGTGCGCGGTCGCCGACGAGACCGGCGCCGACGAGGTGCACATGGCGGCCGACGTCAGCGCCCACGCGCACCGCCGGGAGGAGCGGCTGCGGTCCGCGCTGGCCGCGGACGGCCGCCGGCTGCACGTCCACGACGCGGTGACCACGGTGCTGGCCCCGGGCGCCGTCACCCCCGCCGCCTCCGACCACTACGCCGTCTTCACCCCGTACTTCCGGCGCTGGTCGCGGGAGCGGGTGCGGGACGTGCTGGCCGCGCCGCGCGCGGTACCCGTCCCGGAGGGCGTCCGCTCGGCCCCGCTGCCCTCCCGGGACGAGCTGACCGGGCTCTCCCCGGGGCTGCCGGAGGGCGGCGAGACCCCGGCCCGGGCCCGGCTGGCGGCCTGGCTGCGGAGCGGTCTGGACCGGTACGCCGACCGGCACGACGACCTGCCCGGCGACGCGACCTCCCGGCTCTCGCCCGACCTGCACCTCGGTGCCCTCTCCCCCGTCGAGGTGGTCCACCGGGCGCGCCGGGCGGGCGGCGCCGGGGCGGAGGCGTTCGTCCGGCAGATGGCCTGGCGGGACTTCCACCACCAGGTGCTCGCCGCCCGGCCGCACGCCGCCCGGGACGACTACCGCACCCGGCACGACCGCTGGCGCGAGGGGCCCGGGGCACGCCGGGACATCGAGGCGTGGAAGCGGGGCCGCACCGGCTACCCGGTGGTGGACGCGGCGATGCGGCAACTGCGCCACGAGGGGTGGATGCACAACCGGGCGCGGCTGCTGGCCGCGTCGTTCCTGACCAAGACGCTCTACGTGGACTGGCGGGTGGGGGCGCGGCACTTCCTGGAGCTGCTGGTCGACGGGGACGTGGCCGACAACCAGCTCAACTGGCAGTGGGTGGCGGGCACGGGCACCGACACCCGGCCCAACCGGGTCCTCAACCCCACGGCCCAGGCAAGGCGGTTCGACCCGGACGGGGCGTACGTGCGCCGCTGGGTGCCCGAACTGGCCGGGCTCGCCGCGCCGTTCGTCCACGAGCCGTGGAAGCTGCGGGGGAAGGAACGGGCCGCGTACGACGCCTACCCGGAACCGGTGGTGGACCTGGCGGAGGGACTGGACCGCTTCAAGCACGCCCGGGGGCGGGACTGACCGGTCCGTGGGCCCGGCGGCTCAGGCGCCGGGCCCGGCGGACGGACGCTCCCCGGGGCCGTCCGGGGTGCCCGGGACGCCTCGGGCGCCCGGACCGGCGGGGGTGTCCGAGGCGCCCGCCGCGCCGGGACCGGGCGATCCGCCGGGGGCATCGCGGGTGCCGGGGGCTTCGCCGGTGCCACGGGGGCCCGGGTTGTCGCGGGCGCCGGGGGCGTCACGGCTGTGGGGGGCCTCGGGAGTGTCGAGGGACTCGGGGCGGGCGGTGTGGTCGGGGTGGCCACGGGTGCGACGGGCCTCCTTCATCTCCGCCTCGTGCAGGTGGTCCCGGCCGTCCGCGAGGGCCTCCACCGCCGCGCGCTCCAGGTCCTTGAAGACCCGGTAGTAGGTGCGGTCGTAGGCCTCGACGAGCTGGAAGGTCCAGTGCCCGGGGACGACGTCGCGGCCGAGGATCTCCGTCTCGACGCGGTCGGCCCACTCCCCGTGCCCGGCCTCCCGCAGCAGCCGCACCGCGCGGTCCAGCTCCAGATCGGCCGTTCCGGTGAGCTGGTGGAATCCGAAGAGGTGGCCGCGGGCCCGCTCGGTCGTCTCCAGCGCCTTGGAGAGCGAGCCGAGCGCCGCCACGGTCTCGTCGCTGACGCCCTCGGGGCGCCGGTGCGGGTCGTCCATCGGTGCCGGTCCCTTCCGCGATCGTCCTTCAGGGGCCGCCGCGGCGGTACGCGGCGGCGGACCTATCCTGGGCGGCGTGTCCGGGCGGCGCACGGCGACGGTGCCCGGTTTCCCCGTCCCTGTCCTCGTTCCCTGGAGACGCCCGTTGAACGCCAGCACCCCCCGTCCGGACGGCTACTACGAGCGCATCGACGAGTACCGGTACAAGCCCACCGCGCACGCGAGCGGCGCGTGGAGCGCGGACGAGCAGCACTTCAGCCCGCTCGGCGGACTGACCGTCCACGCCATCGAGCGCCATCTCGCCGGACGGGACGGGGGCGGCGCCGGGGACGGCCTGCTGCTGAGCCGGATCGGCTTCGACATCCTGGGGCGCCCGGCCCTCGACGAGACCGAGATACGGGTCGAGACGCTGCGCCCGGGGCGCACCATCGAGCTGCTGGAGGCCACCGTGCTGATCGCCGGCCGTCCGGTGGTGCGGGCGCGGGCCTGGCGGCTGGCCGCCCTGGACACCGCCGCCGTCGCGGGCGGCGGGGACGCCGCGCTGCCCGCCCCCGGGACGCTCGCGCCCTGGGCGATGGACGAGACCTGGCCCGGCGGGTACATCGCCTCGCTGGACGTCCGCCCGGTGGCACCGCCGCGGCCGGGCCGGACCACGGCCTGGATCTCCACGGGGCTCGCCCTGGTCGCCGGGGAGGAATCCGGCCCGCTCGCCTCCTACCTGGCGCTGGTCGACACGGCCAACGGCATCGCGGTCCGCCGCCCGCCCACGGAGTGGATGTTCCCCAACGTCGACCTGACCGTCCACCTGCACCGGCAGCCCCGGGGCGGATGGACGGGCCTGGACACCACCGTGGTCTTCGGGCCCACCGGCCAGGGCATCACCAGCACGGTCCTGCACGATGTCGACGGTCCGGTCGGGCACGCCCAGCAGATGCTCACCGTACGGCCGCTGGGCTGAGCCGGACGCCGGGGCGGGACCGCGCGGGGCGAGCGCGGTGGCGGTGCTCCGCGCGCGGCACGCGGGCACGGTGGTCCGCACGTACGGGGCGGGAGCCGGGCGGGGTCCAGGGGGCCACCACGGGCGCCGGGACCGGGGCCGTCCGGGGCGTGCTTCGCCGGTGCCGGGATCGAGGGGCCCCGGCGCCCGTCGCCCCCGGCGTGGTGCGGCGTGCGTGGCCGAGGGACCGGCGGCCCCCTTGCCGCGCGAACGGCCGTTGATCCATGCTCGTCCCTCCCGCCTCACCCCCCGGGAAGGGACCCCGCATGCCGCTCGATCCCGCCGGTTCCGGCTCCGCCTCCTCCGGTCCGCTGCCGCCGGGGCGGGCCGCCGACGCCCTGCTGGCCGAGCTGCGCGCGCTGCGCGAGGGCGACGCGCCGACCCGGGGCGGCCGTACCTTCGCCTATGTGTACGACGCCGGGCTGCCGGGACTGGACGGCCTGGCGGCGGAGGCGTACGCCGTCCACGCGAGCGTCAACGGGCTGGACCCGACGGTCTTCCCGAGCGTGGCCCGGCTGGAGAACGACGTGGTGGGCGCGGTGGCCGCGGTGCTGGGCACGCCCGGCGTCCAGGGCACCTTCACCAGTGGCGGCACGGAGTCCGTCCTGCTGGCCGTGAAGACGGCCCGGGACCACGCCCGTGCCGGGCGGGGTGTCGACCGGCCGGAGCTGGTGCTGCCCTCGACGGCGCACCCGGCGTTCCACAAGGCGGCGCACTACCTGGGCGTGGACCCGGTGGTGGTGCCGGTCGACCCGGTGACGTTCCGGGCGGACCCGGACGCGGTGGCGGCGGCGCTGACCCCGCGGACCGTCCTGGTGGCGGCCTCGGCCCCGTCGTACGCGCACGGGGTGATGGACCCGGTGGCCGGGATCGCGGCGGTGGCGGCGGAGCGCGGGGTGCTGTGCCACGTGGACGCCTGCATCGGCGGCTGGTACCTGCCGTTCCTGCGGCGCACCGGCCGCCCGGTCGAACCGTTCGACCTGTCGGTGCCGGGGGTGACATCGCTCTCGGTGGACCTGCACAAGTACGGCTACGCGGACAAGGGCGCCTCCGTGGTGCTGTACCGGGACGCGGAGCTGCGCCGCCACCAGTACTTCGCGCACGCCGGGTGGCCGGGATATCCGGTGGTCAACCCCACCGCGCAGGGCACCCGGTCCGCCGGGCTGCTGGCGCAGGCGTGGGCGGTGCTGCGGCACATCGGCGGCGACGGGTACACGGCGCTGGCGGAGCGCGTCGCCGCCGCCGCAGAGCGGCTGGTGCCGGGGCTGCGCGGCACGGAGGGCGTCGAGGTGCTGGGCGAACCTGCCGGGAGTCTGGTCGCGTTCACCGTGACGGGGGCGGACAGCTCCCCGGACCTCGGGCTGGTGCTGCACACGGCGGACGGGATGCGGGAGCGCGGCTGGTACCTCCAGCCGCAGCTCTCCTGCGCGGGGATGCCGCCGAACCTGCATCTGACGCTCACCCCGGCCACCGGCGACCGGGTGGAAGCGCTGCTGGCCGACCTCCGCGCCTCGCTGGCGGCGGCCCGCGCCGCGGAGCCGGTCGCGGTGGATCCCGCGGTGGCCGGGGCGGTGGCGGGCCTGGACCCGGACCGGCTCGGCCCCGAGGACATCGCCGGGGTGCTGGCCCTCGCGGGGATCGGGCCCGGGGCGCCGCCGCCGACCCGGACGGCACCGGTGCTGGCACTGCTGGACGCGCTGCCGGACCGGCTGAAGGAACGGCTGATGACGGAGTTCGTGGGCTCCCTCTTCCGGGTCTGACCCGGAGCCCGGGTCCGGCCCCGTCCTCCGGCAGGGCGGGCCCGCGGCCGGGGCACGCGGCACCGGTGCCTCCAGGTCCACCGCCGCGCCCCGGTCCACCGCGGCCTCCCGGCCGGGCCCGGCGCGGCACCCCGGTGCGCCGCCGGGGCCGGAGGTGGAGGCGGCGCAGGCGGACGCGGCCCCGGCGGACGGGAACAGGCGGGAGGCGGGCGCACGGGCCGACGCCGGGGCGGCGACCCGCGAGCACGGAACCGCCCGGCGCGGCCCTCGCCGACCCACGCGGCCCGGCCAAGGCCCCAGCCGAGGCACCGCCGGAGGGAACGGCGAAGGCCCGCAGGAGGAACAGCACGGCAGGCGATGGCGAACTGGCGTGCCGGGCCGGCCGGGCCCGGCGCGGCACCCCGGTTCTCCGCCGGGGTCGGGGCGGCGGACGCGGCCCCGGCGGACGGTGCACGGGGCACGGGGAACAGGCGGGCGCCGGGCGCACGGGCCGACGCCGGGGCGGCGACCCGCGAGCACGGAACCGCCCGGCGCGCAGGCGCGGGCTCGCGCGCCCCGGCCGAGGGCCGACCCGGCTCGGCCAAGGGCCCGGCGGTGAGCCCGGCCGAGGGCCCGGCGCGGCGGGCGATGGACGGCGGGTGTGCCGGGCACACGGGTCCGGCGGGCTCCGCCCGGCCTCCGTGCCGCCTACGGCGCCGGGACCTCCCCGGCCGGGCGGCGGGCGACGAAGACGAGTTCCCGTCCCGGCCGGTCGGCGGCGTCGCGGACCTCGTCGAGGAGCCAGCCCCCGGTGGCCAGGTCCGCCCCGACCTCCTCCCGGCCGCGGAAGCGCAGGGTGGAGTCGGAGGTCAGCACCGCGCCGTCGGCGGCGAAGACGTAGGTCCACCGGAAGCTCACCAGCGGCCCGTCGACCGCCGTCACCCGCACCCAGCTCTCCACCGCGCCGACGCCGGGGATCTCCGTCACCCGTCGCGTCCGGTCCCGGGTCCACCCCTCCCAGGCCCGCCGGTCCGGGTCACGGGTCTCGAACACCAGGCGTCCGCCCGGCCGCAGCGCGGACCGGACGGCGCTCAGGGTGGCCCGCCAGTCCCCGGGGTCCGTGATCTCCTGGGCGACGTTCGCCGTCATGGTCGCCAGGTCCGCCCCGAGCGGCGGCACCACCGTGGCGTCGCCCAGCAGCCAGCGCACCCGCCCGGCGCCGGGCCTGCCCCGGGCCACGTCGAGGGAGGCCCCGGCGGGGTCGACGCCGGTCACCGCGATGCCCCGGCCGGCCAGCAGGAGCGCCAGCGCGCCGGTGCCGCAGCCGACGTCCAGTACGCGGCGGGCCCCGAACTCCTCGGCCATGGCGACATACGCGTCGAGGTCACCGCGGTCCGGGTCGAGCGCGTCGTGGACGGCTGCGAGCCGCGGATGCCGGAAGCAGTTGTCATCGCCCATGGGGCGACGATAGCGACGGGCCCGCATGGGTTCCCCGGCCGGGAAGGGTCCGCATCTGGATGCCCGCACGATGGTATGGGCGTACTGTCCTGATATGCGTGATGTTCGGTGTGGCCGGTCCGGCCCGGTCCTGCCGGAGCCGCCGGTCCTCGGCCACCGGCGCGGGTCCGGGGCGGGCACCACCCGCCCGGACCCGGCGGCGCGCGGGGTGGGCCGCTGATGGACGACACGCTGGCCGCCGTGGTGCGCGAGGCCGGTGCCTTCGCCGGGCTGCTCTACAGCCTGCCGCCGGGCGGGGACGCCCTGTGGCTGGTGATGATGACGGGCGCCCCGCAGGAGACCGCGGCGCCCTGGCGGCGGATCTCGCTGGACGACCCGATGCCGCTGGCCGTCGCCCTGCGCGAGATGCGCCCGGTCTGGGTCGGTGGCCCGGAGGAGATGGCCCGGCGCTTTCCGCGGCTGGCCCTGGCCCTGCCGTACGACTTCGCCCTGTCGGCGGCCCCGGTGCTCTCCGGGACGGTGCCGCGGGGCGGGCTGGTGCTGCTCTGGCACGGTGCCCGGCCGTCCGGGCTGGACGGGGCGGAGGCCGCCGCCGTCGAGGCGGGCCGCCGCCGCCTGGGCGTGCTGCTCCAGCGGGCCGTGGACCGGGGCGCGCCGCTGCGTCCCTTCGACCGGCCGCGGCGCACGGCGCCCCCGGCCGGGCGGCCCCCGCTGCCCGAAGGGACGGCGGCGGCCTCCGCCTTCGCGGACCGGCTGCCGGGCGGCTCCTGCGCCCTCGATCCGCACGGGCGGGTCGTCTTCGTCACCCGGGACGCCGCCGAGCTGGTCGGCGTCGACCCCGCCGACCTCATGGGCGCCCTGCCCTGGGAACTGCTGCCCTGGATGGCGGTGCCGCAGGTCGAGGACCGCTACCGGGCCGCGCTGATCAGCCGCGAGCCGCAGACCTTCACGGTGCTGCGCCCGCCCGACACCTGGCTCGCCGTCCGCCTCTACCCGGACGCCTCCGGGGTGAGCGTCCGCATCACCCGCGCCGAGCCGTCCGGAGCGGGCCCGGATCCGTCGTCGGTGATCCCTGCGGGCCCCACCCGCGCCACGGTCCTGCACCAGCTGATGCACCTGGCGGCCACCCTCACCGAGGCGGTGGGCGTCCAGGACGTGGTCGAGCAGACCGCCGACCAGCTGCTGCCCGCGCTGGGCGCGCAGGGGCTCGTGCTGATGGGCGCCGAGGACGGGCGGCTGCGCATCCTCGGCCACCGGGGCTACCGGGCCGAACTCATGGAGGAGTACGACGCGATACCCGTCGCCGCGCCGATGCCGGGCGGCAAGGTCCTCGTCACCGGGGTCCCGGACTTCTTCACCGACTTCGCCGAACTGAGCCGCGCCTACCCGGACGCGGTGCACGAGGACGGCATGGCCTCCTGGGCGTTCCTGCCGCTGATCGCCTCCGGCCGCCCCATCGGCTCGCTGGTGCTCGCCTACCGGCGCCCGCAGGTGTTCCCGCCCGGTGAGCGCGCCGCGCTGACCGCGCTGGCCGGTCTCATCGGCCAGGCCCTGGACCGCGCCCGGCTCTACGACGCCAAGCACGACCTCGCCCACCGCCTCCAGGCCGCCCTGCTGCCGCACACCCTGCCCCGGATCCCCGGGCTGCGGTGCGCGGCGCGCTATCTGCCGGCGGCCCGGGGGCTGGGCATCGGGGGCGACTTCTACGACCTGATCCGCATCGGCGCGGAGACGGCCGGGGCGGCCATCGGGGACGTCCAGGGCCACAACGTGGACGCTGCGGCCCTGATGGGCCAGGTGCGCACCGCCGTGCACGCCCACGCCATGGCCGGCGCCTCCCCCGACGACGTGCTGGCCCGCACCAACCGGCTGCTCATGGAGCTGGACCCCGGCCTGTTCACCAGCTGCCTCTACGTCCATCTGGACCTGGCCGGACGCCGGGCCCGCATGGCCACGGCGGGCCATCCGCCGCCCCTGCTGCGGCAGGCCGACGGCCGGACCGAGCTGCTGCCGGTGCCGCCCGGGCTGCTGCTCGGCGTCGAGCCGGACACCCGGTGCCCGGCGCTCGACGTCAGGGTGCCCCCCGGCTCCGTGCTCGCCCTCTACACCGACGGGCTGGTGGAGGCACCCGGGGTCGACATCGACGACGCGACCGCCACCCTGGCGGGGCTGCTGGAGCACGGCGACCCCAAGGACCTCGACGCCATGGCGGACGCCCTCATCCGGCACGCCCCGACCCCGGGCGACGACATCGCGCTGCTCCTCATCAGCCTGGACGGGTGACGGCGGCGCCGGTTCCGGCCCCGCGCCCCGTCGACCGCGGGCCCCCTCTTCGTGCATGATCGGTACGGCCCCTCGACCCCAAGGGCGGGGAGGCGTCTGAACCGAAGTGAGGAGATGGCGTTGTCCATCTGGGAGTCATCGGCGATCTTCGCCGCCGGAGTCGGTGCCGGCACCATCAACACCATCGTCGGGTCGGGAACACTGATCACGTTCCCGGTCCTGCTCTCCACCGGCCTGCCGCCGGTGACGGCGACGGTGTCCAACGCCCTCGGGCTGATACCCGGTTCGGTCAGCGGCGCCATCGGCTACCGGGCCGAGCTGAAGGGGCAGCGCCGGCTCGTGCTGCGCCTGGGGGCGGCGGCGGCCGTCGGCGGACTCGCCGGGGCGACGCTGCTGCTCTCCCTCCCGGCGACGGCCTTCGAGACGATCGTCCCGGTCCTGGTGGCGCTGGCCCTGGTCCTGGTGATCCTCCAGCCGCGCATCTCCCGGGCCGTCCAGGCGCGCCGCGAGCGCCGGGGCACGCCCGCGCGGGCCGACGGCGGTCCGGTGCTGTTCGGCGGGCTGCTGCTGTCCAGTGTGTACGGCGGCTACTTCACCGCGGCCCAGGGGATCATCTACCTGTCCCTCATGGGCATGCTGATGAACGACAGCCTCCAGCGCCTGAACGCCGTGAAGAACGTGCTCGCCGCCATCGTGAACGGCATCGCCGCCGCGTTCTTCCTCTTCGTGGCCGACTTCGACTGGACGGCCGTGCTGCTCATCGCCGTCGGCTCGGCGCTCGGCGGGCAGATAGGGGCGCGGATCGGCCGACGGCTGCCGCCGGCCGCCCTGCGGGCCTTCATCGTGGTCGTCGGCAGCTTCGCCATCGCGCAGTTGCTGCTGCGCTGAGCCCGGACCCGGGCGGCCCGGGCCAGCCGGTGCGACCGGTGCGACCGGTGCGACCGGCCCGGGCCGGGCCGGGCCGGGGTGCCCCCCGTCCGGACCGGGCCGACCGCCGGCCGGGGTCAGCCGGTCGTGCCCAGCAGGGCGGCCCATTCCTCCACGGCCGGCCGCTCGGCGAGGTCGGTGACGGCGACGTCCAGGCCGTGGGCGTCGCGCCAGCGGCCGACCAGGACCATCAGCCGGACGGAGTCCAGGCCGTAGTCGACGAGGTTCTCGTCGTCGGGGATGTCCTCGGGGGACTCCCCCAGCACATCCGCGATGTCGGCGCGCAACTGCTCCAGGGTGAGGGCCACGGTGGTCAGTTCCCTTCGAGAACGGTGTCGGTGGTGGTGACGACGGCGCAGCGGCCGGCCGCCCAGCGGAGCGCCATCGCGTGCTCCTCGGCGGAGAAGTCCGCCACGGCGTCCGCGACGACGAAGGCGCGGATGTCCCGCATCCAGGCGTCGCAGGCCGTCATCAGCACGCCGATGTGGGCGTACACGCCGGTGATGACGAGCTGGTCGCGGCCGAGCGCGGCCAGCCGCTCGGCGAGGTCGGTGCGGACGAAGCCGCTGTACTTCCACTTGGTGACGACCTCGTCCCCGGGGCCGGGCGCCACCGCCTGCGCGATGGCCTCGGCGGCCGGGTCGGCGGGCAGGCCGGACCCCCAGAAGTCCTGTTGCAGTCCCCGCTCCCCGGCGCTCTGGCCGCCGGGCTGGGCGGTGTAGAGGACGGGGACGCCGAGTTCGGCGGCCCGCTCCTTCAGCGCCCGCACGTTGCGGAGGAGTTCGGGGACGGGCGGGGCGTCGGTGTCGTAGGCGGACAGGAAGTACGTCTGGAGGTCGTGCACGAGCAGGACCGCCCGGTCCGGGTCGACCTTCCAGTCGACCCTGTTGGCGGGCAGTGCCGCGGCGGCCGGCATGGGGTACGGGGTGATTCTGGGCAGGGCCATGGTGCGGGGTTTCTTCAGCTCTCGGTGAGGGGGGCGGGGTCGGTTCCGGGTGCCGTCTCGGCGGCGGCCCGGAGTTCCTTCTTGGAGATCTTGCCGACGCCGGTGTGCGGGAACGCGGTGACGAACTCGACCCGGTCGGGCACCTTGTAGGCGGCGAGGCCCCGTTCGCGGACGAACCGCTTGACGGCGACCGGCTTCGGGGCCTCGGCACCGGCCCGCAGGATGACGTAGGCGCAGGTGCGTTCCCCGAGGTAGGGGTCCGGTTCGCCGACGACGTTGGCGTCGTGGACGGCGGGGTGGGCGAGGAGGTGGTTCTCCACCTCCTCGGCGGCGATCTTCTCGCCGCCCCGGTTGATCTGGTCCTTGGCCCGTCCCTCGACGACCAGGTGGCCGGTGGGGGTGAGGCGGACGATGTCCCCGGTGCGGTAGAAGCCGTCCGCGGTGAAGGAGCGGGCGTTGTGCTCGGGCGCCCTCCAGTAGCCGCGGATGGTGTAGGGGCCGCGGGTGAGCAGGTGGCCGGTGGCGCCCACGGGCAGGTCCTCGTCCTCGTCGTCGACGACGCGGATCTCGTCGTCGGGCGAGATGGGCCGTCCCTGGGTGGTGACGACGGTCTCCTCGGGGTCGTCCAGGCGGGTGTAGTTGACCAGCCCCTCCGCCATGCCGAAGACCTGCTGGAGGGTGCAGCCGAGGGCCGGGCGGACCCGGCGGGCCGCCTGCTCGCTGAACTTGGCGCCGCCGACCAGCAGGACCTCCAGGCTGCTGAGGTCGTGGGGGGTGCCGGGGGCGGCCTCGGTCCACACCAGGGCGAGCGGCGGCACCAGTCCGGTGATGGTGACCCGCTCGCGCTCGATGAGCGGGAAGGCCGTCTCGGGGCCGGGTGCGGGGCAGAGCACGACACGGGCGCCCGCGTGGAGCGCGCCGAGGGTGCCGGGCGAGGAGAGCGGGAAGTTGTGGGCGGCGGGCAGGGCGCACAGATAGACGCTGTCCTCGTCCACGGCGCAGATCTCGTTGGATCCGCGCAGCGAGTAGAGGTAGTCGTCGTGGGTGCGGGGGATCAGCTTGGGGATGCCGGTGCTGCCGCCGGAGAGCTGGAGGAAGGCCAGGTCGCCGGGTGCGGGTCCGTCGACGTGGACGGGATCGGTGCTCAGGGCGGCCAGGGGCTCGAACTCGCCCGCGTCCGGTCCGGCGACGAACACGTGGCGCAGCGCGGGGACGTCGGCGCGGACGGCGGCGGCGAGCTTGCGGTAGTCGTAGCCGCCGTGCTCGCCCGCGATGACGTAGGCGGCGGCGCCGGTGAAGTCGCAGAAGTAGCGGATCTCGCTCTCGCGGTGCGCGGGGAGGGCGAAGACCGGCAGGGCACCGATCCGGAACAGGGCGAAGACGACCTCGAAGAACTCGGCGATGTTGGGCAGTTGGACGACCACCCGGTCGCCCCTGCCGATGCCGCGGGCCAGCAGCCCGGCGGCGAGCCGGTCGGCGCGGGAGTCGAGTTCGCCGTAGGTCCAGCGGCGAGTGGTCCCGGGCCCGTCGCCGGGGTCGACGACGGCGACCCGGTCGGGGTGGGCGGCGGCCCGCTCGCGGAGCATGCCGCCGAAGGTCTGCCCCTTCCAGTGGCCCGCGGCGCGGTAGCGCTCGGCGAAGTCGGTGGGCCAGGTGGGGGCGTCGGAGGCGGCCGGGGCGGGGGTGATCGGATCGGGGGTGGTCGGATCGGTCACAGCCGGGCTCCCACGGCGCTCAGGAAGGTGCGGAACTTGGCGGCGGTCTCGGCGGTCTCGGCGGCCGGTTCGGAGGCGGCTACGACCCCCGCACCGGCGTAGAGGCGCAGCGAGGTGGGCTCCGCCTCGGCGCAGCGGATGGTGACGACCCATTCGCCGTCGCCGTCGGCGTCGCCCCAGCCGACCATGCCGGTGAAGAAGCCCCGGTCGAAGGGCTCGGTCTCGCGGATGACACGGCGGGCGAGGGAGGTGGGGGTGCCGCAGACGGCGGGGGTGGGGTGCAGGGCGCAGGCGAGTTCGAGGGCGGAGGTGTCGCGGGTGCGCAGGGTGCCGGTGACGGTGGTGGACAGGTGCCACATGGTGGCGGTGCGCACCAGGGTGGGCCGGTCGGGGACGGTCAGGCCGGTGCAGTGGGGGGCCAGGTTCTCCGCGACGGCGTTGACCACGACGGCGTGTTCGTGCAGGTCCTTGGCGGATTCCAGAAGGGCCGCGGCGCGACGGACGTCCTCGGCCAGATCGGTGCTGCGCGCCACGGAGCCGGCCAGCGGGTTGGCGACCACCCGGTCGCCGTGCCGGGAGACCAGCAGTTCGGGGCTGGCGCCGAGAAGGGTGCGGTCGGGGCCGGTGGGCAGCGCGAAGGTGTAGCCGGAGGGGTCGCGGCGGGCGAGGCGCTGCAGCATCGCGGGGACGTCGAGGGGGCGGGCGGCGTCGACCCGGAGGGTGCGGGCGAGCACGACCTTGCTGAACTCGCCCTGCCACATGCGGTCGACGACGGAGGCGACGGAGGCCGCGTACTGCTCCGGAGCCGGTTCCTGGTGGACCGTCAGTTCGTCCTGGGGCGAGGGGGGTTCGGCGGGCAGGGCGACGAGCGGGTCGGCGATCAGGGGCGGCGCCGTGTGCAGGGTGGCGGGCACGGCGAGGGCGGCCGGGGCGTCCTGGTCGAAGGGTATGGCCCCCAGGACGACCGGTGCGGGGTGTCCGGCCGCGCGGGCGTCCGCGAGGGCGGCGGCGACCCGCTGGTGGGGAGGCCGCCCGTCGTGCGGCACCTCTCTGTGCACGCCCTCGCCCAGCAGGGTACGGGTGGGGGTGCCGAGGAAACGGGACCCCGGGGCATAGGAGTTGAGCAGCCCCGTGGCGACCCCTACGGCGGGGTGGGCCGGCTCTGCGAGGGTGTGGGGTTCGGCGACCTGGGGTGCCGTCGACACGATGGCTCCGTTTCTCCCGTGCCCGCGGTGGGCGGGCGTGCGGGGCGGGTGTGCGGGGGTGGGGACGGGGTGCGCGGATGGCGCGGGACGGACGGTCAGCGGAGGGTCGCGCCGCCGTCGACGTACAGCTCCTGGAGGGTGATGTGCCGCGCCAGGTCGGAGGCGAGGAACACCACGGCGTCGGCGATGTCGGCGGGGTCGGCGATGCGGCCGAGCGGGATGCCGGTGCGGTAGGCGGCGGGATCGCCGTCGACGACCCGGCCGGGGGCGTCGGGGTCCTGCCAGAGGGCGCGCTGCATCGGGGTGTCGGTGGAACCGGGGGCGACCACGTTGCAGCGGACGCCGCTGCGGGCCAACTCCAGGCCGAGGCAACGGGTGTACATGGCGGCGGCGGCCTTGGAAGCGGCATAGGCGCCCATGCGGACGCGGGGTATGCCCGCCGCGTTGGAGCCGACGGTGACGATGCTGCCGCGGCCGCGGGCCGCCATGGCGGGGGCGACGGCACGGGCGGTGTGGAAGACGCCGGTGGTGTTCACGGCGAAGGTGTCCGCCCAGTCCTGGTCGGAGAGTTCGGCGGACGGGCCGGTGCGCAGCACCCCGGCCACGTTGACCAGGATGTCCAGCGGACCGTGCCGGGTGACCGCGGCGTCCACGACACTGCGGACGGCCTCCGCGTCCGTGACGTCCATGGTGTACGCGGTGACGGAACCGGCGGCAGGCTCCCCCGTGTCACCGTCGGGCGGGACGTGTTCGGCGTGTTCGGCGGCGAGCTTCCCGACGCCCTCGGCGTCGCGGTCGGTCGCGGCCACGGTGGCGCCCTCTGCGGCGAGCGCGCGGACGACGGCCGCGCCGATGCCCTGGCCGGCTCCGGTGACCAGGGCCGTGCGCCCGGCCAGCAGGCCGCTCGATCCCGTGGTGCCGGGGCGGCCGGAGGTTCTGGGCCGGGCGGGAAGGGCGGAAGCACCGGATGGGTCCTCGGACATGACTGATCCCCAGTTCATAAGGCTAGCCTAACCTTATCTAGGCAGGCCGACAGCCCGTCCGGCGAATGAACCGGACCCTCTTGTCAGCCTTACCTCTTTTTTGGTTAGGCTAACCTCACTACATGCAGACAGGGCATTCCCAGGTACCGCGACCCGACGCCCAACACGCCGGGAAGTCCGGCACGTTGACGGCGGAGGCCGTTCCGCCCGCACCGCCCCCGGCCTCCGGCGACCCGGCCGACGGCCGCGTGGAGCACCCTTCCCCGCGCCGCCGCACCGGGCTGCTGATCACCGGGTTCACGGCCGTGGTCGTCCTCCTGGCCGGCCTCTCCCTGAGCGTCGGCGCGGGCGAGGTCGGGCCCGGCGGGGCACTGGACTACCTGTTCGATCTGGGCGGCGCCCGCTCCGACAGCCGGCTCTCCCTGGTCATCGGCGATCTGCGGCTGCCGCGCACGCTCACCGCCGTCCTCGTCGGCGCCGCGCTCGGAGTGGCCGGATGCCTGCTCCAGGCGGTCACCCGCAACCCGCTCGCCGAGACCGGGCTGCTCGGCGTCAACGCCGGTGCCTCGCTGGGCGTGGTGGCGGGGATCGCCCTGCTCGGCCTGGATTCCGGTTACGCCTATCTGGTGTGCGCCTTCGTGGGCGCGGTCGCCGCCAGCGGGCTGGTCCTGCTGATCGCCGGACGCGGGGGCGGGGGCTCCCCCATGCGGCTGGTGCTCGCGGGCTCGGCGCTCGGCGCCACCTTCGGCGGGGTCACCAGCGTCATCGTGGTCAACTCGGCGGAGACCTACGACCGGTTCCGCTTCTGGGTGCTGGGCTCCCTCGCCGGGGTCGAGGGCTACGGCGAGCTGGGCCGGCTGCTGCCCGTCCTGCTCATCGGCTTCGCCGTGGCCCTCCTCGTCACCCGGCCGCTGTCCGCGCTCGCCCTCGGCGACGACCTGGCGCGCGGTCTCGGCCACCGCCCCTCCCTCATCCGGACGTCGGTGGCCGTCGCCGTCACCCTGCTCACCGCCGCCGCGGTGGCGCTGGCCGGGCCCATCTCCTTCCTCGGCCTGCTCGCCGGGTTCCTCGCGCGGGCGCTGACCGGCACCGGCCTGGCCGCCCGGATCGTCCTCGCCGGGCTGATCGGCGCCGGAGTGCTGACCCTGTCCGACGTGGCGGCCCGGGTGGTGGCCCGGCCGTTCGAGGCACCGGTGTCGGTGATCGTCGCGCTGATCGGCGCACCGGTCCTGATCGGCATCGTGCGCTCCCGACGACTCGCCTCGATGGGCATGACCGAACCGGCCACCGGCGACGGCCCCCCACGACGCCGTCGGCCGCCGGTCCCGGCCCGGCTCGCCGCGCTCCTCGGCCGCTCCCGCGCCGCCGGAGCCGACACCGACGTCGGCACCGGCACCGATGCCCGCTCCGGCGGACCGCGAAAGCCCGCCCGGGCATCCCTCGCCGGGACGGTCGTCCTGCGGCGCGGCCCCGTCTCCCTGCTGGTGCACCGACGCCCCGCGCTGGCCGCCACCGGCCTCGCCGCGCTGGGGCTGCTCGCGGTGACGCTCTCGGCGTACGCGGGCCAGAGCGACATGGACGTGGGCCGCACCTTCCGGGCGCTGTTCGGACAGGGCGACCGCTTCGACGTCCTGCTGGTGCAGAAGTTCCGGCTCGGCCGGATCGTCGCCGGGCTCGCCGCCGGGGCCGCCCTCGGACTCGCCGGCTGTCTGACCCAGACCCTCGCCCGCAACCGCCTCGCCACCCCGGAACTGCTCGGCGTCAACGACGGTGCCACCGCCGCGGTGCTGCTCTCCGTCAGCGTCACCGGCACCTTCGGCGCCTGGTGGGCCGGGCCGCTCGGCGCGCTGGCCGCCGTGCTGGTCGTCACCACCGTCGCCGGGGGGCTCGGCCAACGCGGCTACCGGGTCCTCGTCGTGGGCCTCGCGATGTCCGCGCTGGCCTCGGCGATCACCCAGGTCATGCTCGCCCGGCGGTCCCTCAGCTCGGCCGGTTCGCTGTACGTGTGGACCTCCGGCAGCCTCAACGGCCGCGGGTACTCGGTGGCGGTGCCGGTACTGATCGGGCTCTGCGTCCTCGTCCCGGCGGCCCTCGCCGTCGCCCGGCACCTGGGGGTGCTGCGCTTCGACGACGCGACCGCCGCCTCCGTGGGGGTGCGCCCGGGCCGGGTGCGGACGGTGTGCATGCTGCTCGCCGTCGCGCTGGCGGGCCTCGCGGTGGGCGTGTGCGGACCGGTGGCCTTCGTCGCCCTGGCCTCGCCGGTGATCGCCTCGCGGCTGGCCGGACCGCTGCGGGTGCCGCTGGTCGGCTCGATGCTGACCGGGGCGGTGCTGGTGGTGACCGCCGACACCGTCGGACGGATCGTCTTCTCCGGCTCCGAACTCCCGGTCGGCGTGGTCACCACCGTCCTCGGCGGCCCCTTCCTGCTCTGGGTGCTGCTCGGACGCTCGGCGGCGACCCGGGTGTGAGCGCGCGGCACGGGCCGGGGCCGGGAGCGGCGCCGCACGGGGTTCCCCGCCCGAGACCCCGCGCACGGCCGCGCACTCGCCGGCGGGCCATCGGATGCGGGGCCGCGCGGGACGGTGCGCCGGGGCCGCGGGTGCCCGCGGCGCGGCTCCGCCGCCGGGCCCCGGAGCCGCACGCCGGGGACGGCGCGGAGCCTGAAGGCCCCGGCCCGGCCCCCGGCGGTGCCGGTGCCCCCCGGGGGCGTCGCGCGGCCCCGCCCAGGACACCGAGCCCTCCGCGCCTCCCCTTCCCCTCCTCCCCCGAGTCTTCCTCCCCTCCCCGTGACCCGAGCCCGGACGACACGACGCCAGACGACACCACCACGGACGACACGACGAAAGGCGGACCCCCGTGACCGCGATCCCCAGCCCCGCGCTGCGTACCCTGCGTGACGGGGTGCGGGCCGGAGTACCGGGCGCCGAGGCGGAGTTCTGGCTGCGCGCCGAACGCCTCGGCACCCCCCTGGTCGAGGCCGACCCCGACGGCGACCCGGCGCACCGCCTGGTCACCTTCCTCTGGCGGGACGACCCCGACCGGCCCTCCACCGACGTCCTGCTCCTCGTGCACACCGTCACCGACCGCGACCGGCACGGCGGGGACCTCACCCGGCACCTGATGCGGCGGGTGGCGGGCACCTCCGTCTGGGCGCTCTCGCACCGGCTGCGCTCCGACCACCGCGCCTCGTACCAGTTCCTCCCCGGACACGGGTCCCGTGCGGAGCTGCTCCGCACCGACCGTTCGTCCTGGCGGTCGGCCCTGGACCGGGCGCTGCCCGACCCGTTGAACGCGGCACCGGTGCTGCCGTCGCTCGGCGCCCGCCGTCCCGCCTCGGTGCTGTCCCTGCCGGAGGCGCCGCCGCAGCCGTACGCCGGGCAGGCCACCGTGCCGCGCGGCAGCAGCACCGAGCACGAGCTGACCGGACGCCGGGTGACCGTGCGGCTGCCGCCCGGTGAGGGCGTGGCGCCGGAGGCGGTGGCCGTGCTGCTGGACGGCGAGATGTGGGGGCCGGTGCTGGACCTCGGCGGCACCCTGGACCGGATGCACGCCGCCGGGGCGCTGCCGCCGACGGCCGCCCTCCTCGTCGACACCATGGGGCGCCGCATGGACGACCTGACGTGCGACGAAGCCTTCACCGACTGGCTGGCGGACACCCTGCTCCCGTGGGCGGCACGGGAGTTCGGCGCTCCGCTGCGGCCGGACCGGACGGTGGTGGCCGGGCAGAGCGCGGGCGGACTGGCGGCGGCCTACGCGGCCCACCGGCGGCCCGAGCGGTTCGGGCTGGCGGTGTCGCAGTCGGGCTCCTTCTGGTGGCCCGAGGACGACCCGGAGCGCGGCCCGGAGTGGCTGACCCGGCAGTACGCCACCGGGGAACGGCGCCCGGTGCGGCTGTGGCTGGAGGTAGGGCTCCAGGAGTGGATGCTGCTCGCGGAGAACCGGCGGCTGCACGACGTCCTGCGCGACCGCGGCTACGACGTGATCTACCGGGAGTTCAACGGCGGCCACGACTACGCCTGTTGGCGCGGCGGTCTGGCCGACGCCCTGGTGGGACTGCTGGGCCCGGACGGAGCCCGGTAAGACCCGGTTCGGAACCCCTGGAACACGGTTCCGGACCACCGGGAACCGGTTCCGGACCGCCACCGAACAGCCGGGGCGCCTCCGCGCGATGCGCGCGGAGGCGCCCCATGGCCGGGCCCACCGGGGCGTCAGGGAGCAGGCGAACGCTCCTCGGTCCGCGCCGGTCCGGCTCCGTCGGCGTCGTCCGGTGCCGCGCCCGTCGGCGGCGGCTCCGGGGCGGCGCGGGGCAGCCGCAGGGCGAACAGGGCGGAGACGGCGACCAGGGCGGCGGTCGCCCACACCGCCGTGCGGAAGGGGCCCGCGTCCATCGCCCCGCCCCCCGGGTGGCCACCCCCGCCGACCAGTGCCGCGCACAGCGCGATGCCGAGGGCGCCGCCGAGGGTGCGGACGATCTGGAACAGGCCCATCGCCTGCCCCATGTCGGGGGGCGGGATCGTCTCGAACCCGGCGATCTGCACGGTGAGCACGGCGGTGCCGAGCACCAGCCCGATGCCGAACATCAGGCCCCGCACCGCCCACTCGTTCTCCGCCGTGCCCGGAACCGCGAGCGCGGCGAAGACCAGGGCGGCCGCCAGCAGCGCGGCCACGGCCAGCCGCCGGGGACCGAGCCGGGGCAGCAGCCGGTCCACCGCCTGCGAGGCCAGCATCAGCCCTATGGCTTCGGGGAAGACGCTCAGCCCCGCGTCCAGCGCGGACCCGCCCAGCGCCGCCTGGAAGAGCAGCGGCACCACGAAGAGCACACCCATCAGCCCGGCGGCGGTCAGCGCGGCCAGCGCGGACGCCGGTCCGTAGTGGCGGTCGGCGAACAGCCGCAGCCCCAGCAGCGGTGCCGCGGCCCGGCGCTGCTGGATCACGGTGGCCACCAGCAGGACGGTGCCCGCCGCCGCGCAGAGACCGATCACCGGGTCGGACCAGCCGCGCGAGGGGCCGAAGCCCAGCGCGTAGGTGAGCAGGCCCAGGGCGGGGGTGGCCAGCCAGAAGCCGGCCCGGTCGAACGGGCCCCCGGTGCCCTCCACGTGCTCGCGCAGCCTCACCGCGCCGAGCAGCACGGCGGCCACGCCGACGGGCACGTTGACGAAGAACAGCCAGTGCCAGGACAGGTGTTCGGTGAGCAGTCCGCCGAGCGGCGGGCCGAGGGCGGGCATCAGGGCGGTCGGCACGATCAGCACCCTGCCCAGCCGTATCCGCTCGGCCGGCGGGAAGGCCCGGAACAGCAGGGTCATGCCGACCGGGGTCAGCAGCCCCCCGGCGAGCCCCTGCACCGCCCGCGCCACGACCAGGACCGGGAGGTTCCAGGCCAGGCCGCACAGCGCGGAGGCGGCGGTGAACACCGCGAGGGAGCCGAGGAAGATCCGCTTGGTGCCGTACCGGTCGCCGAGCCAGCCCGCCACCGGCAGGGCCAGCGCCAGGGCGACGAGGAACGCCGTCTCGACGGTGTTGGCCGCCGCGACGGGGCGGCCGAAGTCCTCCGCGATGGTGTAGAGGGCCGGGTTGACGATGGTGGAGTCCAGGCCGTTCATGCACATGGCGGCCACATAGACCAGGACGACGGCCAGGCGCGGCCCGATCAGGGGGCCGCGCCCGGAGCCGCGGGTGGAGGACGGGGTCACCGGGCCGGCAGACCGGTGTCGTGCGCGGTGACCCAGTCCAGCGCGTCCTGGCGCGGGCACGGCCCGTGGACGGCCGTCCAGCCGTCCGGCACCTCGGCGAACACGGGCCACAGCGAGTGCTGCGTCCGCGCGTTCGCCAGCACGAGGAACTCGCCTTCGGCGTCGAAGGGGTTGACGGGGGCGTCGCTGTTCACGGCCATCGGGCTGTCACTTCTCCAGGTCGGTCAGGCGGTCGGAGACCACACGGGCGATGTGCGCGATCGGTTCGGGCAGGGTCATGTCCTTGTGCGAGCAGGCGACGTCGGTGTTGTCGATGCGCCCGTTCACGTACGGGGTCCAGGTGTCCGGGGTCAACTCGTCGTCGATGGTGTCGACGGTGGCGCGGAAGAACAGCACGTCGCCGTCGAAGCGCCGGTGGTCGTAGCCCCGCACGAGGTGGTTGGTGTTCAGATAGATCTCCGCGAGCGCCTCCAGCGTGGCGGCGCTCAGCGCGGCGAGCGGGCTGCCCTCGCGCTGGAGCACGTCGATCACGTTGGCGGTGGTGAGCGGCTTGCCCTCCAGGGCGTCCGGTCCGTGGCCGCCCATCGCCAGCAGGGACTCCATGGCCTCGGCGTGGTCGGGGACCGGCAGTTCCCGGAAGCCCTCGGCCGGGTAGGCGTCGAGGACGGCGAGCAGTTCGACCCGTTCGCCGAGGTCCTGGAGGTGGGTGGCCATGGCCTGGGCGATGATGCCGCCGGTGGACCAGCCGAGCAGCCGGTAGGGACCGGTGGGCTGTGTCGCGCGGATGCGGGAGACGTAGTGCGCGGCCAGTTCCTCCAGGGTGGCGGGGAGCGGGAGGCCGGCGGTGGCGGCGCCGACGCCCTGCGCCTGGAGGCCGTAGATCGGCACGTCGGCCGGCAGGTGCCGGATGAGTCCGGCGTAGCACCAGCTCAGTCCGCCCGCGGGATGGACGCAGTACAGGGGCGCGCGGTCGCCGTCGCGGGCGGGCCGCAGCGGCAGCAGGACGTCCAGCGGGTCGTCCCCGGGGCCGTCGGCGGCGGACTCCAGGGCGGCTTCCAGGGCGGCCGGGGTCGGCGAGCGGAAGACGGTGCCGATGGAGACCTCGCTGCCGAGTGCCTCCCGGACGCGGGCGGCGAGGCGCACGGCGAGCAGCGAATGGCCGCCGAGGTCGAAGAAGTTGTCGTCGACGCCCGCCCGGTCCAGGCCGAGGACCTCCGCGAAGAGGGCGCAGAGCTGTTCCTCGCGGGGGGTGCGGGGGGCCCGGGAGACGGCGTGGCCGGCGGGGCGTCCCGGCGCGGGCAGCGCCGCGCGGTCGAGCTTGCCGTTGCTGGTCAGCGGCAGCCGTTCGAGCGTGACGACGGCGGACGGGACCATGTACAGGGGCAGTTCGCCGGTGGCGTGGGCGCGCAGGTCCGCGGCGAGGTCTCCCTCGGGTCCGGCGGGCACGGCGTAGGCGACGAGGCGCTTGTCGCCGGGGGTGTCCTCGCGGACGACGACGGCGATGTCGGCGACGCCGGGGTGGGCCGCGAGGACGGCCTCGATCTCCCCGAGTTCGATGCGGAAGCCGCGGATCTTGACCTGGTGGTCGGCGCGGCCGAAGTACTCCAGGGTGCCGTCGGCGCGGCGGCGCGCGAGGTCGCCGGAGCGGTACATCCGGGCGCCCTCCTCGCCGAACAGACCGGCGTGCGGGTCGGCGACGAAGCGGGTGGCGGTGAGGTCGGGGCGGCCCAGGTATCCGGCGGCCACGCCCTGCCCGGCGACGTACATCTCCCCGGTGACACCGGGCGGTACGGGCTGGAGGCGTTCGTCGAGGACGTAGACGCGCAGGTCGGGGATGTTGGCGCCGATGGTGGAGGAGGTCGCGGCGGCGGCGGTGGCCCGGTCGAGGGGGAAGTGCGTGACGTGGACGGTCGTCTCGGTGATCCCGTACATGTTGACGAGGACGGGCGCGTCGTCGGGATGGCGGGCGTACCAGTCCTCCAGTCGCCCCAGTTCGAGGGCCTCGCCGCCGAAGACGACGTAGCGCAGGGCGAGTTCGCCGGGGTCGTGCTCCCGGTCGGCGGCGGCGAGCTGGTAGAAGGCGGACGGCGTCTGGTTGAGGACGGTGACGCGTTCCCGGGCGAGCAGCCGCCGGAAGTCGCCGGGGTCGCGGCTGGTCAGGTGGGGGACGACGACGACCTTGCCGCCGTACAGCAGGGCGCCCCAGAGTTCCCAGACGGAGAAGTCGAAGGCGTAGGAGTGGAAGAGGGTCCAGGCGTCGTCGGGTCCGAAGCCGAACCAGTGGTCGGTGGCGGTCAGCAGCCGGGTGACGTTGTGCTGGGTGACGACGACGCCCTTGGGGCGGCCGGTGGAGCCCGAGGTGTAGATGACGTAGGCGGGGTCGTCGGGGGTGAGCGGGCGGGTGCGGTCGTCCTGGGTGAGCGGGCCGTCGGCGTGTCCGTCGGCGGCCCCGCCGTCGGTGGTGAGGCACGGCAGGTCGTGGGCGGGCAGCCGGGGCGCGGTGGCGGTGTCGGTGAGGACGGCGGCGGGACGGGCGTCGGCCAGCATGTAGGCGAGCCGGTCGGCCGGGTAGTCGGGGTCGAGCGGCAGGTAGGCGGCGCCGGCGAGGGAGACCGCGAGCAGGCCGGTGACCAGGTCGAGGGAGCGGGGCAGGGCGAGGGCGACGATCTCGCCGGGGCCGATGCCGCGGGCGGCGAGCAGCCTGGCCAGGCGGTGGGCGCGGGCGGAGAGTTCGGCGTAGGTGAGGGTGTCGCCGTCGTGGGTGGCGGCGATCCGGCCGGGGTGCCGCCGGGCGGCGTCCTCGTAGCGTTCGGCGAGGGTGCCCGGGGCGGTCCGGGCGGTGAGCGGGTGCCGGGTGTTGCCGTCGACCAGGGCGCGACGGCGTTCGTCCTCGCCGAGCAGTGGCAGCAGGCCGAGGGGGGTGTCGGGGGCCTCGGCGGCGGCGGTGAGCAGCCGGGCGAGGCGGTCGGCGAGGGCCTGGGCGGTGGAGCGGTCGAAGAGGTCGGTGCGGAACTCCAGGAAGCCGCCGATGCCGCCCCCGTCCAGTTCGCCCGCGTTGAGGGTGAGGTCGAACTTGGCGCTGCCGGAGGTCATGGTGGAGAGCCGGGCGGTGGTGCCGTCGGTGAGCGGGAAGGCGGCGTCGGGCACCGACTGCCAGGCGAGCATGGTCTGGAAGAGGGGGTGCCGGGCCAGTGAGCGGGCCGGGTTGAGGGCCTCGACGAGGTGGTCGAAGGGCAGGGTGTCGTGCTCGAACGCGGCGAGGGTGCCGGTGCGGACGCGTTCCAGCAGGCGGCGGAAGGTGGGGTCGCCGGAGGTGTCGGTGCGCAGGACGACGGTGTTGGTGAAGAAGCCGACGAGGTCGGCGGTGGTGTCGTCGTCGCGACCGGCGACGGGGGTGCCGAGCGGGATGTCGGTGCCGCAGCCGTGCCGGGTGAGCAGGGCGGCCAGTCCCGCCTGGACGGCCATGAAGACGCTGGCGCCGGTGGTGCGGGCGAGCAGGGCGAGGGCCCGGTGGGCGTCGGCGCCGAGGGCGAAGGGGACGGTGTCGCCGTCGGTGGAGGCGACGGCCGGGCGGGGCCGGTCGGTGGGCAGTTCGAGCTGGTCGGGCAGTCCGGCCAGGGTCCGGCGCCAGTGGTCCAGTTGAGCGGTGGCGAGTGCGGTGGGCGCGGCCGGCGTGCCCAGGATCCGTCGCTGGTGGGCGGCGTGGTCGGCGTACTGGACGGGGAGCGGGGGGAAGGCGGGGGCGCGGCCGTCGAGCCGGGCCCGGTAGGCGGTTGCGAGGTCGCGGGCGAGCGGGGTGGTGGAGGCTCCGTCGCCGGCGATGTGGTGGAGCACCAGCAGCAGGGTGTGCAGGCCGGGGTGTTCGGTGAACAGGGTGGCGCGCAGGGGGATCTCGGTGGCGAGGTCGAAGGTGTGGCGGGCGGCGGCCATAAGGTCGTCGCCGTCGGCGGCACGGTGGGTGCGGGGCCGCGCGGCGGGGTCGCCGGGGGCGAGGATGTGCTGCTGGGGCAGGCTGTCGGGGCCGTCGGCGGGGACCGGGTAGAGGGTCCGCAGGGTCTCGTGGCGGTCGGTGAGGTCGGCCAGGGCGGCGCCGAGGGCGTCCTCGTCGAGGGGGCCCTCGACGGTGAGGACGAGGGGGATGTTGTAGGTGGGGCTCGGACCCTCCAGCCGGTGCAGGAACCAGAGCCGCTGCTGGGCGGGCGACAGGGGCAGGTCGCCGGTGCGGGGCACCGGGACGAGCGGCGTGGCGTCGGTCTCCCCGGCGCCGCTGTGCCGGGCGCGGACGAGGGCGGCGACGGCGGTGGGGGTGGGGGCGCGGAAGACGTCGGCGACGGAGAGGGGCACGTCGAAGGTCTCGCGCAGCCGCGCGGCGAGCCGGGCGGCGAGCAGGGAGTGGCCGCCGAGGTCGAAGAAGGAGGTGCCGGGCCCGGGGGCGGTGTCCAGGCCGAGCAGGTCGGCGAAGAGTCCGGCGGTGACGGCGGTGTGCGGGTCCCCGGTTCCGGCGGGGGCCCCGGTGGCGGCCGGGACGGGCTCGGGGTCGGGCAGGGCGCGGTGGTCGAGCTTGTCGTTGGCGGTGCGCGGGAGGGCGTCCAGCAGGGTCACGACGGCCGGGACCATGTGGGCGGGCAGCGCGGCGGCGAGGTGGTCGCGCAGGGCGGCCGGGTCGGGGGCGGTGCCGGGGCGGGGGACGGCGTAGGCGAGGAGGCGCCTGCCCCCGGCGGCGTCGCGGGCGATGACCGCGGCCCGGTCCACGTCGGGGTGGGCGGCCAGGACGGCCTGGATCTCGCCGAGTTCGACGCGGAAGCCGCGGATCTTGACCTGGTCGTCGGTGCGGCCGAGGAACTCGACGGTGCCGTCGGCGCGGCGGCGCACCAGGTCGCCGGTGCGGTACATACGGGCGCCGGGTTCGCCGTGCAGGGCGCCGAAGGGGTCGGCGACGAACCGTTCGGCGGTCAGGTCGGGGCGGCCCAGGTAGCCGCGGGCCAGACAGGCCCCGGCGACGTACAGCTCGCCGGGGACGCCGTCGGGGGCGGGGCGCAGGGCGGTGTCCAGGACGTAGAGGCGGGTGGCGCGCACGGGGCTGCCGGTGGCGTCCGGACCGGTCCAGTGGCAGGCGTCGACGGTGGTCTCGGTGGGGCCGTACAGGTTGACCGGGTGGACGCCCTCGGTGGCGGCCAGCCGCCGCCAGAGGGGGGCGGGGACGGCTTCGCCGCCGACGACGAGGACGGCGGGCCGGTGGTGGCCCTCGCCGAGGAGTCCTTCGGCGAGGAGGGCCTCGGCGTAGGAGGGGGTGACGTCGAGGTAGTCGACGCGGTGGGTGTCGACGTAGGTGGTGAGGGCGGCCGGGTCGCGGTAGGTGGCGTCGTCGAGGAGGTGCAGCTCGTGGCCGTGGACCATCCAGAGCAGGGGGTCCCAGGAGGCGTCGAAGGTGAAGGAGGCGCTGTGGGCGACCCGGAGCCGGTCGCGTCCGGTGCGGGCGACGGCGGGGGCGATGTGGTCGGTGCCGTGGCCCGCGTACAGGTTGGCGAGGGAGGCGTGGGTGACGACGACGCCCTTGGGCCTGCCGGTGGAGCCGGAGGTGTGGATGATGTACGCCGCGTCGTCGGGTGCGGGGGCGGTGGCGGGCGGTCCGGCGGGGACGTCGCGCAGGGCCGCGGCGGTCTCCGGGGTGTCGAGGGCGGTGACCGGCCGGCCGTGGTCGGGCAGCGCCGCCAGGGTGGCGGTGGTGCCGAGGACGAGGGCGGGGCGGGCGTCGTCGAGGACGGCGAGGGTGCGGGCGGGCGGGTGGCCCGGGTCGAGGGGCTGGCAGACGCCGCCGGCCTTGAGGACGGCGAACAGGGCGGTGACCATGCCGGTGGAGCGGGGCAGGGCGAGTGCGACGGGCGTCTCGGGGCCCACACCCCAGGCGGCGAGGTGGTGGGCGAGCCGGTCGGCGGCGGCGTCCAGCTCCGCGAAGGTGAGCGTCTCCTCTCCGCAGCGCACGGCGGTGGCCCGGGGGGTGACGGCGGCCAGCGCGGCGAGGGCGCCGGGGACGGTGAGGGCGGGCGGCGGCTCGGTACGCCCGGAGGTGACACGGCGTATCCCGTCGGCGCTGAGCAGGTCGATGGCGGCGAGCGGGCGGTGCGGGTCGGTCCGCAGCAGATGGGTCAGGGCGTCCAGGCAGTGCCGGAAGGTGGTGCGATGGCCGTCGAGGACGTCCGCGGTGTAGCGGTCGGGGTTGGCCTCCAGGACGAGGGCGAGGCTGTCGCCGGGGCCGGGCCAGGCGCCGACGGCGAGGTCCTCGACGGGTCCGGCGGCGAGGTTGCGGACGGTGCCGGGCAGTCCGCCGAGGTCCAGCGGTCCGCCGTCGTGCGGCTTGATGTTGACCATGGGGCCGGTCAGCGGCGCGGCAGGAGCGGTCAGGCGGAGGTCGCGGCGCAGGTCGGCCTGCGGGTAGCGCTGGTGGCGGCGGACCCGGCGGATCTCCAGTACGACGCGGCGCAGCAGGTCGGCGGCGCTGTCGCCGGGGTGGACGGCGAGGCGCAGCGGCAGCACGTTGACGGTCATCGCCGGGGTGCGCAGGGCGGCGGGGCTCCGTCGGTTGGTGACGGGGAGTCCGAGGACGACGTCGTTGGCGCCGGTGAGGCGGTGCAGGTGGACGGCGGTGGCGGCGACGACCAGTTCGGCCCAGGTGGCCCGGACGGACTCGGCGGCGGCGCTGAGGCGGGTGAGCGAGCCCGGGGGCAGGGTGGCGGCGGACCGCAGCGGGGAGGTGCCGGGGGCGGTGCCCGCGCCGGGCGGGGCGAGGGTGACCGGGACCGCGCCGCGCATCCGCCCGGTCCAGAAGTCCCGGTCGGCCGCGTACTGTTCGCCCGCGAGGTACTCCTGCTCCTCGGCGACGAGTTCGGCGAGGGGGGCGAAGCGGCAGGCGGGCGGCTCCTGGTCGCCTGCGGTGTAGACCTCGGCGAGGCGGCGGCCGATCAGGGTCAGGGCGTAGGCGTCCACGGCGATGTGGTGGACGCGCTGGTACCACCAGTACCGTGTCCCGCCGAGGCGCAGGAGGATCTGGGCCGTGAGGCCGCCGGGGGCGGCGGGGTCGGCGGGCCGGGCGAGGTCGGCCCGGATCAGGCGTTCGGCCTCCTCGACGGGTGCGGCGTGGCCGCGCAGGTCGATCCGTCGCAGGGTGAACTCCGCTTCGGGGTCCGGGTACTGGGCCGGAACGCCGTCCGTCCCGGTGAACCGGAGCCGCAGGGTGTCGGCCTCGGCGACGGTGCGGGCGAGGGCCCGTTCGAAGCGGTCCTCGTCGAGAGCGCCGTCGATCTCCACGACGTCCGCCGTGTGGTGTCCGGTGCCGCCGGGGTCGAGCTGTTGCGCGTAGTGGATGCCGCTCTGCGAGGTGAGCAGGGAGAACGAGTCCGGATGCGCGTACATCTGGGGGCAACTCCTTGATTGTGCAAGCCTGGCCGCACACACGACGCCATTACTTAGGCAAGCCTAAGCTAAAAACCATGCGAGGGTGTGCCCGACCGTGAACTTCGTGCACACGGCCCACGCCACGCACCCCCGGAACCGGAAGAGGAGCAGATGACCGACGCCCGCGCCACCGGCGCGCCCACCACCCCCGGCCCAGAGGACCTCAAGTCCCGTGTGCGCGAGGAGATCGAGCGGCACTCCGAGGCCCTGCTCGCTCTCAGCCGCCGCATCCACGGGCACCCCGAGACCGCGTTCGCCGAGCACCGCGCCGCCGCCTGGTGCGCCGAAGCACTGGCCGAGCGGGGCTTCACCGTGACCGCACCGGCCTACGGACTGGAGACCGCCTTCGAAGCCACCCTGGGCCGGGGCCCGTTGACGGTGGCGGTGGTGTGCGAGTACGACGCCCTGCCGGACCTGGGGCACGCCTGCGGGCACAATCTGATCGCCGCCGCCGGGGTCGGGGCGGCACTGGGCCTCGCCCCGTTCGCCGACGAACTCGGGCTGCGCGTACGCGTCCTGGGCACGCCGGCGGAGGAACGGGGCGCGGGCAAGGCGCTGATGCTGGAGTCGGGCGCCTTCGACGGGGTGGACGCCGCCATGATGGTGCATCCCTGCCCGTTCGAGATGTCCGACTTCCGCTCCTTCGCGCTCGGCACCCTGTCGGTTTCCTACACCGGCCGCGCCGCCCACCCCAGCCTCAATCCGCACGAGGGGCGCAACGCCGCCGACGCGCTGACCGTGGCCCAGGTGGCGATCGGCCTGCTGCGGCAGCATCTTCCGCCCCAGTGGCGGGTGCACGGAGTCACCACTGAGGCCGGCAGCGCCCCCAACGCGATCCCGGAGCGGGCCCGCGCCGAGTACGAACTGCGCGCCCTGGCGGCCGAGGACCTCGCGGAGCTGCGCGAGCGGGTGGAGGCGTGCTTCCGCGCGGGCGCCCTGGCGACCGGGTGCGAGGTGACGCTGGAGCGGCCCGAGCCGGACTACCTGGACTTCCGCGGAGACCCCGCGCTGACCGCCCTGTGGGAGGCCAACGCCAAGGCGCTCGGGCGTCCGGAGCCGGTCGAACGGCCGCCGTTCGCCTGCACCGACATGGGGAACGTCTCGCACGCGGTGCCGTCGATCCATCCGGTGCTGGACATCAGCGGCGGCGCCTGCGGACCGCACGAGGCCGCCTTCGCCGAGGCCGCCGCGGGTCCGGCCGGGGAGCGCGCGCTGCTCGACGGCGCGACGGCGATGGCGTGGACCGCCGCCGATCTCGCGCGGGCCCGGCGCGCCTGACCCCGGACCGGAGGCGCGTCCGGCCGCGCGGTCCGGGCGCGGTGCCGGCCTGCCCCGGCGGACACCACGCCCGGACACGCCGGCCGGCCCCCGGCCGCTTACGGGCGGCGGTGCGCCCGGCGGCCGGGAGGACGGCCCGCCGGTCCGGGCCGAGGACCCCGGAGCGGCCGGCCGCCGGTCAACGGCGCGTCAGGAAGCCTTCAGGGCCTCGCTGATGTCGTCCATGACCACGTCGGCGGCGAGCGGGCCGCCGCGCGTCGACCAGACGGAGCCCTCGACGGTGACGACATGGCCCTTCTTGACCGCGTTCAGCTCCTTGTAGGCGGGCTTGGACTGCACGTCCCCGAGCGCCTTCTCGCCGTCGGAGGTCAGGGTCGACAGGAACAGCCAGTCGCCGTCGATCTCGTTGATCTTCTCCAGGCTCAGCGACGGGGTGTGCGCGTTGCCGTCCTTGTTCTGGTTCTTGGGCCGCTTCAGGCCCATCTCCAGGGCGATCCCGCTGGCGAACTGCTTGTTCTCCATCCAGCTCGGGCCGTCCGGGTTCCAGCGGACGATGGACACCTCGGCGCCCTTGTTCGCGCCCAGCGCCTCCCCGGCCGCCTTGGCCGCCGACTCGTGGTCGGTGATGACCTTGTTGGCGGTGTCCAGCTTGTTCAGGGCGTTGCCGATGCCGCGGAAGGAGAGCTTCCAGTCGTCCGTGGGGGCCATGGTGACCAGGGTGGCCGGGGTGATCTCGCGCAACTGCTTGAGCACCTGCTCGTCCTGCATGTCACCGGCGAGGATCAGGTCGGGCCGGGCGGCGACCACCTTGTCCATCACCGGCTGGAGCAGGTTGCCGACGACCTCGATGCCCTCGACCTTCCCGGCCAGGTAGGCCGGGGGCTTGTCGAGGCCCTGGCCGTTGGTGATGCCGACCGGCTTCACCCCGAGCGCGAGGACCATGTCCAGGTCCTCCTGAGTGAGCGTCACGATCCGCTGGGGAGCGGCCGGCACCTCCACCGCGCGCCCGGTGGCGTCCTTCACCGTACGGGTGCCCGAGGCGGCGGACCCCTTGTCCCCGGCCTCCTTGGCGTCCTTGGTCCCCGAGCCGCCGGAGTCCGATCCGCAGCCGGTCAGCAGCAGTGCCGCGGCCCCCAGCGCCGCCGCGGTCCGGGCGACACGGCGCGGCAGCATGGGAGAGGGGCGACGGGGCAGGGTCATGGGGAACTCCATGGTTCACGGGGATGTACGACGGCGCCGGGGGACGCCGACGACCGTCGGCCGCCTCAACAACCCCCCTGCTGCGGATAAGGTTAGCCTTACCTCATGCCGGTCCGGCAAGGGGATCGTCTCACTTTCGAAAGGACGGTCCAGGTGGAACTGCGCACCGAAGGGCTCATCGCGGGCTACTCCGGCCGAACGGTCGTCAACGGAGTCGACGTGACCGTGCCCTCGGGCCGGGTCGTCGCGATCGTCGGGCCGAACGGCTGCGGGAAGTCCACGCTGCTGCGCGCGATGGCCCGGCTGCACGCCCCCGAGGCGGGCCGGGTACTGGTGGGCGGGGAGGACGTCTGGCGGATGCGCCAGCGCGAGGCCGCGCACCGCATCGCCCTGCTCCCCCAGTCCCCCCAGGCACCCGAGGCGGTCACGGTGGCCGGGCTGGCCCGCTACGGACGCCATCCGCACCAGGGCCTGTTCCGCCAGTGGTCCCGCGCGGACGAACTGGCCGTGGAGCGCGCCCTGTCGGCCACCGGCACCACCGGCCTGGCCGAGCGGCGCCTGGACGAACTCTCCGGCGGCCAGCGGCAGCGCTGCTGGCTCGCGATGGCCCTGGCCCAGGAGACCCCGGTCCTGCTGCTGGACGAGCCGACCAGCGCCCTCGACATCGGCCACGCCGTCGAAGTCCTCGATCTGGTGAGGGAGATCGCCGCCGACGGCCGTACGGTCGTGATGGTCGTGCACGACCTCGCCGCCGCCGCCCGGTACGCCGACTCCCTGGTCGCGATGCGGGACGGCCGCGTGGTCGCCTGCGGCGCGCCCCGCGACACCATCGACGCCTCCCTGGTCCGGGAGTTGTACGGGGTCGACGCGGAGGTGCTCACCGCCCCGTCCGACGGCTCCCCGGTGGTGGTGCCGGTCGCCCGCACCACCGCCGCGGCCACCGCGCCGGCTCCCCGCTGAACCCTCCGCCGCCGGGTGCCCCGCCCGGGGGCACCCGGCGTCCGGACACCCTGCGCGGCGAGGCGGTCAGGGAGGATCCGTGGTGCTCCCCGGGCAGTGGTGGCAGAGTGCTCTGATGCCCTCGCCCGCAGCAGCAGGAAGAAGCCCGGTGGCCCTCCCGTCCGGCTCCCCGCCGGATCCCGCCCCGGTCCGCCCGGCGCCCACGCCGCACCGCCTGCGCCGGGCGGGGCTGATCGCCGGGATCATCCTGGTCTCCGTCAATCTGCGCCCGGCCATCACCAGCCTCGGCCCCCTGCTCCCGCGGATCCGGGCGGACCTCGGGCTCTCGGGCACCGGAGCCGGCCTGCTCACCATGCTGCCGGTGCTCTGCCTGGGCGCGTTCGCCGCGCTCGGGCCCACGCTGCGGCACCGGTTCGGGGAGGACCGCGTCCTGCTCGGCTGCCTGCCCGTGCTGCTCGTCGGCATCCTGCTGCGGGTGCCTGCCCCGACCGCCCTGCTCTACGCGGGGACGGTGGTGATCGGCGGGGCCATCGCGGTGGCCAACGTCGTCCTGCCGAGCCTGATCAAACGCGAGTTCCCGGACCGGGTGCCGCTGATGATGGCCACGTACACCATGGCCCTCACCTTCGGCGGCGCCGCCGCGGCCGGAGCGGTCATCCCGCTGGAGCGCGTGGCGGGCACGGACTGGCGCGGCTCCCTCGGCCTGCTCGCCGTCCCCGTCGCCGTCGGCGCCCTCGCCTGGCTGCCGTACGGGCGGCGCCGGGTGCGCGGGGGCGGCGGTGTCCGGCGGGCCGCCGTCGCCCCGCTGCTCCGCGACCGGCTGGCCTGGCTCGTGACCGCCTTCGTCGGGCTGGAGGCGCTGCTCGCCTACGTGACCTTCGGCTGGCTGCCCGCGATCTGCGTCGACCGGGGGCTCGGCGAGGAGGCCGCCGGGTACATGATGTCGGCGATCACCTTCCTCCAGGCCGCCGGCTCCATGGCCGTGCCGTTCTTCGTCGGCCGGGGCGGGCGCGGCCAGCGCGGCTTCTGCGTGGCCGTCTCCCTCGGCACCGCCGCCGGGCTGACCGGGGTCGTGCTCGCGCCGATGTGGACGCTCTGGTTCTGGGCCCTCGTCCTCGGCCTCGTCGGCGGCGCCGCCTTCAGCCTGGCGCTGACCCTCATCGGCCTGCGCGCCGGGGACGGCGACAGTGCCGCGGGGCTCTCCAGCATGTCCCAGGGCATCGGCTACGCGCTCGCCGCCGCCGGTCCGTTCGGGATGGGGGTGCTCCACCAGATGACCGGCGGCTGGGGGGTGCCGCTGGCCGTGCTCGTCGCGCTCTGTGTGCTGATGGCCGTCATCGGGCTCGGCGCGGGCCGCGACGCGACCCTCTCGCTCGCCTCCCGGCCCTCTACCTGACGGTGCGGAGGGCCCGGCCCCGGGGCGGGCCGGCCCCGGGGCGGCGTGCCGTGGTCCGTCAGGACGGTTCGGCGACGGCGGCGGGGGCGGTCCCGGCCGCCGGGGCCGCCCCGGGAGCGGCCTCCGGCGCCGCGGCGCCGGGACCGGCGGCCGCGGCCTTCCCGCCCCGGGACTCCGGAGCGCGGCGGACCAGGGGCAGCAGAACGGCGGCGACCAGGGCCGTCACCCCGCCGAGCACGCCCACGGCCGCGGCCAGGCCGCTGAGCGCTCCCTTGCCCGCGAGGAGGACCAGCGGGCAGATGAACTCACCGAGGAAGAACGCCGACATCCACAGGCCGGTGCCGCGGCCCCGGTCGGCGAACTCCAGCCGGGACATGGCCAGCGTCAGCAGCGACGGCAGCAGCAGGCCCGTGCCGACGCAGTTCAGCACCGCGCCGGCGATCAGCAGCGGCAGGCTCCCGGCCAGCCCCATGACGACGAAGCCGGCGCCGCAGAGCAGGAAGACGGCCGGCAGCCGGCGCCGGGGACCCCCGGTGAACCGGGTGAAGAGAATCGATCCTGCAACGGTGGCGGCACTGGCGACGGCGGTGACGGCGCCGATGGCCCCGGTGTTCTCCACCCCCAGGTCGTCGAGGAGGTACGCCATCTCCACCGGCACGGTGTAGAAGACGACCGCGCCGAAGACGGTCAGCAGGCAGACGCCCGCCATGCGGCGCACCGGGAACGGCCGCCGCTCGGTCGCCACGGCCGGGAGACCGGACGCCGCGGCCGATGGCGCCGGGTCGGGCAGCACCCTGGCCATCACGGGGGCGAGCAGCAGGCCCACCGCGTAGAGCCAGAAGGGCACCCGCCAGCCCGCCGCGCCGAGGGCGCCGCCGAGCACGAAGAAGAGGGTGGCGGAGGCTGCCGAGCACATGGTCTGGAGGGCGAGGTACCGGTCGCGGGCCCTGCCGGTGTAGTAGTCGCCTATCAGCGTGGTGCAGGCGGTCATGATGGCCGCCTCGGTGACGCCGAGCAGGACGCGGCTGACCAGGATGCCGTGCAGCGAGCCCATCCACAGCGGAACGGTGCCGAACACGGTGTAGAGGACGGTGGCCACGACCAGCAGGCGCTTGCGGCCGAAGCGGTCGAGGACGAACCCGGCGAACGGCGCGAGCAGGGCCAGGGACAGCGCCGGGACGGTGAGCACCAGCGGGACCAGGGCGGCGCTCCCGGCGACGTCGTCGAAGTGGTCCTGCATACGGGGCAGTACGGGGGCGAGCAGCACCGCGCCCAGGATCGGCAGACAGCTTCCGGCCATCAGCAGGACGGCGGGCAGTCCGCCGCTCGCATCGGATCGTCTTCCGTCCGGGGCGGGCGGGGCGGCGGGAGCGGGCATGCGGGCACTCCAGGGAGTGAGGCGGGGAAGGCGGCACCACGTTACGGGACGAAGATCCACCGAGTGAAGGCAGTCGTCGACATACAGTCACATCGTCCTCATCGGCGGGGTGTTCCCGGAGTTCGGCCCGGCCTTCCGGGGCGAGCGGTTCCGGCGTCCCCCGACACCCCTGCGCGGCCGGGGAATCGGACCGGTGGATCCCAGAAGGCGGCGTAGGGCACGGACATCTGACGTCACGTCGTTCACCTGGGGCACCGGACGGCCTGTACCCGGACATGTTCACCGCCCAGGCCGCGCGGTACGGGCTCCCCGACCCCGGCCCGGACACCGTGCCCGCGCCGCGCGCGGTCCTTTCCGCCCAGGGTCTTCCGTTTGGACCAGGCCGGATCAGGGAGCGGGGTCCGGCGCCGTGCGTCGCAAGGCGGAGGAGGGAGTCAGGGCGGAGCCCTGGCGACCGACGACAACGCGGCGAGGTGCGCTGCCAGACCCCGCGAGCCCGGCGTGATCCAAACGAGAGGCCCCAGCACCGGGAGCCGCGATGACCCGGAGCCGGGCCGCGGAGTCCCGGCCCCCCGGGACGCCGGGCCCGACGGGAGGAACCGGGACGCCGGGCCCCTCCCGTCGCCCGCGCGGGGCCCGGGACTCCCGTACCGCACGGGTGCGCGTACGGCACGGCATCCGTACCGCGCGGACGTTCGACGGCCGAAACCGTGTCCGGCGCGGTGCGGCGACACCGGACGCCCGGGCGCCCGCACCGCGCGTCGCCGCCCCCGGTGCCCACGGCACCGGTCTACGATCACGCCGTGCCGAGGGTGACCGAAACGCTGAAACGCCTGGTCATCGGGCGGGCCATGCGCAGTGAGGAACTGAGCGGGACGCTGCTGCCCAAGCGGCTCGCCCTGCCGATCTTCGCGTCCGACCCGTTGTCCTCCGTCGCCTACGCGACCCAGGAGATCCTGCTCGTCCTCACCCTGGGCGGACTGGCCTATCTGCACTTCACGCCCTGGATCGGGGCCGCGGTCGTCCTGCTGATGGCCGTGGTGGTGCTCTCGTACCGCCAGGTCGTCAACGCCTATCCGAGCGGCGGCGGTTCCTACACGGTCGCCACGGCCAACCTCGGTCCCTCGGCGGGGCTGGTGGTGGGGGCCTCGCTGCTGGTCGACTACGTGATGACGGTGGCGGTGTCGGTTGCCTCCGGGGTGGACAACGTCATCTCGGCGCTGCCCTCGCTGGCGGAGTACCGGGTGCTGATGGCGCTGGGGTTCGTGGCCCTGCTGACGGCGATGAACCTGCGCGGCGTGCGGGAGTCCGGCCGGGTCTTCGCCGCCCCGACCTATCTGTTCACCGGCGGTGTGCTGATCATAGTGGGTACGGGGCTGCTCCGCTGGCTCCTCGGCGACGCCCCCGTCGCCGAGAGCGCCCGCTACGGCATCGCCCCGGCGCAGGGGGACGCGTCACTGGCCGGCGCGGCGCTGGTGATGCTGGTGCTGCGCGCCTTCTCCAGCGGGTGCACGGCGCTGACGGGGGTGGAGGCGATCTCCAACGGCGTACCTGCCTTCCGCCGCCCCAAGTCGAGGAACGCCGCGACCACACTGGCCGCGATGGGGCTGCTCGCGGTCACCATGTTCGCCGGGATCACCACCCTCGCGATCATCGCCGAGGTCCACATCACGGACGACCCCTGCCGGCTCGTCGGGCTGGCCGGCTGCGGCGGGCACACCCAGCGCACCGTCATCGCCCAGCTCGCCTCGGCCGTCTTCGGGGGCAGCACCAGCCCCGGCTTCTACTACATCCAGGCGGCGACGGCCCTGGTCCTGATCCTCGCCGCGAACACCGCCTTCAACGGCTTCCCGCTGCTCGCCTCGTTCCTCGCCGAGAACCGCTACCTGCCGCGCCAGTTGCACAACCGGGGGGACCGGCTCGTCTTCTCCAACGGCATCCTGGCGCTGGCCGCCGTCGCCGGACTCCTCCTCTACGGCTTCCGGGCGAACGTCAGCAACCTGATCCACCTGTACATCCTCGGCGTCTTCACCTCGTTCACGCTCTCCCAGACCGGCATGATCCGGCACTGGAACCGCGTGCTGCGGGCCGGCACCGACCCCGCCGGGCGGCGTCGCCACCGGCTGGCCCGCGCCGTCAACGCCACCGGCGCCGTGATCACCGGACTGGTCCTGGTGATCGTGCTGGCCACCAAGTTCACCCAGGGCGCCTGGATCGCCGTACTCGCCGCGGTCCTGCTGTGGCTGATGATGCGGGGCATCCGGCGCCACTACGACCGGACCGCCGCCGAACTCGCGGTGACCGACCCCCGCGCGGAGAGCGTCCCCCCGTCCCGGGTCCACGCGATCGTGCTCGTCTCCACCCTCCACAAGCCGACCCTGCGCGCCCTGGCCTACGCCCGCGCCTTCCGGCCCGACACACTGGAGGCGGTGACCGTCGCGGTGGACCAGGAGTCGCTGGCGGCGCTGCGGGAGCAGTGGGACGACTTCGGTATCCAGGTGCCGCTGAAGATCCTGCGGTCGCCCTACCGCGAGATCACCCGGCCCGCGGTGGAGTACGTGCGCTCCCTCCACCGCGAGGGCGCCCACGACGTCGTCTCCGTCCTCGTCCCCGAGTACGTCGTCGGCCGGTGGTGGGAGAACCTCCTCCACAACCACTCCGCGCTCTGGCTCAAGAGCCGGCTCCTGTTCATCCCCGGCGTCACGGTGACCAGCGTGCCGTGGCAACTGCCGTCCGCCGCGCATGTGAAGCGGCCCATCGCCCGGGCCCCGGGCTCCGTCCGCCGCGGTGAGCCCCGGTACACCCCCCGCCCCCGCCCGGCCCCGGACTCCCCGCCCTCGGACTGACCGTCCCCGCCGCCCGACCGCCCGGCGCCCATCCGATCGGCGGATGGGCGCACTCTCCTGACGGGACATACGGTCCGACCGCCCGCTCCGCCGGTGATCCCGACGGACCGGCCGGAGCGACCGGACCCCACCGGCGGCCCGACACGACGCGGGCGGACAGCGCCGCCTGCCGCGGGCAGCGAGATCGGCCGGTCCACGCCGAGGGTGACCGGAATTGACTGAACGGCCGCCCGGCCGGGGATCGAAAGCGTGTTCCAGCCATGTGCGGCAGTGGTGCGCATGCGAGACACGGGGTGGGAGTGGCTGGAGTGAGGGCCCATCGGGCCATGGCGGCCGGACCTGTCCACCCGCACCGTGACCTACGGGACCGGAAGGGAGCCCGGAGCATCTGAGGCTGGTGTGACCCGCGCCGGAACGGCCGGTGGAGTACGCCACAGCGGGCCGTTCTTCTGGGACGGTGAGCGCCGGGTTCAAGGGTGTGACGCCTCGTCGGGACACGGGCGGACGCGTACCTCGGCGGGCCTTCACGGCCGTCGCGGGGAGCGAGCTGCCGGAACCGTCCACCCCGAACCGCACGCGCCGCACTCCAGCACTGCCGCACGCGCCGCACTCCAGTACACGCCGCACTGCCGCACTGCCGGACCCGGCGAACGTCCCGCTCCAGCGCGCTCGGCACCCCCGCACGCTCCGCGCTTCGGCACGTCTCCGCGCTTCGGCGGGGTTCGGCACTTCCGCGCCACAGCACCGCGCCGATCCGCACAGACGGCATCGGCCTCACCAACAGGAGGTATCCATGTACGCCCGTACCGCAGCTCCGCCGAACGGACCCGTCCGGGTCGTTCTACTTGTCATGGGCATGTTGGCCACACTGCTGGCCGCCGCCATACCCACCGCCGGCTCCGCTCATGCCGCCGTCCCCGACCAGTACGGATTCGCCTACCTGGACAACCCGACGCCGCCTCCCGGCTACGTGCCCGACCCCAGCCGCCAGTGGGGCAGTTGGGCCTCGCCGTCCACCAACCCCGTCAAGGTCGACCAGATCGGCCTCGGTTCCTACGTGGTGCACTTCCCCCAGATCGCCAGCAGACAGGGGATCGCCCACACCACCGCGGTCAACAGAGTCCCGCACTGGTGCCAGATCGCCGGCTGGCAGCCCGTGGGGAGCGGTGAGGACGTCTACGTGAACTGCTATCTCCCCAGCGGCGCACCCGACAACTCCTCCTTCACCGTCCTCTTCACCACCAGCACCGGCGCTCCCTCCACGCGGACCGGCTCGTACGGCTATGTGCACTCCGACATCAGCGGCGCCGTTCTCACCCAGTACAACTCCGCAGGGGCCGTGAACTCGGTGAGCAAGGGCTCGACCGGCATCTGGAAGGTGTGGCTCCCCAGCCTCGGGGTCTCCACCTTCGCCGGAAACCTCCAGGTCACCGCCGTCGACCCGAAGCAGGGGGCGCGCTGCAAGGTGTCCGACTGGGTGCCGGGCACGTCCGGGCAGACCGTCGAGGTCGCCTGCCACAACGCGTCCAACGCCCCGTACGACACCCGGTGGACCCTGAGCTACGCCTATCAGCGGGCGGTCCACGGACCGGCGTTCCCGCCGAAGTCGTTCGGCCACCTCTGGTACAACGGATCGCTGCCCCCGCTGACCAACTACAACTCCAGCGGTGCCACCAACACCCTCGGCGGCTCGGGAGCGCCCTTCGCCGTCACCATGCCGTCGGTGGCCGTCCCCTCGGACACCGCCCAGGCCACCGCCTTCGGCAAGGGTCCGGAGTACTGCGGCTTCCCCACCCCGTGGGGCAGGACCAGCGGCACGGTCCAACTCTCCGTCAGCTGCTACGGCCCCGGCGGCAAAGCGGTGAAGGCACCCTTCTTCACCGCCTACACCTCGGCGTTCTGACCCCCGCGCTCCGGCGGCCGCCCCCGCGGGTCCCATCCGCGGCCGGCTGACCGGGCCGGTCCGGCCGCGCTCCGGCGGTCGGCCACCGTACGCGATTCGGCGCACCGAGGCGGCGGGCCCCGGTGCGCCGGATCGCTCCGGCTCCCTCGGCGAGCGACAACGTGCGTGAGTGACGCGACCAGCACCTTCCGGGACCGCCGTCCGCCGGGTTCGCCGGCCGGCCCGAGTGCGTCACGGCCCACAACGCCCTCGTGCGCCGAGGCCGCCGGACACCGCACCGTGGTGGGCCTCCCACGGGCCATCCGACCAGGGCCGCGCCCGGCTCGGCCCCCGGGGCGACCCCGGCCCGGCACCCCCCTTGATTCTCATACTTGCGCAATCTCTAAAGTGTAAGAATCCGCGGCGCGCGGTGGAGGGTGGGCGAGAGTGAGGGTGTCACGGTGTTCTCCGATGTCGGTCCGATGGAACTGGTCACGCTGGGGGCGCTCGCCGTGCTCCTCTTCGGCCCGGAGCGGCTGGCGGGCTCACTGCGGACGGTGCGGCGGTTCCTGCGCGCGGTACGGGAGATGTCCGACCGGACCGAGCGGGACATCCGCGCCGAACTGGGTCCGGAGTTCCAGGACTTCCGCTTCGAGGACCTGCGGCGGCCCGACACCCTCGTCCGCAGGCACCTCCTGGACGACGACCGGCTGGGGCTCGACGGGGTCCGCGAGGCACTCGACCCGAGGAGGGAGCTGACGGAGATCGGGGACACCCTGCGGGAGGCGGCGAGCGGCGAGCCCGGACCCGCCTCCGCCGCCCGGGAGCACGCCGGGGACGGGAAGGCGCGGGCGGAGGGGTCGCGGCCGGACGGAGTCTCCCGGGGCGGGACCCCGCCGGGCGGCGCGCCGACGGCCGGGAGCGAGCCGGACGAGGGCGCCCGTTCCGGCACACCGTACGACCCCGACGCCACCTGACGGCGGCCGGCGCGACCGCTCGCGGCCCCGGGGCACCCCGAGCCACGGCCGCACGGACCTCGCTCCGTCCCCGCCGGGCCACGGCGCCCGATCACCGCACGCACCGCACCACCGGCACTACCGGCACTACCGGCACCCCGGGCACCCCGGGCACCCCGGGCACCCCGGGGGGGATTCCACCCGGGTCGCGCCCATTACACTTGCGCAACCTTTAAACTGTTGCCATGACGACGACGCCCGACGCCATCACCCCCGCGGCACCCCCCACGGCCGCCGACACCGCATCCACCATCATCACGTCCGGCATCGCGCCCCCCACCGCCCTCCGGGAGGCCGCCGTACTGGACGGCGGCCCCGCCCACGGGGCGCGCACAACCGTCACCGGGCGCCCCCGCGTGCTCCAGGTGACCGTCCCCTGCCGCACGGAGGGGGCCCCGGAGGGCGTGCGCGTGGAGGCGACGTACGTCTACCGCCTCGACCCCTGCGCGACCGGGGAGCCACTGCGTTACGGCTTCGACCTCGCCAGCCCCTGACCGGCGGGCGGCGGGGCCAGAGCCCCGCGCGACCGGGGGCGGGACGGCCTCAGCGGGCCGCCCCGCCCCCGATGCCGCCACCACCCCCGGCGCCCTCGACGGACCCGGTCCCGCCCGCCTCCGGGGCGGACGCCGGACGGTCGGCGTCCTCCTCCCGCATCGCCTTGGCCTCGCTCTTGAGGATGCGCATCGACCTGCCCACTCCCCTGGCCGCCTCCGGCAGTTTCTTCGAGCCGAACAGCACGAGGATCACGATCGCCACGATCAGCAGGTGCCAGGGTTCCAACGCGTTGCGGAGCATTCCGCCGCCCTTCTCTCGCCGGGGGGCGACGGGCGCGGGACCGGTCCCGCGCCCGTCGCCCCCCGGATTCCATCCTTGCTATATTGCGCAACTGTACAACCATGGGGCGGGTGCGCGTCAGCCTTGCCCTCCCATGGGCCGGACGGACGAAGGCGCGCGGATGACCAGCACCAGCGACCAGGCCACCCCCGCCCGCCACCGTCGGCGCCGGAGCGGGCCGCCCCGCCGCGGAAGGGCGCGCGGCAGGCGTTCCGCCCCGCGCCGCACCCGCCGCCGGATACGGGCGGCACTGGTCGTCGTCCTGTCCCTGGTGGTGCTCGGCACGGCCGGAGCGGGCTGGCTCTACCTCCGGCTGAACGGCGCCATCGACACCTTCGACGCCAAGGGCCTGTCCCGGAGCCGCCCCGAGGCCACCTCCCGGGGCGAGAACATCCTGGTCATCGGCTCCGACGCGCGCACCGGCGGCAACAGCGCGCTCGGCGGCGGCGACCAGGGCGACGTCGGCCGGTCCGACACCGCCTTCCTCCTGCACGTCTACGCCGGTCGCGAGCGCGCCGTGGCCGTCTCCATCCCCCGGGACACCCTGGTGACCGTCCCCCCGTGCCTGCTGCCCGACGGCTCCTGGACCGACCCCAGCCCGGACACCATGTTCAACGCGGCCTTCTCCGTGGGCGGGACGGAGAAGGGCAACCCGGCCTGCACCGTGAACACCGTCGAGCACCTCAGCGGTCTGCGCGTCGACCACACCGTCGTCGTCGACTTCACCGGCTTCGCGGCCCTGACCAGCGCGGTCGGCGGGGTCACCGTGTGCCTGCCGAACGACGTGTACGAGGGGGACCTCAACCCGCACCGGGCCGACCGGGGACGGCTGCTGTTCCCGGAGGGCGAGCAGACCGTCTCGGGGCAGCGGGCGCTGGACTACGTGCGCATCCGGCACGGCATCGGCGACGGCTCCGACATCGGCCGCATCAAGCGCCAGCAGGCGTTCGTCGCCGCCCTGCTCAAGAAGGTGCGCGCCGACGGTCTGACGCCGGGCAGGCTGCTGCCGCTCGCGGAGGCGGCCACGGAGTCGCTCAGCGTCGACCCCGGCCTGGGCTCGGCGGACAAGCTGCTCTCCTTCGCCCTGTCGTTGAAGAACATCGACCTGGGCAACACCACGTTCGTCACGATCCCCTGGCGCTACGCCGGTTCCCGCGTCGCCGTCGTCGAACCGGACGCCTCCCGGCTGTGGGCCGCGCTCCGGGCCGACCGGCCCCTGAACGCGGGGGACGCCGGGGAGGGCGCGGCGCCGTCGGCCACTCCCGGGCCCGGCGCGAGCACCCCGGGCGAGAGCGTCACGGTGGACGTCCGCAACGGCACCACCCGGCCCGGCCTGGCGTCGGAGGCCGCGGCGTTCCTCAGCGGGCGGGGCTTCACCGTCACCGGCATCGGGGACGCCGAACGCCAGGACCACGCGGCCACGGTGGTGCGGCACGGTCCGGGTCTGCGGGAGCGGGCGGAGGCGGTCGCCGCGCTGTTCCCGGGGGCCGAGCTGGAATCCGTCCCGGAGGCGGTCGTCACCCTCGTCCTCGGACAGTCCTACACCACCCCGGACGACCCGGGCGGGGCGACATCGGCCCCGGATCAGGACCCCGCTCCCGGCCGGGACCCGGGCCGAAGCCAGGACCCGGTGGCCGTTCCGTCCTCGGTGACGACGGACGCGCGGCCGGGGGACGCCTCCCCGTGCTCCGACCTGTCCTACGGCTCCGGCGGGTAGGGCGGGGCCGGGGCACCGGCGGGGGCGGCACCGGGGCCTACGGAGCACGGCGGTGCCGCCGGGCGCTCCGCCCGTGACCGGACCCGGCGGCGCCGGGGGTCCCGGTCCGCGGGCACGGCCCCGGCCACACCACGGCCGCGCCGCCCCTGTCCCCCGTCCGCCGCCTACCGCCCGCCGCCTGCCGCCCGCCGCCCGCCGCCCGCCGCCCGCCCGGCCTACACTCGCGTCCCGCCCGGGGCGCGGCGGCGTTCGTAGCGCATCCGGGCGGCCAGCAGTCCGGCGGCGTAGAGCACCAGGACCGCGCCGAGCAGCAGGTAGTACTGGACGGGCAGCGCGGTCAGCCCGAGGACCGGGCCGAGCGGTGAGGGCGGCAGGGCCAGGCCGATCGCGGCGAGGGCGCCCGCCGCCCAGGCCACCGGCCCGGGCCGGTGGCCCCGGGCGGTACGGGCGCCGAGCCGCAGGATCAGCATGACCAGGGCCTGGGTGAGCAGGTTCTCCGTGAACCATCCGGAGTGGAAGACCGCCTCGTCGTCACCCGTCCCGGGGCCGTACAGGGAGAGGGCGAGGACGCCGAAGGTGGCGAGGTCGGCGACGGCGTTGAGCAGCCCGAAGCGGGTGATGAAGCCGAGCAGCGCGCGGGGGCGCAGATCGGCCGGGCGGCGCAGCACGGAGGGGTGCGGGCGGTCGAAGGCGAAGGCGAGCTGGGCCGCGTCGAAGCAGAGGTTCTGGGCGAGCACCTGGACCGGGAGCATCGGCAGGAAGGGCAGGAGCAGCCCGGCGCAGAGCATCGCGAGGACGTTGCCCAGGTTCGAGGACAGGGTGACCCGCAGATAGGAGACGATGTTGCCGCCCGCGTGCCGGCCCGCTCCGATGGCGTGCGTGATCGCGGTGAGGTCCTTGTCGGCGAGCACCACGTCGGCGCCCTCCCGGGCCACGTCGGTGGCGGCGCGCGGGGCGATGCCGACGTCGGCGGCGCGCAGGGCGGGCAGGTCGTTGACGCCGTCGCCGAGGAAACCGACGGTGTGCCCGCCGTCCCGCAGGGCGGCGGTGACCCGGGCCTTGTGCTCGGGGGTGCAGCGGGCGAAGACGGTGGTCCGGTGGACCAGGGCGGCCAGTTCGGCGTCGGGGACGGCGTCGATGCGGGCGGCGGTGAGGACGGCGTCGTCGGGGACGGGGATGCCGAGGTCGGCGCAGGCACGCAGGGCGGTGCCCGGGTGGTCACCGGTGAGGACCTTGACGGCGACACCCCGGTCGGCGAGGACGCCCAGGGCCTCGGCGGCGGTGGGGGCGAGTGCGTCGCGCAGGGTGATCAGCCCGCGCGGGGTCAGTCCGCGGACGTCGGCCGGGAGGTGGCCGCCGCCGCGGCCGGGGCGCTCGGCGGTGGCGACCGCGAGGACCCGCAGCCCGGCGGCGGCGTGCCCGGCGGCGGCGGCCCGCAGCCGCTCCCGTTCGCCGTCGTCGGGCACGCAGCGGTCCAGTACCTCCTCGACGGCACCCTTGACGACCAGGGTGTGGGTGCCGAGGCGGCCGGGAGTGGTCAGCACGGCGGTGGACAGACGGCGCACCGGGTCGAAGGGGAGGGCGGCGATCCCGTCGTGGGTTTGGAGGGCGTCGGGTCCGGCGGCGGCCAGGAGCGCCTCGTCGAGCGCGTCCGGCGCGGGCAGGTCGGCGAGCTGGAGCGTCCACCAGGCGTTGGCGGCGGCCCAGCGCAGCACCTCCGGGTCGTCGCGGCCTTCGGTGTCCAGGGCCCGTTCGACCACCGGGCGGTCCTGGGTGAGGGTGCCGGTCTTGTCCACGCACAGGACGTCGACGGCGCCGAGGTCGTGCAGGGCGGGCAGCCGCTTGACGATCACGCCGTGGGCGCGCGCGAGCAGGGCGGCGCCCCGGGCGAGGCAGCCGGTGACGATGACCGGCAGCATCTCGGGGGTCAGCCCGACGGCCACGGCGACGGCGAACGGCAGCGTCTCCAGCCCCCGGCCGCGCAGGGCGGCGTTGGCCATCAGCACCAGCGGGGGTGTGAGCAGCATGAACCGGATGAGGATCCAGGCGATGCCGTGCACGGAGCGGTCGAAGGCGCTCGCCTCCCGGTGGCCCCCGGCACGGGCGAGGGCGGCGGCGAACCGGGCCCGCGCCCCGGTGGCGACGACGACCGCGGTGGCGCTGCCGGAGGCGACGCTGCTGCCCTGGAAGCAGAGCTCCGGCCGGTCGGGCACGCTCCCCTCGGCATCGCCGGGCGCGTCGAGTGCGGTCTTGGCGACGGGCGCGGACTCGCCCGTGAGGGCGGCCTGGTGGACGCTGAACCCGGTGGCGCGCAGCAGTCGGACGTCGGCCGGCACGAGGTCGCCCGCGCCGAGGCGGACGACGTCGCCGGGGACGAGTTCGGCCACCGGCACCTCGCGGGCGGCCGGTGCGGCGTCCTCGTCGGCGCGGCGCAGCACGGTGGCGGTGCTGGCGACCAGATCGCGCAGCCCCGCCGTGGACCGGTCGGCGCGGTGCTCGCCGGAGGCGCGCAGGGCGCAGCTCACGGTCACCAGGACGAGGGTGACGAGGGCGGTGCCCCAGGAGGCCACGGCGGCCGAGACCAGGCCGAGGCAGAGCAGGACCGCGGTGAAGGGGTCGCGCAGACTGCGGGCGAACAGCAGCGGCCAGGAGGCGTCCCGCCGGGAGGGGAGGGTGTTCTCGCCCAGCCGGGCCAGGCGTTGCCCGGCCTCGGCCCGGGTCAGGCCGCGCGGGCCGGTCTCCAGCCGGCGCAGCACCTCCAGCGCGGTGGGGGCGGCGGCCCCGGCGCCGGGCGGTGCCTGCCGCCCGCCCGGGAGCGTCCCGGTGGCCCGGTCCGGGACGGGGGTGCCCTCAGGCACCGGTCCCGCGCAGCCGCCGCACGGGGGCGGCGGTCCGCCGGTCGTGGGCGGCGAGGCCGCGGGCGGTGAGCTGCCCGACCATCACCCGGACCACGGTCACGATGTCGGGGTCGTCGACGTAGTAGATCTGCCGGCGGCCCTCGCGGCGGGCGCGGACGAGTCCGGCGAGCTTCAGCTTGGCGAGGTGCTGGCTGACCGCGGGCAGGGCTCCGCCGACCCGGTCGGCGAGGTGGGTGACGTCGCTCTCGCCCTGGGCGAGGGCCCACATGATGTGCAGCCGGGCCGAGGAGGCGAGCAGGCCGAAGGCCGCCGCCGCCTCTTCCAGCACCTCCGCGGGCGGGTCCTCGGGGCCACCAGAGTCTGCCGCCACGCTTCTCTCCCGTCCCACCCTGCTCACCTCTGCCGCCGTGCGCGGCCCAGTCTAGGCGGTGCCCCGCGGAACACCGGGCGGACGGGGACGGGGGGGGACGCGCGGGGAGCGGACGGGCGGGGCGGGCCGACCTCCCCTCCTCCGCGCGGGCGGGCCGTGGATAGGCTGCACGGACATGTGATCGGGAACGGGTGGTGGGGGCCATGGGCGTAACCGACGGCGCCAGGCGTCTTCGGCGGGCGGAACTGGGCAGGGCGGCGGTCACGGTGGCCGCCGCGGAGGTGGCGGTCGTCGGCGCGTGCCTCCAGGCGTCCCTGCCCTGGTGGGCGGTGGTGGGCGCGGCCCTGGTGGTGGCCGGTCCCGCCGGCTGGACGGGGCTGAGGATCGGCCGTCGCGCGGGGGTGCGCGCCCGTTCCCTGGAACAGGGCGAGACGGTCCTCGGTACGTACACGGTCCGGCCGCCGTACACCGAGCACACCCCGCCCGCCGCCCACGAGGGCCCGCAGTACCAGTTGATGGCGACCAGCCTCGGCCTGCGGATGTGGGAGCGCTCCGTCCTGCTGTGGTGGCAGCCCTGGCCGGAACTGCGCGTCCTCACCGACGGCCCGCGCCTGCGCGTCCACCACGGCGGCGAGGAGATCGCGGCCATGCTGCTGGAGCCGCCGACGGCGGCGCGGGAGATACGACTCATCGCCGAGCGGCGCACGACGCGCTGAGCACGGGCGGCGGCCCCGGCCCAGGGTTCCGGCCTCGGCCCCGGCAGGTCGGGAGACGCGTTCTCCCGCCCGCCCCGGCCCCCTCACGGGCGGCCTCCCGCGCGCCCGGGGCGACGGCGCCCCGGACCCGCCGGTCCTGCCCCTCGTGGGCGATCTTCGGCGCTCCGGCCGGGGCACCGGCGCGTTCCTCCCGCTCACCTGCGGCGGGCGGCGGCAAGCTGGGCACGTGAACGGAACGGAAGACGGCTCCGGGGGTCTGCGGCTGGCCTCGGCACGGGGTCGCTGGGTGCTGGCCTGTGTCGTGCTCGCGTCCGGGATGGCCATGCTCGACGGGACGGTCGTCAACGTGGCCCTCCCCCGGATGGGCCGCGATCTGGGGGCGTCGCTGTCCGTGCTCCAGTGGGTCGTCAACGCCTACATGCTGACGCTCTCCTCGCTGATCCTCTGGGGCGGCGCGCTCGGCGACCGGCTGGGCCGACGGCGGACGCTGGTGCTGGGGGCCGCCTGGTTCGCCGGGGCCTCGGCGCTGTGCGGTCTCGCGCCCGACGAGTACGTCCTCATCGCCGCCCGCGCGCTGCAGGGCGTGGGCGGCGCGCTGCTCACCCCGGGCTCGCTGGCGCTGGTGCGGGCCTCCTTCCACCCCGACGACCAGTCGCGAGCGGTGGGGGCCTGGTCCGGACTGACCGGGGTGGCCGGCGCGCTGGGCCCGTTCCTCGGGGGCTGGCTGATCGACGGCCCGGGGTGGCGGTGGATCTTCCTGATCAACGTGCCGATCGCGGTGGCCGTGGTGGCCACCGCCCTCTTCTTCGTCCCCGAGAGCCGTGATCCCTCGGCCGCCGGGCGTCCGTTCGACACGCTCGGCGCGTGCCTGGCGGCGGTGGCGCTGGGGGGTGTGAGCTACGCGCTGATCAGCGCAACGCCGGGCGGTTCCGCGGTGCGGGTCGCCGTGCCGGCGGTGGTCGCCGTGGCGGCGGGTGCCGCGTTCCTGACCGTGGAGCGCCGGTCGGCGAACCCGATGATGCCGCTGTCGCTCTTCTCCTCAAGGCTGTTCTCGGCCACCAACGGCATGACGCTGTACCTGTACGCGGCCATCGGCGGCATCCTGTTCCTGCTGCCCGTCCAGCTCCAGATCGCGCTCGGGTACGACGCGTTGCAGGCCGGGCTCGCCACCCTGCCCATCACCCTGCTGATGCTGCTGCTCTCCGCCCGCGCGGGCGCCCTGGCCAAGCGGGTGGGCCCGGCGCCTCCCCTGATCGCGGGGCCCCTGGTGGCCGCGGGCGGCGCGCTGCTCCTGCTGCGCGTCGGACCGCGTTCCGCGTACCTCCCGGACATCCTCCCGCCGGTCGTGGTGATGGGACTGGGCATGAGCCTGTTCGTCGCGCCCCTCACGGCCACCGTGCTGGCCTCCGTCGACTCCGGGCACGCGGGACTGGCGAGCGGGGTCAACAACACCGCGGCACGCGTGGCCCAGCTCCTGATCGTGGCCGCGCTGCCGCTGCTGGTGGGGCTCTCGGGGGACGCGTACACCTCCGGCGCCGCGGTCGACCGGTCCTTCCACCGGGCCGCCGTCGTCACCGCCGTCCTGTTCCTCGCCGCCTCGGTGACGGCGGTGGTGTTCGTCCGTCCCCGGCGCGTGCGCCGCCGTGTGGTGGAGGCACCGAGCCCGCTGTGCCGCTCCCATCTCTCCCTGAACTGCCCGCCGTTGGAGCCCGGCCCCCGGGAGGCCGCGTCGCGGGAGGGGGACGCCGACGACGGCACCGGGGCCCGGGGGGCGGCGCGGCCATGAGATCGTCGTGCCGTGGACGAGACATGGGTGGTCCGGGACGACGGCGATGTCCCCGTGGCCCCGGAAGAGGTGCTGGAGATCCTGCGGGCCCGGATCGGCGGGGGGCGGCTGGAGACCTGGCTGACCGCTTCGTCGGGGCGCTCGCTGGCCTTGGTGACCAACGGTGAGCGGGCCATGGTGATGCTGCTCGCCGGGGAGGGCGATCCCGGTGAGCACGCCGTGGATCCGGGAGCCGGTGACTGGAGCGACGGGTTCGTCCTCGCGAACGGGCAGGACGACGAGTACCCGGACGAGGACACCGTGCCGCTCGACGAGGCGTACCGGATCGTGGAGCACCTCGTACGGACGGGCCACTGGCCGACGGACGCCCGCTGGGTGTCGGATCGCTGAGCCGACCAGCACCGGGCGGGGTCGGCCCCGCGGCGCGCCGGCGCGGCGGCCGGTCCGGCGCGGCGGCGCACAGGGCCCGGGTGCCATGGGCTTGCGTCCGAGCCCGTACCCCCGGAACGGTCGGACGGGGCGGTATCGGGCGGGGCGGTCGGGGTCCGGTCACGCGGGCGGGCTCCCACGGGGGGCAAGCCCCCTGCTCTGTAAGGGCGTTCACGCCGCACCGGGTATCCCGTAGGGCCCCGGGCCCGCCGCGGTCCACGCCGCCGACTCACGCCGCCCGCCCTCATCGCCGGTTCGCGCCGCCGACCCGCACCGCAGCGGACCGCGGGTCGCTCCGCGAGCCCCGGAACCGCCCGTACGGCCGTCTCACCCCGTGGCTCGCACGTGTCAACTGCCCCTGATGTGAACAGGGTTGGTCCGTCATGCGATCCCCGGTTGACGAGCGGCCGGATCTCCTGCTCAATTGACCGCATGAATGGCGAGCAGCACCTGGTCACCCGTGACCACATCGACTTCGGTCGCGTGTGGTCCGCCTCGTGTTGCCGCTGAACCGGCAGCGGGCCGCCTGACCGGCCCGCCCCTCTCCCGGTGTCCGGGCCCCGAGCCCGCGCCCTCCCCCTCTCGGCGCCGCACACCCCGCTGACCCTCGCGGTCCCCGCGCGGGGCGGAGACCCCGAGCCCGGACGCACGGCGCGGTCTCTCTGAACACCGGCTCACCACCGTCCGGTTGAGGGCGAACCGCCGTCCCCGCACACCCCGTACCCCCGTACCCCCACACCCCCGCACCCGGGACCTGTCGTTCCCGGGACACCGGGCCGATCCCCCGTTCCGTCACCGTGCCGTCCGCCCGCCCGTCCGGGCACGGCTCCCACGACCTCACGAAGGGCCAACTCCCGTGCCAGTGGAATTCCTGGGCATCGCCGCCACCCACGACGGCTCCGAGACCACCCCGCGCTCCGGCGCCGCCTTCGACAAGGAGTACACGCTGCGGCTGGCCCGGGCGCACGAGGACCACGGATGGGACCGGGTGCTGTTCGCCTACGGTTCCGGTTCGCCCGACCCCGCGCAGGCCGCCGCGTTCGTCGCCGGACGGCTGGACCGGCTCCAACTCCTGCTCGCCCACCGCCCCAACGTCTCCTATCCGACCTTCGCCGCGAAGACCTTCGCCACCCTCGACCAGATCAGCGAGGGGCGGCTGACGGTGCACTTCATCACCGGCGGCAACGACCACGAGCAGGGCCGCGAGGGCGACACCCTCGGCAAGGACGCACGCTACTCCCGCACCCTCGAGTACATCCGGATCGTGAAGCGGATCTGGACCAGCACCGAACCCTTCGACCACGAGGGCGAGCACTACCGCTTCCACGACTTCGTCAGCGATGTCCGCCCCGCCCAACAGCCGCGCCCGAAGGTGTCGTTCGGCGGCTCCTCACCGGCCGCCTACGCCGCCGGGGCCGCCGAGGCGGACGTCTACTGCCTGTGGGGGGAGCCGCTGGAGCGGACCGCCGAGCAGATCCGGCGGGTGCGGGCCGCCGCCGAGGAGGCGGGACGCACCGATGTGCCGCGCATCCAGGTGGCGTTCCGCCCGATCATCGCCCCCACCGAGGAACTGGCCTGGGAGAAGGCCCACCGCACGCTCGGCGCCATCCGGAGCCGGCGCGAGGCCCTGCCGGCCCGCAGTCGCGGCGGCGCCCCCGAGAACACCGGTTCGCAGCGGCTGGTCGCCATCGCGGAAGCGGGCGAGCGCTACGACCGCGCCCTGTGGACCCCGACCGCCGCCGCCACCGGCGGCGCGGGCAACTCCAACGCCCTGGTCGGCACCCCGGAGACGGTCGCGCGGGCCCTGCTGGACTACTACGACCTCGGCGTCGACATCCTCTCCGCCCGGGGCTACGACCTGCTGGAAGACGCCGTCGACTTCGGCCGGCACGTGATCCCCCTGGTGCGCGAGGAGGTCGCCAGGCGCGATGCCGAGCGCGTGGTCCGGGCGGCGCACACCCCCGCGGCGGTGGGCCGATGACCCCGGTGGCCCGGCCGCCGTCCCCGACGGCCGGGCCGGACTTCGTCCATGTGCCGGTCTCCGACCCGAAGGTCGGGCCCCTGCTGCGGGAACTCGGCCGCGAGTACACCGAGCGCTACGGCCCCCAGGCCCGCGCCGAGATCGCCCGCTACCCCGACGAGGAGTTCACCCCGCCGTACGGAGGGCTGCTGCTCCTGCTGCTGGAGGACGGCGAGGCGGTGGCGGGCGGGGCCTTCCGCCGCTACGACGCGACCACGGCCGAACTGAAGCGGATCTGGACGCACTCGGCCCACCGGCGGCGCGGACTGGCCCGCCGCGTGGTGGCCGCCCTGGAACGGGAGGCGGCCGCGCGCGGCTACCGGCGCGTCTACCTGACCACCGGGCCCCGGCAGCCCGAGGCCCGGAGCCTGTACCTGGCCACGGGCTACACCCCGCTGTTCGACACGGAGGCCGCCCCGGGGACCGTCGACCCGGTCCCCTTCGAGAAGCACCTGCCGGCGGAGCCCGGAGCGGCGCCCGGCCGGCCCGCGCGGGACCGGTTCACCCATGTACGTGCCAGAGACGAGCAGGAACGACACGATGACCTCCACCGCTGACGCCGCACCACCCGGCGCCCTCACCGGCACCCCCGCCCCGCCCCCCGCGGGGGACCCGGACGTCCTCGGGGCCGTCCCCGTCCGCCACTACGCCCGCTGGGCTGCGGCAGTCGCCGTCGCCGTGCTGGCCGCCCAGTTCGTCCACGGGCTGGTCACCAACCCCGTCTGGGAATGGGGCGTCTTCCGCGACTACGTCCTGTCCGAGACGATCGTCCAGGCGGTCTGGGTGACCCTCCAGCTCACCGCGTACGCCACGGTGCTGGGCTTCCTGCTGGGGACGGTGCTGGCGTTCATGCGGCTGTCGCGCAGTCCGGTACTGCGGACCGTCGCCTGGGCCTACATCTGGATCTTCCGATCCATCCCGATGATCGTCCAGTTGGTGTTCTGGTTCAATCTGAGCGCGCTGTACAGGGAGTTGGGGGTCGGCGTGCCCTTCGGGCCGGTGTTCTGGTCCGTCGACAGCAACAGCCTGATCGGCACCATCGGGGCCGCCGTGATCGGCCTGACCCTCCATCAGGCCGCCTACGCCGCCGAGATCGTCCGGGGCGGTGTGCTCTCCGTCGACCCCGGACAGCTGGAGGCCGCGGCGGCGCTGGGCGTCCCCCGGCTGCGGCAGATCCGCCGGATCGTGCTGCCCCAGGCCATGCGGGCGATCCTGCCCACGGCGGGCAACGAGATCATCGGCCTGCTCAAGGGCACCTCGGTGGTCTACGTGATGTCCATCGGCGAGCTGTTCTACCAGGTGCAGGTGATCTACGGCCGCAACGGGCGGGTGGTGCCGCTGCTGCTGGTCGCCACCGCCTGGTACGTGGTGCTGACCTCGCTGCTGTCGGTCGCCCAGTACTACGTGGAGCGCCGCTACGCGCGGGGCACCGACCGAACCCCGCCGCCCTCCCCCCTGGGGCGCGCCCGCGGCCTGGTACGCGGCCCGCGCGCGGCGGCCGTCCGGACCGCCCCGTCCGTGAAGGGTCCGGTCCACCGGGAGGCGTCCGGTGAGTGAGTTCATGGTGGAGGTCCGCGGCGTCCACAAGAGCTACGGCGCCACGGAGGTGCTGCGGGGGGTCGACCTGACGGTCCGTGCCGGTGAGGTGACCGTCGTCCTCGGCCCGTCCGGGTCCGGCAAGTCCACGCTGCTGCGCACCGTCAACCGCCTGGAGCGGGCCGACCGCGGCTGGGTCGCGGTCGACGGCGAGCTGATCGGGTACCGCCGCGCGGGCGGCCGGCTGTACGAGCTGAGGGAGCGGGACATCCTGAAGCAGCGCACCCACATCGGGTTCGTCTTCCAGGACTTCCACCTCTTCCCGCACCTGACCGTGCTGGACAACCTCGTCGAGGCGCCCGTCTCCGCACTGCGGCGCCGCCGCACCGAGGTGGCGGCGGAGGCCCTCCGGCTGCTGGAGCGGGTCGGCCTCGCCGACCGGGCGGACGCCTACCCGCGCCAGCTCTCGGGCGGCCAGCAGCAGCGGGTGGCCATCGCCCGCGCGCTGGCCCTGCGGCCGAAGGTGCTGCTCTTCGACGAGCCCACCTCGGCTCTCGACCCGGAACTCGTCGGCGAGGTCCTCGACGTCATCAGGGACCTGGCCCGCTCCGGAACCACCATGATCGTCGTGACCCACGAGATCGGCTTCGCCCGCGAGGCCGCCGACACCGTGGTGTTCATGGACGGCGGCACCGTGGTGGAGCAGGGGCCGCCGTCGGACGTCCTGGACCGTCCGCGCCACGAGCGCACCCGCGCCTTCCTCGCCAAGGTCCTCTGACCGCCGCCGCCCTCCACTCACCGTTCCACCCGCTCACGCAAGGAGAACCACCATGCCCACCCGCCCCGCCCGCCGCACCGCCGCGGTCGCCCTCGGCCTCGCCTCGGCCCTCGTCCTCGCCGCCTGCGGCAACCCCTCCGACGGGGCCGCGACCGGAGCGGCGGCCACCGGGAGCGCCGCGGCCCGGGCCAACACGGGCCCCGACCAGAAGCGCATCACCACGCCCACGGTCGACTCCATCGCCGCCGAGGTCCCCGAGGCCATCCGGCGGAGAGGCACCCTTGAGATCGTCAACTCCCCCGGCTCAGCCGGGCCGCTCACCTTCTACGCCACCGACAACAAGACCGTGATCGGTGTCGAGACCGACCTCGCGCACCTCGTCGCGGGCGTCCTCGGACTCGAACCGCGCGTCCACCCCGCCTCCTGGGAGAACATGTTCGTCGGCCTGGACAGCGGCAAGTACGACGTCGGCATCGGCAACATCACCGTCACCGAGGAGCGCAAGGACAAGTACGACTTCGCCTCCTACCGCGAGGACCACCTCGCCTTCCAGGCGAAGAAGGGCAGCGGTCTGAAGGTCACCGGGCCCGAGGACGTGGCCGGGAAGAGGGTCGCGGTGAGCAGCGGCACCAACCAGGAGAAGCTGCTCGTCGAGTGGAGCGAGGAGAACGTGCGGGCGGGGCGCGCTCCGGTGGACATCAAGTACTTCCAGCACGAGAGCGACACCTACCTCGCTCTGCGGTCCGGCCGGATCGACCTGCACCTCGGCCCCAACCCGACCGCCGCCTACCGCGCGGCCACCACGGGCGACACGGAGGTCGTCGGCACCTACTCCGGCGGCGGCGCCACCCTCCAGGGCCTCATCGCGGCCACCACCAAGAAGGACAACGGCCTGGTCAAGGCGCTCGCCGACGCCCTCAACGAGGTCATCGGCAACGGCACGTACGCCAAGGTGCTGAAGCGCTGGAGCCTGGCCGGCGAGTCCGTGGCGAAGTCGGAGATCAACCCGCCGGGCCTGCCCCGGACCAACAAGTAGCGCCTGCGCGAGGGGAATCCGGTGCCCCGGGGGCGGCGCGGTGCCGCCCCCGGGGCCGCCCGTCGCGGCGGGACCCCGGCCGGACCGGGGCGACCCGCTTGTAGGCGAGTCGGGTGGGAACGCGTCGGGTCCGGTGGCGGCGACCGCTGCTTCAGGCAGGCGGCCTTGCAGGGGTGTGCGGGGTCGGCCAGGATGGCGACGCTCCCGGCCACCGCTCCGGTCCACCGTCGCGGCCCGGCCCGCTCCCGGCCGAAAGGCGCCCCCGCGGCGCGCCCGGGGACCGGCCTACCCGTCGCCCCCGGGCGGTCCGCCGTCGGCCGGCCCCGGTCGGCGGGGCGCGGACGGGTGCCGTTCCCGCGCGGTCGTGTTCCGGCTCCACGGAGGTGCTCATGCGTCGTCGTACCGCTGCCGCCCTGGCACTGCTGCTCGCCTGTCCGGGGGGTCTGCTGCCGGCCGGGGCCGTGTCCGCCGCCCCGGGCGCCCCGTTCCGGCTGCCCTATCCCGCCGGATCGGCGTACACGATCACTCAGACGCCGGGCAGCGGCTACTCGCACAACGACGCCTACAACCGCCACGCCGTCGACTTCGCGCTCCCCAGCGGTACTCCGGTGGTCGCCTCCGCCGCGGGCACCGTCCGCTTCGAGGGGTGGTCGGCGGGCGGCGGGATCATGGCGCTGATCGACCACGGCGGCAACCGGTGCAGCCAGTACGCGCACCTCGGTTCCACGATCGTCGACGCCGGGAACACGGTGGCGCTCGGGCAGCGGATCGGCACGTCCGGGGCCACCGGCAACGCCACCGGTCCCCATCTGCACTGGAACATCGTGTACTGCGACAGCCAACTCAGCCGGGAGATCCCCGACTCGGTCGAGACCGGGACCTCCTACCCGACGGGGTACGCGCCGGTGAGCCGGAACGGCGGGCAGGTGCTGCGGCCCGATGGCGAGCGGGTGTCCGACTTCAGCGGCGACGGCGCCGCCGATGTCCTCGGCGTCGACGCCAACGGCGACCTGCTGTACTACCCCAACAACGGCTACCGGCTCTCCCC
>NZ_WWGX01000006.1:0-62615 GCF_009862265.1 Streptomyces sp. SID8352 | reverse complement strand
CCCACCCGGATCGGCCACGGCTGGGGCTCCTTCAAACACGTCATGGCCGCCGACTTCAGCGGCGACGGCGCCGCCGACATCCTCGGCGTCGACACCACCGGGAACCTGCTGTACTACCCGCACAACGGCAGTGCCCTGAGCGCCCCCGTGAGGATCGGCCACGGCTGGGGCTTCTTCAAGCACGTGATGGCCGCCGACTTCAGCGGCGACGGCAAGGCCGATGTCCTCGGCGTCGACGCCTCCGGGAATCTCCTCCACTACCCGCACGTCGGGAGCGGCCTGGGCAGCCCCGTACGGATCGGCACCGGCTGGGGAGCCTTCCCGCACGTGATGGCGTCGGACTTCAGCGGCGACGGCAAGGCCGACGTCCTCGGCGTCGACGCCTCCGGGAACCTGCTGTACTACCCGCACAACGGAAATGGTCTGAGCGCCCCCGTGAGGATCGGCCACGGCTGGGGCACGTTCCGGTTCGTGCTCTGACGCCCCTGGCGCCCTTCCGGTCCCCCGCGCCCGGTGTGTCCCGCGTCCGCGCCCCGCCGGGCCGTCATGCGGGGTCCGCCCCGGGCGCCGTCCGGCGGCCCGCCGACCGGCCGGGAGACCGGAACGGAACGGTCCCCCGGTGATCGCGCGCTACGGGGCCGGAATCGTGGTACGGCTGGTGTGAAGCCACCGGCGGACGGGCAATGCTTGACCGAGTCGGCGGACACGGGTGCGGTACGGCGGGTCCTCCGATGCCCATGGGGTGCCGGACGGGACGACCGGCACGGCGGTGGACGGGGAGGGGCACGACGGTGACCGGCGAACGCCTCCCGTCGTCCGGGGAGAGGACGCGCATGAGGCACTTCCGGCTCCTCGTGGTCGGCAATGGCGTTTCCGCGTACGGCAGTTACCTGAACATGGTGGCGCTGAACGTCTTCGTCTACGACGTCACCGGGAGCGCGCTGGCCGCCGGGCTCTTCATGGCCGTGCGGCTGGGCACGAGCGTGGCGGCCGGACTCGTCAGCGGGCGCCTGGTCTCGGCCCACGACCGCAAGCGGCTGATCGTCGGTTCCGACCTCTGCCAGGCGGCGGCCCTGCTGGCCCTGCTGCTGGCACCGGAGTCCGGGCGGATCGTGCTGCTGTACGGCCTGGCGGTGGTCACGGGGAGCTGTTCGACGCTCTCCCAGGTGGCCCTGCGCAGCAGTGTCCCGGTGATCGTGGGGGCGGAGCACCGTACGCGCGCCAACGGGCTGCTGGTGACGGGGCGTTCGCTGGCAATGATCGCGGGGTTCTCCTCGGCGGGCGTCGTGGTGGCCCAGGTCGGCTACACGGCGGCGTTCGCCCTGGACGCCGCCACTTTCCTGGTGTCCGCGTCGGTGCTGCTGGCGCTGCCGATCCGGACGCGGCCGGCCGGAGGCTCCGACGGAGGTGGGAAGGACCCGGACGGCGCGGCGCCCTGGTCGGTGCGGCTGCTGGTGCGATCGGCACCGGTGCTGGCGGCGATGGTCGCGCTGCGGGCGGTTGACGGGCTCGGGTCCTCCTCGCACAACGTGGCGCTGCCGGTCTACTCCAGCCTGCTCGACCCGGCGCATCCGGCCACCTTCATCAGCCAGTTCTGGGCGACCTGGGCGGCCGGCAACATCATCGCCCAGCAACTGCTGGCCCGGTACACCGCCCGCACCGGACGCACGCCGGGCGAGCGGACGTTCGCGATCGGCGCGTGCGTGATGTCCGGGGCGTTCATCGTCGTCTTCGGCGGGCTGCCGACGGTGCCCGCGCTCGCCGTGGCCGTGGTCGCCGGGGCCGCCGACGGGATCACCGAGGTGGTCTACGTGTCGCGGCTCCAGGCCGTCCCCGACGAGTTGCGCGGACGCCTCTTCGGACTGTCGGCCTCGGTGGAGAACGCGGGCTTCGGGCTGGGGATGCTGGTCAGCGGTTCGCTGCTGGAGGTGTTCGCGCCGTTCCAGGTGGTGGCGTCCCTGCACGGGCTCGCCATCGTCCTGTGCCTGGCCCTGCTGGTGGTGCTGGTGGTGCGCCGCGCCCCCGACCGGCTCGGCGGGCCCCGCCCCGAAGAGGCCCCGGGCACATCCGCGGTGAGGGACGGCGGAGCCGTCCGGGAAGGAGAGAGCTGATGGACGGCGAGGGAGCGGACCCCCGGATAGCGGTGATCGGGACGGCGTTCCGCCTGCCGGGGGCCGAAACCCCGGAGGAGCTGTGGCGCCTCGTCCTCGGCGGCGAGGACCGCTTCACCCGGTTCACCCCGGCGGACCTCCGGGCGGCGGGCGTGCCCCGGGAGGAGTACGGGCACGAGGACTTCTCCGGCGCCTCCGCCTTGCTGGACGACATCGCGGGCTTCGACGCCCGGCACTTCGGGATGACCGCCCGGGAGGCGGCGCTGACGGACCCCCAGCACCGGCTCTTCCTGGAGTGCGCCCAGCACGCCCTGGAGGACGCCGGCTACCCCGGCGAGCGGGACGGCACCCGGATCGGGGTCTTCGCCAGCACCGGCTACCACCTGTACAGCATGCGCTCGTACCTGATGAACAACGTGCTGCCGAACGAGGAGAGCACCGACTGGCCCTCGGGCACCCAGGTGATGGTCGGCAACTTCACCGACTTCAACGCCACCCGGGTCGCCTACCGCCTCGATCTCACCGGCCCCGCGGTGAACGTCCAGACCGGCTGCTCCAGTTCACTGGTCGGGGTGCAACTGGCCGCGCAGTCAGTGCTGATGGGCGACTGCGACGTCGCGCTGGCGGGGGCGAGCGCCGTCCACGCCCCGCAGGTCCTCGGCTACCGGCACGCCAAGGGCTCGATCCTCTCCCGGTCGGGCCGGCTGCGCGCCTTCGACGCGGCGGCCGACGGCACCGTCGGGGGCACCGGGGTGGTGGCGGTGGCGCTGAAACGGCTGGACCGCGCGCTCGCGGACGGCGACACCGTGCACGGCGTGATCCGGGGCTGGGGCGTCGGCAACGACGGCGCGGACAAGCGGACGTACGCCGCGCCCAGCGCGCGGGGGCAGCGTGCGGCCATCCGGCGGGCGCTGGACCACGCGGGCGTCACCGCCGACACCATCGGCTACCTGGAGACCCACGGCACCGGCACCTACAAGGGCGATCCCATCGAACTGGCGGGCGCCCGCGCCGCGTACCGCGAGGACACCGACCGCGCCGGGTACTGCGCGCTGGGCGCGGTCAAGGCCAACATCGGCCACCTGGACGTGGCGTCGGGCCTGGCGGGGCTGGTCAAGGCGTTACTGGTGCTCCGGCACGGGGTGATCCCGCCGGTCGCCGGGTTCACCGCGCCCAACCCCCTGCTGGAGCTGGACGGCAGCCCCTTCTACGTCCCCGACGCCCCCCGCCCGTGGCCCCCGAGTGCCGCACCCCGGCGGGCGGGGCTGACCTCGCTCGGCATCGGCGGCACCAACGTCCATCTGGTCCTGGAGCAGGCACCCGCGCCGGAGCCCCGTTCCGCCCGGCCGGCCGCGCCGCCGGACGTGCTGCTGGTGTCGGCGTCCTCTCCCCAGGCGCTCACCGACAACGCGCGTGCCCTGCGGGACACCCTGCGGGCCCGGCCGGAACTGCACCCGGCGGACCTCGCCACGACCACCGCGCTCGGCCGCTCCCACGGCCGCCACCGGATCGCCGTGCGCGGCGGCGGCCCGGCCGCGCTGGCCGACGCCCTGGACGCGCTGCTCTCCGGTCCCGCCCCCCTGGCGACGGCGCCGGTGGCCGAACCGGCCCGGACCGCCTTCCAGTTCACCGGCCAGGGCTCCCTGCGGGCCGGGGCGGCGGCGGAGTTGTACGAGCGGTTCCCCGCCGTGCGGGAGGTGCTGGACGCCTGCGAGGAGGCGCACCTCGGCAGCACCGGCGCCTCGCTGCTGACGGGTCTGCTGGACCCGGACACGCACCCCGGGGTCTGGCCCACCGCGACGGGGCAGCCCGCGCTGTACGCGCTCCAGTGCGCGCTGGTCCGGCTGTGGGAGGAGGCGGGCATCACCCCGGCGGCGGTGACCGGGCACAGCGTCGGGGAGTACGCCGCCCTGCACGCCGCCGGAGCCCTTCCCCTCCTCGACGGACTCGAACTCCTGCTGAAGCGGGGGGCGTTGATGTGGGACCACTGCCCGCCGGGCGCCATGGTCGCGGTCTTCCTGGACCGGGAGACGGCGCTCGCGCTGGCCGCCTCGGAGCCAGGTATCGAGGCGGCGGTGAGCAACGGCGAGCGCTCACAGGTCCTGGCGGGCCCGGTCGACGCCGTGGAACGGCTGATCACCCGGCTCGGCGCGCTGGACGTCCCGCACGAACGGCTCGCGGTGGACCGGGCCTTCCACACGGCACTGACGGAACCGGTGCTCGACGCCTTCGGCACAGTGCTGGACAAGGTGCCCTTCGCCCCGGTCCGCGTCCCCTTCACCGGCGCCCTGGACGGGGCGACGCGGGCGCCCGGCTGGGTCCCGGACCGGGGTTACCTCCTGCGCCAGGCCCGCGAGCCGGTCCGCTTCGACCTGGCGCTGCGGGGTGTCGCCGACGGACGGCCGGACGCACTGCTGGAGATCGGCCCGCACACCACGCTCTCCGGCCTGGCCCGGCGTGCACTGCCCGGGGTGCCGGCGGTCCCGTCCCTGCGCCGGGGCGCGGGGCTCGGCGCACTCTTCGGCGCGGCGACGGCCCTGCACCTCGCGGGGGCGGACGTGCGGTGGGAGGTGTTCCTGGCCGGCACCGGCGGGCGCCGCGTCCCGCTGCCCGGGTACCGCTTCCAGCACCGGCACCACTGGATCGGGCCCCCTCCCATGGGGGCGACGGCGGGGAGCCCCCCGAAGGCGGGTGCGTCGGGCGCGGGCGCGGGGGCGTCGGGCACCGGTGCGGAAGCGGCGGACCCGGAGGCCGGGAGCATGGAGACCACGCACCCGTCGGTCTTGAGCCAGGCCGACGCCACCCCGGAAGCCTGGGCCACATACCTCACGGACCGGGCACTCGCCGCCCCGGAGGTCACGAGCGCATCCGTCACGCCACAATTCCGCACAGGCCCGGGGGCCACGAGCGCACCCGGCACGGCCCCGAGGCCCGTGGTCGCACCGCTCAGGCAGCAGGCCCTCGCGAGTCCGTCGGTCACGGACGCCCCACCCGGGATTCCGGCACCCCGGGAGCTCTCCCCCGAGAACCCCTCCCCCGCACCACCGCCCCCCGCAGGACCCTCGTCAGGGCCCTTCCCGGCCCCGGGTCCGGCTGCCCCTCCCCCGTATCCCGCACCGCCCGCACCCCCTGCCCCGCACGCTTCCCCTTCCCCGACCCTGAACCCATCCCCGCCCGCCGCGGTGCCCGCACCGCCGGCCCCGGCGAGAGAGGAACCCACCATGACGACGGCCGACACGAGGACAGCCCCGGAGACCGAGGGCCACCTTCTGGACGGCATCCTGCGGGTGCTCGCCCGGGGCATCGGCGAGGACCCCGCGTCCATCCCGGCGGACACCCCCTTCTTCGACCTGGGCGCGGACTCGCTGCTCATGATCAATGTGCTGCGGGAGATCGAGGAGGAGCACCGGGTCCGCGTCACGATGCGCGAGTTGTTCGAGGAGACGGGGACCGCGCGGCTACTGGCCCGGCTGATCGCCTCCCGGTTACCGGAGGGGCCGGGTCCGGCACCGGAACCCGTCGCGGAGCCGGTCCCGGAAGCCCCCGCCCCGGCCCCCGTGGCGACGGCCCGGACGGCGCCCCGCCCACCGGGGCCACCGGCCGCCCCCGCGCCCCGGCCCGCCCATCCCTTCCCGGCGGAGCCCGCACCCCCCGTCGGACCACCCGTTCCAGCAGCCCCCGCCGCTCCGGCGCTCCCGGCCGTCGATGCGTCCGACCCGTGTGCGACCCGTGCGGAGCTGCGGGAACTGGCGCTGCGAGTCCAGCAGTTGTCGCAGATCCAGCTCCAGTTGATGACCCAGCTCACCCAGTTGCTCGCCCTCCAGGGCGCGGCGACGGCGGACCGGCCGCACGACGGGGCGGCCCGGTGACCGCGCCGCGGGACCTCGCCCTCGCCCTGGACCGGGACCTCACGGAGATGGCCGGGCTGGCCCGGCGCATCGGCGAGCAGATCGACGCGGTGCGGGGCGCCGGACCGGGCGCCCCGGCGGAGGAGCGGCCGAGGACGCACGGCCCCCGGGTCGAGATCGCCCCCGGCGGCGGCATGGTCCGCGCCGGCTCGCCCCGCGCCCAGCGGGAGCACCTGGACGACCTCGTCCGCCGCTACACCGCCCGCACCGCCGCCTCCAAGCGTCTCGCCCAGCGGCACCGGAGGCGGCTGGCCGACAGCCGGGCGGTGGTGGGCTTCCGCAGGTCGACCAAGGAGATGCTGTACCCGGTGGCGGCGCGCCGGGCGGCCGGGGCCCGGATCGAGGACATCGACGGCAACGCCTACACGGACATCACCATGGGCTTCGGTGTGCTCCTCTTCGGCCACGAGCCGGAGTTCGTCGGCGAGGCCGTGCGCGAGCACCTGTCCCGGGGCATCCGGCTGGGCCCCCGGGGCGCCGAGACCGGCGAGGCGGCCGAACTGCTGGCCGAGCTGACCGGGCTGGAGCGGGTCGCCTTCGCCAACTCGGGAACGGAGGCGAACGCGGCGGCGATCCGGCTGGCCCGCGCCGCCACCGGACGGGACCGGATCGTCACCTTCGAGGGCGCCTACCACGGCCATGCCGACCAGGTGCTGGGCCGGGTCGCGGGCCGCGGGGCCGGGGCGCGGACGGTGCCCGTCTCCCGGGGCGTCCCGGAGAGCGCCGTGGCCGAGCTGACCGTGCTCACCTACGGCAGCGAGGAGTCGCTGCACGCCATCGAGCGGGACGCCGGGCGGATCGCGGCGGTCGTGGTGGAGCCGGTGCAGAGCCGCAACCCGGCGCTCCAGCCGGTGGAGTTCGTGCGCGCACTGCGCGAACTGACCCGCCGCCACGGCATCGTGCTGCTGTTCGACGAGATGCTGACCGGGTTCCGCCCCGCGCTCCGGGGCGCCCAGGAGCTGTACGGCGTCGTCCCGGACCTCGCCACCTACGGCAAGGTGCTCGGCGGCGGCTTCCCGATCGGCGCCATCGCGGGCCGCGCCGACATCCTCGACGGCGTCGACGGCGGCCACTGGTCGTACGGCGACGACAGCGTCCCGCCCGCCGACACCACCTTCTTCGGCGGCACCTACCTCCAGCACCCCGTCTCCATGACGGCCGCCCGCGCGGTCCTCACCCACCTCAAGGAGCAGGGACCGGATCTCCAGCGGAGACTCAACGCCCGTACAGAACAGCTTGGTTCGGAACTCAATGGATTCTTCGAGGCGGAGGGCTTCCCGCTGCGGACGCGCTGGTTCGGCTCCCAGTTCCGCTTCGAGCACCACGCCGACATGGAGCTGCTCTACTACCACCTGATGCTGCGCGGGGTGCACGTCTGGGAGTGGCGCAACTTCTTCCTGTCCACCGCCCACGGCGACGACGACGTGCGGCGGGTGGCGGAGGCCGTACGCGGGTCGCTCACGGAGCTGCGGGAGGCCGGGTTCTTCCCCGCCGACCGGCCCGCGCCCGCCGTCGGCGGCGGGCTCCGGCACCGCACCGGCCCCCGGGACCGGCCCCGTCCCCCAAACCGCGCCGCGCCCGCCGCGCCCGCCGGGCCGGGCGGGCCCCGGACGGCCGCACCGCCCGCGCCGCCGGCGGCCGTGCCCGCACCGTCGGTGACCGCGCCCGCCGCCCCGCGCCGCGCGGACTTCGGGCTCTACTTCTTCGGCGACTACCCCGAGGAAGGCGGGGCGCCCCGGGAGGGCCGCTACGAACTCCTCATGGAGGCGGCCCGGTTCGCCGACCGCAACGGCTTCCGGTCGCTGTGGATGCCCGAGCGCCACTTCGACTCCTTCGGCGGCCTCTTCCCCAACCCCGCCGTGCTGGCCGCCGCGCTGGCCCGCGAGACGGAGCACGTCCGGCTCAACGCCGGTTCCGTGGTGCTCCCGCTGCACGACCCGGTCCGGGTGGCGGAGGAGTGGTCGATGGCCGACAACCTCTCCGGCGGCCGGATCGGCCTCGGGGTGGCCCGCGGCTGGAACGCCGACGACTTCGTGTTCTTCCCCGACCGCTTCGCACACCGCAAGCAGGAGATGTACGACCGGCTGGCGGAGGTGCGGGCGCTGTGGCGGGGCGACGCGCTGCGCCGCACCACCGGGGACGGCGAGCGGGACATCCGGCTCTTCCCGCGCCCGGTGCAGGCCGCGCCGCCCTGCTACACGGCGGTGGTCGCCGATCCGGAGTCGTACGAGCTGGCCGCCCGGCACGACCTGGGCATCGTCACCAACCTGATGACCCAGGACGTCGACCGGCTCCGGGAGAACGTCGACCGCTACCGGCGGGCCCGGGCACGCCACGGGCTCGACCCGGCGGCGGGCCGGGTGGCCGTCCTGCTGCACACCTATCTGGGCGCGGACCGCGAGAAGGCGCGGGCGGAGGCGTACGAGCCGATGGCCCGGTACATGCGGGCGTCGCTCTCGCTGTTCAGCGGGACCGCCGGCAGCCTCGGCGTCGCCACCGGCCCGGGCGCCCTCAGCGAGGACGACCTGGACGTGGTGTTCCGGCGGGCCTACGGACGCTACTGCGACCGGCGCGCCCTGATCGGCGACGCGGACTCGGCGCTGCCGGTGGTGGAGGCGGTGGCCGACGCGGGCGCCGACGAGATCGTGGCCCTGGTCGACTTCGGGGTCACCGCCGAGCAACTGCGCGCCGGACTGCCCAGGTTGGACGCGCTGCGGCGACGCCACGGCGAGCGCGCGGCACCGCCCGCCGCCGCGCCGCCTTCCGCGCCGCCGCCCGGGCCCCTCCCCGTCGCCGTGCCCGCGCCGCCGCCCGTCGTGCCCGCGCCGCCGCCCTCCGTCGCCCCGGCGCCCACGCCCCGGGGGGACGCTCCGCTCTCGGCGGGACAGGAACAGATCTGGTTCCTGGAACGGCTCCTCCCGGGGCGTCCCGCCTACAACGAGATGAAGGCGATCCGGCTGCGCGGTCCGCTCGACACCGGGGCGCTGCGCACGGCCCTGCGCGGACTCGTGGCCCGTCACGAGGGGCTGCGCACCGTCTTCCCGCCGTCGGGCGGGACGGCCGTGCAGCGAGTACTGGAGGAGGCCGAACCGGACTTCACCGTGGTGGACGGTACCGGGAGCCCCGGGACGGCCGTCGACGCGGTGCTGGCGGCCGAGAACGCCCGGCGCTTCGACCTGGAACACGGCCCGCTGTTCGTGAGCCGCCTCGTCCGCACCGGCGCCGACGAGCACGTGCTGGTGATGTCCTTCCACCACATCGTGGTGGACGCGGCCTCCGCCGCCGTGCTGACCCGGGACCTCTCCGCCCTCTACCGCGCCGGACTCGACGGCACCCCGCCCGTGCTGCCCCAACCCGCCTGGAGCTACGCGGAGTACGCGCGGGAGCGGCGGGCGGCCGGGGACGGCCCCGGCACCGCGCGGGACCTGGACCACTGGCGGCGGGTGCTCGGCGGCGGGCTTCCGGAGCTCGGCCTGCCCGCGGACCGGCCCCGGCCGGAGCGGATGACCGCCGGGGGCCGCGCGGTCTTCCGCCCGCTGGGCCCGGAGCTGTCCGCGGGGCTCCGGGAGCTGGGGCGGGACCGGCGCGCCACCCTGTTCATGACCCTGGTGGCCGGATGGGCGGCGATGCTCCACCGGGTCACGGGACAGGAGGACGTGATCATCGGCGTCCCGGTGTCGGACCGGCCCCGGCGGGCGGCGGAAGTGGTCGGCTTCTTCGTCAACACCGTCGCCCTGCGGGTCGACCTGTCCGGCGATCCCGCGTTCACGACGCTGCTGGACCGGGTGCGGGGCACGGCTCTGGACGCCTACGACCACGCCGGGACGCCGTTCGAGCGGGTGGTGCGCGAGCTGGCGCCGCCCCGCCGGACGGACCGGACACCGGTGTTCCAAACGGGCGCGGAGTTCCAGTCGGCGGAGCCCTTCCGCCTCGAACTGCCGGGCGTCACGGCCGAACCGCTGGACGCGGGCCCCGACAAGGCGCTCACGGACCTGACGGTCCACTTCACGGACGGCCCGGAGGGCGTCGGCTGCCATCTGGAGTACAGCACGGACCTGTTCGACGCCGACACCGTCGACGGGTTCTTCGCGGTCTTCCGGGATCTCCTCGCCGCCGCCACCGCCGCGCCCGGCGCACCGCTGTCACGGCTCGCGCCGCCGGTGGCGGAGGGCGACGCGGTGCCGGAGCACTGGGAGCGGGGCCGCAGTCGCCCCGTGGCCGACACCACCCTGCCCGACTGGGTCGCCCGGCGCGCGGCGGAGCGCCCCGGGCACCCGGCCGTGACGGCCGGGGACGAGGTGCTGACCTACGGGGAACTGGAGGAACGCGCCGACCGGCTCGCCGCCGCGCTCCGCGCGCACGGGAGCGGCGGACCGGACGAGGTGGTGGCGGTGTGGCTGCCGCGCTCGGCGGACCTGGTCGTGGCGGTGCTGGCGGTGACGCGGGCGGGCCGCGCCTACGTACCGCTCGACCCGTCCCTGGGGGCGGCCCGCGCGGCTCAGGTGATCGCCGAGAGCCGGGCCGGGGCGGTGGTCTGCGACCCCGCGGCCTCGGCGGAGCTGGGGCTGCCCGGGTCGGTGGCCGTCGTCGCCCCCGACGCGGCCGGTCCCGCCGCCGGTTCCGCGACCGGTGGCGCGCGGCCCGCGGGCGCCGATCCGGCCTGTGTCATCTACACCTCGGGCAGCACCGGTGTGCCCAAGGGCGTCGTGCTCACCCACCGGGGCCTGGTCGACCTCTGCCAGTGGAACCACGAACGCTTCGGGCTGACCGCCCGGGACCGGGTCTCCATGGTGTGCGGGCAGAGCTTCGACGGCTCGCTCATGGAGATCTGGCCGACCCTCACGGCGGGCGCCACCCTGGTGGTGGCCGATGAGGAGGCGCGCAGGGACCCGTCGGCGCTGGCCCGCTGGTACGCCGGCCACGGCGTCTCCGTAGCCGTCCTGCCCACGGTGCTGGCCGAGCAACTGCTGCGGCTGCCCGCGGAGGAACAGCCGGGGCTGCGCCATCTGCTGCTGGGCGGCGAGCAGTTGCGGGTGCGTCCCCTGCCCGGGGTCTCCTACGGGACGGTCAACGTCTACGGTCCGGCCGAGACGACGGTGGCCTGTGCCGCCGGTGCGGTGGCGCCGTCCGGGCCCGGGGAACCGGAGCTGATCCCCGTCGGCCGCCCCCGGGACAACGTCCGGCTGCGGGTGGTGGACGAGGCGGGCGTGCCCGTACGCGTGGGCGCCGTGGGCGAGTTGCTGGTCTCCGGCCCCGGTGTGGCCCGGGGCTATCTGCACCGCCCGGACCTCACCGCCCAGCGCTTCCGCACCGGCCCGGGGGACGGTCCGGAGGACGCCTGCTACCGGACGGGCGATCTGGTGCGCTGGAGCACGGACGGACGGCTCTCCTTCGTGGGCCGCTCGGACGAGCAGGTGAAGATCCGCGGTTTCCGGGTGGAACCGGAGGAGGTGGCCCGGGTGCTGGGCACCCTGGACGGGGTGCTCCGGGCGGCGGTGGTGGGGCGGCACCGGGAGGGCGGCGAGCCGGTCCTCGACGCGTACGTGGTCCCGGTGGAGCCCGGCGGCGCGGACTCCGCCGGGCAGCGGCTCCTGGCCGAACGGCTGGCCGCCCGGCTGGCCGCGCGGCTGGCCGCGCGACTGCCGGAGTACATGGTGCCGCGTTCCTGGGCCGTCCTCGCCGATCTGCCGATGACCGCCAACGGCAAGCTGGACCGCGGGCGGCTCCCGTCGGCGCGGCTCCGGGTGGCGGTGGACACGGCTTCCGGCACTGCGGCCGGCCCGACGGCCCCGGCCCCCGCGGAGGACGTACGGGAGGCACGGCTGCGGGAGGCACGGCTGCGGGAGGTGTGGGCGGCCGAGCTGGACCTCGACCCGGCGGACGTCGCCGCGGACTCCTCGCTCTTCGACCTGGGCGGGCATTCGCTCACGGCGATGCGGCTGGTGAACCGGTTCCGGGAGGAGTGGGGGGTGGAGTACCCGCTCTCCCGCCTCTACCAGGAGCCGACGCCGCGGGCGGTGGCGGACTTCCTGTCCGGCGCGGCGGGCACCGCGACGGGCACGGCGGCGAGCACCGCGGCGGACCTCCCGCCCGGCGCCGCGACCGTCCCCGGCGCGCGGGTGGTCCGCGGCGGGCCCGCGACCGACCAGCAGGCCAGGTTCGCCCTGCTGCACTCCCGGCAGGGCAGGCCGCAGGTCCTCAACGTGGCCCTGCGGTTCACCTTCTCCGGCCGCCTGGACACCGGGGCCCTGACCGCCTCGCTGACCCAACTGACGGAACGCCATGAAGCCCTGCGCACACGGCTGGTGCGGGAGGAGTCCGGCTCCTGGCGGCAGGAGGTGCTGGAGCCGCGCCCCCTGGCGCTGCCGGTCCGGGACCTGACCTCCCTGCCGGAGGGAGAACGCGCGGAGGAGGTGCGTCGGCTCTCCCTTGAGCTGGCGGACACCCCGCTGGACCCCTTCACAGGGCATGTCCTCGTGCCCCGGCTGCTGCGCACCGGCACCGGGGAGTGGGTGCTGCTGCTGGTGCTGCACCACTGCACCTGCGACGGGTGGGCCCTGACGGTGCTGCTGGAGGAGCTGTCGGCCCTGTACCGGGCGGCCGTCGAGGGCACGGACCCGGGGCTGCCCCCGGACCCCCCGCAGCAGGTGGAGTACGCGCGCTGGCAGGCCGGACACCAGCGGGCCACCGGTCCGCGCCGCCTGGAGTACTGGCTCAAGGAACTGGACGGCGCGCCCTTCACGGCGGACCTGCCGCTGGACCGGCCCCGGCCGGCGGCGCTGAGCGGCCGGGGCGGGGTCGTCCCGTTCACCGTGCCGTCCGAGGTCCGCTCGGCAGTGGACCGGCTGGCCGCCGAGCGGTCAACGACACCGTTCGTGGTGGCCGCGGCGGCACTCGGACGGCTGCTGGCCCGCAAGGCGGGGCAGGCCGACATGGTGCTGAACATCTCGTACGCCGGCCGGGAGAGCAGGGAGTTCGAATCCCTGGTCGGCTGTACGGCGACCGGCTTCGCCCTGCGCGTGCGCGACGCCCGGACCGGCCCGTTCGCCGAGCTGGCGGACCGGGTCGCCGGGGCCCTCGTCCAGGGCATGGAGCACGCCCTGCCCGCCCGCCGGGTGGCCCCGGCGATGCGGGAGCGCACGGGCACCGGGATGCCCGACGCACTGCCCTTCGGTCTGGCCTACGAGACCCCGCCGGGCACCGGCGCCGACCTGCCCGGGGTGACCACGGTGGTGGAGGACGTGGCGCCGGCCGCCTCCCGGGCGGAGTTCATCATGGTGCTGACCCCGGCCGGAGACGTCCTGGAGGGCGCCGTGGAGTACTCGGCGGACCTGTGGGACCGGGAGACGGTGGCGGCGTGGGCCGAGGAGTACGTGGCCCTGCTGCGGTCCGTGACCCTGGAGGGCCCGGGCTCCTGATCCCGGGCCCGGGGTGTCCCGCACGCCGGCGGGGCACCCCGGGCGTCACCGAGCCCCCGGGGGCCAGACGGCGGCCCGGCGCGGGGCGAGGGTTCCCGCGCGGGGCGCGGGTTCCGGAGCCGGACGCGGGTTCCGGAGCCGGTTCGGTTTCACCGCTCTCACCCGAACGGGGCCGCCTGGGCCCGGGGGAATCCGTGACGCACGGTGCACGGTGGCCGACCGCCGGGTCACCACGGCACTTGCCCAGGCCGCGACGGCGGACGCCGGAACGCCCTACGGCCCGAAACGGGGCACCCTGGAACCGTGAGCACCTCCCCGATCGTCGTGCACCGGCCCTCCCCCAGCGGCGGCCGGAGGGTCACCGCGCACCGTGCCGGGCGGGACGAGATCCTCGGCACCGCCTACAGCGACCACGATCTGGTCGTCTTCCTGGAGAACGCGGGCGTGGCGGACCCCGAGGCCCTGCTGGACGATCCCCGGTGGGTGGAATGGCGCGGTGCGCCCGCCCATGAGTTCGGCTCCGTCTGACGGCGGCACGATGCCCCGGCCGTACCGCACCCGGCCGCACGGCCGCCCGTTCCCGATCCGTCCCGCGTCGGGGCGCGGCGGGGCGCGGATCACGGCGGCGGCCCCGGCGGACCCCTCGCCCGGGAGTCCCACCGGGGCCGCCGCCGCGGCCGGCGCCGAGGCGGACTGTTACCGTGGGCGGCGCGGCGGCGTACGGGCCCGCCGCGGAGAGCGACGCAGGAGGTGAGTCGATGACTGTCACGGAGATCACCGCCCTGCGCGGTGCCCGCATCATCCTCACCCCCCGGGCCTCGTCCTGACGGACGACTGAACCGTGCCTCCCCGGTGGGAGTCGCCGGTGCAGCAGGCCGTCCGGAGGGGCCCTTTTCCAGAGGATGCCTTGTGCCGTCCCGTCGTCGCTCCGTTCCGCGACCGTCCCGTACCCCCCCTTCCCCCGGGTCCTCCGGCCACCGCCGGGCACGACCGAGAGGAAGCCGCCATGGATCTCCCCCGCATCTTCACCGTCCGTGAGAGCAGCCACCGCACCCACAACCCGCTGACGCCCGGGAAGCTCGACGCCCTGGGCCGGGCACTGCACCTGCCCGCCGGGACCCGTGTCCTCGACCTGGCCAGCGGCTCGGGCGAGATGCTCTGCACCTGGGCCCGCGACCTGGGCTTCACGGGCACGGGCGTGGACATCAGCACCGTCTTCACCGCACAGGCCGGGTCCCGCGTCGCCGAACTCGGCGTCACCGACCGGGTGGAGTTCGTCCACGGCGACGCCGACGGCCACGTCGCGGACGAGCCGGTCGACCTCGCCACCCGCCTCGGCGCGACCTGGATCGGCGACGGCTTCGCCGGTACGGCCGCGCTGCTCCGCCGCAGCCTCCGGCCCGGGGGCCTGATGCTGATCGGCGAGCCCTACTGGCTCCGTGTCCCCCGGGACCAGGAGACCGCCGAGGAGTGCCACGTCACGAGCCCGGACGACTTCCTGACCCTGCCCGGACTGATCGGGCGGTTCGGGGAGTTGGGCTACGACGTGGTCGAGATGATGCCGGCCGATCAGGACAGCTGGGACCGGTACCGCGCGGCGCAGTGGCTCAACCTCCGCCGCTGGCTCGACCGGAACCCGGACGACGAACTGGCCCCCGAGGTACGGGCCGAGCTGGCCGTCGAGCCGGTGCGGTACGCGCGCTCCATGCGCGAGCACCTCGGCTGGGGAGTCTTCGCCCTGATGGAGCGCTGACCCGGGCTCCCTGACGGGGACGGGCGCACCACCGCCCTTCCCCGCGGGGGACCGTGGTCCCGACCGCCCGGCCCGGTCCTGCCCGCAACCGGCGCTGATGCAGAGGGGGTTGCTCACCGGGGGCCGTCTTTCACTCCGCGCGACCGCCCCGGGGGTCGGCACCCGGTGGGTCCGCTCCCGGCCTGACGGCGCCGCCGGTCAGCGGCGGATCAGTCCGAGGGCGGTGGCCGACGCCACGGCGGCCGTGCGCGAGTCGACGCCCAGCTTCAGGTAGACGCGGGCCAGATGGGACTTGACGGTGCCTTCGGTCAGATGGAGACGGGCGCCGACGGCCTGGTTGGACAGCCCCTCCGCGACCAGGGCGAGGACTTCGGTCTCGCGCCGGGTCAGGGTCGTGCCCGGTGTGCGCAGCCGGTTCATCAGCCGGTCCGCGACGGCGGGCGCCAGCGCGGTCCGGCCCGCGGCGGCGGTGCGCACGGCGGCGGCCAGGTCCTCGGGCGGGGCGTCCTTGAGGAGATAGCCGGTGGCCCCGGCCTCGATGGCGGGCAGGGTGTCCGCGTCGGAGTCGTAGGTGGTGACGATCAGCACCCGCGGCGCGCCCGGCCGGGCGGTGATCAGCGCGGTCGCCTCGGCCCCGCCCATGCCCCCGCCGAACTGCAGGTCCATGAGCACGACGTCGATGTCGCCCCCGGCGGCGCGGGCGACGGCCTCCTCGGCGGTGGCGGCCTCGGCCGTGATCACCAGGCCGGGTTCGGTCTCCAGTACGGCGCGCAGCCCGGCCCGTACGACGGGGTGGTCGTCGGCCAGGAGGAGGCGGATGGGGGCGGCGTGGGTCACGGGCGGGCCTCGGGATCGTTCTCGGTCGGCGGGGTGAGGGGCAGACTGACGGTCAGGGCGGTGCCGCGGCCCGGGGCGGACTCGACGGCCAGGGCGCCGCCGAGGGCGCGCACCCGGGCTCGCATCGCCGCCAGCCCGAAGCCGCCGCTCTCCGGGTCCGGGGCGGGCAGCCCTCCGGGGTCGAAGCCCTGCCCGTCGTCGGTGACGGACAGGGTGACCCGGCCGTCGGAGTGGCCGAGGGTGACGTCGGCGCGGGTGGCCCCGGCGTGGCGGACGGTGTTGGCGAGGGCGGACTGGGCGACGCGCAGGAGCGCGACCTCGTACGCGGTCGGCAGCGGCACGGACGCCCCGGTCAGGTGGAAGCGGGTGGTGGGGCCGTGCCGGGCGGAGGTGGTGGCGCACAGCCGTTCCAGGGCGCCGGCCAGGGTGGTGTCCTCCAGCGCGGGCGGGGTGAGCGCGGCGACGAAGCGGCGCGCCTCGGCGAGGTTGTCCACGGCGGCCTGGCGGGCCGCGTCGACGTGGCGGGCGGCGGTGTCGGGCCGGGCGGGCAGGGCGCGTTCGGCGGCCCGCAGCAGAAGCTGGATGCTGGACAGGCCCTGGGCGAGGGTGTCGTGGATCTCGCGGGCCAGCCGTTCGCGCTCGGCGAGCACGCCCGCGGTGTGCTCGGCGCGGGCCAGGTCGGCCCGGGTGGCGGTCAGCTCCTCGATCAGCCGTCGGCGCTGTTCGCTCTCCCGGTACAGGGCCTGGTAGCCGCGTACGACGGCGACGGCGACGGCGGCGCCGAGCGCGGGACCGAGCGCCATGGCCGGGCCGAACGACCCGGCGTGGGCGGCGAAGGCGACGACGGCCGCGACGGCGGTCGCCGCCACGGCGGCCGGTCCGGCGCGCCGGGGCAGCAGGTGGAGCTGGAGGAAGTACAGCGGGAAGGCCACCCAGACGGCGTCCGGGGTCAGGGCCAGCAGGAGCAGCCACGCGGCGCCCACGGCGGCCAGCCACCAGGCCGCGGCGGAGCGGGAGCGGCGGACCCTCGGCAGCAGCGGACCGGCGGCGTACACCAGGCCGCAGACCACGGCCGCGACGGCGGTCCGCCCGGCGTCGGGGCGGCCGTCGGCCAGGGTCCGGCCGGCGGTGAGGGCGAGCAGCCCGGCGATCAGCAGGTGCAGGCACCACGCCAGGGCCCGGGTGGTCGGGATCGGAGCGGGGGCGGCGGTGTTCACAGTGCCTCCCAGGTTACGGAGGCGGACGCTCCGGGGCCTCCGTCGAAAGGTGCAAGCCGCCTGCCCTCTTCCGGCCCGGGAAGTGCTCTCCTGTGCCGGACGCGGCCGAGCGGGTCCGGCGGCGAGGGTGGAGCCGTAACGTTCGCCGAGGGAGAGGACGGGCCGGGCCGTGTTCGTCGCCTGGAGAGACCTGAAGTTCGCCAAGGGGCGCTTCGGCCTGATGGGAAGCGTGATCGTGCTGATCACGCTGCTGGTCGGGCTGCTGTCCGGGCTGACGGCCGGGCTGGGCCGGGAGAACACCTCGGCGATCACCGGGCTCCCCGCCGATCTGATCGCCTTCGGTGCGCCCGGCGGCGGGGGCGGCCTGTCGTACGCCGACTCCGCGGTGACCGAGCGGCAGTGGCGCCAGTGGGCCGGGGCGCCCGGGGTGGAGAGCGCCGAGCCGCTGGGGATCACCATGACCAGGGCCGCCGCCGGGGACCGGAGCGGCGGGGTCTCGGTCTTCGGTGTCCGGCCCGGCTCCCGCCTGGCCCCGGAGGGCGCCCTGCTGGGTGGTGGCGCCGCGGTGCTGTCCGCCCCGGCCGCCGACGAACTGGGTGTGCGCCCGGGTGACGCGTTCACGCTGGCGGGGCACCGGCTCACGGTGGCCGCGGTGCGGGGCGACGCGTACTTCAGCCACACCCCGGTGGTGTGGACGGGGCTGGACCTCTGGCGGCGGATCGCACCCCCGTCCGGTCCGGACGCATCGACGGCCACGGCCCCGGGCACCGGCGGCGACGGGGGGCCGGGCGGGGGCGCCGGTGCGCCCGGGGGCGGTGGCACGGGCCCGGATGTGAACGGGCGCGCCGCGGCGCCGGGCGCCGCGGGCGGCGCCGCCGGGGGCACCGCCGCGGGGGCCGGTGACGCCGTCTCCGAGGGTGCCGGTGGCGGCGGTGCCACCGCCACGGTCATCGCCCTGACCACGGCCTCCGGCACGGATGTGGCCGGGACCGACCGGCGGGCCGGCACGCGAACGGTGACCGTCGGGGACTCGCTGTCCGCGATCGGCTCCTACACCTCGGAGAACGGCTCCCTGCAACTGATGCGCGGCTTCCTGTTCGCCATCTCCGCCCTGGTCATCGGGGCCTTCTTCACCGTGTGGACCATCCAGCGCGCCGGTGACGTCGCCGTCCTCAAGGCCCTGGGCGCCTCGACCGGGACCCTGATGCGGGACGCCCTGGGCCAGGCCGCCGTCCTGCTGGTGGGCGGCACGCTGATCGGCACCGGGCTCGCCGCGGCCCTCGGCGCCCTGGTGTCCGGCTCCGCCGTGCCGTTCCTCCTCACACCCGCCACCGTTCTCGTCCCGGCCGCGGTGATGATCCTGCTCGGCGTGCTCGGAGCGGCGCTGGCCGTCCGCCGGATCACCGCCGTCGACCCGCTGACCGCCCTGGGGAGCGTCCGATGAGCCTCGACCTGACCGATGTCACCCTCACCTACCCCGACGGGGACTCCCGGCTGACCGCCCTCGACCGGGTCAGTCTGGAGGTCCCGAAGGGCACCCTGACCGCCGTGGTCGGGCCCTCCGGCTCCGGCAAGTCCAGCCTGCTGGCGGTCGCCGCCACCCTGGTGGCCCCGGACTCCGGCACCGTCACCGTCGACGGCGTGCGCACCACCGGCATGTCCCGCGGTGAGCTGTCAACCCTGCGCCGCCGCAGGATCGGCATCGTCTTCCAGCAGCCCAACCTGCTGCCCTCCCTGACGGCCGCGGAGCAGCTCCAGGTGATGGCCCGGATCGACGGCCGCGCCCCCCGGACGGCGCGGGCCCGCGCGGGTGAGCTGCTGGACGCGGTCGGGCTCGCGGACCTGGCGCACCGCCGCCCCCACCAGCTCTCCGGCGGCCAGCGCCAGCGCGTCGGCATCGCCCGTGCCCTGATGAACGGCCCCACGGTGCTCCTGGTCGACGAGCCCACCAGCGCCCTGGACCACGAACGCGGCGCCGCCGTCGTCGCCCTGCTGACCCGTCTCACCCGTCAGCGGGCCATGGCCACCGTCCTGGTCACGCACGACCGCGTCCATCTCACCACCGCCGACCGGATCGCCGAGGTCCGCGACGGGCGCCTCCACCCGCCCGGGGCGGCGAGCTGACCCGGGCGGGCTCCGGTGCGGCGGACCGCGTCGGGCCCGGCCACGCGGGAACGTGGCCGGGCCGGACGGTGGCGCCCCCGGGGTGGCCGGGCGCGGGCCGGGGACGGGGTGCTCCGCGCCGGGTGGCGCGTTGGATCAGGCGACGGGGCCGTAAAGCCAGTTGCCCGCCGCGTCGGGGTCCGGACTGACGTAGAACTCGCGTACGGCGGTGAGGAGTTCGTCGACGGTGAGCTTTCCGCTGCCGTCGGCGTCGAGCTTGCGGAAGGCAACGGCCCGGTCCTCCGGCGCGGTGCGGAAGACGTCCTGCCACGCCTGGAACTCCCGCTCGTCGACCTCGCCGTCACCGTCGGTGTCGAGGAGTCCGACGACCGCCTCGGCCAGGGGCCGGAGGGAGTTCTCGAAGCCGTCGGGCGAGGTGACGAAGGCCCCGGTCATACATGTCCGGTACTCCTCGCGGGAGAGCACCCCGTCGCCGTTCTCGTCGGCGACGGCCACGAGGGCGTCCCAGAAGCGGGCCATGCCGTCCATCAGGGCGGTGCCCTTCGGGGAGGTGGCGGGCTCGCCGAAGCGGGACAGCAGGAGGGAGCCGAGGGTGAGCAGGTCCTCCCGGTCGACCGAGCCGTTGTCGTCGGTGTCGAAGTGGTGGAAGCAGACGTCGATCTTGTGGTGCAGCAGGTCGGTGCCGGACAGCGTGGTCATGGTGTGCCTTTCTTCGGGCGTCGCGGTGCCGCGACGGCGCGGTGGGAGGGGGGAACGCGGACGCGGCGCCGGGGGCGCTCGCGCGGGGGCCGGGCTCACGGGTGGCGCGGCGGCCCGGCGGTGGCGAGGTGGTCGAAGTGGTCCGGCCGCCCGGTGCCGATGCTGATGCCCTGGAGCCGGGTGGTCCGGAGGAAGGGAATGTTGGCCTCGCCGAAGACGCCGCCGGTGAGCCCGGTGCCGCCGATGATGGGCAGCACGGGGAGGGTGCCGATGTGGCTGTCGTTGACCTTGAGGACTCCCCCGTTGGTCACCTCGTCCGCGAACCGGTCGATCACCTGCGGGTCGCGGGCCCAGAGGGAGTTGCGCAGCCCGTAGGGGTTGGCGTTGACAAAGGAGAGGACGGTGTCCAGCAGTTCGCCGTCCGCGTACGGCCCCTCGGGGGTCTCCTCCGGCACGATCACGCACATCAGGGGGAAGAAGGTCTCCTCGGCGACGGCCCGCATCCGTGCCGCCGCGTCCAGGCCGCGCACGCGCAGCAGCACCGGTCGGACGAAGGGGCCCCGGCGCGACGGGGCGCCGTGCACGTCGACCGGTTCGCCGCCGCAGAGCAGCTCGGCCCCGTGCGCGAGGGCGTCGTCGAGGACGTCCTGGCACTGGGACCGCTTGACCACGGGGGTGAGCACCACGTCCGGGTCCTCGGGCGGCCCCACCCTGAGCGCCGCGACCCGCTCGTGCAGCAGACGGGTGAACTCGTCGGCAGCCGCCGGGTGGACCAGGGCGAACTTGGGGGCGAAGCAGAGCTGCCCGGAGCCGTGGTAGCGCTCCAGCGCCGCGTCGACGGCACGGGGCAGGTCGGCGTCCCGCCAGACGACGAGGGCGTCGTTGCCGGCCATCTCCATGATCGGCTTCTTGCCGTGGTCGATGCAGGACCGGGTGAGTTCGGCGCCCTCCCGGGAGCCGCCGAAGAAGAAGACGTCGTCGCAGTCGGGCGAGGCGAGCCAGGCGCGCAGCACGGGCCGGGCCGGGGCGCACAGGACGCTGAGGGTGCCGGGCGGTGCCCCGTGCTCCGCGAGGAGCGGGGCGATCACCGTGTGGAAGACATGGACGGTGCCGAGCGGTACGGAGGGCGGGGCGTTGAGGACGACCGCGTTGCCCGCGGCCAGGGTGGGGACGGCCGCGAGGGCGGTGAGCAGGGGGGCGTTGCGCGCCGGGTCGAGGCAGACGACGCCGTCCGGCTTGCGCACGAGGCGTATGCGGCGGCCGGACCGTTCGCCCTCCCAGCGCAGGAGCGGGCGGGCGTGGTCGACGGTGTCGGGGTGGGTGAGGGCGAGGGCGGCCGACAGGGCCCACTCCGCGACCCGTAAGGGATGCCCCTCGGCGACGAGGACGCCGGTGAAGTCGTCGGCCCGCTCGCGCAGCCGCCGGTGGACGGCGAGGACGAAGTCGAGCCGTCTCTCCAGCGGCACCCCGGCCCAGACCGGCTGGGCGGCGCGGGCCTCGGCGAGGGCGGCGGTGACCTGCTCGGGCGTGGAGCGGGCGACCCTCCCGGCGAGACGGGGGTCGGTCCCGTCGCCGGGGACGGCGCGGCCGTGGTCGAGGCGTGCCTTGAGCGCGAGCACGTCGTAGGTGTCCTGGAGCAGGGCGCTGCCGCGGGGCCAGTGGACCCAGCCCTCGCCGGGCACGGGAACACCCCCCAGCAGAACGGGATAGGTCGGCGGCGGTGCGCCGGTGGGACGGGTCACGGCAGCATTCTTGGACCGGTGCGCCCGCTTCACCCGTCCGGCCCTCCCGAATCACCGGAAAGAAGGAAGTCGAGCGTGTGGAGGTTTATTCCGGGGACGAGGGAACGGCCCGTGCGGGAGGTGCTGCCGGAGGCCGCGGTCACCGGATCGGGGCGACCGGAGGCAGGGGCTGTGACGGCGGCGGAGCGACTCCCCGGTGTCACCCTTCGTCCGGCGGGGGCGGCGCGGCACCGGGTCCCGCGAGGTGCCCCGGCCCCGCCGTCCCGCCCGCTCGTCGGGTTCAACGGCCCGGCCCGGCCCACGACGCCCGTCGCCGACCGCTGCTCGCCGACCGCCGCCCGGAAGGGGTGCCCGTCCGGAGGGGCGCCCGCCGCGACCGGACGGCCCCGGTGCTCCCCTGCGGGAGGCACCGGGGCCGGGGGCGCGGGCGGGCGCGGGCGTCAGTCGCAGTACGACAGGCCGTGCCCGGCCCGGAAGAGGACCTTGGCCGGATCGTCGGCCCGCTGGATCGGAACGGGCAGCTTGCCGCGCGGCTCGACCCGGCCGGCGATCACCCGGGCCGCGGCGCGCAGTTCGACCTCGGTCCAGCAGTAGGAGACCAGGGAGGCCCGGACACCGGGGAGGTGGGCGATGTCGTAGGGGTTGCGCACCGCGAGGTGGATGACGGGGACACCGGTGGCGAGGAGTCGGGCCACCAGGGTGCGCTGGGCGCTGGTGGCGTTGACGTTGTCGGTGGTGACGACCACCGCGTCCCGTCCGCGCGCGGCGGCCACGGCCGCGTCGATCGCCGCAGCGTCGGGCGTCCGGCCGGTGGCGAGCCGGGTGGTGCTGTAGCCCAGCTCGTCGAAGGCCCTGGCCAGTTCGGGCACGGTGGTGCGGGTGCTGTCGGTCGGGAAGGCCGGGCTGGCGCCGACCACGAGCAGCTTCTTCTGCTTGCGGCGCAGCGGGAGCGTCTCGCGCTGGTTGACGAGCAGGGTGGTGGTGCGCTCGGCGATCCGGGCGGCCTCGTTCAGGTGCTTGCGGGCGCCGACGACCCGGTCGACCTGCTTCGCGGAGACATAGGGGCTGCCGTCGAGCAGGCCGGCCTTGTCCTTGAGCCGCAGGATGCGCAGGACCGACTCGTCGAGCCGGGCCTCGGTGATCTCGCCGGCGCGGACGGCTGCGAGGACGCCGTGGTAGGCGACGTCGATGTTCGGCGGGAACAGCAACTGGTCGGCGCCCGCCTTGAGGGCGAGGACGGGCACCCGGTCGTCGCCGTACTTGGTGCGCACGCCCCGCATGTTGAGCGCGTCGGTCACGATCACGCCGTCGAAGCCGAGTTCGCCGCGCAGCACGCCCTGGAGGATGGTGGGCGAGAGGGTGGCCGGGTCGTTGCTGGGGTCGAGCGCGGGGACCTGGAGGTGCGCCGTCATGATCGAGTCGACGCCCGCGGCGATCGCGGCCCGGAAGGGCGGGGCGTCGATGCGCTCCCACTCCTCGCGGGTGTGGGTGATCACGGGCAGTCCGGTGTGGCTGTCCTCCCCGGTGTCCCCGTGGCCCGGGAAGTGCTTGGCGCAGGCCACCACGCCGGCCTGCTGGTAGCCCGTCACCTGGGCCGCCACCATGCGGCCGACATCGCGGGCGTCGGCGCCGAAGGAGCGGACGTTGATGATGGGGTTGGCCGGGTTGACGTTCACGTCGGCGACCGGGGCGAAGTTCTGGTGGATGCCCAGGGCGGCGAGTTCGGTGCCCGATATCCGTCCGGCGGCGCGCGCGTCGGAGAGCGAGCGGCCGGCGCCGAGCGCCATCGCCCCGGGGAGCTGGGTGGCGCCACTGCCGATGCGGACGTTGGCCCCGTGCTCCTGATCGATGGAGATCAGCGAGGGGATGGGGGTGGGAAGGGCGAGCGAGGCCCGCTGCACGCCGTTGGTCAGGTCCGCTATCTGGTGCGGGTCCTGGATGTTGTTGGCCCAGCCGGAGAAGTAGATGACGCCGCCGATGTGGTACTTGGCGATCAGCTCGGCCAGGGTGCGGACCCCGAGCTCGGCGAGGTTGCGCTCCTGGTCGAACTGGTTGGGGGACGTCGCCGACGTGCCGTAGAAGTACGGGACGAACAGCTGGCCGATCTTCGCCTCGACGCTCATCCTGGAGATGATCTTCTTGAGGCGGTCGTCGCGCTTCCGCGCGACCGCGGGGGTCGCCGCCACCCCGACGACGCCCGTCGCGCCCGCGGCCACCACGGTCGCCGAGGCGAGGACGGATCGTCTGGAAAGGCTCCGCTGCTGCATGGGGACATGCTCCTTCCGGCCTTGCAGGTCAAGGGAGTTGAAGGAAACGTGAAGGACTCCCAACAGCGCGAAACGTAGCCCGCCGATCACGGGCGGGGCAAGAGGTCCAGACTAATGGGATGCGGAGGGGGCGAGACCTCCCGCCCCGACTGCACGAGCGCCCTGAACTGGGCCGACGCAGGAGCCACGCGAATACTCAAGTCCCTTTGCGTGCATAGGTGTTGATCCTCCTCCACCGCTTCTGCGGATCACCCGGCCCGGCGGGGCCGGGTGCGCCCGCCGCGCGCCGTCCGGTGCAGGGCGTCCGGTGCGGGGCGTCCGGTGCGCGGCGCGAATGAACCCGGACTCCGGGTGCGCGCACCGCCCGTGGCCGGTCCGCGCACCCGCCGTGGCCGGGCGGCATCCCTTCCGGGGCGGGGGCGCCCGGCATCGGCGGGGCCTCGCGGTGCCGGCCGTCACGGCAGCGGGCGCCCCACCGGTGTGAGGGGCGGGCCGGCACCTCGGCGGTCCGCCGTCCACCCGGCCCGGACTGCGGCATCCCCGGGCACCCCGCCGGAGAGGGCCGCGGCGCCACACGTCCCGCGGCTACTCCGGGGGGAGGCCCAGGGTCGGCAGATGGTCCGTCATCAGGAGGGCGACGAGTTCGCGGCGGTTGCGCACACCGGTCTTGTCGAGGATCGCGGTGACGTGCTGCTGGACGGTGGGCACGCTGAGGTGGAGCAGGGCGGCGATGGCCTTGGTGCTGGCGCCGCGCACCGCGTGCAGGGCGACCTGCCGCTCGCGCGGGGACAGTCCGTGGGCGAGGATGGCCAGCGGCAGCCGCTGGGCCGGGGAGGCGGGTGCGGCGACGACGGCGACGCCCCCGCCGGGTCCCTCCAGCGGGGCGGCGTGCAGGGTGAGCCACTGCCCGTCGGGGGTGCGCACCCGCACCTCGGCGGGGCCGTCGGCCCACGCGGCCTGACGGGCGACGGTGAGGAAGCCGCTGGGCACACCGCCGGTGTGGGCGGTGGGTTCGGCCATCCGGCCGATCAGTTCGCGGGCGGCGGCGTCGGTGTGGAGCAGCCGTCCGTGCCGGTCGAGCACCACCACGGCCGGAGCGTCCAGGGGCCGTGTGCCCGGGGCGCGGCGCAGCGCGGCGAGGTGGACGCCGCGCAGAGCGGCGCCGATGGGGGCGGCGACCCGTTCGGCCAGCCGCAGTTCGGGCCGGTCGAAACGGCCCCGGGCGCGTTCGCGCATGAAGGCGGCGCTCGCCCACCGGCCGCCGCCGAGGTCGAAGTTGATCCGCAGTTCGTCGCCGTAGCCGCTGGGACGGAGCAGTTCCCGGTAGCGCACGCTCCGCTCGGGGCGGCCCTCGGTGGCGCGGCCGACGCTCTGGGCGCGATGTCCGGCGGTGCGGATCGCGGTGAAGGTGGTGGTGTCCCCGCTCAGCAGTTCCAGGTGGACGGCCTGTTCGAAGAGGGCGGGGTCGAGGCCGTCGGAGACGGTGGAGGTGGGGAAGCCGGTGACCGGGTCGTTGCCGTGCCAGCAGCCGCCGTCGAATCCGAGGGGGCCCGCGAGCAACCGGTGCAGCTCGTGGAACAGCTCGACCGGACGCAGCCCGCCGGTCGCCAACTCCGCTATGGAACCGAGGACTTCCCGCTCGGTGTCACGTCGTCCGGCCACGGACCGCAAGCCTACGGATTCCGGTGGGCGCCCAGGAGCCGGGCCGGACGAAACGCCCGAGAATGGCCGGAAGACCGGGGTGGACACCGCTCCCGGCGCCCACCCCGGTCCTCCGGGTGCGATCAGTTCCAGGGGTTGGCCCGCTGGTCGTCGATGGCGGTCCAGAAGCGGGTGTTGGCGGGCAGGGTGCCGTTGGCCCAGAGGCCCCAGCCCTCGCCGTCGTGGAACTCGGCCATGCGGAACCCGGCGCCGAAGTGGCCGGCGCAGAGCTGGTCGGCGGCGGCGCGGCTGGAGAGCTGCGTCCCGGAAACGGGGACGGTGGCCCTCACCTCACCACCGGCCCAGCTGTGGTAGCCGCCGACGGGCACTCCCGCCGGGGCGGGGCGGCCGTCCTGGCGGATGCACAGCACGGGCAGCACGGAGGAGGCGGGGCTGTCGCCGGAGTACGGGTCGCTGCTGGTGTCGTAGCCGACGTGCACGACGTCGTCGGGGCGCTGCTCCAGGGTGGCCCAGGTCATGCCGTTGTGGGTGGCGACGCCGCCGAACAGGGCCTCGTAGGTGGAGCGGTAGATGTTCCACTGCTGGTAGGTGCCGCTGTTGCAGGGGTACATGTAGAGCTTGTAGCCGCCGAAGTTCTTCTTGGTGTTGTCCAGGCACTGGGAGTCGGCGATGTTCTGCAGCCGTACCCCGAGCATGTCGTACTTCGGCGCCTGGCCGGTGGCGTTGAAGGGGGTGACCTTCCACATCTGCTTGGTCTCGCCCGTGCACTGCGCGCCGGTCGGGCCGTCGTGGTTCGTCAGGCAGGAACGCTGGTCAGCGGCGTAGTTGAGGGTGTAGACGCTCGGCATGCCCGCGACGGGCGTGAACACCCACTGGACGGGGTTGTCGGAGGGAGCGCAGGGGCGCAGGTCCAGTGAGCCCCAGGTGGCGCCGTTGGGACAGCGCTCGGACGCCTGGTTGAACAGGACCGAGGAGGGGGCGGCGGCCGCCTGGGCGCCGGTGGGCGCCAGCAGCAGGCCCGCCAGGGCGAGCACGGCCGAGAGGACGATGCGCCGGACGGATGAACGCATGGGATCTCCAGGTGAGGAGACGGCAGGGGGCGTGAACGGATGGCCCACACGGCGCGAGGGGGACGGACACCTCCGCCCGGTCGGCCGCGCCCAGCTTGTCAGCGTCCGGACGGCCGCCGGTATCCGAGATTCCTAGGACCCCGCCCGCCGCCCGCCGTCGCGCCCCCCGTCCCGCGCCCCTCACCGCTCCTCGCCGTCTTCTCGGCCCATCGGCCGCAGGGTGGGCATGATTTGATGGGTGGTCAGTTGATTTCCAGCGGCGCTAGGGCACCGCGGGCCGGTCACACCTGCTCGAAGTGGAACGCCTTGATGAAGCAGTCGCGGGGCTGGGCGACGGCGAAGAAGACGCAATCCACGAGCGACTGCGCGGTGAGGTTGTCCTCGCTTCCGCGCGGGGTGGTCTCCCACTGCCCGGAGAGCGGATCGCAGTTGTCGAAGTCGGGCGGGTAGAGGGAGATCACCCGCACTCCCCGGGGCCGCAGGCGCTTGGAGAGGATCTCCACGAATCCCGCCTGGGCGCTCTTGGCCGCGTAGAAGGCGTCGTGGGCCTCGGAGCGGTGGTGGTTGGCGGTCCCGCAGGCGGAGACCATGGTCACCACGTCCGGCCGCTCCGAACGGAGCAGCAGGGGAAGGAAGTTCTTGACGGTCAGCACGGTTCCGGTGGCGCCGGACGCGATGGTGTCGACGACGTCGGTGTCGGACGCGGACCCGAGGTCCGGTCCTTCGAGGTAGCGGGCGCCGTTGTTGACCAGGATGTCGACGCGGTCGGTGTGCCCGGCCACGTCGTCGGCGAAGGCGCGGATCGAGGCCGGATCGGTCAGATCGCAGGCGAAGGCGTGGGCCTTGGCGTTACCCCGGTCGTGGATCTCGTCGCGGACGCGTTCCGCGGCGGCGAGGGTCCGCGCCGAGAGGAGGACTTCGGCGCCGAGGTCGGCGAAGCGGAGGGCCAGGGTGCGGCCGAAGTCGCGGCCGGCCGCGGTGATGACCACGCGGTGATCGTCAAATCGCATAACACTGCTCCTGGTTCACGTACCGGATCGATCCCGCGGTGCCCTTCGGCGACCGCCTCCGGCAGCGTATGCGGCCGCCCCGGGCGCGGGCCGCCGCCACGGCACGGCACATCCGTACGGGTGATGACGAGAGCGGCGGGGGCGACGGCGGCGGGCGGGGCGGCATGCGGACCGGGGCGGGGCGGCCCCCGGCCGGGTTGAGGTGATCGTTCGGTTCGGTCCGCCGATCTCCGGTTCCACCAACGGGTGTTCGATCGCGCCCCTGACGGAAGACGGTTCCGCCCTCACCACCCTGCCGGAGACCATCGGCGGGCTGACCGGTCTCGTCGAACTCAGGGCCCGGCACAACCGGCTCACCACCCTGCCCGATGCCGTCGGCGGGCTCCGGACCCCGCGCGAGCCGCGGCTGCGGCTGCGGCTGCGGCTGCGGCTGCGGCTGCGGCTGCGGCTGCGGGGGAACGCGATCGGGTCCGTCCCGGCGCCGGTGGCCGGGCCGCGCGAGCTGCGCCACCCGGACCTGCGGGAGAACGCCCTGGCCGAGGCGGCGGAGCCGCCGGCGGACCTTCCCCTGCTGCACCGGATCGACCTGCGGAGCAACCACCTGGGCCGCCTGCCCGGCCGGCTCGCCCGGATGCTCTCGCCGGAGAAGCTGGACCTGCGGTGGAACGGAACCGACCCCTCGCTGCCGCTGCTCGCCCGGCTGGAGGAGCGGGGGTGCGTCGCCCTGACGTGACCGGACGGGCTCTACGGCGGTGAGCCGCCGTCCGGCCGGAAGGGGTGCCCGGGCCGTCTGGCGCAGGACTACGCGGCGCCCGGCACCGTCCGCTGTCCGGGACCGTCGTAGGAGGCCAGGGGGCGGATCAGCGCGTTGTGGGCCAGTTGCTCGGTGATGTGGGCGGTCCAGCCGGTGATGCGGCTCATCACGAAGACCGGGGTGAAGACGGGGATGTCGAAGCCCATGAGGTGGTAGGCGAGGCCGGCCGGGTAGTCCAGGTTGGGGTGGATGCCCTTGCGGTCGGCCATGGCGTGGCGCAGGGCGGCGTGCAGGGTGGCGAGCCGGGTGACCTCGGGGTCGGCGGCGCGGGCCACGAGCCGGTCGAGGGCGTCCTGCATGATCGGGACGCGCGAGTCGCCGTGCTTGTAGACGCGGTGACCGAAGCCCATGATCTTCCGCTTGGACGCCAGCGCCTCGTCCAGCCACTCCCCGGCGCGCGCCGGGTCGCCGATCTCCAGGAGCATGTGCATCACGGCCTCGTTGGCGCCGCCGTGCAGCGGTCCCTTGAGGGCGCCGATGGCCGCGGTGACGGCGCTGTAGAGGTCGGAGAGGGTGGAGGTGACCACGCGGGCGGTGAACGTCGAGGCGTTGAAGCTGTGTTCGGCGTACAGCGTCAGGGAGATCTCGAAGCAGCGGACCACGTCCGGGTCGGGCACGCTGCCGAAGCACATGTGGAAGAAGTTCTCGGCGTACCCGAGAGAGGCGTCCGGCGGGATCGGGTCCAGGCCCCGGCGGCGGCGCTGGTCCGCGGCCACGACGGTGGGCAGCCTGGCCAGCAGGGTGAGGGACTTGGCGCGGTTGGCGGCCGGGCTGCCGTCGTCCTCGGTGGGGTCCTCGGCGCCGAAGAAGCTGACGGCGGTGCGGAGCACGTCCATGGGGTGGCAGGTCTCGGGCAGTCGGGCCAGCAGTTCCAGCGTGGTGCGGTCCAGTGCGCGCAGGGCGCGTTCACGGGCCTGGAAGTCGCGGAGTTGTCCGGTGTCGGGGAGTTCGCCGTACCAGAGGAGGTGGGCGACCTCCTCGAAGGAGCGGCGGGCGGCCAGGTCCTGGACGGGATAGCCCCGGTAGGTGAGGGAGTTGGTCTCCTGGATGACAGTGGAGATCTCCGTGGTGTCGACGACGACACCGGTGAGGCCGCGGTGGATCGCGGGCGCGGGGGTGATCATGGGGTGCCTGCCTTCGTGGGTCAGGTACCGGGTCAGTTCCCGGGCGGAAGGGTGAAGTCGAAGACGGCCGAGTCGAAGGCCGAGTACTCCTCGTAGCCGAGGAGTTCGTACAGGCGGGAGCGGGTCTGCATGCGGGGCAGCAGGGACTCCTGGGTGCCCTCCGCGGCGATGGTGCGCAGTCCGTCCTCGATGGCGCCCATGGCGATGCGCAGCAGCGTCACCGGGTAGAGGGCGATGTTGTAGCCGAGGTTCTCCAGGGTCACCGCGTCCAGCAGCGGGGTCTTGCCGAACTCGGTGAGGTTCGCGAGCAGCGGCACGTCGACCGCCTTGCGGAACGCCTCGTACTCGGAGACGTCGGCGAGTGCTTCGGGGAAGACCGCGTCGGCACCGACGTCGACGTACGCCTTGGCACGGTCGATCGCCGCGTCCAGGCCCTCGACCGAGCGGGCGTCGGTGCGGGCCATGAGGAGGAAGTCCGGGTCCCGGCGGGCGTCGACGGCGGCACGGAGGCGGCGGACCATCTCCTCGCGGGGCGTGACGGTCTTGCCGTCCAGGTGGCCGCAGCGCTTGGGGTTGACCTGGTCCTCCAGGTGCAGGCCGGCCAGGCCGGCGTCCTCCATCAGCTGCACGGTGCGGGCCGCGTTCATCGGCTCGCCGAAGCCGGTGTCGGCGTCGATGAGGACGGGCAGGTCGGTGGCCCGGGTGGTCTGCTGGGCGCGGGCCGCGATCTCGGTGGACGTGGTCAGGCCGATGTCGGGCAGCCCCAGGTCGGCGGCCAGCACCGCGCCGGACAAGTAGACCGCGTCGAAGCCGGTGTCCTGGATGAGGCGGGCGGAGAGCGGGTTGATCGCGCCGGGGACGCGCAGCAGACGGCCGGAGGCCAGTTGCTCGCGGAAGGTCCGGCGGCGCTCGGCGGGCATGGTCCGCGTGTGCAGCACCATCAGAACAGTCCCTTCGGCAGGCCCGCGTCGTACGCGGCCACGGCCTCGGTGTCGACGGCCGGAAACAGGCCGTCCAGGTCGGCGACGGTCAGCTCGGCGAGACGGGCGGCGGTATCCATGAACGCGTCCTGCGCGGACTCAGTGACGATGCCCTCGGCAAGGGTGCGGAACTTGCCGACGTATCCGGCGCGGTCGAAGGGACGGGCGCCCGCCGGATGGGCATCGGCCACCGCCAGCTCGTCCTCGATGACGGAGCCGTCGTCGAGGGTGATCACCGCGCGTCCGCCGAAGGCCCGGCGGTCCGGGTCGGGGTCGTGGTAGCGGCGGGTCCACTCCGGGTCCTCGACCGTCGTGATCCTCCGCCAGAGCTCGACGGTCTCCGGGCGCCGGGCGCGTTCGGGGGCGTAGGAGCGCTCGTGGTGCCAGGTCCCGTCCTCCAGGGCCACGGCGAAGATGTACGGCACCGAGTGGTCGAGGGTCTCCCGGCTGGCGGTGGGATCGTACTTCTGCGGATCGTTCGCACCGGAGCCGATGACATGGTGGGTGTGGTGGCTGGTGTGCAGGACGATCGAACGCACCTTGTCCAGCGCACCGGCCTTCTCCCGCAGCCGCCGGGCCAGGTCGATGATCGCCTGCGCCTGGTACTCGGCGGAGTGCTCCTTCGTATACGTGTCGAGGATCGCGCGGCGCGGCTCGCCCGCCGCCGGAAGCGGAACCGTGTAGTCGGAGCCCGGGCCGTTCAGCATCCAGGCGAGGAAGCCGTCCTCGCCCTCGTAGACCGGCGACGGGGATGTCTCGCCGCGCATGGCCCGGTCGACGGCTTCGATCGCCGCCTTCCCGGCGAACGCCGGCGCGTACGCCTTCCAGCTGGAGATCTCGCCCTTGCGGGACTGCCGGGTGGCGGTGGTGGTGTGCACGGCCTGCTGGATCGCCTGGTACACCGTCGCCGTGGGCAGCCGCAGCATCGATCCCAGGCCACCGGCGGTGGCGGCGCTGAGGTGGGCCACATGGTCGATGCGGTGCTCGTGCAGGCAGATGCCCCTGACCAGCGCGACGTGGATCTCGTAGGCGGCGGTGATCCCGCGCAGCAGGTCGGCGCCGGTGCGGCCGGTGTGCTGGGCGACGGCGAGCAGCGGCGGGATGTTGTCGCCGGGGTGGGAGTAGTCGGCGGCGAGGTAGGTGTCGTGGAAGTCCAGCTCGCGCACGGCCGTGCCGTTCGCCCAGGCGGCCCACTCCGGGGAGACCCGGGTCGCCGCGCCGAAGACCGAGGCGCCGTGGGCGGCGGCGCCGTGGGCGGCGGCCTGGGCACGGGCGACCGCGACCGGGCGGCGCAGCAGGGAGGCGACGGCCACCGCGGCGTTGTCGATCACCCGGTTGACGACCATGGCGGCGCTGTCGGGATCCGGTTCCCCGGTGCCGGTGGCGACGTCCGCCAGTTTCCAGGCGAGCTGGTCCTCGCGCGCAAGCCGGTCGGCGCTGGGGTGGACACGGACGTGGTGCTCGATCACGGGGCTCCTCGCGGGGTGCGGACGGTCCTTGCCGGTGCTGACGTGATCGACGGTGCCCGTTCCGCACCGGTCCGGCCACCTCTCCAATCTGTGGAATCCCGCCATCCGGGAGCTGTGAATCTGCGAATTCTGCGAATGCCGCGGATGCTATGTTCGCAAACAGGCCCCCACCGGAACGCCTCCCTTCCCGGCTGCGACAAGGATGTGCGCCGTGCCCCGAGAAGCAGCAGACCGCAAGGTCTACGCCCATGCGAAGCTGCGGCGGCTGCGCCGCGAGCACGGCATGAACCAGGTCGACATGGCCCGCGCCCTCTCCATCTCCACGAGCTATGCCAACCAGATCGAGCAGAGCAGGCGCCCGCTGACCGCGTCGGTGCTGCTGCGGATCGCGGAGGTCTTCGGGGTCGACGCGGAGTTCTTCTCCGAGGCCGAGGAGGACCGGCTCGCCACCGACCTGCGGGCCGCGGTCGCGGACGAGGCGTGCGGAGCGGCGCCGCTCGCTTCCGAGGAGATCACCGAGGCAGCCCGCGACCACCCCGAGGTGGCGCGCGCCCTGGTCGCCCTGCACCGGCGCTACCGGGACACGGTGGAGCGGGCCGCCGCCCTGGGTTCGCCCGGAGCCGCCGACGGGCTGCTGCCCGCCGCCGAGCCGCACGACGAGGTGCGGGACTTCTTCTACACGCACCACAACCACTTCGAGCCACTCGACACCGAGGCGGAACGCCTCGCCGCGGCCATGCGCCTGCGTCCGGGCCGCGTCTCCGACGCCCTCGTTGCGCACCTGGGCGAGAAGCACGGGATCAGGGTGGTCCGGTCGGCTCCCGGGCGTTCGGGGGACGCCCGCAGGCTCGACCCGGACACCGGTCTGCTGTTCCTGTCGCCCTGGCTCCGCGAGGGCCAGCGGGCCTTCCAGCTCGCCACCCAGCTCGCCCTGCTGGAGCACGGGCCGCTCCTCGGCCTGCTGGCGGACAGCGCGGGCCTGACCTCACCGGAGTCCCCAGCGCTGGCCCGCATCGGCCTGGCGAACTACTTCGCGGGCGCCCTCCTCATGCCGTACACCGTCTTCCACACGGTGGCCGAGGAGGTGCGCTACGACATCGAGCTGCTCTCGGCCCGCTTCGGTGTCGGCTTCGAGACCGTCTGCCACCGCCTCAGCACCCTCCAGCGGACCGGGCGGCGCGGAGTCCCCTTCTCCTTCCTCCGCGTCGACCGGGCCGGGAACATCTCCAAGCGGCAGTCGGCGACCGACTTCCACTTCTCCCGGCTCGGCGGCACCTGCCCGCTCTGGACCGTCTACGAGGCGTTCTCCGCGCCCGGCAGGATCCTCACCCAGGTCGCGGAGATGCCGGACGGCAAGCGGTACTTCTGGGTGGCGCGGACCATCACCCGGGGCGGCTTCGGCCACCGCGCCCCGCGCGCCGAGTTCGCCGTGGCCCTCGGCTGCGAGTTGCGCCACGCCCACCGGCTCGTCTACGCCGAGGGCATCGCCCTCGACGACTCCCGCGCCGCCACCCCGATCGGGCTGGGCTGCCGGATCTGCGAACGCCGCGACTGCGCGCAGCGGGCGCGCCCCCCGGCGGGCGAGCGGCTGGCCGTCGACCCCGACCGGCGGACGTATGTGCCGTATCCGGTCGAGAGCGGTCCGGGGCCGGCGGCGGGGCCCGGATCAGCCGGATTCGACGCGGTGCCTGCGCAGTAGCACGGAGATGGCACGGCGCAGGCGCGCCGCCTCCCCTTCCGGGTCCTCCCCGGTGTCCGGCGGTTCGTCCGCGCGGCCGGTTCGTCCATGGCCCGTCGGGGGTGCCCCGGGCGCCGGCGGTGCCGGACGGCCGTCCGGCGGGCCGTCCACCAGTTCCGCCAGGTCCTCCAGGAGCCGCTCGGTGCGGCGCATCCGGTCGCCGAGGGCCCGGAGCCGGGCGCTCTGGCCGCCGACCTGCCTTCTGCACGCGAGGAGTTGCTCGTACTCCGCCACGGTCAGGGCGACCGCCTCCACCCCTTCCACGGTGATGCGCGGCGGCTGCCGACGTCTGGCCATTCCGGTACCCCGTCCTCCCGTTCCGCCGGTCGTACGTGCCGGAACGCGAGCGGCCCCGGGATCGGTTCCCGGGGCCCCGCGTTCCGGGTGGATCAACGGTGCCGGAAGACCGGCGCCCGCTTGCCGGTGAAGGCGGCCATGCCCTCCTTCTGGTCGCCCGTGGCGAACACGGCGTGGAACAGGCGGCGTTCGAAGCGGACCCCCTCGGCGAGGCTGGTCTCGAAGGCGCGGTTGACGGCCTCCTTCGCCATCATCGCCACCGGCAGCGACATCTCCGCCACCGTCCCGGCGACCGCCAGCGCCTCCGCGAGGAGTTCACCGGCCGGCACGATCCGGGAGACCAGTCCGGCCCGCTCGGCCTCGGCGGCGTCCATGGTGCGCCCGGTCAGGCACAGTTCCATGGCCTTGGCCTTGCCGACGGCCCGGGTCAGCCGCTGGGAGCCGCCGATGCCCGGGATCACCCCGAGCTTGATCTCCGGCTGCCCGAAGACGGCGGTGTCGGCGGCGAGCAGGATGTCGCAGAGCATGGCCAGTTCGCAGCCTCCCCCGAGCGCGTGGCCGGCGACCGCGGCCACGGTGGGCGTCCGGAGCTGTCCGAGCCGGTCCCATGCGGCGAACCAGTCGGTGAGGTACATGTCCATGTACCCCCGCGGTGCCATCTCCTTGATGTCGGCACCGGCCGCGAAGGCCCTCGCCGAGCCGGTGATGACGAGGCAGCCGATGTCCGGGTCCCGGTCGAGGGCCTCGGCGGCGGCGACGACCTCGTTCATCACCCGGAGGTTCAGCGCGTTGAGCGCCTTGGGCCGGTCGATGGTGAGGAGGGCGGTGCGGCCCTTGCGTTCGACCAGGATGGTCTCGTACTCATCGCTCATGTGGCGTCTCCGCTCCGTTCCCTGATGGTGCCGACGATGGCCGAGAAGTCCCGCGCGCCACCGGCGCCCTCGGCGTACTCGGCGTACAACTCCGCTGCCCGGATCCCGAGTTCCGTGTGCACACCGCCCGCCTTCGCGGCGCCGACGGCCAGCCGCAGGTCCTTGGCCATCAGCGCGGCGGCGAAGCCCGGCCGGTAGTCCCGGTTGGCGGGGCTGGACGGAACGGGCCCGGGGACGGGGCAGTTGACGCTGAGCGCCCAGCACTGGCCGGAGGCCGTGGAGGCCACGTCGTACAGCGCCTGGTGGGACAGCCCGAGGCTCTCGCCGAGGACGAACGCCTCGCTGACGGCGATCATGGAGACGCCGAGGATCATGTTGTTGCAGATCTTGGCGGCCTGCCCGGCGCCCGGCCCGCCGCAGTGCACGGCCCTCCGGCCCATGGCCTCCAGCAGGGGGCGCGCCTCGGTGAACTCCTCTTCGCCACCGCCCGTCATGAAGGTCAGGGTGGCGGCCTCGGCACCGACCACTCCGCCGGACACGGGCGCGTCCAGCGAGCGCATCCCGGCGGTGCGGGCCCGTTCGTGGGCCGTCCGCGCGTCGGCGACGTCGACGGTGGAGCAGTCGACGAAAAGGGTGCCGGGGCGGGCGGCGGTCAGGGCCTCGTCGTAGAGGTCCAGCACATGGCGTCCGGCGGGGAGCATGCTGATGACCACGTCCGCCTCCCGTACGGCCGCGGTCGCGGACCCGGCGGGTTCGGCCCCGGCCCGGCCGGCGGCCTCCACCGCTTCGGGGACGAGGTCGTGGCCGAGCACGCGGTGGCCCGCCCGGGCCAGGTTGGCGGCCATGGGGCCGCCCATGTGGCCGAGTCCGACGAACGCGACGGTCCGGGTCACCACGCGATCTCCTCCAGGGCTCCCGAGGGGTTCGGGACGGGTCCGGGCCCGTCGGCCGGGGCGAAGAACCGCTCCACGTCGGCGTCGGTGACCTCCTCCAGGGTGGCGGGCGACCAGTGCGGCGTCCGGTCCTTGTCGATGACCTGGGCCCGGATGCCCTCGATCAGGTCGGGGCCGCGGAGACAGGCGAGGGAGACGCGGTACTCCTGTTCGAGGACACGCTCCAGCGGCCCGAGCCGCCGGGCGCGGCGCAGCGCGGCCAGCGTCACCTTGAGCGCGGTCGGGGACTTGGTGAGCAGGATCGCGGCGGTCTCCTCGGCCGCCGTGCCGCCGTGGGCGCGGAGCCGGTGGACGATCTCCTCGACGGTGTCCGCGGCGAAGCAGGCGTCGATCCAGTCCCGCCGGGCGGCCAGTCCACCCGGCGGCGGGTCCTGGACGTGCCGCCCGAGTGCCTCGCGCACCGGCAGCCGGTCGAGGTCCTCCACGAAGGAGGTCAGGGAGGCGGAGGGCACGTGGTGGTCGGCCAGTCCGCAGAGCAGGGCGTCCGCGGCACCGACCGCCGCGCCGGTGAGGGCGAGGTGGGTGCCCAGTTCGCCGGGGGCGAGGGCGAGGAGGTGGGTGCCGCCGACGTCGGGGACGAAGCCGATGCCGGTCTCGGGCATGGCGACACGGGAGCGTTCGGTGACGATCCGCACGCCGCCGTGGGCGGAGACGCCGACGCCGCCGCCCATCACGATGCCGTCCATGACGGCGACATAGGGCTTGGGATAGCGGGCGATGCGGGCGTTGAGGCGGTACTCGTCGCGCCAGAAGGCCGCGGTCGCGCTGCCGTCGCCGTCCCGGGCGTCCTCGTGGATGGCGCGGATGTCGCCGCCCGCGCACAGGCCCCGCTCCCCCGCCCCGGTGAGGACCACCACCTCCACCGCAGGATCGCTCTCCCACTCCGTGAGCGCCTCCTCGATGGCGAGCACCATCCCCCGGGTGAGGGAGTTCAGGGCCCTCGGGCGGTTGAGGACGATGTGGGCGGCCCGGCCCCCGGTCCGGAACAGGACGTCGCTCATCCGAACGCCTCCGTCAGACCGCGGGCCACGATGACGCGCATGATCTCGTTGGTTCCTTCCAGGATCTGGTGGACCCGCAGGTCCCGGACGATCTTCTCGATCCCGTACTCGCTGAGATAGCCGTACCCGCCGTGGAGCTGGAGGGCGCGGTCGGCGACCGAGTAGCCGGTGTCGGTGGCGAACCGCTTGGCCATCGCGCACAGGTACGGCGCCTGCGGATCGCCCCGGTCCAGTGCCTGCGCGGCCTGCTGGACCAGGGCGCGGGCGGCGGTCAGCTCGGTCGCCATGTCGGCGAGCCGGAACCGCAGGGCCTGGGCGTCGAGGAGCCGGGTGCCGAACGCCTCGCGGTCGGCGAGGTGGACGAGGCTGCGGTCGAGGGCGCTGCGGGCGCCGCCCAGGGAGCAGGCGGCGATGCCGAGACGGCCGCCGTTGAGGCCGCTCATGGCGATCCGGAAGCCGTCACCCTCACGGCCGAGGAGCCGGTCGGCGGGCAGGCGGACACCGTCCATGACCACCTGACGGGTGGGCTGGGCGTTCCAGCCCATCTTCCGTTCGTTCGGCCCGAAGCCGAGACCCGGGTCGTCCCGGTCGAGGACGAACGCGGAGATCCCGCCGGGCCCCTCGCCGCCGGTGCGGGCCATCACGACGTAGAGCTGGGAGGCGCCGGCACCGGAGATGAACTGCTTGACGCCGGAGAGCACCCAGTCGTCGCCGTCCCGTACGGCACGGCTGGTCAGGGCAGCCGCGTCCGATCCGGCGCCGGGCTCGGTGAGGCAGTAGCTGGCGAGGTCCTCCATGGCGCACAGGCGCGGCAACCACCGTTCGCGCTGGGCGCCGTCGCCGTAACTGTCGATCATCCAGGCGACCATGTTGTGGATGGAGAGGTATCCGGCGATGGACGGGCAGCCGGAGGCGAGCGTCTCGAAGACGAGGACTCCGTCGGCACGGCCGAGGCCGGAGCCGCCGGACTCCTCACGGACGTAGACGCCGCCGAGGCCGAGACCGGCCGCCTTGCGCAGCACGTCCACGGGGAAGTGCTTGTCGCGGTCCCAGTCGAGGGCCTGCGGGGCGAGGTGGTCCTGGGCGAAGTCGAACGTGGTCTCCACCAGGGCCTGCTGGTCCTCGGTGAGCAGAGTGCTGGTCATGTGGCTCAGCCCATCGTGGGGAGGGTGAAGCTGGCGCCTTCGCGCCGGCCGGCGGGCCAGCGCGAGGTGACCGTCTTCGTCCGGGTGTAGAAGCGGATGGCGTCCGGGCCGTGCTGGTTGAGGTCGCCGAAGCCGGAGCGCTTCCAGCCACCGAAGGTGTGGTAGGCGACGGGCACCGGGATGGGCACGTTGACACCGACCATGCCGGTGGTCACGCGTCGGCTGAAGTCGCGGGCGGTGTCCCCGTCCCGGGTGAAGATGGACACGCCGTTGCCGTAGGCGTGCTCGCTGGGCAGGCGCAGGGCCTCCTCGTAGTCCGCGGCGCGGACGACGCACAGGACGGGACCGAAGATCTCCTCCTGGTGGATGCGCATGCCGGGGGTGACCCGGTCGAAGAGGCTGGCCCCGGCGAAGAAGCCTCCCTCGTGTCCCGGAAGGGTGAAGTCGCGGCCGTCGACCACGAGTTCGGCCCCCTCCTGCACTCCGAGGTCCACATAGGAGCGGACCCGCTCGACGGCCTCCGGGCCCACCATCGGGCCGAAGTCGGCCCCGGGGTCGTCGCTGCGGCCGATACGCAGCGCGGTGACGCGCTCCTTGAGCCGGGCCACGAGGGCGTCGGCGGTCGCCTCACCGACGGGGACGGCGACCGAGATGGCCATGCAGCGCTCGCCCGCCGAGCCGTACCCGGAGCCGACCAGGGCGTCGGCGGCCTGATCGAGGTCGGCGTCGGGCATCACGATCATGTGGTTCTTGGCACCGCCGAAGCACTGGGCGCGCTTGCCGCGGGCGGCGGCGGTGGCGTAGACGTGCGCGGCGACGGGGGTGGAGCCGACGAAGCCGAGGGCGGCGACGCGCGGGTCCTCCAGCAGGGTGTCGACCGCCTCCCGTCCCCCGTTGACGACGTTGAGGACACCCGGCGGGAGCCCCGCCTCCAGGAACAGCTCGGCGAGCCGGAGCGGAACGGACGGGTCGCGTTCCGACGGCTTGAGGATGAAGGCGTTGCCGCAGGCGAGGGCTGGCGCGGCCTTCCACAGGGGGATCATGGCGGGGAAGTTGAACGGCGTGATGCCCGCGACCACGCCGAGCGGGGCGCGCAGGGAGTGGACGTCGATGCCGGTGCCGGCGTTGTCGGTGAACTCCCCCTTGAGCAGGTGCGGGATGCCCGCCGCGAACTCGACGACCTCCAGGCCGCGCTGGATGTCGCCGTGCGCGTCGGCCACCGTCTTGCCGTGCTCGGCGGAGAGCAGCCGGGCCAGGGCGTCCTTCTCACCTTCCACCAGGCGCAGGAACGCCAGCAGGACACGGGCGCGGCGCTGGGGGTTCCACTCCGCCCAGCCCGGCTGCGCCGAAGCGGCGTCGGTGATCGCCGCCTCGGTCTCCGCCCGGTCGGCGAGCGGTACCAGGGCCTGGACCCGGCCGGTGTTGGGGTCGTACACGTCGCCGAAGGCCCCCGAGGTTCCCGGGGTGTGCTTGCCGCCGACGAAGTGCGTCAACTCGCGCACGGAGGCGCGTTCGTGCTCACGGACCATGACTGCCTGCTCTCGTCAGGAGGGATCCGGGGATGGCGCACCGGTCCGGCGTCCGAGCGCGGTCGGCAAACGGAGACCGGGGGCGCGAGATCGCGTGGGGCCGCGGCCTCGTCAGAGGGAGGGCTCACCAGGGTCATGGGTGCACACCGGTGCCATGCGTGTCGGCTCCATCCTCGTGGAAAACACGGAACGTCCCGCGGCCGGTATCCTGACTCCCGGATCAGCGCGCGCCGTCCGCCTTCCCGACATCCAGCTCGTCAGTGGCGTCCTGCTCGACGGCGTACTCCCCGGTCACAGTGGCGGGACCGTGCCGGAATCACACCGGCTTCCCTGCACCGCGGGCCTTGTGTCCGCGACTATATAGTCGGGCGTCCTAGTAAATCCAGCGACACACGAACACTGTCCGGAGCGGCGTCCGCCGGCACCGTGCTCCGGGGGCCCGGCCCCCGGGACGAGGGGCGACCGCCGGCCCCGGCAAGGAGCCCGGCAGCGGGCCCGGCACCCCGCCCCGCACAGGAGCCGCCTGTGGCGTCTTCTCCTCAACAGGCCCTAGACTGCGCTGACTTCGGCACCCGTCGGCCAGGTTCGGCGGACCGCCGAAGGGCGTCACCGCGTACGGCACGACAACCGCATACGCGCGTGACCGGGGGAAGCCGGTGGGAATCCGGCGCTGACCTGCAACCGTGTGCGGCCCGTCGGGCCGCGAGTCGGGGAACCCGGCACGTGCTCCGTACCGCTTCCCACTGCCATGGTCTGCAGCGTGAAGCCGAGAGCCCCCGTGCCGCCACGGCCCGGTGCCCGCCCCCGCCCTGCGGCAGGCGGCGCCGCAGCGCCCGCCCGGACACGGTCCGGCGGCCCGGCGGCGCAGCCGCGGACCGCCCGATCAGGAAGGCTCCGCCATGCGCCGCACATCCGTCCACCGTCACCTGGCCGCCTTGGCCGTACTCGGTCTGGCCCTGTCCTCAGGGACGGCCGTCGCCCACGCCGACGGCGCCGCCACGGCCGCGACGACCGGCACCAACGCCCCCGTCAGAGTGTCCCTGACGGTGCAGGGGCCGGACGGGCTCCTGTTCAAGGGCAGGATCCGGACGCGGGGCCACGACGTCACCACCGCGACCGGCGGCACCCACACGTGCGACGGCACCAACGGCGGTGCCCACGCCAGTGCCGTGCCGACGCCGACCGCGGCGCTCGACGACGCCGCCCACCGGAGGGGCTTCACCTGGGACGGCACGTGGTACCCGTCCTTCGACGACTTCTCGGTGGACACCATCAGGAACGTCAGTGGTGGGGGCAGCGCCTACTGGAACATCTCCGTCAACGGCACGCCGACACCGGTCGGCGGCTGCCAGTTCGGGCTCGTCGCCGGGGACGAGGTCGCCTTCACCTGGACGGCCTTCTGACGAACCGTCGCTCTGCCGGGGCGCGCGTACGGGGGGCCGGTGACGGTCCCGCCGTACGGCGCGCCCCGGGCGGGGCCGCGGGCCGGTCCGGGCACTGCACTTGCCCGCGGCCCCGCCGGTGTCAGGCCCCCCAGCGCAGGGCGATCGTGTCGCCCACGCCCACGGCGGTACCCCGGGCCGCGGCGGCGAAGGACGAGCCGTCGAGGCTGGCCTTCCACGTACCGGAGCCGCTGTTGGCCTTGCCGTTGAGGGAGGTGACGGCCCCCGTGCCGGACGACGGCGCCACGGAGGTCACACAGCCCGCCGGGGTGGCCGCCGTCCGGGCCGCGTCGAGGACCGCGCCCAGGGTGGTCGTCGGTCCGGTCGGCGTGAGGGTGACGGAGCACACCCCGAGCCCCCCCGCGCCGTCGTCCACGGTCAGTGCGAGCGTCGCCGCCGTACCGGAGGTGAAGGAGCCCTCACCGACCCACTGCGGCGCCCCCGGGGTGACCGGTACGGGCGGTGCGGCGGTGAATCCCGCGCCGGCCACGGCCCGCATCCCGTCGCTGGAGGCGTAGGCGGACGGGCCCGTGTCACTGGGCAGGTACCTGAAACCGCCGCCCGGGTTGAACTGCTGGGCGATCAGGAAGTCCAGCGGGGTCTTGCCCATGGCGGTGAGGAAGTCACCGGTCTGCGCGTTGATGCCGCAGGCGTTCAGTCCGGAGACCGCCCAGCCGTTGGAGTTGGTGTTGACACCGAACATGGCGTTGAAGGCACCGCTGCCGGCCACCAGCTTGCTCTTGAGGAAGGCCCTGGCCCGGACGATGTCGGCGTCGGTGTTCGGCACCCCCGACACACAGAGCGCGGCCATGGCCGCACCGGTCATGTCGATGTCCGAGGTCTTGGCGAGTTCGGTGGCGCTGCCTTCCGCCTTGCCGTGGTTCCAGCCGCCGTCGTTGTGCTGGTTGGCCCGGATCCGGGTGGCCATCGCGTTGCGGAGCGTTTGCGGGACACGGAGCTGACCGGAGGGGGTCCTTGCGCCGTTGAGGGCCAGGGCGGCGAAGACGGTGCCGTTGAAGTTCCCGGGCGGGCCGAAGTAGCCGGGTTCGGCGGTCTGCCAGTAGCGGTGGATGTCGGCGATCAGGTTGCGGGAGGCGGAGACCCGGGCCGGGTCGACACCGGCGGCGTAGGCGTTGAGGGCGGCGCGCTCGTAGTCGGTGACGACCGGGGAGGCGGACGGCCATCCGCCGGTGGACAGGAGGTCGCGGTAGACCGTTCTCGCGTTCTTGCTCGGGTCACCGCCGGGCGCCACGTCCACGGCGGCGGTTCCGGCGGCGGCGAGCGCGCTGAACGCCCACTCGTTGGAGAGTCCCGGACCGGCGTACGAACCGTCCGCCGCCTGAAGGGACTTGAGGTAGGCGACGCCGTTGGTCTTCGAGGTGGCGATCTGGGCGGGTGTCGTGGTCGCGGCGGCCGGCGGCGCCGTCAGCGCGAGGGCGCCGACAGCGGCCACCGCGGCCAGGGCCGAGCGGCGGAGGACGGGAGAAGAGGTACGGGACAAGGGCCTGCTCCTGGGACGGGGACGCCGACCGGTCCCCGCGCTGTCGCCGGGCAGCGCTGTGCGCGGGCGGAAGCAGCGGGTGTGGCCGCCGTCCGGGACGCGTGGATCGGCTTCCAGTGCTGTGCCGCCTGGGCATTCGGGCTCGGAACGGCCCCCTGCCGTTCCACACCGCTGCGCGTCAGCCCCGGATTCCCACCGGGTTCCCCCATTCGGCAGACCGGGACGGTACCCGACGGGCGTCCGGGCCGCCACAGCGGCTCACGAGAACCGCCGCACCGGCCCGCGGGTGTCTTGACGCGTTCGGTGATGCATGCTCAAATCCCGCTGATACGCCTTGAGTTCCAGGGGAAGCCGGTGAGAATCCGGCGCTGACCCGCAACCGTGGGCCCGGCAGACGCCGGGCGAGCCGGAACACCTGGAGCGTTCATCAGCAACAGACGCCGTCGCGGACTACGGCGTGGTGCGACCGGCTTCCGTACGCGGGGACTCCCCTGCCCGGGAGTCCTCACCCACGTTCACCGTCCGCGCCGGAAGGCAACGAGGGGGCCGCGGTGGGGAGCCAGCGACGACACGACGCACGGGCGGGCACGGCACCCGGGCCGGTGACCGCGCTGGCCGTCGCCCTCCTGGTGCTGGTGACCGCCTCCGTGGCCTTCCTCACCACGACGTCCGCCGTCGCGGGGCCGGGTCGGGCGGAAACGTGCACGGCGGCCCGGGGCGCGGTCGTCGCCGTCGACTTCGGGCCGTTCGGCGGTGATGTCGTGCGGGGCTGCGATCCGGCGCCGACCACCGGCTACGACCTCCTCCACGAGGGCGGATTCGGCACCGCCGGGACCGAGCACGACGGTCCGGCGTTCATCTGCCGCATCGGCCACGGCTCCTTCAACGGCGGTGCCCGGTACCCGACTCCGGCTCAGGAGGACTGCGTCCTCACTCCGCCCGCGAACGCCTACTGGTCCTACTGGACCGCCTCGCCCGGCCAGGACGACTGGTCGTACAGCCGGTACGGAGCCATGGACCGCAGGCTCAAGGACGGCGACGTGGACGCCTGGGTGTACGGCGGCACGGGCAGGCCGGACTTCAGCCCCGACGACGTCCGGCCGGGTACCGGTGGCACCCCCGGCCCCGGAACTCCGACGGGAGCGCCGGGAGCGATCGACGTGGCCGCCGCGGCGGACTGGCTGGAGAGCCGGCTGACCGAGGGTGACCGCGTCGTCCCCGAGGGCGGTGACACCCCCGACCACCTCCTCACCACGGAGGTGGCCTACGGACTCGCCGCGGCCGGAAGCGGCCCCGCCCTGCGCAGGGTCACCGCCTTCCTCACCTCCCACGCGGGCGAGTACGCCTATCCGGAGGGCACGGGCGGGGCACCGGACGCCACCGCCGCCGCCCGCCTGGCCCTCCTCGCCTCCAGCACGGAGGCGGACCCCCGCGACGTCGGCGGCCACGACCTGATCCGCGACCTGTCGGCGCATGTGTGCGCCGCGGGCCCCGAATCCGGCGAACCGACACCCGGCTGCACCGCCAGGGGCGACTTCCGCAACGCCGGATACACCGACGGGCAGGCGCTGTCGGTCCTGGCCCTGCTGCGCGCCGGGGTCACCCCGGCGGCCGAGGCGGTGCGGCGGCTCACCCAGGTCCAGTGCCGGGACGGCGGGGTCACCGGCATCCTCATCCGCCCCGGCGAGTACTGCGACGGCGATCCCGCCACCACCGCCCTCGTCGCCCTCGTCCTGCACAGGGCGGGCGGACACGACGACGCCGTGGCCAAGGCCCGTGCCTATCTGGCCGGGGCCCAGCGCCAGGACGGCTCCTTCCCCGGGTACACCGGCGCCACCACCGGCGCCGTCCACTCCACGGCGTACGCGGCACAGGCCCTGCGCGTCCTCGGCGACGGGGACCGCGCCGACGCGGCCGTCGCCTGGCTCTCCCGCGAGCAGCTCGCCGGCGGCGGCTTCGGCTTCGAGGAGGGCGCGACCGATCCGGCGCTCTACCCGACGCCTGCCGCCGTCCTGGCGGGAACCGGCGCCAGCCTGGTCACCCTGACCACCGAACGGACCGGTCCGACCGACCCCCCGACGTCACCTCCCCCCGCCACGCAGCCGCCGACGTCACCGCCCCCGGCCACGCAGCCCCCGACGTCGCCGCCCCCGGCCACGGACCCGGTCACCCCGCCGGAGGGTGACGGTCCCGACCTCGCGAAGGGGGTCGCCTACCTCACCGGCGCCGCCCTCCTGAAGCAGGGCCGGTACTACACCTCCGGCCCCGGCTCCGTCCGTGCCGACTTCGGCCTGACCATCGACGGCGCCTACGCGCTGGCCGCGACCGGACTGTCCGACGGCAGGCTGCGCGGCATCGTCGACTTCCTCGACAACCGGGGCACCGACGGCGAGGGGCGCACCCTCCACGACTGGACCGGCATCGGCACGCCCCACGTGCTGGGCGGTTCCCTGGGGAAGACCGCCCTGCTCGCCGAGACCGTCGGCCGCGACCCGCGGCACTTCGGCGGTCAGGATCTCGTCGCGGCGCTCGGCAGGTCGGTGTGCGCCGGGCCGAGCACCGCACCCGACCGCAGTTGCGCCGCCAAGGGCGCCTACACCTACACGCCCTCCGTCTTCGGACAGTCCCTCGCCGTCATGGCCCAGCTCCGCGCGGGCGAGACCGGAGCGGCCCGCGAACCGCTCGCCTATCTCACGGCTCTCCAGCGGGACGACGGCGCCTGGCCCAGCCTGGTCCCGGCCACCGACGACTCCGACGTGGACTCCACCGCGATCGCCGCCATGGCCCTCAGCCTGGCCGACGGCAGCGGGGCGGACCGGGCCGTGGACAGGGCACTGGCCTGGATCGCGTCCCAGCAGCTCCCCGACGGCGGCTTCCCCGGCGCGGCCGGGAACTCGGTCAACTCGGCCGCCCTCGCGGTGCAGGGCCTCTCCCTGGACGCGTCCGCCTACACCGGCGAGATCGCCCGGGCGCGCGCCTTCCTCGCCTCCCAGCAGAACCCCGACGGCGGCTTCAACGTGGCCAGGGACGGGCAGCGCGGTTCCGACCTGCGTGCCTCCGCCCAGGCGGTGAGCGGAGCCACCGGCATCTCCTTCGGCACTCTGGAACGCGATCTGAGCGGTACGTCACCGCAGCCCACGCCGGGGCCCGGTGACGGCGGACCGGAGATCGTCATCCCGGAGACCGTCACGCCGGGCGGCACGGGAGGCGCCGGGGCACCGGACATCGTCACCCCGGGCGGTCCCGGAGGCGGGTACGGCGCGTCCGGAGGCGAGGGCGCCCTCGCCTCCACGGGGGCGCGGGCCAGGCTCCTGGCCGTCCTCGCCGCCCTGATGGTGCTGGCCGGATGGCGCTGCACGGTGCTGGCGCGCCGCAGGGCCCCGGCGGGGAGTGATCGGTGATCCGCTCGCGCTCCGTACGGACGACGGCACGGGCGGCGGCGGCCCTCGGCCTGGCCGCCGCCGCGGTCGGCGGCGGCCAGGCCCCGGCGGGAGCCGCGCCGCAGCCCATGGGCCGCTGCACCACCACCTCAGGCGTCGTCCTCGCCGTCGACTTCAGCGACTGGGGCGGTCCCCTCTTCCGGTCCTGCGGAACGACGCCCACGACCGGCTACGAACTGCTCAACCAGGGCGGCTGGCGCACCACCGGCACCGGACACGACGGACCGGCGTTCGTCTGCCGCATCGGCTACAGCGGTTACCGGGACGGCAGGCAGTTCCCGACCCCGGCCGAGGACGACTGCGTGCTCACCCCTCCCGCCTCCGCCTACTGGTCGTACTGGCACGCCGGTCCCGGACAGAGCGACTGGGAGTACAGCCAACTCGGCGCCATGCTCTACCGGCCCCGGCCCGGCAGCGTCGACCTGTGGGTCTTCGGGGGCACCGACATCGGGGGGACCCGGGGCAGACCCACGGTGACCCCGGACCAGTTGCGCGCCCACAACACCCAGCCGATCGGCGACACCGGTCGGCCGCCCTCCACCGACCGGGCACCCGCACCTCCACCGGGGGCCGGTACGGGCCCGGCACCGGAGCGGCGCCCGCCCACGCCCCCCGAGCCGGCGCCCCCCGCCCGCACGGAGCACGTGCCGGCCTCCACGGAGCCGAGGGCTTCGGAGACCCGGCCGGAGCCGGCGGAATCCGGACCAGCCCGCCCCGCGCCGAGCCGGAGCGCGGCCCCCACGCCCTCCCCCTCTCCCTCTCCCACCGACCCGGAGACTCCCTCCGAGGTCGCGGCGCCCGGACGGGACACCGAGGTCGTCGACGCGGCTCCGGCCACCGACGCCCCGCATGACTCCGGGTCGATCGTGCCGGTGGTCGCCGGAGCCTCGCTCGTCGCCCTGATCGGCGGCGCGGCCGTCCACGCGGCCCGCAGGCGCCGCGGCACCCGGTGAGCGCGACGGCCCGGGCCGCGTCGCGGCCACCCACCGCGGTGTCCGGCCCGCCGCCGCGCAAGGGGGTCCGTCGCCTGCCGCGCACGCTGCATCCGATGGCCTGGTGGGTCTGGGCCCTCGCCCTCGCCACCGCCGTCAGCCGCACCAACAACCCGCTGCTGCTGCTCCTCGTCCTCGCCGTCCTGGGCCATGTCGTCACGGTCCGCCGCACCGAGGCCCCCTGGGCGCGCGGCTTCGCGTACTACCTGTACCTCGCGCTCACCGTCGTCGCGGTCCGCGTCGTCTTCCGTGCCGTGTTCGCCACCGGCATCACCCCCCGGGACCACTTCCTCTTCTCCCTCCCCCGCGTCCCCACGCCCGACTGGTACGCGGGCATCCGGATCGGCGGTCCGGTCTCCCTGGAAGCGGTGCTGTCGGCCGCGACCGACGGGCTGCGGCTCGCCTGCATGCTGTGCTGCATCGGCGCCGCCAACACCCTGGCCAACCCCAAGCGCGCGCTGCGTGTCCTCCCCGGCGCACTGTACGAACTCGGGGTCGCCGTCACGGTCGCCATCAGTGTGGCGCCGCAGTTGGTGCAGAGCGTGCAGCGCGTCGCCCGCGCCCGTAGGCTCAGGGCGGGCCGGTCCCGGGGGCTGAAGGCGCTGCGCGGGATCGTGGTTCCCGTCCTGGAGGACGCCCTCGAACGCTCGCTGCGCCTGGCGTCCGCCATGGACTCCCGGGGCTACGGCCGGGCCGGCTCCGCGACGCCCCGCTCGCGCCGGATCACGGGCGCGCTGATGCTGCTCGGCATGTGCGGTCTGTGCGCGGGAGCGTACGGGCTGCTCGACGCCACCGCGCCCGCCCTCCTCGGGCTGCCGGCCATGGGGGCCGGCGCCGTGCTGTGTCTCGCGGGCCTGCGGCTGGGCGGCCGGCGCGTCACCCGCACCGCCTACCGCCCCGATCCGTGGCGCCTGCCGGAATGGGCCGTGGCCGGCAGCGGAGTCCTCGCCGCCGCGCTCCTGTTCACCGGCCTCGGCTACGACCCCGCACAGCTGAACCCGGTGTTCTACCCGCTCACCTGGCCCGGCCTGCCACTGGTGCCGACCGCCGCGATCCTGCTCGCCGGTACCGCCGGGTTCCTCTCCCCGCCGCCCGCGGCGCACCGACCCCCCGACCGGAAGGCCGCCCCCGCGTGATCATCTTCGACCGGGTCACCATCGAGTACGAAGACGCGCCCGGGCCCGCGCTGCGCGATGTGAGCCTCACCGTGGAGGAGGGCGAACTCTGCCTCGTCGTCGGGCACACCGGCGTCGGCAAGTCCACGCTTCTCGGCGCGGTGAACGGACTGGTGCCGCACTTCACCGGCGGAACCCTGTACGGCCGTGTGACGGTCGACGGCCGGGACACCGCCCACCACCCGCCGCGGGAACTCGCCGATGTCGTCGGCGTGGTCGGCCAGGACCCCGCCGACGGCTTCGTCACCGACACCGTCGAAGAGGAACTCGCCTATTCCATGGAGCAGTTGGCGATTCCTCCGGCAACCATGCGCAAGAGGGTCGAGGAGACCCTGGATCTGCTCGGTCTCGCCGATCTGCGGCACCGCCCCCTCCACGCGCTCTCCGGCGGCCAGCAGCAGCGGGTCGCCATCGGCTCCGTCCTCACCGCCCACCCCCGAGTCCTGGTCCTGGACGAACCCACCTCCGCCCTCGACCCGACCGCGGCCGAGGAGGTGCTGTCCGCCGTCACCCGCCTCGTCCACGACCTCGGCGTCACCGTTCTCATGGCCGAGCACCGCCTCGAACGCGTCGTCCAGTACGCGGACCGTGTGATCCACCTCTCCGGCGACGGCCGTGCCCGCATCGGTCCGCCCGCCGACGTCCTGCGCACGTCCACGATCGCCCCGCCCATCGTGGAACTGGGGCGCGTCGCCGGCTGGTCGCCGCTGCCGCTGTCCGTGCGCGACGCACGCCGCGCGGCGGCGCCCCTGCGCGCGACGCTGACGGGACGCCCGCCCGTGCCGGTCCGGGAGCGCGGGACGCAGGAGCGGCCGCGGTTGCTGGCGGCGCGCGGCGTGAGCGTCGTCCACGGTGACGTCGCCGCCGTCCGGGAGGCCGACCTGGACCTGGCCGCGGGCGAGGTGTCGGCGCTGATGGGACGCAACGGCTCGGGCAAGTCCTCGCTGCTCTGGGCCCTTCAGGGATCGGGACCGCGCCGGGCCGGAACGGTGAAGGTGGACGGCGGGGACGGTGGACGGACCGCGGACCCCCGCACCGTCTCCGCCGTCCGGGCCCGCCGACTGGTCGGCCTGGTGCCGCAGACCCCGTCCGACCTGCTCTACCTGGAGAGCGTGGAGCAGGAACTGGCGCAGGCGGACGCGGAGTCGGGAACCGTCGCACGGGCCCGCGCCCTCCTGGACCGTCTCGCCCCGGGCATCCGCGGCACCACGCACCCGCGGGACCTCTCGGAAGGGCAGAAGCTCGCGCTCGTCCTCGCCATCCAGCTCTCCGCCGCCCCCCGGGTGATCCTCCTGGACGAGCCGACCCGGGGACTGGACTACCGGGCGAAGGCCCAGCTCGTCGGCATCGTCACCGCCCTGGCGGACGAGGGCCGCAGCGTGGTCGTCTCCACGCACGACGTCGAGTTCGCCGCCCGCGCCGCCGACCGCGTCATCGTGATGGCGGAGGGCGACATCGTCGCCGACGGACCCGCGGAGGAGATCATCGTGGCGTCCCCGGTCTTCGCCCCGCAGACGGCCAAGATCCTCGCCCCGCTGCCGTACCTGACCGTGGCGCAGGTCGAGGCGGAACTGGCGGCCGGGAGGCGGACATGAACCGAGCTGTCACCGCCATCCGGCTGACGCCGCGCACGGGTGTGGTCATGACCCTGGCCGCCTTCCTGGGCCTGGTCGCCTTCTTCTGGCCGTTCGTCGTCGCACCGGGCACCTTCGGATCGAACTACGCTCCCCCGCTCGTCTTCGGCGTCCTGCTGATCCTCGTCCTGTGCGTGATCCTCTCCGAGATCGCCGAGGGCGGCATCGACTCCAAGGCCCTCGCCATGCTCGGAGTGCTGTCCGCGGTCAACGCGGCCCTGCGCCCGCTGGGCGCGGGCACCGCCGGGATCGAGACGGTGTTCTTCGTCCTGGTCCTGGCCGGACGGGTCTACGGCCCCGGCTTCGGCTTCACCCTCGGCTGCACCTCCCTGTTCGCCTCAGCCCTGATCACCGGCGGAGTCGGTCCCTGGATGCCGTACCAGATGTTCGGCTGCGCCTTCGTCGGCATGCTCGCGGGCTTCCTTCCCCGGGCGGACGGACGGCTGGAGGTGATGCTGCTCGCCGTCTACGGCTCCCTGTCCGGCTACCTCTTCGGCTTCCTGCTCAACCTCTCCTTCTGGCCGTTCTCCCTGGCCCCGGGCAGTTCCATCGCCTACCTGCCCGGCCTGCCCTTCACCGAGCAGTGGCAGCGCTACGTCGCGTTCGACATCGCCACGTCCCTGGGCTGGGACACCGGCCGCGCGGTCACCAACTTCGTCTGCGTCGCGCTCGCCGGACCCGCGGTGCTCACCACCTTCCGGCGCGCCGCCCGCCGCGCCCGGTTCCGCGCCACCGGCCGCTTCGAGGGGCCCCGCCGACCGGCGGAGGGGTGAGGCGCTCCCCAGGGCCGCCGGGGCCGGACCGTACGCGACGGCCCGGCCCGTGGGGGCACGATGCTCCCACGGGCCGGGCCGGGGCCCGTCCGGAGCGGGGCGGTGAGCGCGCCGGTGGGGAGTCCTCATCGGCGCGTCCCGCGCGGCGGGCCGCTCAGGGTCTGCCGCACCCCCGCTCAGCGGCGCCGCCGGGAGGTACCCCCGGGCGGCGTGTCCGGTCCCGGCGCCAGCAGCTCCCCCGCCACACCGGCCAGGACGAGGCCGGCGGCGATGAGCAGCCCGTGCGGCAGCGCGATGCCGAGGCCAAGCAGGGCGAGCGCGACGGCCGGCAGCAGCCGGAGCCACCGGCGGCGCCGGTCACGGGAACGGCGGGGCAGGCCGCGCGCCAGGGCGCGGGCGAGACGGGGATCCTCGCGGCGCAGTCGCGCCTCGATCTCGGCGAGCCGGTCGTCGGGTGATCGGGGCACGGCTCCTCCCTTCCGGCACGGGGCCGCAGGCAGGCGGAACGGGTGAGGCGAGTGGAGCGGACGGAACCGGTGGGGTGCGCAGGACGGGCCGAACGGCCGGGGCGGTCCTGTCCGCGGGCCGTCGTTCTCCTCGTGGTGGGCGGCGTCACGTCACACCAGCACGAAGTAGCGCAGCCACACATAGGCCGCCGCGATGGTGACCGTGGTGGCGGTGACCACCAGGCCGTAGCGGCTGAACTGCCAGAAGGAGATGTGGTGCCCCTCCCGCGCGGCGATCCCGACGACCACGACGTTGGCCGAGGAGGCGATGATCGTGGCGTTCCCGCCGAGGTCCGCGCCGAGTGCGAAGGCCCACCACAGCATCCCCGCCTCCTCCAGGCCGCCGGCCGACTCCACGATCTCGGCGACGATCGGACTGACCGACGCGACGAACGGGATGTTGTCGATGAGGCCGGAGGGGATGACGGAGCCGAAGACCAGGGCCATGGCGGTGCCGAGCAGCCGCCCGTCGGCGGCCTCGGCCGCCGCCCGCCCCAGGTCGCCGATCACGCCGGTCTGCACCAGCGCGCCGACCATGACGAAGAGACCGGCGAAGAAGGCCAGCGTGTCCCACTCCACGTCCTTGGCGACCTCGGTGGGGTTCAGCCGGGACGCGGCCAGCAGCACCAGACCGCCGCAGATCGCGACGACGGAGGGTTCCATGCCCAGGGTGGTGTGGAGGACGAAGCCGACGATCACCAGGGCCATCACCACACCGCTGAGGATCAGCAGCCGGACGTCCTTGATGGCCTCACGCGGATTCATCTCCATGACGGCAGCCGCGCGTTCGGGGTCGTGCCGGAAGGCGTGGCGGAACAGGAAGCGGCTCATCACGATGAACACGATCGTCAGCACGATGACGATCGGCGTCATGTGGTAGAGGAAATCGTTGAAGGACAGCCCCGCCCGGGAACCGATCATGATGTTGGGCGGGTCGCCGATCAGGGTGGCGGCTCCGGCGATGTTGCAGGTCATCACCTCGGCGATCAGATAGGGGATGACGGGCAGACCGAGCTGCCGGCAGACCGAGATCGTCACCGGCACGATCAGCAGGACCGTCGTCACGTTGTCCAGCCACGGTGACGGGATCGCGGTCGCCAGGATCAGCAGGACCATCAGCCGGTACGGTCTGCCGCGGGCCTTGCGGGCGGCCCAGATGGCGATGAACTCGAAGAGACCGGTGCGCTTCAGCACGGCGACGATCAGCATCATGCCGAGCAGCAGGAAGATGACGTCCCAGTCGATGCCGGAGTCGGCGGAGAAGAAGGCGTGATCGGGTTCGGTCGCGCCGATGAGCAGCATGGCGACCGCGCCGCCCAGTGCGGCGGCGACCCGGTGCACCCACTCGGTCGCGATCAGGACGAAGACGACGGTGAACACCGCCACGGCGAGCCATGTGGTGATGTTCACCCAGTGTCCTCCCCCGCGCGGGCCCTGTTCGGGCCGGCCGTCCGGACACCGGCCGGACGCGCCCCGGACGCGGCGACGGCACAGGGGGACCCCGCGCGGCGCGGCCCCGGTTCGTCTACCGCCTCGGTCCACCCCAGTTTCTGCGGCGTTGTCGACATGGCCCAGCTCCTCTCGTGAACGACCGGCCGACGGCGTCTCACGCCCGCCGGCGAGCCGCGCCCGCGCGCCTCCCGCGAGGGGAGGCGGGCCGCGAGCGGTACGGCCGTCGAAACCGGGGAGCACCAGACGAGGCGTCACGAGGCGGCGGAGCCGCGACGACGCTCACTGGGCCGGAAAGGGGGAATGCCTACACCCTCGTCCGAAACCCCCCGCCCCGGCCATCGGGGACGCCACCCAATTCCGGGTGGGCCCGACCTGTAGATCAGGGCCGTGATCGGCGGAGAGAGAAAGCGCCGGGCACCGGGCGGCGGGACCCCGGCCGCTCCCCGGGCCGCTCCCCGGGCCGAGCCGGGGCCGAGCCGGGGCGGGCTCCGCCGCCCGGGGCGCGTGGGGTGGACGGACGGGGGCCGGACCCGGTCCCCCCGTCGGGGAGTCCGGGCCCGGCCCTGGTCGTGTCTCCGTTACGCGTGTCGTGTCTCCGTTACACGTGGCCTCCCGTCCCGGTCAGCACGGGCGGATGTAGTACACCGGGGTCCATGACGCGGTGCCGGTGTCCTTGGCGGTGTTGCTCCACCGCAGGCTGCCGTCGGAGTTGTAGAACTTGGCGACGGTGCCCGAGGTCTGGTTGTTGTTGAACGTGCCGTCGCCCACTCCGGCGAAGGAGTAGTAGCCGCAGTGGTAGTAGTCGTACGTGGCGCCGGTGCCGTCCTGGATACACAGGTGCCCGTTGCTGCACGCGAGTGCGGACGCGGCGCTCTCGCGGCCGGGGGCGGCGAACGTCAGGCTTCCCCCGGGGATCGCGATCTCGTTGGGGGCGATCCGGCGTGCCTCCGGGTGGGCGGCCAGATAGGCGTCCACCCGCTGCTGGAGCCGGACCGACCGGGCCTGTCCGGGCTCCGCCGACGCGGTGCCGGCCAGGGCCAGGCCCGCGATCAGCGCCACCGCCGTGGTCAGGGCGGCCAGCATCCTCCGTGGTGACATGGTCACTCTTGCCTCCTGATGGTCTCTGCGGCGTCCCTCTTCCTTCATGGACACCGCGCAGGAGCACTCATCATGATGTGGTTACAAGAGGTAACAAAGGCTAGTAAAAGGACAATCACCCCCAGGCAGGCGCTGCCCATGCCTTCGCGCCTTCCGCCCCTTCGTTTCGGAGCGCGGGATCCTGTGGCCGGATTCCATGTGCCGGCGCGGGGATTCCGCCGCGGACTGACGGCAATTGACCCGTTAGATGAGAGGGTTGTCCCGCCGGAGGACCGGGGTGCGGAACGGGTCGGACCGCCCGAACGGTCGGGTTCCGGAGCGAAGGGCTTCGGAAGCCGGCCGTTCCGGGGCGGTTCCTGTCGGAGCCGATGCGCCCCACGGCGCTTCCTGACACCGGAATACGCTGCTCCGCTGGCATCGGCCGAGACGCCCGGGCCTGGCCGGATTTCACCCCTCGCACGGTGCCGCCTGCTACCGAACGGCTTTCGGGCAGCGGGACACCGGGGCAGCCGGACACGGGGGCACCCGGTGGGCATCCCGCCCCACGGCACCGGCATCGCGCACCTGCCTGCCGCGCCTGCCGCCCCGGTTGCCCACGGCGCGCGGCACCCGGGGCGGCACCCGGACACCCGCAAAGGCTCCGGGGACCCAGCCTCGGCTCCCGCACTCCGGGTTCCCGGGACCGCCCGCCCGTACCCCGCCGAACCGCCCACCGCGTACCCGCCGGACCGCCCGCGTCGCGCCCGCGCCGGGAGGCCCGTCCTGCGGGCTACAGCCCGAGCGCCTCCGTGGCCGCAGCGATGACGGCCTCCGCCGTGATGCCGTTGCGCCGGAGCAGATGCCGGTGGCCGCCGGTGCCCGCGGCGAAGCCGTCGCCGACGCCGACGCGGCGGACCGGCACCGGCAGGCCCAGCTCCGCGACCACCTCGGCCACCGCCGAGCCGAGACCGCCGCTCGCCCAGTGCTCCTCCACCGTCACCACCGCCCGGCCGGTGCGGGCCGCGGCCACCAGGGCACCGGTGTCCAGGGGTTTGACGGTGTGCAGGTTCAGCACCGTGGTGGCCACTCCCGCGCTCTCCAGCGCGGAGGCCGCCTCCAGGGCCAGGTGGACCGGGAGCGGACCGGTGGCCACCAGCGTCAGGGCGTCCCCCTCGCGCAGGCGCTGGGCCCTGCCCAGGCGCACCGGCGGGGCGCCCGGAGGCAGGTCCGGGGTGGCGTCGCGGCCGAGCCGGATGTACACCGGGCCGGGCAGTTCCTGCGCCTGGCGCAGCAGTTCCGCGGTGGTGGCCGCGTCGGTCGGGACCACCACGGTCAGGTTCGGCAGCAGCCGGGTGACGGCCAGGTCCTCCAGCGCGTGGTGGGTGGCCCCGAGGTGCCCGGCCGACAGCCCGCCGTGGGTGGCGGCGACGCGCACCGGCAGACCGTTGAGCGCGATGTCCAGCTTGAGCTGTTCCAGGGCCCGGGTGGTGGCGAACGTCGCCATCGTGTTGACGTACGGAATCCGGCCCGAGCGGGCCAGTCCGGCCGCGGCGCCCATCAGGTTCTGCTCGGCGATGCCGAGGTTGACGTAGCGCTCGGCGCCCTTGCCGAAGTCGACGCCGTTGAACAGGCCGGTGTCGCTGTCGAGGCAGACGACCCGCTCGTCGGCGCCGAGGAACTCGACCAGCAGGTCGCGGTACACCTCGCGGCCGGAGGGGATCGGCGCCGCGTCCGGTCGGGGGGCGGTGGTCGCGGTGACGGGGCCGGTCATGTCTGGGCCGCCTTCCTGTACTGGGCGCGCAGGGTCGCCAGCGCCCGTTTCCTCGGACGCTCGGTGAGCCGGGCGAAGTGGCTGCGGGTCTGGCCCTCGATGTAGGGCAGGCCGCGCCCCTTGACGGTGTGGGCGATCACCACGGTCGGCCGGTCGGCGTCGGCGGGGATCGCGTCGAGGACGGCGCGCAGGGCGTCGATGTCGTGGCCGTCGGTCTCGTGGACCGTCCAGCCGAAGCTGCGCCAGCGGTCGGCCAGCGGCTCCAGGCCCACGGCGTCCTCGGTGGGGCCGGTGATCTGGAGGGTGTTGCGGTCGACGACGGCGACGAGTCCGCCGAGGCCCAGGGAGCCGGCCGCCATGGCGGCCTCCCACACCGAGCCCTCCTGGAGTTCGCCGTCCCCGAGGACCACGAAGCAGCGCCGCCCGCTGCGGTCGAAGCGCGAGGCCAGCGCGAATCCGACGCCCTGGGGCAGCCCGTGCCCCAGGGACCCGGTCGGCATCTCCACGCCGGGCACCGCCGGGTTGGGGTGCGCGGAGTAGGGGCTGTCGGGCTGCCCGTAGGCGGCCAGTTCCTCCTCGGGGAAGAAGCCGCGCTCGGCGAGGACGGCGTACAGGCAGATCGCCCCGTGCCCCTTGCTGAGCAGCAGGATGTCCCGGCCCGGGTCGTCCGGCGCCGTCGGGTCGATCCGCAGCGCGGACCGGTAGAGCGTCACCAGGATCTCCACCAGGGACATGGAGCCGCCGAGGTGGCCGCCGCCCGCCGACCCGCACATCTCCACGATGAGTTCGCGCACCCGGAGGGTGTGTTCCGCGGGCGGGCCGCCGTGCCAGGCACCGGCGGCCGGTGCGGTGTCGGTCGGTTCAGTCATCGTCGTCCCCGGGGGTGGGCTCGGATCGGGCCGCGCCGGGCGGCGCGGGCCGCAGCGTCTCGCTCAGTTCGTGGAGCGCGTCGGTCAGCACCCCGATGGCCCGGAGGTAGTCGCTCAGGACGACATGCTCCCGGTCGGAGTGGTCGAGCCTGCTGTCCCCGGGGCCGTAGGTCGCCATGGGGATGTGCCAGCCTTCGGCCAGGGTGTTCATGTCGGACGTCGCCGTCTTCACCTTGGCCCCGGGCCGGACGCCCCGGCGGCGGACGGCGGCGGCCAGGGCCCGCGCCACCGGGTCCGTCCGGCGGACCCGGACGGCCCGGACGGCGTTGACGACCTCGACGCGGCCGAGGGGCACCCGCTCGGTCAGCCGGGCGACCAGGTCCTCGTGGTCGAAGCCGGGCGGGACGCGGACGCTGATCTCGGCGCGCGCGGTCACCAGGTCGCCGGTGACCGACTCCAGGGTCGGGCCGGGGGTGTCGAAGGAGCCGTGCCCCGCGCCGGGTCCGAGCAGGTCCAGCAGCTCCGCCCAGCAGGCGGCGGCCAGTTCGGACGCCTTCGGTTCGGGGTTGCTCCCGTGGGTGGCGGGGACCTCCACCTCGTAGACGAGGTCCAGCTTGCCCTTGTAGCCGAGCACGGTCGTGTCCCAGCCGCTCGGCTCGCCGATGACCAGCGCGTCCGGCCGGGGGTGGGTGCGGCCGATGTGGACGGCGCCGCGGGAGAGAGGGGTCTCCTCCTCCACCGCGCCGACGACGACGATCCGGCCGCGGAAGCGGTCGGCCGCCGCGGCGGCGCAGACCATGGCGGCCAGCGGTCCCTTGGCATCGACCGCTCCCCGCCCGTACAGCAGCCCGTCGCGGGCCTGCACCGGCACCTCGCCGGGGACCGTGTCGAGGTGGCCCAGCAGCATCACCGTCGGCCCGTCGGCGGCCCCGGGGCCGCCGCGGTCGATCCGGCCGACGGCGTTGCCCGCCTCGTCGACCCGGGCGTCCAGCCCCAGTTCGCGCATGCTGTGCACGAGGAAGTCGGCGAGCGGCCCCTCCTCGTACGACGGCGAGGGGATCTCCAGCATGCGGCGCAGCAGTCCCACCGCGAAGGACTCGGTGGGCCGGGGCGGCACCGCGGTGCACACCGTCAGCGGGGTCATGCGTCGTCCTCCTCGGGCAGCAGGGTGACCTCGGTGGCCCGGCCGGACAGTGCCGCGCGCACCGGGCCGGGCCGCCGTCCGTCGGCGATGAGCACCCGGCGGGCCCCGCCGAGCAGCGCCTCGCGGGCCGCGACGAGTTTCAGGCCCATGCCGCCACCGGTGTACGGCGGCGGTCCCGAGCGGGGCATCGCGCACACCGGCAGCACGGAGTCCTCGTCGGCCGGGTCGGCGAGCACCCCGGGGGCGCCCGTGAGCAGCACCAGGGTGCGGGCGCCCAGGGCACCGGCGACCGCGGCGGCCACCCGGTCGGCGTCGGCGTTGACGGGCCGTCCGTCCTCGGCGAGCGCGGGCGGCGAGACGACCGGGACCGCGCCGGACGACAGCAGCGTGCCGAGCAGCTCGGTGTTCACCGAGTCCACCCGCCCGCTGTGGTCGTCGCGGACCAGCACCCGGCGGCCGTCCACCAGGGCGCGGTGGACGCCCTTGCGCCGGGCCCGCAGCAGGCCGCCGTCCAGGCCGGTCAGCCCGACGGCCGGGACCCCGGCCGAGACGAGTGCCCGCACCAGGCGCGGCTTGACCAGTCCGGCCAGTGCCAGGTGGACCACCTCCAGGGTGGCGGGGTCGGTGTGCCGCGCGGACACGCCGTCCGGTGAGACCAGTCTGCGCGTCGGCACGCCCAGCCGCCCGGCCAGGGCGTCGATGTCGGCGGAGCCTCCGTGCACCAGCACCACCCGTTCGCCGTCGCCCGCCATGCCGGCGACATCGGAACAGACGGCCAGGGGGTCGACCGCGGCGTTGCCGCCGCACTTGACCACCGTGATGTCCTGCATCTGTGCCCTCTCGGATGTCGTCGTGCCCGCCCCGGCCTCAGTTCGGGTGCAGGCCGGTGAACTCCAGGCCGAGCCGCTCCGGCCAGCCCTGCCGGACGTTGAGGCACTGCACCGCGTTGCCGGAACCGCCCTTGACGAGGTTGTCCAGGGCTCCCACGACCAGTGCCGTGCGCGACTCCGCGTCGACCGCGAAGCCGACGTCGCAGTAGTTGGAACCGGAGAGGATCTTGGGTTCGGGCAGCCGGTACAGCCCGCGCTTCTGCGCCACCACGCGGACGAACGGCTCGTCGGCGTACGCCTCGCGGTAGGCCCGGCGCACCGCGCGCTCGTCGGTGCCGTCGGTGAGCGCGACCCGGCAGAGCACCTGGATGCCGCGCACGGCCTCGATCCCGGTGGCGGTCATCCGCACCGGCAGTCCGGTGGACTGGGTGACCTCGGCCTGGTGCCGGTGCTCGTTGGGGGCGAAGATCCGCAGGGCGCCGCTGCGTTCCGCGTGCAGGTTGGCGGACCCGGCCGACACGCCCGAACCGCTCGATCCGGTGCGGGCGTCCACCTGGACCTCCCCGTGGACCAGCCCGGCCTCGGACAGCGGGCGCAGCGCCAGTACGGCGGCCGTCGCCATGCAGCCCGGCACCGAGATCCGGTCCGCTTCCCGGAGCTCCTTGCGGTGCCACTCGGGAAGCCCGGTGACGAATCCGGGGATCAGCCCGGGTGCGGTGTGCGGCACCTGGTAGTGGTGCTCGTACACACGGGGGTCGCGCAGCCGGAAGTCTCCGGACAGGTCGATCACCTGGCCGGCCAGTGCCAGGTACTCCGGCATCCGTCCCATGGTCTCGGTGTGCGGGGTGGCCAGGAACAGGACGTCGAACTGGTCCCGGGCCTCCGCGAGACGGGCGGGGTCGAGGAAGGTCAGGTCGGTGGTGCCGCGCAGGTTGGGGTGCGGGCCGTCCACCCGTTTGCCGGCGTACCGGCCGGATGTGGCGACGGCGACCGTCACCCGGGGGTGCCCCAGCAGGAGCCTTAGAAGTTCGCCGCCGATGTACCCGGAGGCACCGACGACCGCTACTCGAAGCATGTTTGGGCCCTTGTCATCAGAAACTCGGCGATGCGGTCCGCCACGTCGACGCGTTCGCCCACGGCGCGCTGGAAGCCCGAGAACTCCACGCCGTGGTTGACCTCCAGTACCAGGGGACGCCCGTCGGCGTCCTCGATCAGGTCGACCCCGGCGATGTCCGCGCCGACCGCCCGGGCGGCCGCGAGGGCGAGGTCGACGACGTCCTCGGACGGCTCGAACGCCTCCGTGGCGGCGCCGCGGGCCACGTTGGTGCGCCACTGCTCGCCACGCCGGTGGACGGCGCCGAGGACCTCGCCGCCGACCACGATCGCGCGGATGTCGCGTCCGGGCTTAGCGACCATCTCCTGCACGTACACGATGTGCGACTGCGGGGAGGGCAGTGCGGCGACGTACTCCATGACGGTCTCGGCGGTGCGCCGGTCGGGCAGCGGTGTCACCAGCCGGCCCCAGGAGCCGACGAGCGGTTTGACCACCGCCGGGTAGCCGAGGGTCTCCAGGGCCTCCAGCGCAGCCTCGGGGGTCAGGCCGAGCGCGGTGCGCGGAGTGGGCAGTCCGGCGGCGCCGATCGCCACGGAGGTCTGCCACTTGTCGCCGCACACGTCGGTCGCCGCCGCCGAGTTGACCACGAGGTGGCCGGCCGCCTCCAGGGCGCGGGCCGCGTACAGGGCGCGGGCGTGGCCGATCTCCCGGTTGAGCACCAGGCGCCGCCGCGGTGCCCGGACGAGCGGGGTCCACGCCGTCCGGCTGTCCACGTGCTCGTAGCGCACGCCCCGCCGGTCGAACGCGTCGAGCAGGCGCTTCTCGTCGGCGCGGACCCGGGAGGCGAGCAGGAGCAGGGACGCCAGTGGCCCGGCCGGCCTCACTCGCCCCAGTCCTCCTCGACCTCCGGCGCGATGGCCAGTTCGAGCGGGTCGACCGAGAGGATCTCCAGTTCGGCGGCGCACTCGCCGCACTCGACGATCTCGTTCACCCTGGGGTTCTCCTCCAGGGCGACGGAGCCCTCGCAGCCCGGACAGTTCGGCATTGGTCTCTTCCCATCGGTTCCGCGGACTCCTGGGCGGGACCGCGCCAGGAAGCGAGCCGTAACGCTAGGCGGGCGGGGCCGGACGGCGCATCCACCCCACTGATGAACCGGTCCGGGGCCGCCGGTGAACGTGGCGCTGAGTCCGGCAACGCCATGCCGAGGCGCGTTGACGCCGTCTCAACGGCACGCTGACAAAAGCGTTTCACTACCCGGATTGACGGCGGTCCGGGGCCGGTCCGGCATTGCTCTCCGGGGGTCGGCTGTGTCTAAGGTGAACCGCTCTTGAGGCGATCGGCACATCCCGCGCATCCCGGTTGGAGAGTCAGATGAGCCAGGCGCACCTCCCGCACCTTCTCGCGTTGTGGAGCGCGCCGCGCTGCCGTTCCACCGCGTTCTTCCGGATGATGGCGGAGCGCGGGGACTTCCAGCTCCTGCACGAACCCTTCTCCTACCTCGCGGAGTTCGGCTCCGTCGAGGTGGCGGGAGAGCTGGTGGACTCCGAGTCGGAGCTGCTCGCGGCGGTCCGCCGCCGGGCCGCCGAACGGCCGTTGTTCTTCAAGGACACCACCGACGAGCGCTACCCCGGGGTGCTCGCCGACACGGACTTCCTGCGGGAGGCGCGGCACACGTTCATCGTGCGCGACCCCGAGGAGACGATCGCGTCGTACTACGCCGTCAACCCCGCCGTGAAGATGCACCAGATCGGCTTCGAGGCGCAGTACGAGCTCTTCCGGCGGGTCTGGGAGGTCACCGGGGAGCGCCCCGTGGTGGTGGAGGCCGCCGACCTCGTGGCAGCACCGGAGCGCACCGTGCGGGCGTACTGCGAGGCGCTGTCCCTTCCCTATGTCGCCGAGGCGCTGAGCTGGAGCGAGGGCAGCCGCAGCGAGTGGGCGCCGAGCGAGAAGTGGCACCGGGACGTCAGCAGCAGCCGCGGCTTCGAGGCGAGGTCCGGCGGCGACCGGGTGGAGGTGCGCGGCCATCCGGTGCTCGCCTCCTACCTGGAGCACCATCTCCCGTTCTACCGGGAGCTGAGCCGGCACCGGCTGGGTGCCTGAGCGGAGCCCCCGGCCCACCGCAGCGAGGAGCAGACGGGTATGACAGACATACGGTGCACCTGTCGGACACCGCGGAACGCCGGGGCCACGATCTGGCTGACCGGGCTGCCGAGCGCGGGGAAGTCGACGATCGCGAGAACGCTGGCCGAGCGGCTGCGCGCGGAAGGACACCGTGCCGAGGTGCTGGACGGGGACGAGATCCGCCGGTTCCTCTCGGCCGGCCTCGGCTTCTCCCGGGCGGACCGGGAGGCGAACGTACGGCGCGTCGGCCTGGTCGCGGAGGTCCTCGCCCGCAACGGGGTGAAGGCGGTGGTGCCGGTGATCGCGCCCTACGCGGACAGCCGGGACGCCGTGCGGGAGCGGCACGCGGCGTCCGGCGCGGACTACGTGGAGGTCCATGTGGCGGCGCCGGTGGAGGTGTGCAGACAGCGGGACGTGAAGGGCCTGTACGCCAGGCAGGCCGCCGGTGAACTGACCGGCCTCACCGGGGTCGACGACCCCTACGAGGAGCCCGTCTCGCCGGATCTGCGCATCGAGTCGGGGCACCGGAGCGTGCCGGAGTCGGCGGACGCCGTGTACGCGGTCCTGGCGGAGCGGGGGCTGGTGTGAGCGACCACGGCCTCTCCCACCTGGACGCGCTGGAGTCCGAGGCGGTGCACATCTTCCGTGAGGTGGCGGGTGAGTTCGAGCGGCCGGTGATCCTGTTCTCCGGCGGCAAGGACTCCATCCTGATGCTGCACCTCGCGCTGAAGGCGTTCGCCCCCGCCCCGGTCCCCTTCTCCCTGCTCCACGTCGACACCGGCCACAACTTCCCCGAGGTCCTCGCCCACCGCGACCGCACCGCCGAACGCCACCAACTGCGCCTGCACGTCGCCTCCGTCCAGGACTACATCGACCGCGGTGTCCTGCGCGAACGCCCCGACGGCACCCGCAACCCCCTCCAGACCCTCCCCCTCACCGAGAGGATCCAGGCCGAACGCTTCGACGCCGTCTTCGGCGGCGGACGCCGCGACGAGGAGAAGGCCCGCGCCAAGGAACGCGTCTTCTCCCTGCGCGACGAGTTCTCCCAGTGGGACCCCCGCCGCCAGCGCCCCGAACTCTGGAACCTCTACAAC
>NZ_WWGX01000059.1 GCF_009862265.1 Streptomyces sp. SID8352 | reverse complement strand
TAGGGGCCGTAGGGGCCGTAGGGGCCGTAGGGGCCGTAGGGGCCGTAGGGGCCGTAGGGGCCGTAGGGGCCGTAGGGGCCGTAGGGGCCGTAGGGAGGATGGCTCCCGTGGGCGGGGAGCGCCAGGGGTTCCGGAGCCGGGCGGGGCGGGGGCCCGGCGGCGCCGGGGGACGGGCGGGGGCGCGGGGCGGACGCCCCAGTGCGCCGTTGATGCGACCACGGTCCCCGGCGTCCAATGGGCGCAGGCAACCGCCCCGAGGAGGACCCATGTCCGATTCCCCCGCCACCACACCCGACCCCGCCCAGCAGCGCCCGTCCGAGCAGCCCGCCGACCTCCGCAGCCTGCCCCTGATCGCCGCCTGCGGCTGCGGATCGGGGTGCGGGTGCGGCTGCCAGTCGGGCAGCCCGTGCCAGTGCGGCTGACGGCGCGGGCCCGGCCGCAGGCGCGGACACCGGCACCGGTACCGGCACACCGCTGAGCGGCACGCGTTCCGTCACGGCGGCCGTGGCGCCCGTCCGCCCGGCCGCCGTGAGGGCGTACGGCGCGGGCGGGCGCCACGGCGACGCGCGCCCGGCACGGTACGACGCGACCCGGCGCGCGGCACGGATCGCGCGCCCGGCTCCGGCCGCGGTCGTGCGGGGCCCCGGGCCGGGGGGTGGTCAGCGGGCGCCGGTGTCGCGGGCGGCGAGCCAGATGGTCAGCTCGCGGGCGATGTCGTTCGGGCTCGCCGAGACGGTCACCTCGTGCTCATCGCGGGCGGTGTCCCTGCGGACGACCTCGAAGCGGCCCCCGTCCAGCAGGGTCACGGAGACCGACCAGCCGGAGGCGCCCCCGGCGGGCCGCACGGCGAGAAAGGTGTTGTCGGTGCCGTCGAGATCGCCGATCATCATGAACAGCGCGTCCTCGGAGGGATCCTCGATCCGGTCGCCGTCCTCGCTGACGGCGCTGTAGTACTCGGCTTCCATCCGCCGCGCCTCCCCTCGTCACGGGCCAGCCTAGGGCCTCTCTTTTGGATCACGCCGGCCTGATCCAACGAAAGACCCTGGCCGCCCCCGTCGACGGCCCCTTTCGGCGGCGGACCGGTGAACCACCGCCGCCCGGCGCGCGGTTGACCAAGCGCCTTCGGGGCAGCGGTACTTGAGCAGAAGCGTCAGGGGACCGGCCCCCGGCCGGGACCGTGGCGCCCCGATCGCGAACGCGGAGGAGCACGGGTGCGGCAGGTGTCCATCGAGGAGTACCGGGTGGCCGACGGCTCGGCCGGTCCCTACTCCCTGACCACCGGGCCGGACGGCGCCCTGTGGTTCACCCTCGTCCACGGCGGCGGGATCGGCCAGCTCGTCCCCGGCGGCCGGCCGGCGGTGTACGCCCTCGACCCGGAGTGCGGGCCGAGCGTCATCACCGCCGGCCCGGACGGCGCGCTCTGGTTCACCGAGTACCGCGCGGACCGGATCGGCCGGATCGCCTGCGACGGGCACGTCACCGAGTACCAGCTGCCCACCCCCGGCTGCGGCCCGTTCGGCATCGCGGCGGGTCCGGACGGGGCGCTGTGGTTCACCGGTACGGCCGCCGACCGCGTCGGGCGCGTCACGGTGGACGGACGCGTCACCGAGTTCCCGCTGCCGGTGAGCGGGGCCTTCCCGTCCGGAATCGCCGCCGGTGGCGACGGCGGGATGTGGTTCACCCTCAACCGGGCGAACGCCGTGGGGCGGATCGGCATGGACGGCGCGGTCGCCCTGCATCCGCTGCCCACTGCGGAGGCGGCGCCGGTGGGGATCGCGGCGGGGCCCGACGGGGCACTGTGGTTCACCGAGATCGCCGCCGGGCGGATCGGCCGGATCACGCCCGGCGGGCACGTCACCGAGTACCCGCTGGCCGACCCGGCGGCCCGGCCGCACGCGGTCACCGTGGCCGGGGACGGCACGGTGTGGTTCACCGAATGGGCGGGCAACCGGGTCGGCGCGCTCGCCCCCGGCGGCTCCCCGGTCGCGTACGGCCTGCCCACCCCGGGCTCCGAGCCGCACGGCATCGCCGTGGGACCGGACGGCGCCGTGTGGACGGCCCTGGAGACGGGCGCGCTCGCCCGCGTCGCCCCGGCGGACGGCCCCGCCCCGGACGGTCCGGCGCCGGGCACCTCGACGACGGACGGTTCGGCATAGGGCGCATCGCCGACGGACGGTTCGCCGACGGGCCGTATGACGACGGGCCGTACGACGGCGGGCGGTTCCCAGGGTCGTCCGGGGCCGCGCGCCCGCCTCGCAGGAGCACGCCCGCCGCCCGGCACTCGCCACTTGGCATCCGTCACTCGGCACTCGGCACCGGCACCGGCGCCCGCTGAACGCCACGCGTCACGCGCCACGCGCCCGACGGCGCCGGGCCTCACCGCACGAAGTAGTCCGCGCACCGGTAGGGCCCCTGCTCGGGGCCGCTCGACGGCGACAGGGTCACCTCCACCTCGTCGCTGCCGACCTCCGGGTCGACCACGGACCGGGCGCTCGCCAGTGTGCACACCATCTGGCCGGTGCCCAGGTCGAGCCCCGTACCGCCGTAGGCGCCGTCGATCTCGACCGTGACCCGGGCACCCCGGGCGGAGACCGTGTAGCCGCCCAACTGGAGCAGGTTGACGAGCCCTTCGGGGGGTTCGAGGAGCAGCTTCAGCACCCAGCCGATGTCCTTGCCGATCTCCCGGTCGACCAGCGGCACCGCGCGCAGCCCGCTGGACGAGACGTAGTACAGCCGCATCCCGCGCGTCAGACCGGACGCGGGTTCGCCCGCGCCGATCACGCCGGTCGGCTGGACCCCGCACCCCATCAGGACGATGCCCAGCACGGCGGCCAGGACCCCCCGCCGGATCATCCGCACTCCGTGTCCTCTCCCGGGCGTCGCAGGGGAAGCCGCAGGGTGAACACCGCGCCGGGCGGCACCCCACGGCCTCCGCCGGACGCCCCGGGGGCCCCGGCCGTCCCGGTCCCGCCGTCCGCGTCCGCGTCCCCGTCCGCCGCACCGCTTCCGCCCGTCACCTCGATCGTGCCGCCGTGCAGCCGGGCGTTCTCCAGCGCTATCGCCGTCCCCAGGCCGCTGCCCTGCCCGCTGTCGTCCGCCGCACCGCGGGTACGGGCGGAGTCGGCCTTGTAGAACCGGTCGAAGACCCGCTCCCGCACCTCGGGGGGCAGACCCGGGCCGTGGTCGGCGACGGACAGCAGCACCCACTCCTCCTCCCCGGTCCGGGAGGTGCGCAGGGTCACGGTGACCGGCGGGGCGCCGTGCCGCAGCGCGTTGCCCACCAGATTCGCCACGATCACGTCGATCCGGCGCCGGTCCACCACCGCCCGCAGCCCCTCCGGGAGGTCCGCGCGCACCCGGTCCGTCCAGCCGCGCAGCGCCAGCGAGGCCCGCACGGTGGCGGCGAGGTCGGTCCCGGCCGCGTTCAGCCGGACGGCCTTTGCGTCGAAGCGGGAGATCTCCATCAGGTCCTCCACCAGCCGGGCGAGCCGCGCCGTCTCCGCGCCGACGGTGCGGGCGGCCCGTGCCGCGTCCGGCGGCAGCCGGTCCGCGTCCTCCTCCAGGACCGTCGCCACCATGGTCATCGCCGCGAGGGGGGTGCGCAGTTCGTGGGAGACGTCCGCGACGAAGCGGCGCGCCTTGGCCTCCTGCTCGCGCAACTCGGCGTCGGACGCCTGGAGGGCGTCGGCCGTCTCGTTGAACGTCCGTGCCAGGTCGGCGAGTTCGTCGTTGCCGGTGATCTCGACCCGGGTGCCGAGGTCGCCGGAGGCGAGTTCGCGGGTGGCCCGGCCCAGCGTGCGCACCGGCCGCAGCACCGTCCCCGCCGCCAGCAGCGCGAGGACGGCGGCGAGCAGGACCACCGGCACGATGCCGTCCCGCACGGAGTCGATCAGGGCGGCGGTGTCCGCGCTCTCGGCCCGCAGATCGGTCAGCGTGTAGACCTCCAGGCCGGAGGCGCGGCGGTCCCCGTCGACGTAGCGGACGGGGGTGCCGACGACGAGGTGGGGCTCCCCCCGCCACCGCACCCGCTGGAAGACGGTGGCGTCGCCCGCCATGACGGAGGCGCGCAGTCCGGAGGTGATCCAGGGCGTCGATTCGGCGAACGTGTCGGAGGTGGCGGACAGGGACCGGTAGCGGGCGACCACGGTCCGCCCGCCGACGCGCTCCGAGACCTTCGCCGCGAACCGGGACAGCGACTCCTGGTCGGGCGGCAGGTCGAAGTCGGCGGCCACCGTCCCGACCTGGGCCCGGAAGTCCTTCACCGTGGCGTTCTGGGTGCGCTGGAGGACTGCGGTGCGGGCGTCCCGGTAGGCGAGGGCGGTCGCGGTCGCCGCGCTGAGAAGGGCGACGACGACGAAGGTGAGGACGAGCCTCACCCGCAGCCCGCCGGTGAACCGCCGCCGGCGCCCGGGTCCGGCACCGCGGCCGGGTCCGGCACCGCGGCCGGGTCCGGCACCGCGGCCGGGTCCGGCACCGCGGCCGGCCCCTCCTCGCCCCGCCGCGGCGCCGCCCGAGCGGCCGCCCGCCCGTCTCACAGGGGCCCGAAGCGGTAGCCGAAGCCCCGCACGGTCTGCACGAACCGGGGCTTGGCCGGTACGTCCTCCAGCTTGGACCGCAGCCGCGCGACCGCCGCGTCCACCAGCCGGGAGTCGCCCAGGAAGCTGTGGTCCCACACCGATTCGAGGAGCTGCTCGCGGCTGAGGACCCGGCCGGGCGCGGCCGACAGCTCCAGCAGCAGCCGCATCTCGACCGGCGGCAGCGGGACGGGGACGCCCCGACGGGTGACGGTCAGCCCGGCGCGGTCGATGACCAGTCCGGCGGGGTCGCCCTCCTGCTCCCGGCCCGCCGACGGCTCCACCCGGCGCAGCGCGGCCCGGATGCGGGCCTCCAGCACGGGCGCGGTGACCGGCTTGACCACGTAGTCGTCGGCGCCCGCCTCCAGTCCCGCCACGATGTCGTGGTCGTCGCCGCGCGCGGTCAGCATGATGACCGGCAGGACGGCCGTCCGCTCCCGGATGCGGCGGCACACCTCGAAACCGTCCATTCCGGGCAGCATCAGGTCCAGCACGGCCAGTTCGACCCTCCGGCCGTCCGGGCCGTCGAGCAGGTCGAGGGCCTGTTCACCGGTGGCGGCGGTGTCCACCCCGTACCCGTGCCGGCGCAGCACCAGCTCCATTCCGTCCCGTACCGACGCGTCGTCCTCGATGAGCAGCACATGCGGCATGGGCACGATTATGGGCGGGCCCGGGCCGCTTCCCCCACCCCTTCGGAGCTGCGGAAGGCGCAGGTCGGGGCATTGTTACGTTCCCATCATGCGGCCATGGAGGGGCCATCACGCGCGGTGGCGACGGTAGGGCCCATGAGCTACGCAACGCGGCCCCGAGCCGCCCTCCGGCTGCGCGCCACCGCCCTGGTGACCCTGCCCCTCCTCGCCCTCGCGGTCGCCTGCGGCGGCGACGGCTCCGGTGTGAAGGACGGGAGGAGCACCGCCATCGCCGACGTCCCGGCCGCCCCGGCCCCCGGGGCCGGCGACCGCGCCGAAGGCACCACCAGCCCCCGGCCCGCCGCCAAGAGCGCCTACTACGACGCCCAGGTGAAGTACGTGCAGTGCATGCGCACCAAGAGCGGCTACAAGGACTACCCCGACCCCAAGCTGAGCGGCTACCTCGACTGGGCCGAGATCGAGAAGATCGTCGAGCGGACCGGCGAGAACGAGGCGTGGAAGGGCGGCAGGAAGGGCGTCTGCTTCCCCGAGCTGCGGGCCGCCATGGACGTCGAGCCCGAGGTGGACCAGCAGAAGGCGTACGAGTCGCTGCTCGCGCACGCCAAGTGCATGCGGGACAACGGCGTCTCGCGCTTCACCAACCCCACCATGAGCGGCGGCCAGGCCATCCCGGGCGGCGACCCCAACCCGGCCTCCCCGGTCCTCGACTCCGACTCGCCGGCGTACGAGAGGGCCGAGGAGGCCTGCCGGTCGAAGCTGATCGAGAGCGTGGAAGGCATGCAGTGAGACGACGCACCGCACTCCTCGCGCTCGGCACGGCGGCCGTCGTGGCCGCCGGGGGCGTCCTGCTCCTCGGCACCGGCGGCGGCACCGGCGCACCGGCGGCCGGCGGCGATCTGCCGCCCGCCACCGCGGCCGTCGTCCGCACCGACCTCGTGCAGTCCAAGACGGTCGACGGCAGACTGGACTTCGCGCGGCGCCGCCCGGTCAAGGCCGCTGTCGAGGGCACGGTCACGGTGGCCGCCGCCGAGGGCTCGACGGTGGCCGCCGGGCAGGCGCTGTACGAGCTGAACGACAAGCCCGTCACCCTCCTCTACGGCCCGGTCCCCATGTTCCGCGAGATGAGGAACGGCGACCGCGGCAGCGACGTGCTCCAACTGGAGCGCAACCTGCGGGACCTGGGATACGGATCGGGGCTGTACGTCGACGTCTGGTACGGCCGGGACACCGAGGCCGCCGTCAAGCGGTGGCAGAAGTCCCTCAACCGGGAGCCCACCGGGCGGGTCGGCGCCGGTGACGTCGTCTTCCAGCCCGGACCGGTCAAGGTCGTCTCGACCGACGCGCCGCTCGCCGACCGCGTCGCACCCGGCGGGACGGTCCTGACGGTGGCCTCACCCCAGCCCGTCATCCGGGCCCAACTGGAGCAGACGGACGGTCCGTTGGCGGCCTCCGGCACCAAGGTCGAGGTCACGCTGCCGAGCGGGCGGACCGCCGCGGGCAAGGTCACCGGGACGGTGCGCCCCGAGCCGGGCGCCGCCGGGGAGGCCTCCCAGGAGGGGATCACCGTGGAAGTCGTCCTGGACGGCGGGGCGAAGGCGGCCTCCGGCGAGGACACCCGGGCGAGCGCGAGCGTGCGCTTCGTCAGCGAGGCGCGCCGGAACGTCCTCGCGGTGCCCGTGGAGGCGGTCGTGGCCCTGCGGGGCGAGAACGGCGGCTACGGACTCCAGATCGTCCGGGGCACCACGTCCCGGATGGTGCGGGTGGAGACGGGCATGACCGCCGACGGGCGGATCGAGGTCAGCGGCCCCGAGCTGCGCGAGGGGATGAAGGTCGGGGTGGCGGCGTCATGACGGCATCCCCGATGTCCCCGATGTCCCCGACGTCCCCGGCGTCCCCGGCGTCCGGGTCGCTCGGTCCGGCTGGGCAGGCGGCGCCGCTGGTGGTCGAGTTGCGGGGCGCCACCAAGTCGTACCCCGGCGGCGTCCACGCCCTGCGCGGAGTGGACCTCGCGGTGGCGGCGGGCGAACTGCTGGCCGTCGTCGGCCCGTCCGGCTCCGGCAAGTCCACGATGCTCAACATCATGGGCACCCTCGACAAGCCCACCAGCGGCACGGTCAGGATCGCCGGGTACGACGTGGCCGAGCTGTCCGACGCCCGGCTCTCGGCGCTGCGGGCCCGCCACATCGGCTTCGTGTTCCAGCACTTCCACCTGGCGGCGGGCCGCGACGCGGTGGACAACGTCGCCGACGGACTGCTGTACGCGGGCGTGCCGCGCGGGGAACGGCGCGCCCGGGCACGGGAGGCGCTGGCCCGGGTGCGGCTGGACCACCGGGCCTCGCACACGCCCAACGAGCTGTCCGGCGGCGAGAAGCAGCGGGTGGCCATCGCCCGCGCCCTGGTGGGCGAGCCCCGGCTGCTGCTGGCGGACGAGCCCACCGGGGCGCTGGACACCGCGTCCGGCACGATCGTCATGGAGCTGCTGCGCGAGCTGAACGCGGGCGGCACGACGGTCTGCGTGATCACCCATGACCAGGAGATCGCGGAGGCGCTGCCGCGGCGGGTGCGGTTCAGGGACGGGGAGATCGTGTCGGACACGGGTGCGGGGGCCGGGGGCGCGTCCGGTGCCGGGGCGGGGGGCGGCTCCGGGCCCGGTGCCGGGGGCGCGTTCGGTGCCGGGGCCTGGGGCGCGTCCGGTGCCGGTGCCGGGAGCGCGTCCGGTGCCGGGAGTGGCTCCGGCGGCGGGGGCCCCGGCGGGCGTACCGGCGTACGGGGCGCGGGCCCGGGCTCCGGCGGCGGCCAGGACGGGACCGGGCACCCCCGGCAGGGCCCGCACCCGGCGGCCGGAGCAGGCCGGGGTTTCGCCTCCGGCCCCGTCCCCGGCGTACCGGAGGGGGAGTCATGAGGAACGCTCTCAGGCCCTCCCGCCTCTCCCCCGGTGACGTCCTGCGCGTCGGCGCCGTGGGGCTGCGCGCGCGGCGGGCCCGGGTGGTGCTCTCGGCACTCGGCATCGCCATCGGCATCGCGACGATGGTCGCGGTGGTGGGGCTGTCCGAGTCGAGCCGCGCCGATCTGATGGCCCGGCTCGACCGCCTCGGCACCAATCTGCTCACGGCGGAGGCCGGCAAGAGTCCCACCGGGGAGGAGATCAAGCTCCCGAAGAACGCGGTGGCGATGGTCGAGCGGATCGGCCCGGTGCAGCGGGCCACCGCGTCCGCCGACATCGACGCCCGTATCCGCCGCAGCGACGTGGTCCCGGAGGAGCGCACCGCGGGGGTCACCGCCCAGGCCGTCCGCCGCGACCTGCTCACGGCCCTCGGCGGCGAGGTGTCCCGGGGCGTCTGGCTGGACCCGGCGTCCGAGCGCCTGCCGACGGCGGTGCTCGGCTCGGTCGCCGCCCAGCGCCTGGGCATCACCCGCACCGGCGAGACGATCATGATGAACGACACGCGCGTGGCCGTCGTCGGCATCCTGAAGCCCCTCGAACTGGTCCCCACCCTGGACCGGGTGGCCATGGTCGGATTCCCCGCCGCCGAGCGGTACTTCGGCTTCGACGGGCATCCGAGCACCATCTTCGAGCGCTCCACGGACGCCTCGGTCGAGGACGTGCGGGCGATCCTGGCCCGCACCGTCAACCCCGGCCAGGAGGGAGGCGTCAAGGTCTCCCGGCCCTCGGACGCACTGGCCGCGAAGGCCGCCACCGACGAGGGGCTGACCCGGCTGATGCTCGGACTGGGCGCGGTGGCCCTGCTGGTCGGCGGGGTGGGCGTGGCCAACACCATGGTGATCTCGGTGCTGGAGCGCCGCCAGGAGATCGGGCTGCGGCGCGCGCTGGGTGCGACCCGGGGCGCGGTCCGGCTCCAGTTCCTCACCGAGTCGCTGCTGCTGTCCGCGCTGGGCGGGGCGACGGGCGCGCTGCTGGGCACGGCGGCGACGTACGGCTTCGCGCGCTTCCAGGGCTGGACGGCGGTGGTCCCGCCGGAGTCCCTGGCCGGGGGCGTGGCGGCGACCCTGGTGATCGGCGTGATCGCGGGCCTCTACCCGGCGGTCAGGGCGTCCCGCCTGCACCCGACGGTGGCGCTGAACGCGGCCTGACCGTACGGCCGGAGGTGCCTGCGGGCGCCTCCCGGCAGGGGGCGGGGGCCGGGGGCAACCTTCTGCCACCCGGCCCCCTGCCGACGGTCCGGGCCGCCTCGCGGTGGCCGGCTGCGGCCCAGGGCCGGTGCACGGGCCGCGGCCCCGCACCCGGTGCCTCAGAATCCGCGATCGGTGTGATCAGCACGTTCCCGAAGACTTCATGGACCGACGCGTCCCCCGCTCCGCATCTTTCCGGTCCCCGAACGCCTTGAGGATCGCGGCGGCAGCCGTCCGGAGGGCCGCCGACGGGGTGTCCCCGCCGTTGATGCCGGTGGAGATGCAGGCGTTGCCGGTCTTCTCGTTCCACTCGCAGATGCCCCGCCTCACCCGCACGGGCGCGTCCTTCCCGGTCAGGCGTCGAAGTCGTACTCGAGGACGTAGGAGGCCGCGTCGAGCGTCATCTCGTTGACCTCGACGGCACGTCCCCCGGCCGCGAAGGCGGTCCGGCAGACGAGGACGACCGGCGTTCCCGCGGAGATGTCCAGGCGTGCCGCCTCGTCCCTGGTGGGCATGCGCGAACGGAGTTCCTCACGGAAGTGCACCAGCGCGAGGCCCAGTTCGGCCAGGCGCGCGTACGTCCCGCCGGGGCCGGTGTCCTCCCGGATGATCGCCGACCCCGCGACCACGGCCATGGGGAGGTAGCTCGTCGCGAACAGCACCGGCTTCCCGTCCGAGACGAACCGCCGACGCCGCACGCAGACGGCGTCTCCCTCCCCCAGGTCCAGCACCCGTCCGACACGCTCCGGGGCTGCCTCCTCCGACACGGTCACCCGGTCCACCACGAGCGGACGGTCCTCGATGTCGGCCGACCAGACGGACATGCCGTTGCCCCACCGCTCCCGCGAGAGCCGCTGCACGCCCCGGCGCCGCAGCGGACGGAACGACCGGACGAACACGCCCGCGCCCTTCCGCGACTCGGCGACCCCCTCGTCCTTGAGCACGCCCAGCGCCTGGCGCGCCGTCATCCGGGCCACGCCGTGGGCCGCCATCAGCTCGTTCTCCCCCGGCAGCCGGTCACCGGAACCGTATTCACCCGAACGGATCGCCTCCCGCAGAGCATCCGCGATCCGCTGGTACTTCGGCCGACGGTCGTCATCGGTGCTGGCCATCCGGGAGCCCTCCCCTCGTCGGGGGACAGCGTAGGTCACGGTATGTGATCACTTCGACACGAAGGCAGAGGAGGGGCGCCGGTCCCCGGTCGCGCGCGTGCCGAACGATCCTGGCCGCCGACGGACACGGAACGGGAACACCGCCGTACGGCACGGGTCCCGTTGGGCCGGACCGCCTTCGACCCCGCGCGCTCCACCGTCGGACGTCGCCGCGTCAGTCACCCGCCCGGGCGCCGCATCCTCCTGGTCCGCACCGACCCGATCACCGCTTCAGGAGGAACGGGACGCATGCACCGTGGTGAGGAGGGTCGAGGAGATGTGGGCCAGGGCGGGGTCGGCGGGGATGAAGAACGTCGCGATCCCGGCCAGTTCACGGTTCACGCGGGCCAGCCGCGTTTCGTGTTCCGCGTCGGCGCCGTCGCGGACGCCTCGGACGACCACGTCGATTCCGGCACTGCGGCAGTAGTCGACCAGCAGGCCGTCGGTGTGGGAGTCGACCGAGACGTTGCCCAGACCCGTTGTCACCGCTCGAAGCCGGTCCAGCCGTTCGGTGACGGGGAAGCGCCCGGTCTTGCCCGCGTTCGCCATCACGCAGACGACGACCTCGTCGAACAGGGACGCGGCGCGGCGGAGAACGTCCAGGTGCCCCTCGGTGACCGGGTCGAAGGACCCTGGGAAGAGGGCTCGCATGACCAGGGAGAGTATCGCGGACGCCTGCTCCCGTCGGCCCGCGCACCCGGACACCGGTGTCCCCGGTCCGAGGGCCCGAAGCCGTCCCCGGCCGCGAGAACGCCCCCGAGCCGCGCCGTACGCGCGGGCCGGGGGCGTGATCGCGTCGGCTACTTCTTCTTGCCCTGGTTCTTCACGGCCTCGATGGCCGCGGCGGCCGCGTCCGGGTCGAGGTAGGTGCCGCCGGGGGTGACCGGGTTGAAGTCGGCGTCGAGTTCGTAGGAGAGCGGGATGCCCGTCGGGATGTTCAGGCCCGCGATGTCGGCGTCGGAGATGCCGTCGAGGTGCTTGACCAGGGCGCGCAGGCTGTTGCCGTGGGCGGCGACCAGGACCGTGCGGCCGGTGAGCAGGTCGGGGACGATGCTGTCGAACCAGTACGGCAGCATGCGCACGACGACGTCCTTGAGGCACTCCGTCCGCGGGCGCACCTCCGGCGGGAGGGCGGCGTAGCGGGGGTCGCCGAACTGGGAGTACTCGGCGTCGCGGTCGAGCGCGGGCGGCGGGGTGTCGTAGGAGCGGCGCCAGAGCATGAACTGCTCCTCGCCGAACTCCGCGAGGGTCTGCGCCTTGTCCTTGCCCTGGAGGGCGCCGTAGTGGCGCTCGTTCAGGCGCCAGGACCGGTGGACGGGGATCCAGAGGCGGTCGGCGGACTCCAGAGCGAGCTGGGCGGTGCGGATCGCGCGCTTCTGGAGGGACGTGTGGACCACGTCGGGCAGCAGACCGGCGTCCTTGAGCAGCTCGCCGCCGCGCGTCGCCTCCTTCTCGCCCTTGGCGGTGAGGTTGACGTCCACCCAGCCGGTGAACAGGTTCTTCTCGTTCCACTCGCTCTCGCCGTGGCGGAGGAGGATCAGCTTGTACGGTGCGTCGGCCATGGTGCCGAGCGTAATCGAACCCCCTCGCCGGGTGCTCGGGGCGCCCGCTGGGCGGACGGTTGACGGGAAGTGCTAATCGGGTGGCTCCCGCGACGGCGCGTTCGTAAGGTGTGCTCACCGCGTCAGCCGCTTACTGCCACTTCCCCGGGGGTTCCATGTCCGTCGCCGGTCTCCGACGTGCCGCGCGCGAGTCCGTCGCCGGGCTCCCCGGCGCGTTCTGGTGGCTGTGGACCAGCACCCTGGTGAACCGGCTCGGCGCCTTCGTCGCCACCTTCATGGCGCTGTACCTGACCATCGACCGGGGTTACTCCGCCTCCTACGCCGGACTGGTCGCCGCGCTGCACGGGCTCGGCGGCGTGGTGTCCTCGCTGGGCGCCGGGGTGATGACCGACCGGTTCGGGCGGCGGCCCACGCTGCTGGTCGCGCAGGTGTCCACCGCCTTCTCCGTCGCCCTGCTGGGCTTCATGCGGGACCCGGTGGCCATCGCGGCCGTCGCCTTCCTCGTCGGCATGGCGAGCAACGCGTCCCGTCCGGCGGTGCAGGCGATGATGGCGGACATCGTGCGCCCCGAGGACCGGGTGCGGGCCTTCGCCCTCAACTTCTGGGCCATCAACCTCGGTTTCGCGATCTCCTCCATGGCCGCCGGGTTCATCGCCGAGTACAGCTACCTCGCCGGATTCCTGATCGAGGCCGGGATGACCCTGGCCTGCGCGGTCGTCGTCTTCGTCAAGCTGCCCGAGTCCCGGCCGGAGCGGACCCCCGGGGACGGCGCCGCCGGGCACGCCCCGGTGTCGCTGCTGACGGTGCTGCGGGACGGGCGGTACATGGGGGTCGTCGGGCTGTCGCTGCTGGTCGCGGTGGTCTTCCAGCAGGGGTACCTGGGGCTGCCGATCGCCATGGGCGAGGCCGGGTTCACGCCCGCGGACTACGGGCTGGTCATCGGCTTCAACGGCGTGCTGATCGTCGTGCTCCAGATCCCCGTCACCCGGTTCATCGAGCGCCGCGACCCGCGCAACCTGCTCGTCGTCTCGGCGCTGCTGGCCGGGTACGGGTTCGGGCTCACCGCCTTCGCCGGGTCGCTCGGGGTGTTCGCGCTCACGGTGTGCGTGTGGACGCTGGCGGAGATCGTCAACGCTCCGACGCAGACCGGGCTCGTCGTACGGCTCTCCCCGGTCGAGGGGCGCGGGCGCTACCAGGTCGGGTAGCCGGGGCCCATTGCTGGGACCCCGGCCCCCTCAGAACCGGGCATGCGGCTTTCACCGCACCACGGCTCAAGCAGGTCACATGGGCCTGCCCGCATCCGCGCCTTCGAGCGCGTGATGTTGCTGGTGGCATTGCGAGTGGAGGAGTTTGAGGTTCTTCAGGTCGTTTCCGCCGCCGTGCTTTCGGTGCACGATGTGGTGCACGTTCAGCGGACGGCGGACGGCGTCGAACCAGGACACCCAGTCGTGAACGTTGTCCGGTTCGAACTCAGCTCCTTCGACGA
>NZ_WWGX01000058.1 GCF_009862265.1 Streptomyces sp. SID8352 | reverse complement strand
CCGGGTACGGGCACAGCCCGGGTACGGGCACAGCCCGGGTACGGGCACAGCCCGGGTACGGGCACAGCCCGGGTACGGGCACAGCCCGGGTACGGCGGGAGCGCGCGCCCGGCGCCACGGGGCCGGCGGGAGGACGACGCCGGGATCTAGTTCCGGTGGCCCGCCTCCCGCGGCCACGCCGCCAGCGCGACGCCCACCAGCGCCTCCAGTTCGGAGCGGCTCGCCCCGTCGCGGGCCTGCTGCGACATGCCCTGGACCACCGCGCCGGTGTGCCGGGCGAGCGCGGCGGCGTCGGTGTCCTCGGGCAGCTCCCCCGCGGCCACGGCGGCGCGGACGCGGTCCTCGACGGCGGTGATGTTGGCGTTGCGGCGCTCGCGCAGGGACTCCGCTATCCCCGGCGTCGAGCAGTTGGCCGCGGCGTGGATGACCAGGCAGCCCCGGGGGTGCCCGGGGGCGGTGTACTCGACGGCGGCCTCGTACAGCATCCGCTCCACGGCCGCGCGGGCGGTGGGCTCCTCGGCCAGGGCCCGGTCGAAGCCGTCGTTGCGCTCCGCGTACACCCGGACGACCTCCTCGAAGAGCGAGCGCTTGTCGCCGAAGGCCGCGTACAGGCTGGGGGCCCCGATGCCCATGACGCGCGTGAGGTCGGAGACCGAGGTGGCCTCGTACCCCTGCTCCCAGAAGGCCATCAGGGCCTTCTCCAGGGCCGTCGCCCGGTCGAAGGACCGGGGCCGGCCGCGGCCCCGGCCCCCGTCGGACCGGCCCGGGTCCGCCACCGCTCCGCTCTGCTCCGCACTCACCATGCCCACATTTTATAGCGGGCACTAGAAAAAGTCGGCACCCCGTTGTACGGTTCTTTCTGTAGCGACCGCTAGACAAATGCGAAGGGGGCGGCTCGATGAGCGCGCTTGCGGGCAGGACGGCTCTCGTGACGGGGGCGGGCCGGGGCATCGGGCGGGGCATCGCGGAGCGGCTGGGCCGCGACGGGGCCCGGATCGCGGTGCACTACGGCGGCAACGCGAAGGCGGCGGCGGAGACGGTCGCCGCCATCGAGGCGGCGGGCGGTTCCGCCTTCGCGATCCGCGCGGATCTGAGCGAGCCCGACGCCGCCGAGACCCTGTGGAAGGAGTTCGACCGGCACGCGGACGGGGTCGACATCCTGGTGAACAACGCCGGGATCGGCAGTTCGCGCCCGATCGGGCAGATGGGCGGGGCGGAGTACGACGCGCTCTTCGCGGTGAACGTGCGCTCCCCCTTCTTCCTCCTCCACCACGCCCTCGACCGGCTGCGGGACGGCGGCCGGGTCGTCAACATCTCCTCCGGGCTGGCCCGCAGCGCCGTCATGCCGGAGAACGTGGCCTACGCGATGACGAAGGGCGCGCTGGACGTGCTCTCCCGCGACCTGTCCAAGGTGCTGGGCCCGCGCGGCATCACGGTCAACTCGGTGGCCCCCGGCGTCATCGAGACGGACAACACCGCCCCGATGCTGTCGAGTGCGGCCGGCCGCGCCGCGGCCGAGTCCCTCTCCGCGCTGGGCGGCGTGGGCAGCCCCGCGGAGGTGGCCGACGTGGTCGCGTTCCTCGCCTCCGACCAGGGCCGTTGGATATCCGGAAGCTGGATCGACGCCACGGGCGGCTCGCTCACCTGACCCCCTGTCCGCCCCTTGGGTTCGACGCGCCGGAAGGGCCCGCCTCTGTTAGATTGGTCTAAACCACACCCCCACATAGCCAGTCCCGGACCCCGCGCGGGTCCCCCTACCTCGAAACGGCAGGCCAGCGTGGAAGTTGTCATCGTTCCCGACGCCAAGGCGGGCGGCGAGCTCATAGCCGAGGCCATGGCACAGCTCCTCCGGGGCAAGCCCGAGGCCTTGCTCGGTGTGGCCACCGGTTCCACGCCGCTGCCCGTGTACGAGGCGCTGGCGGGCAAGGTGCGCTCGGGTTCCGTGGACACCGCGCGGGCGCGGATCGCCCAGCTCGACGAGTACGTGGGCCTGCCCGCGGAGCACCCGGAGTCCTACCGCTCGGTGCTGCGCCGCGAGGTGCTCGAACCGCTGGGGATCGGCACCGACGCCTTCATGGGCCCGGACGGCACCGCCGACGACGTGCTCGCCGCCTGCGTCGCGTACGACAAGGCGCTGGCCGAGGCCGGCGGGGTGGACTTCCAGCTCCTGGGGATCGGCACCGACGGGCACATCGGCTTCAACGAGCCCTGTTCCTCGCTGGTCTCGCGGACCCGCATCAAGACGCTGACGGAGCAGACCCGCGTGGACAACGCGCGCTTCTTCGACGGCGACATCGAGCAGGTGCCGCACCACGTGATCACCCAGGGCATCGGCACCATCCTGGAGGCCCGTCACGTGGTGCTGCTCGCCACCGGCGAGGGCAAGGCCGACGCGGTGGCCGCCAGCGTCGAGGGCCCCGTGGCGGCCATCTGCCCGGCCTCGGCGCTCCAGCTCCACCCGCACGCCACGGTCGTCGTCGACGAGGCCGCCGCCTCCAAGCTGAAGCTCGCCGACTACTTCCGTCACACCTACGCCCAGAAGCCCGACTGGCAGGGGATCTGATCCGGGTTCCGCGAACGCGGAAGGAGCCGGTACCCCCGCGGGGTACCGGCTCCTTCGTCGTGCTCACCGGGTCGGGTGGTGCTCCCGGTCGCGTGGTGCTCCCGGTCCGCGGCGGGGGGTCAGGTCCCCGCCCCGGACCGGGACGTTCAGACGCCCGCGACGATCTCCGCGGCGGCGCGGCCGCAGACCCGGGCCGCACCGTGGGTGGCCACGTGCAGGGCGCCGCGGGGCTCCGCCCGGGGCACGCCCATCTCGACCACGACCGTGTCGGGGCGGGCCGCCAGGAGGGTGTCCAGGGCGGACGCCATCCACGGGTGGCGGTGCTCGTCGCGGACGACGGCCACGACACGGCGGTCGCCGGCCGCGGCCAGGACCTGGCTCCCGGCGTCGTCCCCGGTGAAGCTGCCGGTCTCGGTGCCGGGCAGCAGCGCCGCCAGCTCGGCGGCAACGCCCCACGGGGTCTCGTCCCCGACGGCGATGTTCGCGACGGGGGTGAGGGCCGCGACGTACGGCGCCCCGGTGAGCGGCGTGAAGTCCCCGGCGCCGGTGACGCGCAGGGCGCGGCGGGCGGCGCGCAGGCCGACCTCCGTGTCGGCGCCGTCGGTGTCGGCGGTCCGGGCGGCCTCGGCCGTCCACCGGGCCAGCGAGCGGACCCGCTCGGCGGCGTCGGCCAGCCGCTCCTCGGGCAGTTCGCCGGAGCGGACGGCCTCGACCAGGGCGGCGCACAGGCGGTTGACGGTCTCCTCGTCGGCCAGTCCGCCGCCGACGCAGATCGCGTCGGCGCCGGCCGCGATGGCCAGGACGCTGCCGCGCTCCACGCCGTAGACGTCGGCGATGGCCCGCATCTCCATGCCGTCGGTGACGATCAGGCCGTCGTAGCCCAGTTCACCGCGCAGGAGGTCGGTCAGCACGCGACGGGACAACGTTGCCGGGTGCTCCGCGTCGAGCGCGGGGACGAGGATGTGGGCGCTCATCACCGCGCGGCTGCCGGCGGCGATGGCCGCGCGGAACGGGGTGAGGTCCCGCTCGGCCAGCACCGCGGCGTCCACGTCGATGCGGGGCAGGGCGTGGTGCGAGTCCACCGCCGTGTCGCCGTGCCCGGGGAAGTGCTTGGTGCAGGCCGCCACACCGGCCGACTGGAGGCCGGTGATGTAGGCGGCGGTGTGCCGGGCGGTCAGGTCGGTGTCCGCGCCGAAGGAGCGCACACCGATGACCGGGTTGTCGGGGTTGGAGTTGACGTCCGCGGAGGGGGCCCAGTTGAAGTTGACCCCGCACTCCGCGAGCCGGCGGCCGAGTTCGGCGGCCACCTGCCGGGTGAGGCCCACGTCGTCCACGGCGCCGAGGGCGAGGTTGCCCGGGAACGAGGAGCCGGTGCGGACCTCCAGCCGGGTCACGTCACCGCCCTCCTCGTCGATGGCGACGAGGATGTCCCCGCGCTCGGCACGGAGCTGGGCGGTGAGCGCGGCGACCTGCTCGGGCGACTCGATGTTCCGCCCGAACAGGGCCACGGAGGCGAGCCCCTCGCCGACGCGGCGCAGCAGCCAGTCGGGCGCGGTGGTGCCGGTGAAGCCGGGCTGCAGGACGGTCAGCGCGTCACGGGTGAGCGTGTCGGTGCCGCTGGCGATTGTCGTCATCGGGGCGCTATCCCTTCACTGCGCCGGCGGTCAGGCCGCTGACGGCCTTGCGCTGGAGGAAGACGAAGAGGATCAGAACCGGGATGGCGAAGAGCGACGAGGCGGCCATGGTGGCGCCCCAGTCGTTGCCGAACTGGGTCTGGAAGCTGGACAGCCACAGCGGGAGGGTCTGCGACTCGGCGTCCTTGTTCAGGACGAGGATGAGCGCGAACTCGTTCCAGGCGGTGATGAAGCCGAACATCGACGTGGACATCAGGCCGGGGGCGAGCAGCGGCAGGATGACCCGGCGGAAGGCCTCGACGCGGGTGCAGCCGTCGACCATCGCGGACTCCTCCAGCTCCTTCGGCACGGCGGCGACGAAGCCGCGCAGCGTCAGGATGGTGAAGGGCAGGATCATCATCGTGTAGAAGGCGGTCAGCGGCACCAGGCTGTTGAGCATGTCGGCGTCACGGACGATCATGTAGATCGCGATGACCATGACTTCCCAGGGAGCCATCTGGGCCAGCATGAAGACGATGATGAAGCCGCGCCGGCCCTTGAACCGCATCCGCGCCAGGGCGAAGGAGCCGATCAGCGCGATGACCAGGGAGAAGGTGACCGCGAGGATCGTGACGATCAGCGAGTTGGTGACGTAGGTCCAGAAGTGGTCGACCTTGGTCGCGGTCTTGAAGTGCTCGAAGGTGACGTCGGTCGGGAACCAGACCGGGTCCTCCGAGATGATGTCGCCCATCGGTTTGAACGACGTGGCGAACATCCAGTACACGGGGAAGACGAAACCGATGAACAGGATGACGGCCGTGATGTTGGGCCACAGACGGCCGAAGAGCGAGCGCTTCACAGCTCGTCCTCCCCTTGCTTGAGCACGATCCTGAGGTAGTAGGCGGTCAGGCCCAGCAGGATGGCGATGGTCAGGACGGCGATCGCCGCACCCATGCCGTAGTGCTGGTTGCCCACACCCTCGACGTATGCGTAGACGGGCAGGATCTCGGTCAACCGGTCGGGTCCGCCGTTGTTGATCAGGTAGACCTGGACGAACGCCTTGAAGACCCAGATGACCTCGAGGAACGTCGTGGCGTAGAGGAACGGCCGCAGGAAGGGCATGGTGACCGTCGTGAAGCTGCGCCAGGAGTTGGCGCCGTCGAGGGACGCGGCCTCGTACAGCTCCTTGGGGATGGTCGTGGTCGCCGCGTAGAGGTTGATCGCGACGAACGGGATGGATCCCCAGACGATCAGCAGGGTGATGACGAAGAAGGTCGACATCTGGGTGCTGGTCCAGCTGTAGTGGGCCATGGAGTGCCAGCCCAGCTTGTCCAGGACCCAGTTCACGACGCCGAAGCGCTCGGCGAACAGCCAGTTGTAGACCGTGGTGGAGGCCACGATCGGCATCGCCCAGGCGAGCACCAGGCCGAGGAGCAGGGTGAACCGCATCCACTTGCCGAGGCGGGCGAGCAGCAGGCCGACGAGGGAGCCCAGGACCATGATCAGGACGACGTTGGCCGCCGTGAACAGGATCGAGCGGAGGGTGACACGCCAGAAGTCCTCGCCGGTGAGGACCTCCTTGTAGTTCTCGACGCCGTTCCACTCGGTGACGTGCTGGATGAGCTGCGCCATGTTCAGGTTCTGGAAGGACAGGATGACGTCCTTCAGCAGCGGCCAGCCGAGCAGCAGCGCGGTGATCGCGCAGGCGGGCAGCAGCAACATGTACGGGGCGAGCGCGCCGATGCGCGACGTTGCCCTCGGTTTCGGCCGGCCGGCGTCTCCGCCGCCCGCCTTGGGGGCGGCCGACGGGCCGGAGGGCGGCCGTTCGGTCTGCACGGTCATGCTCGCGGTCTCTCTCTTCTCGACCTGTCCAAACAATGCCGGGGTGGGGGCCGTCGCGTGTCAGCCCCCACCCCGGCTCACCCGGTGTTACTGCTTCTGCGCCAGGCGCTTGTTGAACTCGCCCTCGACCTGCTTCGCGGCCTCGGCCGGGGTCTTACCCTTCAGCACGGCCGTCAGGTAGGTCTTGATCGGGTTCGGGGCGTTCTCCACCGCGGCCCACTCGGGGATCAGCGGGGTGGTGCCACCGACGGCGGCGGCCGGAGCGGCGGCCTCGGCGGGGGCGTTGCCCGCGAGGTTGCTCACCAGCGACTCCTTGTTCGGGATGACGCCGTTGGCCTTGGCCAGCGCACCCTCGAACTTGTCGGACAGCGCGATCTTCAGGAACTCCTTGGCGAGCGCCTGCTTCTTGCTGCCCGCGGCGACGGCGAGGTTCGAGCCGCCGAGGAAGACGCCCTCGGGCTTGTCGGCCGTGGCGCCCGGGATGGTGAAGTAGCCGATGTCCGACTCGATCTTCGGGTTGGCCTTGGTCGCGATGCCGGCTTCCCAGCCCATGCCGATGAAGGCACCGACGTTGCCCTTGGCGAAGACCTCACCCTGCTGCGGGGTGGCCTCGTCCTTGTCCTTGGGGGCCTTGGACAGGGCCTGGAACTTCTTGTACGTCTCGGCGGCCGCGGCGACCTTCGGGTCGTCCAGGTTGGAGACGTACTTGTCGCCGTCCTTCTTGACCAGCTCGGCGCCCTCACCGATGGCGAGGCCGACGAAGTGGTACCAGTTCTGGCCGGGCAGGTAGATCGGCTCGGCGTCGGTCTTCTCGCCGATCGTCTTCAGGTTGTCGTAGAACTCGTCGCGCGTCTTGGGCGTGGTCTTGATGCCCGCGTCCGCCCAGACCTTCTTGTTGTAGAGCACCACGCGGTTGGCGAAGTACCACGGCGCGGCGTACTGCTTGCCGTCGAAGATCGACGACTCGTTCAGGGACGCGGTCCAGTCGCCACCGATCTCGGTCTTCAGGTCGCCCAGGTCCGCGAGGCCGCCGGTCTTGGCGTACGCGGGGGTCTGGGTGTTACCGATCTCGAAGACGTCGGGCGGGTTCTCCTCGGAGAGCGCCGTGGTCAGCTTCTGCTGGATGCCGTTCCACTGCTGGACCTCGAACTTGACCTTGGCCTTGGTCTTGGCCTCGAACTCCTTGCCGAGGTCGGCCTGCCAGTCGTCGGGGGAGGAACCGTCCATCACCCAGACGGTGAGCGTCTGGCCGGCGTAGCCTTCCGCTCCGGGCTTCTTGCCGCCATCATCATCCTTGTCGCTGCCGCCCCCGCACGCCGCGACCGAAACCATCATGCCCGCGATACCGATCGCGGCTATCAGCTTGCGCTTCACGCCACCCTCCTCAGGGATGCCACAAAACCCCCCTGCCTCCCTGCGGTGGCTCGACACGCGTACCGCTCACGGGGCCGGGACCTGGACCAATGGTGTAGACCAGTAGGGGGAGCTTGGCCCAGACCAATTGGGCTGTCAAGGGTCTTCAACCATGCACCGGGCGTCCGTGATGCGACCGAGATATGCAGGGACCTTTCATTCCGCAAGCGGCAGATCGGACGGACCGGGGCCGGGTGTACCACTGACCCGCGAACGACGTGCCAGTACGGTCCCACAGCGACGTACCAGCGGCATCCCCGGCGGTGTGGACTAGACCAACGGGGGTCCCGCAGGTATACAGAAGGGATCACGGAGCGTGCCAGAAGTGTCGGCGCGGAGCCGTGCCACGATGTGAGCCGTGGCCGATAGGGGATGTCGGCCGCTTCGGCACCCGGAGCCGGGAAGGCAGAGCATGAGCACCGACGTCAGCAGTGCGGAGAACGAGGGTGGGGCGACAGTCCGTACCGCGCGCGTGCCCAAGTACTACCGCCTGAAGAAGCACCTCCTCGACATGACCCGGACCCAGACGCCGGGCACGCCGGTGCCGCCCGAGCGGACCCTGGCGGCCGAGTTCGACACCTCCCGCACCACCGTCCGCCAGGCCCTCCAGGAACTCGTGGTCGAGGGCCGGCTGGAGCGCATCCAGGGCAAGGGCACCTTCGTCGCCAAGCCCAAGGTCTCCCAGGCGCTCCAGCTCACCTCGTACACCGAGGACATGCGGGCCCAGGGCCTCGAACCCACCTCGCAGCTCCTGGACATCGGCTACATCACCGCCGACGACCGGCTGGCGGGGCTGCTGGACATCACCGCGGGCGGGCGCGTGCTGCGCATCGAGCGGCTGCGCATGGCCAACGGCGAGCCGATGGCCATCGAGACCACCCACCTGTCGGCGAAGCGCTTCCCCGCGCTGCGCCGCTCCCTGGTGAAGTACACCTCCCTCTACACCGCGCTCGCCGAGGTGTACGACGTCCATCTCGCCGAGGCCGAGGAGACCATCGAGACCTCGCTGGCCACCCCGCGCGAGGCCGGACTGCTCGGCACCGACGTGGGCCTGCCGATGCTGATGCTGTCCCGGCACTCGCTGGACCGCACAGAGCAGCCCGTGGAGTGGGTGCGCTCGGTCTACCGCGGCGACCGGTACAAGTTCGTGGCCCGTCTCAAGCGCCCCCAGGACTGAGCCCGGCCCCGCCGGAGACGGGTCCCGCCGGCAGGCGCGCGGAGACACCCGCGCCGGACCCGACGGGCTCGGCACACCCCGCGCTCGGCACGTCGAACGCGCGTGCAGTGCACGGGAGTTGACGATCCGTCCGCCCGGCGCGGCGGGCACAACAGCGAACGAAGAACGCGGAACAGCGGAACACTCCCCCGGCCGGACGGCGATCCCCGGCCGGGGTCTTCCGCTGCCCGGACGCCGTCCCCTACATTTTCGTGCGCACTGCACAGAGGTGCTCACCGAGGGAACGGAACCACCGCATGCCAGCACCCGCAAGACCCGCCGGAGGCCCGGTGGTGACGCCCGTCCGCGTCGTCATCGGCCTCTGCCTCCTCGCCCCGTTCGTCGCCATGCTGTGGGTCGGCTCCTACGCCCGGACGGACCCCGCCTTATGGGGCGTCCCGTTCTTCTACTGGTACCAGATGGCCTGGGTGCTCGCCTCCACCGCCCTCACGATGGTCGCGTACCGGCTCTGGCAGCGTGACCAGCGCGCCCGCCGGGAAGGCGGCGCCCGGTGAACGACGGCGTCAACGGCGTCGCACTCGCCGTCTTCATCCTCTTCTTCGCACTCGTCACCGTCCTCGGCTTCCTGGCCGCCCGCTGGCGCCGGGCCGAAAACGAGCACAGCCTCGACGAATGGGGCCTCGGCGGCCGTTCGTTCGGCACCTGGGTCACCTGGTTCCTGCTGGGCGGCGACCTGTACACCGCCTACACCTTCGTCGCCGTCCCGGCGGCGATCTACGCGGCGGGCGCCTCCGGCTTCTTCGCGGTGCCGTACACGATCCTGGTGTACCCGCTGATCTTCACCTTCCTGCCGCGGCTGTGGTCCGTCTCCCACCGGCACGGCTACGTCACCACCTCCGACTTCGTGCGCGGCCGGTTCGGCTCGAAGGGGCTGTCGCTGGCGGTCGCCGTCACCGGCATCCTCGCCACCATGCCGTACATCGCGCTCCAACTCGTCGGCATCCAGGCCGTCCTGGACGTGATGGGCCTCGGCGGCGGCGAGAACACCCACTGGTTCGTCAAGGACCTGCCGCTGCTGCTCGCCTTCGGCGTGCTGGCGGCCTACACCTATTCGTCGGGGCTGCGCGCGCCCGCGCTGATCGCCTTCGTCAAGGACACCCTGATCTACCTCGTCATCGCGGTGGCGATCATCTACATCCCGATCAGGCTCGGCGGGTTCGACGAGATCTTCTCCGCCGCGAACGACAAGTTCACCGCGGCGGGCTCGGGCGGGCTGGTGCCGGGCGGCACGAGCCAGTGGACGTACGCCACGCTGGCGCTGGGCTCGGCGCTCGCGCTGTTCATGTACCCGCACTCGATCACCGCGACCCTGTCCTCGCGCAGCCGCGAGGTGATCCGGCGCAACACCACGATCCTGCCGCTGTACTCGCTGATGCTGGGCCTGCTGGGCCTGCTCGGCTTCATGGCCGTCGCGGCCGGGATCAAGGTGAAGAACGGCCAGCTCGCCATCCCCCAGCTCTTCGAGACGATGTTCCCCGACTGGTTCGCGGGCGTGGCCTTCGCCGCCATCGGCATCGGCGCGCTGGTCCCGGCGGCGATCATGTCCATCGCGGCCGCGAACCTGTTCACCCGCAACATCTACAAGGACTTCATCAGGCCGGACGCCACGCCCCGGGAGGAGACCCGCGTCTCCAAGCTGGTGTCGCTGCTGGTCAAGGTGGGCGCGCTGATCTTCGTCCTCGGCATGGACAAGACCGTCGCGATCAACTTCCAGCTCCTCGGCGGCATCTGGATCCTGCAGACCTTCCCGGCCCTGGTGGGCGGCCTGTTCACCCGCTGGTTCCACCGCTGGGCGCTGCTCGGCGGCTGGGCGGTCGGCATGGCCTACGGCACGGTCGCCGCCTACGGGGTGGCCTCGCCGACCCAGAAGCACTTCGGCGGCTCGGCCAAGGAGATCCCGGGCATCGGGGAGATCGGCTACCTCGGCCTCACGGCCTTCGTGCTCAATGTCGCGGTGACGGTGGTCCTCACCGTCGTCCTGCGGGCCGTGAAGGCGCCGGACGGCGTCGACGAGACCCGCCCGGAGGACTACACGGCGGACGCGGGCGACCCGGGCGTCGTGGTGGAGACGCCGCCGGCCACGGCGGACAGCGCGCGCTGAACGGGACGGGGTGGGGGGCGGAGTGCGGGACGTCGCTCGCACCCCGCCCCCCACCCCGTCAGCCCGTCAGCCCGGCAGCCGCGCGCCGCGCCGCCCAACGGTGTGGGGCGCGACGAGATCGACGGGCCGTCGGAGCGGTCCGGCGGCCCCTCGCCGTATCCCTCGGGCACGGCGGGCGCGAAAGAGGTCACCCGCACCGGATGCGGCGGACGCGGACGGCGTCGGACACACGACCACGGGAAGCCGTCACGCACCGCGGGCCGTCGTCGCAGCGGAGGTCACCGAGAACGTAGGGGCCGCTGAGCCGACGGCGACGGCGAGCGCCCCGTCCACTCCGCCGCACGGCGGCACCCCCGGCCGAGGGGCCGTCGCACACCGTGTGTACATGTCACCGCGGACGCGGCGGACGCGTCCGCGGGGCTCGTCGGATGTGTCCGGGGTCACGGGACACGCGAACGTGTCCGACATCACGAGCGCCGCCACGGCACCGCGCCACCGCCGGGTCCCGCCCCCCGTCACCCACCCCCGTCACCCCTTGCCGCGACCCGGCACCCATGGGGTCCCGGCACCGTCCCACCGCCCCACCGCCCCGCCACCCCACCGGCCGACCGGCCCCGGCCCACGTGTCCGGGGTCCCCGTCCCGCGCCCCGGCGCGCGCGGTACCGTGCGGGGGGGGGTCGGCCCCTTGCGCGGCCGGGTCCCGGCACCGACGGAATCCGGCCCTCCGGAGCGGCGCCGCGCCCCCGCCGAGGCTCCGCGCCGAACCGCCGAGGGGGTCCCCGCCCCGCAGTCGCGGGGCCGCCAGCGGGCCGCCACGAGGCCCCCGCCGGTCCGCCGCGGCGCCCCCGCGAGGCACCCCGAGGGCCTGCCCCCGCCCGCCTCTCCCGCCGAGCGCGACACTACATCTGGGGGTGCTTCCGCTCCCCGGCACAAGATGTATGCTCATGCTCGCTGTCGTCGCAGGGGAATCCGGTGCGAATCCGGAACTGTCCCGCAACGGTGTACTCGCGCGTTTCCGCACGCTTGTCAGTCCGAGGACCTGCCGGCAGTGCGCCCTGCCGTCCCGGCCGGGTGCCATGACGTCCGGGCCTCGCGGAGTGGGTCGGTGGACTCGACCGCCCCGTGCGCTCGTGAGCTGCCCCTGCCCTCCGCATGGCCCCGTGCCGAGCGAGGGAGTGCTCCACGTGACCACCGCGCCAGCCGATCCGGCCTCAGCGATCCGGGTGACGGCTCCAGCCACGGTGACGACCGCCCCGGTGGCGGCCGCCCCCGCGTCCGCGGGAACCGACGGTCCCGGTACCGCGCTGCTGCGCACCCTGACCGGGCTGACCGCCGACCTCCCCGACGCCGACCCCGGCCGGGTCGCCGCCGCCGCGCTGCGCGGCCGGTCCGCCCACGCCGACGAGGCCGAGCTGCGCGAGCTGGCCACGGAGACCGCGGCGGGGCTGATCTCGGAGGACCCCGTCTACTCGCGGCTGGCCGCCCGGCTGCTGACCATCGGCATCCGCGCCGAGGCCGCCTCCCAGGGCGTCACCCGGTTCACCGAGTCCGTCGCCACCGGGCACCGCGAGGGCCTGATCGGCGACCGGACCGCCGCGTTCGTCCTCAAGCACGCGGAGCACCTGGACGCCCTGATCGACCCGGACGCCGACGACCGCTTCGGCTACTTCGGCCTGCGCACCCTGCACAGCCGCTATCTGCTGCGCCACCCGGTCACCCGCAAGGTCGTCGAGACGCCCCAGCACTTCCTGCTGCGCGTCGCCGCGGGCCTCGCGGACGACACGGCGCCGGACGCGGCGACCGGCACCCGGGTCCTCGACGAGGTGGACGCGCTCTACGGGCTGATGAGCCGCCTCGACTACCTGCCCTCCTCCCCCACCCTGTTCAACTCGGGCACCCGGCACGCCCAGATGTCGTCCTGCTACCTCCTCGACTCCCCCAAGGACGAGCTGGACTCCCTCTACGACCGGCTCCACCAGGTCGCCCGCCTGTCCAAGCACGCCGGCGGCATCGGCATCGCCTACTCCCGCATCCGCTCCCGGGGTTCGCTGATCCGCGGCACCAACGGGCACTCCAACGGCATCGTCCCGTTCCTGAAGACCCTGGACGCCTCGGTCGCCGCCGTGAACCAGGGCGGCCGGCGCAAGGGGGCCGCGGCGGTCTACCTGGAGACCTGGCACGCGGACATCGAGGAGTTCCTGGAGCTGCGGGACAACACCGGCGAGGACGCCCGCCGCACCCACAACCTGAACCTCGCGCACTGGATCCCCGACGAGTTCATGCGCCGGGTGGACGCGGACGGCGACTGGTCGCTGTTCTCCCCCGCCGACGTCCCCGGGCTCACCGATCTGTGGGGCGAGGAGTTCGACGCCGCCTACCGAGCGGCCGAGGAGGCCGGGCTGGCCCGCAGGACGCTTTCGGCGCGGGAGCTGTACGGGCGGATGATGCGCACCCTGGCGCAGACCGGCAACGGCTGGATGACCTTCAAGGACGCCGCCAACCGCACCGCCAACCAGACCGCCGAGCCGGGCCACGTCGTCCACTCCTCCAACCTCTGCACGGAGATCATCGAGGTCACCGACGACGGGGAGACGGCCGTCTGCAACCTGGGCTCCGTCAACCTCGGGGCGTTCGTCGACACGGCGGCCGGGGACATGGACTGGGAGCGGCTGGACGCCACCGTGCGCACGGCCGTGACCTTCCTGGACCGGGTCGTCGACATCAACTTCTACCCGACCGAGCAGGCGGGCCGCTCCAACGCCCGCTGGCGCCCGGTCGGCCTCGGCGTGATGGGCCTCCAGGACGTCTTCTTCCGGCTGCGCCTGCCCTTCGACTCCCCCGCCGCGAAGGCCCTGTCCACCCGGATCGCCGAGCGGATCATGCTCGCCGCCTACGAGACCTCCGCGGACCTCGCCGAGCGCTCGGGCCCGCTGCCGGCCTGGGAGAGCACCCGCACCGCCCGGGGCGTGCTGCACCCCGACCACTACGGCGTGCGGCCGGAGTGGCCGGAGCGCTGGGCGGCCCTGCGGGAGCGCATCGCCACCACCGGTCTGCGCAACGCGCTGCTCCTGGCCATCGCGCCGACGGCCACCATCGCCTCCATCGCGGGCGTCTACGAGTGCATCGAGCCGCAGGTGTCCAACCTGTTCAAGCGCGAGACCCTGTCCGGCGAGTTCCTCCAGGTCAACTCCTATCTGGTGGAGGACCTCAAGCGGCTCGGCGTCTGGGACGCCCGCACCCGCGAGGCGCTGCGCGAGGCCAACGGCTCCGTGCGGGACTTCGCCTGGATCCCCGAGGAGGTGCGCGACCTCTACCGCACCGCCTGGGAGATCCCGCAGCGCGGCCTGATCGACATGGCCGCCGCCCGCACCCCGTACCTGGACCAGGCCCAGTCGCTCAACCTGTTCCTGGAGACGCCGACCATCGGAAAGCTCTCCTCGATGTACGCGTACGCCTGGAAGCGGGGCCTGAAGACCACCTACTACCTGCGCTCCCGTCCCGCGACGCGGATCGCCCGCGCCGCCGGGGCGCGTGCCGCCGTACCCGCCCAGCAGAGCGCCGACCCGGACGCGGTCGCCTGCTCCCTGGAAAACCCCGAGTCCTGCGAGGCCTGCCAGTAATGACCACCCAGCACACCGAGACCGCCTCCGCCGACGGCTCCGGAGAGCGGCCCGCCGCGCCCGCCGCGACCGCCGCGACCAAGAACCTGCTCGACCCGGGCTTCGAACTGACCCTGCGCCCCATGCGCTACCCGGACTTCTACGAGCGCTACCGGGACGCCATCAAGAACACCTGGCACGTCGAGGAGGTCGACCTCCACTCCGACGTCGCCGACCTGGCCCGGCTGACCCCCGAGGAGCAGCACCTCATCGGCCGTCTGATCGCCTTCTTCGCGACGGGCGACTCGATCGTGGCCAACAACCTGGTGCTGACCCTCTACAAGCACATCAACTCCCCCGAGGCGCGGCTGTACCTGAGCCGGCAGCTGTTCGAGGAGGCCGTCCACGTCCAGTTCTACCTGACCCTGCTGGACACCTACCTCCCCGATCCGGAGGACCGGGCGGCGGCCTTCGCGGCCGTGGAGAACATCCCCTCCATCCGCGAGAAGGCCGAGTTCTGCTTCCGGTGGATGGACTCCGTGGAGACCGTCGACCGGCTGGAGACGCGGGCCGACCGCCGCCGCTTCCTGCTGAACCTGATCTGCTTCGCGGCCTGCATCGAGGGCCTGTTCTTCTACGGCGCCTTCGCCTACGTCTACTGGTTCCGCAGCCGCGGTCTGCTGCACGGGCTGGCGACCGGCACCAACTGGGTGTTCCGGGACGAGACGATGCACATGTCGTTCGCGTTCGACGTGGTGGACACCGTGCGCAAGGAGGAGCCGGACCTGTTCGACGACCGGCTCCAGGAGCAGGTGACCGACATGCTGCGGGAGGCCGTCGAGGCCGAGCTGCAGTTCGCGCGCGACCTGTGCGGCGAGGGTCTGCCCGGCATGAACACCGACTCGATGCGCCAGTACCTGGAGTGCGTGGCCGACCAGCGCCTCACCCGGCTGGGCTTCGCCCCGGTGTACGGGTCGGAGAACCCCTTCTCCTTCATGGAGCTTCAGGGGGTGCAGGAGCTGACCAACTTCTTCGAGCGGCGCGCCTCGGCGTACCAGGTGGCGGTGGAGGGCACCGTCGACCTGGACGAGGACTTCTGAGGTCCGGGCACCTCGGTGCCGGACGGGGGAAGGGGCCGGGTCACCCCGGCTCCCTCCCCCCTCGGCACCTCCCCGCCCCGCGTCACCGCTCCACGGGTCTGACCAGCAGCTTGTGGGGGCGCAGCGTGATGCCCACATGGACCGTGTCCCGGGATCCGGCCACCTGCTCGAAGCGGTACCGGGTGGCCAGCGCCGCCGTGATCAGCGTGAGCTGGGCCATGGAGAAGTGGTCGCTGGGGCACTTGCGGTTGCCCACGCTGAAGGGCCGCATGGCGTACTTCGGCAGTTCCGTCACCCGCTCCGGGAGCCAGCGGTCCGGGTCGAACTCCAGGTGGCGGGCGTACGAGCGGGGATCGCGCTGGATGGCGTACGGGCTGTAGATGATGTCCGTCCCGGCCGGGATGCGGTAGCCGCCGAGTTCGGTGTCGGCCACCGCGCGCCGGGTCAGCACCCAGACGGCCGGGCGCAGGCGCATGGCCTCCACGATGACGTTGCCGGTGTGGGGCAGGCTGCGCACGTCGTCGAAGGCCACCGGGCGTCCGCCGGTGACACCGAGGACCTCCGCGCGGATCCGGTCGGCGTGCTCCGGGTGCGCGGAGAGTGCCTGGAGCAACCACATGACCGTGGAGGCGATGGTCTCGCTGCCGGGGGTGAGGATCGCGACGACCTGGTCGTGGATCTCCTGTTCGCCGATGGGGTCGCCGTTCTCGTCCTCCGCCTCCAGCAGGGCGGTCAGCAGGTCGTCCGGCCGGTGCCCGGAGGCTCGGCGCTCCGCGATGATCTCGTCGACCACCCGGTGGAGGTCGGCCAGCGCGCTGTTGAAGGCCCGGTTGGACGGCAGCGGCAGCCGGTAGAGCGGCCCGAGCGGCACCACCATGCGCCGGTACATGCCACGGAAGACGGTGGCGAGCGCCCCGCACAGCCGTTCGGCCCGCTCGTCCATGTACTGGCCGCGCAGCAGGCAGCGGGCGGCGACCCGGACGGCCACCCGGAAGGACTCGGAGGTGGCGTCGACGGTGACGCCCGGCCGCCAGCGCTCGGTGAGCGCGTGCGCCTCCTCCTCCATGATCGGCCCGTAGGCGGGGATGGCGTCCAGCCGGAAGGCGGGCTGGATGGTGCGCCGCTGGCGGCGGTGGAGCGCGCCGTTGGAGGTGGCCACGCCCTCCTTGCCGACCAGGCCCTCCAGCGACTCCCAGAGCGGTCCGGCGATGTGGTAGTCGGGGCTCAGGGCGAGGGCGCCGGTGAGGGCCGGGGTCGTCACCGCGTAGACGGTCTTGGGGCCGAGCCGGAGCCGGACGACGTCGCCGTGGTCGCGGAGCTGGGCCATGAAGGCCAGCGGGTCGCGGGCGAGCCGCCAGCCGTGGCCGAGGAGCGGCACACGGCCGCCGGCGACGGGGGGCATCCGCGGCCCGGGGTCGGTCCTGGGGCTGACCGAATCCACGGTCATTTCTCACCTGCCGCTTCGTTGTCGACGTACGGGGGCGTGGAGCGGTCGTCCCAGGTGTCCACCCGGTAGCGGCCCGACTCGTGGTGGAACCAGTAGACGGAACTGAACCAGTTCCGCATATTGCCGACGCAGGCCCGCACCGCGGCGCTCAATTCCCTTCCGCGCGCGGTGCCGTCGGCGAGGGCGTCGGCGAGGAGCACCGCGTCCCGTTCGGCGCCGAGGAATTCGGTGACGCATTCCTCGACACGGCGCCTGACTTCTCCGACGGCCTCTTCCAGGGTCAGGCCGTGATGGGTGACGAGGCTGATCCCGAGATTGTGGACCTCGTCGCCCGCCAGTTCCTTGGGGAGCGAGCAGAGGTCGTTGTACCAGGCGGCGAACTCCTGGCTGAGGAGGGCGGCGCGGCGGTAGGCGGGGTGTTTGCGCACCGGTTCCGGGAGTTCCCGTCCGGCGCTCGGCTCCAGCAGGTCGGTCCAGATCCAGTGCGCGAATGTGAGTCGGCGCAGCCGGAGGTATTCCTCGACCGAGGGCACCACGCCGCGGGTGCGGTTGTGGAATTCCCGGTCGTACGCCCCGATGACCGCGTGGAAATGGCGGGCGAAGCGGGCGTTCCAGCTCGCCGGGAGAAAGGCGTGCAGCCGCAGCACGCCGTCCGCGAACCCGGCGACCAGCGCGTCCTCGTGGCGCAGGTGGCCGGCGGGCGCGTCGAGCGCGGCGTGCAGGGCGTCGCGCAGCCGCCGCCAGTCGGCGGCCCGCCCGTGGACGACGTCGCGGTCGTGCCGGTCGTCCCAGACGAAGAACCACGCGCTGAAGTCGGCTATCGCCTGCATCACCACGTCGGGGGCGCCCAGGTAGTAGCCCGCCATGAGGTCCGTGTAGCACAGGCCGTCGGCATATTCATGGACCAGGCCCGGCGGCATCAGCCGCTTTTCCTCCAGCCAGGCGCGGGTGTTCTCCTGGAGCCTGGGCCAATAAGGGTGCACTTGCCGGGGAAATTCCGCCTCTATCAGGGGAAGACGGAGTGAAGGCGGTACCTCGATCGTCGTCGTTGCGGTGCCGTGTGAGAAAACATGCACGTACAAACCCCTCTCAGCCGCAGCTGGCGCGCTCCTCGCACTGAGCGGGACGTACGCCCGCGCGTATCCCCGCACTTCCATTCAGCACCACAACCGGCCCCTCTGGGAATGGATTTGCCGCGTTCACTGCTCCCCGGTGCCGGAATCCTCCTGGTGTGGCGCGTTCCGGCAGCGGAACGGCGCCCGCCGGAGGTTCCGGACGGGCGCCGCGCGAAAGGGGCCGGGACCGGCCCCGGACGGGAGCCGGGGCCGGCGGGGCCGGGTCAGTCGTTGGGGACCACGGGGTAGCGGGGCTCGTTCTCGGCCATCTGCCGCAGGGCGTCCTTGCGTTCGCGCTTGGAGAGCCGGTCGATGTACAGGTACCCGTACAGGTGGTCGGTCTCGTGCTGGAGGCAGCGGGCGAAGTAGCCGGTGCCGCGCACCCTGACCGGGTTGCCCCGCTCGTCCTGCCCGGTCACCTCGGCGTAGTCGGGGCGGGCGAGGGAGGCGTAGGCGGTCGGGACGGAGAGGCAGCCCTCGTTGCTGTCGTCCAGGCTGCGCCGGTCGGCGGGCAGGTCGACCAGCCGGGGGTTGCAGATCACCCCGACGTGGCGGACGCCCTCGTCGTCGGGGCAGTCGTAGACGAAGACCTTCGCGTCGACGCCGATCTGGTTCGCGGCCAGGCCCACGCCCTCGGCCGTGTGCTGGCTGGCGAACATGTCGGCGACGAGGGTCCGCAGCTCGTCGCCGAAGTCGGTGACGTCCCGGCACTCCTTGTGCAGCACCGGGTTCCCGACGACCGTGATGGGCCGGGAGGTGCCGCGGCCACGCCACTCGGCCTCGCGCTCGTCGCAGTCCTCCGTGTCGATGACGTACCCGTCCGGGTCGACGGGGAGCACGCCCGCGTGCTGCTGTTCGGTGTCCTGCTGGGCCATGACCGACGTATGCCTGCCTTCCTGGAACGAATGATGCTCGTCAAAGCCTACGGGGAGGGCTCAGCAGACCTCTTCCAGGTCTCGCCAGTCCCGTGAGTCCGGGCTGTCCGCGACCCACCCGTCCAGCAGGCCCCGCACCAGGCCGGCCGGGGCGGCCACCCCGCACTCGCGCTCCGGCACCCACTGCTGCCCGTCGGTGCGGTGGCCCAGGGGGCCGGGGTGTCCGGGCTCGCTGTGGTCGTGCGGATCGAGATGCTCGCCGTCGCCCTCGTCGGACGGCATCCGGGACTCCGAGCACGTCCGGCACAGCAGCCGGACGGAGGACGACCAGTCCTCGGCGGCGAACCCGGCGTCGGCGGCGAGCCGCTCCAGGGCGTCCCGGTCGGCCTCGGTGGCCGCCTCCAGCAGCACCACCCAGGTGGGCACGGGCGAGGGCGCCCACAGCTCGATCTCGTCGAAGACGGGGTAGGCGTGCCCGGCGCCGGTGGTCCGCTCGCCGTGCGGCACCCCGTCGTGCAGGACGACCTCGCCCCAGCGGCGGCCGGAGGACGGCAGCGGGATGGACAGCACCTCGACGCGGGCGGGGTCCAGCCGCCGCCCCCACACCACCTCGGCCTCCCCCTCCGGGGACAGCCGCACGGCGGCGCTGCCCAGCTCCATGCCCAGCGGCTCGCCCGCGTCGGTGGCGCTGCCGGGTGTGCGCAGCCCGTACGCCTGCCAGGCGCGCCGGGCCAGCGGCCAGTCCTGGAGGGCGGTCGCGGCGATGCCCACGTTCCACCAGTCGGGGGCGCCGTTGTCGCGGTCGAGCAGGGCCACCGCGCGCAGCCCGGCCGCCCGCGCCTGCTCCCAGTCGTGCCGGAACTTGTGCAGCAGGGCGAGGTTGAACCAGGACTCCGACAGCCAGGGCTCCAGGTCGGCGGCGCGCGTCAGCAGGGCTCCCGCGTCCTCGTAGCGGCCGTCGCCGATCAGCGTGAACGCCCGGTCGGTGGCCTGCCGCCAGGAGGCGGAGGGCCGGTGCCGTCCCTTGCCGAAGATCCTCACGATTCCCGCCTGCCAGTTCCGTTCAGTGGGCTGGCTGTGCCCCCGGACACCCTCTCCTTCGCATCCAACCACGTGCGGCTGGACCGGCGCTCATTACCCATGGGTTACCCCGCGGCGGGCGGGATAAGGCGCCTTTCCGCCACTCCGCGCCGCTCCGCCGGGGCGCTCCGGGAGAGCACCCGCGCCAGGGCCTCCACGACGTCGGGAGCGTAGTCGCCCCCGGCGGCCGGACGGAGTCCCTCCAGGGCGGCCGGGTCCCGGGGACGGCCGGACCGCCGGGCCCGCTCGTCGTAGGCGTTGACCGTCCGCACGATCCGGGCGGCGGCCGGCTGCTCCGGCCAGGGGTCCGCCTGGCGCTCCACGACCACGGCGACGGCCGGGTCGACCCCGGTCCGGCGGACCACCGCCCCGCCCAGCAGGGCGATCCGGCGCTGCTCGGCGGCGGGCAGCCCGGCGGTGGCGCCCCCGGGGACCGGGTCGACGAGGCTGAGCTGGCCGATGTCGTGCATCAGGGCGGCGTACTCCAGCACCGTCAGCCCCGGTCCGGACAGGCCGAGGTCCCGGCCGACGGCGACGCTCAGCTCGGCGACCCGGCGGGCGTGCCCCGCGGGGGTGCACCCGGCGATCTCGGTGGCCCGGGCGAGGGAGGCGATGGTCTGCCGGTAGGTGGCGCGGACGGCGGCGTAGCGCCGGTGGGCGAGCTGGGCCAGCAGCAGCGGCACGGAGAGGACGGGCAGCGCCCAGAGCCCGGCGACGGCCACCGCGAGGGCCATCGCGGCACCGGTGGCGCAGACCGCGGCGGCCACCCCGGACATGGCGCGCAGTTCCTGGCGCAGCAGCGGCGCGAGGGGCCAGCCGGTGCGCGCCCGCCGGGCGAGGGCGGCGAGCACCGCGTCGCAGAGGGCGGTCAGGGCGAGCAGCGCGACCAGCGCCACGGCGTGGGCGGGACCGCCCGCGTCATCGAGGACGCCCCGCTCGGCCAGGGGCCGGAAGCAGACGGCGGCGAGGGCGACGGTGAGCACGCGCCGGGCGAGCTGATCGGGCCGCGGGCCCCGGCCCAGGGCGACCCGGGGGACGCTGCCGAGCAGGGAGGCGGCGAGGACCACGGTGACGGCCTGGGCCGCGCCGTGCTGGGCGGGCCGCCCGGCGACGTCCCCGAGCAGGGCGTAGGCGAGGGCCCCGGCGGCTCCCAGCGGAGCGGCCTCGCGCACCCCGGGGGTGGGCCGCCGGGTCAGCTCGCCGAGGGCGACGAGGGCGCCGAAGGCGAGGGCCACCGACCGCTGCTCGGGGCCCGACCGGAGCACCGCGGCGAGGCATCCGGCGGCGAGCGCACCGGCGGCGGCGTACATCAGGGGCAGCGCGCCCGGCGCCGCCACCGCGTGGCGGGCCATTGCTACGGCACCCCTTCGCCGACCCCGCCGCGGGCGGCGCCGTCCCGCGCGCCCTCCCGCCCGGCATCCCGCGCGGCGTCCCGCGCGCCGGGCGGGCAGCCGGGGGCGGCCGGGGCGCTCCCGGGGGCGGGCCGCGGGGCGGACCCACCGGCGGGATGGTGCGGGGCCTGGCCGGGGGCGGCGGGGCACGGGGAACGGTCGGCCGGGACGGTGGGCGGAAGCGCGGGATGCGGCGCGGGCCCGGGATGCGGCGCGGGCCCGGTAGACCCGGGATGCGGCGCGGGCCCAGGACGCGGCGCGGGCCCGGGACACGGGACGGACCCGGCGGACCCGGGGTTCGGGGCCTGCGCGGGGCGCGCCGCACGGTCGGCGGCCACGCGCGGGGCGGGACCGCGGCCGGGGTCCGGGGCGGGGCGGGAGTCCGGGTCCGGGGCGGAGTGGGGGCCCCGCTCCCCGGCGGGGCCGGAGACCGGGGCCGGGCCCTCGTCGGCCGTGACCGCGGGCTGCCAGCCGTGCGCGGTGAGGGCGTCGACCAGCGCATCGACCATCCGGGGGTCGAACTGCGCCCCGGCGCACCGCTGGAGCTCGCGCACGGCGACCGCGACGGGCCGGGCCCTGCTGTAGGAGCGGGTGGAGGTCATCGCGTCGAAGGCGTCGGCGACGGCCACCACCCGGGCCGACTCGGGGATCTGGGTGCCCACCAGCCCATACGGGTATCCGCTGCCGTCCAGCCGCTCGTGGTGGTGGAGGACGGCCGCGCGGGCCTCGCCGAGGAAGCGGATGCCCCGCACCATCTCGTGCCCGTACTCGGGGTGCAGCTCGATCACCCGCCGCTCCTCGGGGGTGAGCGGGCCGTCCTTGCGCAGCAGCCGGGTGGGGACGCCGAGTTTGCCCACGTCGTGCAGGATTCCGGCGAAGCGCAGCAGTTCGACGCGCTCGTCGTCCATGCCCAGTTCACGGGCGATCATCATCGAGGCCCGGCCGACCCGCTCGCTGTGCCCGCGGGTGTAGCCGTCCTTGATGTCCACGGCCTGGACCAGGGCCCGGATGGTCGCCCGGTGCGCGGCCCGCTCCCGGTGGTACTGGGCGAAGGCCCACCAGGCCAGCCACATCGGCGGCAGCACCAGCAGCGCGGCGACCGGACCGTAGGGGCTGCGCCAGAGGACGGCCATCATCAGCCCGGCGAGCCCGTGCACCACGATCGGGGCGAGCGAGCGGGAGAACAGGCCCCGCCAGGCCCGCGCCGCCGGCACCCGGTCGGCCAGCACCAGGATGCCGCCGTCCAGCACGGTCAGGACCAGGCAGAAGACCAGTGCCCCGGCACCCGCCGGCACCAGCACGAAGGGGAAGTCGGGGGCCACCACGGCGTCCCGGCCGCCGAGCCCCCAGTGCGTCCGGGACGTGGCCCACACCGCGAGGGTGAGCTGCGCCGAGCGCCACAGCCGCCGCAGGGTGGCCGGCGGCCGGGACACGGGCGCCGACAGCGACCCGGAGAACGCCACCACGGCGGCGGCGGGCGGCGGCAGCAGGAAGGCGCCGGTGAGCAGGACGGGGTAGCAGGTGCCGACGTTGCGGCTGCGGGCGAACCGCTCGCCCCCGGCGTACAGCACGGCGAGCAGCAGCACCGCCCACCAGGGGGTGCGCGGCCCGGGCAGGGGGCGCAGGCAGTACAGGGCGGCCACGACCGCACCGGCGACGTACACACGTGCCCGCGCGGGTACCGCGTCCATGAGCACCTCCCCGGACATGCCTGTCAGGCTTCCGGAGCCTAGGGCGGCAGGGGGGAGGCGCGGGCAGATAAGCGGCGGATTAGCACGGATGAGTGATGGCGCGTGTCGCCGTGACACGAGGGGGCCTCAAGGCCCGGTTCCCGGAAGGGGGGACGGCGCCCGGGGCGGCGCGGGACGGGCCCGGGTCCGCCGTTGCGCGGGCGCTCCACGACGGGCGGAGGCCCGGCGGCGCGCTCCGCCGCGAGCGGGCGCCCGGCGGGGCTCAGGACTCCTGGGGAGCCGGCGGCGCGGCCGTGACGTCGTGGTCGGGCACCGTTCCGCCGGAGCGGATCAGCTCGATGCGGCCCATCACCTTGGCCCGCAGGTCGCCCGGCACGTCGTCCTGGCCGCAGCAGCGCTTGACCAGCTTCTTCACGGCCTGCTCCAGCCCGTACTTCTCCAGGCAGGGCGAGCATTCCTCGAAGTGGTGCTCGAACTTCACGCAGTCCGAGTCCGGCATCTCGTGGTCGAGGAACTCATAGAGATGATCGAGGATCTCGCCGCAGTCCGTCTCGTGCGGCTCTCCACAGCTCATGACCCCGAGCCTTTCGCTTCGTTCGACTTTCCGGCGCCGGCGGGGACCAGCCCGCGGTCACGCGCGTAGTCCTCCAGCATGCCGCGGAGCTGACGGCGTCCACGGTGCAGCCGGGACATCACCGTGCCGATGGGTGTCCCCATGATGTCCGCGATCTCCTTGTACGCAAACCCCTCGACATCGGCCAGATAGACGGCGATGCGGAACTCCTCGGGGATCGCCTGGAGCGCCTCCTTCACGTCCGAGTCGGGCAGGTGGTCGAGCGCCTGCGACTCCGCGGAGCGCAGCCCCGTCGACATGTGCGACTCGGCGCGCGCGAGCTGCCAGTCCTCGATCTCCTCGGCCGCGCTGCGCTGGGGTTCGCGCTGCTTCTTGCGGTACGAGTTGATGAACGTGTTGGTGAGAATCCGGTACAGCCACGCCTTGAGATTGGTGCCCTCGCGGAACTGGTGGAAGGACGCGTAGGCCTTGGCGTACGTCTCCTGCACCAGGTCCTCGGCGTCGGCGGGGTTGCGCGTCATGCGCAGCGCCGCCGAGTACATCTGGTCGAGGAACTCGAGGGCGTCCCGCTCGAAGCGCGCGCTGCGCTCGGCGGCCGTCTCCGCGTCCCCGTCCCGGCCCTCGGGCCGCTCGGGCTGGCCATGATCGGTGCCTGCGTCGGTACCGGTGACCGGACCCACCTCCTCCAGTGATGTCGTGGGACCGAGAGCGGTCCCACTCGAATCGGAGGATAGACGACGATCCTGTCCGCCCGCCGCCCGAACAGGGGCGTTCTTCGCCGCGTGCAGCACGGTCCAGTCCAGGTCCTGGCGTGGGCTGCGGGCTGGGCAGAAGGTCGAACCCATGGGGCGGACTTCCTCTCCTACGGCGGCGGCGCTGAGGACTCAGCAGCGTACGTCCGCCACAACAGCGGACGTCCGCTCGTCATTCCCGGGAGCGCCGGGCGAGTGACGCCGTCCACCGGACGACGGCCCCGGTGATCGCCGCCAGGGTCTCCTCCTCGGTGACGGGGGCGCGCTTCGGGACGGCGAAGCCGTGGTCGGCGTGGTCCACGCCGACCAGGCGGTGCGCGCCGCCGGGGAACTCCTCCGGCCTCCCGAACGGGTCGTTGCCGCCCTGGACCACCAGGGTGGGCACACCGGTGCCGAGCAGTTCGTCCGCGCGGGACCGCTCGGGCCGGCCCGGCGGGTGCAGGGGGAAGGCGAGGGCGAGCACGGCGGCCGCCCCGAGACCGGCGGCGGTGCGGCAGGCGACGCGGGCCCCGGCGCTGCGCCCGCCGGAGACGACCGGAAGTCCGGGCGCGGCCAGCGCGGGCCAGACGCCGTGCCAGCCGGTGTCCAGGGTCCGGGGCGCGGGCGCGAGCCTCTTCCCGGCCACCCGCCAGGGCTGTTCGACCAGGGCGACGCTGACGCCGTGCCCCGGCAGCTCCGCGGCCAGCGCGCGCAGGTCCCGGGCCTCGATGCCGCCCCCCGCGCCGTGGCCCAGGGCGAGGACGAGGCGGGGGCGCGCCGCCGGGTGCCAGGTGACGCGGGCGGGCCCGGCGTCGGTGCCGACGGTCTCGGTGGTCACGGCGGGGGCGGGGGCGGGGGCCGGGGAGCCCGGCGCGCCGGGTCCAGCAGTGCCGGGTCCGGGAGTGCCGGGGGTGGATGCCCGGGGGTCCGGGGTGTCGGTCGTCACGTCAGAAGAGTGTGCCCTCTTCGGGGGCCTCCAGCTCCTTCAGCAGCTCCGGGCCGTTGTTGCGGACGTTGCTGACCGCGGTGGGGACGGGGAAGGCGCGCAGCAGCCCGGCGGGCGGCGGCGCGAGCAGCGGGGCCAGGTCGTGCGGGTCGGTGCGGGCCGGATCGAGCCAGGCGTCCCAGTGGTCGGGCGTCAGCATCAGCGGCATCCGGGGATGGATGTCGGCCAAAGCACGCGGCCCGCCCTCCGGGGCGGAGGCGAGCGGGGTGGTCTCCGCCTCGGTCGTGATCACCGAGCAGGTCACCCACCAGGCCCCCGGGTGGTCGTCGGGGAGCGTCCGGTCCCGCCAGAACTCGTACAGCCCGGCCATGGCGAACACCGAGCCGTCGGCCGGGGTGACGAAGTAGGGCTGCTTGCGGGGCCGCTTGCGGCGCCCCTCGACCTCCAGTTCGCGCTCCTGCCCGCCGGTGACCCACTCGTAGTAGCCGTCGGCGGGCAGGATGCAGCGCCGGGCGGCGAGGGCGCGGCGGAAGGACGGCTTCTCGTGGACGGTCTCCGCCCGCGCGTTGATCATCCGCGCGGCGCCCTCGGGCGACCGGGACCAGGACGGGACCAGGCCCCACCGCAGCCGACGGAGCTGGCGCACCGGCCGGGGGTCGCCGCTGTCCTTGAGGGGGCGGTCCAGGACCGCGTACACCTCTTTGGTGGGGGCGACGTTGTAGTCGGGTTCCAGGGCCTCCCCGGGCTCCCACTTCTCGATCCCGAAGGTCCCCGCGAGATCCTCGGGGCGACGACTGGCCGCGTACCGTCCGCACATACGTGCCACACTGCCAGACCCCGCGCACCGACGAGGAGCCTCCGCAGAACATGCACCACCTCGCATCGGCCTCGCTCCCCTCCCTGTGGGACGAGGTATCCGGCACCCAGCCCGCGCCCGCCCTCTGGGTGGTGGTCGCGACACTGGCCGCCGCGCTCGCAGCGGTCGTGCCGCCCGCGCCCTGGCGCCTGGCGCGCAACGCGATCACCATCGCCCACGAGGGCGGGCACGGGCTGGTGGCGCTGCTGACCGGCCGCACCCTGACGGGGATCACCCTGCACTCGGACACCAGCGGGCTCACCGTGAGCCGGGGCAGGCCGCACGGGCCGGGCATGGTCCTGACCGCGCTCGCGGGCTACCCCGCGCCGCCGCTGCTGGGGCTGGGCGGCGCGGCGCTGCTGGCCGGCGGGCGCATCACGCTGCTGCTGTGGCTGGCGACGGCGCTGCTGGCCGCCCTGCTGGTGATGGTCCGCAACGCCTACGGGGTCCTGACGGTGGTGCTGGCCGGCGGCACCTTCCTGCTGGTGTCCTGGCTGACCGGGCCGCAGGTGCAGGCGGCGTTCGCGTACGCGGTGGTGTGGTTCCTGCTGCTCGGCGGGGTGCGCCCGGCGTTCGAGCTCCAGTCCAAGCGGGCGCGCGGCGGCGCCGGTGACTCGGACGCGGACCAGCTCGCCCGGCTGACCCACGCCCCGGCGGGTGTCTGGCTCTTCCTCTTCCACGTGGTGTCGCTGTCCTCGCTGGCCGGCGGGGGGCGCTGGCTGCTGGGGGTGTGAGAAGGCCCGGCCGGTGGCGGCTCTCCTCCCCCGGGCGGGGTCGGCGGTGGCTCAACCCCCCTCCCCCTGTCGGGGTACGCGCCCTTCTCCCGTTCCCCGGGCGGGGTGTGCGCCTGCTCCCGGCGGGGGTCGAGCGCCTCCCGGCGGGGTCCCGGCGACGGGGCGGGCTTCCCCGGCGACCGGCCCCGTCCTGCCGGCGGGAGGGCGGGCCCCACGGGTAGGAGGGCAGGGCCCCGGTGCGAGGGCGGGCCCCGCCGGTGGGGTCCGGGGCCGGGGCCACCCGACCGGGGGGATCGGGGGCCGGGGGTTCCGGCGGAAGGCCGACGGAAGGGCGTGGGGAGCGGCGGAAGGGCGCGGAGAGCGGCGGAAGGCGGCGGCGGGGCGCCGCACCGGGCCGACGCGGGCCGACGCGGCGCCCCGCGGGGGCGCGAACCGGGCGATCCCGCTCCGTTCCCGGACCTCCCCGGGCGGCGGCGGTGCGCATTCGGTCGGGTTCCGGTGCATCTGCTCAGGATTTCCGATCGCCTTCAGCCACTAAAGTGGCAGCCATGACCCTGAACTCCGCGCCCACCGCCCTCTGGCCCGCCCCGCACGCGAGCGCAGCTGTTGACGCGACCGTCCATGTGCCGGGTTCGAAGTCGGTCACCAACCGCGCCCTCGTCCTGGCCGCCCTGGCCTCCGAACCCGGCTGGCTGCGCCGCCCGCTGCGCTCCCGCGACACCCTGCTGATGGCGGGCGCCCTGCGCGCGCTGGGCGTGGAGATCGAGGAGGGGATCGGCCCGGACGGCACCGGTGAGTTCTGGCGGGTCATCCCGAACGCGCTGCGCGGCCCCGCCACCGTCGACGTCGGCAACGCGGGCACGGTGATGCGCTTCGTGCCGCCCGTCGCCGCCCTCGTCGACGGCGACGTCCGCTTCGACGGCGACCCCCGCTCGTACGAGCGTCCGCTGCACGGGGTGATCGACGCGCTGCGCGTGCTCGGCGCCCGCATCGACGACGACGGGCGCGGCGCGCTGCCGCTGACCGTGCACGGCGCCGGGGCCCTGGCGGGCGGCCCGGTGGAGATCGACGCCTCCTCCTCCTCCCAGTTCGTCAGCGCCCTGCTCCTCTCCGCCCCGCGCTTCAACCAGGGCGTCGAGGTCCGGCACACCGGGACCGCGCTGCCGTCGATGCCGCACATCCGGATGACCGTCGACATGCTCCGCGCGGTCGGCGCCCAGGTCGACACCCCGGAGTCCGGCGGCGAGCCCGACGTCTGGCGGGTCACCCCTGGCGCGCTGCTCGGCCGGGACCTCGTCATCGAGCCGGACCTGTCCAACGCCCAGCCGTTCCTGGCGGCGGCGCTGGTGACCGGCGGCCGGGTCGTCGTTCCCGACTGGCCCGCCCGCACCACCCAGCCGGGTGACCGGCTGCGCCAGATCTTCACCGAGATGGGCGGTTCCTGCGAACTGACGGACTACGGACTGGTCTTCACCGGCTCGGGTGCCGTGCACGGCATCGACGTCGACCTCGGCGAGGTCGGCGAACTCACCCCGGGCATCGCCGCCGTGGCCGCCCTCGCGGACTCCCCGTCGACCCTGCGCGGGGTGGCGCACCTGCGCCTGCACGAGACGGACCGGCTGGCCGCGCTCACCAAGGAGATCAACGGGCTGGGCGGCGACGTCACCGAGACCGCCGACGGCCTCCACATCCGTCCGCGCCCGCTGAGCGGCGGGGTGTTCCACACCTATGAGGACCACCGGATGGCCACCGCCGGGGCGGTGCTCGGCCTCGCGGTCGAGGGCGTGGAGATCGAGAACGTGGAGACGACCGGCAAGACCATGCCCGACTTCCCCGATCTCTGGACGGGGATGCTCGGGGCGTAGGGACGGTTCGCCATGCGCCGCTACGGCAAGCACACCGACGAGGACGACATCCGCAGCCGCCCCAACCGCCGGGGCAACCGGCCGCGCACCCACATCCGGCCCAAGCACGAGGACGCGGCCGGGGGCATGGTGCTCACCGTCGACCGGGGACGGCTGACCTGCCTCGTCGAGGACCGGGTGGTCATGGCGATGAAGGCCCGCGAACTGGGCCGCAAGGCGGCGGTGGTCGGGGACCGGGTCGCGCTGGTCGGCGACCTGTCCGGCCGCAAGGACACCCTCGCGCGGATCGTCCGCATCGAGGAGCGCGGCTCGGTGCTGCGGCGCACGGCTGACGACGACGACCCGTACGAACGGGTCGTCGTCGCCAACGCCGACCAGCTCGCCATCGTCACCGCCCTGGCGGACCCGGAGCCGCGCCCGCGGCTGATCGACCGCTGCCTGGTCGCGGCGTACGACGGCGGGCTGTCGCCGCTGCTGGTGCTGACCAAGTCGGACCTCGCGCCCCCGGACGAACTCCTCGGCCTGTACGGCGCGCTGGACATCCCGTACGTCGTCACCAACCGCGAGGAACTGGAGAACGGCGACGCGGCCGACCGGGTGCGGGAGCACCTGGGCGGCCGGGTCACCGCGTTCGTCGGCCACTCCGGCGTCGGCAAGACCACCCTCGTCAACGCGCTGGTCCCCGAGGAGCGGCGGCGCGTCACCGGGCACGTCAACGCGGTCACCGGCCGCGGCCGGCACACCACGACCTCGGCGCTGGCCCTGCCGCTCGCGAAGGCGGACGGCTGGGTCGTCGACACCCCGGGCGTACGGTCGTTCGGGCTCGCCCACATCGATCCGTCCCGGGTGATCCACGCCTTCCCCGACCTCGAACCGGGCACGGAGGGCTGTCCGCGCGCGTGCGGCCACGACGAGCCGGACTGCGCGCTGGACGCGTGGGTGGCCGACGGGCACGCCGATCCGGCCCGTCTCTACTCCCTGCGACGGCTGCTGGCGACACGGGAGCGGACCGAGGGCGACTGAACTCGCGTGTTTGCCGCCCCCGGAGATCGGTAAGTGCATAATCGCACCAAGCCTGAACCAAGCCTGCGCAAAGCGGTCACGGTGCGTGACACCACGGGAGGACGACACATGGCGTGGCTGCTGGTCATCGTGGCAGGGGTGCTCGAAACGGGATTCGCGGTCTGCCTGAAGCTGTCGCACGGCTTCACCCGGCTCTGGCCGACCGTCGCGTTCTGCGCCTTCGCGCTGGGCAGCTTCGGCCTGTTGACGCTGTCCCTGAAGAAGCTGGACGTGGGCCCCGCGTACGCGGTGTGGACGGGCATCGGCGCGGCGGGCACCGCCATCTACGGCATGGTCTTCCTCGGCGACCTCGTCTCGACCCTGAAGATCGTGTCGATCAGCCTGGTCATCATCGGGGTCATCGGGCTGCAGCTGTCCGGTTCTGCGCAGTGACGCCCGCGCCCCGCCGGGCCTGACGCCCGCGCCCCGAAGCCGCCCCCGCTCCGAGGCGGCGCGCGGCCCCCGCGCCCCGCCTCCCGCGACACCCGCCGTCCGCGCCCCTCGCGCCCCTCGCGCCCGCCGGACGGTTCCCCCGCCCCTCCGCGCCGTCCCGTCAGGACGGCGGCAGGACGGGGCGGACCAGCTCCGTCACGTCACCCTCCGCGGGCGGCGCCGCGACACAGGACAGGGCGAGGCGGACGGCGAGTTCGCAGGAGCGGGCCAGCGCGGCGACCTCCGCGCGGGACGTGCCGGGTGCCCGGAGCACGGCGACGGCGCGGTCGCGGACCAGGCCCACGAGGTCCCCGGGCGAGGGCAGCGGCCCGTCGGCCCGGCTCCGGTCCGGCGCGGTGGACGGGGACGGCGACCTGCCGGGGCCCGGCGCGGCGGCCGGGGCGGGCCAGGGCGCGGACGCCCGGCCGAACCCCGGCGCGCGGGCCGGGGCCGGCAGCCCCTCCTCCCAGCAGCCGGTGAGCAGGGCCCGCACCAGGGCGTTGCCGCGGGCGGCGGCGGCCGTCCACTCGGCGGTCGCGGTGAGCCGCTCCCCCGGGCCGCCGGGTCCGGCCAGCGCCCGTTCCACCCCGGCGAGATAGCCGTCGGCCTCCCTGCGCACGAGGGCCCGGGCGAGCCCGTCCTTGTCCCCGAACTCGTTGTAGAGCGTCTGCCGGGACACCCCGGCCGCCGCCGCCACGTCGACCATCCGCACCGCCGACCACGGCCGGCGCGCCAGCGCCACGCGCGCGGCATCGAGCAGGCCCTCCCGGGCTGCGGTCACCATGCCTCCCTGAACCCGACACCTTCCGTCCACATTCGGGGGACAAATGCCCCGTGTCAACCCGTCCCGGTCCGGCCATGGAACGGCTCATAACCGCCCCAACTCCCCCCGCACCCAGTCCCGGAGCGGACGGACGGCGGTTTCGCGCCGCCGATCCCGGGCGCGCCGGACGCGGGGGTGTCCGACACGCCGGGGCGGGGGCCGCACCGCCGCCCGAACCCCGCCGCCGCCCGGTCCTGTTGGCCCTGCCCCCGCCACGGCGGATACCGTGGCCGCATGCCCGACTACCTCGACGACCTCCGTCTCGCCCACGTCCTCGCGGACGCCGCCGACGCCGCGACGATGGACCGCTTCAAGGCCCTCGACCTCAAGGTCGAGACCAAGCCGGACATGACCCCGGTGAGCGAGGCGGACAAGGCCGCCGAGGAGCTCATCCGCGGCCATCTCGCCCGCGCCCGCCCCCGCGACGCCGTGCTCGGCGAGGAGTACGGCGTCGTCGGCACCGGTCCGCGCCGCTGGGTGATCGACCCCATCGACGGCACCAAGAACTACGTGCGCGGCGTCCCCGTGTGGGCCACCCTGATCTCCCTGATGGAGGCCGCGGAGGGCGGCTACCGGCCCGTCGTCGGCCTGGTCTCCGCGCCCGCCCTGGGCCGCCGCTGGTGGGCCGCGCTGGACCACGGCGCCTTCACCGGCCGCAGCCTCACCTCGGCCTCCCGCATCCACGTCTCCCGGGTCCCGTCGCTCTCCGACGCGTCCTTCGCCTACTCGTCGCTGACCGGCTGGGAGGAGCAGGGCAGGCTGGACGGCTTCCTTGACCTGACCCGCGAGGTGTGGCGCACCCGGGCGTACGGCGACTTCTGGCCGTACATGATGGTCGCCGAGGGCTCGGTCGACCTCTGCGCCGAGCCCGAGCTGTCACTCTGGGACATGGCCGCCAACGCGATCATCGTCACCGAGGCGGGCGGTTCCTTCACCGGTCTCGACGGGCGTCCCGGCCCGCACAGCGGCAACGCGGCGGCCTCCAACGGCCTGCTCCACGACGAGCTGCTCGGCTACCTGAACCAGCGGTACTGAACCGGCACCGGGCCCGTCCGCCCGGCCCGGGCCACGACGGCGGGACGCGCGACCCGCGACCCCTGACCCGTGGTCCTCGACCGGGTGACGGCGCGAACGCGGGACGGCGCCGCGCGTGACCGGGCGCCGACGGGACGGCGGGGGGAACGAAACGGGCCGGACCCCCGTCCCCAGGAGTCCGGCCCGTCGCTACGGCAAGCGGCCCAGTGTCAGTGCTGGGAGTCAGCCGCGGAGGGCCTGGACCGCGGCCTCCAGCCGCTTGCCGAAGTCGGCGTCGGCCTGACGGAAGTTGCCGACCGCGCGCTCGACGATGTCCTCGCGCGAGACCTGCGAGAGGGCCCCGGCCAGGTTGCCGACCAGGCGCTCCTTCTCCTCGTCCGTCATCAGCCGGTAGAGGTCGCCCGCCTGGACGAAGTCGTTGTCCTCGGCGTGCGACGGGGCCACGTGGTCGCCGGTGACCCCGGAGACCGCGACCGGCTGCCAGAGCGGCCGGTCCGTCTGGACCGGGCCGCCGAAGCTGTTCGGCTCGTAGTTCTTCGCGCCCTTGTGGCGGCCGTCGTAGAGGAAGCCGTCACGGGAGTGGGTGCGCGCCTCGGTGGCGTGCGGGCGGTTGACCGGCAGGTGGTCGGCGTTGATCCCGACCCGGTAGCGGTGCGCGTCGCCGTAGGCGAACAGGCGGCCCTGGAGCATCTTGTCCGGCGAGGGACCGATGCCGGGCACGAAGTGGGCCGGGGAGAAGATCGACTGCTCGACCTCCGCGAAGACGTTCTCCGGGTTGCGGTTGAGTTCGAGCCTGCCGAACTCGACGACCGGGTAGTCCGCGTGCGGCCAGACCTTGGTGAGGTCGAACGGGTTGAAGCGGTACGCCGCCGCGTCCGCCGCGGGCATGATCTGCACACCCACGGTCCAGCTCGGGAAGTCGCCCCGCTCGATGGACTCGCGCAGGTCGCGCTGATGGGAGTCGGGGTCCTGGCCTGCGAGCCGGTCGGCCTCGGCCTGGGTCAGGCACTTGATGCCCTGGTCCGTCTTGAAGTGGTACTTGACCCAGAAGGTCTCGCCCGCCGCGTTGCTCCACTGGTAGGTGTGCGAACCGAAGCCGTCCATGTGCCGGTACGACGCCGGGATGCCGCGGTCGCCGAACAGCCAGGTCACCTGGTGCGTCGACTCCGGGGACAGGCCCCAGAAGTCCCAGACGTTGTCCGCCTCGGTCGAGCCGGTGTACGGGTCGCGCTTCTGGGTGTGGATGAAGTCGGGGAACTTGACGGCGTCCTTGATGAAGAACACCGGTGTGTTGTTGCCGACGAGGTCGTAGTTGCCCTCCTCGGTGTAGAACTTCAGCGCGAAGCCCCGGGGGTCGCGGACGGCGTCGGCGGCCCCCAGGTTGCCGGCCACGGTGGAGAAGCGGAGGAAGGTCTCCGTCTCCTTGCCGACCTCGGAGAGGAACGCCGCCCTGGTGTACGCGGTGACATCGGCGGTGACGGTGAAGGTCCCGTAGGCGCCCGCGCCCCGGGCGTGCACGACGCGCTCCGGGATGCGCTCCCGGTTGAAGTGGGCGAGCTTCTCGAGGAGGAGCTGGTCCTGGACGAGGACCGGCCCGCCCGCACCCGCGGTCTCGCTGTTCTGGTTGTCCGCCACCGGAGCACCGGCTTCGGTGGTGAGCGGTCCCTGGGTCACTGCGCGCCTCCTGCGGAAATTCCCGTACGTCCTGTCCCTTGGCCAAAGCCGAGTCCGATCCTACAATGGACATTGTCTAAGTCAAGTGGCACTCCAAGTTCACACCCGTTCGGGATCTGGTCCCCTTGCTGTTAAGCTGGTCCGCATGAGCGACCTTCTGGAACGGCTGCGCGGACGCGGCTGGCGCATGACCGCGCAACGGCGTGTCGTGGCCGAGGTCCTCGACGGCGAGCACGTCCATCTGACGGCCGACGAGGTGCACTCCAGAGCGGTGGCGAAGCTGCCCGAGATCTCCCGCGCCACCGTGTACAACACGCTGGGCGAGCTGGTCTCGCTCGGCGAGGTGCTGGAGGTCGCGACGGACAAGCGCGCGAAGCGGTACGACCCGAACGCGCACCGGCCGCACCACCATCTGGTCTGCGCCGGCTGCGGGGCGATCCGCGACGTGCACCCGACGGGCAATCCGCTGGCGGACCTCCCCGACTCGGAGCGCTTCGGCTTCACCGTCTCGGGCGTCGAGGTGACCTACCGCGGCACCTGCCCGAACTGCGCGGCGGCCTGACCCGCCGCGCCCCCTACCCGACGGGGCCCCGGCACTGGGGTGCCGGGGCCCCGTCGTGCCCGAGCATGGAAGCACCCGGCCCCCCGGGGGGCCGGGTGGCGGCCGGTGTGGATCATGCCCCCGCCCCGCGGCGCACGCGTGCGGACGCCTCGGGGCGCGGATGCCGACGGCGCGGAGCGCGACGGCACCGAAGAACGGCGGAGCGTACCGCGGGGTGACGGGAAGCCTCGGAAGAGCCGGAAAGCACCGAGGGCCGGAATCCTTTCGGATTCCGGCCCTCGGCGATCTGGTAGCGGGGACAGGATTTGAACCTGCGACCTCTGGGTTATGAGCCCAGCGAGCTACCGAGCTGCTCCACCCCGCGGCGATGAACTGAACACTACGTCAAGGGCGCGGGCGGAGGCAAATCACTCCGGCGCCGCCTCCCGGCCGCCCCGTCGCCGCCCACCGGACACCCGGCCGCGCCCCCGTCGCGGCACCGGACCGGTCCCTCCCGCAGCACCGGCGCGAGGCCGTTCCAGCCGCCCCCGGCACCCCCGGAGTCCCGGCGCCCCGCGCCCGGATCCGCCCCGGCGTCCGCCTACGCGGACAGCTCCTGGCGGAGGGCGTCCCGCAGTCGTGCCGCGCGCTCCCCCACCTCGGCGGGGCCCAGCGACACCGCGCGGTCGGCCCAGCGCTGCCCCTCGTCCAGGTCGCCGCGGCGCGCGCACAGCAGTGCCAGCCGCAGGGCCGCCCGCCCGTGCCCGGCGTCGGCCGCGCGGCGCCACCACACGACCGCCTCGGGCTCGCTGCCCTCCCGGGCCAGCAGCAGCCCCAGGTTGAAGGCCCCGTTGCGGGAGCCCGCCTCGGCGGCCGCCCGGTACCAGCGCGCCGCCTCCACGACCTCGCCCCGGGCGGCGGCGAGCATCCCGACCCGCACCTGGGCGCGCCGGTGCCCCTGGGAGGCCGCCCGCTCGTACCACTCCTCGCACTCCGTCTTCCGGCACACCGGCTCGCCCAACTCGTGCGCGGTCGCGGGCGGACGGCGCGCGTCCAGCACCGCCGCCAGCCGGTACGCCGCCTCGGGGCTGCCGCCGCCCGCCGCGCACCGCAGGAACCGCTCCGCGTCCCGCTCGTCGCCGTCCCGCAGCCGCGCCATGCCGACCTGGAGCGCCGCCTCGGTGTGCCCGGCGCCCGCCGCCCGCTCGTACCAGCGCAGGGCGGCCCGCTCCTCGCGCCGCCCGGCGTACAGGATGCCGAGGTTGAAGGCCGCGTCCACGCTGCCGGCCTCGGCGGCGCGGGAGAACCACGGCTCGGCCCCCGCCTCGTCACCGGAGGTCAGCAGCAGGATGGCCAGGGCGTTGGCGGCCTCGCGGTGCCCGGCGTAGGCGGCGCGCCGGTACCACTGCTCGGCCTGGCCGGTGCGGCCCTGCTCGGCGCAGAGCAGCCCGAGGTTGTACGCCCCGTTGTCGTCCCCGGCGTCCATCGCGGCCCGGTACCAGCGCTCGGCGGTCTGGGTCTCGCCCCGCTCGGCGTGCAGCGCGCCGAGGGCGTTGGCCGCGTTGCCGTTGCCCTCCTGGGCGGCGCGCAGCCACCACACCGCGGCGCTCTCCCGGTCCCCGGCGTCGCGCAGCAGGAAGCCCAGCGCGCAGGCGGCGCGGGCCTCACCGTCCTTGGCGGACGTCAGGTACCAGCGCCCGGCCTCCTTCAGCTCGCCGCGCTGCTCCAGGAGGGTGCCCAGGTGCAGGGCGGCCCGTCGGTGACCGCGGGCGGCGGCCTGCCGGTACCACTGCTCGGCCTCGCCGGGGCGCCCGTCCGGCCCGTGGCCCGCCCGGCGGCCCGGCCGCGCGGCCACCGGGGTGCCGGGGCCGTCGTCGTCCGGATCGCCCGTGCGGCGGTCCAGCCGCCGGGCGAGCCGGTAGGCGGCCTCGCGGTGGCCGCGCTCGGCGGCGGCGCGCAGCCAGCGCACGGCGCCCTCACCGTCGGCGCGGTGCTCCAGCAGGTCCGCGAGGGCGTAGGCGCCCAGGACGTGGCCCTGTTCGGCGGCCTGGCGCAGCCAGTACTCGGCGGCCGGCTCGTCGCCCCGCTCGCGGAAGTGCCGGCCCAGCGCGTGGGCGGCGGGGGCGGAACCGGCGACGGCGGCGATCCGCCACCAGCCGGCGGCCTCGTCGGCGTAGCCGCGCTGGTGCAGCAGGACGCCCAGGTTGTTGGCGGCGGCGCGGTCGCCCGCGGCGGTGGCCGCGCGCAGATGGGGTTCGGCTCCGTCGAGATCGCCGCGGCGCAGCAGCATGGCGCCGAGCACGCTCATCGCCTCGGCGTCGCCGGCTTCGGCGGCGATACGGCGGCGCACCTCCTCGGCAGCCTCGTCCGCCGCCTCCTGAGCCTCGTCCCCGGGCTCCTGCTGGCCGGACGACTGCGCAAAACGCCCTGTCCCGAACAGATTTGCCATGTCCCCCATAACGTCCATCGTCGCACCACCCGCGGCCTGATCACACCCGGTATACCGCAGCCGGGGAGGTCACTACAGCGTTTTGTCGACATGCCCACAGGGAGACAAGTCAAACACAAGTCGCCCCAACTCCCGTCGGCGGCGCGGCCGTCGGGGGTCCGGCGTTTCGCGCCCGCACAGCACGAAGGCCCGGATTCCTGGGGAATCCGGGCCTTCGTCGGCGTTCGCGCATGGCGTCCGCACCGTAGTAGCGGGGACAGGATTTGAACCTGCGACCTCTGGGTTATGAGCCCAGCGAGCTACCGAGCTGCTCCACCCCGCGCCGTTGTGTGTTCACCGTACCACGGCGCGGGGTGGCCGTCCGACCGGCTCGGACGGGTGGTCAGCCGCTCGCGGCGCTCTCGCCGGGCGAGGGCTTCCCGCCGGGCTTCTCGTCGCTCCCGCCCCCGCCGTCCGGCTTGCCCTTGCCGTCCTGCGCGTTCTGCCCGGCCTTCGCACCGGCGTCCCGGTCGGCCTTCGCCTGGGCGTCCTCGGCCCGCTGGAGGGCCTTGGCCAACTCCTCCTGGGCCTCGGCGTACTTGCCGAGGTCCTTCTGCTCCAGGGCCTTCTGGCCGGCGTCGAAGGCGTCCCTCGCGTCGTCCAGCGCCTCCCGGACGGTCGGGTTGGTGGTCGGCGGCGGTGTCTTGCCCTTGTCCGGGTCGGAGGGCGGCCTGGTGGGCGAACCCTCGGCCCCGAAGACCTTGTTCAGGGCCGCGTCCAGGGTGTCCTCGAAGGCGGTGTTGCCCCCGTAGCTAACCAGGACCTTCCGCAGCAGCGGGTACTTCAGCCCGCCACCGCGCACATAGACCGGCTCGACGTACATCAGCCCGCCGTCCAGCGGCACCGTCAGCAGGTTCCCGTACTCGACCTCCGAGTCACCGCCCCTGAGCAGCCGGATCGACTCGGCGATGTCCTGTTCGGAGTTGAACTGGCTCTGGACCTGCTTGGGTCCGTCGACGGTCGTGCTGGTGGGCAGCTTCAGGATTCTGATCTTCCCGTAGCCCTCCGTGCCGGCCTCGGCGTCGACCGCCATGAAGGCGCTGAGGTTGTCGCGCCCGATGGGGTTGAACGTCGTCGTCAGCGAGAAGGCCTGCTTCTGCTGGTCCGGCATCTTCATGCTCAGGTAGTACGGCGGCACCGCGTTGCCCGACTTGTTCGTCGGATCGTCCGGCACCTGCCAGACCTCGCTGCCGCTGAGGAACGTGGTGGCGTCCTTCACGTGGTAGCGGGTGAGCAGTTCACGCTGGACCTTGAAGAGGTCCTGGGGGTAGCGCAGGTGGTCCATGAGCGCGGTCGAGATCTCGCTCTTGGCCTTCACCGTCCCCGGGAACGCCTTCATCCAGGTCTTCAGGACGGGGTCCTGGGTGTCCCACTGGTACAGCTTCACGTCGCCCGAGTAGGCGTCGACGGTGGCCTTCACCGAGTTGCGGATGTAGTTCACCCGGTTCTGCTGCGCCACCACCGTGCGCGAGTCGTTGCTCGCGGTCAGCGAGTCGGCGGTGGTGTCACCGAGCGTCGTGCGGGAGGCGTACGGGTAGCCGTTGGTCGTGGTGTAGGCGTCCACGATCCACTGGATGCGGCCGTCCACCACCGCGGGGTAGGCGTCGCCGTCGATGGTCAGCCAGGGCGCGACCGCCTCGACGCGGTCCTTCGGCGTGCGGTTGTAGAGGATCTTCGAACCCTCGCCGATGGCGCCCGAGTAGAGGATCTGCGGCTCGCTGAAGGCCAGCGCGTACGCGGCCCGGTTGAGCGGGCTGGACAGGTCGACGCCGCCGTCGCCCTTGTAGGAGAAGGTCTTCTCCCCGGAGTCGTCGGAGTAGTCGATCTCCTTCTGGGGACCGCCGACGATCGAGTACGTGGTGGTCTTCTCGCCGTAGTAGATCCGCTGCTCGTACTTGCCGAGGTCGCCCTCGGAGGGCAGGTCGGACTCGGTGAAGACCGGGCGCCCCTCGGAGTCGACCTGGGTCCCCTTGGCCGCGACCACGCCGAAACCGTGCGTGTAGCGGAAGTGGTTGTTGATCCAGTTCTTCTTCGGGATGCCCGCCAGGTTCAGCTCGCGCAGGCCGATGACCGTGTCCTGGTCCTTGCCGTCCTTGTTGTAGCGGTCGACGTCCAGGTTGGTCGGGAACGCGTAGTAGTTCCGCATCTGCTGGAGCTGCTGGAACGTCGGCGAGATGATGTTCGGGTCCATGATCCGGATGGACGCGGTGGCGTCCACGTCGTCCCGGAGCTGGGTCTTGTCGTCGGTCTGGCTCCGGCCCGGGTACTCCGAGACCTGGGTGCCCGCGATGCCGTACGCGTCGCGCGTCGCCTTGAGGTTCTTCTCGACGTACGGCGCCTCCTTGGCCTGCTCGTTCGGCTGGACCTGGAACTTCTGGACCAGGGCCGGGTAGAGGCCGCCGATGAGGATCGCGGAGAGCACCATCAGGCCGAGGCCGATGACGGGGAGCTGCCAGGTACGCCGCCACAGGGTGGCGAAGAACAGCAGGGCGCAGATGACGGCGATGCAGAACAGGATCGTCTTGGCCGGCAGGTACGCGTTGGCGTCGACGTACCTGAGGCCCGTCCAGTTGTCGGTGGCCTTGAAGTCACTGGACTTCACCGCCAGCCCGTACCGGTCGAGCCAGTAGGCGACGGCCTTGAGGGCGACGAAGACGCCGATGAGCACCGACAGGTGCCCGGTGGCCGCGGCCGTGGCGCGCGCGCCCGGGCTGGTGATCCGCAGACCGCCGTAGAGGTAGTGGGTGAGTGCCGCCGCGATCAGGGAGATGATCACCGTCGCGAAGCCGAAGCCCAGCAGGAACCGGTACCAGGGCAGGTCGAAGGCGTAGAAGGAGACGTCCAGCTTGAACTGGGGGTCCTTCTGCCCGAAGGGGACGCCGTTGACCCACATCAGCCAGGTGCGCCACTGGCCGGCCGCCGAGGCGCCCGCGATGAGGCCGACGAGGGCGGTGACGCCGAGGAGCAGCCACTTCTTGAACGGGGCGATGCCCATCCGGTAGCGGTCCAGGTTCTGCTGCTCCATCGACATCGCGCTCAGCGGCGGGCGCAGCCGGTGCGCCAGCCAGATGTTGAGCCCGACGGCGACGGCCATCAGGAGGCCGAAGACGAGGAACAGTCCGATCTTGGTCAACAGGGTCGTCGTGAAGACCGACGAGTAATGGACCGACCGGTACCACAACCAGTCCGTCCAGAAGCCCGCGAACATGGTGAACGCCATGCCGAGCACGGCGAGGACACCGAGTGTCATCAGCAGGGTCCGGACACGCCGGGACGGACGGCCCACTCTGATCCGCGGCCCCGTGGGGCCTCCGCCGCGGTCCGGCATCTGGAAAGCCAAGGTGCGCACCTCGAAGTTCGCTGTTGATACGTCAGGCCCTCGGGTTCGCGGGCCCCCCGTGCACCCCCGTCGTCGCGGGCGCACACCTATGCAACTTACTCATCGCTTACTCGGTTCCCGATCCGGGTGGGGAACGAGGCAGGATTGTGACCATGTCCAACACCCCCATGGCAGCGAACCCCCTCACCCGGGCCGTCCTCGAGATCGACGAGTACGTCTCCGGTCTGGGCTGGGACCAGCCCGCACGCCTCTTCGCCCTCGTCGACACCGCACGGCTGCGGGCCGACCAGCCCTCGCTGGCGGACCGGCTCGGTCTGGCCGCCGAACCGGAGAGCTCCGGCCTCACCCCGATCGAACAGGACGAGATTCCAACGGACCAGCCGCTCGACGAGTTCCTGGGCACCATCGCCTGGCCCGACGCGGTGGCCGGCTGCGCGCTGGCCGTGGAGCGCCTGATGCTGCCGCCGTCGGCCGAGGCCCAGGTGCCGGACGGGCTGGACGAGGGGCGGCTGGCCCGCTGGGTGGCGGAGCACCCGGACCGGCAGGAGGTGCGGATGACGGTCGCGGTGCTGCGCGACGGGTCCCGCGAGTCCGCCCTGCGGCTGCGGGAGAAGGACGCCGCGACGGAGGTCCTCACGGGCTCGGACCTGGTGCCGGGGCTGGCCCGGGCGCTCTCGGCGACCTTCGCGGACTAGGACCTGTCCGACGGTTGCCGTCGTCGCCCGTGGGGCGGCCGCGCGGCGTCAGTGCGTGCTCCCGGCACGCCGGCCCCGAGGCTTCGTACGGGAACGTACTCGGGCTGGGGCCGGTGCGGCGGGAGTGCGTGCACCGCGTCGTGAGGCAGACGGGAACTGTCGGACAGGCCCCGGGTCCCGCCCGGCCCCGGCCGCGCGTGCCCGGTTCCCGGGGCGTCCGGCCGGGGCCCCGCACGGCCGCGGCCGGACACCGGGCGGATGCCGTCCGGCGACCGCGCCGGGCGGGGTCCGGTGGTGACGGGGCCGCTATCCGGCCGTGCACTTCGGCAGGGCGCCGGTCTTCCCCGCGCGGATGTCGTCGAGCGCGCCGAGGGCGTCGTCGATGGTGCCGACCTTCACCAGGGTGAGCCCGGACGGGATGTCCTTGGCGGCGGCCGCGCAGTTGTCGGCGGGCGTCAGGAAGTACCTGGCACCCTTGTCACGGGCCCCGATGGTCTTCATGCCGATCCCGCCGATCGGCCCGACGACGCCGGCGTCGTCGATGGTCCCGGTCCCGGCGACGAACGCGCCCCCGGTGAGGCTGCCCGGGGTGAGCTTGTCGTAGATGCCGAGCGCGAACATCAGGCCGGCGCTGGGGCCGCCGACGTCCGCGAGCTTGATGTCGATGTCGAACGGGAAGGTGTGGTCCGTCCCGGCGGAGATGCCGACGACGGCGCGCTTCTCGCCGCCGTCGTCCGAGGCCGCCGTGGTGAGCGTGACCTCCTCCGTCACGGCCGGGGTCCGCTTCTCCTTCTCGGCGGCGGCCTGCTCCTTGGCGGGCACGACGGTGAAGGCGACCTTCTCGCCGGGACGGTGCGCGGTGACGAGTTTCACCACGTCGCCGGGCTTGGTGACCGGCTTGCCGTCCACCGCGCGGATCACGTCGCCCGCGTGCAGCCGGCCCTCGGCCGGGGCTCCCTTGACCACCGTGGAGACGACCACCCAGGTCCGCACCGGGATCCCGAGCTTCTTCAGGGCGGCGACCTTGGCGCTCTCCTGGGACTGCGTGAACTCCTCCGCGTTCTCCTGGGTCGCCTGCTCCTCGGTCTTGCCGTCCGGGTAGATGCTGTCGTGCGGCACCACCCGGTCGTCGTGCGCCAGCCAGCCGTAGACCGCCTCGACGAGGTTCATCCTGTAGTCGGCGCTGGTGACCCGGACGGTGGTCATGTTCAGGTGACCGCTCGTGTCATAGGTCTCGTGCCCGGAGATCTGGAGCACCGGCTCGCCGTCGTGGTCCCCGAGGGTGTTCACCGTCGGCCCCGGCGACATCCGCGCGTACGGGACGGGGATGAAGACCCCGGCGCACAGGAGCGCGATCAGCATCAGGGTGGAGGCGAGCATCGTCGCGGTGCGGCGTGGCATGGAACGACAGTACGGGACGCGGCTGTCGGCGCCCTGTCAGGGCGGCGCCCCGCCTCCGCCGCGGGCCGCTCAGGCTCCCGTGCGGGGCCGCTCCATGGCCTCGCGGAAGCGGGCGTAGCCGTCCAGCTCGGGTCCGTCGCTGCGCGCCCGGCGGGTCCGGTTGGCCCAGCTGCTCCACAGCCCCGCGCCGACCGCGGCAACCAGCGGAATCAGCAACCAGGCGAGTGCACCCATGCCGACCTCCCAACCCCACGAGCGTCCGCGACTGACTGATCAGCAGATTAACCATCCGCAGTGACAACGCTCACCCCGGGGGCCCGGTTACGCAACCCGGGCGGGCGGTACCCGAAGGGTGACGGAAGGCGTGGTGGAACACGGCTCACGGGGCCGTGACCCGGCGGGTGGCGCCCCGGGGTCAGCAGGCCCCGACCCACTCCTCGGTGCCGTCGGAGAAGGTCTGGTGCTTCCAGATCGGCACCTCGCGCTTGAGGTCGTCGATCAGAGCTCGGCAGGCCGCGAACGCCTCCGCCCGGTGCGGGCACGACACGGCGACGACGACCGCCAGGTCCCCGATCTCCAGATCGCCCACCCGGTGGACGGCGGCCAGCGCGCGCACGGGGTGGTTGGCCGCGACCTTCTCCGCGACCCGCCGCAGCTCGGCCTCGGCGGAGGGGTGGCACGAGTAGCCGAGCCGGTCGACGGAGCTGCCCCCGTCGTGGTCGCGCACGGTCCCCACGAACAGGACCGTCCCCCCGGCGGCGTCGTCCCCGACGGCACGGAAGACCTCGTCCACCGAGAGCGGTGTCTCCCGGACGCCGATCAGCTTCACGGGATCCGCCGCGGCCCGCTCACCGGGGTGGTCGTTCATGGATGCCATCCCCCCATCGTGCCGCACGGCACCGGCGGCGGGGAACGGCGTGCCTCACGCGCACGCGCGGGAGGGGTGCCCGGCGCTCACCCGGGCCCGGAGGGCGGTGGAGTCACCCGTCACCGCGCGGGAGCGGGGCCCTCCCCGGGTCCCGGTCGCCTCGTGTCCCGCGCGCGGGAGGGTTCCGTGCAGCACGCCCGTGAGACGTCCCGCCACGACCGACGTGTGCCGCGCGCGGAGCTGGCTCCCCCGGCCGAGCCCGCTCCGCCGGTGCCGCAGTGACCGGGGCCCTCCCGCCCGCGTGCGCGCGGGGGCCCGGTCTCCGCTCCGGAGACGGGAACCGCTACCCGGCCGCCCGCGTGCGCGCGGGCCGTACGGTGCTCTCCCGGGCCCCGGGCGGTGTCCTGTGCCCCGCGGAGGCGTCCGCCGGGCCGCGGGCCTCCCACGGGACCCGCCGCCGCCCTAGAGCCGCCGCCGGGCCTTGCGCGCCCTGCGGACCACCGCCGCCGCGCCCAGCAGCGCCACCGTGGCGCCCGCGGCGCCGGCCGCCGTCGCGTCCTTGCGCCCCAGCCGCCGCCCGGCGACCGTGTGCCGCCCGGCCACCTCCTCCAGCAGCTCCGCCAGCACCTCCTCGTTGGTGTACTTGGGCCGCCACCCGGCATCGTGCAGCCGGCTGCCGCTGACCACCCAGGGGTACATCGTGTACGCCAGGTCACCGGCCGGGGAGGGGGTCAGGCCGATGCGGTGCAGCCGGGCCGCCGCGCCCAGCGCCACGGCCGACGGCAGCTCCATGCGGCGGATCCCGCTCAGCTCCTCGACCTCCTCCTGCTCCAGCCAGCCGTCGCAGCCGACGGCCAGCTCCCCGTCGGCCTTCTCCAGGACGGCGTACTCCAGGGCGCTGCAGAGGTCCTCGACATGGCAGAACTGCCAGGCGGGCCGCGACCCGGCCACCACCAGGAGGCGCGGCGACTCGAAGTACCGGGTCAGGGCGGTGTCCATGCCTCCGACCAGCACCGCGGGGCGGACGACGGTCACCTGGAGGCCCGGGTGGGCGCGCGGGGCCCGGCGGCCCAGGCGCTCGATCTCCAGGAGGTCGCCGACGCCGGTCGCCTCGGCCGTGGCGCGCAGCTCGGCGTCCTCCGACAGGGGCAGCTCGTTGTCCGGCAGGGCGCCGTAGACCATCGAGGAGGTGCAGAGCACCACGCGGTGCACCCCGGCCGCGGCGGCGGCCGTCAGGACCGTCTGGGTCCCCCGGACGTTGTAGGCCGTCCGGGCGGACGCGTCGGTCTCCAGGTCGAGGTCGAGCGCCAGGTGCACCACCACGTCCGCGCCGCGCAGCTTCTCGGCGATGGCCGGGTCCCGCACGTCCAGGACGTGCCACCGGGCGTCCGGGCAGTCGCCGCGCCGTTCGTCGATGGCCACGACCCGCCCGACCTCGTCGGACGCCGCGAGCCGCGCGGTGAGCAGCGCGCCGACGCCCGAAGCGGCACCGGTGACCGCCACGACGGGTCCGCGCGCGGCGGAACTGGTTGACCGGTTTCGCGCTGCGCGAACCTGCGGATCTGGGGAACTCACCGGGCGTCTCCAGCGGTTGTCTTCAGTACGGGCGCGAGCGACGCGTACGTACCAGGTGGCATCCATCCTGCCGCAGGCCGTCAGTCGGCGAAGCACCGAGGCCCGAACCGCTCCGGGTGTCTACGCTGGGTGGTGATGTCGGGCAGCCGTGCCGCCGGCCCAAGACCGGCGGCCCTACCAGCCGAGGAACCCCGTGAGTGACACCCCATTCGGATTCGGCCTTCCGCCGGAGGAGCCGGACGACGGCGACGAGGGCAAGAAGAAGGACCAGCAGGGCGGCGGTGGTCAGGGACCGGCCAACCCGTTCGGCTTCGGGCCCGGGGCCGGCGGCCCCGGCGCGGACAACCCGTTCGCCGCCATGTTCGGCTCCATGAACCCCACCGACCTGGGCGCCGCGTTCCAGCAGCTCGGCCAGATGCTCTCCTACGAGGGCGGCCCGGTGAACTGGGACATGGCCAAGCAGATCGCCCGCCAGACGGTCGCCCAGGGCGCGCCGGACGGCACCAAGGACGCCAGCGTCGGCCCCGCCGAGCACCGGGCCGTCGAGGAGGCCGTCCGCCTGGCCGACCTGTGGCTGGACGACGCCACCGCCCTGCCCTCCGGGGCCGGCTCGGCCGTGGCCTGGAGCCGCGCGGAGTGGGTCGAGGAGACGCTGCCCGCCTGGAAGGAGTTGGTGGACCCGGTCGCGGAGCGGGTCGGCGCCGCCATGGGCGATGTGCTGCCCGAGGAGATGCAGGCCATGGCCGGCCCGCTGATCGGCATGATGCGCTCCATGGGCGGCGCCATGTTCGGCACCCAGATCGGGCAGGCCGTGGGCGTGCTCGCGGGCGAGGTCGTCGGCTCGTCCGACGTGGGGCTGCCGCTCGGTCCGTCCGGGCGGGCCGCGCTGCTGCCGGTGAACATCGAGCGCTTCGGCAAGGACCTGGGCGTGCCCCAGGAGGAGGTGCGGCTGTACCTGGCCCTGCGCGAGGCCGCCCACCAGCGCCTCTTCGCCCATGTGCCGTGGCTGCGCTCGCACCTGTTCGGCGCCGTGGACGGCTACGCGCGCGGCATCAAGGTCGACACCGACAAGCTGGAGGACGTGGTCGGCCAGTTCGACCCGCAGAACCCGGAGCAGTTGCAGGAGGCGCTCCAGCAGGGCATGTTCCAGCCGGAGGACACGCCCGCGCAGAAGGCGGCGCTGGCCCGGCTGGAGACGGCGCTCGCGCTGGTAGAGGGCTGGGTGGACGCGGTGGTCCACGCCGCCGCCAAGCCGCGCCTGGGCTCGGCCGACGCGCTGCGCGAGACACTGCGCCGGCGGCGCGCCTCGGGCGGTCCCGCCGAGCAGACCTTCGCCACGCTGATCGGTCTGGAGCTGCGCCCGCGCAGGCTGCGCGACGCGTCCCGGCTGTGGGCGTCGCTGACCGACGCGCGTGGCGTCGACGGCCGCGACGGCCTCTGGGCCCACCCCGACATGCTGCCGACGGCCGGCGACCTGGACGACCCGGACGGCTTCGTCCACCGCGAGCAGCTCGACTTCTCCGAGCTGGACCGGATCCTCGGCGAGGCCGCCGGGCGGACCGGTCCGGACAAGGAGGAGGACGGGACCGGCCGGGAGGGCCCGGCGAAGGGCGGCCCGGCGGACGGCGGAGACAAGGGCGACGGGAAGGGCGGCGCGTCCGGCGGAAGGGGCGAGGACGCCGAGTGAGCCTGCGCGAGGACGCGGTCCTGGTCCTGAAGGGGTATCCGGGCCAGGAGGAGCTGCGCGCGCTCTATCTGGACCACCTGGCGGCGCATCCCGACGGCATGTGGAAGTCCTGCGGTGACGGCCACCTCACGGCCAGCGCCCTGGTCGTCGACCCCTCGCGCGGCCGGGTGCTGCTGACCCTGCACCGGAAGCTGCGCCGCTGGCTCCAGATGGGCGGGCACTGCGAGCCGTCGGACGACACCCTGGAGCGTGCCGCCCTGCGTGAGGCCGCGGAGGAGTCGGGCATCGCCGGGCTGACGCTGCTGCCCGGCGGTCCGGCGCGGCTGGACCGCCATCACACCCCGTGCGCCTGGCACCTGGACGTCCAGTACGCGGCGCTGGCGCCCGCCGGGGCCCTGGAGGCGATCAGCGACGAGTCGCTCGACCTGCGCTGGTTCCCGTACGACGAGGTCGCGGCGGTGGCCGACGCGTCGGTGGTGCGCCTGCTGGAGGCGACGCGGGCACGGCTGTGACCAGGTAAGGGGCGTCCGCCGGGCGGACGCCCCTTACCTCGGTGGACTCCGGTCCCCCGGTGTCCGGCGGGTCAGCTCCAGGCGTTGCCCTGGTTCTGCCCCCGGGCGCCCTGCTGGCCCAGGCCGAACTGGGCGGCCGGCCCGGACCCGATCCGGGCGTTCTGCGGCGGCAGCAGCTCACTGGGCTGGACGAGGGCGAAGCCGTTGCCCATGAAGCTCAGCTCCCAGCCCTCACCCGTGTTGCCCCGGCGGCGCCACACCCCCGAGGAGTGGGTCTGCGCCTGCATCTGCACGCGCAGACCGGTGGACCAGGCGACGATCGCGTCGGCGTCGCAGTTGACGTACTTGTCGGGCGTCACCCGCATCAGCAGCGGCGCGCCGGAGGTCATCAGGGCGACGCTGCCGTGACCGGTGATGTTGAGCTGGTACTTGCCCGACCCGGAGATGCCGTACTGGCTGTCGACGGCGATGACCTCGTAGTGCAGGGAGGAGTCCATGGCCAGCACATAGGCGCTGTCGACGGTCAGGCCCTCCGGCTCGACCTCCATCACATGGACGTACTGGGCCAGGTTGGCCAGGTAGACCGTGCCCTGCCCGTGGCAGCGCATCAGGTCCAGGCCCTCACCGGTGTGGGCGCGGGCACGGGCCTGGCCGTCGCCCTGGAACTCGGCGTCGAACTCGACGAGCCCCTGGTAGGCGACCATGGTGCCCTTGCGGGCGAGGATGTCGTCGTGGCCCTCCAGGAGCACGCGGAGCATGTGCTTGTTCTGGAGGCTCCAGCGCTCCCGGCTCTGCTGGTCGTTGTGGGCGAAAAGCGGACTCTGCATGGTGTTCTGACTCCCCTCAGCCCCGGACGCGGAGGCGGTCGGTGCTGTCCTCACTGGGCTGGACGACGACGATGCCCTGGCCGGAGAAGGCCATCTGGAAGGCCTCGCCGCTGCCCCGGCCGATCAGGGACTGCGCCTTGAAGCTGCGCTTGCCCTTCACCCTGAGGTTCGGGGACCAGGCGACGAGCGCGTCGGGGTCCACGTACGTCTCGTCCTCGCCTCCGCCGCACTCGACGACGATCGGCTTGCCCCGGGAGGTCAGGGCGACCCAGCCCTGCCCCGAGATCCTGGTGTTCCACAGGCCCTGCCCGGCGAACTTCGCCAGCCCCTTGACCCGCTCCACGCCCCATGACAGGTGGGCGTCGAAGGCGAGCAGGTTGGTGGCGTTGACGGAGATCCCGTCGCCGTTGAGGTTGATCACGACGACGTTCGCGCCGTAGTCGGCGAGGTAGAGCAGTCCGTCGCCGGTGCACTTCATCAGGGGCGCGCCCTCCCCGGTCATCCAGTCCCGGGCGATCTGGCGTACGGCGGACGGGTTGGGCTCGTACTGGACGAAGCCCTCGTAGGCGACCATGGAGCCCACCCGGGCGAACAGGTCGTTCCCGGTCTGCATGGCGATCTTCGCCATGTGGTTGCCGTGGTTCTCCATGCGGGCGGTGACGGGTGCGGGGGCGTAGCCCGCGAGCGGCTGGGTCATTCCGGGCTCTCCCTCAGATCTCGTACGGCTGGACGACGACGAAGTTGCCGGGCGCGGCCCGGAACTGGAGGTTCACGCTCTCGCCGGTGTCGCCCGCGTAGGCGTTGCGGCGCATCCGCACCTGGCTGGAGACGATCACCTGGGCCGCGGCCGACCAGGCGACGACGGCGTTGCAGTCGGCGAACGTGGTGGGCGTGACCGGCAGCACCACGGGCATGCCGCGCGTCATGACGACGATGGTGCCGGTGCCCTGGAACTGCATGGTGAACAGGGCTCCGCCGGGGATGCCGTGGCCCTCGATCCGGCGGACCTCGTACTGGAGGCTCTCGTCGAAGGCGAGGACGTTCTCGGCGGAGACGCACACCGCGTCGCCCTGGAGCTCGATGGGGTGCAGCAGCGCGGAGTTCTCGGCGAGGAACACCTGCCCCTTGCCGGTGCAGCGCATGAGCTGCATCTCCTGGCCGGTGGCGTTGCCGACGACGCGGCCGGCGAACCCGGCCCCCTTGTAGCTGAAGTCGACCTTGCCCTGGTAGAGCACCATGCTGCCCTGCCGGGCCAGCACGGGCCGGCTCTCGGCGCCGAGGTCGACGCGGACGAGCTTGTTGTTCTGGAGGGTCCAGCGCCGGCCGGTGCCCGTCTCCCGGTACTGCTGGAGCGCGGCGGCCACACCGGGGGCCTGGGGGGCGGCCGGCATGCCCTGGGGGGCGCCCGGCGGCACGCCCTGGGGGGCGCCGTAGGGGGCCTGGCCGTAGGGCGGGGGTGCCGGGGGCTGCCCGTAGCCGGGGGGCGGGCCCGGGGCATGGGGCGCCGGGGGCGCCTGGGGATGGCCGTAGCCGGGGGGCGGCGGGGCGGCCTGACCGGGTACGTGGCCGTAGCCGGGGGGCGCGGGCGGCTGCCCGTAGCCGGGCGGCGGGGCCGGGGGCGGCACCGGGGAACCGCCGGGCGGGGTGTGCAGGGGCGCGATGATCGTCGGCGCGGCGTGCACGTCGGAGCGCGGTGCCCGGGGCGGAACGGGAGCGGGGGTGTAGCCCTGGGGGGCCGAGGTGGGCGGGGGTGCCGGGGCGGGCGCGGGAGCCGGGGCCGGGGCCGCGAAGGCCGGCGGGGGCGCGGCGGACTGCGCGGGCGGCGCGAAGCCGGGGACGGCGGCGGCCTGCGGCTGCCGGGGCTCCGGCTGCGCGGGCTCCTCCTCGGCGACCTCGCCGCCGAAGTTCCTGAGCAGCGCCTCCAGGCCCCCGTCGAAGCCCTGGCCGACCGCCGCGAACCGCCAGACGTCCTTCACGTAGAAGTCGCCCAGCATGACGGCCCGCTCGGTGGAGAACTCGGCGCCGCCGAAGGGGTAGCGGGCGACCTCCTCGCCGCCCGCGACGATCCGCAGGTATCCCGGCCCGATCTGCGACATCTGCCCGGCGCCGTCGATCGTCGCCGTGAAGGAGAGCTTCCGGATGTGCTGCGGCACCCGGTCCAGCGTGACCCGGAAGGACTCGGTGTCGCCCGCCTGAGCACCCAGGAGCTGGATGGACTCCTCGGGGGACTTCGGCTGGTTGTAGAAGATGAAGTACCGGTCGTCGGAGAGCCGCTCGTCGGCGTCGAGACCGAAGCAACTGATGTCGAGGCTCAGACCGGGGCCGGAGATCTGCACGCCTACGTACAGATCCGTGCCCGCCGTCAGGTCACTGATCCTGGCCTTGTGGCCGCGCTGGAATTCCCTGGCCATGCGTTACGACCGTCCCCCATCCGAGTGCGAGTGCGTCGCGTCAGGCTAACGGCTGATCCGGACGGCGGACGATGTCGGTACCGACCCGGTACAAACCGGCGCCGGACCGTCGCGGAGCGCGTGCGGCCCGTGTCCTCCCCCGCCCCCGGCCGGGACCGCGACCCCGCTCCCGGGCTCCGGCTCGCGGCCGGCGCCGGAGAGGGCGGGGCTCCGGGAGGCCGGTCCACCAGGGCGGCCCCAGGAGGGCGGCCCCGGGAGGGCGGCCTACTCGTCGCGGGCGCCGGGCACGTGCGGCGGCAGCCGGTCCGCGGCGACGACGCCCTCCAGATAGCCGCGGGCCCGCTCGGTGCGCGGATACGCCTCCAGCAGCCGCCAGAAGCGGGGCCCGTGCCCGGGTACGAGCAGATGCGCCAGCTCGTGCAGGAGGACGTAGTCGACCACGTACTCGGGCATGCCCTGGAGCCGGTGCGACAGCCGGATGCTCCCCTCGGAGGGGGTGCAGGAGCCCCAGCGCGTGTTCTGGTTGGTGACCCAGCGGACCGAGGAGGGACGGGCCCGGCCCTCGAAGTACTGGGCCGACAGCCGTTCCGCCCGCGCGGCCAGTTCGTCGTCGCCCAGGACCCGCCTGCTCTCCTGGGCGGCCAGCTTGTCGAGCATCACGCCCACCCAGCGGCGCTCCTCGGCCTCGGACATCCGGGCGGGAATGAGCACGATGGTGCGGTCGCCCTCGCGGTACGCGGAGACCGTCCGGCGGCGCCGGGTGCTCCTGCGGACCTCGACGGCGCTCGCCCCGGTACCGCCCGGCGGCGGGCTCGACGGCGCTCGCCGGGGGGCTCCGGCACGGTGCAGTGGGTCGGCGGACACGCTTCGACGTTACCCGGAGGACAAGAGGAAGTCTCGATTCCGGACAGCGGTACGGCACTCCGTCACGACCCGCACACCGACAGTGGCCATTTCATCTGACCATTACCCCCAGCCTGTGGACAACTTTCGACGCGCTTCACGGCGGCCGGGCATGCTGGCCGTGGCCGTCGGAGGTGCGCCCCGGCCTTCCGACCGGGGCGCGCCGACGGGGAAGCGGGTCGGCGCGGTGCTGGGCCGCGGACCGGGCGAAAGGACGCGGGAGGCACCGGTGGCACGGGGCCCGGGGCGGCCGACCGGCCCGGGGCGGCCGTTGCGTCGCCGGTGCGCCGGGTTGGCCGGCCGCCCCGGAGCCGCTGGGACCGCCGCGATCTCTGGGGCCACTGGGACTGCGGATGCCACTGGGACCGCTGGAGTCACCGAGGGCGCCCGGGGCTGCCGGACCGCCGAGGCCGGGGCCGTCGGGGCCGCCGCGTCGGACGAGAGAGGAACGAGGGGACCTGTCATGCATGCCGTGGTGAAGCCCGCGCTCAGGCGCGGCTGGCGCGATCTCAACACCGTGCAGTTCGGGATGACACCGGCGCACGCTCTGACGCTCGGTCCGGTGGACCTGGCGACGGGCACCTTCCTGGACCTGCTCAACGGCACCCGCGGCCCGGCCCTGCTGCGCGAGGAGGCCCACCGGATGGGCCTGCCGGACGGGCACGTCGACCGCCTCCTGCGGCGGCTCGCCCACGCCGGACTCGTCGACGACACCCGGGGCGGCGGACCGGCCGCCGACGCGCTGCGGAAGAAGCGGGAGGTCCTCGACCGGCTCCGTCCCGATCTGGCCACCCTGTCCCTGACGACCTCCGGGCCGGGGGAGGCGATGGAGCGCCTGGCCGCCCGGCGGACCCTGCGGGTGCGGGTGCGCGGCGCCGGGCGGGTCGGCGCCGTGCTGGCCTCCGTGCTGTCCGGGGCCGGTGTCGGCGGGGTCGAGGTGCTGGACGGCGGCTGCGTCGAGCCGGGGGACGTCGCCCCGGGCGGCCTGCCCGCCGAGTCCGTCGGCGGCAGGCGCGACGAGACCGCCCGCCGGATCGTCCGGCGGGCGGCTCCCGGCCGCCCGCCCCGCCGGGGCCCGGCGCCCCCGCCCGGGGACGACGGGCCGGGCCTCTCCCTGGTGGTCCTCGCCCCGCGCGACGACGTCGCCGTGCACGCCCCGGACCCGGACGCCGCCGGGCCCCTGATGGCGTCGGGCACCCCGCACCTGTACGCCGGGGTCGTGGAGGGCACCGGGGTGGTCGGTCCCCTGGTCCTGCCCGGGGAGACGGGCTGCGCGGGCTGCCTGGCCAGGGACCGCGCCGACCGGGACCCGGTCTGGCCCCGGCTGGTCGCCCAGTGGCGGCTCCCCGGCCGGCACCGGGTACCGGCCTGCGACCTCACCCTGGCCACGGCCGTAGCCGGGCTGGCCGCCGGACACGCCCTGTCCTTCCTCGACGGACGGACCCCCTCCGCCGCCGGTGCGCGCTGGACGGTCTCCCTGCCCGGCCTGCGCTGGCACGAGCGGCAGGTTCGGCCCCATCCGGACTGCCCCTGCGGCGCGGCCCGCGAAGGTCAGCGCGAACACATCTCCGCGGACGGGGAGCGGCGCGCGACAATGGCGGAGAAGCGGCCGTCGGGACCATCCTGCCGTGAGGCGGCGGCGGCGCGGCCCGCTGGGACTTGGAGGGCGCATGTCTGATCTTCCCCGGAAGGCGGTCACCCGGACCGCCAAGCTCGCCGCGCTCCCGCTCGGCTTCGCGGGCCGGGCCACCTGGGGTCTCGGCAAGCGGATCGTGGGTGAGTCCGCGGAGCTGGTCGGGCAGCAGTTGCAGCAGCGGACCGCCGAGCAGTTGTTCAAGGTGCTCGGTGAGCTCAAGGGCGGCGCGATGAAGTTCGGCCAGGCCCTGTCCGTCTTCGAGTCGGCCCTTCCCGAGGAGGTCGCGGGCCCCTACCGGGCAGCGCTGACCAAGCTCCAGGAGGCCGCGCCGCCGATGCCGACGCGCACCGTGCACGAGGTGCTCGGCCGACGGCTCGGGGAGGACTGGCGCGAGCTGTTCCTGGAGTTCGAGGACCGCCCCGCCGCTGCGGCCTCCATCGGCCAGGTCCACCGGGCCGTGTGGCACGACGGCCGCGAGGTGGCCGTCAAGGTCCAGTACCCGGGGGCGGGCGACGCCCTGCTGTCCGACCTGAACCAGCTCAGCCGCTTCGCCCGCCTGCTCGGCCCGCTGATCCCCGGCATGGACATCAAGCCGCTGATCACGGAGATGAAGGACCGGGTCGCCGAGGAACTGGACTACGGCCTGGAGGCCGCGGCCCAGCGCGCGCACGCCGAGGAGTTCGCCGACGACCCGGACATCGTGGTGCCCGGCGTGGTCCGCCAGTGCGATCAGGTGCTGGTCACCGAGTGGATCGACGGCGTCCCGCTCTCGGAGGTCATCGCGGAGGGCACCGAGGAGCAGCGCGACCGGGCGGGCCAGTTGCTGGCGCACTTCCTGTTCTCCGGTCCGGCCCGCACCGGCCTGCTCCACGCCGACCCGCACCCGGGCAACTTCCGGCTCCTGCCGGGCGGCCCGGAGGGGGAGGACGACTGGCGGCTCGGCGTCCTGGACTTCGGCACGGTCGACCGGCTGCCGGGCGGGCTGCCCGAGCCCATCGGGGCGGCCCTGCGCATGACGCTGGACGGTGAGGCGGAGGCCGTCTACGAGATGCTCTGCGCGGAGGGCTTCGTCAAGGAGTCGATAGAGCTGGACCCGGACGCCGTCCTCGACTACCTGCTGCCGATCATCGAACCTGCCCGGGTCGACGAGTTCACCTTCACCCGGAGCTGGATGCGCGGCCAGGCGGCCCGGATCGCCGACCCCCGCTCCCCCGCGTACCAACTGGCCAAGCAGCTCAATCTGCCGCCCGCCTATCTGCTGATCCACCGGGTGACCCTGAGCACGATAGGTGTGCTCTGCCAGCTCGGGGCCACGGTGCGGCTGCGCGACGAACTGGAGGAGTGGCTGGTGGGCTTCGCCCCGGACGACGGGGCGGAGACCCTGGCCGACGAGGCGGAAGACCGTGCCGATGCGCTGGAGGACCCGGTCGGGGAAGCCGTTGTGGACGGGGCGGGGGACGGGCTGGAGCGCGGGACGGCACACGGTGCGGAGCAGGAGGCGGAGCCGCGGCCGACGGCCGGGGTGAAACGGGTCCTCGTGGTCGAGGCCGACGCCCCTTCCAGGGAAGTGGCGGCCCTCGCCCCGAGCGCCGTTCCCGCGCCCGGCACCACCGGCGCCACGGACACTCCGGCAACTCCGGACGCCGTGCGGGCCGCACCGGGCGTCCCGGCTCCCGCGACGGACACCCCGGAGCACGGCGGCGAGGTGGAGGCGGCCGAACGCTGAACCCGCCTCGGAGCGGACACCTACCCACGGCCGGGCGGGCGTCCGGGCGAGAACACGGCGGCCGTGGACAGGCAGGCGGCAGGCGGCAGGCGGCAGGCGGCAGGCGGCAGGCGGCAGGCGGCAGGCGGCAGGCGGCAGGCGGCAGGCGGCAGGCGGCAGGCGGCA
>NZ_WWGX01000057.1 GCF_009862265.1 Streptomyces sp. SID8352 | reverse complement strand
GCCGGCGCCGGCCGGCGTCTGCGCCCCTACACCGAGACGCTGCCCAAGGCTTTGGTGCCGGTGGGTCCGGAGGGTGCGGAGGAGAGCATCACGGTGCTGGATGTGGCGCTGGGGAATTTCGCGGAGGTCGGGCTGACGGAGGTCGGTGTGATCGTGGGGTACCGCAAGGAGGCGGTGTACGCGCGCAGGGAGGCGCTGGAGGCGAAGTACGGGGTGCGTCTGACGCTGATCGACAATGACCGGGCGGAGGACTGGAACAACGCGTATTCGCTCTGGTGCGGTCGGGAGGCGCTGGCGGACGGGGTGATCCTGGCGAACGGTGACACGGTGCATCCGGTGTCGGTGGAGCGGACTCTGCTGGCGGCGCGGGGTGAGGGGCGTCGGATCATTCTGGCGCTGGACACGGTGAAGTCGCTGGGTGAGGAGGAGATGAAGGTCGTCGTGGACCCGGAGAAGGGGGTGCGGCGGATCACGAAGCTGATGGATCCGGCGGAGGCGTCGGGTGAGTACATCGGGGTGACGCTGATCGAGGGGGGTGCGGCGGCGGATCTGGTGGACGCGTTGCGGGTGACGTTCGAGCGGGATCCGCAGCTGTACTACGAGGACGGTTACCAGGAGCTGGTGGACCGGGGTTTCCGGATCGACGTGGCGCCGATCGGCGAGGTGGAGTGGGTGGAGATCGACAACCACGAGGACCTGGCCAGGGGCAGGGAGATCGCGTGCCGGTACTGACGCGGCTCATCCCGTCACCGGTCGTCGTCGACATCCGCCCCGGAGCCCTCGACGACCTCGGGTGCGTCCTCGCCGACGAGCGCATCTCCCACTCGGGCAAGCTCGCCGTGGCCGTCAGCAGCGGCTCCGGCGCGCGGCTGCGGGAGCGGATCGCCCCGTCGCTGCCCGGCGCCGACTGGTTCCCGGTCGGCGGCGGCACCCTGGACGACGCCGTCCGGCTCGCCGGGGCGATGAAGGGCGGCCACTACGACGCGGTCGTCGGGCTCGGCGGCGGCAAGATCATCGACTGCGCCAAGTTCGCCGCCGCCCGCGTCGGGCTGCCGCTCGTCGCCGTGCCGACCAACCTCGCGCACGACGGCCTGTGCTCCCCGGTCGCGACCCTCGACAACGACGCGGGGCGCGGCTCCTACGGCGTGCCCAACCCGATCGCCGTCGTCATCGACCTGGACGTCATCCGCCAGGCCCCGGCGCGCTTCGTGCGCTCCGGGATCGGCGACGCCGTCTCCAACATCTCGGCGGTCGCGGACTGGGAGCTGGCCCACCGGGTCAACGGCGAGCGGGTCGACGGCCTGGCCGCCGCCATGGCCCGCCAGGCCGGGGAGGCCGTCCTGCGCCACCCCGGCGGCGTCGGTGACCACTCCTACCTCCAGGTGCTCGCCGAGGGCCTGGTCCTCACCGGCATCGCCATGTCCGTCTCCGGTGACTCGCGGCCCGCCTCCGGCGCCTGCCACGAGATCAGCCACGCCTTCGACCTCCTCTTCCCGCAGCGTGCCGCCGCCCACGGCGAGCAGTGCGGACTGGGCGCCGCCTTCGCGATGTTCCTGCGCGGCGCCCACGAGGAGGCGGTGGACATGGCCGGCGTGCTGCGCCGGCACGCGCTGCCGGTGCTGCCGGAGGAGATCGGCTTCACCCCGGAGGAGTTCGTGCGGGCGGTGGAGTTCGCCCCGCAGACCCGGCCCGGCCGCTACACCATCCTGGAACACCTCGACCTCACGACCGACCAGATCAAGGACCTGTACGCCGACTATGTCAAGGCCATCGGTAGCTGAACTACGCCCGGTCGTCCATCCCGCGGGGGTCAAGGACCGGCGCAGCGGTGAGCACTGGGCGGGACGCCTCTACATGCGCGAGGTCTCGCTGCGGATCGACCGCTACCTGGTGAACACCAGGATCACGCCCAACCAGCTCACGTACCTGATGACCGTGTGCGGTGTGCTGGCCGCCCCCGCCCTGCTGGTGCCGGGCATCCCCGGCGCGGTGCTCGGCGTGGTCGCGGTCCAGCTCTACCTGCTGCTGGACTGCGTGGACGGCGAGATCGCCCGCTGGCGCAAGCAGTACTCCCTGGCCGGGGTCTACCTCGACCGGGTCGGCGCCTACCTCACCGACGCCGCCGTCCTGGTCGGGCTCGGCCTGCGCGCAGCCGACCTCTGGGGCGAGGGGCGGATCGACTGGCTGTGGGCCTTCCTCGGCACCCTGGCCGCCCTCGGCGCCATCCTGATCAAGGCGGAGACCGACCTGGTGGGCGTCGCCCGGCACCAGAACGGCATGCCCCCGGTCCAGGAGGCCGCCTCCGAGCCGCGCTCCTCCGGCATGGCCTTCGCCCGCCGGGCCGCCGGGGCGCTCAAGTTCCACCGGCTGATCCTCGGCATCGAGGCCTCGCTGCTGATCCTGGTCCTCGCCGTCGTCGACGCGAGCCGCGGCGATCTCTTCTTCACCCGGCTCGGCACCGCCGTCCTCGCGGGCATCGCCCTGCTGCAGACCCTGCTGCACCTGGTGTCCGTCCTCGCCTCGAACAGGCTGAGGTGACCGGCGTGGCGGACTCCCCGAAGGTCGGCGCGGTCATCATCACCATGGGCAACCGGCCCGACGAACTGCGCGCCCTGCTCGACTCGGTCGCCCGGCAGGACGGCGACCCCGTCGAGGTCGTCGTCGTCGGCAACGGCTCGCCCGTCCCCGAGGTCCCCGCCGGGGTGCGCACCGTGGAACTGCCCGAGAACCTCGGCATCCCCGGCGGCCGCAACGTCGGCATCGAGGCCTTCGGGCCCGGCGGCACCGACGTCGACATCCTGCTCTTCCTCGACGACGACGGGCTGCTCGCCCGCACCGACACCGCGGAGCTGTGCCGCCGGGCCTTCACGGACGACGCCCGGCTCGGCATCGTCAGCTTCCGCATCGCCGACCCGGAGACCGGCGAGACCCAGCGCCGGCACGTCCCGCGGCTGCGCGCCTCCGACCCGATGCGCTCCTCCCGGGTGACCACCTTCCTCGGCGGCGCCAACGCGGTGCGCACCCGGGTCCTCGCCGAGGTCGGCAACCTGCCCGACGACTTCTTCTACGCCCACGAGGAGACCGACCTCGCCTGGCGGGCCCTGGACGCGGGCTGGATGATCGACTACCGGTCGGACATGGTGCTGTACCACCCGACGACGGCGCCCTCGCGGCACGCGGTCTACCACCGGATGGTCGCCCGCAACCGGGTCTGGCTGGCCCGCCGCAACCTCCCGCTGCCGCTGGTCCCCGTCTACCTCGGGGTCTGGATGCTGCTCACCCTGCTGCGCCGCCCCTCGGGGCCCGCGCTGAGGGCCTGGTTCGGCGGCTTCCGGGAGGGCTGGACCGCCCCGTGCGGTCCCCGGCGGCCCATGAGGTGGCGTACGGTGTGGCGGCTGACCCGGCTGGGCCGGCCCCCGGTGATCTGACAAGCTCGTACCCGAGGGCGTCCGCGCCCGTGTTCCCGACCGGCGGGCCGTCCCGCGGTCCCGCCGGGCCCGTCCGCCACGCATCCACGAAGACGGAAGTTTCCATCAGTGAGTGAGACAACGCACGACGCCACGGTCGCGGTGGGTCCGCCCGTGTCGCCCGACGAGGGCCTCACGGCGGCACAGCTCGCCGACAAGTACGGGCTGTCCGTGAGCGGCGCCCGGCCCTCCCTCGTCGAGTACGTCCGTCAGCTCTGGGGACGGCGGCACTTCATCCTCGCCTTCTCCCGGGCGAAGCTGACCGCCCAGTACAGCCAGGCCAAGCTGGGCCAGCTCTGGCAGGTGGTCACCCCGCTGCTGAACGCCCTGGTCTACTTCCTCATCTTCGGCCTGATCCTCAACGCGGGCCGCGGGATGCCGAAGGACGTGTACATCCCCTTCCTGGTCACCGGGGTGTTCGTCTTCAACTTCACCCAGTCCTCCACGATGGCGGGCGTGCGGGCGATCTCCGGCAACCTCGGCCTGGTGCGGGCGCTGCACTTCCCGCGCGCCTCGCTGCCCGTCTCGTTCGCGCTCCAGCAGCTCCAGCAGCTCCTCGCCTCGATGATCGTGGTCCTCGCGGTGGTGGTCGGCTTCGGCAGCTATCCGTCGCTCTCCTGGGTGCTGGTCCTGCCGGCGCTCGCGCTGCAGTTCCTCTTCAACTCCGGCCTGGCGCTGATCGTGGCCCGGATGGGCGCGAAGACCCCGGACCTCGCCCAGCTGATGCCGTTCATCATGCGCACCTGGATGTACGCCTCCGGCGTGATGTTCTCGATCCCGATCATGCTGGAGAAGCACCCCTCCTGGATCGCGGACCTGCTCCAGTGGAACCCGGCCGCCGTGTACATGGACCTGATCCGCTTCGCGCTGATCGACGGCTACGGCTCGGAGAACCTCCCGTCGCACGTCTGGGCGGTCGCCCTGGGCTGGGCCGTGCTCGTCGCGGTCGGCGGCTTCGTGTACTTCTGGAAGGCGGAGGAGAGGTACGGCCGTGGCTGAGCGCGAGCGGGGCGAGCGGGTGCCGACGGTCATCGCGGACGGCGTGCACATCGTCTACCGGGTCAACGGGGCCAAGGGCGGGAAGGGCAGCGCCACCGCCGCCCTCAGCCGCATCCTCCGGCGGGGCGAGGAGCGGGGGGTGCGCAAGGTGCACGCGGTGCGCGGCGTCTCCTTCGTCGCCCACCGGGGCGAGGCCATCGGCCTGATCGGCTCCAACGGGTCGGGCAAGTCGACGCTGCTGCGGGCCATCGCGGGCCTGCTGCCCGCCGAGCGGGGCCGGGTCTACACCGACGGCCAGCCGTCGCTGCTGGGCGTCAACGCGGCCCTGATGAACGACTTGACCGGCGAGCGCAACGTGATCCTCGGCGGGCTCGCCATGGGCATGTCCCGGGAGCAGATCAAGGAGCGCTACCAGGGCATCGTCGACTTCTCCGGGATCAACGAGAAGGGCGACTTCATCACCCTGCCGATGCGCACCTACTCCTCCGGCATGGCCGCCCGACTGCGGTTCTCCATCGCCGCGGCCAAGGACCACGACGTCCTGATGATCGACGAGGCGCTGGCCACCGGCGACCGCAAGTTCCAGACCCGTTCCGAGGCCAGGATCCGGGAGCTGCGCAAGGAGGCGGGCACGGTCTTCCTGGTCAGCCACAACAACAAGTCGATCCGGGACACCTGCGACCGCGTGCTGTGGCTGGAGCGCGGTGAGCTGCGCATGGACGGGGAGACCGACGAGGTGCTCAAGGAGTACGAGAAGTTCACGGGCAAGTAGCCGCCGCCCGGACCGTTCGCCGGGGCCCCGCCGGATCGCTCCCGGCGGGGCCCCGCACCCGCGAAATGGGCGCCAACTCCCCGCGCGTTGTGGAATCTTGACACCGGACTATGTGTTCTGGTGGTGCCCGGGAGCATGTGTGGAACCCCGGGGGACAGCGATCAGTTGTACAACGTAAGCTGTACCGGACCCGAAACGCGGCACTTGGGCGATAATGCCCGGCACCCTGACGTGGGCCGTCGCGGTGGACGGTCGAACGGCGTGTCCGAAATAGTGTGAATTGGGTCGGCAGTGTAGAACGGGAGATGTGACGGCAATGGCTACGGAAACTCCCCACCTCCGCTCAGCGTGCGCCGTCCCCGTCCCTGGCGGCGGGCAGTGACGGTGACGGGTACGGCGCGCGCCGTCGATCCCGAGCGGAGCACGCTCGACAAGGCCGCGGGTGAGAACTTCCCCGTGGCTCCCTTCTTCCTGCCCCGCGACTGGCGCGCCGACCTCATGGCCGTCTACGGCTTCGCCCGCCTCGTCGACGACATCGGCGACGGCGACCTCGCCCCCGGCGGTGCCGACGCCCGCCTCCTCGGCGTCCCCGACGACCGCGCCGACGACCGCACCGCGATGCTGGACGCCCTGGAGGCCGACCTCCACCGCGTCTTCGACGCCACCCCCCGCCATCCCCTGATGCTCCGCCTGCGGCCCACCGTGCGCCGCCGCTCGCTCACCCCCGCGCCCTTCCTCGGCCTGATCGCAGCCAACCGCCAGGACCAGACCGTCAAGCGGTACGGGACCTACGACGACCTCCTCGCCTACTGCGAGCTGTCCGCCAACCCGGTCGGCCGGCTCGTCCTCGGCGTCACCGGCACCACCACCCCCGAGCGCGTCCGCCGCTCCGACGCCGTCTGCACGGCCCTGCAGATCGTCGAGCACCTCCAGGACGTCGCCGAGGACCTGCGCCGGGACCGCGTCTACCTGCCGGCCGAGGACCTCGCGCGCTTCGGCGTCACCGAGGACGACCTGGCCGCCCCCACCGCGAACGCCTCCGTGCGCGCCCTGATCGCCTTCGAGGCGCGGCGCGCCGGCGCGCTGCTGGACGAGGGAGCCCCCCTGGTGGACAGCGTCCGCGGCAGGCTGCGGCTGCTGCTGGCGGGGTTCGTGGCGGGCGGCCGGGCGGCCCTCGCGGCCGTCGCCGCCGCCGAGTACGACGTGCTTCCCGGCCCGCCCAAGTCCGGCAAGCTGCGGCTGCTGCGCGAGGTGGGCACCACCCTGCGAGGAGAGAGGTGATCCGGACCGTGGAGGCGCCGGCACACGTGTCCGCACCGGTACTCGCCGCCTACAGCTACTGCGAGACCGTCACCGGACAACAGGCCCGGAACTTCGCGTACGGCATCCGGCTGCTGCCGACGCCGAAGCGGCGCGCCATGTCCGCGCTCTACGCCTTCTCGCGACGCGTCGACGACATCGGCGACGGCGCGCTGCCCGGAGAGATGAAGGCCGCCCGGCTGGCGGAGACCCGCGCGGTGCTCGCCCGGGTCCGCCGCGGCGAGGTCGACGAGGACGACACCGACCCGGTCGCCGTCGCGCTCGCCCACGCCGCCCGCCTCTTCCCGATCCCGCTCGGCGGTCTCGACGAACTCATCGACGGGGTCCAGATGGACCTGCGCGGCGAGGACTACGAGACCTGGGACGACCTGAAGGTGTACTGCCGCTGCGTGGCGGGCGCCATCGGACGCCTCTCGCTCGGCGTCTTCGGCACCGAGCCCGGCGCGCGCGGCACCGAGCGGGCCGCCGGGTACGCCGACACGCTCGGCCTCGCCCTCCAGCTCACCAACATCCTGCGCGACGTCCGCGAGGACGCCCAGGGCGGCCGCACCTACCTCCCCGCCGACGACCTCGCCAAGTTCGGCTGCTCCGCCGGGTTCGCCGGGCCTGTCCCGCCGCCCGGCTCCGACTTCGCCGGACTGGTGCACTTCGAGGTGCGCCGGGCCCGCGCCCTGTTCGCCGAGGGCTACCGGCTGCTGCCCCTGCTCGACCGGCGCAGTGGAGCCTGCGTCGCCGCCATGGCGGGCATCTACCGCCGCCTCCTGGACCGCATCGAGCGCGACCCCGGGGCCGTGCTCCGCGGCCGGGTCTCGCTGCCGGGACACGAGAAGGCGTACGTCGCCGTGCGCGGGCTGTCCGGACTGGACACCCGGCACGTGGCGCGGCGCGCGGTCAGGAGGCGTCCCTGATGCGCGCACCCGCCCGGCCGGCGGCGCGCCGGGCAGAACCGGGACGGACCGAGCCGTCCCCGCCGGGTACGGTCCGCCGTACCCCGTTCGAGCACCAGGGCCACGGAACCGGAAGGGGCGCACCATGACGCACGGCGACGGCACCCGCGACGAGGGCGGGCGCACGGGCCGCTCCGCGGTGCCCCCCGGCCGGCACGCGGTCGTGGTCGGCGGCGGACTGGCCGGCGTCACCGCCGCGCTCACCCTCGCGGACGCCGGGGTGCGGGTCACCCTGCTGGAGGGCAGGCCGCGGCTGGGCGGGCTCGCCTTCTCCTTCCGGCGCGGCGAACTCACCGTCGACAACGGCCAGCACGTCTACCTGCGCTGCTGCACCGCCTACCGCTGGTTCCTGGACCGCGTCGGCGGCGCCCACCTCGCCCCGCTCCAGGAGCGCCTGGACGTGCCCGTCGTCGACCTGGACCGGCCCGAGGGGCGGCGGCTCGGCCGGCTGCGCCGCGACGCCCTGCCCGTCCCGCTGCACCTGGGGCGCAGCCTCGCCACCTACCCGCACCTCTCCCTCGCCGACCGTGCCCGCGTCGGACGGGCCGCGCTCGCCCTGAAGGGCCTCGACCCGGCCGATCCCGCGCTGGACGCCCGGAACTTCGGCGCCTGGTTGACCGCGCACGGTCAGTCGGCCCGGGCCGTGGAGGCCCTCTGGGACCTGGTCGGCGTCGCCACCCTCAACGCCACCGCCGGGGACAGCTCGCTGGCCCTGGCGGCCATGGTCTTCCGGACCGGGCTGCTCTCCGAGCCCGGCGCCGCCGACATCGGCTGGGCGAGTGTGCCGCTCGGCGAACTCCACGACCGGCTGGCCCGCGAGGCCCTGGACGCCGTGGGCGCGCGCCTCCGGCTCCGGGCCCGGGTCACCTCCGTCACCCGCGCGGCGGACGGCGGCTGGGACGTCGGACTGCCCGGCGAGAGCCTGCACGCCGACGCCGTCGTCCTCGCCGTGCCCCAGCGCGAGGCGCACGGCCTGCTGCCCGACGGGGCCCTCGACGACCCCGGCAGGCTGCTGGAGATCGGCACCGCGCCGATCCTCAACATCCACGTGGTCTACGACCGCCGGGTGCTCACCGTCCCCTTCCTCACCACCCTGGGCGGGCCCGTGCAGTGGCTCTTCGACCGCACCGCGGCCTCCGGGCTCCGGGAGGGGCAGTACCTCGCCCTGTCCCAGTCGACCGCCCAGGACGAGATCGACACACCCGTGGCCGCGCTGCGCGCCCGCTACCTGCCCGAACTGGAGCGGCTGCTGCCGCGCGCCAGGGGCGCCCGGGTGGAGGACTTCTTCGTGACCAGGGAGCGGGAGGCCACCTTCGCTCCCGCCCCCGGTGTCGGCCGGCTCAGGCCCGGCCCCCGCACCAAGGCACCCGGCCTCTGTCTGGCCGGAGCGTGGACCGCCACCGGGTGGCCCGCGACCATGGAGAGTGCGGTCCGCAGCGGCGTCGGCGCGGCGGGAGCCGCGCTCGCCGCCCTGGGGCGGTCCCGCGCCATGCTCCCCGACTTCCTCGGGGAGGCGGCGTGAGGGCCGACGGGCGCGCGAGCCGCTTCCGCACTCCCGGTACCGCAACTGGAGGAGAGACTGTGCCCACTGTGCCCCCGGCCACCGAGGCCGCTCGCTGGACCACGGTGGACGTGACCGCGCTCCTGGAGCGCGGCCGGACCCTGGCCACGCCGGTCCTGAAGGCGGTCGTGGACCGTCTGGCTTCTCCCATGGACACCGTCGCCGCCTACCACTTCGGCTGGATCGACGCCCACGGCAACCCCGCGGACGGCGACGGCGGCAAGGCGGTGCGCCCCGCGCTCGCGGTGCTCTCCGCCGAGGTCGCCGGAGCCGCCCCCCGGGTGGGTGTCCCGGGCGCGGTGGCGGTGGAGCTGGTCCACAACTTCTCCCTGCTCCACGACGACCTGATGGACGGCGACGAGCAGCGCCGCCACCGCGACACGGTCTGGAAGGTGCACGGACCCGCCCAGGCGATCCTGGTCGGCGACGCCCTGTTCGCCCTGGCCTACGAGGTGCTCCTCGAACTGGGCAGCGTCGACGCCGGCCGCGCCGCCCGCCGCCTCACCCGCGCCACCCGGGCCCTGATCGACGGCCAGGCGCAGGACATCTCCTACGAGCACCGCGACCGCGTGAGCGTCGAGGAGTGCCTGGAGATGGAGGGCAACAAGACCGGCGCGCTGCTCGCCGCCGCCAGCTCCATCGGCGCCGTCCTCGGCGGTGCCGACGATCGCACCGCCGACACCCTGGAGATCTACGGCCACCACCTCGGCCTCGCCTTCCAGGCCGTCGACGACCTGCTCGGCATCTGGGGCGACCCCGGCTCCACCGGCAAGCAGACCTGGAGCGACCTGCGCCAGCGCAAGAAGTCCCTCCCGGTCGTGGCCGCCCTCGCGGCCGGCGGCCCGGCCTCCGAGCGGCTCGGGGAGATCCTCGCCGCCGACGCCAAGAGCAGCGACTTCGAGAACTTCTCCGAGGAGGAGTTCGCCGCCCGCGCCGCCCTCATCGAGGAGGCCGGGGGCCGCGAGTGGACCGCCGAGGAGGCGCGCCGCCAGCACACCATCGCCCTTGAGGCCCTCGGCGCCGTGGACATGCCCGATCAGGTACGGGATGGTTTCACGGCGCTCGCGGACTTCGTCGTCGTACGAAAGAGATGATCACTATCGGTCGAATAGCCCTCGCGTAGTCGCCGGCCGGTGCTCCGCCCTCCCCGACCCCGATCGGAGCGGGGAGGGCGCACCGACGAGCACCGGCCGACGGCGGACCCGTACAGCAGACGCACCACTGCACACTGCACGAAGGGGAAGCCATGACAGCGACGACCGACGGAAGCACTGGGGCGGCCCTGCCGTCCCACGCAGCCTCGGCCAGCGACACCACCCACATCACGACCCACATCACGACCCACGTCACGACCTCGGACGCGGCGGACGCGGCGTCCGGCGCCGCCGCACGCGCCACCCAGCGCGCCACCGACTTCCTGCTGGCCCGCCAGGACCCCGAGGGCTGGTGGAAGGGCGACCTCGAGACCAACGTCACCATGGACGCCGAGGACCTGCTGCTGCGCCAGTTCCTCGGCATCTCCGACGAGGCCACCACCCGCGCCGCCGCCCTCTTCATCCGGGGCGAGCAGCGCGAGGACGGCACCTGGGCCACCTTCTACGGCGGCCCCGCCGAACTCTCCGCCACCATCGAGGCGTACGTCGCCCTGCGGCTGGCCGGCGACGACCCCGGCGCACCGCACATGGCCCGGGCCTCGGCCTGGGTCCGGGCCCAGGGCGGCATCGCCGCCGCCCGCGTCTTCACCCGGATCTGGCTCGCCCTGTTCGGCTGGTGGAGATGGGAGGACCTGCCCGAACTCCCCCCGGAGATCGTCTACCTGCCGACCTGGGTGCCGCTGAACATCTACGACTTCGGCTGCTGGGCCCGCCAGACCATCGTCCCGCTCACCGTCGTCTCGGCGAAGCGGCCGGTACGCCCGGCACCCTTCCCGCTCGACGAACTGCACACCGACCCGGCCCACCCCAGCCCGTCCAGGCCGCTGGCCCCGGCGGCCAGTTGGGACGGCGCCTTCCAGCGCATCGACAAGGCCCTGCACGCCTACCGCAGGCTCGCCCCCAAGCGGCTGCGCCGTGCCGCGATGAACACCGCGGCCCGCTGGATCATCGAGCGCCAGGAGAACGACGGCTGCTGGGGCGGCATCCAGCCGCCCGCCGTGTACTCCGTCATCGCCCTCCACCTGCTCGGCTACGACCTCGAACACCCCGTGATGCGCGCCGGACTGGAGTCCCTGGACCGGTTCGCGGTGTGGCGCGAGGACGGCGCCCGCATGATCGAGGCCTGCCAGTCCCCGGTGTGGGACACCTGCCTGGCCGCCATCGCGCTCGCCGACGCCGGTGTCCCCGCCGACCATCCCCAACTGGTCAAGGCCGCCGACTGGATGCTCGGCGAACAGATCGTCCGTCCCGGCGACTGGTCGGTCAAGCGGCCCGGACTCCCGCCCGGCGGCTGGGCGTTCGAGTTCCACAACGACAACTACCCCGACATCGACGACACCGCCGAGGTCGTCCTCGCCCTGCGCAGGGTCCGCCACCACGACCCGGAGCGGGTGGAGAAGGCCATCGGCCGCGGGGTCCGCTGGAACCTCGGGATGCAGTCGAGGAACGGCGCCTGGGGCGCCTTCGACGTCGACAACACCAGCCCGTTCCCCAACCGGCTGCCGTTCTGCGACTTCGGCGAGGTCATCGACCCGCCGTCGGCCGACGTCACCGCCCACGTCGTCGAGATGCTCGCCGCCGAGGGACTCGCCCACGACCCGCGCACCCGGCGCGGCGTCCAGTGGCTGCTCGACGAACAGGAGGCCGACGGCTCGTGGTTCGGCCGCTGGGGCGTCAACTTCGTCTACGGCACCGGGTCCGCCGTCCCCGCCCTGGTCGCGGCCGGTCTGCCCGGCGGCCACCCGGCGATCCGCCGCGCGGTGAGCTGGCTGGAGTCCGTCCAGAACGAGGACGGCGGCTGGGGCGAGGACCTGCGCTCCTACCGGCACGTCAGGGAGTGGAGCGGCCAGGGCGCCTCCACCGCCTCGCAGACCGGCTGGGCGCTGATGGCCCTGCTGGCGGCGGGGGAGAGGGAGTCAGCGGCGGTCGAGCGCGGCATCGCCTGGCTCGTCGCCACCCAGCGGGAGGACGGCTCCTGGGACGAGCCCCACTTCACCGGCACGGGCTTCCCGTGGGACTTCTCCATCAACTACCACCTCTACCGCCAGGTGTTCCCGCTCACTGCCCTGGGCCGCTACGTGTACGGCGAACCGGCCGTCACCCGGCCCCCGGCCGACCGGGAGCCCGCCGCCGGGGTGAAGGGCCGCTGATGACCCCGCAGCCCGCCACGGCCCCGCTGCTGATCGCCTGCGCGCTCGGCATCGAGCACCTCGCCCTGCGCGCCGGTGACCGCGGCGCGGCCGGCGGGCCGGTCACCGTGGTGCGCACGGGCATGGGACCGAGGGCGGCCGAGCGTTGCGTCTCCCGGGTCCTGGCCGACCCGTCGCTCGGGGACGCCGCCGTGCTGGCCACGGGCTTCTGCGCCGGGCTCGCCCCGGGCATGCACCCGGGCGACCTCGTCGTCGCCGAGGAGACCCGGGACCCGCGCGGGACGGTCGGCTGCGTCGCCACCGACCGGCTCGTCAAGGAGATCGCGCGCGCCGTCCCCGGCCGCACCGTCCACACCGGGCCGCTCACCGGCTCGGACCACGTCGTGCGCGGACCGGAACGCGCCGATCTGCTCCGCACCGGGGCCATCGCCGTCGACATGGAGTCGGCGGCCACCCTGCTCACCGCGATCCGCGCGGGGAGCCGTCCGGTTGCCGCCGTCCGGGTGGTCGTCGACGCCCCGGAGCACGAACTCGTCCGGATCGGGACCCTGCGCGGGGGAATATCTGCCTTCCGCGTCCTCCGGTCCGTCCTACCCGCATTCTTCGAATGGCACCGTTCCTTGCTGCTCCCCAGGAGGTGAGCCCGATGGCCATGCCGCTGCGCCAGTCCATCAAGGTCGCTACATACTTGGCCGAACAGAAGCTCCGCAAGCGGGACAAGTTCCCGCTGATCGTGGAGCTGGAACCGCTGTACGCCTGCAACCTGGCCTGTGAGGGCTGCGGCAAGATCCAACACCCGGCGGGGGTGCTGAAGCAGCGCATGCCGGTCGCCCAGGCGGTCGGCGCGGTGCTGGAGTCCGGGGCGCCGATGGTGTCCATCGCCGGCGGCGAGCCCCTGATGCATCCTCAGATCCACGAGATCGTCCGCCAGTTGGTGGCCCGCCGCAAGTACGTCTTCCTCTGCACCAACGCCCTGCTGATGCGCAAGAAGATGGACAAGTTCACCCCGTCCCCGTACTTCGCCTTCGCGGTCCACATCGACGGGCTGCGCGAGCGGCACGACGAGTCGGTGGCGAAGGAGGGCGTGTTCGACGAGGCCGTGGCGGCCATCAAGGAGGCCAAGCGGCGCGGCTTCCGGGTGACCACCAACTCGACGTTCTTCAACACCGACACCCCGCAGACCATCGTCGAGGTGATGAACTACCTCAACGACGACCTCCAGGTCGACGAGATGATGATCTCGCCCGCCTACGCCTACGAGAAGGCTCCCGACCAGGAGCACTTCCTCGGCGTCGAGCAGACCCGCGAGCTGTTCAAGAAGGCCTTCGCCGGGGGCAACCGCCGCCGCTGGCGCCTCAACCACTCCCCGCTCTTCCTGGACTTCCTGGAGGGCAAGGTCGACTTCCCCTGCACCGCCTGGGCGATCCCCAACTACTCCCTCTTCGGCTGGCAGCGCCCCTGCTATCTGATGAGCGACGGCTACGTCCCGACCTACCGGCAGCTCATCGAGGAGACCGACTGGGACAAGTACGGCCGGGGCAAGGACCCGCGCTGCGCCAACTGCATGGCGCACTGCGGCTACGAGCCGACGGCCGTGCTGGCCACCATGGGCTCCCTCAAGGAGTCGCTGCGCGCCATGCGCGAGACCGTCTCGGGAAGCAAGGAGTGACGCGGTGAGCGCCGTGTCCCTCGGTGTTCCCCCGGTACCGGCCCGGCCCCTGGCTCCGCGGCGCCCCTCGCGGCGGATCCGGGTCGGGTCGGTGGCGGTGGGTGGTGACGCGCCGGTGTCGGTGCAGTCGATGACGACGACGCGGACGTCGGACGTGGGTGCGACGTTGCAGCAGATCGCGGAGCTGACGGCGTCGGGGTGCGAGATCGTGCGGGTGGCGTGTCCGACGCAGGACGACGCGGACGCGTTGGCGGTGATCGCGCGGAAGTCGCAGATCCCGGTGATCGCGGACATTCACTTCCAGCCGAAGTACGTGTTCGCGGCGATCGACGCGGGGTGTGCGGCGGTGCGGGTGAACCCGGGGAACATCAAGAAGTTCGACGATCAGGTGAAGGGGATCGCGCGGGCGGCGGGGGAGCGGGGGACTCCGGTCCGGATCGGGGTGAACGCGGGGTCGCTGGATGCGCGGCTGCTGGCGAAGTACGGGCGGGCGACGCCGGAGGCGCTGGTGGAGTCGGCGTTGTGGGAGGCGTCGCTGTTCGAGGAGCACGGGTTCCGGGACATCAAGATCTCGGTGAAGCACAACGATCCGGTGGTGATGGTGAATGCGTACCGTCAGCTCGCGGAGCGGTGTGACTATCCGCTGCATCTGGGGGTGACGGAGGCGGGTCCGGCGTTCCAGGGGACGGTGAAGTCGGCGGTGGCGTTCGGNGCGCTGCTGAGTGAGGGGATCGGGGACACGATCCGGGTGTCGTTGTCGGCGCCGCCGGTGGAGGAGGTCAAGGTCGGTATCCAGATCCTTCAGTCGCTGGGGCTGAAGGAGCGGCGGCTGGAGATCGTGTCGTGTCCGTCGTGCGGGCGGGCGCAGGTGGATGTGTACAAGCTGGCGGAGGAGGTCACG
>NZ_WWGX01000056.1 GCF_009862265.1 Streptomyces sp. SID8352 | reverse complement strand
GGGGAGGGGAGGGGAGGGGCCGGGCCAGGGCGGGCCGGGAGTGCGGCAGGGCGCGGACCTGAGCCGGGCCTGGCGGGCGAGGGGCGCCGGGCCGAGCGGACGAGGGGCGCCGGAGGGGCGCCGGAGGGGGCCGGACCGGGAGGGCGCCGGGCATGGCGGACGAGGGGCGCCGGAGGGCGCCGGGCCGGGCGGACGAGGGGCCGTGGCGCGCGAAACGCCCGACCGGAGACTCCGGTCGGGCGTTTCGTCGGTTCCGGTCACCACCGGCCGGGCCGCCGGGCGGCTCGGCAGGGTGCCGCGCGCGTGGTTACGCCTTGCGCCACAGGGCCGGGACGTTCGGCGGCTCCCAGCCGTTGATCGCGGTGTGGGCCTGGAGGCAGACGTACGACGAGCCGTTGTACGTGACCGAGTTGCCCGCGGTGTAAGCGGTGCCGACCTTCCAGGTGCCGGTCGGCGGGTCGGTGGGCGTCGGGGTGGTGCTGCCGCCGCCCGGCTTGCCGTCCACGTTCAGCACGAAGTCGAAGGTGGCTTCCTTGCCGCTGCCGACCGTGCGGACGTTCATCAGGAGCGCGGGGTCGTAGATGGTGTCCGTGCTGTTGCGGGGCTCACCCGGGAAGTACGTCTGGGTGGTGAGGATCCGCTGGCCGGGGGCCTGGAGCTTGACGTGCATGTGCCGGGTGCGGCCGGGGTACAGGCCGGGCACGATGGTCGTCAGCTTGTAGGCGCCGTTGGCGTCGGTGAACTGGTGGCCGCGGAAGGTGAAGCCGACGTTGTCGTAGTTGCCGCCGTTGTCCGCCTGCCAGAAGTCCAGCAGCACGTTGGCGAGCGGCACGCAGTTGCGGCCGAAGACGAAGCCGCTGATGGTGAGCGCCGTGCCGGGCTTGCCCGCGGTGGTCAGGTTGTCGCGCAGCGGGGAGTTGGGCTTGAAGTACGGCCCCTCCATCTGCTCGCGGGTGAGGCCGCCGCCGGTGCCGCAGTAGGGCGTGGGGGTGAGCGTGCGGCCGTCGCCGGAGCGGACGGCGTCCCGGGCGAGGGCTATGCCGCCGGTGGCGAGCAGCGGGACCGCGGCGCCCGCGGCCACGGCCGCGCGGAGCAGGGTCTTGCGGCTGATGCCGTTGGGCGCGTCGGGGGAGGGAGTTGTGGGGGTCATGGTGGTTCCTCGGTCTCCTCGGTGATTGGTCCCTGGGGAAGCTGGGCGGGACGGTGTGTCACGAAGTGCGGAGTGTGGAACAGACAGGGGGCGCGTCCGCCGCTGCGGGGCAGGCAGTGGTCGGTGCTCGGCGGACGTGCCCCCGTCGTGATCGGTCGTCACCGTAGTGGCGGCCGCGGGCGGCCGGGGACCCCCTGTTTCGCCCCCTGCCCCGCGTTATGCGCGCCCCCGTCGGGCCCCCGGAGGAGCGCCCGCGCGTGTACGGGTGATCCCTCCCGGCGGTACCGTCGGGCGCGCGGCGCCGGCGGACCTGACCGGCGCCGCACGGCATGGGGAGGCCGCGATGGGCGGGGCGACGACGGTGGCGGGGACGGCGGGGACGGACGGGTCCGGGGCGGGTCCGGGGCAGGACGCGGGGCCGGAGGGCGGGGCGGCGACGGGGGCGCGGACGCTGCCGAGGGTGCCGGGGTTCGCGGCGTGGCCCGCGACCGGGTCGCCCAAGGCCGAGGGCAGGGCGCTGCGCTCCCGGGTGCCCCGCTCGGCGCACGCCGTGTTCGACGCGGACGCGGGACGGCCCGGTGCCGTCGAGTCCGTGGAGGAGTCCAACCGGGGGCGGCTGCCCGAGCTGGTCCCGCTGCGGGTGGGCCGGATGGCGGCCACTCCCTTCGCCTTCCTGCGCGGCGCGGCCGGGCTCATGGCGTACGACCTGGCGCGCACCCCGGTGACCGGGGTCGCCGCCCAGATCTGCGGCGACGCGCACGCGGCCAACTTCGGTCTCTACGCGGACGCGCGCGGCGGCCTGGTCATCGACCTGAACGACTTCGACGAGACGGTGCGCGGCCCCTGGGAGTGGGACCTCAAGCGGCTGGCCACCTCGCTGGTGCTCGCGGGCCGCGAGACCGGCGCGGGCGAGGAGGAGTGCCGCGCGGCGGCCCGGGACACGGCGGGCGCCTACCGGCGCACCATGCGGCTGCTGGCCGGGCTGCCCGCGCTGGACGCCTGGAACGCCATCGCCGACGAGGAGCTCGTCTCCCACGCCGACGCCCACGATCTCCTCGGCACCCTGGAGCGGGTCTCCGCGAAGGCCCGGGCCAACACCAGCGGGCGCTTCGCCGCCCGGTCGACCGAGGCCACCGGGGACGGCGGCCGGCGGTTCGTGGACGCCCCGCCGGTGCTGCGCCGGGTGCCGGAGGGCGAGGCGGCCGCGGTGGCCGCTGCCCTGGAGCCGTACCTCGCGACGCTGTCCGAGGACCGGCTGCCGCTGCTGGCCCGACACGCGGTGCACGACGTGGCCTTCCGGGTCGTCGGCACGGGCAGCGTGGGCACGCGCTCCTACGTGGTGCTGCTGCTGGACCACCGGGGGGAGCCGCTGGTGCTCCAGGTGAAGGAGGCCCGGCCGTCGGCGCTGCTGCCGCACCTGCCCGCCGCCGGGTTCGACGTGCCCGCCGCCGGGCACGAGGGACGCCGGGTGGTGCTGGGGCAGAAGCGCATGCAGGTCGTCAGCGACATGCTGCTGGGCTGGACCACGGTGGCGGGACTGCCGTACCAGGTGCGGCAGTTCCGCAACCGCAAGGGCAGCGTCGACCCGGCCGCGCTGGCCGCCGGGCAGCTGGACGACTACGGCCGGATGACGGGCGCCCTGCTGGCCCGCGCCCACGCGCACAGCGCGGACCCGAGGCTGGTCGCCGGGTACTGCGGCAAGAACGGGGAACTGGACGAGGCGGTGGCCGCCTTCGCCGTGGCCTACGCCGACCGCACGGAGGCCGACCACGCGGATCTGGTCGCGGCGGTGCGGTCGGGGAGGGTGGCGGCGGAGTCCGGGGTGTGACGGGGGCGGGGCCCGCGGGGCGGCGAGGGCGGGCCCGGTGGCCGGGGACGGGCGGCCGGCGGCGTCCGTGCGGTGATCCGGGGCCGGAGCGGTGCCGTCCGGTGCCCCGGGCGGCCTGTCGTCCTGCCGTTCCGCGCGCGGTGTTCCGCCGCCCTGCCGTTTAGCGCGCGGCGGCCCGTCGCCCTGCCGCTCCGCGCGCATGGCGGTCCGGCTCCCCGGCAGCCCGTTCCGCACCCGGCGGCTCGGGTTCCGCGGTGACCCGGGGGCGGAGCGGTTCCGGTGCCCGGCGCCGGGCCGGCGGGGTCCGGCCCCCTGCCGTTTAGCGCGCGGCAGCCCGTCGCCCTGCTGTGCCGGGCGGGTGGGGCCGGTCCGGGTGCCCCGGGGGGCGGAACGGCCGCCTCCGTCACGGGGCGTGGGCGTGCGGCGCGTGCCCTACGCTGGTCGGGTGACGACCCCCGAAGCTGAGCAGGGCGGCGCGGCGCGTCCCGAGGAGCGGCTGGAGCGTGCCGTACGGGCCGCCGAGCAGGCACTCATCGAGTACGAGATCGCGGTGGAGACCTTCCGGGTGGAGGTCGAGAACTTCTCGCGCCTGCACGAACAGCGGCTCGGCCCGGTGTACACGCGCCTGGAGGAGCTGGAGGCGCGCATCCTGGAGGCGCGGGCCGCCCGCACCGGCGACGCCGGGGACCGGCGGCTGGCAGACGAGGCGCGCGCCCGGCTGATGCCGATCCCGGGGGTCGAGGAACTGCTGCACGGCTGGATGGACGGCGACGGGCTGTTCCCGGAGGCCGCCTCGATGCTCACCGGCCGCGAGGTGCGGCCCCCGCAGCGGGTGCGGCCCGGCGAGGAGGCCCGCCGCCTCTACCGCGAGCTGGCCCGCAAGGCCCACCCCGACCTGGCGCAGGAGGAGGACGAGCGGGGCCGCCGCGAGGAGTTCATCACCCGCGTCAACGCCGCCTACGCCCGCGGCGACGAGGCCGCGCTGAGGGAACTGTCCGAGGAGTGGGCCGCCGGACCGGCCCCCGAGCGGCGGCCCGGCCCCGCCGAGGAGCTGTACCTCCGCCTCGAATGGCTGGACCGGCGCAAGGAGATGCTGACGCTGCTGGCCAGGGAACTGGAGGACAGCGCGATCGGCGCGATGCTGCGGCTGGCCCCGGACGACCCGGACCGGCTGCTGGAGGAGATCGGCGAGCAGCTGGCCGCCCAGGTGCGCGAGCGCGAGGCGGAGCTGGCGGGGCTCCTCGAACAGGACTGAGCGGGCCGGTGGCTCCGGTAGCGTCGGGGACATGAATTTCGGAGCCGGAGTGCCCACGATCGAGGTCACGGACCTCAAGGACGACGACTTCCTGCTGGACGTCCGCGAGGACGACGAATGGCGGGCGGGCCACGCCGCCGGGGCGCTGCACATCCCCCTGAGCGACTTCGTGGCCCGGTACGGCGAGCTGACCGATGCCGCGCCGCAGGACGGCCGGGTCCATGTGATCTGCCGCTCCGGCGGGCGCTCGGCCCAGGTCACCATGTACCTGGGCCAGCAGGGCATCGACGCGGTGAACGTCGACGGCGGCATGCAGGTGTGGGCCGCCGCCGGGCGCCCGGTGGTGGACGAGCAGGGGCAGCCGGGTCTGGTGCTGTGACCGTCCGCCGTCCCCGGTGACCCCGCCTCCGGTGACCCGCGGCCGTCTGCGGTGGCCCGCCGCCGTCTCCCGGGGGCCGGGCACGTCCGACGGCCGGGCACTCCCCTTCGAGGGGTGCGCCGTCGAGCGGTGCGCCCCCGCGGGGCGCGCTCCCGGGCCCTCCGGGTGCCGTCTCCCCGGCCCCGCCGCGTGATGACGATGTGGTGACGGCCGCCCCCGGCGGTTCGCCGGGGGCTGTGCGGGGGGCCGGTCCTGAGTACCGTTCCCGTTCGAGCGCCGCGGCGAGCCGGGGCGGGGAACGCACGGCCTGGAACGGGGCGGAATTGGACGCGCAGGACACGGGCCCGGTCACCCGGGAGGAACGGCACGGGACCCCCGGCGCCGCGTCCCCCGACGCCGTGACCGCCGGTTCCGGGGCGGCCGGCGGGGAGCCCGCCGACTCCGCGTCCACGGATGAGCGGCCCGGCCCCGCGCCCGCCGGCCCCGCGCCTGTCGGCCCTGTGCCTGCCGGAGGGGAGGCGACCGGCATCGCGTCCACCGGCCCCGCGTCCGCTGGCCCCGCGTCCGCTGGCCCCGCGCCTGTCGACCCCGCGTCCGCTGTCCCGGAGGCCACCGGCACCGTCCCCGCCGGTGACGCGTCCACCACCGGCGGGAAGGCCGCCGACGGCGGTGCCCGTACCCGTGGGCCGCTCCGGGCCGAGGCCGACCCGGCCTCCGGTCCCGGTCCCGCGGCGGCACTCAACCCCGGTCCCGTTCCGGCACCGGTCCCCGGGGCCGGTCCCGTTCGGGCGCCCGGCCCCTCACCCGACCTCCGTCGCGGCTCCGCGTCCGGGGCGGCCCCGGACCCCGCGTCCGGCTCCGACCAGGGCCCCATCCCCGCCCACGGTCCGGGCCCCGGTACCGCCAACGACCCCGGCCCGGACCCCGACCCCGGCCCCGGCCCGGACCCCGGCCCCGGCCCGGACCACGCCCCCGACCTCGCCCCCGGTCCCGGTCTAGCCGGGCTCCCCCCGGCGTACCGCGCCGGGGCCCTCGTCGCGCTCGTGGCCGTCGCGGTCGGCGTCTGCGTCCATCTGGGGCTGGTCTTCCTGCACGTCGCTCCCGCCAACACGCTGAGCAAGCAGCACGGTTCGCTGGTCGGTGAGTGGATCTACCCGGAGTTCGAGCAGAACTGGCAGCTCTTCGCGCCCAATCCGCTCCAGCAGAACATCTCCGTCCAGGTCCGCGCCGAGGTCGAGACCGCCGACGGCGGCGTCCGGACCACCGGCTGGTACGACCTGTCCGCCCAGGACGGCGCGGCCATCAGGGGCAACCCGCTGCCCAGCCACACCCAGCAGAACGAACTCCGCCGCGCCTGGGACTTCTTCGTCGCCACCCATGACTCCGGCGATCGCCCGACCGGGCCGCGGGGCGCCCTCTCCGAGGGCTATCTGCGCCGCATCGCCGTGCTGCGGCTGGGGCGCGAGAACGCGGCGGGACCCGGTGGTGCCCTCACCCGGATCCAGTTCCGGTCCCGCACCACCGCCGTGCCGCCGCCCACCTGGAGCGGCGAGAAGGTCTCAGGCCAGCCCCTGCACCGGCAACTGCCCTGGTGGCCGGTGCCGGTGGGCGAGGCGGAGGGGGACGTCACCGGATGAACCCCGCCCGCCCGCTCCGTTCCGTCCGGTACGCCCTCGCCCGGGTCACCGGGACCGCGCTCGGCCCCCACCAGAGCGCCGTGATCCGTATCGGCTTCAGCCTCACCTGGCTGCTCTTCCTGCTGCGGGAGATCCCCCACCGGCACGAGCTGTACGGACCCGACGGACCCTGGAGCCATGAGCTGGCCCAGCGGCTGATCGCGGAGAACGGCGCCTTCACGGTGCTGATGTGGTCGGACGGGCGGTTCTGGTTCGAGGCCGTCTACGCGCTGTCCGTCCTGGCCTCGGTGGGACTGCTGCTGGGGTGGCGCACCCGCACCCTGTCCGTCCTCTTCATGGTGGGCGTGCTGTCCCTGCAGAACCGCAGCATCTTCATGGGGGACGGCGGCGACAACGTCCTGCACCTGATGAGCGTCTACCTGGTCCTCACCCGCTGCGGCCGGGTGTGGTCGCTGGACGCGCGCCGGGTGCGGCGGGAGGCGGCGGCCCGCGCGCGGGGCGAGTGGCCGGTGGACCGGACCGGGCCCGCGCTGTGGGGCGTGCTCGGCGCGGTGCTGGTCGCGGCGTCCCCGCTCGGCGGCATGGACGGCGACCGAGTGATCCCGGTGCTGCTCTGGGCCGTGTGGGTCGGCACCGCCCTCTGGTGGTGGGCGGGACACCGGGCGCGCGACGGCGGGGCGCGGGCCTTCCTCGACGTCCTCGCGAACATCCTGCACAACGCCGGTCTCGTGGTGATCATGGCGGAGGCGTGCCTGGTCTACGCGACGGCCGGCTGGTACAAGATCCAGGGCTCGCGCTGGCAGGACGGCACCGCCGTCCACTATCCGCTGCAACTCCAGTACTTCTCCCCCTGGCCCGCGCTCTCCGAGGCGCTGGCGGCCAGCGGCACCATGGTCATGCTGATGACCTACGGGACGGTCGCGGTCCAGGTCGCCTTCCCGTTCACGCTGTTCAACCGGCGGCTCAAGAACGTGCTGCTGGCCGCGATGATCGCCGAGCACGCGGCGATCGCCGTGATGCTGGGGCTGCCCTTCTTCTCGCTGGCGATGATCGCCGCCGACGCCGTCTTCCTGCCGACCTCCTTCCTGCGCCGCCTGGGCGCGTGGGCGGCCCGCGCCCGGGACCGGCTCGCCGGGCGGCGCGGCCCCCGTGCCCGGGACGGGGACCCGGGCGGGGACGGCGCTCCGGACGGCGGTCCGTCCCGGCACCCCGGAGGACACGGAGCCCCGGAGCAGGCCCCGCCCGGACACCCGGACGGGACCGGCGGGGACCGGGACGGAACGGGCGGGCGCCCGTACGGAGCCGGCGGGCGCCCGGCGGTGCCCGCGCCCCGGGGCCGGGCCGAGGAGGACGGCGGGCCGCCCCGCGTAGGCTTCCCCGCATGACCGACGCCGGAGCCGACAGCCCGTCCGACGCCCTGGCCCGCTGGCGCGCGCACGCCGGGACGGCCTTGCTGCTGGACGGCTTCCACGCCGTGAAGCACGCGCTGCGGTTCGGCGCCGAGGTACCGGTGGCGGTCGCCGCCGACCGCGCGGGCGCCCTGGAACTCGCCGCCGAGCTGGCTCCCGACGTACGGGACGCCCTGGCGGCGCTGCTGACGCCGGTGTCCGCCGCGGCGTACGCCTCGCTGGTGCCGCGTCCGCACCCCACCGCCGTGGCCGCGCTGGCGGTGCGCCCGGCGCGGGAGGACCGGCTGCGGGCGCTCTCGCGGCTGCCCCGCACCGCGCCCGTCGTCGTCCTCGACCAGCCGCGCAACCTCGGCAACGCCGGGGCGGTGGTGCGGTTGGCCGCCGGTTTCGGGGCGACGGGGGTCGTCACCACGGGCACGCTCGACCCCTGGCACCCCACCGTGGTGCGGGGCGGGGCGGGCCTGCACTTCGCGACCGCCGTGGAACGGCTGAGCGTGGCCGAGATGCCGCCCGGCCCGGTGTTCGCCCTCGATCCGGAGGGCGAGGACATCCGCGGGACGAGGCTGCCGGACGACGCGCTGCTCGCCTTCGGCTCCGAGCGCAGCGGGCTCTCGCCGGAGCTGCGCGCGCGGGCCGACCGTCTGGTGGCGCTGCCGATGCGCCCCCAGGTCTCCAGCTACAACCTGGCGACCAGCGTGGCCATGGCGCTGTACCACTGGAGCGCGACCGGGGGCGCGGCCTCCGGCGGCCCCGGTGACCCGGGCGGCACCGCGGCCTCCGGCGGCCCGGCCGCCCCGGCCGCCCCGGGTGAGCCGGGTGGCCCTGGCGGCGGGCCCGCCGCCTCCTGACCGCCCCGACCGCCCCGGCCGCCCCGGCCGCCCCGGCTCAGGATTCCCGGCGGACCTCCATCACCCGGAAGCGGTTGGCGACGAAGGCCGCGTCGCACAGGGCCGCGTTGGCCGCCGGGTTGCCGCCGGAGCCGTGGAGGTCGGAGAAGGCGGCCGTCTGGTTGACGTACACCCCGCCCGTGAGGTTGAGGGAGAGCTGGGCGGCCTCCTCCAGGCAGACCTCCTGGACGGCCTCCTCGACCTCCGCGTCCGTGGTGTAGGCGCCGACCGTCATCGCGCCCTGCTCGCGGATACCGCGCCCCAGCACCTCCAGGGCGTGGGCGGTGGAGTCGACGGCGACGGCGAAGGCGACCGGGCCGAAGCACTCGCGGGAGAAGGCGGCGGCGTCGTCGGGCTTGGCGGCGTCCAGCTTGACGATCACCGGGGTGCGCACGACCGCGTCCGGGAACTCGGGGTGGGCCACCTCGCGGGAGGGCAGGGCCACCTCGCCCAGGTCGTGGGCGGCCTCCAGACGTGCCCTGACGTCCGGGTTGACCAGGGCGCCGAGCAGGGCGTTGGCCCGGGCGTCGTCACCGAGCAGCCCGCTGACCGCGGCGGCCAGGTCGGCGGTGACCTCGTCGAAGGACTTGTGGCCCTGGTCGGTGGCGATGCCCTCGCGGGGGATCAGCAGGTTCTGCGGGGTGGTGCACATCTGGCCGCTGTACAGGGACAGGGAGAACGCGAGGTTGGACAGCATGCCCCGGTAGTCGCCGGTGGAGTCCACCAGCACCGCGTTGACCCCGGCCTTCTCCGTGTACACCTGGGCCTGGCGGGCGTTGGCCTCCAGCCAGTCGCCGAACCCGGTGGAGCCCGTGTAGTCGATGATCCGGATCTCCGGGCGGGTCGCCAGCTCCTTGGCGATGCCCTCGCCGGGGCGCTCTGCGGCCAGCGCGATGAGGTTGGGGTCGAAGCCCGCGTCGGCGAGCGCCTCCCGCGCCGTCCGCACGGTGAGCGCCAGCGGCAGCACGGCGCGCGGGTGGGGCTTGACCAGGACCGCGTTGCCGGTGGCGAGGGAGGCGAACAGGCCCGGATAGCCGTTCCAGGTGGGGAAGGTGGTGCAGCCGACGACCATGGCGACGCCCCGGGGGACTGGGGTGAACCGCTTGTCCAGGGCGAGCGGGTCGCGCTTGCCCTGCGGCTTGGTCCACCGGGCGGCGTCGGGCGTGCGGGTCTGCTCCGCGTACGCGTGGGCGACGGCCTCCAGACCGCGGTCCTGGGCGTGCGGGCCGCCCGCCTGGAAGGCCATCATGAAGGCCTGTCCGGAGGTGTGCATGACGGCCTGGGCGAACTCCATGGTCCGGGCGCTGATCCGCCGGAGGATCTCCAGGCAGACCGCGGCGCGCAGCTCGGGCCCCGCGTCCCGCCACCGGCGCTGGCCGGCCCTCATGGCGGGGAGCAGCACGTCCGGGTCCGGGTGCGGATAGGTCACGCCCAGCTCGACGCCGTACGGGGAGACCTCGCCGCCCACCCAGTCGTCCGTGCCGGGCTGGCCGAGGTCGAGGCGGGTGCCGAGCAGCGCGTCGAAGGCGGCCTTGCCCGCGGCCACGTCGAGCGTGCCGTCCTCCCCGTAGGCCTTGGGGTGCTCGGGGTGCGGCGACCAGTACGCGCGCGTCCGGATCGTCTCCAGCGCCCGGTCGAGGGTGGGCCGGTGCCGGGTGATCAGCTCCTGCGCGGTGAGTGCGGCGGCCATGCGGGACCAACTCCTCGTCTGACGGTGCTTTCCGTGGGGCTCGTGGCACGGGGGGAGCCTGGGCGGGGACGGGCGGACAGAGCTAGAGTAACCGAACGATCGGTCGGGACAAGGGGGTCCGCCGCATCTGTGGACAACCCCGTGCGGGAGGATCGCGCACATGACAGCACTGGACCTCAGCAGCCCCGTGGCCGTCGTCGGCGCCGGCACCATGGGCCAGGGCATCGCCCAGGTCGCGCTGGTCGCGGGCCACCCCGTGCGGCTGTACGACGCCGCTCCGGGGAGGGCCCGGGAGGCGGCCGCGGCGATCGGAGCCCGGCTCGACCGGCTCGTCGAGAAGGAGCGCCTGACCGGCGCCGACCGGGACGCCGCCCGCGCGCGGCTGAGCCCGGTCGGGGACCTCGCGGAGCTGGCCGGCTGCGCCTTGGTCGTCGAGGCGGTCGTGGAGCGGCTGGACGTGAAGCAGGCCCTCTTCCGCGCGCTGGAGGACGTGGTCCCCGCGGACTGCCTGCTCGCCACCAACACCTCCTCCCTCTCCGTCACCGCCGTCGCCGGGGCGCTGGAGCAACCCGGCCGCCTGGTCGGCCTGCACTTCTTCAATCCGGCGCCGCTGATGCCGCTGGTCGAGGTGGTCTCCGGGGCCGTCACCGACGTCGCCTCGGCCACCCGCGCGTACGAGACGGCCCGCGCCTGGGGCAAGACGCCGGTGGCGTGCGCGGACACCCCCGGCTTCCTCGTCAACCGCCTGGCCAGGCCCTTCTACTCCGAGGCGTTCGCGCTCTTCGAGGATCAGGCGGCCGACCCGGCCACCATCGACGCGGTGCTGCGCGAGTCGGGCGGATTCCGGATGGGCGCCTTCGAGCTGACCGACCTCATCGGCCAGGACGTCAACGAGTCGGTCACGCACTCCGTGTGGCGGTCCTTCTTCCGGGACGCGCGCTTCACCCCGTCGCTGGCGCAGCGGCGGCTGGTGGAGTCCGGCCGGCTCGGCCGCAAGACCGGCCGGGGCTGGTACGAGTACGGGGAGGGCGCCGAGCGCCCCGAGCCGCACACCGCCGACCCGGCCTCCCCGCCCGCGTACGTGGTCGCGGAGGGCGGCCTCGGCCCGGCCGGGGAGCTGCTTCCCCTGATCCGCGCGGCCGGCATCGAGGTCCGGGAGGAGCCGGAGGACGAGGGCACGCGGCTGACCCTGCCCGGCGGCGGGGAGCTGGTCCTCGCGGACGGCCAGACCTCGGTGGAGTTCCAGGACGTCGTCTACTTCGACCTCGCCCTGGACTACCGCAGGGCGACCCGGATCGCCCTGTCCGCCTCCCAGGACACCTCCCCGCGCACCCTGGCCGAGGCGACGGGCCTGTTCCAGGCGCTCGGCAAGAAGGTCAGCGTCATCGGGGACGCCCCCGGCATGATCGTCGCCCGGACGGTCGCGCGGATCGTGGACCTGGCGCACGAGGCGCTCGCCAAGGGCGTGGCGACCGAGGGGGACATCGACACCGCGATGCGCCTGGGCGTCAACTATCCGCTGGGTCCGCTGGAGTGGGGCCGCAGGCTGGGCCGGCACTGGGCGTACTCGCTCCTGGAGGACCTGCACGAGCGCGAGCCCGGCGGCCGGTGCGCGCCCTCGCTCGCCCACTACCGGCACGCCCACGCCTCCGGCAAGCGGGACGGCGGAGCGTCATGACCACCGCCAGACGCGACACGTACACCCCGGAGACGCTGCTGTCCGTCGCGGTACGGGTCTTCAACGAGCGCGGCTACGACGGCACCTCCATGGAGCACCTCTCCCGGGCGGCCGGCATCTCCAAGTCGTCGATCTACCACCATGTGGCAGGCAAGGAGGAGCTGCTGCGCCGGTCCGTGAGCCGGGCCCTGGACGGCCTGTTCGGCATCCTGGACGAGGCGCCCGCGCGCGAGGGGAGCGCCGCCGGGCGGCTGGAGTACGTCGTGCGGCGCATGGTGGAGGTGCTCATATCCGAGCTGCCCCATGTGACGTTGCTGCTGCGGGTGCGGGGCAACACCGACACCGAGCGGTGGGCGCTGGAACGGCGGCGGGAGTTCGACCACCGGGTCGCGGAGCTGCTCAGGGCAGCGGCGGCGGCCGGGGAGGTGCGCGACGACGTGGAGGTGCGGCTCGCCACGCGCCTGGTCTTCGGGATGATCAACTCGGTGGTGGAGTGGTACCGGCCCGACGCCCGGGGCGCGGGGGAGCGCGAGGTGGCCGACGCGGTGGCCCGGCTGGTCTTCGAGGGGCTGCGCGGGAGGGCCTGAGCGGGCCGGGGGCGCCGCCCGCGCCCCGCCCGCCTTCCGCGGGGCCCCGCCCCGGTGGCCGTCGCCGTTCCCGCCCCGCCGCGGGGCCGCCCCGGCGGCCGTGGCGGCTCCCGTTCCCGTTCCCCAGGGGCCCGCACGGCCCCGGGCGCCCCTGTGCGGCTCCCGTGCGGAGGCCGCCGTCGTCCCGGTCCGCACACTGTCGCCGGCCTGCACGCCCTCCCCGGCCTTCTCCCCGTCCCCGGCGCTCTCCCCGGCGCGGCGCCGGGGGCGGGGCGTCCGTCAGCCCTTCGGCTCCAGGTCCTCCGTCTCGAACACCAGCAGGGTGCGGGTGCTCAGCACCTCCGGGATGGCCTGGATGCGGGTCAGCACCAGTTCGCGCAGGGCGCGGTTGTCGGGGGTGTGCACCAGCAGCAGGACGTCGAAGTCACCGCCCAGCAGCGCGATGTGCGAGGCGCCGGGGAGCCGCCCGAGCTGCTCGCGCACGGTCCGCCAGGAGTTCTGCACGATCTTCAGGGTGATGTACGCCGAGGTGCCCTGGCCGGCCCGCTCGTGGTCGACGCGGGCGCCGAAGCCGCGGATCACGCCGTCCTCGATGAGCCGGTTGATCCGGGAGTAGGCGTTGGCGCGGGAGACGTGCACCCGCTCGGCCACCGACCGTATCGAGGCGCGGCCGTCCGCCTGGAGCATGCGCAGGATGTCCTGGTCGATGGCGTCCAGCGGGCGCGCGGGCGGCAGCCGGGCGGGCTCCTGCGGGCGCGGCGGCAGCGCGCCGGATTCCTCCGGCCGGTCGGCCATTCGTTCAGACTCCATGTGCCCCCGCCTTCCCGCCGTGGACGTACTGCGCCCATCACAGGCTGTGGAGAACCGTTTGTCCACAGCCTGGGGCCGCCTGTAGCCAAAATGTGCCGACGACCGAACAATCGGTAGGTGAGGCCCGTCACACCCGTGGCGAGCCCGCAGCCGCTCCCACGAGGAGGTGCCGTCATGACGGTGATGGAGCAGCGGGGCGCGTACCGGCCCACGCCGCCGCCCGCCTGGCAGCCGCGTACCGACCCCGGGCCCCTGCTGCCGGACGCCGAGCCGTACCGGGTGCTCGGCACCGGCGCCGCCGACCGGACCGATCCCCGGCTCCTGCGCGCCCTCTACGCCCGCCTGGTCCGCGGCCGGCGGTACAACGCGCAGGCCACCGCCCTGACCAGGCAGGGCAGGCTCGCCGTGTACCCCTCCAGCACCGGGCAGGAGGCCTGCGAGATCGCCGCCGCGCTGGCCCTGGAGGAGCGGGACTGGCTCTTCCCCAGCTACCGGGACACGCTCGCCGTGGTGGCCCGCGGGGTCGACCCCGTCGAGGCCCTCACCCTGCTGCGCGGCGACTGGCACACCGGCTACGACCCCTACGAGCACCGGGTGGCCCCGCTGTCCACCCCGCTGGCCACCCAGTTGCCGCACGCGGTCGGTCTCGCCCACGCGGCCCGCCTCAAGGGCGACGACGTGGTCGCGCTGGCCATGGTCGGCGACGGCGGCACCAGCGAGGGCGACTTCCACGAGGCGCTGAACTTCGCGGCCGTCTGGCGGGCGCCGGTGGTCTTCCTCGTCCAGAACAACGGCTTCGCGATCTCCGTCCCGCTCGCCAAGCAGACCGCGGCGCCCTCGCTGGCCCACAAGGCCGTCGGCTACGGCATGCCCGGCCGCCTGGTCGACGGCAACGACGCCCTCGCCGTGCACGAGGTGCTCACCGGGGCCGTGCGGCGGGCGCGCGAGGGCGGCGGCCCCACACTGGTGGAGGCCGTCACCTACCGCGTCGAGGCGCACACCAACGCCGACGACGCCACCCGCTACCGGGGCGACGCGGAGGTGGAGACCTGGCGGCGGCACGATCCGGTCGAGTTGCTGGAGCGGGAGCTGACCCGGCGCGGGCTGCTCGACGAGGAGGGGATGCGGGCCGCCCGCGAGGACGCCGAGGCGATGGCCGCCGACCTGCGCGCCCGGATGAACGAGGACGCGGTGCTCGATCCGATGGACCTGTTCGACCATGTCTACGCCGAGCCCACCCCGCAACTGCGCGAGCAGCGCGACCTGTTGCGCGCCGAGCTGGAGGCCGCCGCCGAGGCGGGGCCGGAGGGGGAGGAGCGATGACCACCGTCGCGGCCCGGCCGGCCACCATGGCGCAGGCACTCACCCGGGCGCTGCGCGACGCCATGGCGGCCGACCCCGGGGTCCATGTCCTGGGCGAGGACGTCGGCACCCTCGGCGGCGTCTTCCGGATCACCGACGGGCTCGCCGCCGAGTTCGGCGACGACCGCTGCACGGACACCCCGCTGGCCGAGGCCGGCATCCTCGGCGCCGCCGTCGGCATGGCCATGTACGGGCTGCGGCCGGTGGTGGAGATGCAGTTCGACGCCTTCGCCTACCCGGCGTTCGAGCAGCTCGTCAGCCATGTCGCCAAGACGCGCAACCGCACGCGCGGGGCGGTGGGACTCCCGCTGACCATCCGCATCCCCTACGGCGGCGGCATCGGCGGGGTTGAGCACCACAGCGACTCCTCCGAGGCGTACTACATGGCGACTCCGGGGCTCCATGTCGTCACGCCCGCCACCGTGGCCGACGCCTACGGCCTGCTGCGCGCCTCCATCGCCTCCGACGACCCGGTGGTCTTCCTGGAGCCCAAACGGCTGTACTGGTCGAAGGACGCCTGGGACCCGGAGGAACCGGCGCCGGTCGAGCCGATCGGCCGCGCTGTGGTGCGGCGGCCCGGCCGCAGCGCCACGCTGCTCACCTACGGGCCCTCGGTGGCCGTCTGCCTGGAGGCTGCCGAGGCGGCCCGCTCCGAGGGCTGGGACCTGGAGGTCGTGGACCTGCGCACCCTGGTGCCGTTCGACGACGAGACGGTGTGCGCCTCGGTGCGGCGCACCGGGCGCGCGGTCGTCGTGCACGAGGGCGGCGCCTTCGCGGGTCCCGGCGGGGAGATCGCGGCCAGGGTCACGGAGCGCTGCTTCCATAGGCTGGAGGCGCCCGTCCTGCGGGTCGCCGGGTTCGACGTGCCGTATCCGCCACCGATGCTGGAGCGCCACCACCTGCCCGGCGTGGACCGGATCCTGGACGCCGTGGGGCGGCTGCAGTGGGAGGCGGAGAGCTGATGGCACAGGTGCGGGAGTTCAGGCTGCCCGACCTCGGTGAGGGGCTCACCGAGGCGGAGATCGTGCGCTGGATGGTGGCGGTCGGCGACGTGGTCGAGGTCGACCAGCCCGTCGTCGAGGTCGAGACGGCCAAGGCGATGGTCGAGGTGCCCTGCCCCTGGGCCGGTGTGGTCACCGCCCGCTTCGGCGAGGAGGGCGGCGAACTGCCCGTCGGGGCACCGCTGCTGACGGTGGCGGTGGGCGGCCCCGCCGACGGGGGCGGTCCTTCCGCTCCCGGCGCGGGCGGTGCCGACGGGGCCGCCGCCACCCGGCCCGGCGGCGCCCCGGGGCCCGGCGGGGAGCCGGGCCCGGGGGCCGTGGACCGGGAGCCGGGCGCGGGCGCCGGGGCCAAGCGGCGGGCCGAGGGGTCGGGCAATGTCCTGGTCGGCTACGGCACCTCCGCGGCCCCCGCGCGGCGGCGCCGGGTACGGCCCGTGGCCGCCGCCGCCCCGGCGCCCGCCGCCCCTGCCCCGGCGCCCGCCGGGGTCCGCGCCCCGGGGGCCGGTCCCGGGCGGACCGACGGCCCGGACGGGGCCGCCGCCCCGGTGGCGGACGGCCCCGTGCCGGTGATCTCCCCGCTGGTGCGGAGGCTGGCCCGGCAGAGCGGCCTGGATCTGCGCGAGCTGTCCGGCTCCGGTCCCGACGGGCTGATCCTGCGGGCCGACGTCGAGTACGCCCTGCGCGCCGCGGCGCACCGCCCGGTCGCCGCGGTGGCCCCCGCCCCCGCTCCCGCCCCGGTGCCGGCCGGGGCCGACGGGCGGGCGGTGCCCGACGGGGTGCGCGTTCCCCTCCGGGGCGTCCGGGGCGCCGTCGCCGACAAGCTCTCCCGCAGCCGCCGGGAGATCCCGGACGCGACCTGCTGGGTGGACGCCGACGCGACCGAGCTGATGCGGGCGCGGACCGCGATGAACGCGGCGGACGGCCCCAGGATCTCGCTGGTCGCCCTGCTGGCCCGGATCTGCGTCGTCGCGCTCGCCCGCTTCCCCGAGCTGAACTCCACCGTCGACACCGGGGCCCGCGAGGTGGTCCGGTTCGACCGGGTGCATCTGGGCTTCGCCGCCCAGACCGACCGGGGCCTGGTCGTGCCCGTCGTCCGGGACGCCCACACGCGCGACGCCGAGGGGCTCACCGCGGAGTTCGCCCGGCTGACCGGGGCGGCGCGGGACGGGCGGCTGTCGCCCGCCGACCTGACCGGCGGCACCTTCACCCTCAACAACTACGGGGTGTTCGGCGTCGACGGCTCCACGCCGATCATCAACCACCCCGAGGCGGCCATGCTCGGCATCGGCCGCATCATTCCCAAACCCTGGGTGCACGAAGGGGAGTTGGCGGTCCGGCAGGTGGTCCAGCTCTCGCTCACCTTCGACCACCGGGTGTGCGACGGTGGCACGGCGGGTGGTTTCCTCCGCTATGTGGCGGATTGCGTGGAGCAGCCGGCGGTACTGCTGCGCACCCTGTGATCACGCGGGTGCCCCTGCGTTCCCCGGGCCCCACGGGGCACGCATACTCGGGGGGTGACCGCGTACGAGTCCCACGGGGACCCCGGGCGCGCCCCCGCGCCGGACACCGCCCCCGCCGCTCCGGGCGACCGGCGTGACGCCCTCCCGGGACCCGCCCCCGCCGGGCCGGAGGGCACCGGGGCCGACGCCGCTCCGGCCGCGTACGACGCCGTGGTGCTCGCCGGGGGTGCCGCCCGGCGGCTGGGGGGCGCGGACAAGCCCGGGGTGCGGGTGGGCGGCCGGGCGCTGCTGGACCGGGTGCTCGCCGCCTGCGCCGGGGCCCGCGCCACCGTCGTCGTCGCGGACCCCCGGCCCACCGCGCGGCCCGTGACCTGGGCCCGCGAGGAGCCTCCAGGCGGCGGCCCGCTCGCCGCGCTGGCCGCCGGGCTGCGGCACACCACGGCCCCGTACGTCGTGGTCCTCTCGGCCGACCTGCCGTTCCTGGACGCGGCGACCGTCCGGCGCCTGACGGCGCACCTCGCGGCGGGCACCGCCGACGGCGCGCTGCTCACCGACGCCGACGGCCGCGACCAGCCCCTCGTCGCCGTCTACCGCGCCCGCTCCGTCCGCCGCGTCCTCGCGGACCTCGCCGGAGCGGCGGATCCCGCGGACCTCGCGGGGCTGCCGGTCCGCCGCCTGACCGGCGCCCTCGAACTCACCCGTGTCCCGGGTGCCGCCGCGTCCTTCGACTGCGACACCTGGGACGACATCGCCATCGCCAGGGCACGCATCAGGGAGCATGGGCACGTGTTGGATGAATGGATCACCGCAGTCAAGGACGAACTGGGCCTCGACCTGGACGTCGACACCACTGTCCTGCTCGACCTCGCCCGTGACGCCGCGCACGGCGTGGCGCGGCCCGCGGCCCCGCTGACCACCTTCCTCGTCGGCTATGCCGCCGCCCTGAACGGCGGCGGGCCGGAGGCGGTCGCCGAGGCCGCCCGCAGGGCCACCGCCCTCGCCCTGCGCTGGGCCGAGGAGTCCTCGGCCCCGGGCCCGGACCGGGAGACCGGAACCGCGGGCGCCGCCGGGACCGACGCGGTGCCCGAAGCCGCTCCCCGCACCCGGCCGGATGCCTGATGTCCGCCCCCGGCGCGCGGACCGGCGCGGAGACGGAGGACGACCTCGACGTCGAGGAGGCGCTCGCCCTCGTCCAGTCCCACCCGGAGGCCCGTCCCGGTCACCGTCCCGGCTCCCCCTCCGCCGCTCCGTCCGGCGGCAGCCCCGCCGCGTCCTCCGCCGGGAACCCTCCCCCGTCCGCGGGCCCCGGGCAGGGAGGTGCCCCCGCTTCCTCCTCCGGGCGCCGCCACCGCGGCACCGCCTGGCCCGAGGCACGTGCCGTGGCCGTCCGCGCCGTCCGCGCGGGCACCCGAGCCGGGCACCGGGAGCCGGTCTCCGTGCCCCTGGACGCGGTCCTCGGCCTCACCCTGGCCGCGCCGCTCGACGCCCTCACCGATCTTCCGCCCTTCGACACCTCGGCGATGGACGGCTGGGCGGTCGCCGGGCCGGGCCCCTGGACGGTGCGGGACGAGGGCGTCCTGGCCGGTCACGCGGAGCCCGCGCCCCTCGTCGACGGCGAGGCCGTCCGCATCGCCACCGGCGCCCGGGTCCCCGCGGACGCCACCGCCGTGCTGCGCAGCGAGCACGGGCGCGGCGACGCCCAGGGGCGGCTGCACCCGGCCCGCGAGGTCGTCCCCGGTCAGGACATCCGCCCGCGCGGCCAGGAGTGCCGCAGCGGTGACCGGCTGCTGCCCGCCGGCACCGTGGCGACCCCGGCGGTGCTGGGCCTCGCGGCGGCGGCCGGGTACGACACGCTGGCCGCCGTGCCGCGCCCCCGCGTCGACGTGCTCGTCCTCGGCGACGAACTGCTCGGCACGGGTCTGCCCCACGACGGGCTGATCCGCGACGCCCTCGGCCCGATGCTGCCGCCCTGGCTGCGCGCGATGGGCGCGGAGACCGGCGGGGTGGAGCGGGTGGGCGACGACGCCGAGGCCCTGCACCGGGCGATCACCGGCTCCCGTGCCGAACTGGTCGTCACCACCGGAGGGACCGCGGCCGGACCCGTCGACCACGTCCACCCGACGCTGCGCCGGATCGGCGCCGAGCTGCTGGTGGACGGCGTTGCCGTGCGCCCCGGCCACCCGATGCTGCTGGCCCGCCTCCCGGACGGCCGCCATCTCGTCGGGCTGCCGGGCAACCCGCTCGCCGCAGTCTCCGGCCTGCTCACCCTGGCCGAGCCGCTGCTGCGCGCCCTCACCGCGCGGCCGGTGCCGGAGCCGTACACGCTGCCGCTGGGGGATGCCGTGCAGGGGCACCCCCGGGAGACCCGGCTCGTCCCCGTCGTCCTGCGCGGCGACCGGGCCCTGCCGCTGCGCTACAACGGTCCCGCCATGCTGCGCGGCATCGCGGCGGCCGACGCGCTGGCCGTCGTCCCGCCGGGTGGTGCGCGGTCGGGGCAGGAGACGGAACTGCTCGACCTTCCCTGGGCCACCGGCGGAATTGGAGTGTGTTTCACGTGAAACTTCCGGGTCAGGACGCGATTGCCCGGCAGGCGGACGAGCATCTGGTGACCCATCGGGTGGCGCTCCCCCGGAAGATGGTGGAGCACCCCATCCGGCAGGTCGGCAAGCGGCTGCTGATGGCCCTGCTGGTCCTGGTGGCGACGGCGCTCATCGTCTACGCCGACCGCGAGGGCTACAACGACAGCTCCGACTCCAGCCTCGACCTCCTCGACAGCTTCTACTACGCCACCGTCACCCTCTCCACCACCGGGTACGGCGATGTCACGCCCGTCAGCGACGCCGCCCGGCTGACCAACATCTTCGTCATCACGCCCCTGCGGGTGCTGTTCCTGATCATCCTGGTCGGCACCACGCTGGAGGCCCTCACCGAACGCACCCGGGAGGAATGGCGACTGAACCGCTGGAGGTCCACCTTGCGTGACCACACCGTCGTCATCGGCTTCGGCACGAAGGGGCGCTCGGCGCTCCGGACCGTCTGCGCGACCGGACTGCGCAAGGAGCAGGTGGTCGTCGTCGACCCCAGCGGCAAGGCGATCGAGGCGGCGAACGCCGACGGCTTCGCGGGTGTCGTCGGCGACGCGACCCGCAGCGATGTGCTGCGGCGGGCCGAGGTGCAGCGGGCCCGGCAGATCATCATCGCCACCCAGCGCGACGACACGGCGGTCCTGGTGACCCTGACGGCCCGGCAGATCAACCGGGGAGCGAAGATCGTGGCGGCGGTCCGCGAGGAGGAGAACGCGCCGCTGCTGAAGCAGTCCGGCGCGGACGCCGTGATCACCAGCGCCAGCGCCGCCGGGCGGCTGCTCGGGCTCTCCGTGCTCTCCCCGGCCGCCGGCATGGTCATGGAGGACCTGATCAGCCAGGGCAGCGGGCTCGACCTCGTCGAACGGCCGGTGATAAAGGCCGAGGTCGGCAAGAGCCCGCGCGAGCTGGACGAACTGGTGGTGAGCGTGGTGCGCGGCCACCGGGTGCTCGGATACGACGACCCGGTGGTCGGCGACCTGGAGCTGACGGACCGCCTGATCACCATCGTCCGCGCCACCCCGGCCACCCATGTCACCCCGGACACCCGGCCGCTGCCGCTCGACTGACCGTGGCGCCGGGCGCGGGGCCGCCGGAACGCGGGGAGTAGCGTCGGTGCCATGCATGCGATCACGATTCCCGAACCCGGTGGCCCCGAGGCCCTGGTCTGGGCCGAGGCCCCCGATCCGGTGCCCGGCGAGGGCGAGGTCCTGGTCGACGTGGCGGCCAGTGCCGTCAACCGCGCCGACATCATGCAGCGCCTGGGCTTCTACGACCCCCCGCCCGGCGCTTCCGTCCACCCGGGGCTGGAGTGCTCCGGCACGATCGCCGCGCTGGGCCCGGGGGTGTCCGGCTGGGCAGTCGGCGACGAGGTGTGCGCCCTGCTGTCGGGCGGCGGCTACGCCGAGCGGGCCGTGGTGCCCGTCGGACAGCTCCTGCCGGTCCCCGCGGGCGTCGGGCTGCCGACGGCGGCGGCCCTGCCCGAGGTCGTCTGCACCGTCTGGTCCAACGTCTTCATGGTCGCCCACCTCCGCCCCGGCGAGACGCTGCTGGTGCACGGCGGTTCCAGCGGCATCGGCACCATGGCGATCCAGCTCGCCAAGGCCGTGGGCGCGACGGTCGCGGTGACCGCGGGCACGGCGGAGAAGCTGGAGCGCTGCGCCGGACTGGGCGCCGACATCCTGATCAACTACCGCGAGCAGGACTTCGTCGCCGAGATCGAGAAGGCCACCGGCGGCGCGGGCGCCGACGTGATCCTCGACAACATGGGCGCCAAGTACCTGGACCGCAATGTCCGCGCCCTCGCCGTCAACGGACGGCTGGCGATCATCGGCATGCAGGGCGGGCGCAAGGGCGAGCTGGACATCGGCGCGCTGCTCACCAAGCGCGCCGCGGTCAGCGCGACCTCGCTGCGGGCCCGTCCGCTGGAGGAGAAGGCGGCCATCGTGGCGGCGGTGCGCGAGCACGTCTGGCCGTTGGTGGAGGGCGGCCACGTCCGCCCGGTCGTCGACCGCGAGCTGCCGATGCGGGAGGCCGCCGAGGGCCACCGGATCGTGGAGGGGAGCGGCCACATCGGCAAGGTCCTGCTGGTCAACGCCGTCTGACCGCGTGCCCGCCCCGCCCTCACGCAGGGCGGGGCGGGCACGACACCCTTGGCCCGGCCGGCCCCCGGCCCCCGGCTCCTGGCCCCCGGCCTCCGGCTCCTGGCCCCCGGCCTCCGGCTCCTGGCCCCCGGCCTCCGGCTCCTGGCCCCCGGCTCCCGGCCTCCGGCCCCGGCCACGGTTCCCGGCTCCGGCTCTGGCCCCGGCTCCGGCCTCCGGCCCCGACACCGGCCTCCGGCCTCCGGCCCCGGCCTCGGTTCCCGGTTCCCGGCTCCGGCTCTGGCCCCGGCCCCCGACACCGGCCTCGGCTCCCGGCCTCTGCTCCTCGGGTCCCGGCCCCCCGGGCAACTGGCCTCGGCCTCGGCCCCCAGCCCCGGTCTCCAGCCTCCAGCCTCCGGCCCCGGTCTCTGCTCCCGGCCCCTGGCCTTGGCTCCCGTTCCCGGCCTCTGGCCTTCGCCCGGCCCCCGGCCCCGGTCCCCGGCCTCCGGCTCCGCTCCCGGCCCCAGGCTCCGCTCTCGGCCTCCGGCTCCCGCTCCGGGCCGCCGCGCCGGGGCTGTGCCGTGCTGTCCCCGGCTACGCGGTCCCGTGCCCGGCCCGCCCTAGGAACGGCGCAGGCGCAGGCCGGGCTCCCGAGCCCCGGCCTTCGCCCCGGTCCCCGGCCTCCGGCCCCGGTCCCCCCTCCCGGCCTCTGGCCTCGCCTCCCGGACCCTGGCCCCTGGCCCCTGGCCCCTGGCCCCTGGCCTCGGTCCCCGTCCCGGCCGCCGCCCCTGGCCTCGGCTCCCGCTCCCGGCCGCCGCACCGGGGCTGTGCCGTCCTGCCTCCCGGCTGTGCGGTCCCGTGCCCCGGCCCGTCCTAGGAACGGCGCAGGCGCAGGCCGAGGCAGGCGATGCCCAGGCCCAGGCCGATCAGCACCAGTCCGCTGCCCAGCGACAGCAGCCGCGGGGCGGGGCCGGTGGGTTGCCGGGCGGTGACCCGCGTCCCGTCCCGCGCCGAGGCCCGGGTGTCGGGGGCCGGGGTGTCCGGCGTGGGCGCGGCGGAGGGGGCGAGGACGGCCGCGCCGGGCGGCACGGCGCCGTCGGGACGGACGGGACCGACAGGGGTGTCGACGCCGCCGTCGGGCAGGGGCCGCGCGCCGGGGCCGTCGGGGGAGGGTCCCGTTCCGGCGCCGTCCCACTCCGGTTCCGGTACCGCGGACCGTCCCGGGCGCTCCCGTCCCTCCCCGGCGGCGCTCCCCGCCCGCGAGGGCGCGACGGCCGGGGCGGAGGGCGCGGCGGCGTCTCGCGCGGGCCGGTCGGGACCCTCGCCGCCCTCGCGGCTCCCGTCGTCGGGGCCGGTGGTGGGGCGGTGTGCCCCGCCGGTTCCCGGACCGTCGTCGGAACGGCCGCCGGAGCCGTCCTCCGGGTCCGCGGGTCCCCGCCCGCCCCGTCCCTCGTGATCGTCGCGACCCGTGCCGTCCGGTCCCGTTCCCGGGTCCCGGCCCGTGCGGCCACCGGGGTGCCCGGTGTCCGGCCGGTCGCCCCGGTGCGCCCCGGCGGCGGGGGCGTCGGCGGCACCGGCGAGGTCGGCGGCTCCCCCGGGTCCGGGACCGGGAACCGGCGCGGCGGACGCGGCGGCCCGGGGCACGGTCACGGCCGCCCGGGGCACGGGCGCGCCGCCGGGCGCGGCACCCGCCGGGAACGGCGTCAGGACGGCGCTCAGCGCCAGCACCCCCGTCGTCAGCACCCCCGCCAGTCCCGTGGTGCGCGGTGCGCACAGCCATGGAGTCACCGCGTGACCCCCTCCCGGTCAGCAGTCGTCCAGCAGGCGGCGTCGACATCGACGTCTTCCAGCCTCACACCGTTCGGCGAGTCCGGCATTCCGGATACCCCCGTACGCGGCCGGTGACCGGCCCGGCCCTTCTCCGGGGGACCCGGCCCGGCGCGCCCCCCGGGTGCGAGAGAATGGCCGTATGGAGATGCCGAGGAACGACAGGTCGCCGGAGAAGCCCCAGATCCTGGTCGTCGGCCAGGACGGAATGGCGCTGAGCGGTGGCGGTGGTGACGGAGACGAGGAGCCCCGCGAGATCCCGGTGACGGAGCAGGTCGAGCAGCCTGCCAAGGTCATGCGGATCGGCAGCATGATCAAGCAGTTGCTGGAGGAGGTGCGTGTCGCCCCCCTGGACGAGGCGAGCCGGGCCCGGCTCAAGGAGATACACGCCAGCTCGGTGAAGGAGCTGGAGGACGGGCTGGCCCCGGAGCTGGTCGAGGAGCTGGAGCGGCTCTCGCTGCCCTTCACCCACGACGCCACCCCGACCGACGCCGAGCTGCGCATCGCCCAGGCCCAGCTCGTCGGCTGGCTGGAGGGCCTGTTCCACGGCATCCAGACCACGCTGTTCGCCCAGCAGATGGCCGCGCGCGCCCAGCTCGAGCAGATGCGCCGCGCCCTGCCGCCGGGCGTCGGACACGACGGCGGCGACGAGCCGCACCCGGGCGGCCGCTCGGGCGGCCCCTACCTCTGACCGAGACGACCCCCACCGACCCGGAAGGGCCCGGCCGGCGGCCGGGCCCTTCGTCACGTCCGGCGCACGGACCCGGACCGCCGGGACCCGCGCCCGCCGCCCGGCCGCTTGGGCCGTGACCGCCGGGGACCGCGCCCGCGGCACGGGGCCGCGAGCACGCCACGGGGCCACGGCACGGGGCCGCGACCGCGGTCAGGACCGCCACCGCGGTACGGCGGTGACCCGCGTACGGGCAGCCGCACGTGCGGGCTCAGGCGGAGGGCGGGTTGCCCGTGGAGACGTTGAACAGGATCTCCGGCATCTTCTCGGGGTCCACGTCGGTGCCCGGGGCGGGGAACTGCTCGCGGATCGAGCCCTCGCCGTAGGTGTTCTCGTCGACGGACACCGTCTTCATCGTCCAGCCGGCGGCGTTGAAGCACTCCTTGACCGACTTGATGTACTTGAACGTGAAGTCCGGGAGCCTGATCTTGTCGGGGTCGTTGTACGACTCCTGCGGCTCCGTGCACTCGTCGGTGTCGATGGTCTTCGTCGTGTCCGGCCCCCGGTACCCGCTCGCCTTCGTCGGCGTGGATGAGGCGCCGGCCGTGGCGCGGCCGGCCTCGGGGTCGTCCTTCTTGCCGTTGTTGTTCATCAGGAGGGCGCCGATCAGGGCGCCGACCGCGATCACGGCGACCGCGACGGAGCCGATGATCACGCGCTTGCCGCCCCGGCCGCCGCCCCGGGGGCCGGACGGCGGCTCGGCGGCCGTGGTGTAGGGCGGGGGCGTCGGGACGCCCTGCGCCGGCGCGTACGCCGCGGGGCCGGGCGCCGGGTAGCCGCCGTGCTGCGGGTAGCCGTAGGAGGGCGTGGGCGCCGGGCCGCCGTACGGGCCCGGCGCGGGCGTCGGCTGGTAGGGCGTCCGGACGGGTCCCGCGGGCGCCGCGGCCGTCCCGTCGACCGGCGGGAACACCGCGGAGCCGACCCCGGCGCCGCTCGACGTGGGCGCGCCGGGGACGATGCTGGGCGGGGCGGCCCGGAAGGACGCGGCCACCCGCAGGCACTCGTCGCGCATCGCCTCGGCGCTGGGGAAGCGCTCGTTGGGGTTCTTCTTCAGCGCGCGGGCGACCAGCGCGTCGACCGCCGGGGGCAGCGCCCGGTTGACGGAGGACGGAGCCACCGGCTCCTCCTGCACGTGCGCGTACGCGATGGCCAGCGGTGAGTCGGCGTCGAACGGCAGCCGCCCGGTGACGAGCTGGAAGAGCATGATGCCGACCGAGTACAGGTCGGAGCGGGCGTCCACACCGCGGCCGAGGGCCTGCTCGGGCGAGAGGTACTGCGGGGTGCCGACGACCATGCCGGTCTGGGTCATGGAGGTCACGCCGGACTGCATGGCGCGGGCGATGCCGAAGTCCATCACCTTGACCACACCGCGCTTGGTGATCATCACGTTGCCCGGCTTGATGTCCCGGTGGACCAGGCCCATCTCGTGGCTGATCTCCAGGGCGGCCAGCACGTCGGCGGTGACCCCGAGGGCCTGGTCGGCGGGCATCGCGCCCTGCCGCCGCACGGCCTCGTCGAGCACCGAGCCGAGCGGCCGGCCCTCGACGTACTCCATGACGATGTACGGCGTGGTCATGCCGTCCAGATCGTCCTCGCCGGTGTCGAAGACCGAGACGATGTTGGTGTGCGTGAGCTTCGCCACGGCCTGGGCCTCGCGGCGGAAGCGCTCGCGGAACGCCGGTTCGCGGCCGAGTTCGGTGTGCAGGGTCTTGATGGCCACCTGGCGGTCCAGGACCGAGTCGTACGCGAGGTGCACCGAGGCCATGCCGCCCTCGCCGAGCAAGTCGCGGAGCTGGTAGCGGGTGCCCGCGAAGGTGCGCCCCGCGTACCGGCCCTGTCCGGCGTCCTGACTCATCTCAGCGTCCCCCATCGGCGCCGGCGCCGATGCGGCGGCGGCCCGCGCGACTGTTGATCGAAAGTGTCATTCCCGGCCAAGTCTGCCGCAGGCCACTGACACGTCAAGCGCGGTGCCCGTTCCGTGACCGTACGCGAAAGAAGCGTCGCGGAAGCGTTACAGCCGCGGCGGGAACCCCGCGCGCGATTTGCGCGGCGGTGCGCGGCCGGGGTTTCATGACCGGTCCGTCTCGTACCGGTTCCGGGCGGTCGTCCCGCACCGGAGGCTCGCGGGAAGGCTGTAGCGTGGCCGACGGAGACCGTGACAACACCGCGCGCACCGCGGGCAGAAACGACGGCGAGGACTGATGGCACAGCAGCAGCGCGCCCCGGGCCCGTCCGATCCCGAGGCCACCGGCGGCGGTATGTCTGACGCGCCGGAGAGCTGGGGGAACGGCGGACTGGTCGGCGACGGCCGGTACCGGCTGACCCGCAGGCTCGGGCGGGGCGGTATGGCCGAGGTGTTCGCCGCCGAGGACGTGCGCCTGGGGCGCACCGTGGCGGTCAAGCTGCTGCGCGCCGACCTCGCCGAGGACCCCGTCTCCAAGGCCCGCTTCACGCGTGAGGCCCAGTCGGTGGCCGGGCTCAACCACCACGCCATCGTCGCGGTCTACGACTCCGGCGAGGACATGGCCGGCGGCCAGTCCGTGCCGTACATCGTGATGGAGATCGTCGAGGGGCGGACCATCCGCGACCTCCTCATCAACGCCGAAGCCCCGGGCCCCGAGCAGGCGTTGATCATCGTCTCCGGTGTGCTGGAGGCGCTCGCCTACTCGCACCAGCACGGCATCGTGCACCGCGACATCAAGCCCGCCAACGTCATCATCACGGACAACGGCGCGGTCAAGGTGATGGACTTCGGCATCGCCCGTGCCCTGCACGGCGCGTCCACGACCATGACGCAGACCGGCATGGTCATGGGCACCCCCCAGTACCTCTCCCCGGAGCAGGCGCTCGGCAAGGCCGTCGACCACCGCTCCGACCTGTACGCCACGGGCTGCCTGCTGTACGAACTGCTCGCGCTGCGCCCCCCGTTCACCGGGGAGACCCCGCTGTCGGTGGTCTACCAGCACGTCCAGGACATCCCGACGCCGCCGTCCGAGGTGTCCGACGCGGTCCCGCCGGAGCTGGACGGGCTGGTGATGCGCTCGCTGGCCAAGGAGCCCGACGACCGCTTCCAGACCGCCGAGGAGATGCGCGGGCTGATCCAGTACGCCCTGCAGATGCTCTACGAGCAGGGCGGCCACACCGGCACCTGGAACACCGGCCCGGTGCTGTCCCACGACGGCCGGCACACCCCGGCGGGCGGCATGGCGGGCACCACGGTCCTGCCGCACGCCGACCACGGCCAGGGCACCACGCAGATCCCGCAGCCGATCCTGCCGGGCGGCTACGGCGGCGGTGACGACGGCGGCTTCGAGGGGCACGGCAACAAGGGCAGCGGCCGGGGCAAGCTCTGGATCCTGGCCGCCCTCGCGGTGGTCGCCGTGGTCGCGGGCGTCGCGCTGGCGCTGAACGGCAAGGAAACGGGCGGCGGCGGGGGGACGAAGACCACCCAGTCCCCCACGGCCACCGAGACCACCGAGAAGGAACGGCCCAGCGAGACGCCGACCGACCAGGAGACCCGGGAGACCACCGGGCCGGGCACCGGCACCGACCGGGGCAACGGCAGCTCCGGCGGCGGCTGGACGCAGCCGTCCTACACCCCCTCGTACACGCCGACGCAGCCCTCGACCGGTGGTGAGCCCACGGGCGATCCGACGGACGACGAGACCACCCAGGTCCCGCCGCCCGAGGAGACGCAGGGCGGCGGCGGTACCACCCCCGGCGACGGCGAGACACCGGGCGGCGGCGGCGAGGCCACGGGCGGCGGCGGGGGCGAGACGCCCGGCACCGGCGGCAGCGGCGGCGGCGGTGTCGAGACGCCGGGCGGCGGGGAGATCGACCTCCCCTGAGCCCGTCGGCTGACCCGGCGCGCTCCGTGCCGGGTCAGCCCGCGAAGGCCCCGCACACCGCCTCGTACTCCCGGGTCCACCACACGACCAGCGCCGAGGCGGCCGGGAACTGCGGGTCGGCGCGGGTGTCGCCGCGCTCGTAGTGCCAGCGCAGCATCCAGAAGTCGTTGAGCCGCTCCCACCACACGCGGTGCACGGCCGCGGCGAGCTGCTCGGGCGTGGCGTCGGCGGCCCGCCGGTAGGCGCTCGCGTAGGCCCGCACCCGCGGCAGGTCCAGGGTGCCCATCGGCCGGACGAAGAAGATCGCGGCGGCGCGCACGGCCTCCTCGGCCCGGGGCCGCACGCCCAGACGGTCCCAGTCGACGATCGCGGCGGGGGAGTCGCCCCGGTAGAGCACGTTGAAGGGATGGAAGTCCCCGTGCACCCAGCCGGCCGCCCCGCCGTGCGGCGGGCGGCGTCCCGCGTGCCGTTCCAGCAGCGCGCGGCGCTCCAGGAGCCGGTGGCGGGCCAGGGCGTCGAAGGGGTCGGCCGGGCTGTGGCCGCGGACCCGGGCGAGCAGGTCGTCGATGAGGGCGAAGGTGTCGGCGGGGTCGGCGGTCTCGGCGGGCGCGGGACCCGAGGCGCTGCTGCCGGGGGCGGCGTGGGTGCGGGTGGGCGGCGGCATCACGCGCTCCAGCCCGGCGTGGACCGCGCCCAGCAGCGCGCCGAGCCGCCCGCACTGGTCGGGGGAGAGCTGCCCGCCGTGGCGGTGGCGGCCGTCGATCCAGGGGTGCAGGGCGTAGGCGTGGCCGCCGACGACGGCGACGGTGCGGCCCTCCCGGTCGGGCAGCGGCGGGGCGACCGGGACGCCGATCTCGGCGAGCCGCCGGGTGGCGCGGTGCTGGCGGACGATGGCCGCGGGGTCGGCGGTGCGGGGGTCGAAGTGGTGCTTGAGGAAGTACCGGCCGCGGGTCGTGCGCAGGCGGTAGCCGCGGTTCAGCAGCCCTTGGTCGACCGGCTCGCAGGCGAGCGCGGAACCGGCGGAGAACCGGCGGAGCAGGGCGCCCAGAGGGGGCGCGTGGGGCACGGGGGGTGGTACACATAAGCGCGGCACGCGGCAGATGCTAGGGCACGTGGAGCGCCCGTGAGCTGGGCGTTGTCACACGTGGTCACGTCCGATCGCAATGCGTCGCGGGGGCACCAGAGTGCCACCGGAAGCGGACTTTCGCCCCATGGGACACGGGAAACCACTCCCGTCACAGGGGCCACTACTCCCTCGACCACTCCTTCGCCGGGCCCCTCGCACCGTTCGCCGGCTCCCCCGGACGGCCCGCCCGGCCCCTCGAACGGCGGTACCGGCGGGCCCCGGAGCCGTCCCGGCGGTCCGCGCGGCACCGGGTCAGTACCGCCCGACTCCGCTCCGGTCTGTACCGTCCGCGCCCGCTCCGGTCCGCACCGTCCGCGCCCGGTCATCCGCGCCCGCCCCGCCCGCCCTTGCGCGGCACCGGACCGTACTGCCCGTCCCCGCTCAGGTCGGCCCCGCCACGCCCCGGCCGACTGTGTGGCCCGGAGACCTCAGCGGCGTTCCGCCCGGAGGCGGGCCACGAAGGCGGCGGCCTGCGAGCGGCGCTGCATCCCCAGCTTGGCGAGCAGGCCCGACACGTAGTTCTTGACGGTCTTCTCCGCTAGGTGCAGCCGCTCGCCGATCGCGCGGTTGGTCAGCCCCTCGCCGATCAGCTCCAGGACGCGCCGCTCCTGGTCGGTCAGGCGGGCGAGCCGGTCGTCGGCGCGGGGTCCGCCCGCCCGCAGCCGCTCCAGCGCCCGTGCCGTCGCCACCGGGTCCAGCAGCGAGCGCCCGGCGGCCACGTCCCGCACCGCGGCCAGCAGCTCGTCGCCCCGGACGTCCTTGAGGAGGTACCCGGAGGCCCCGGCCATGATCGCGTCGAACAGGGCCTCGTCGTCCGCGAAGGAGGTGAGCATCAGGCAGCGGACGCCGTCGTCCCGGGAACGGATCTCCCGGCAGACCTCGACCCCGCTGCCGTCCGGCAGGCGCACGTCCAGCACGGCGACGTCGGGGCGGGCGGCGGGGATCCGGGCCAGCGCGTCGGCGGCGGTGCCCGCCTCGCCGACCACCTCGAGGTCGGCCTCGCCGGAGAGCAGTTCGCGCACACCCCGCCGGACCACCTCGTGGTCGTCCAGGAGAAAAACCCGGACTTTTCCGTCGTCGCGCACGCGCCCAGTCTCACACACCGACTCTTCCCGTGCCCGGGGTGGCCGGGATAACGTGCCGTTGTTCCGGCCCCCTGCGAGGCTGTGACCAGTGGCTGTTCCGGATTTCGCGGATTTACTTGGATACCCAAGTAAAAATGCAGGTCAGGAGGGGTTTCACAGAAATGTGGCGCACTGGGTAACGTGCCTTGTGCAGGACGCTCGCCGGGGCACCTGTCACGCCTGTGTCCGACGGACCGCACCCACCCCGTGCGCCGCGGGGCACAGGTGAGCCGCACTGGCAACCCGGCGAACCCGGGGGCCGGACCGACGGAGGAGCACACGTGACCGTGGAGAGCACTGCCGCGCGCAAGCCGCGACGCAGCGCCGGAAGCAAGGCCGGCACCACCACCGGCACCAAGCGCACCACACGCACCACCGCCCGGAAGGGGTCCGAGACACAGCTCGTGCAGCTGCTGACTCCCGAGGGCGAGCGCGTCCAGGACGCCGCGCACGCCGAGTTCGCCCAGTACGTCGAGGACATCACCCCCGACGAGCTGCGCGGCCTCTACCGTGACATGGTGCTCACCCGGCGCTTCGACGCCGAGGCCACCGCCCTGCAGCGCCAGGGCGAGCTGGGCCTGTGGGCCTCCCTGCTGGGGCAGGAGGCCGCCCAGATCGGCTCCGGACGCGCCACCCGGGAGGACGACTACGTCTTCCCGACCTACCGCGAGCACGGCGTCGCCTGGTGCCGCGGGGTGGACCCGACCAATCTCCTCGGCATGTTCCGCGGTGTGAACAACGGCGGATGGGACCCGAACGGCAACAACTTCCACCTGTACACGATCGTCATCGGCTCGCAGGCGCTGCACGCCACCGGCTACGCCATGGGCATCACCAAGGACGGCGCCGACTCGGCCGTGATCGCCTACTTCGGCGACGGCGCCTCCAGCCAGGGCGACGTCAGCGAGGCGTTCAACTTCGCCGCGGTCTACAACGCCCCCGTGGTGTTCTTCTGCCAGAACAACCAGTGGGCCATCTCCGAGTCCAACGAGAAGCAGACCCGGGTGCCGCTCTACCAGCGCGCCCAGGGCTTCGGCTTCCCCGGAGTGCGGGTGGACGGCAACGACGTGCTGGCCTCCCTCGCGGTCACCCGCTGGGCCCTGGAGCGCGCCCGGCGCGGTGAGGGCCCGGCCCTCATCGAGGCGTTCACCTACCGCATGGGCGCCCACACCACCTCCGACGACCCCACCCGCTACCGCCACGACGACGAGCGGGTGGCCTGGGAGGCCAAGGACCCGATCCTGCGCCTGCGCCGCTACCTGGAGTCCTCCGGCCACGCGGACGAGGCGTTCTTCGGGGAACTGGAGAGCGAGAGCGAGACGTTGGGCAAGCGGGTGCGCGAAGTGGTCCGTGCCATGCCCGACCCGGACCGTTTCGCCATCTTCGAGAACGCGTACGCGGACGGGCACGCGCTCGTCGACGAGGAGCGGGCCCAGTTCGCCGCCTACCAGGCGTCGTTCGCGGATGCCGAGGGGGTCTGACCATGACGACGGAAAAGATGGCGCTGGCCAAGGCGATCAACGAGTCGCTGCGCAGAGCGCTGGACGCCGACCCCAAGGTCCTGATCATGGGCGAGGACGTCGGCAAGCTCGGGGGCGTCTTCCGGGTCACCGACGGGCTGCAGAAGGACTTCGGCGAGGACCGGGTCATCGACACCCCGCTGGCCGAGTCCGGCATCGTCGGCACCGCCATCGGCCTGGCCCTGCGCGGCTACCGGCCGGTGGTGGAGATCCAGTTCGACGGCTTCGTCTTCCCGGCCTACGACCAGATCGTCACCCAGCTCGCCAAGATGCACGCCCGGTCGCTGGGCAAGGTCAGGCTGCCGGTCGTCATCCGCATCCCCTACGGCGGCGGCATCGGCGCGGTCGAGCACCACTCCGAGTCCCCCGAGGCGCTGTTCGCGCACGTGGCGGGCCTGAAGGTGGTCAGCCCCTCCAACGCGTCGGACGCGTACTGGATGATGCAGCAGGCCGTCGCCAGCGACGACCCGGTGATCTACTTCGAGCCCAAGCGGCGCTACTGGGACAAGGCCGAGGTCGACCGGGACGCCGTCCCGGGCCCGCTGCACACCGCCCGGGTGGTGCGCGAGGGCACGGACCTCACGCTGGCCGCCTACGGTCCGATGGTGAAGCTCTGCCAGGAGGTCGCCGCCGCGGCGGCCGAGGAGGGCCGCTCCCTGGAGGTCGTCGACCTGCGGTCGGTCTCGCCGATCGACTTCGACACGATCCAGGCGTCGGTGGAGAAGACCCGGCGGCTGGTCGTGGTCCACGAGGCGCCGGTGTTCTTCGGTTCGGGCGCGGAGATCGCCGCCCGCATCACCGAGCGCTCCTTCTACCACCTGGAGGCCCCGGTGCTCCGGGTCGGCGGCTACCACGCCCCGTACCCGCCGGCCCGCCTGGAGGAGGAGTACCTGCCGGACCTGGACCGGGTGCTGGACGCCGTCGACCGCTCGCTGGCGTACTGAGGAGGGGAGCGTGACGACGATGACGGACAGTTCCGTGCGTGAGTTCAAGATGCCCGACGTGGGCGAGGGCCTCACCGAGGCCGAGATCCTCAAGTGGTACGTCCAGCCCGGTGACACCGTCACCGACGGGCAGATCGTGTGCGAGGTCGAGACGGCCAAGGCCGCCGTCGAGCTGCCCATCCCGTACGACGGAGTGGTGCGCGAGCTGCACTTCCCCGAGGGCACCACGGTCGACGTGGGCACGTCGATCATCGCGGTGGCCGTCGGCGGCGCGGCGGACGCGGCCCCTGCGGCGCCCGCGGCCGAGGCACCCGCCGAGGCGGTACCCGCGGAGGAGGCGGAGGAGCCGAAGCCCGCGGCCCGCCAGCCGGTCCTGGTGGGGTACGGCGTGTCCACCGCCGCGACCCGGCGGCGCCCCCGCAAGAGCGCGGCGGCCCCGGCCGCGGCGGCCGTCCAGGCGGAGCTGAACGGCGGCGCCCCGGTGGCTCCCGCCGTGCCCGCGGCTCCGGCCGCGCCCGCCGCGGCCCCCGCCCCGGTCACCCGGGAACGGCCGCTGGCCAAGCCGCCGGTGCGCAAGCTGGCCAAGGACCTCGGCGTCGACCTCGCCTCCGTGGTGCCCTCCGGCCCGGACGGGATCATCACCCGCGAGGACGTGCACGCGGCGGCTGCCCCCGCCGCCGCCCCGGCCCCCGCCGCCCCCGCCGCCCCTGCCGCTCCCGCCGGACCGCCCCCCGTGGCCGCCGCCGCCCCGGCCGCGGCGTCCGTCGCGGAGCACGGCCCGGCGCGCGAGACCAGGGTGCCGGTCAAGGGCGTCCGCAAGGCCACGGCGGCGGCGATGGTCGGCTCGGCGTTCACGGCGCCGCACGTCACGGAGTTCGTGACGGTCGACGTGACCCGCACCATGAAGCTCGTCGAGGAGCTGAAGCAGGACAAGGAGTTCACCGGTCTGCGGGTCAACCCGCTGCTGCTGATCGCCAAGGCCCTGCTGGTGGCGATCCGCCGCAACCCGGAGGTCAACGCCTCCTGGGACGAGGCGGCGCAGGAGATCGTGGTCAAGCACTACGTGAACCTGGGCATCGCCGCGGCGACCCCGAGGGGTCTGATCGTCCCGAACATCAAGGACGCCCACACCAGGACCCTGCCCGAGCTGGCCGGGGCGCTGGGCGAGCTGGTCGCCACGGCCCGGGAGGGGCGGACGTCCCCGGCGGCCATGCAGGGCGGCACGGTGACCATCACCAACGTCGGCGTCTTCGGCGTCGACACGGGCACCCCGATCCTCAACCCGGGCGAGTCCGCGATCCTCGCGGTGGGCGCGATCAAGCTCCAGCCGTGGGTGCACAAGGGCAAGGTGAAGCCGCGCCGGGTGACCACGCTGGCGCTCAGCTTCGACCACCGCCTGGTCGACGGGGAACTGGGCTCCAAGGTCCTCGCGGACGTCGCGGCGGTCCTGGAGCAGCCGAAGCGTCTGCTCACCTGGGCCTGACCGGCGCCGGCGGCCCCGGAACGGCGAAGGAGCCGCGCCCCCCGTTCGGGGGCGCGGCTCCTTCGCCGTCACCGCACGGCCTTCCGGCCGGGCCCGTCCGCCCCGCGTCCGGGGCCCCTCGTCAGGACGCCCGGCGGGCGCGCAGCGTGTTGAGCAGGGCCGCGCCGCGCTCGGCGTCGTCGACGCTCACGGCGAAGTCCGTACGGCGTCCCCGGGGGCGTATCACCAGGCACTCGCCGGAGCGCAGCATCACCGTGGTGCCCAGGCCGCTGAGGCGGTAGCCCCAGCCGCCGACCTCGGAGGGGCGGCGGTCCTCCGCGCGGGCCGCCTCGATGTCGCCGGGCGCCCAGCGGCGGCGGGGCCAGGCGAGGGGGCCGAACGCCACCTCCAGGCCCCGTTCCGAGACCCGGGCCTGCACCGACGAGCACAGGGCGCAGGCCAGCGACGCCACCGCGCACCCGGCGAAGAGCGCCCAGAGGGTGTCGGCCCGCGCCAGACCGCCCGCCAGGGCCACCAGCGCGCCCAGCGCCACCGCCCCGGGGACGGCGGCCATGAGCCGCAGCCAGTGGTTGGAGGTGCGGGAGAACCAGACCAGCCGCCTGCCCTCGGGGACGTCCAGGGCCGGGGTGTCCTCCCCGGCGGGGGCGGCGTCGGCGGGCCGCCGGGTGGCGAGCAGCCAGCCGCCGGCTCCGGCGAGGGCGGCCAGCAGCAGGACGGCGAGGAGCCAGAGGCCGGGCTGGCGGGCGTCGTGCCAGTCGGCGCGGTCCAGGTTGGCCCGGACGGTCGCGGCCTGGGCGCCGGTCAGGATGACGGCGACCGGCACCAGGACGGCGAGCCGGGGCCGGGCCACGGCCGCCCGCGGCCGCCGGCCCGGCCGCGCCGCCCGGGCGGCGGGGACCGCGACCGCGACGGCCGTCACCAGCCAGACCAGCGCGGGCACGAGGGCGGCGGCCCAGAGCGGCAGCGAGCCGTCCGGGGTGCTCCCGGACAGCGTCCAGTGGGTGGCCAGCGGATCGGGCAGCCGTCCGCGCGCCGCGAGCGGGAGCCCGGCCAGCAGGGCCGCGACACCGGCGGTCCACACCCCCGCCGCCCAGCGGGCCGACGCCGGGCGACGGGCGGTCCCCCGGCCGTCGGTGCGGTCTTCGCTCATGGCAACCCCCTGATCATGTCGATGAGATCCGTCCTGCTGTAGCCCAGCCGGGCCGCCTCGGCGACCAGTTCGCGCACGCGGATCAGCACGGCGGAGCCCCGCCCCGCGTCCTCGGCGACGGTCACCCCCCGGCCCCGCCGGAAGTCGAGCAGGCCCTCGTCGCGCAGTTCGCGCAGGGCCCGCAGCACGGTGTTGACGTTGACGTCCATGGCCTCGGAGAGGTCGCGGGCCGACGGCAGCCGGTCGCCGGGGCGGCACTCACCCTCCGCGATGGCGCGCCGGACGGCGCCGGCGACCTGTTCGTGCAGGGGCCGGGTGTCGGTCTTGTCCAGACTCAGCAGCATGGTGCCAATGACACTATCACCATGCACTCCATTCGGGGCAGGGTGAAGTGCCGTGCGGGAGCGCGCGGCGAGGGCGGGAGGGGGCTCGGGCGAGGGCGCGGAGGCGGGCGCGGGGGAGCGCGGGACAGGAACGGACGCGGACACGGAGACGTGCGTGGGAACGGGTACGGGCGGGAGGTCCCGCGCGGGGGCCGCGGGCAGCGGAAAGGGCCCGTCGCGCGGTGGCGGCGGGCCCTCGGCGGTGCGGAGCGGGCGTCAGCCGAGCCGGGCGAAGCCGTAGTCCATCAGCTTGGCGGCGTCCTTGGTGCGCTGGGTCGACGAGGTCGAGGCCAGCACGGTGCCGATCACGGTCCTGCCCTTGCGGGTGGCCGCGAAGACCAGGCAGTAGCCGGCCTCCGGACCCGAACCGGTCTTCACACCGATCGCGCCGCTGTAGCTGCCGAGCAGCGTGTTGGTGTTGGTCCAGGGCGCCATGGTGCGGGTGCCGCCGGTCTTGGTGATCGTCTTGGCCGTGTACTTCTTGGTCTTGACGATCGTGCGGAACGTGGAGTTCTTCATCGCGCTGCCGGCCAGCTTGGTCAGGTCGCGCGGCGTCGAGTAGTTCTTGCCCTTGCCGATGCCGTCGAACGAGTCGAAGCTGGTGTTCTTCATGCCGAGGCTCTTGGCGGTGGTGTTCATCTTGCCGATGAAGGACTTCACCCGGGCCGCCCGCGTGCTGCCGGTGCCGAACTTGTCCGCCAGGGCGTAGGCGGCGTCGCAGCCGGAGGGCAGCATCAGGCCGTAGAGGAGCTGGCGGACCGTCACCTTGTCGCCGACGATGAGGCGGGCGGACGAGGCGTTGTTCTTGACGATGTAGTCGCTGTAGGCCATCTGGATCGTGACCTTGGCGTCCAGGTTCAGGTTCTTCTGTGCCAGGACGACCTTGGCGGTCATGATCTTCGTGGTGGAGCCCGTCGAGCGCCGCGTGTCGGCGGCCTTGCTGTACAGGCCCTTGCCGTTCGCGTCGTTCATCACGAAGCCGCCCTTGGCGGCGATCGACGGCGCGGCGGCGGCCTGCGCGGGAGCCGCGGAGAGGGCCCCGGTGGCGAGCACGGCGCCGGTGGTGACGACGACGGCGGTGGCGCGGCGGAAGCGGTTGCCCTGAATGCCGTTTATCAAGTGAGGTACCCCGATTGTAGTGAAATCCTCTGTGACGCGGTCGAGTTGTGGTCGTTCGGTACGGCGCGTCTGTGCGTCATGTGAATAGCACGAATGGAGTGGCGGGGGGAGCGGCGGGGGTCGGTTTCCCCTCAGAGGGTGGCAGTCCGCATGCCGGACGGCCGAACCGCTCGCATCCCTGTTGTATCTATCCTGTCGCCATGATTCCGGCCGTGAAACAGCCCCCCGCCGCCGACCGCGTCTACCAGTACGTCAAGCGCGGTGTCCTCGACCGCCGTTACGAGGGCGGCACGCTGCTCACCGAGGGCGAGCTGGCCGGGGCCGTCGGGGTCTCGCGCACCCCGGTGCGCGAGGCGCTGCTGCGACTGGAGGCGGAGGGGCTGCTGCGGCTCTACCCCAAGAAGGGCGCCCTGGTCCTGCCGGTCTCCGCACAGGAGATCGCGGACGTGGTGGAGACCCGGCTGCTGGTCGAGGCGCACGCGGCCCGCAAGGCCGTACCGGCCGCGCCGGAGCTGCTGGAGCGGCTGGCCGAGCTGCTGGAGCGGCAGCGGGAGCAGGCCGCCGCCGGGGACCTGGCCGCCGCCGCCGTCACCGACCGCTGCTTCCACGCCGAGATCGTCCGCAGCGGCGGCAACGAGATCCTGGCCCGCCTCTACGACCAGCTGCGCGACCGGCAGCTGCGGATGGGCGTCGCCGTGCTGCACTCCCACCCGGACCGGGTGGCCAAGACCCTCGCGGAGCACGGCGAGATCCTGGACGCGCTGCGCGCCGGTGACGCGGAGGCGGCCGTCGCCGCCGTCGGCCGGCACGTGGGCTGGTTCTCCCACCTGGCGCGGGGCGAGGTCCGGTGAGCGCCGCCGGGCTCCCCGCCCCCGCCCCCGGCGCCACCCCTCCCCCCGCCCCCGGCGCCGCCTCCGCGCTCCCGCGGGGCGGGCCGCCCGGCGGCGGGCGCGCGGTCGCGATGTGGGGCATCGGCGTCGCCGTCTACTTCGTCGCCGTCATCTTCCGCACCTCGCTCGGCGTGGCCGGGCTCGACGCCGCCGACCGCTTCCACGTGGGCGCCTCGGCGCTCTCCGTCTTCTCCATCCTCCAGCTCCTGGTCTACGCGGGCATGCAGATACCCGTGGGCCTGCTCGTCGACCGGCTCGGCACCAAGCGGGTGCTGGGCATCGGCGCGGTGCTGTTCACCGCCGGGCAGCTCGGCTTCGCGCTCGCGCCGTCGTACGGGACGGCGCTGGCCGCGCGGGCGCTGCTCGGCTGCGGTGACGCGATGACGTTCATCAGCGTGCTGCGCCTGGGCACCCGCTGGTTCCCGGCCCGGCGCGGGCCGCTGGTCGCCCAGCTCGCCGGGCTCGCGGGCATGGCGGGCAACCTGGTCTCCACCCTGGTGCTCTCCCGGATGCTGCACGGCGTCGGCTGGACGGCGGCCTTCGCGGGCAGCGCGCTCGCCGGGGTCGTCGTCCTGGTGCTGCTGGTGCTGTTCCTGCGGGACCACCCGGAGGGCGGTGAACCGGCGCCGGTGCCGCGCCGGGGCGGGCCCTCCGTGCGGGCGCAGATCGGCGACGCCTGGCGGGAGCCGGGCACCCGGCTGGGGCTGTGGACGCACTTCACCACCCAGTTCCCGGCGACGGTGTTCCTGCTGCTGTGGGGGATGCCGTTCCTGGTGGAGGCGCAGGGGCTGTCCCGGGCCGCCGCGGGCGAGCTGCTCACCCTGATCGTGCTGTCCCACATGGCGTTCGGCCTGGTCTACGGGCAGGTCGTGGCCCGGCGCCACGGCGCGCGGCTGCCGCTGGTCCTGGGCACGGTGGGGGTGACGGCGGTGCTGTGGGCGGTGATGCTGGCCTGGCCCGGGGGCCGGGCCCCGGCGGGGCTGCTGGTCGCGCTGTGCGTGGTGCTGGGGGCGTGCGGACCGGCCTCGATGATCGGCTTCGACTTCGCCCGGCCGGCCAATCCCCCGGAGCGTCAGGGGACGGCCTCCGGGATCACCAACATGGGCGGTTTCATCGCGTCGATGGTGACGCTGTTCGCGGTCGGCGTGCTGCTGGACGCGACCGGTGACGACTACCGCGTCGCCTTCTCGTCGGTCTTCGTGCTCCAGGCCCTGGGGGTGACCCGGATCCTGCGGCTGCGGCGGGGAGCGGCCCGGCGGGAGCGGGAACGGCTGGTCGCGGCGCGGGCGGAGGCGGTCGCGGCGGCGGTGTAGCCGCACGGCGGCGGGGCGCGGGGCGCGTGCGCGGGGGCGGCGTGGGTGCGGGGTGCGGCGGCGGGGCGCGCCGCTGCCGTGTGCGGGTCCGTGCCGACCGGCGGTCGTGCAGTGGGGCGCGGTCCGTCCGGGCCGGGTCGTGGCCGGGCCGTCGGGCGCGGTGGTGACGGGCGCCTCCCGGGGGGGCCTCCCCGGCCTGGTGCTGCGGCGGCCGGGGAGGGGCGTGGGCCCGGGTTCAGGTGGTCACCGTGAAGTGGCGCAGGATGGCCTCGGTCAGCTCCGGGTCGCCCTCGGCCTTGACGCGGTCCGCGACCGCCTCCGGGGTGACCCGGCCGCAGGCCAGCCGCATGTAGGTCTCCCAGTCGAGGGTGAGGGTGGCGGCCGGGCCGAGCGCGGGCGAGGTCTCCAGGGTGCCGCGCCCCTGGATGTCGACGCGGATGGTGCGCAGGAACTCCAGCGGTCCGTGCACGTCGAAGACCACCGCCGAGCTGCGCGGCGCGTCCGCGCGGTCGGCCACGACGGCCGGCAGCTCCGCGAGCAGCACGTCACGGGCGACCAGGGCGCCCGGGGAGTCCAGGCCGCCGGGCCGGCCGAGGGCGGCCCGCAGGTCCTGCTCGTGCACCCACACCGCGAAGGCGTGCCGCCGCATGGACTCCTCCAGCGGCAGCTCGGGGCCGTGCGGCCCGCGCACCCTGGCACCCGGGTCCCGGGACTCGTTGCGGAGCTGGCGGTTGCGCCGGATGATCATGTACTCCAGCTCGGAGGTGATCTCCGGCGCCGTGTGGTGGCGGCGCACGTCGACCTGCATCTCCATGTACCGCTGCTGCTCGTTGGTGACGTGGAACAGGTCGCGCGGGAGGGTGTGGATGGGGCGCGGGTCGCCGAGCATCTCGGAGTCCAGGCCCATCACGTGCGAGACGATGTCCCGCACCGACCATCCCGGGCAGGGAGTGCGTCGGTTCCAATCTGCTTCCACAAGCGGCTGGACCAGCTCGGATATCGCCTCGATGGAATGTGTCCAGGCGTCGGCATAGGGCTGGAGGGTGGGATGCAGACTCACGGAGCGGGACCCCTCGGCGTTCGGTACACGGGCAGGTTTCGGCGGCGGTGCCGGCGGGAGGCGGCCGCGGTCGGCGGCGGGGAGCTCCCCCGGCTCTCGACTGCGTTCGATCCGGGTGGGACCCCCAAGTTACGCTGATGTGCGGCACCCCGGCAGTGCTTTCGTGTGACGATCGTAGGCCCGAGTGGACGGCTCGAATGCCAGGACGGTGGTAGTGTGCGCGCCTCTCTGATCCAGATCGCCGTGAACGACGACGAATCGGTCGCGGACCGCCGAGCGCGGGCCGCCGCGCTGGTACGCGCCAGGGCGGGCGACGACCTCGTCGTCCTGCCCGAACTGTGGACCACCGGCGCCTTCGCCTTCGACGCGTTCGACGGCGCGGCCGAGCCGCTGGCGGGCCCGACGCACGGGGCGATGGCGGAGGCGGCGCGGGCCGCGGGCGTCTGGCTGCACGCGGGCTCCATCCCGGAGCGGGCCGCCGACGGCACCCTCTTCAACACCTCGCTCCTCTTCTCCCCCTCCGGCGACCTGGCCGCCTCCTACCGCAAGATCCACCGCTTCGGCTTCGACAAGGGCGAGGCCACGCTGATGGGCGCGGGCGACACACTGGTGACGGCGCCTCTGCCGTGGACCACGCTGGGCCTGGCGACCTGTTACGACCTCCGCTTCCCCGAACTCTTCCGCGGCCTGGTCACCGCCGGTGCCGAGACGCTCGTCGTCCCGGCGGGCTGGCCGGAGCGCCGCCGCTCCCACTGGACGCTGCTGGCCCGCGCGCGGGCCGTGGAGAACCAGGCGTTCGTCCTCGCGTGTGCAACGTCCGGGACGCACGCCGGAGTTCCGCAGTCGGGTCACTCGATCGTGGTGGACCCGTGGGGCGAGGTGCTGGCGGAGGCCGGGGCGGGCGAGGAGGTCCTCACGGTCGAGCTGGAGCCGGAGCGGGTCGCGGAGACCCGGGACCGGTTCCCGGCCTTGAAGGACCGCGTCCTGGGCGTGGAGGCGCCGCGCCGCTGACACGGGTGCGGCTGCGGGTGCGGGTGCGGGTGCGGGTGCGTGGGGCGCGGGCTCCCGGGCCGGATGGCCTCGCTGGGCTTCCCCGCCGGGCTTCCCCGCCGGGCGTCCCGGCCGGGTGGATGCGCCCCCGGGCCGTGGGCGGAAGGGCCCCGAGGCCGGGGCCTCCGAGGCCCGGGGCGGGTGCGCCGGGAGTGCCGGTCGGACGCGCCCGGCGCCGCGCGGCCCGGGTCCGGAGGCCGGCGGCGGGCGGCCCGGGGCGGGGCTCGCCTCTCCCGGACGGCTCGGGGGAGGAATCGCCTCTCCCGGACGGGCAGGGCTCGCGTCCCGGGAACGTCTCCGGAAACCGGAACGCGGGGAGAGGCCGGGGACCGAGACCCCGGCCCCCGGCCGCCCCCGGCCCCCGGCCGCCCCCGGTTCCTCAGTCGTCCCCCTTCTCCCGTTCGCGTTCCGCGAGCTGGATCACGCAGACCGCCAGCGCGATCAGCAGCGCCGGGTCCGCGTCGTCCCGGACCACGTCCACGCCGTAGGTGTCGCGCAGGGTCAGCAGGCGCCGCGAGACGACGGCCAGCAGTTCGCCGTCGTACTCGACGGCGAACTCCCGGTCGAGGATCTTCCCGCTGACGTCCAGCTCGGTGCCGTCGGCCAGCTCCACCCGGAAGTGGTTGCGCAGCAGCGACAGCCGCTTGCGCCGGATGACGGCCAGCGGCTCCCCGTCCCGCTCGATCACCATCGTGTCGCGCAGCGCGAACATCTTCCGGTGGATGTCGATGAGGACGCGCCCGCGGGCGTCCTTCAGCTCCCAGGTGTCCCGCAGCCGCAGGGCCTTGCCGTCGACGAGGTACACCTTGTTGCCGTCGGTGTCCTCGATCCAGTGGTCGTCGCCGATGCCGAGCAGCCGGTCGTACACGAGAAATCTCATGCCGGACGGCTTCCCCGCCCGGCCCGGCCCGTACCGCCGGGCGGGGAGCCCGGGGAATCGCGCCGGGCACCGATGGCGTTGGATGTGGGCATGGCTTCACGTGCACGCGTCCGCGCCCCCGAGCTGACCGGCGGCGGCGGATGGATCAACACCGGTGGCAGGGACCTGGACCTCGCGGCGCTGCGGGGACGGATCGTCGTGCTGGACTTCTGGACGTTCTGCTGTGTGAACTGCCTGCACGTCCTCGACGAGCTGCGCGAGCTGGAGGAGAGGCACCGGGACACCGTCGTGATCGTCGGCGTGCACTCGCCGAAGTTCGTGCACGAGGCCGAGCACCGGGCCGTCGTCGACGCCGTCGAGCGGTACGGCGTGGAGCACCCCGTGCTGGACGATCCCGAGCTGGCCACCTGGAAGCAGTACGCGGTGCGGGCCTGGCCGACGCTCGTCGTGATCGACCCCGAGGGCTATGTCGTCGCCCAGCACGCGGGCGAGGGCCATGCGCACGCCATCGAGCGGCTGGTGGCCGAGCTGGAGGAGGAGCACGCGGCCAAGGGCACGCTGCGGCGCGGTGACGGCCCGTACGTGGCGCCGGAGCCGCAGCCGACCACCCTGCGCTTCCCCGGCCGGGCGCTGCTGCTGCCGTCCGGGAACTTCCTGGTCAGCGACACCACCCGGCACCAGGTGGTGGAGCTGGCGGAGGACGGCGAGAGCGTGGTGCGCCGGATCGGCGGCGGGGAGCGCGGCTTCGCGGACGGCACGGCCGCCACCGCCTCCTTCAACGAGCCGCAGGGCCTCGCCCTCCTGGAGGACGGCTCGGTGGTCGTCGCCGACACCGTGAACCACGCGCTGCGCCGTCTCGACCCGGCCACCGGCGAGGTCACCACGCCGGCCGGGACCGGCCGCCAGTGGATGCAGGGCGAGCCCTCCTCGGGCCCGGCCCGCGAGGTCAGCCTGTCCTCGCCGTGGGACGTCGCGTGGTGGCGCGGCCGGGTCTGGATCGCCATGGCCGGCGTCCACCAGCTCTGGGCGTACGATCCCGCCGCGGACACCGTCGCCGTCACCGCGGGCACCACCAACGAGGGGCTCGTCGACGGGCCCGGCGCCGAGGCCTGGTTCGCCCAGCCGTCCGGGCTCGCGGCCACGCCCGAGCGGCTCTGGGTCGCCGACTCCGAGACCTCCGCCCTGCGCTGGGTGGAGCCGGACGGCACCGTGCGCACCGCCGTCGGCACCGGCCTGTTCGACTTCGGGCACCGGGACGGCGCCGCCGGGCAGGCCCTGTTCCAGCATCCGCTGGGCGTCACCGCGCTGCCGGACGGCTCGGTCGCCGTCAGCGACACCTACAACCACGCGCTGCGCCGCTACGATCCGGCGACCGGCGAGGTGACCACGCTGGCCACGGATCTGCGCGAGCCCAGCGGCGCGGTGCTGGCCGGTGACGACATCGTGGTCGTGGAGTCGGCCCGGCACCGCCTGACCCGGCTCAGGCTGCCGGAGGAGGCGGTGCGGGTGGAGGCCGTCGCCCACCGCACCCGGCGCGAGCCCACCGAGGTGGCGCCGGGGCCGCTGCGGCTGGACGTGGTCTTCGAGGCGCCCGCCGGGCAGAAGCTCGACACCCGCTACGGGCCCTCGACCCGGCTGCTGGTCTCCTCCACCCCGCCCGGTCTGCTGCGCGGCGGCGAGGGCGCGGGCACCGGGCTGTCCCGGGTCCTCGACCTCGACCCGTCCGTCCCGGAAGGGGTGCTGCACGTCTCCGCGATGGCGGCCTCCTGCGACGACGACCCGGAGAACCCGTACCCGGCCTGCCATGTGCACCAGCAGGACTGGGGCGTCCCGGTCCGGCTCACCGGGGGCGGCGCGGACCGGCTGCCGCTGGTCCTGGCGGGGCTGGACGCCTGACGGCCGCCGGACGACGGGCGGGCGCGGCGGCGCCGGTCCCGGGTGTTCCGCGCCCGGGCACGGCGCCGCTCAGACGCCGTAGCCGTCGTGGTAGCCGTCGCGGGTGTGGTGGTGGGGCCGTTCCTCGACGACCGGGGTCGCCGGCGGCATGATGACGCGGCGGCGGCGCGCGATGCTGCTGAACGTCGCGACGCCGATCAGGCCGACGACCATGAAGATCACGCCGACGAGGTCGAGGTTGACCCCCTGCATGTCCCAGTCGGTCGCGAACGCGAGGATGGCTCCCACGGCGATGAGGATGATGCATCCGCCGAGGCCCATGAGTGTCGCCTCCCTGTAGGTCCGGTCTGCCCGGTTCTCCGGTCGATCCGGTGGCGATCGGGTACCCCGGGCCGGAACACCCATGCGGCGCACGGGCGTTCCGGCCCTCGGCGGACGGGGCGTCAGCCCGTCAGGAAGGCCGTGAGCGCGTTGGCGAGCAGGTGCGGGTCGTCGGCGCCGCACAGCTCCCGCGCGCTGTGCATGGAGAGGATGGCCACCCCGATGTCGACGGTGCGGATGCCGTGCCGGGCGGCGGTGATGGGGCCGATCGTGGTGCCGCAGGGCATGGAGTTGTTGGAGACGAAGGTCTGGAAGGGGACGTCCGCCTTCTCGCAGGCGGCGGCGAAGACCGCGCGGCCGGAGCCGTCGGTGGCGTAGCGGTTGTTGACGTTGACCTTGAGGATGGGGCCGCCGTTGACCCGGGGGTGGTGCGTCGGGTCGTGCCGCTCGGCGTAGTTGGGGTGGACGGCGTGGCCGGTGTCGGAGGAGAGGCAGACAGTGCTGGCGAAGGCGCGGGCCCGCTCCTCGTAGGCGCCGCCGCGGGCGAACACCGAGCGCTCCAGCACCCCGCCGAGCAGGGGGCCGTCGGCGCCGGTGTCCGACTGGGAGCCGTTCTCCTCGTGGTCGAAGGCGGCCAGGACGGGGATGTACGGCAGGTCGGCGCCGGAGGCGGCGACGGCGGCCAGGGCGGCGGCCCCGGCGTGCACGGAGAGCAGGTTGTCCATCCGGGGGCCGGCCACCAGCTCCCGGTCGCGGCCCAGGTACGCCGGGGGCTCCACGGAGTGGGTCATCAGGTCCCAGCCGGTGACCTCGCCGGGAGCGAGACCGGCCTCCTCCTCCAGGAAGGCGATGAGGTCGCCGTCGCGGACGGTGTCGCCGAGGCCCCAGACGGGCTGGAGGTGGCGCTGCTTGTCCAGCTTGAGGCCGTCGGCGGAGACCGAGCGGTCCAGGTGGATGGCGAGCTGGGGGACCCGCAGCAGGGGGCGGTCGACGTTGACCAGGCGGGTGGAGCCGTCGCGCAGCGACAGCCGTCCGGCCAGGCCCAGGTCGCGGTCGAGCCAGGAGTTCATCAGCGGCCCGCCGTAGATCTCCACGGCGATCTGGCGCCAGCCGTGCGCGCCGGTGTCGGGGCGCGGCTTCACCCGGAGGTTGGGGGAGTCCGTGTGGGCGCCGATGACGCGGAAGGGGGTGTGCGGCGCGGCGCCCTCGGGGACGTACCAGGCCACGATCGCGCCGCCGCGCAGCACGTACTTGCCGCCGGCGGTCCCCTCCCAGGCGTCCGTCTCCGCGACCTGCCGGAAGCCGGCCTTCTCCAGCCGACCGGCGGTGTGGGCCACCGCGTGGTACGGCGTGGGGCTCGCACCCAGGAAGGTCATCAGGTCGTCCGTGTGGCCGCGGTCGAAGCGGGGGGGTTCGCTCATGGGGTTCACCTTAACGACGGATGAGCGCCCGTCCCCCGTCTGCCGGAAGCGGGTCCGGGCGGGGGGACGGAGAGGCAGTGCGGACCGGCGGTGAGAGCAGGGGAGTTGGTACGGAAGGGCAACTGAGGACAGGATTCCGGACAGCGGAATCTACCCCTCCGGTCACTGGATCCCAGACCTCCGGTCCTGTCGGGGCGGCTGCGGACCCACCCGGCGGAGGCTCCGGTCCAGGTCGGGGGTGGGCCGGGGGTGGGCCGGAGCCCGGGTGGGCCGGGTCGGCCCGGAGCCTTGCCGAGCCCGGTCCGCGCCGGGTGGACCGGAGGGTCCTGGGCCGGGGACGGCCGTCCGGGGCCCGCACCGGCCGTGCGGAGGGGACCCGGGTTCTCGGGCCCCGCCCGGTGTGGGCGCCCCGCGGCACCGGGACCGGTCATGTCGCGGGAACGGGCGGAGCCGCTGCGGCCCCGTGCCCGCCCGGCAGAGTCCGGCGGCCCACCCGGGCGCTCCCCGGCCGCGCGGGGACCGGCCGCCCGCTCCGGCCCCCGGGGGGCAGGGGCCGGAGCGGGCACCGGAGCCGGGCCTCGGGACAGGCCCGGCGGGGCGGGGGCAATGCCCGCCCGCGGGGGAGGCCCACCCCGGCAGGGGGGAGCCGCCCCGGTAGGGGGAAGAGCATGGGCGGGCGGCCGCTCCGGAGCGGAACCGCCGTCCCGGCACCGACGCCGGCGGGAGCGGTCGGAGCCCCGGCGGGAGGCCGCCCCGCGGGCGGGCTCCGGCGTACCCCGGCGGGGAAGCCGCCCCGGAGGTCCCGGAACCGCCCCGGCGGGAGGCCGCCCTGCGGGCGGGCTCCGGCGTCCCCCGGCGGGGAAGCCGCCCCGGAGGGCCCGGAACTGTCCCGGAGGTCCCGGAACCGCCCCGGCGGGAAGCCGCCCCGGGCGGGCTCCGGCGTCCCCTGGTGGCGGGAAGCCGCCCGTAACCGCCCGGCGGGAAGCCGTCCGTGCCCCCGACCCGGACCGGAGCCTCCGCCGGGCGGGGCCGCAGCCGTCCCGACAAGACGGGACCGCCCCGGCGGGAAGCCGTCCCGGAGCCGCACCGCTCCCGGCCGGAAGCCGCCCCGGTTGCCCCCGGCGTGATCCGGCGGGCGGCCGCCGGGTGGTGCCCCGGCGGCCTCCCGGGGAGAGCGCGGCTCCGGCCGCGCCCGCTCCGTGGGGTCAGAACGCCGACTCGTCCAGGTCCATCAGGTCCAGCTCGACGCCCTGCGCGACCTTGCGGGCCAGGGTGACGCCGGGCAGGACGCGGGAGGCGAAGAACTTCGCCGCCGCGATCTTGCCCGTGTAGAAGGCCCGGTCCTTGGCGGAGGCGTTCGGCAGCTTCTCGGCGGCGATGGCCGCGCCCTTGAGGAGCAGGTAGCCGATGACCACGTCGCCGGAGGCGAGCAGCAGGCGGGTGGTGTTCAGCCCGACCTTGTAGATGCTCCTGACGTCCTGCTCGGTGGCCGCGAGGTCGGTGAGCATCAGGCCGACGATGGCCTCCAGCTCCACGGCGGCCTTGGCCAGGTGCTCGCGGGCGGTGGCCAGCTCCTCGCCGCCGGTGGCCAGCGCCAGGAACTTCTTGATGTCCTCCGCGAGCCCGTTCAGCGCGGCGCCCTGGTTGCGGACGATCTTGCGGAAGAAGTAGTCCTGGCCCTGGATCGCGGTGGTGCCCTCGTACAGGGTGTCGATCTTGGCGTCGCGGATGTACTGCTCGATCGGGTACTCCTGCAGGAAGCCGGAGCCGCCGAAGGTCTGGAGCGACTGGGCGAGCTGCTCGTAGGCCTTCTCGGAGCCGTAGCCCTTGACGATGGGCAGGAGCAGGTCGTTCAGCGCGTGCTCGGCACCGGCGTCCTCGCCCTCCGCCTCCTTGACCTGGATGTCGTCCTGCACGGAGGCGGTGTACATCACCAGGGCGCGCATGCCCTCGGCGTACGCCTTCTGCGTCATCAGCGACTGGCGCACGTCGGGGTGGTGGGTGATGGTGACCTTGGGCGCGCTCTTGTCCATGAAGTCGGCCAGGTCGGGGCCCTGGACGCGTTCCTTGGCGTACTCCAGGGCGTTGAGGTAGCCGGTGGAGAGGGTGGAGATCGCCTTCGTGCCGACCATCATGCGGGCGAACTCGATGATGCGGAACATCTGGCGGATGCCGTCGTGCCGGTCGCCGATCAGCCAGCCCCGGGCGGGGTGGCGGTCGCCGAAGGTCATCTCGCAGGTGTTGGAGGCCTTCAGGCCCATCTTGTGCTCGACGTTGGTGGCGTACACGCCGTTGCGCTCGCCCAGCTCGCCGGTCCCGGGGTCGAACTCGTACTTCGGGACCAGGAAGAGGGAGAGTCCCTTGGTGCCGGGGCCGGCGCCCTCGGGGCGGGCGAGGACGTAGTGGAGGATGTTCTCCGACATGTCGTGCTCGCCGGACGTGATGAAGCGCTTGACGCCCTCGATGTGCCAGGAGCCGTCCTCCTGGGGCAGGGCCCTGGTGCGGCCGGCACCGACGTCCGAACCGGCGTCGGGCTCGGTGAGGACCATGGTGGAGCCCCACTGGCGCTCGACGGCGATCTTCGCGATCTGCTTCTGCGCCTCGTTGCCCTCCTCGAAGAGGATGCCGGCGAAGGCCGGGCCGGAGGAGTACATCCAGATCGCCGGGTTGGCGCCGAGGATCAGCTCCGCGTAGGCCCAGATCAGGGAGCGGGGAGAGGTGGTGCCGCCGATCTCCTCGGGCAGGCCGAGCCGCCAGTACTCGGAGTCCATGAAGGCCTGGTAGCTCTTCCTGAAGGAGGCGGGGAGCGGCGCGGTGCCCGTCTCCGGGTCGAAGACCGGCGGGTTGCGGTCGGCGTCGGCGAAGGACTCGGCCAGCTCGTTCTCGGAGAGGCGGGTCAGCTCCTCCAGGACGCTCCTGGCGGTGTCGGCGTCCATCTCGGTGAACGGGCCCGTGCCGTACACCTTGTCGCGGCCCAGTACCTCGAAGAGGTTGAACTCGATGTCCCGGAGATTCGGCTTGTAGTGCCCCATGGCGACGGCTCCGTTGAGAGATCGGCGAGGCACTCGCTCCTCGCTCCTGCGTTCACGTACCAACTAGTAGTCTCCAATATGCTACCCGCCAGTAATAAGAAGCAACCCCGACTCGTCCATCTGTGACTCGTTACTCGTTACTCTGTGCGGCATGTACGGCTACGACCAGACCGCGGGCCCGCAGCAGCAGTACGCCCCGCCCCAGCAGCCGATGTCCGGCGGGTACGGGCAGCAGCAGCCGCCCCTCTACCCCGAGCCGTCCCCGCCCTCGCTGGCGGACGCCGTGCGCGCCTTCACCACCGGGCAGATGGCGGCGGAGGACTTCCAGCAGATCTTCGCCACCTCGAAGGTCTACTGCCCGCGCGGCGACAACCCCGGCTTCCTCGCCCTGCACAACACCCAGCAGCCGGTGATCCCGATGTTCACCTCGCTCAAGGAGCTGCGGCGGTACGCGGGCAAGGAGTCCAAGTACTTCGTGATCACCGGGGCCGAGGTGATCGACCTGCTGCCGACGGGCTACGGCTTCGTGCTGGACATGGAGGGGGAGCACCGGATGGTGTTCGACGCCAAGGCGGTCGAGCAGATGGTCGACTTCGCGATGCGCCGCATGTACGGCTGACCGGTGCCGCGAGGCGGAGCGGAGCCCGGAGGGAATGTCCTCCGGGCTCCTCGCGTTCCGGGTGGCAGGAAGTTCAATGTTCAACTAGAGTGGTCGCAACCGAGGAGGTATCGACATGCCCGCAGTAACCGTCGAGAACCCGTTGACGCTGCCCCGTGTGGCCGCATCCGCGGACGCCGTGGCACGTCCCGTGCTCACCGTCACCACCGCGCCCGGCGGTTTCGAGGGGGAGGGCTTCCCGGTGCGCCGCGCGTTCGCGGGCATCAACTACCGTCACCTCGACCCGTTCATCATGATGGACCAGATGGGTGAGGTGGAGTACGCGCCGGGAGAGCCCAAGGGCACCCCCTGGCACCCCCACCGCGGCTTCGAGACCGTCACCTACATCATCGACGGAACCTTCGACCACCAGGACAGCCACGGCGGCGGCGGAACCATCACCAACGGCGACACCCAATGGATGACCGCGGGCTCGGGCCTGCTGCACATCGAGGCGCCGCCGGAGTCGCTGGTGGTGTCCGGCGGCCTGTTCCACGGGCTCCAGCTCTGGGTGAACCTGCCGGCCAAGGACAAGATGATGGCCCCCCGCTACCAGGACATCCGCGGCGGCAGCGTCCAGCTCCTGACCTCCCACGACGGCGGCGCGCTGCTGCGCGTCATCGCCGGGGAACTGGACGGCCACGAGGGTCCCGGCGTCACCCACACGCCGATCACCATGGTCCACGCCACGCTGGCGCCGGGCGCCGAGATCACCCTGCCCTGGCGGGAGGAGTTCAACGGCCTCGCCTATGTGATGGCCGGCCGCGGCTCCGTGGGCGCCGAGCGCCGTCCGGTCCACCTGGGCCAGACCGCGGTCTTCGGCGCCGGTTCCTCACTGACCGTCCGCGCGGACGAGAAGCAGGACGCGAACACCCCCGACCTGGAGGTCGTGCTGCTCGGCGGTCGGCCCATCCGTGAGCCCATGGCCCACTACGGCCCGTTCGTCATGAACACCCGCGAGGAGCTCCAGCAGGCGTTCGAGGACTTCCAGAAGGGCCGCCTGGGCACCGTCCCGGCGGTGCACGGGATGTCCGAGGGCGGGCTGTAGGACCCACCGCCCGCGGCCGGGCCGCCCCGCTCCGGGGCGGCCCGGCCGCGCGCGTTCGCGGCCCGGCCGACCGCCGCCCTGCGGCCCGGCCGCGGCTCACCCGGGCGGGCCGTCCGCGCAGGACAGCCGGGACGGTGCGTGATCGGCTGGGGGCGTGCAGACGCTCCCCGGTCCGGTACGCCGCTTCGCCGCCTGGTGCGCCGTCGCCCTGCTCGTCAGCGGTGCCGGCTACGTCGCCGTCCGGCTCTGCGTCGTCTTCCGCACCGCCGTGACCCCCGTTCTGCTCGCGCTGCTCGGCACCGCCCTGCTCGGCCCCCTGCACCGGCGGCTGGTCGCGGCCCGGGTGCAGCGCTCGCTGGCCGCCGGGCTGACCTGCGTCGCCGTGGTGGCCGTGGTGGGCGGGGCGGTCTACATCGTGGTCGCCGCGCTCGTCGACTCCGGCGACCAGATCGTCGCCTCGCTGAAGGAGGCGGCCCGGAGCATCGCCGACCACTTCGGGGCGGCCGGCACCTCGCTCGACGACCTCGCCTCCAACTCCCGCGAACTCCTCGCCAAGTTCGGCGGCACCGCCGCCTCCGGGGTGCTCACCGGGGTGAGCGTGGTCGGCGAGATGCTCGCCATGGCCGTCCTCGCCCTGCTGCTGGTCTTCTTCTTCCTGCGCGACTCCGACCGCGCCGTCGGCACCCTCCGCGCCCTCGTCCCCGCGCGCGGCGCCGATCTCGTCGAGGCCATGGCCAGGAGGGCCTTCGGGGCGGTGGAGGGCTTCATGCGGGGCACCACCCTCATCGCCCTCATCGACGCCCTGTGCATCACGGTCGGCCTGCTGGTGCTCCGGGTGCCGGGCGCGGTCGGGCTCGGCGCGCTGGTCTTCGTCGGCGCCTACATCCCCTACCTCGGTGCCTTCATCTCCGGGACCGTGGCCGTGCTCGTCGCCCTCGCCGACCGGGGGTTCGTCATCGGGCTGTGGGCCCTCGGTGTGGTGCTCGCCGTGCAACTGCTGGAGGGGCACGTGCTCCAGCCGATGATCCAGAGCCGCACGGTGCAGATGCACCCCGCCGTCGTCCTGCTGGCGATCACCGCCGGGGCCTCGGTGGCCGGGATCCTGGGCATGCTGCTGGCCGTGCCGCTCACCGCCGCCGCCTTCGGGATCGTCCACGAACTCCGGGCGCGCTACACCGAGGGCGCGCCGCCGCCCCCGGCCGCCCCGGCGTCCGGTCCCGGTGCGGCGGACTCGTAGATCGTGAACCAGATGCTCTTGCTGCCCCCGCGTGGGGCGACGCCCCACTCGTGGGCGAGCAGCTCGATCAGCAGCAGCCCGCGCCCCGAGGAGGCCATCTCCCCCGGGCTGCGCCGGTGCGGCAGATCCGCCCCGCTGTCGGTGACCTCCACCCGGATGCGCCGCCCGCCCGGCTCGCCGGTGACCTCCGCGACCAGCAGGGCGTCCGCGTCGGTGTGCACCAGGACGTTGGTCAGCGTCTCGGAGAGCAGCAGCACCGCCGCGTCCCGCTGCTCCTCGTCGGTCCAGTCGTGCAGCAGGTCCCGCAGATGCCGCCGGGCGGTGGCGATCCGCTCCGGCTCGGCCTGCGCCACGGTGAGCATGGTGCGCCGCACGGGGACCGGTACGGCGCCGCCCTCGGTGCTCCGCCGGGACAGCAGCAGGAGGGCGATGTCGTCCTCCCGGCGGTCGGCCAGCGGGCCGGGCACATGGTGCGACGGCGGCCCGTGCACCGCCTGGACCAGGGCGTCGGCCAGTGCCTCCAGATCGCCCCGGTGCCGCTCCAGGATGGCCCGCAGCCGGAGCCAGCCGGTGAACAGGTCGTGGCCGCCGGTCTCGATCAGACCGTCCGTGCACAGCATCAGGGTGTCGCCCGGCTCCAGGGCCAGCCGCGTCGTCGGATAGTCGGAGTCTGGGTCGATGCCGAGCGGCAGTCCGCCCGCAGTGGCGCGGATCAGGGCGGTGCCGTCCGCCATCAGGACGACGGGGTCCACGTGCCCGGCCCGCGCGCTCTCCACCGTGCCCGTCACCGGGTCCACCTCGGCGTAGAAGCAGGTGGCGAAGCGGGAGTCGTCGGAGCCGGCGTCGGCCTGGGTGACCCCGTAGAAGAAGCGGGAGGCACGGGCGAGCACCGCGTCGGGGCGGTGGCCCTCCGAGGCGTAGGCACGCAGGGCGATGCGCAACTGGCCCATCAGCCCGGCCGCTCGCACGTCATGGCCCTGCACGTCGCCGATGACCAGGGCGAAGCGCCCGCTGGGCAGCGGGATGACGTCGTACCAGTCACCGCCGACCTGGAGCCCCCCGCCGGTGGGCACATAGCGGGCGGCGACGCCCATGCCGGGGATCCCGGGGCCCAGCATGGGCAGCATGGTGCGCTGGAGCCCGTCGGTCAGCTCCCGCTGGGTCTCGGCGGCGCCCGCCCGGGAGAGGGCCTGGGCCAGCATCCGGGCCACCGTGGTCAGCACCGACCGCTCGTCCGGGGTGAAGGTGACCGGGTAGCTGAACGCCGCCAGCCAGGCGCCCATGGTGCGGCCCCCCGAGACCAGCGGCAGGAAGGCCCAGGACCGGCGGCCGAAGTGCTCCGCGAGCGGCCAGGTGATCGGGTAGCGGGAGCGGTACTCCTCGGGCGAGGTGAGGTAGACGGCACGGCCGGTGCGGACCACCTCGGCCGCCGGGTAGTCCGTGTCCAGCGGCATGTGGGGGAACGGGCTGTCGTCCGGCATCTGCTGGCCGTGGTGTCCGATCACCGTGAGCCGGTCGCCGTTCATCCCGAACACCGCGAGCCCGTCCGGGGAGAACCCCGGCATCGACAGCCCCGCCGCGACCCTCAGCACCTCCTCCGTGGACCGTGCCTCGGCCAGCGCCCGGCCCGCGTCCAGCAGGAACGCCTCCCGGGAGCGCCGCCAGTCGCCGGTGACCGCGCTGCGCCCGGCCGGGGTGCCCGGCGAGGGCTCGGTGACCTCCTGGAGGGTGCCGATCAGCTCGTACGCCTTGCGGACGGGGTCGAAGGACGGCTTGGAGCGGCTGCGCACCACCCTGACCACGCGGCTGCGCTCGTCCATGACCCGGACCCGGTTCTCGGCGAGGGTGCCCTCGGCGACGGCGAGCCGCACCACCCCGGTGATCTCGTTCCAGTCCGCGGGGTGCAGCCGGGCCCGCACCTGGGCCTCGGTGAGCACCGTCGGTTCCGCGGGCAGCCCGAGCAGCCGGGCCGCCTCCGCGTCGACGGAGACCACGCCCGCGGCGGTGTCCCAGTGCCACAGACCGGTCGCGAGAGCAGAGAGGACGGCCCCCACCTCGGGCAGGGGCTCACCAGTGCGCATTGCACCACTCTAAGAAGGGGTGATCGGAGGCTGCCACCCGTCGCTCCCGGCCGCCGGGGTGGGGAGCCGGCCGGCGGGTGCCCGGTACGCTGGGGTTGTTTCACGTGAAACACAGACCCCGATCCGCGAAGGCTGGATGAACGACGATGCATCGGTACAGGTCCCACACCTGCGGCGAGCTCCGCTCCACTGACGTCGGCACCGACGTCCGGCTGAGTGGCTGGCTGCACAATCGGCGCGACCTGGGCGGCATCCTCTTCATCGATCTGCGCGACCACTACGGCATCACGCAGCTCGTCGCCCGCCCCGGCACGGAGTCCTACGAGGCGCTGGACAAGCTGACCAAGGAGTCGACCGTTCGGGTCGACGGCAAGGTCGTCTCGCGCGGTGCCGAGAACGTCAACCCCGACCTCCCCACCGGTGAGATCGAGGTCGAGGTGGGCGAGGTCGAGCTGCTCGGCGCCGCCCAGCCGCTGCCGTTCACCATCAACACCGAGGACGGGGTCAACGAGGAGCGGCGCCTGGAGTACCGCTTCCTGGACCTGCGGCGCGAGCGCATGCACCGCAACATCATGCTGCGCACCGCGGTCATCTCCGCGATCCGCCACAAGATGGTGGCGCTCGGCTTCAACGAGATGGCGACGCCGATCCTCACGGCCACCTCCCCGGAGGGCGCCCGTGACTTCGTGGTCCCCTCCCGGCTGCACGCGGGCCGCTTCTACGCGCTGCCGCAGGCCCCGCAGCAGTTCAAGCAACTGCTGATGATCTCGGGCTTCGACCGCTACTTCCAGATCGCGCCCTGCTTCCGCGACGAGGACGCCCGCGCCGACCGCTCGCCCGGCGAGTTCTACCAGCTCGACGTCGAGATGAGCTTCGTCGAGCAGGAGGACGTGTTCCGTCCCATCGAGCAGCTCATGACGGAGCTGTTCACGGAGTTCGGCGGCGGCCGCGAGGTCACCTCGCCGTTCCCGCGCATCCCGTTCCGCGAGGCGATGCTGAAGTACGGCTCCGACAAGCCGGACCTGCGCGCCAAGCTGGAACTCGTCGACATCACCGACGTCTTCGAGGGCTCCGGGTTCAAGGCGTTCGCCGGCAAGCACGTCCGGGCCCTGCCGGTGCCGGACGTCTCCGGCCAGCCGCGCAAGTTCTTCGACCAGCTTGGTGACTACGCCGTCTCCCAGGGCGCCAAGGGCCTGGCCTGGGTGCGCGTGGGCGAGGACGGCACGCTGAGCGGCCCCATCGCGAAGTTCCTCACCGAGGCCGACGTCGCGGAGCTGACCGAGCGGCTGTCGCTGGCCGCCGGGCACGCGGTGTTCTTCGGCGCGGGCGACTTCGACGAGGTCTCGAAGATCATGGGCGCGGTGCGGGTCGAGGCCGCCCGGCGCGCCGGTCACTTCGAGGAGAACGTCTTCCGGTTCTGCTGGATCGTCGATTTCCCGATGTACGAGCGGGACGAGGAGACGGGCCGGATCGACTTTTCCCACAACCCGTTCTCGATGCCGCAGGGCGGTCTGGACGCGCTGGAGAACCAGGACCCGCTGGACATCCTGGCCTGGCAGTACGACATCGTCTGCAACGGTGTCGAGCTGTCCTCGGGAGCCATCCGGAACCACGAGCCGGACATCATGCTCAAGGCGTTCGCCATCGCCGGCTACGACGCGGAGACGGTGGAGCGTGAGTTCGCCGGCATGCTGCGGGCCTTCCGCTTCGGCGCCCCGCCGCACGGCGGGATCGCCCCCGGCGTCGACCGCATCGTCATGCTGCTGGCCGACGAGCCCAACATCCGCGAGACGATCGCCTTCCCGCTCAACGGCAACGCCCAGGACCTGATGATGGGCGCGCCGACCGAGCTGGATGAGACCCGGCTGCGCGAGCTGCACCTCACCATCCGCAAGCCGCAGCCCAAGTAGTCCCGACGCCGGACGGCCCGGACCCCCATGGGGGTCCGGGCCGTCCGGCGTGTCGGGAACCGTCAGGCGCCGGGCTCGCCGCCGAAGCGCTCCTTGTAGGCGGCCAGGTCGTCGTCGGTCAGCTTGGCGAAGAGGACCGGCGGGACGGTGAAGGGTGTGCCGACCGGCACGGAGGTGAGGGCGCGGGCCTCCTCGGGGGTGACCCAGCTCGCGGTGTCATCGGACAGCGAGAACGCCCGGCGCATCGCGGTGGCGGACGCGGGGATGAAGGGCTCCGAGACCACCGCGTACAGGTGGATCAGGTTCATCGCCGTCCGCAGGGTGAGCGCGGCGCCGTCCTGGTCGGTCTTGATCTCCAGCCAGGGGGCCTTCTCCTCCAGGTAGGAGTTGCCCGCGGACCACAGGGCGCGCAGCGCCGCCGCCGCCTTGCGGAACTGGAGCGCCTCCATCTGGGTCTCGTACTCGGCGAGCAGCCGGGCGATCTCCTCGCCGAGCGCCGCCTCCGCCTCGCCGGGCTCGCCGCCCGCCGGGACCTCGTCGCCGAAGCGCTTCCTGGAGAAGGACAGCACCCGGTTGACGAAGTTGCCGAGGGTGTCGGCCAGGTCCTTGTTCACCGTGGTGGTGAAGTGCTCCCAGGTGAAGGACGAGTCGTCGGACTCCGGGGCGTTGGCGATGAGGAAGTAGCGCCAGTAGTCGGCCGGCAGGATGTCCAGGGCCTGGTCGGTGAAGACGCCGCGCTTCTGGGAGGTGGAGAACTTGCCGCCGTAGTACGTCAGCCAGTTGAAGGCCTTGACGTAGTCGACCTTCTTCCACGGCTCGCGGACGCCCAGTTCGGTCGCCGGGAACATCACGGTGTGGAAGGGGACGTTGTCCTTGGCCATGAACTCGGTGTAGCGGACGCTGTCGTCCACGTCGTACCACCAGGACTTCCAGTCCCGCGTCTCGCCGTCGGGCGCCGAGTCCGCCCACTCCTTGGTGGCGCCGATGTACTCGATCGGGGCGTCGAACCAGACGTAGAAGACCTTGCCCTCGGCCGCCAGCTCCGGCCAGGTGTCGGCGGGGACCGGGACGCCCCAGTCCAGGTCGCGGGTGATCGCGCGGTCGTGCAGCCCCTCGTTCAGCCACTTGCGGGCGATGGAGGCGGCGAGCTGCGGCCACTCCTCCTCGTGCCGGGCCACCCACTCCTCGACCTCGTGCTGGAGCTTGGACTGGAGGAGGAAGAGGTGCTTGGTCTCGCGGACCTCCAGCTCGGTGGAGCCGGAGATCGCGGAGCGCGGGTTGATCAGGTCGGTCGGGTCCAGGACCCGGGTGCAGTTCTCGCACTGGTCGCCGCGGGCCTTGTCGTAGCCGCAGTGCGGACAGGTGCCCTCCACGTAGCGGTCCGGGAGGAAGCGGCCGTCCGCCGGGCTGTACACCTGGCGGATGGCGCGCTCCTCGATGAAACCGTTCTCGTTGAGGCGCCGGGCGAAGTGCTGGGTGATCTCCACGTTCTGCGTGCTGGAGCTGCGGCCGAAGTGGTCGAAGGCGAGGGCGAAGCCGTCGTAGACCGCCTTCTGGGCGTCGTGCGCCTCGGAGCAGAAGACGTCGACCGGGACGCCCCGCTCCTTCGCGGCCAGCTCGGCGGGGGTGCCGTGCTCGTCGGTCGCGCAGATGTAGAGCACCTCGTGGCCGCGCCGGCGCAGGTACCGGGAGTAGACGTCCGCCGGGAGCATGGACCCCACCATGTTGCCCAGGTGCTTGATCCCGTTGATGTACGGAAGGGCGCTGGTGATGAGGTGTCGAGCCATCGGGGGCTGCTCCCAGGTCGATATGTATGGAACCGTGAAATCGTATCCGACACGCGCGGGCCGCCCGCTTCCCTTTTCACGGGGTGGAAGGCGGGCGGCCGGTGGCTGGGACGGGGTCAGGGGCGCCAGGTGGCGAGGACGCCCTCGTAGAGCTGCTTGTCGGTGAGCTCGCGGGGGGTGGGGCCCGCGTGGAAGAAGGACGCGTTGGCCGCCTTCAGCCTGCGGAGGTAGTCGAACGCCTTGTTGTCGTGGTCGCCGAAGGCGACGAAGGAGAAGAAGGCCCCGGGGTGGGTCCCGGCCGCCTCGGTGAGCGCCCGGGTGGCGGGGGTCTTGGCGTCGGGGGCGCCGTCGGTCTGGAAGACCACCAGGGCGGGGGTGCCGGGGGCCTCCTCCGCGTGGCGGGCGAGGACCGCCTCCACCGCGGCGTGGTAGCTGGTGCGGCCCATCCGCCCGAGCGAGGCGTGCAGCTCGTCGACGCGGTTCTCGTGGTCGGTGAGGCTCAGCTCGCCGGTGCCGTCGACCTCCGTGGAGAAGAAGGTGACGTGCACCGTCGCCTCGGGGTCCAGGTGGGCGGCGAGGGCGAGGGTCTGCTCGGCGAGGGCCTGGGCGGAGCCGTCCTTGTAGTACGGGCGCATGGAGGCGGAGCGGTCGAGGACCAGGTGGACCTTGGCGCGGGCGCCGGTCAGCCCGTGCTTCCTGAGGGCGGCGGAGGCGGCCTTGTAGGCCGTGCTGAGGCCGGGGGCGCGGCTGCGCAGGCGCGCGGCGGTGACGGCGGGCCGGGGGGCCTCCGACCCGGCGTCGGCGGGGTCCGCCTCGGTGGCGGCGGGGACCGGGGCGTGCTCCGGCCGTTCCGGCGCCTCGGCCTCGGGCCCGGCGGGGGTCCCGACCTCCGCTGCGGCCACGGCGGCCACTGTCCCGGCCTCGGGCTCGGCCGGGGCCCCGGGGGCGGTGGCGGGCGCGGCCTCCGCGGAGGCCCCGGCGGACGGTGCGACCTCCGCCACGGCGTCCGTCCCCGGCTCGGCGGCGTCCGCCCGGGGTGCGGCCCCGGTGGGCGGCGTGGCGTCCGTCGTCGGCTCCGTCGTGGGCTCGGCCCCAGGCTCGGTGGCGGCCTGGTCCCCGGGGCCGGTCGGGGTGTCGGTCCCGGTCCCGGCCTCCGTCTCCGCTCCGGCCTCCGTCTCCGCTCCGGCCTCCGTCTCCGCTCCGGCCTCCGTCTCCGCTCCGGCCTCCGTCTCCGCTCCGGCCTGCGTCTCCGCTCCGGTTCCGGACCCCGCCGTGGCGGGCGTCCCGGTCTCGGTGGCGGACGCGGTGTCGGTCTCGGCGCCGGGGCCGGACGCGGCGTCCGTCTCCGCGCCCGTTCCGGAGGTGGCCCCGGCGGTG
>NZ_WWGX01000055.1 GCF_009862265.1 Streptomyces sp. SID8352 | reverse complement strand
CGGTGGTCCCGGACCCGCCGTCGGCCCCTGGCGTTCCGGGCGCCGCGGGGCCTGCGGGGTCCGCGGGCGTTTCGACGGCCGGGGGCGCGGTGGGCTCCCCGGCGTCCGCGGCCCGGGCACCCGTAGGAGCCGACGCCCCCGCGGACTCCGTAGGGGCCGTAGGGGCCGTAGGGGCCGTAGGGGCCGTAGGGGCCGTAGGGGCCGTAGGGGCCGTAGGGGCCGTAGGGATGGTCGCGCCCCTCGGGGGCAGCGCGCCCAGGGGGCCCATCGGTCCCGCCTCCGCCCGTCGCCCGGACGCCGCCTCCGGGTCCATCGCGGGCGGCGGCCCGAACACCCCCGTAGGCGGCACCACGGTGCCCGGCGCGGGCGCCGGATCCTGGACCGGAGCGGACGTCGGCACCGGCACCGGCGCCGCGGCCGATGCCGGGTCCTGGACCGGGGCGGACACCGGGGCGGGCGGCGGCGGAACCGGGGCGGGGGCCCGGAGCGGCGGGGCGGTGGTGTCGGCCGGGAGGACCGTCGCCCGGCGCAGGAAGTGCGTGGGCTGGTCGCGCCGTACCGGCCCGCCCTCCGGGGCCGTCGGGGTCGGATCGGCCGCCAGATGGCTTGACCCGTCCGGGTCCACCCGGAGGGGAACGGTGCAGCCGAGGCGCTCGTCGTGGATGGTGGCCAGGACCGGCCGCCCGGCGACGATGGCCAGGCGGTGCAGCCGGTCCAGGACGATGTGCTGGATCTCCTCCCCCGGGGGAGCCACCAGCAGCGCGCCGTCCACCGAGGCGCTGCGCGCCCCCGCGCCGGGCACGGGCACCCGGACGGCGATCGAAGCCGCCTCCGCCACCGGTGCGGACGGGCGCCCGGCGTGCCCGGCGTCCCGCGCTTCGTCACGGCCGAGTCGAGACATCGTTCCCCCACTCATCGACGGCTTCCGTCGGCCTCGGTGCCCGTGCCGTCCAGAGCCAAGTCCTACTGTTGTCCACCTGACGTCGAGTCTCTCCGGTCGGCGGCGCTCCTCTCGTCACCGCGGTGTCACAGGCTCGTTCCAGGCGGGAGCGCCGCGGTGGTCCCGGCCGCCGCCGGACGTCCCGGGGCCCGGGAGCCCGGCGTCACGGGCCCCCGGGACGCGGTCAGGTGGTGATGTCCTTCGTGGTGAACCGGGCCCAGGCCGCGGAGCCGAACACCGCCGCGTAGACGGCCTGGAGGCCGAGGTTGCGCACCAGGTCGTCCCAGTACACCGGCTCCCGCATCAAGTCCGTGAAGGACATCCAGTAGTGGGAGAAGATGTACGGCTGCACGGCGTCCAGCTGCGGGATCTGGTCGAGGATCTGCACCGTGATCAGCAGCCCGACGGTGGTCGCCATCGCGGCGATCCCGCTGCTCGTGAGCGTCGAGACGAACAGCCCGAGGGTCGCGAGGCCGACCAGCGAGGCGGCCACCGCCAGGGCGATCAGCAGGGCCCGGCCCAGCCCCTCGCCGTAGCCGATCCGGGTGCCGGAGATGGTGGTGAGGTCCCCGAGCGGGAACAGCAGCGCCCCGGCCGCCAGCGCCGACACCGCGACCACCAGGGTGGCGGCCAGGCAGAAGGCGAGGACCGAGGCGTACTTGGTGAGCAGCAGCCGGGTGCGGCCGGCCGGGGCGACCAGCAGGTAGCGCAGCGTGCCCCCGCTCGCCTCGCCCGCGACCGAGTCCCCGGCGACCACCCCGACGGCCAGGGGCAGGAAGAACGGCAGGGTGGCGGCGAGCGCGGTGAAGACCAGGAAGAGGCCGTTGTTGCTGATCTGCGAGATGAACGCCGGTCCCCCGTGCGCGCCCTCCCCGCCGGAGCCGTCGGGCCCGGAGCCGCCGCCGGTCTCGATCCGCACCGCGATGCCGATCAGCACCGGCACCGCCGCCAGCACGCCCAGCAGCGCGGCGGTGCGCCAGCGCCGGAAGGTCATCAGCAGTTCGCTCCGCAGCAGCCCTCCGGACAGGCGGACCCGCGGCCCGCGCGCCGCGTCCAATGCCTCAGCCCGCGACATCGAAGCCCTCTCCCGTCAGCGCCACGAAGGCGTCCTCCAGCGACGCGCGTTCCACCGCGAAGCCCCGGACCCGGACGCCCGCCGCGACCAGCGCGGCGTTCACCCCGGCGGGGTCGCTCTCCGGGGGCGCCCCGGTCACCCGGTCCGCCCCGGCCGTCACGTCCGCGACGCCCAGTTCCTCCAGCACCCGGGCGGCCCGGGCCGGGTCCGGCGTGGTGACCACCAGCCGTCCGCGCGCCCCGGCCGCCAGGTCGGCCACCGGGCCCTGGACGATCAGCCGCCCGTGGGCCATCACGGCGGCGTGCGTGCACACCTGCTCGATCTCGTCCAGCAGGTGGGAGGAGAGGAAGACGGTCGTGCCGTCGTCGGCCAGCTCCCGCACCAGGGTGCGGATCTCCCGCATGCCCTGCGGGTCGAGTCCGTTGGTGGGCTCGTCCAGCACCAGCAGGCTGCGCGGCCGGAGCAGGGCCGCGGCGAGCCCGAGGCGCTGCTTCATGCCGAGCGAGTACGCCCTCGCCTTCTTGCCCGCGGCGGCGCCGAGCCCTACCCGGTCCAGGGCCGCGGCGACCCGGGCGCGCCGGGTGCGGGGGTCCGCGGTGGGGTCGGCGGCGTCCTGGCGCAGCAGGTTGTCGCGGCCGGACAGGAAGCCGTAGAGGGCCGGGCCCTCGATGAGGGCGCCGACCCGGGGCAGTACGGAGCGGGCGGAGCGCGGCATCGGGCGGCCGAGGACCCGCGCGGTGCCGGAGGTCGGCTCGATCAGCCCCATCAGCATGCGGATGGTGGTGGTCTTGCCGGAGCCGTTGGGGCCGAGGAAGCCGAAGACGCTCCCGGCCGGGACGGTCAGGTCCAGGCCGTCGACGGCCACTTGACCGCCGCGGAAGCGCTTGGTGAGCCCGCGGGTGGCGATGACGGCGCCGTCCTCGTCCCCGGGACAGTCCTCGGCCCTCCCGGCGGGGGCGCCCGCGCGGCCGGGGGCGGCGGGCGTCCGGCGGGCGGCGGAGCCGCCGGGGGCGCCCTGGCCATCCCGGCCGCCCGGGGCGTCTGTGCCGTCGGTGTCGTCGGCCGTGGCGGGGCCGATGGACGTTGCCGTGCTCCCGGTGGCGGCACCGGTCGGGGTGGCCGTGCCGTCGGCGGCGCCCGGGGCGGTGCCTCCGGCCCCGGTGTCGTCGCGGTCCCGGGTCTCCGGGGCACGGGACCGTCCCGCGCGGGGACTCCCGGGCCGGGGCTCCCCGCGCGGGGAGCCCTGACCCGGCTCGTCCGGACCCGGTCCGTCCCGGCCCGGCGCTTCCCGGTCCCGGTGCTCCGGCTCTCCGGCGGTCGTCCCGCGCATCGGCTTCCTCTCCTCGCGGGACGACCGGCGCCCCTGCTCGCTCTCGCGGTACCGGCCGCTACCGCGCGGCGTCGGCCGCCTTCACCAGGGCGTCCTTGGTGACCGCGCCGACGTAGACCGTGCCGTCGTCGGTGATCAGGGCGTTGACCAGCCGGGTCTTGAAGACCGTGCCGGAGCCGAAGGCGCCCTTGACCGGGTCCCCGAAGGAGCCGAGGAAGCCGCCGAGGGCGCCCGCGTCACCTTCCTTCGCCGCGGTGGGCAGCCCCCGGCCGCCGGTGCGCAGCACGGCGACCGTGTTCCAGCCCTCGCCGACGACCTCGACGCCCTCCGCGCCGCCGGCGGGTCCGCCGCCCGGCACACCGGCGGGGGCCTCCTTGCCCGACCCGTCGGCCTTCCCGGACCCGCCGTCCTTCCCGGACCCGTCCGCCTCGGTGACCTTCGCGCCCCTGGGCGGGGTGAAGTCGAAGGCCGACGCGTCCGGCTCGGCGAAGCTCACCCGGGTGAAGCCCGCGTCGACGACGGCGGCGCCGCCGCTCGCCGGGGTGAGCGTGAACTTCAGCGGCACGCCCGTCTCCGCGTCCACGGCGATGCTGACGACACCCACCGTGGAGCCCTTCTGCCGGGGCTCGACCACGAGCCGGTAGGCGTCCCGCCCCGCCACCCGCGCGGTGCCGTCGACGGTCACCGACGTGGTCGCGTCGACCGCCTCCAGGGCCTGCTCGGCGAGCTCCTTCGGCGTGGCCGGAAGCTCCGCCGGCCGGCGGGCGCCCTCGTCACCGGCGCGGCCGGACGGGCCGACGGTGGCGTGGTAGACCTCGTTGGAGGCGCTGTCGTAGCCCCAGACGTCCTCGCCGTTGCGGATCAGGCTGTACTCGGCGGCTTCCTCCAGGACGGAGAGCCGCTGCCGGTCGGGGCCGTCGGCCGCGACGCGCAGCGTGTGGCTGCCGGAGACCAGCGCGGTCAGCTTGGCCGAGGGGTCGGCGGCCGAGCCCCCGCCGTCCTCCGCGTCCCCGCCGCCCGCGCCCGGGACGCCGGACCGGCCGGACAGCATGCCCTGGCCGAGGCCGCCGAGGTCGGGCAGTCCCAGATCCGTGTTGATCTTCACCGTGCCGGACAGGTGCTGGACGTCCGACCGGGCGATGCGCTCGACGAGCTGCTGGGCCGTGACCCCGGGCAGATCGGGGTCCCCGGAGTCGGCGAGGGCGGGGACGAGGCCGATCGTCGCGGCGGCCAGTCCCGTCACCGCCACCGGGACGGCGTACCGCGCGGCCCTGCGCCGGGACGTCCGCGGTTCCTCTCGCTCCCCGGCGGTGGTGGTGCTGCCGTCGGATTCGTACGGTGCCATGTGTGCCCTACCTCCGTTGTCGGCGGCGGTGTCCCGCGATGTCGCACGTCTCCACCCGTGAGCCGCCATTCTCACCCGAATCGGTGAGGACCGGTGTTTTCCGTGGTGTCCATACGACCAAATCGGGGGCACGGAATCGTCAGCCCCCGGGCCCAACTCCGCGTACTCCTGCGGGATGACACCCGGGGGTCCGGGCCCCTCCGGCCCGTAGGGGTGGGGTACGGCGCCCGTACGAGGAGGCCCCGGAGCCGCCCCGGTCCCGAGGGGCGCGCCCCGCGCGCCGCCGGCACGGGCGGACGATCCCCCGTGCCCCGTACGGCGGTTGCCCCGCCCCGGCCGACCACTCCGGCCCTACGGCCCCTACGGCCCCTACGGCCCCTACGGCCCCTACGGCCCCTACGGCCCCTACGGCGAGCGTGTCCCGTCCGACGGCGGCCGTCGCGTCCGGCTCCGTCCGGCACCCCGACCCTCCCGGGTTCAGCCCGCGCGGTGGACCACCGCGTCGCACAGCTCCACCAGCGCGGCCTTGGCCTGGCACTCCACCAGCGGGGCGAGCGCCGCCCGGGCCTCCTCGGCGTAGCGGACGGTGTCCCGGCGGGCCTGTTCGAGGGCGGGGTGGGCGCGCAGCAGACGCAGCGCCTCGGCGAGCCGGCCGTCGTCGGTCAGGTCGGAGTCCAGCAGCTCGCACAGCTCCCGGTCCTCGGCCAGCCCCAGCCGCTCGGCCCGCTCGCGCAGCCGCAGCACCGGCAGCGTGGGGATGCCCTCGCGCAGGTCGGTGCCGGGGGTCTTGCCCGATTCGCGGGAGTCGGAGGCGATGTCCAGGACGTCGTCGGCGAGCTGGAAGGCGACACCGAGCCGCTCCCCGTACTGGGTGAGCACGTCGACGACCGTCTCGTCGGCGCCGGACACCATCGCGCCGAACCGGCAGGAGACGGCCACCAGCGAGCCCGTCTTGCCGCCGAGCACGTCGAGGTAGTGGTCGACCGGGTCGCGCCCGTCCTGCGGTCCCGCCGTCTCCAGGATCTGGCCGGTGACCAGCCGCTCGAAGGCGAGGGCCTGCACCCGGACCGCCTCCGGCCCGAGGTCGGCGAGGATCTGGGAGGCGCGGGCGAACAGGAAGTCGCCGGTGAGGACCGCGACCGAGTTGTCCCAGCGGGTGTTGGCGCTGGCCACCCCGCGCCGCACGGCGGCCTCGTCCATCACGTCGTCGTGGTAGAGCGTGGCGAGGTGGGTCAGCTCCACGACCACGGCCGAGGGAACGACGCCGGGGGCGTAGGGGTCGCCGAACTGGGCGGCGAGCATGACGAGCAGCGGCCGGAACCGTTTTCCGCCGGCCCGCACCAGGTGCTGGGCGGCCTCCGTGATGAACGGGACCTCACTCTTGGTTGCCTCGAGCAACCCTTCCTCGACGGCCGCCAGCCCGGTCTGGACATCGGCTTCCAGAGCCTGGTCCCGCACGCTCAGCCCGAACGGCCCGACGACGGTCACGAGGGGTCTCCTGTCTGCTGCTGTCTATCTGGTTTGTCGATAGGTCGCTGCCACCACTCAAGTCAGCGTATCCGGTCATGTTTCGATCACCGCTAGCGCCCACCGCAAGACACCGGTCCGCAGGGGATCGCGCGCGGTATGTTTTTGATCAAGTGATATCGGCAAATGTCGCCCGCCATGACCGGACGTCCGGGGCGCGGCCCGGCGCGCGGCGCGCCCCGGGCCGCCACCGAAGATCCCATCACCCCACCCAACGGCGCGCACCGCCAGAACGTCACCCGCCCGGCACACCCCCGGCCCTCCGGAGCGGCGGGGCACCGGGGGCACCTCCCAACCGGAGCCGATTAACTCATAGTTGGGCCAAATGCCCGATATGTCGGCTTGTTCGCGTCCGTGAGTTGGCTCACTCGGCCGTGCCGTCCGCCACCGCCGGGCCCCGGCGCCCCGCCCGACGGCAGCCCGTTGCCCCATAGGCCAGTTGGACGGTCGCGACCGCAAAGGATCAAGCACCCCAAACCATCCCGATCAAGGTCAACAAGTGCGTCAGGTGATTCCCGCACTTGTTCCCGGCATGTGCTCTCGCATACGTTCCCGGCCTGTCGGGCGGACGCCGAATCCTGCCACCGCCGGACCGACAGTCATCCATTCGACACACTCGCGGGCAGGAGCGGGGGACCCAAGGTAAGTCGCCGCACCGGACCCCACCGGAGCGGCTAGGGGTGAAGCCGTGCCCGTCAGGGCACGGCCGGGCACCTCCCCGCCCGAACCCGACAGCTCACCTCGCAGGCGTCAGGAGAGGGATCACCCATGCCTGCCATCGGTCAGCACCGTCCTGCCCGCACCGCCCGCCTGGCCCGCCGGATCGCCGTCGCCGGCACCGGTGCCGCCGTGCTCGCCCTGCCGCTCCTCGGCGCCACCGGCGCCTCGGCCGCCACGACCACGACCACCACCACCGCCGCCGCCGCCGCCGCCGCCTCGACGGCCTACCCGAACACCCTCGACGGCTGGATCCGGCAGTCCCTCGCGATCATGGCGCAGCAGGGCATCCCCGGTTCCTACGACGGCATCCACCGCAACGTGATGCGCGAATCGTCCGGCAACCCGTACGCCATCAACAACTGGGACATCAACGCCGTCAACGGCACCCCGTCCAAGGGCCTGCTCCAGGTGATCGACCCGACCTTCCGCGCCTACCACGTGGCCGGCACCTCCTGGGACCCCTACGACCCGGTCGCCAACATCACGGCCGCCTGCAACTACGCGGCCGACCGGTACGGCTCGATCGACAACGTCTTCAGCGCGTACTGATCCGGCGCCCCGCGCCCCGTCCGCCCCGGCGGACGGCCCCGAAGATCCGGTCGAGGACGACGGCGACGCCGTCGTCCTCGTTCGTCAGGGTGACCTCGTCGGCCACCGCCCTCAGTTCGGGGTGCGCGCCCGCCATGGCGACGCCGTGGCCAGCCCAGCGGAACATCGGGATGTCGTTGGGCATGTCCCCGAAGGCGATGGTCCGCTCCCCGTCCACCCCCAGCCGCCCGGCGGCCAGCGCCAGACCGGTCGCCTTGGTCACGCCGCGCGGCTGGAGCTCCACCGTGCCCGGCCCCGACACCACCACCGTCACCAGCGAGTCCACCGCCGCACGGGCCGCCGCCGCCAGCGCGTCGTCGGACAGCCCCGGGTGGCGCAGCAGCACCTTGCTGACCGGCGTCCGCCACAGCTCCTCGCGCCGCCCCACCCGCCGGGCCGGCAGCGTGGGGTGCGGCATCACGAAGCCCGGCTCGACGAGCGTCGCCCCGTCCGTGCCGTCCTGGTCGACGGCCGCGTGCACCGGCCCGGTCTCCGCCTCGATCTTGCCGAGCGCGGCCTCCGCCGTCTCCCGGTCCAGGGCGACGGACCAGAGCATCCGGCGCGCCCCCGCGTCGTAGACCTGCGCGCCCTGCCCGCACACCGCGAGCCCCGTCGCGCCCAGCTCCGCCAGCAGCGGCCGCACCCGGGGCACCGGCCGCCCGGTCACCACCAGGTGCCGCGCGCCCGCCCGCTCCGCCCGGCCGAGCGCCGCCCGCGTCCGCGCCGAGAGGGTGTCGTCGCCGCGGAGCAGAGTGCCGTCGAGGTCGGTGGCGACGAGTGCGTACGCGGGACGGCCCATGGGCCCGAGCATACGGACGGCGCCCCGCGCCGACTCCCGCTCCGCCGTACGGGCGGGAAAACCGCCGCCACGGGGCCGGTTCCCGCCGCCCGCCCGGACCGCCGGGCGGGGCACCGCGGCCCGGTGCCCCTGCCCAAGACCGGTGTCTCCGCCGTAACGTGTGGCCCGGCCGCGGATCACGCGGCCGACCGGCGCACACGGCGCGGCTGACGCGCATGGCGAGCACGAAAGCGAGGCGGCGAACCCGATGCCCCCCTTCGACCTCCCCGAGGGCGACCCCTTCGGCCCTCACAACCTTCCCTACGGCGTGTTCTCGATCCCCGGCACGCGGGACCGGACGGTGGGCGTCCGGCTCGGTGACCACGTCCTCGACGCCGGTGCGGCCGCCCGGGCCCTCGGTTCCCCCTACGCCTCCCTGCTCAACCGGCCGACCCTGAACCCGCTGCTGGCCGCGGGCCGCACCGCCTGGTCCGACGTGCGGCGCGCGGTGACCGCCTGGCTGACGGTGCCCTCCCACCGCGAGACCGTGGAGCCGCTGTTCCACCCGCTGTCCTCGGTGACCCTGCACCTCCCCTTCGAGGTGGCCGACTACGTCGACTTCTACGCCTCCGAGAACCACGCCCACAACGTCGGCCGGATCTTCCGCCCCGGCTCCGAACCGCTCACCCCGAACTGGAAGCACCTCCCGATCGGCTACCACGGCCGCTCCGGCACCGTCGTGGTCTCCGGCACGGACGTCGTGCGGCCCTCCGGCCAGCGCAAGGCGCCCGCCGACGCCGCGCCGGTCTTCGGCCCGTCCGTGCGCCTCGACATCGAGGCCGAGGTCGGCTTCGTGGTCGGCGTGCCCTCCGACATGGGGCACCCGGTGCCGCTCACCGGCTTCCGCGAGCACGTCTTCGGGCTGTGCCTGCTCAACGACTGGTCCGCGCGCGACATCCAGGCCTGGGAGTACGTGCCCCTGGGCCCGTTCCTCGGCAAGTCGTTCACCACCTCGGTGTCGGCCTGGATCACCCCGCTGGAGGCCCTGGAGGAGGCCCGGGTCGCGCCGCCCGCGCGCACCCACGAACTGCTGCCCTACCTGGACGACACCGACGCCGAGCGGATCGAGCCCGGCGGCTACGACCTGCGGATCTCCGTCGCCCTCAACGGGCACGTGATCTCCGAGCCGCCGTTCTCCGGCATGTACTGGACCGCCGCCCAGCAGTTGGCCCACATGACCGTCAACGGCGCCTCCCTGCGCACCGGCGACCTCTACGGCTCCGGCACGGTGAGCGGCCCCACCGAGGGCGAGCGCGGCTCCCTGCTGGAGCTGACCTGGAACGGCAGCGAACCGCTCGAACTGCCCGACGGCAAGCGGACCTTCCTGGAGGACGGCGACGTGGTGACCCTGACCGCCTGGGCCCCGGGCCCCGACGACACCCGCGTCGGCCTGGGCGAGGTCACCGGCCGCGTGGTCGGGGCGTAGCTCCCGCCGGGGGGGCGGGCGGCGGCACCGGCGGAACCCCCGGGCGGGCGCCAAGCACCCCCGGCAGGGCAGCGCACACGCCCGGAGCCGGGTGGCCGGGCCGGCCGGGCGGACGCGGGTCCACCCGGCCGCCGGCCGCCGGACGCCGGACACGGACACGGACACGGACGGCACCCGAAGCGACCTGGGCGGGCCGGGGCCTGTCCGGCATCCGGCCCGCCGGACAGGCCCCACGGGACCCTCGACCGCGCAACCGTGAACACCCGCAGCCAAAGTGTTCACGCTTTCCGACAGACCCCTCGCACCCCCGGCGGCTTCCGTGCCCGGCGCCGGACACGCGGCTCCGTTCCGATGAGGTCGGCGGGCGTGGCCGGATCGACAGGCGTTCTCCCCTGCCGCCGCACCCCCGTCACCGGCATACTGGCGCCGAGCGGTGCGCACGGCGCGCCCCGCCCGGCCGCCGGAACACCACACCCCGGGGCCCCGAGACCCGGACCACCCCCGGCCCCGCCGACGCCCAGCACGCCCACATCCCGGCACCCCGTACATCCGCACCCCGCTCCATCCCGTACGTCCGCACCCCGCTCCACCCCGCACATCCGTCCCGGCACCCGCGTCCCGCACCCGGTACGCCGCACCCCCGGCGCCCGCACCCGAGCCGCCCCGCACCACCCCGGCCGCACCGTCGGGCGCACCTCCCCGAGCCGCCCCTTCCGACCAGGATTCGGAGCCCGTGGCATGACCGTCTGCCTGCTCCTGCTCTTCACCGTCGGCGTCACCGCCGCCGTGCCGGTGCCGCGTGCGCTGACCCGGTCCCGGTGGCCCGAGCGGGACCCCGTGGTCGGTCTGTGGGTGTGGCAGTGCCTGGTCGCCACCGTGCTGCTGTGCTGTCTGACCTCCCTCGCCCTCGGTGCCGCCGCCGTCTTCGGCACCGTCCGCACCCAGCTCTTCGCGCCCGCGCCGCCCGCCGTGACCGCCGCCTACAACCTCTCCGCCGGTCCGGTCTGGGCGGCGCTGATCACCCTGCTGCTGGCCACGGGCGCGGCCTGGACGACCGCCATGCTCGCCCGGGAACTGGCCGAGGCCCGCCGCCGGCGCCTCAGCTCCCGGGCCCATCTGCGCGAACGCGCCCCCGACCTCCCGGCCGGCCTGCCCGCCGCCCGCGGGCCCCTGCTGGTGCTGGAGGACGAGTACCCGGACGCCTGGTGGATGCCCGGCAGCCCGCCCCAGCTCATCGTCACCACCGGTGCCCTGCGGCGGCTCACCCACCACCAGCTCGACGCCGTCCTCACCCATGAGCGGGGCCACGCCCGCGCCCACCACGACTGGCTGCTGCACCTGTCCACCGCGCTGGCGACCGGCTTCCCCCGGATCCCGGTCTTCGCCCACTTCTGCGACCAGACCCACCGTCTGGTGGAACTCGCCGCCGACGACACCGCCTCCCGCCGCTGCGGCCATCTCACCACCGCGCTGGCCCTGATCGAGCTGAACCAGCACCGCGGCGTCCTGTCCTGCTCCTCCAGCCGCCGCCTGCTGGGCGAGCGGGTCGACCGCCTGCTGGAGCCCCGGCCCCGCCTCGGCCGCCGCCGCCGCGCCCTGGCCACCACCACGGCCGCCCTGGTCCCCCTCGTCCCCCTCCTCATCACCTTCGCTCCGGGACTCACCGCCCTGGCATGACCCCGGCCCCCCGGCCGTCCGGGACACCGGTCCCCGGCAGCGCCCCGGCGGAGGACTCCGCGGCGGATGGCGGGCCAACGGCTTCCCAGGAGCGACGGCCCGAGGGGACCGCACCCGGAGGGCGCAGCACCCCGGAGCACAGCGGCACTCCGGAAGACAGCGGCACCCCGGGGGGCAGCGGCTCCTCCGCGCCCCGACCCGCCCGGCCGACCCACGCACCTCGCCCGCCCGGCCGCCTGGCCCCCGCGCACCTCGCCCACCCGGGCGCCCCCGACTCGCCCGCCGTCCCCTCCCGGCTCACCCGGTCCCTCGGCGCCCCGCCCCGGACCTCAGCCGGTCGGCCACTCCCCGTCGGTCACTCCCAGTCGGGATACGGCTCCGGCTCCTCCTCGGGCCAGTAGTCGTCCGGAGCGTCCACGGCGGCGGCCGTCCGCGGCCCGGCCGGAGCGGAACCGCTACCCCGAGCCGGGTCCGGAGCCGGGTCCGGAACCCGAGTGGAAGACATGACCTGAGCCGGAGAGGAGACCGGGGAGGAGACCTGAGCCGGAGAGGAGGGCGACGCCGGTGCCGGGGCGTCCGGCGCGCCGTCGGCCAGGCCGGCGAGCACCGCCACCACCCCTTCCCCATAGGTGGCCAGCTTCTTCTCACCGACACCGGTGATGCCGGCGAGCTGCCCGACCGAGGTCGGCCAGACGGTGGCGATCTCCCGCAGCGTCGCGTCATGGAAGATCACATAGGCCGGAACGCCCTGTTCACGGGCCTGCTCCGCCCGCCAGGCGCGCAGCGCCTCGAACGCGGGCAGCAGCGCCTCGGGCAGCTCGACCGCCGCCGCCCTGGGCTTGCGCTCGCCACGGGCACCGGTGCCCCGGGCCGTCGTCGGCTTCTTGGGCTCCTTGCGCAGCGGCACCTCCCGCTCCCGGCGGAGCACCGAGCCGCTGGCGTCGGTCAGCACCAGCGTGCCGTACTCCCCCTCGACGGCGAGCAGGCCCTGCGCCAGCAGCTGCCGGGTGACGCCCCTCCACTCGCCCTCGGTCAGCTCCTCGCCGATGCCGAAGACGGAGAGCCGGTCGTGGTCGAACTGGATGACCTTGGCGGTGCGCTTGCCCATCAGGATGTCGACGATCTGACCGGCGCCGAACTTCTGCCCGCGCTCCCGCTTCAGCCGCACCACCGTCGACAGCACCTTCTGCGCCGCGACCGTGCCGTCCCAGGTCTCCGGCGGGGTCAGACAGGTGTCGCAGTTGCCGCAGCCCGCCGGGGCGGGTTCCTGGCCGAAGTAGGCGAGGAGCTGGCCCCGGCGGCACTGCGAGGTCTCGCAGAGCGCCAGCATCGCGTCCAGATGGGACTGGGCCCGGCGGCGGAAGGTCTCGTCCCCCTCGCCGGACTGGATCAGCTTGCGCTGCTGGACCACGTCGTTGAGCCCGTACGCCATCCAGGCCGTCGACGGCAGCCCGTCGCGCCCGGCGCGGCCGGTCTCCTGGTAGTAGCCCTCGACGGACTTCGGCAGGTCGAGGTGGGCGACGAACCGCACGTCGGGCTTGTCGATGCCCATGCCGAAGGCGATGGTCGCGACCACCACCAGCCCCTCCTCGCGGAGGAACCGGGACTGGTGCGCCGCTCTGGTGCCCGCGTCCAGCCCCGCGTGGTAGGGCACCGCCTCGATCCCGTTGCGCGAGAGGAACTCGGCGGTCTTCTCCACCGAGTTGCGCGAGAGGCAGTAGACGATGCCCGCGTCCCCGGCGTGCTCCTCCCGCAGGAAGGAGAGGAGCTGCTTCTTCGCCTCCGTCTTGGGCACGATCCGGTACTGGATGTTGGGCCGGTCGAAGCTCGCCTCGAAATGGCGGGCGGCGGGCATGCCCAGCCGCTCGGTGATCTCGCTGTGGGTCGCGCGGGTGGCCGTCGCCGTGAGCGCGATGCGGGGGACGTCCGGCCAGCGCTCGCCGAGCAGGGACAGGGCGAGGTAGTCCGGCCGGAAGTCGTGGCCCCACTGGGAGACGCAGTGCGCCTCGTCAATGGCGAAGAGGGAGATCCGCCCCCGGGAGAGGAAGTCCCGGGTGCCCTCCAGTCGCAACCGCTCCGGGGCCAGGTAGAGCAGGTCCAGCTCCCCGGCCAGGTACTCGGCCTCCACCATGCGCCGCTCGTCGAAGTCCTGCGTGGAGTTCATGAACCCGGCCCGCACGCCGAGCGCCCGCAGCGCGTCCACCTGGTCCTGCATGAGCGCGATGAGCGGGGAGACCACGATGCCGGTGCCGGGGCGGACCAGGGCCGGGATCTGGTAGCACAGCGACTTGCCGCCGCCGGTCGGCATGAGCACCACGGCGTCGCCGCCCGCGATCACGTGCTCGACGACCGCCTCCTGCTCACCGCGGAAGGAGTCGAACCCGAAGACCCGGTGCAGCGTGTCCAGCGCGCCGCCGCCCGCGCCACCCGTGCCTGTCATCTCGCCGATCACGCCCGTCCCGCTCATCGTCCGCTCCCCCGACTCCTGTCCCCCGTGCGCCGTCCCTCGACCACTGCGTCCACGATAGGCGCCCGCGCCGACAGCCTCCGAAGGTTGTCCACAAGCCGGGTCCACTTGTCGTACCGGCCCGCACGCTTCCGGCCACCCCGGCCCCGCACGCCCGACGGCCCCGGCTCCCCGGTGCGGTACCGGAGGGGAGCCGGGGCCGTCGGCCGCCGCGGCGCGGGGTCAGCGCGCGAACACCCCCGCCTGACCCGCCAGATCCAGGAAGTACTGCGGCGCCACGCCGAGCACCACCGTGACCGCCACGCCGAAGGCGATCGTCATCATGGTCAGCGCCGACGGCACGGCGACCGTCGGGCCGTCCGGCCGGGGCTCGCTGAAGAACATCAGCACGATCACCCGGATGTAGAAGAACGCGGCGATCGCGGACGAGATCACACCGACCACGACCAGCGGCACCGCGCCGCCCTCCGCGGCGGCCTTGAACACCGCGAACTTGCCCGCGAACCCGGAGGTCAGCGGGATGCCCGCGAAGGCCAGCAGGAACACCGCGAACACGGCCGCCACCAGCGGGGACCGCCGGCCCAGCCCCGCCCACTTGGACAGGTGCGTCGCCTCGCCGCCCGCGTCCCGCACCAGCGTCACCACGGCGAAGGCGCCGATGGTCACGAAGGAGTAGGTGACCAGGTAGAAGAGGACCGACGAGATCGCGGACGGGGTGGTCGCGATCACACCCGCGAGGATGAAGCCCGCGTGGGAGACCGCCGAGTACGCCAGCAGCCGCTTGATGTCGGTCTGGGTGATCGCGACGATCGCGCCCACCAGCATGGTGACGATCGCCACGCCCCACATCACCGGCCGCCAGTCCCAGCGCAGCCCCGGCAGGACCACGTACAGGATGCGCAGCAGCGCGCCGAACGCGGCCGTCTTGGTGGCCGCCGCCATGAAACCGGTGACCGGCGTCGGAGCGCCCTGGTAGGTGTCCGGCGTCCACATGTGGAACGGCACCGCGCCCACCTTGAACAGCAGCCCCATGACGATCAGCGCGGCCCCGATGAGCAGCAGCGCGTCGTTGCCCGTGGTGTCGGCCAGGGCCGGGGTGACGTTCGGCAGGGTGCCGTCGACGACCCGGGCGATGGTGGCGTACGACATCGAGCCCGCGTAGCCGTACACCAGGGCGATGCCGAACAGGGTGAACGCCGAGGCGAACGCGCCGAGCAGGAAGTACTTGACCGCCGCCTCCTGCGACAGGAGCCGCTTGCGGCGGGCCAGGGCGCACAGCAGGTAGAGCGGAAGGGAGAAGACCTCCAGCGCCACGAAGAGCGTCAGCAGGTCGTTGGCGGCCGGGAAGACCAGCATGCCCGCGACGGCGAACAGCAGCAGCGGGAACACCTCGGTGGTGGCGAACCCGGCCTTCACGGCCTTCTGCTCGCTCTCGCTGCCCGGTACGGCCGCCGCCTGCGCGGCGAAGGAGTCCACCCGGCTGCCGTGGGCGGCCGGGTCGAGCCGCCGCTCGGCGAAGGTGAACAGGCTGACCAGGGCGGCCAGCAGGATCGTGCCCTGGAGGAACAGGGCCGGTCCGTCGACGGCGATGGCGCCCATCGCCGCGATGCGGGCCTTGGTCGTGCCGTACCCGTCCGCCGCCAGCGCCACGATCGCGGCGAACGAGGCCACCAGGGCGACGACGGAGACGAAGAGCTGGGCGTGGTATCGGGATTTGCGCGGTACGAAGGCCTCGATCAGGATGCCGACGAGCGCCGCGCCGATCACGATGAGGACGGGCGCGAGCTGCCCGTACTCGATCTTCGGTGCGTCGATCTTCGCGATCGGCTCGACCGCCGTTGTCCACAGGCTGTGGACGGCTGTTGCACTCACTTGGCCGCCTCCACCTCGGGCCGGGGGTCCTGCTTGTGTACGTCGGACATGGTCTGCCGGACCGCCGGGGCGACGATGTCCGCGACCGGCTTCGGATAGACGCCGAGGAAGATCAGCAGCGCCACCAGCGGTGCCACCACCAGCAGTTCACGCGCCCGCAGATCGGGCAGCGCGGCCACCTCGGGCTTCACCGGCCCGGTCATCGTCCGCTGGTAGAGGACGAGGGTGTAGAGCGCGGCCAGCACGATGCCGAAGGTGGCGACGACGCCGATGGCCGGGTAGCGGGTGAAGGTGCCCACCAGGACCAGGAACTCGCTGACGAACGGGGCGAGCCCGGGCAGGGACAGCGTCGCCAGACCGCCGATCAGGAAGGTGCCGGCCAGGACCGGCGCCACCTTCTGCACCCCGCCGTAGTCCGCGATGAGGCGCGAGCCGCGCCGGGAGATCAGGAAGCCGGCGATCAGCATCAGCACGGCCGTCGAGAGACCGTGGTTGACCATGTACAGCGTCGCCCCGGACTGGCCCTGGCTGGTCATCGCGAAGATGCCCATGATGATGAAGCCGAAGTGCGAGATCGACGCGTAGGCGATCAGCCGCTTGATGTCGCGCTGGCCGACCGCCAGCAGCGCGCCGTAGATGATGCCGATGACCGCGAGGACCAGGATCACCGGCGTCGCCCACTTGCTGGCCTCCGGGAAGAGCTGGAGGCAGTAGCGCAGCATCGCGAAGGTGCCCACCTTGTCGACGACCGCGGTGATGAGCACCGCGACCGGGGCGGTGGACTCCCCCATGGCGTTGGGCAGCCAGGTGTGCAGCGGCCAGAGCGGCGCCTTCACCGCGAAGGCGAAGAAGAAGCCCAGGAACAGCCAGCGCTCGGTGCTGGTCGCGATGGACAGCGAGCCGTTGGCCCGCGCCTCCGCGATCTCGCCGAGCGAGAAGTTCCCCGCGACCACGTACAGCCCGATCACCGCGGCCAGCATGATCAGACCGCCGGCCAGGTTGTAGAGCAGGAACTTGACCGCAGCGTACGACCGCTGGGCGGCGGCGGCCCGCTCGCCCTCGTCCTCGGACGCGGCGGTGCGGAAGGCGCCGTGCGCCCGGTCCCCGAAGCCGCCGATCAGGAAGTACAGCGGGATCAGCATGGCTTCGAACAGAATGTAGAAGAGGAAGACGTCGGTGGCCTCGAAGGAGAGGATCACCATCGCTTCCAGCGCCAGGATCAGGGCGAAGTAGCCCTGGGTGGGCCGCCACCGCCGGCTGCCGCTCTCCAGCGGGTCGGCGTCGTGCCAGCCCGCCAGGATGACGAACGGGACCAGCAGGGCGGTCAGCGCCAGCAGCGCCACCGCGATGCCGTCCACGCCCAGTTCGTAGCGGACGCCGAACTCGGCGATCCAGGCGTGCGATTCGGTGAGCTGGTAGCGGTCGCCGCCCGGATCGAAGCGGATCAGCACCGCCACGGCCAGGGCCAGCGTGCCCAGCGAGACCAGCAGCGCCACCCATTTCGCGGCGGTGCGTCGCGCGGCGGGCACGGCGGCCGTGGCGATGGCCCCGGCCGCCGGGAGCACCGCCGTCGCTGTCAACAGGGGAAAGGACATCGGTATCAGACCGCCCTCATCAGCAGGGTCGCGGCGACGAGGAGTGCCGCACCGCCGAACATCGAGACCGCGTACGAGCGGGCGAAGCCGTTCTGCAGCTTGCGCATCCGCCCGGACAGGCCGCCGAACGAAGCGGCCGTGCCGTTGACGACCCCGTCGACCAGGGTGTGGTCGACGTAGACCAGGGACCGGGTGAGGTGCTCGCCGCCGCGCACCAGGACGACGTGGTTGAAGTCGTCCTGGAGCAGGTCGCGGCGGGCGGCCCGGGTGAGCAGCGAGCCGCGCGGGGCGACCGCCGGGACCGGACGGCGCCCGTACTGCGCCCAGGCGACGGCGACGCCGATCACCATGCAGGCGACGGTGGCCCCGGTGATGACCCCCGCGCTGAGGGGCGCGTGGCCGTGGTCGAAGCCGGTGACGGGCTCCAGCCACTTGAGGAAGCGGTCGCCGATGCTGAAGAAGGCACCGCCCGCGACCGATCCGACGGCCAGCACGATCATCGGGACCGTCATGGTCCCCGGGGACTCGTGCGGGTGCGGCACCGCGGACCCGCCGGCCGTGCCCCCGCCCGCGGCCGGGGCGGAGTCCGCCGCAGCCGCAGTGGACGCGGACGCCGTGGACGCCGTCGCCGCCGCGGACGCGGACGCCGTGGGCAGGTTCCGCCAGCGCTCCTCGCCGAAGAACGTCATCAGCATCACGCGCGTCATGTAGTACGCCGTGATGGCCGCGCCCAGCAGCGCGCAGGCGCCGAGGATCCAGCCCTCGGTGCCGCCCTTGGCGAACGCCGCCTCGATGATCTTGTCCTTGGAGAAGAAGCCGGACAGCCCCGGGAAGCCGATGATGGCCAGGTAGCCGAGGCCGAAGGTGACGAAGGTGACCGGCATGTACTTGCGCAGTCCGCCGTAGCGGCGCATGTCGACCTCGTCGTTCATGCCGTGCATGACCGAGCCGGCGCCGAGGAACAGCCCGGCCTTGAAGAAGCCGTGCGTCACCAGGTGCATGATCGCGAAGACGTAGCCGATCGGGCCGAGGCCCGCGGCCAGCACCATGTAGCCGATCTGCGACATGGTCGACCCGGCCAGCGCCTTCTTGATGTCGTCCTTGGCGCAACCGACGATCGCACCGAACAGCAGCGTGACAGCGCCGACGACGGTGACGACGAGCTGCGCGTCCGGGGCGCCGTTGAAGACGGCCCCGGAGCGGACGATCAGATAGACGCCCGCCGTCACCATGGTCGCCGCGTGGATCAGGGCCGAGACGGGGGTCGGACCCTCCATCGCGTCCCCGAGCCAGGACTGCAGCGGCACCTGGGCGGACTTGCCGCAGGCGGCGAGCAGCAGCATCAGCGCGATGACGGTGAGCTTGCCCTCGCTCGCGGAGGCCGTGAGGCCGGCCTGGTCGCCGCCGCCGAGCACCGGCCCGAAGGCGAAGGTCCCGAACCACAGGAACATCAGCATGATGGCGATGGACAGGCCCATGTCGCCCACGCGGTTGACCAGGAACGCCTTCTTGGCGGCGGTGGCCGCGCTGGGCTTGTGCTGCCAGAAGCCGATCAGGAGGTAGGAGGCGAGGCCGACGCCCTCCCAGCCGAGGTACAGCAGCAGGTAGTTGTCGGCGAGGACCAGGATCAGCATCGCCGCGAGGAACAGGTTGAGATAGCCGAAGAAGCGGCGGCGACGCTCGTCGTGCTCCATGTACCCGACCGAGTACAGATGGATCAGCGAGCCGACACCGGTGATCAGCAGGACGAACGTCATCGACAGCTGGTCGAGCCGGAAGGCGACGTCGGCCTGGAAGCCCTCCACCGGGATCCAGCTGAACAGGTGCTGCGTCAGGGTGCGGTCGGCGGCGCCGCTGCCGAGCATGTCGGCGAAGAGGACGACGCCGATCACGAAGGAGGCGGCGGCCAGCAGCGTGCCGATCCAGTGACCGACCGCGTCCAGCAGGCGCCCGCCGCACAGCAGGACCACCGCTCCGAGCAGGGGCGCCGCCACCAGCAGCGCAATCAGGTTCTCCACGATTCTTCCGACCCCTTACAGCTTCATCAGGCTGGCGTCGTCGACCGAGGCCGAGTGGCGGGCGCGGAACAGGGACACGATGATCGCGAGCCCCACCACGACCTCCGCGGCGGCGACCACCATCGTGAAGAAGGCGATGATCTGGCCGTCGAGGTTGCCGTGCAGCCGGGAGAAGGCGACGAACGCGAGGTTGCAGGCGTTGAGCATCAGCTCCACGCACATGAACACCACGATGGCGTTGCGCCGGATCAGCACCCCGGTGGCGCCGATCGTGAACAGCAGGGCAGCGAGATACAGGTAGTTGACCGGGTTCACTTCGACGCCTCCTCGGTCCGTCCGACGGTCGACGGGCCGGCGCCGCGACGCTCCAGACGCTCCTCGGAGCGCTGTTCCAGCGCCTTGAGGTCGTTCAGGGCCTCGGTGGAGACGTCCCGGATCTGGCCCCGGTCGCGCAGCGTCCCGCTGACGGTCAGCTCGGACGGGGTGCCGTCGGGCAGCAGCCCCGCGATGTCCACCGCGTTGTGCCGGGCGTAGACGCCGGGGGCGGGCAGCGGCGGCAGGTGGTTGCCGACGCGGACGCGGTGCTCGGACATCTCGCGCTGGGTGCGGGCCCGTTCGGTGCGCTCGCGGTGGGTGAGCACCATGGCGCCGACCGCGGCCGTGATGAGCAGGGCGCCGGTGATCTCGAAGGCGAACACGTACCGGGTGAAGATCAGGGAGGCGAGACCCTCCACGTTCCCGGCCGCGTTGGCCCCGCCCACACCGGTGAAGGAGGTGAGGGAGGCGTTGCCGATCCCGGCGAACAGCAGGATGCCGAAGCCGAGCCCGCACAGCAGGGCCAGCCAGCGCTGGCCCCTGATGGTCTCCTTCAGGGAGTCCGCCGCGGTGACGCCCACGAGCATCACCACGAACAGGAACAGCATCATGATCGCGCCGGTGTAGACGACGATCTGCACGATGCCCAGGAAGTAGGCCCCGTTGGCGAGGTAGAACACCGCCAGGACGATCATCGTGCCCGCCAGGCAGAGGGCGCTGTGCACCGCCTTGCGCATGAGCACGGTGCACAGCGCGCCGATCACGGCGACCGTGCCGAGGATCCAGAACTGGACGGCCTCTCCGGTGGAGGTGGAGTAGGCCGCGAGCTGCGCGGTCATCGTCCGGTCACCCTCTCCCCGGCGGACCCGTCCGCGCCGGCGGCCGGTCCGGCCTCCGGGTCGTCCTCGCCCTTGGACCGGGCCGTCTGCCGCTCCGTGCCCGGCGCGGCCTCGGTGACCAGGCCCCGGTAGTAGTCCTGCTCGTCCGTGCCCGGGAAGATGGCGTGGGGGGAGTCCACCATGCCCTCCTCCAGACCGGCGAGGAGCTGCTCCTTGGTGTAGATGAGGTCGGCGCGGCTGGAGTCGGCCAGTTCGAACTCGTTGGTCATCGTCAGCGCCCGCGTCGGGCATGCCTCGATGCACAGCCCGCACAGGATGCAGCGGGCGTAGTTGATCTGGTAGACGCGGCCGTAGCGCTCGCCCGGCGAGTAGCGCTCCTCGTCGGTGTTGTCGGCGCCCTCCACGTAGATGGCGTCGGCGGGGCAGGCCCAGGCGCACAGCTCGCAGCCGATGCACTTCTCCAGGCCGTCCGGGTGGCGGTTGAGCTGGTGCCGCCCGTGGAAGCGCGGAGCCGTGGTCTTCTGCTGCTCCGGGTACTGCTCGGTCAGCCGCTTCTTGAACATGGCCTTGAAGGTCACGCCGAAGCCGGCCACGGGGTTCAGGAAACCGGGCTCGGTGTCGGTTCCCTTGGGCTCCTCAGCCATCGGACGCCTCCTTTCCCTCCGTCGATCCACCCGGAGTCTCGTCGCTGTGGGTATCGGGTCCGCCGCTGGCGACCAGCTCGCGCTCCCGGCGGGGGGCGCGCCGGGGCACCGGCGGCAGCTTCTGGCCGGGCAGCGGCGGTACGGGGAAGCCGCCGGCCATCGGGTCGAAGGCGGCCGGCGCGGCGGCCGGGGCCTCGGCCCGCCTGTTCCGGTCGCGGTAGAAGTCCGCGAGGAAGGAGAGGAGCAGCACGGCCAGGACGGCGGCACCGACGTAGAGGGCGATGTCGGCGAAGCCGTAGTTCTCGTTGCGCAGCGCGCGCACGGTCGCGACCAGCATCAGCCACACCAGGGCGACCGGGATCAGGACCTTCCAGCCCAGCTTCATCAGCTGGTCGTAGCGCACCCGCGGGAGCGTCGCGCGCAGCCAGATGAAGAAGAACAGCAGCACCTGCACCTTGAGGACGAACCAGAGCATCGGCCACCAGCCGTGGTTCGCGCCCTCCCAGAAGGTGCTGACCGGCCACGGGGCGCGCCAGCCGCCCAGGAAGAGGGTGGTGGCGACGGCCGAGACGGTCACCATGTTGACGTACTCGGCGAGCATGAACATCGCGAACTTGATCGACGAGTACTCGGTGTTGAAGCCGCCGACGAGGTCGCCCTCGGACTCCGGCATGTCGAACGGGGCGCGGTTGGTCTCCCCGACCATGGTGACGACGTAGATGATGAAGGAGACCGGCAGCAGGACGATGTACCAGCGGTCGGCCTGCGCCTCCACGATCTGCGAGGTCGACATGGAGCCGGAGTAGAGGAACACCGAGGCGAACGCGGCGCCCATGGCGATCTCGTAGGAGATCATCTGCGCGCAGGAGCGCAGTCCGCCCAGGAGCGGGTACGTCGATCCCGAGCTCCATCCGGCGAGCACGATGCCGTAGATGCCGATCGAGGCGACCGCCAGCACGTACAGCATCGCGATCGGCAGGTCGGTGAGCTGCATCGTGGTGCGGTGGCCGAAGATCGAGACCTCGTTGCCGGCCGGGCCGAACGGGATGACCGCGATGGCCATGAAGGCCGGCACGGCCGCCACGATCGGCGCCAGGATGTAGACCGCCTTGTCGGCGCGCTTGACGACGACGTCTTCCTTGAGCATCAGCTTCACGCCGTCGGCCAGCGACTGGAGCAGCCCCCAGGGGCCGTTCCGGTTGGGGCCGATGCGCAGCTGCATCCAGCCGACGACCTTGCGCTCCCACACGATGGACAGCAGCACGGTCACCATCAGGAAGGCGAAGCAGAACACCGCCTTGACGACGATCAGCCACCAGGGATCGCGGCCGAACATCGACAGGTTCTCGGCGGCGAGGTACCCGCTCATGCCTCCACCTCCTTGGGGGTTCCACCGGTCGGCGTGGCCGGACCGATGCGGACGAGGGACCCGGGCGGCACCCCGGTGTCGGAGGCGACACCGGCACCGGCCGAGTTCAGCGGGAGCCAGACCACCCGGTCGGGCATCGCGGTGACCTCCAGCGGGAGTTCGACCGATCCGGCGGGCCCGGTGACGGCGAGGACGTCGCCGTCCTTGACGCCCGCCTCACCGGCCGTGGCCGCCGAGACCCGGGCGCGGGCCGCGTGCCGGGTGCCCGCCAGCGCGTCGTCGCCGCGCTGGAGGAGGCCCTGGTCGAGCAGCATCCGGTGGCCCGCGAGCACCGCCTCCCCGGCGGCCGGGCGGGGCAGCGCGACCGCGGTGGCCAGCGGGTCGTCGGCCCGGGGGCCGTCCCAGGCGCCGAGCCGGTCGATCTCCGCGCGGGTGGTGCGCAGATCCGGCAGGCCCAGGTGCACGTCCATGGCGTCGGCGAGCATCTGGAGCACCCGGGTGTCGGTCGGGGGCAGCGGGCGGGTCATCTGGTCCGGCTTGAGCGCGGCCTCGAAGAAACGCGCCCGGCCCTCCCAGTTGAGGAAGGTGCCGGCCTTCTCGACGACCGCCGCGACCGGCAGGACGACGTCGGCGTGCCCGGTGACCTCGCTGGGCCGCAGATCCAGCGAGACCACGAAACCGGCCGAGTCGAGCGCCTGCCGGGCGCGGGCCGGATCGGGCAGGTCCGCCACCTCCACGCCCGCCACCAGCAGCGCCTGGAGCGAGCCGTCGGCGGCGGCTTCCACGATCTGGGCGGTGTCGCGGCCGTAGCGGTGCGGGAGGTGGGCGACGCCCCAGACGGCGGCGACCTCCTCGCGGGCGCGCGGGTCGGTGGCCGGACGGCCGCCCGGCAGCAGCGAGGGCAGCGCGCCCGCCTCGACGGCGCCGCGCTCCCAGTCGACCTGCGGCGTCGGCACCAGCCGGGCGCCGGTGGCCGCCGCGGTCCGCACGGCCGCGGTGAGCCCGCCGGCCACCGCGGCCAGCCGCTCCCCGACGACGATGACGGCGCCCTCGGTGCGCAGCGCCTCGGCGGCGCCGACCCCGGAGTCCTCCAGGCCGACTCCGCCGGCGAGGGCGTCCAGCCACTCGGTCTCGGTGCCGGGGGCGGCGGGCAGCAGGGTGCCGCCTGCCTTCTCCAGGCCGCGGGTGGCGTGGGTGGCCAGGGCGAAGACCTTCAGCCCGGTCCTGCGCCAGGCCTTGCGCAGCCGCAGGAAGACGCCGGGCGCCTCCTCCTCGGACTCGAAGCCGACCAGCAGTACGGCGGGCGCCTTCTCCAGCGCGCCGTAGGTGACGCCGGTGCCGTCGAGGTCGACGCCGCGTCCGGCGACCCGGGCCGCCAGGAAGTCGGCCTCCTCGGTGCTGTGCGCACGGGCGCGGAAGTCGACGTCGTTGGTGTCGAGCGCGACCCGCGCGAACTTGCCGTACGCGTAGGCGTCCTCGACGGTGAGCCGCCCGCCGGCGAGGACGCCGGTGCGGCCGCGGGCGGCCAGCAGCCCTTCGGCGGCGATCCGCAGCGCCTCCGGCCAGGAGGCGGGCTCCAGCTCGCCGTCGGCGTTGCGGACCAGCGGGGTGGTGAGCCGGTCGCGCTGCTGGGCGTAGCGGAACGCGAAGCGGCCCTTGTCGCAGATCCACTCCTCGTTGACCTCGGGGTCGTCGGCCGCGAGCCGCCGCATGACCTTGCCGCGCCGGTGGTCGGTGCGGGTGGCGCAGCCGCCGGAGCAGTGCTCGCAGACGGAGGGCGAGGAGATCAGGTCGAAGGGGCGGGAGCGGAACCGGTAGGCCGCCGAGGTGAGCGCGCCGACCGGGCAGATCTGGATGGTGTTGCCGGAGAAGTACGACTCGAAGGGGGCGCCCTCGCCGGTGCCGACCTGCTGGAGGGCGCCGCGTTCCAGGAGTTCGATCATCGGGTCGCCCGCGACCTGGTTGGAGAAGCGGGTGCAGCGGGCGCACAGGACGCACCGCTCGCGGTCGAGGAGGACCTGGGCGGAGATCGGCACGGGCTTCTGGAAGGTCCGCTTCATTCCGTCGAAGCGGGACTCGGCGTTGCCGTGCGACATCGCCTGGTTCTGCAGCGGGCACTCGCCGCCCTTGTCGCAGACCGGGCAGTCCAGCGGGTGGTTGATGAGCAGCAGCTCCATCACCCCGTGCTGGGCCTTCTCCGCGACCGGTGAGGTGAGCTGGGTCCTGACCACCATGCCCGGGGTGCAGGTGATGGTGCAGGACGCCATGGGCTTGCGCTGGCCCTCGACCTCGACGATGCACTGGCGGCAGGCGCCGGCCGGGTCGAGGAGCGGGTGGTCGCAGAAGCGGGGGATCTCGATGCCGAGCTGTTCGGCGGCCCGGATGACCAGGGTGCCCTTGGGCACGCTGACCTCGATGCCGTCGATGGTCAGGGCGACGAGGTCCTCCGGCGGGACCGCCGGCCGTGCCCCGCCCGCGGCGGGGCCGCCCGCGGACTGCTGGACGGTCATGCCTTCACCTCCGTACGGTCGGCCCAGGCCGTCGACTTGGCCGGGTCGAAGGGGCAGCCACGGCCCGTGATGTGCTGCTCGTACTCCTCGCGGAAGTACTGGAGCGAGGAGAAGATCGGCGCGGCGGCACCGTCTCCGAGGGCGCAGAAGGCCTTGCCGTTGATGTTGTCCGCGATGTCGTTGAGCTTGTCGAGGTCGCCCATCTCGCCCTTGCCGGCCTCGATGTCGCGCATGAGCTGGACCAGCCAGTAGGTGCCCTCGCGGCAGGGGGTGCACTTGCCGCAGGACTCGTGGGCGTAGAACTCGGTCCAGCGGGTGACGGCGCGCACCACGCAGGTGGTCTCGTCGAAGCACTGGAGCGCCTTGGTGCCGAGCAGGGAGCCGGCGGCGCCCACCGCCTCGTAGTCGAGGGGCACGTCGAGGTGCTCGTCGGTGAGCATCGGGGTCGAGGAGCCGCCCGGGGTCCAGAACTTGAGCCGGTGGCCGGGGCGCATGCCGCCGCTCATGTCGAGGAGCTGGCGCAGGGTGATGCCCATCGGGGCCTCGTACTGGCCGGGGTTGGTGACGTGGCCGCTGAGCGAGTACAGCGTGAAGCCCGGGGACTTCTCGCTGCCCATCGAACGGAACCAGTCCTTGCCCTTGTTGAGGATCGAGGGAACCGACGCGATGGATTCGACGTTGTTCACCACTGTGGGGCAGGCGTAGAGACCGGCGACGGCGGGGAAGGGGGGGCGGAGCCGCGGCTGGCCGCGGCGGCCTTCGAGGGAGTCGAGGAGCGCGGTCTCCTCGCCGCAGATGTACGCGCCGGCGCCGGCGTGCACGGTGAGTTCGAGGTCGAGTCCGCTGCCCAGGATGTTCTCGCCCAGGTAGCCGGCCTCGCGGGCCTCGCGCACGGCCTCGTGCAGCCGCCGCAGGACGGGGACGACCTCGCCCCGCAGGTAGACGAAGGCGTGCGAGGAGCGGATGGCGTAGCAGGCGATGATGATGCCCTCGATGAGGGCGTGCGGGTTGGCGAAGAGGAGCGGGATGTCCTTGCAGGTCCCCGGCTCCGACTCGTCGGCGTTGACCACGAGGTAGTGGGGCTTGCCGTCGCCCTGCGGGATGAACTGCCACTTCATCCCGGTGGGGAAGCCGGCGCCGCCGCGGCCGCGCAGCCCGGAGTCCTTGACGTAGGCGATCAGGTCGTCGGGCGCCATGGCGAGCGCCTTGCGGAGGCCCTCGTACCCCTCGTGCCTCCGGTAGACGTCCAGGGTCCAGGAGTCGTCCTGGTCCCAGAAGGCCGACAGCACGGGTGCGAGCAGCTTCTCCGGGCCGGTGTCCTTGAGCTCGGCGGCCAAGGTCATCACTCCCCCTCCTCGGCGACGGGACCGGACGGGTGGGCGGGGTCGGACGCCGACGTGTCCTGCGGGGCGTCGTGCGAGCTGAGGTGTTCGGCGGGCGACGGGTCGTGCGCGTCCCGCGGCGGGGCGTCCTGCGGCGGGGCGTCCTGCGGTCCGGCGTCCCGGGGGTGGACCACGCGGGCGGCGGGGGTCTCGCCCTTGGCGAGCCGCAGCCCGGTCAGCGAGGCCGGTCCGGCGCTGCCGCCGGCCTGGACGGCGCCCTCGCGCTCGTCGGGGAAGCCGGCCAGGATGCGGGCGGTCTCCTTGAAGGTGCACAGCGGGGCGCCGCGGGTGGGCGACACGGTGCGTCCGGCGCGCAGGTCGTCGACGAGGCGCTTGGCGCTCTCGGGGTTCTGGTTGTCGAAGAACTCCCAGTTGACCATCACGACCGGGGCGAAGTCGCAGGCCGCGTTGCACTCGATGTGCTCCAGGGTGACCTTGCCGTCGTCGGTGGTCTCCCCGTTGCCGACGCCGAGGTGCTCCTGGAGGGTCTCCAGGATCGCGTCGCCGCCCATGACCGCGCACAGCGTGTTGGTGCAGACGCCGACCTGGTAGTCGCCGCTCGGCCGCCGCCGGTACATGGTGTAGAAGGTGGCGACGGCGGTGACCTCGGCCGTGGTGAGGCCGAGCACCTCGGCGCAGAACCGCATGCCGGTGCGGGTGACGTGGCCCTCCTCCGACTGCACGAGGTGCAGCAGCGGCAGCAGGGCGGACCGGGAGTCCGGGTAGCGGGCGATGACCTCGCGCGCGTCGGCCTCCAGCCGGGCCCGGACGTCGGCCGGGTAGTCGGGCGCGGGCAGCTCGGGCATTCCCAGGCTGACGCCGTGCTCCGGGGATGAGGTGGTCACCGGTCGACGCCTCCCATCACGGGGTCGATGGACGCCACCGCGACGATGACGTCGGCCACCTGGCCGCCCTCGCACATCGCCGCCATGGCCTGAAGGTTGGTGAAGGACGGGTCGCGGAAGTGGACCCGGAAGGGGCGGGTGCCGCCGTCGGAGACGACGTGCGCCCCCAGCTCGCCCTTGGACGATTCGATGGCCGCGTAGGTCTGGCCGGGAGGCACCCGGAAGCCCTCGGTGACCAGCTTGAAGTGGTGGATCAGGGCCTCCATGGAGGTGCCCATGATCTTCTTGATGTGGTCCAGGGAGTTGCCCAGTCCGTCGGGGCCGAGCGCGAGCTGGGCGGGCCACGCGATCTTCTTGTCTCCGACCATCACCGGGCCGGGCTGGAGCCGGTCCAGGCACTGCTCGACGATGCGCAGGGACTGGCGCATCTCCTCCACCCGGATCAGGAAGCGGCCGTAGGAGTCGCAGGTGTCGGCGGTCGGGATGTCGAAGTCGTACGTCTCGTAGCCGCAGTAGGGCTGGGTCTTGCGCAGGTCGTGCGGGAGGCCGGCGGAGCGCAGGACGGGGCCGGTGGCGCCGATCGCCATGCAGCCGGCCAGGTCGAGGTAGCCGACGTCCTGGAGCCGGGCCTTGAAGATCGGGTTGCCGGTGGCGAGGGCGTCGTACTCGGTGAGGTTCTTGCGCATGGTCTTCACGAACTCGCGGACGCGGTCCACGGTGCCGGGCGGCAGGTCCTGCGCGAGGCCGCCGGGGCGGACGTACGCGTGGTTCATCCGCAGGCCGGTGATCAGCTCGAAGATGTCGAGGATCATCTCGCGGTCGCGGAAGCCGTAGACCATGACGGTGGTGGCGCCCAGCTCCATGCCGCCGGTGGCGATGCAGACCAGGTGGGAGGAGATCCGGTTCAGCTCCATCAGGAGCACCCGGATGACCGAGGCCCGGTCGGGGATCTGGTCCTCGATGCCGAGGAGCCGCTCGACCCCGAGGCAGTACGCCGTCTCGTTGAAGAACGGCATCAGGTAGTCCATGCGGGTCACGAAGGTGGTGCCCTGCGTCCAGTTCCGGAACTCGAGGTTCTTCTCGATGCCGGTGTGCAGGTAGCCGATGCCGCAGCGGGCCTCGGTGACGGTCTCGCCGTCGATCTCCAGGATCAGCCGGAGCACGCCGTGGGTGGAGGGGTGCTGGGGGCCCATGTTGACGACGATGCGCTCGTCGTCGCTGCGGGCCGCGGACTGGACGACCTCGTCCCAGTCGCCGCCGGTCACCGTGTAGACGGTGCCTTCGGTGGTCTCGCGCGCCGATGCGGCGGACGACGGGTGGGGAGTGCTCACGAGTACGACCTCCGCTGGTCCGGAGCCGGGATCTGGGCGCCCTTGTACTCGACGGGGATGCCGCCGAGGGGGTAGTCCTTGCGCTGCGGGTGGCCCTGCCAGTCGTCCGGCATCATGATCCGCGTCAGGGCCGGGTGATCGTCGAAGACGATGCCGAAGAAGTCGTAGGCCTCGCGCTCGTGCCAGTTGTTGGTCGGGTAGACCGAGCACAGCGACGGGATGTGCGGGTCGCTGTCGGGGACGCTGACCTCCAGCCGGATCAGCCGGTTGTGGGTGATCGAGCGCAGGTGGTAGACGGCGTGCAGCTCGCGGCCCGTGTCGTGCGGGTAGTGGACGCCGCTGACGCCGGTGCAGAGCTCGAAGCGCAGCGCCGGGTCGTCGCGCAGGGTGCGGGCGACGCGGACCAGGTGCTCGCGCTCGATGTGGAAGGTGATCTCACCCCGGTCGACGACGGTCCTGCCGATGGCGTGGTCGGGCAGCAGGTCCTGCTCCTCCAGCGCGCCCTCCAGCTCGTCGGCGACCTCGTCGAACCAGCCGCCGTAGGGGCGGGAGGCCGGTCCGGGCAGCCGGATCGAGCGGACCAGTCCGCCGTAACCGGAGGTGTCGCCGCCGTTGTTGGCGCCGAACATGCCGCGCTGGACGCGGATCTCCTCGCCGCCCTGGCCGCGCTGTCCGGGGAGGTTCTCGGCGGACAGCTCCTTCTCGGGGTTGGCCCCCTCGCCGTGCGCGTCGCTCACCGCAGCAGCCCCTTCATCTCGATGGTCGGCAGGGCCTTGAGCGCCGCCTCCTCCGCCTCGCGGGCCGCCTCCTCGGCGTTCACCCCGAGCTTGGAGCCCTGGATCTTCTCGTGGAGCTTGAGGATGGCGTCGAGCAGCATCTCGGGCCGCGGCGGGCAGCCGGGCAGGTAGATGTCGACCGGGACGACGTGGTCGACGCCCTGGACGATCGCGTAGTTGTTGAACATCCCGCCCGACGAGGCGCAGACGCCCATGGAGATGACCCACTTGGGGTTCGGCATCTGGTCGTAGACCTGCCGCAGCACGGGGGCCATCTTCTGGCTCACCCGGCCCGCGACGATCATCAGGTCGGCCTGCCGCGGCGAGCCGCGGAAGACCTCCATGCCGAAGCGCGCCAGGTCGTAGCGGCCGGCGCCGGTGGTCATCATCTCGATGGCGCAGCAGGCGAGTCCGAAGGTGGCGGGGAAGACCGACGCCTTGCGCACCCAGCCCGCGGCCTGCTCGACGGTGGTCAGCAGGAAGCCGCTCGGCAGCTTTTCTTCGAGTCCCATGACAAAAGGCCCCTCAGTCCCATTCCAGGCCGCCGCGCCGCCATACGTACGCGTACGCGACGAAGACGGTGAGCACGAAGAGCAGCATCTCCACGAGCCCGAAGATCCCCAGGGCGTCGAAGGTGACGGCCCAGGGGTAGAGGAAGACGATCTCGATGTCGAAGACGATGAAGAGCATCGCCGTCAGGTAGTACTTGATGGGGAACCGCCCGCCGCCGGCCGGCGTCGGGGTCGGCTCGATGCCGCACTCGTAGGCGTCGAGCCTGGCCCGGTTGTACCGCTTCGGACCGATCAGCGTGGCCATGACCACGGAGAAGATCGCAAAGCCTGCCCCGAGGGCTCCCAGTACGAGGATGGGCGCATACGCGTTCACCGCTCCTCGCTCCTCTCAGTCGGCGCTGACTGCTGGCGGTGTGCACTGGGCCCGCGTCCGCACCACCCGTCGCGCGACCACCGTCCCGACGAAGATCGCGAACATGTGAAGCAGGTCACAAGCCCAACAGCTCCGCATCCTATGCCCGTCGCTCTGTGATCTGCGACACGGGGTATTGCACAACCTTTGTGATCTCCACCACCTGACGAAGGATCATGAAGTCGGATGAGCGGTGATCTTCGTACGTGAAGCGTTCACTTGATCACCAGAGGTGACAATTTCGCCCGTCACCGCTGGCCGGAGGCCCCTTACGAAGGGCGTCTCCATATCAAGATGCTTCCCGTGCATGCAAATTGGCCCTGGACCGAAAGGCTTGATAGTGGGCCGCGTTCACACCCCGGGGGGAGCACGGAGCGTGATGTGGACGCGTGCGCGCGTTCACGAGCGGCGGCGCGCGCCCTTCACCGCGCGCCCCCCGGGCGCCGGTCCCCCGCGGCACCCCCTCCGCCTTTCCGCCCGCGCGACGGACGCGGGTGACGGAGTGACCGTTCCGTGACCTCCGCCACACCGGATTCCGCACCCGGAAACCGGGCTTGGCCAACCGTCTCCACCAGTGGTAAGTGCCGGGCAATTCGGGCGTAACGATCAAACACCGTGATCACAGGCCGATCACGGCCCGCCCGCTTTGTCCGTTACGGCGTCAATAAGGGCCGACACGCCCGGGATTCAGCGGTGCGATCGGGCAACTGTGGCGCAGGACACGTTCCTTGAAGGATCGGAGGGTGTCCTGATACCGCTTGTCCCTATGTCCCACACCGCTCACATACGCAGCCACCGGAAGCCCCGCCGCAGCGCGTCGACCATCGCGATGCGGGCCGGAGTTGCCGGTGGCGTCCTCAGCACCCTGGCAGTGGCCGGGTCCTCGGGCTCGGCGAACGCCGCCGCACCCGCCCCGCAGACCCTCGAACTGCCCATCCTGACGGCCGACCTGGCCGCCCAGGCCGCCCAGTCCGCGGACGCCACCCAGCAGGCCGCCGCCCACTACGAGCTGCGGGCCGAGCGCGACGCCGCCTCCGTCCGGGCGGCCAAGCAGGCCAGGGCCGATCTGGTCACGGCCAAGAAGAAGGCCGCCGAGGCCAGGAAGAAGGCCGCCGAGGCCGCCCGCAAGGAGGCCGCCGAGCGCGCCTCCCGCACCGCCGAGCGCGCCGCCCTGGCCACGCCGTCGGCCGGCACCGGCTCCTCCGCCTCCTCCGCCTCCGGCGCGACCGGTTCCTCCGGCGGGGCCGCGGCCACCGCCACCACCGTCAGCGCCCCCACCGGCTCGTCCACGGCGACGGGTTCGGCCGCGGCCGTCATCGCCTTCGTGAAGGCCCAGGTCGGCGACGCCTACGTGCCCGGCGGCACCGGCCCCAACTCCTGGGACTGCTCCGGCCTCACCCAGGCCGCCTTCCGCCAGATCAACGTGGACCTGCCGCGCGTCTCCCAGGCCCAGTCCACCGCCGGCACCCAGGTCTCGCTGAGCAACCTCCAGCCGGGCGACATCCTCTACTGGGGCGGCGCGGGCAGCGCCTACCACGTGGCCGTCTACGTGGGCGACGGCATGTTCGTCGGCGCGCAGAACCCGGCCAGCGGCGTCGTCATGAAGCCGCTCTCCTACGACCCGCCGACCGGCGCGGTCCGGGTGCTCTGACACCCCACCGGACGCGTCCGGCCGGGCACTTCCGTCCCCGGTGCCCCCGGCCGGACCGGTCCGCACCCGTACGCCCGAAGGACCGCAGCCGCTCAGGGGCCGCGGTCCTTCGGGCGTTCCCGTGCCCGCTGCCCGGCGCCCGCCCGTGCCGCGGCCGCCGCCCGGCCCGCCCCGGACGCCGGGGACGGGGACGGGGACGGGAACGGGAGGGCGACGGCCGGGAGGGACCGCGCGCGGGGCGGGCGGTCAGGCCCTCGGGGCCACCTTGGTCAGGCCGTTGATGATGCGGTCCATCGCGTCGCCGCCCGTCGGGTCGGTGAGGTTGGCCAGCATCTTGAGCGTGAACCTCATCAGCACCGGGTGGGTCAGCCCGCGCTGGGCGGCGATCTGCATGACCTTCGGGTTGCCGATCAGCTTCACGAAGGCGCGGCCCAGCGTGTAGTAGCCGCCGTAGGTGTCCTTGAGGACCCTCGGGTAGCGCTGGAGCGCCGTCTCGCGCTGGGCCGGCGTCGCCCGTGCCTGCGCCTGCACGATGACGTCGGCGGCGATCTGGCCCGACTCCATCGCGTAGGCGATGCCCTCGCCGTTGAACGGGTTCACCAGGCCGCCCGCGTCGCCGACGAGGAGCAGCCCCCGGGTGTAGTGCGGCTGACGGTTGAAGGCCATCGGCAGGGCGGCGCCGCGGATCGGGCCGGTCATGTTCTCGGGGGTGTAGCCCCAGTCCTCCGGCATGGAGGCGCACCAGGCCTTGAGGATCTCGCGCCAGTCCAGCTCCTTGAAGGAAGCGGAGGTGTTGAGCACCCCGAGCCCCACGTTGGAGGTGCCGTCGCCCATGCCGAAGATCCAGCCGTAGCCCGGCAGCAGCCGGTCCTGGGCGCCCCGGCGGTCCCACAGCTCCAGCCAGGACTCCAGGTAGTCGTCGTCGTGCCGGGGGGAGGTGAAGTAGGTGCGCACCGCGACGCCCATCGGGCGGTCCTCGCGGCGGTGCAGGCCCATCGCGAGGGACAGCCGGGTGGAGTTGCCGTCGGCGGCCACCACCAGCGGGGCGTGGAAGGTGACTTCCCGCTTCTCCTCGCCCAGCTTGGCGCGCACCCCGGTGATCCGGCCGGTGCGGTCGTCCACGAGGGGGGCGCCCACGTTGCAGCGCTCGTGGAGGCGGGCCCCGGCCTTCTGGGCCTGCCGGGCGAGCTGCTCGTCGAAGTCGTCGCGCTTGCGGACGAGTCCGTAGTCGGGGAAGGAGGCGAGATCCGGCCAGTCGAGCTGGAGACGGGAGCCGCCGCCGATGATGCGCAGCCCCTTGTTGCGCAGCCAGCCGGCCTCCTCCGAGACGTCGACGCCCATGGCGACGAGCTGCTTGACCGCGCGCGGGGTGAGCCCGTCGCCGCAGACCTTCTCACGGGGGAAGGCCGTCTTCTCCAGCAGGAGGACGTCGAGCCCCGACCGGGCCAGGTGGTAGGCGGTCGCGGAGCCGGACGGGCCGGCGCCCACGACGATCACGTCCGCGGAGTTCTCGGAGAGCGGCTCGGTCTCGACGGTCACGGCGGGATCTCCCCAAGTTCGAAATCTGCGTGCCGACCGGCACTGGTCATGGGCAGTCTATTCAGCGTCACCGATCACCCGGCTGAAGGGCTGCCCCGTGAACCGAGCACTCCCCGCCGTCCGGCTCCGCGTCCCCACCGACGAGGACGCCCTCGTCTGGCACCGCCTCTTCGCCGACCCCGACGTCATGGAGTTCCACGGCGGGAGCCCCGCCGAGGTGTCCGTCTACGAGGAGCTGACCGCCCGACAGCGCCGCCACGACGCGGAGCGCGGCTTCTGCCTCTGGTCCCTGGTGGACGACGCGGACCGGGTCATCGGCTTCACCGGCGCCCAGCCCTGGCCCCGCGACTGGGGCCCCCGGGGCGACATCGAGATCGGCTGGCGGCTCGGCCGGGAGTTCTGGGGCCGGGGGTACGTCACCGCGGCGGCCCGGCAGACCCTGGAGCGGGTGCGCGCGGCGGGCGTGGCCGAGGTGGTCGCGATGGTCGACTCCCGCAACACCCGCTCGATCGCGGTGACCGAGCGGCTGGGGATGCGGCTCGCCGAGGTGTTCGCCACGCCCGGCACGCGGCGGCGGGGGCACTGCTACCGGCTCGCCCTCTGAGCCGGGACCCGGCCCCCGGCTCGCGCTCCGGGCCGGGGTCGGCCGCTCAGTCCTCCTTGAAGCCCCGGTGCAGCGCCACGATGCCGCCCGACAGGTTCCGGTACGCCACCCGGGACCAGCCGGCGCCGGTGAGCCGACGGGCCAGGGCGGGCTGGTCGGGCCAGGCGCGGATGGACTCGGCGAGGTATACGTAGGCCTCCGGGTTGGAGGAGACCGCGCGGGCCGCCGGCGGCAGGGCCCGCATCAGGTACTCGGTGTACACCGTGCGGAAGGGCGCCCAGGTGGGGTGCGAGAACTCGCAGATGACCACCCGGCCGCCGGGGCGCGTCACCCGGTACAGCTCGCGCAGCGCCGCGTCGGTGTCCTGCACGTTGCGCAGCCCGAAGGAGATGGTGACGGCGTCGAACACGTCGTCCCGGAACGGCAGCCGGGTCGCGTCGCCCGCGGTGAACGGCAGCCAGGGGTGGCGTTCCTTGCCGACCTGGAGCATGCCGAGGGAGAAGTCGCAGGGCACCACGTGGGCGCCGGTGCGGGCGAACGGCAGGGACGAGGTGGCCGTGCCGGCCGCCAGGTCGAGGATGCGCTGCGCGGGCCGGGCGTCGACGGCCGCCGCGACCTCCTTGCGCCACGCCCGGTCCCGGCCGAGCGAGAGCACGGTGTTGGTCAGGTCGTACCGTTCCGCGACGTGGTCGAACATCGTGGCGACTTCGTGCGGCTGCTTGTTCAGGGAGGCGCGGGTCACGGACCCATTGTTGCAGCACCCCTCCGTCCGGCCGGGCCCGGGAGCCCCGGTCCGCGGGGCGGCGGGCGGCTCCGGCGCGGCGCCGGGCGGGACGTCGGCGGCGCCGGGCGGGGACGTCAGCGGCGCCGGTGCACCAGCCGCCCCGCGACGACCGTCGCCACGCAGCTCCCGGCCCCGGCGGCGGCGAGCGCCGCCTCGTCGGGCACGTCGAACACGGCGAACCGGGCGGCGGAGCCCGGCTCCCTCGGCGGCGCGAAGACCACCGGGGCCCCGGAGGCGTACGGGTCGAGCGAGGGCATCCCGTCCGGGCGCCCGGCCCGCCCCAGCACGTCCAGTCCGGAACGGCGCAGGGCGTCCCGCACCGCGCGCACCCGCAGTTCCCCGCAGGCGACGGCGACGGTGCCGTGGGCCAGCATCCGCTGCAACCCGCGCCGGGCGCTGGCACCCTGGCGGGCCTCGTCCGGGGCCAGCGCGGCGAACGCCTCACCGGTGAGCGGAGCGGTGCCCAGCTCACCGGCCTCGCGCGGGTCGGGGTGGTAGGCCGCCTCCAGCAGTTCGTCGCCGTACTGGTTGACGAGGCCGGGGGTGAGGATGCCGGGCCAGCGGCGCACCCGGGCCCCGGGATGGGCGGCGATCAGCGCGGCCGGCGGGCCGACGGCCGCGATCAGGTCGCCCTCGACGGCGAGGGCGCGGTCCCGGGAGTCGGCGTGGATCGTCAGCACGGCGCGGTCAGTTGGAGGCGAGCAGCTTCAGTTCCGGGTGGGCGGTGCCGCCCTCGATGGCCACGGACGAGATGTGCGAGGCGACCCGCTCGTCGACGGGGTCGTCGGCCGGGTCGTCGTGCACGACGAGGTGCTCGTACGTCGTGGAGCGCTGCGCGGGGACGCGGTCCGCGCGGCGGATCAGGTCGATGATCTCCAGCCGGTTGGAGCGGTGCCGGGCGCCGGCGGAGGACACCACGTTCTCCTCCAGCATGATCGAGCCGAGGTCGTCGGCGCCGTAGTGCAGGGAGAGCTGGCCGACCTCCTTGCCGGTGGTCAGCCAGGAGCCCTGGATGTGCGCCACGTTGTCGAGGAAGACCCGGGCGATGGCGATCATCCGCAGGTACTCGAAGAGGGTGGCCTGGGTGCGGCCCTTCAGATGGTTGTTCTCGGGCTGGTAGGTGTACGGGATGAAGGCGCGGAAGCCGCCGGTGCGGTCCTGCACGTCGCGGATCATCCGCAGGTGCTCGATCCGCTCGGCGTTGGTCTCGCCGGTGCCCATGAGCATGGTGGAGGTGGACTCGACGCCCAGCCCGTGGGCGATCTCCATGATCTCCAGCCAGCGCTCGCCGGACTCCTTCAGCGGCGCGATGGCCTTGCGCGGGCGCTCCGGCAGCAGTTCGGCGCCGGCCCCGGCGAAGGAGTCGAGCCCGGCCGCGTGGATGCGGGTGACCGCCTCCTCCACGGACACCTTGGAGATCCGCGCCATGTGCTCGACCTCGCTCGCCCCCAGGCTGTGGATGACGAGCTGCGGGAACTCCCTCTTGATGGCGGAGAAGTGCTCCTCGTAGTACTCGACGCCGTAGTCCGGGTGGTGGCCGCCCTGGAACATGATCTGGGTGCCGCCCAGTTCGACGGTCTCCGCGCAGCGGCGCAGGATGTCGTCGAGGTCGCGGGTCCAGCCCTTGGCGGTGTCCTTGGGCGCGGCGTAGAAGGCGCAGAAGCGGCAGGCCGTGACACAGACGTTCGTGTAGTTGATGTTCCGCTCGATGATGTACGTCGCGATGTGCTCGGTACCCGCGTACCGGCGGCGGCGCACGGCGTCGGCGGCGGCGCCCAGCGCGTGCAGCGGGGCGTCCCGGTAGAGGGCCAGCGCCTCCTCGGGGGTGATCCGCCCACCGGCGGCGGCGCGGTCGAGGAGGGGCTGAAGGTCGGCCTTCTCGGTCACCGGCGTCCCTTTCTGCGGGGGTGTGGACGGACGGCGACCAGCCTACGTCAGGGCCCTCCCCCGCCGTCGGTCAGGCCGCGCCCGGCGGCCGGCCGCGCGGGGCCGGGCCAACGGGCCGGGCGGCGTGCGGCCGCGCGCGCCGGCCGCGTCGGGTGAGACCGCCCGCCGACCGCGTCGCGCGGGGCCGCGCCAACCGGTCAGGCCCCGTACCCGCCGGCGAGGACGCCGAGCAGCGCTCCGGTCAGCAGGAACGGCCCGAAGGCGATGGCCGTCCGGCGCCCGGCCCGCCCGGCGACGACGAGCGCGGCCCCGTACAGCGCGCCGAGCAGGAACCCGGCGAAGGTGCCGAGCAGCAGCACCGGCCAGCCGTACCAGCCGAGGGCGGCGCCCGCGGCCAGGGCGAGCTTGACGTCGCCGAAGGCCATCCCGGCCGGGTTGAGCCACCAGAGCGCCCCGTACCCGGCGGCCAGCACCAGGGCGCCCAGCAGCGCGGTCGTCCACCGCCCGGCGTGTCCGGGCAGCAGCGCGGCGGCCCCGAGCAGGGCGAGCGCGAGGGCGGCGGCGGGCAGGGTCAGCGGGTCGGGCAGCCGCCGCACCCGGACGTCGACGACGGCGAGCAGCACCCCGGCGGGCGCCAGCAGCAGCCAGACGGCCAGCTCGGGCCGGGCGCCGGTGGCGGCGGCGAGGACGGCGCAGACCAGGGCGGTGACGGCGGCGGGCAGGGCCGCGCCGGGACCCAGCGGGGCCGCGCCCGCCCCGCACCGCCCGCACCGCGCGCCGCCGAGCCAGCCCCGCAGCGGGTGCCCGGCGGGGCAGCTCCCGTGCCAGGGCTCGCCCCAGGGCGCGGCGAAGCGGTACGCGGCGCGCGGCAGCAGCGCCCCGGCCCCGCCGCCCCAGAGCGCGGCGGCGACGACGGCCGCCGCTCCGCCCCCGGCGCTCATCCGGCGACCACGGTGACCACGGCCTCCCTCATGGCCCCAGTATGGCGGCGGCCCCTCCCCCGTGTCCCCGGTGCGGTGGCGCGCGGCGGGGCGGGAGGGAGCGCGCGTGCGGGAAGGGGAGGGGAGGGGAAGGGAGGGGGGACGGCCCGCTCAGGGGCGCAGCAGGTCCACCGTCACATCGGCGGGGAAGCCGGTGGTGGGGCCGACGCGGCGGGCGAACTCGGCGACCGCCGCCAACTGGGGAGCGCCGAAGCGGAAGTCGAGGGTGGTGAAGTACTGCTCCAGGGTCTTCTCGTCGAAGCTCTCCCAGCGGGCGGCCTGCTCGGCAACCTTGGCGACCTCCTCCAGGGAGAGGTTGCGGGAGGCGAGGAACGCCTCGTGCACCTGGCGGACGAGGGCCGGCTCGCGCTCGGCGTACTCGCGCCGGGCCGCCCACACCGCGAAGACGAACGGCAGCCCCGTCCACTCCTTCCACAGCGAGCCCAGGTCGTGCACGGCGAGGCCGTAGCGCGGGCCGTCGATCAGGTTGGCGCGCAGGGCGGCGTCCCCGATCAGCACGGCGGCCTCGGCCTCCTGCATCATGACGCTGAGGTCGGGCGGGCAGGTGTAGTAGTCGGGCCGCACCCCGTAGCGTTCGGCCAGCAGCAACTGGGCGAGGCGGACGGAGGTGCGCGAGGTGGACCCGAGGGCGACCCGGGCGCCGTCCAGCCGGTCCAGCGGGACCTGGGAGACGATCACACAGCTCATCACCGGGCCGTCGCAGCCGACGGCGATGTCGGGGAACGCGACCAGCCGGTCGGCGTTGCGCAGGAACTCGACCAGGGTGACCGGGCCGACGTCGAGGTCGCCGCGCACCAGCCGCTCGCTGAGCTTCTCCGGGGTGTCCTTCGTGAGTTCGACGTCCAAGAGGGTGCCCGTTCTCGCGAGCCCCCAGTACAGGGGCAGGCAGTTCAGGAACTGAATGTGGCCGACACGCGGCCGGGTGCGAGAATTGTCCACATCGCGAGGCTAGCCCTCGCCCGGCCGGCGGGCCGAGCCGACCCCCGGCGTCAGCCGAACGGCACACCCGTTCAAACATCCGGGTGAAGTGATCTTGGCCTCTGTTGCGCCCGGCGGACCGCGTGCTAGGCTCACAGCAAGTTGCAGTTTGGTTTCCCTTGCAGTACAGAGCCTGCGGAGCATGTGACCGCGGGCTCTCGTCATTCTCAGACATATGCAGTTGTGCGGAATTGGTCTTCACATTGCTGGTTCTGGAGCAGGGCAACCCTTTGAGCCCAAGGAGGGCTTATGGCTACCGGAACCGTGAAGTGGTTCAACGCCGAAAAGGGCTTTGGATTCATCGCCCAGGAAGGCGGCGGCCCCGACGTCTTCGTCCACTACTCCGCGATCAACGCGACCGGCTTCCGGTCCCTCGAGGAGAACCAGCAGGTGTCCTTCGACGTCACGCAGGGCCCCAAGGGCCCGCAGGCGGAGAACGTCACTCCTGTCTGACCGACAGCAGTACCCAAGGAGCCCCGCGCCGATTCCGGCGGCGGGGCTCCTGCCCTTTCCGGGCGGTGCGTAGGGTGCGCCCATGACCGAGACCCCCACCGGCCGCGCCGCCCCCGAGGACGGCTCCACGGCCGCCACCCGCGCCTTCTACGACGCCGTCGCCGAGGAGTACGCCGACCGGTTCCGCGCCGCGCTGGACGAGAGCCCGCTGGACCGGGCGCTGTTGGGCGCCTTCGCGGAGCTGGTGGGCCCCGCCGGGCAGGTGGCCGACCTGGGGTGCGGTCCGGGGCGGGTCACCGCCCACCTCGCCTCCCTCGGCCTGCGGGTCTTCGGCCTGGACCTCTCGGAGTCCATGCTGGCGGTGGCCCGCCGGGAGCATCCTGAGCTGCGGTTCGACCGGGGCTCGATGCTGGAGCTGGACCTGCCCGACGGGTCGCTCGCGGGCGCGGTCTCCTGGTACTCCTCCGTCCACACGCCCTGGGAGCGGCTGCCGGACCTGTTCGGGGAGGTGCGGCGGGTGCTGGCCCCCGGCGGCCATCTGCTGCTCGCCTTCCAGGTGGGGGACGAACCCCTGCGCCTGGACCGCCCCTTCGGCCACCCGGTCGCCCTGGACTTCGAGCGCCGCCGCCCCGGACCGATGGCGGAGCTGCTGGAGCGGGCGGGCTTCACCGTCCTCTCCCGCACGGTCCGCCTCTCGGAGACCGACACGGCCTCCCGCGTGCCCCAGGCCTGTCTGATGGCCCGCCGCTGACGGCCCCGTGCCAGGGGCCGACACGCCGCCGGGCCCCCGAAACGAGCCCTTGCGCGGCCGCCCGGACATGGGCCCCGGGCGCGGCCCGCCGTCGGTGCCTCCGCGGCGCCCCCGGGCACGCCGCCGCCCCGGGCGCCCCCGTGGCGGTGCACGGCGGGGCGGCCGGGGCGGCGGGCGCGGGGCCGGGCGGACGGACCGCCGGGCCGGGGGTCAGGCCGGGACGGGCACCTGCTCCGGGGCGCGGGACGGGACCTCGTCCAGCGGGGAGCTGTGCGCGTGGTCGTAGGCTTCCCGGTCGAGCAGTCCCTCGCGGGCCGAGACGATGACCGGCACCAGGGCCTGGCCCGCGACGTTGGTCGCGGTGCGCATCATGTCCAGGATCGGGTCGATGGCCAGCAGCAGGCCGACGCCCTCCATGGGCAGGCCCAGCGTCGACAGGGTGAGCGTCAGCATCACCGTGGCGCCGGTCAGGCCCGCCGTGGCCGCGGAGCCGACCACCGACACGAAGGCGATCAGCAGGTAGTCGCCGAAGCCGAGCTGGATGCCGAAGATCTGGGCCACGAAGATCGCGGCGATGGCCGGGTAGATCGCGGCGCAGCCGTCCATCTTGGTGGTCGCGCCGAACGGCACGGCGAAGGAGGCGTACTCCTTCGGCACCCCGAGGCGCTCGGTGACCTTCTGCGTCAGCGGCATCGTGCCCACCGAGGAGCGGGAGACGAAGGCGAGCTGGATCGCGGGCCAGGCGCCCTTGAAGAACTGGAGCGGGCTGAGCCTGGCCACCGTGGCGAGCAGCGCCGGGTAGACGCCGAACAGCACGATCGCGCAGCCGACGTAGATGTCGATGGTGAAGGTGGCGTACTGGCCGAGCAGGTCCCAGCCGTAGGTGGCGATGGCACGGCCGATGAGGCCGACGGTGCCGAGCGGGGCGAGCAGGATGACCCACCAGAGGGCCTTCTGCAGGAGTTCGAGGACGGACTCGCTCAGCGTCAGGATCGGCTTGGCCCGGTCACCGAGCTGGAGCGCGGCGATGCCGGCGACGGCGGCCATGAAGACGATCTGGAGCACGTTCAGCTCGGTGAACGGGGTGATCACGTCCGTCGGCACGATGCCGGTGAGGAAGTCGATCCAGGAGCCCGTGTGCTCGGGCTTGGAGCCGTCGGCCGGGGAGAGGCCGGTGCCGGAGCCGGGGTCGGTGACGAGGCCGATGACGAGGCCGATGGCCACCGCGATCAGCGAGGTGATCATGAACCAGAGGAGGGTGCGGGACGCCAGGCGCGCCGCGTTGTTGACCTTCCGCAGGTTGGTGATCGACACCAGGATCGCGAAGAAGACGAGGGGGGCGACGGCCAGCTTCAGCAGGCCGATGAAGATGCCGCCGATCTTGTCCAGCGTGGTGACGAGCCAGGCGAGGTCCTGGCTGCGGGCGAGCCAGCCGAGCAGGACGCCGAGGACGAGGCCGGCGAGTATCTGGGCCCAGAAGGGCACCTTGAAGGACTTGGTCACAGAGGACACGGACATGCTCCGTAAGGGGACGGGACGCGCGGAATGGGCTGACGTGGAACGGCGGTTGGTGGGGGGAGACGTCAGGGGCGACAGGTCGCGGACGCGCACCGGCAGAGGTCCACATGCAGGCGCACCACGAGGGCGGGGCCCTGCGGTGTGTGCGGCGCGGCTGCTGATTCCATGCGCATGACTTTAACACCGGGGCTTTGGGACTCTCAAAGGTTTGCTTTGAGAGGCACGAGTCAACTACTGCCCGGTAGAAGCAAATCGCCCCGGTTTCCCATGAGTTGGGAAACCGGGGCGGACCGTGTGTGACACGGATTACGTGCAGGAGGCACGCACCGCGGGCTGCCGGGGGGTCAGGCGCCCTGGCCCTGCGCGCGGGCGGCGTCGTCGGCCTGGTCCTCCTGGTTGCGGTTGGCGTCCAGGTTGGCCTTCATCCGGTCCACCCGCTCCACGACCCGGACGGAGGCGCGCTCGCGCTCGCCGCGCAGCAGCACGAAGCTCAGCGGGGCGGACAGCAGCAGGGAGAGCAGGACGATCCACATGCCGTTGGAGTCACCGAGCCCGCGCGGGAAGAGACCCGAGTAGACCAGGCCCCAGACGACCACGAGGCAGCCCGCGAAGATCCCGAGGCGCATCAGCGTGTAGCGGAGCATCCGAACCCACTCTTCCGTTCCGAACAGGGCCAAAGGGCACTCCCCAGTGAAGCACGCCGGGCGGCGGTCGCGTCAGGCGGGGTGCGGCACCCGGTCGAGCGGCAGCAGCATGACGACGTCGTCGCGGTCGTCGCCGGGCGCCACCCGGATCGCGCCGGGCACCCGCCCGACCTCCCGGTAGCCGCAGGAGGCGTAGAACCGCTCCAGGCCGAGGCCGCCCCGGCAGGTGAGCCGGACCGCCTCGATGCCGTCGATGCCCCGGGCGGCGCCCGCGGCGGCGGCCATCAGGTCCCGGCCGTATCCGCGGCCCTGGTGGCGGGGGTGGACCATCACCGTGTACAGCCACAGCCAGTGGCGCATCAGCCGGTGGCCGTTCAGGGCGAGGAACGCGGTGGCGGCCACCGCGCCCTCCTCGTCGTGCCCGACGAGCAGCCGGGTCCGCCCCTCGGCCATGCCGGCCAGGTGCCCGACGAGGTCGGGCCGCACGTCCTCGCGCGTCACCGGCGGCACGAACCCGACGGAACCGCCGACGTTCGTGACGTCGGCCCACAGGTCGAGGACGCCGTCCCGCAGGGCGCGGTCGACGGGGGGATCGAGGGTGAAGGTAAGAGGCACGAAGGAAGTCTAGCCCTTACCTGATGCGCCTCCCCGGGTCGCGCGGTGCCGCCGGACGGCCCGAACACGCCCCTGGCCTCCCGGTCGTTCCGGCCCGGCAGCGCTCCGGCCGCTCCGGCCGCTCGGCCGCTTCCGCCGTCGGGACGCGGTCGCGACCGCCCGGCACCGAACACCCGCTCCCCCGGCCGCGCGGGCACCCGGGCGGGCGGACACCCAGGCGGACGGACACCCGGGCAGCGGTCGCCGGGGCACGGGGCAGCGGTCGCCGGGGCGGGGGCAGCGGTCGCCGGAGCATCCGGGCACGACACCCCCGTGCCCCCGCGCCCCGGCGACCGCCGGGCGTCACACCCGCATCGGCTGCGGCGCGTCCCGGCGGGACGCGTCGGGGCCGTCGAACTCCCGGATGATCTCGTAGCGCGTGTTCCGCTCCACCGGGCGGAAGCCCGCGTCGCGGATCAGGTCCAGCAGGTCGTCGCGGGTCAGCTTGTCCGGCGTGCCGTAGTCGTCGGCGTCGTGCGTGATCTTGTACTCGACGACCGAGCCGTCCATGTCGTCCGCGCCGTGCTGGAGGGCCAGTTGGGCGGTGCGCACCCCGTGCATGACCCAGAAGACCTTGACGTGCGGCACGTTGTCGAACAGCAGCCGGGAGACGGCGAAGGTCTTCAGGGCCTCGGCGCCGGTCGCCATCCGCGTCCGCTCCTGGAGCCGGTTGCGGACCTTGCCGTCCTTCATGTCCACGAAGTCGTGCTGGTAGCGCAACGGGATGAAGACCTGGAAGCCGCCGGTCTCGTCCTGCAGCTCGCGCAGCCGCAGCACGTGGTCCACCCGGTGGCGGGGCTCCTCGATGTGACCGTAGAGCATGGTGCACGGGGTCTTCAGCCCCTTCTCGTGCGCCAGCCGGTGGATGCGGGACCAGTCCTCCCAGTGGGTGCGGTGGTCCACGATGTGCTGCCGCACCTCCCAGTCGAAGATCTCCGCGCCGCCGCCGGTCAGCGACTCCAGACCGGCGTCGATCAGCTCGTCGAGGATCTCGGAGGCGGACATCCCGGAGATGGTCTCGAAGTGGTGGATCTCGGTGGCGGTGAACGCCTTCAGCGAGACGCCCGGCAGGGCCGCCTTCAGCTCCCGCAGCGAGCGCGGGTAGTAGCGCCACGGCAGGTTCGGGTGCAGCCCGTTGACGATGTGCAGCTCGGTGAGGTTCTCGCCCTCCATCTCCTTGGCGAGCCGCACGGCCTCCTCGATGCGCATCGTGTACGCGTCCTTCTCCCCCGGCTTGCGCTGGAAGGAGCAGTACGCGCAGGACGCGGTGCACACGTTGGTCATGTTGAGGTGCCGGTTGACGTTGAAGTGCACGACGTCGCCGTTCCGGCGCGTCCGCACCTCGTGCGCGAGGCCCCCCAGCCACGCCAGGTCGTCCGACTCGTACAGCGCGATGCCGTCCTCGCGGGTCAGGCGGACGCCCGCCCGCACCTTCTCCTCCAGCTCGCGCTTGAGCCCGGCGTCCATGCGATACCTCTTTCCGAATTCAGACTCCGACCACCGTACGCCGCGCGGTCCGGACCGCCCCCGGGGACCGGCCCGGACCCGGGCGCTCCGCGGGGCGGCTCAGACGGCCTCGGGCAGCTCGCCCACCCGGTTCTCCCACTTGGTGGAGAGCACGATGGTGGTGCGGGTCCGGGAGACGCCCTTGGTCCCGGACAGCCGCCGGATGATGCTCTCCAGCCCGTCCACGTCGCTCGCGCGGACCTTCAGCATGAAGGAGTCGTCACCGGCGATGAACCAGCAGTCCTCGATCTCCCCCAGGTCCTTGAGCCGCTGCGCCACGTCCTCGTGGTCGGCGGCGTCGGAGAGCGAGATGCCGATGAGCGCGGTGACCCCGAGCCCGAGGGAGGCGGAGTCCACGGTGGCCCGGTAGCCGGTGATGACGCCGGCCGCCTCCAGCCGGTTGATGCGGTCGGTGACACTGGGGCCGGAGAGGCCGACGAGGCGCCCCAGCTCCGCGTAGGAGGCCCGGCCGTTCTCCCTGAGGGCCTGGATGAGCTGCCTGTCCACGGCGTCCATGCGATCGAAGCCTTCCACTGAAGAGACTGAACAGTCTGACGATTGCGGTGACCGAAACGGGTGGGGGGCGGGGTGTCCGGGTCGTTCCGTGCTCGGCGGGTCGGTGGTCGTGCTCCGTGGCGCGGGCGCCGCGCCGGCCGGGGCCGTGCGGTCCGCCGGGGTGCGGGGACGGGTTGCGGCGGGCGGGACGCGTCCCGCCGGGGCGGTCCGGGCCCGTGCTCCGGTACTCGGATCGGGTGCCCGGCCCGAGGGGGGCTCAGCCGGGGGTGTGCGGCGCCCTGTCCGACCCTCCGCCCAGCTCGCCGCGCCAGCGCCGGTACAGGCCGTGCCCGACACCGGCGGCGTCGAGGACCCGTCCGGCCACGAAGTCGACCAGGTCCTGGATGTGCGTCGCCCCCGCGTAGAAGGCCGGCGAGGCGGGCAGGACGGTCGCGCCCGCGTCGTCGAGCGCCACCAGATGGCGCAGGGTCCGGCCGTCCAGCGGGGTCTCCCGGACGGCCACCACCAGCTTGCGCCCCTCCTTCAGGGTCACCCCGGCCGCCCGCTGGAGCAGGTCCTTCGACAGCCCCAGCGCGACACCGGCCACGCACGCCGTCGACGCGGGCACGATCAGCATGCCCCGGGCCGGGTACGACCCGGACGACGGCCCGGCCGCGAGGTCGCCCGCGCTCCAGTGCCGCACGCCGGTCACGTCCACGTCGAAGGTGCCGGGCTTGCCGTCGGCCCCCCGGGACAGCCACTCCCGCAGGTCGTGCTGCCAGTGGGCGTCCCGGAAGGAGATGCCGGTCTCGTCGAGCAGGGTGAGCCGCGAGGCCCGGCTGACCACCAGGTCGACCCGCTCACCGGCGGCGAGCAGCGCGCGCAGCACGGCGGCGGCGTACGGAGTGCCGGAGGCACCGGACACCCCCACGATCCAAGGCGCGGGCTGCGTTTCTCCTGGGTTCACATCTTGAGCCTACCGTTCGACGCGCCAGTACAGAGGACCGGTCCGGCGCGTGGACCGGTCCCGGCCGCCCGCGGTCCGGGCGCCGCCCCCGCTCCGCGGGTCCCGCGGACCCCTCGCCGGGCCCGGCGGCCGGCCCGCGGCGTCAGACCGTCAGGCCGCGCACCAGCAGGTCCAGCAGCGCGCAGACGAACAGCGCGATGCCGATGAAGCCGTTGACGGAGAAGAACGCCCGGTTCAGCCGGGACAGGTCGCCCGGACGCACGATGCGGTGCTCGTAGACGAAGGCCCCGGCGACGATCAGCAGGCCCAGCCAGAAGAACGCGCCCGCGTCCGTGGCCACCGCGTACCAGGCGAACAGGGCCGTGGTGACGGCGTGGCAGCCGCGGGCGCCCCAGATGGCCGCCGGGACGCCGAACCTGGCCGGGACCGAGCGGACGCCGACCTCGCGGTCGGTCTCCACGTCCTGGCAGGCGTAGATCAGGTCGAAGCCGCCGATCCAGACGCCGACCGCCAGACCGAGGACCACCGCGTCCCACGACCAGCTCCCGGTCACCGCCAGCCAGCCGCCCACCGGGCCCATCGCCTGCGCGAGCCCCAGGATGGCCTGCGGGAAGTCGGTGAACCGCTTGCCGTACGGATAGACCACCATCGGGACCACCGCGACCGGCGCGAGGAGCAGGCAGAGCGGGTTCAGCAGGGCCGCCGCGCCGAGGAAGACGACGAGGGCGACCGCCGCGCCCGTCCAGGCGTGCCGGACCGACATCGCGCCGGTGACCAGCTCCCGGTGGGCGGTGCGCGGATTGCGGGCGTCGATCTCGCGGTCGATGATCCGGTTGACGGCCATCGCGAAGGTCCGCAGGCCCACCATGGCGACGGTGACCAGGAGCAGCCGGGCCCAGTGGATGTTCCGGTCCCACTCGTACATCGCGGTCAGCGCGGCGATGTAGGCGAAGGGCAGCGCGAACACCGAGTGCTCGATCATCACCAGGCGCAGGAACGCCCTGGTGCGCCCCGGTTGCCGCGGCAGGGCGGCGGAGGCCGACGTCACAGTCCGTACTCCTTCCAGCGGCGGTCGACCTTCGCCGCCGTCTCCGGGTCGGACAGCACCATGTCCGGCCAGCCCCCGTCCCGGGTGTACCCCTCCCCGGGCAGCTTGCGGGTGGCGTCGATGCCGGCCTTGCCCCCCCAGAACTGCTGGTAGGAGGCGTGGTCCAGATGGTCCACGGGGCCCTCGACGACGGTCAGGTCGCGGGCGTAGTCGGTGTTGCCGAGGGCCCGCCAGGCGACCTCGTGCAGGTCGTGGACGTCGCAGTCGGCGTCGACCACCACGATCAGCTTGGTCAGGGACATCATGTGGGCGCCCCAGACTGCGTGCATCACCTTCTGGGCGTGCTTCGGGTACTTCTTGTCGATCGAGACGATCGCGCAGTTGTGGAAGCCGCCCGCCTCGGGCAGGTGGTAGTCCACGATGTCCGGGATGATGATCTTGAGCAGCGGCAGGAAGAACCGCTCCGTGGCGCGGCCCAGCGGCCCGTCCTCGGTCGGCGGACGGCCGACCACGATGGACTGGAGCAGCGGGCGCTTGCGCATGGTCACGCAGTCGATGGTGAGCGCCGGGAAGGGCTCCTGGGGCGTGTAGAAGCCGGTGTGGTCGCCGAACGGGCCCTCGGGCAGCATCTCGCCGGGCTCCAGCCAGCCCTCCAGCACCACCTCGGCGTTGGCCGGCACCTGGAGCGGGACGGTCTTGCAGTCCACCATCTCGATCCGCTTGCCCTGCACGAACCCGGCGAACAGGTACTCGTCGATGTCGCCGGGCAGCGGGGCGGTGGAGGCGTAGGTCACGGCGGGCGGGCAGCCGAAGGCGATGGCGACGGGCAGCCGCTCGCCGCGCCGGGCGGCCACCTGGTAGTGGTTGCGGCTGTCCTTGTGGATCTGCCAGTGCATGCCGATGGTGCGCCTGTCGTGGCGCTGGAGCCGGTAGAGGCCCAGGTTGCGGATGCCCGTCTCCGGGTCCTTGGTGTGGGTGAGGCCGAGGTTGAAGAAGGAGCCGCCGTCCTGCGGCCAGGTGAAGAGGGCGGGGAGCCGGTCGAGGTCCACGTCGTCACCCGTGAGGACGACCTCCTGGACGGGCGCGTCCTTGACCTTCTTCGGCGGGACGTGCGTCATCGTGCCGAGCTTGCCGAACGCCTCGCGCATCCCGCCGAAGCCCTGCGGCAGCTCGGGGCGGAGCAGCCCGCCGATCCGCTCCGAGATCTCGTCGTAGGACTTCAGGCCGAGGGACTTGAGCAGTCGGCGGTCCGTGCCGAAGACGTTCATCGCCAGGGGCATGTCGGAGCCCTTGACGTTCTCGAAGAGCAGGGCGGGGCCGCCGGCCTTGTTCACCCGGTCGACGATCTCCCCGACCTCCAGGTGCGGGTCCACCTCCGCCTTGACGCGCTTGAGGTCGCCCTCGCGTTCCAGGGCCCTGAGCAGGGAGCGGAGATCGTCGTAAGCCATGCGGTCCAGTATCCCCGAGCGGCTACCCTGGCCTGGTACCGACCCCGTATCGGCCCGTATCGCCCCACCCCGTCCCTTGGAGGGCACCATGCTCCGGGTGCTGATGTTCCTCGTGCCCCTGGCGATGAGCGTGTACGCGTTCATCGACTGCATCAGCACGAAGGACGAGGACATCCGCCACATGCCCAAGCCGCTCTGGGCGATCCTCGTGCTGCTCTTCCCGCTCGTCGGCTCCCTGTCGTGGCTGATCGCCGGCAAGAAGCGGCACCCGGGCGCCGGCTCGCCCTGGCAGCCCGGCGGCTCCCGCCGGCGGTGGGTGGCCCCGGACGACAACCCGGAGTTCCTGAAGTCCCTGGACGAGGAGCGCAAGAAGGACCGCGACGAGGACCCGAAGGGGGACTGAGCCTCCCGGGGGGGACTCTCCCCGGGGGCGCGGAGGAGCGGCGGCCACCTGGCGCCGCCTCCGGGCACGGACCGTCGCCTTCAGCCCCGGAGGGATTCCAGCGCGGCGCTCAGCTCCGACACGAAGGCCCTCCATGAGGGCACGTCGCTCACCGGGCCCTCCTGGCCGAGCAGTTCGAGAAGCCGGTGCCGGTTGTGGGGGAACCGCTTGTTCAGGGCCTCCAGTCGGCGTCCCTTCAGCTCGCTGGCCTTGGCGATCGCCTCCTTCAGGGTCTTCTTCGGGTCCGGTACCTTCTCGACGGCCGAGGCGTGGGGCAGCGCGAGTCCGACCCGTCCCTTGGGATTGCCGGCCACCTGCCGGATGGCGGCCTCGTCCAGGAGCAGCCATGCCTCCAGCATCCGCACCGGGATCACCGGCACCCAGCGCAGGCCGGGCCAGACGGACTCCACCGACCTGTGGATCTCGTCCCGCCTGGACCCGGCCGGGGAACGGTCCGCGTCGCGGTGGAGGAGGGCGAGGTCGAAGTCGTCGCTCAGCTCCTCCCGCACGACCCTCAGTTTGTCGGAGACCTCCCGCCCGACTGGTCTGCGGAGCCAGGACAGGTCCGGGGCGCTGACGACCACGGGCACGTCGAGCCGTACGGCGATCTGTTCGATGTGCGGCACCAGTCCCGCGTCGCTGCTTCCCTCGCTGAGAAAGAGGATCCGGAGCGTCACGCGACGCCCTCGGCGAAGGTGAGCCGTGCCTCCGGAGGGACTTCAAGGTACGGGAGGATGTCCGCCTTGGTGACATGGCTGCGCGCACCGGTCGCCCGCCAGGTGCCGCCGACCGGGCGCAGCCGCAGGCGGCGCGTCACTTCACCCGACGCCATCCGGTACGCCTCGGTGTCGGCGAACAGCAGATCGCCCGCGTCGACCAGGTGGACGATCCCCGGGGAATGGGTGTTGATGAGCACCTGCCGGAACGGGTTCTCGTCACCCGGTACCTCGAACGGATCCACCGCCAGGTCCCTGACCAGGCCGACCATGGCTGAGAGGTTGGCGGGGTGGATTCCGTTCTCCGGCTCCTCCATGCAGATCAGCCCGCGCACTTCGGGATCCTCCAGCAGCACGCAGAGGGCCAGGAACCGGAGGGTCCCCTCCGAGAGGCTCCGCGCGGGCAGGACCATCCCGCTGATCTCGTGCAGGCGGATGGTCAGCAGTTGACGAACGTCGTCCTCCTGGATGTCGAGGGTGCGCACCTGGAGACCCGAGAGGTCCGAGAGGCGGCCGGCCACCCGCGCGTAGACACGGGACGGATCGTCGTCGGGCTCGGCGTCCTGGAGGGCGATCCGGAAGAGGGCTCCCGGCATGTGGCGGCCGTTGGGCCCCATGGAACGGGGATCCACGTACTCGTCGGAGCTGCGGAGCGCGGAGGGCTCCAGGGCGAGACGGCGCCAGGACTGCATCTCCCGGCGAGCCGCGAGGATCGTGGGATCGTCACTCGACGTCACCGTGGAGACCACCGTCGCGCGGGCACGCGCGGCGGCGGCGGGGCGCGGCTGGCCCCGGCTGCCGCCGTCCTGGTGGACGCGGATGACCGGGCCCCCCTCCTCCATGGAGGTCGAGACGAAGGAGGTGCCGTAGCGCTTGCTGGTGATCATCGTGTCCCGGAAGCGCTGCTTGCTGTGCGGGAAGCGCAGCCTGGCCAGGGCGTCTCCCTTGCGGATGTACCCCAGGCTCTCGTGGAGAAGGGTCAGCCTGCCGATCTTCTCCGCTCCGGCGGGGGGCTGGTACCCCAGCTCCAGCTCATAGCGGAGGAAGGAGGATGTCGGCGGTGGGGAGATCCTGCCGAAGTCGTCCTCGACGGATTCCGGGGCCACGAGCATCTCCGCGGCGAACCGCATGCGGTGCTCGCCCGGCTCGTACCCGTTCCAGAACAGGTCGCGGGCGTCGCCATGGCGTTCGCCGCTCGTTCCCCGGACCTCCTGGGCGGCTTCCATCAGGGGCCTGTCGGCCAGCAGACTGAGCAGTTGGATCGCGTCGAAGACGTTCGACTTGCCCGTTCCGTTCTCCCCGGCGATACAGGTGAAGGGCCCCAGTTCCACGTCCAGGCCCAGCAGGTTCTTGAACCCGTCCACTTCGAGCCGTGTCAGCACCTGTCCTCCTGGCTCCCGGCGTGCTGGCCCCCGGTGCGACCAACTCTCAGGGGCAGGATAGGCCCCTGACACCGGAAGACCCCGCGTTCCGGTCCGCCGGGGCGCGGTCCCGCCGGGGCGCGGTCCCGCCGGGGCGCGGTCCCGCCGGGGCGCGGGGCGAGCGGGCTTCGGGCGGGGCCGACCCCGGCGTCAGCGGGAGAGGGGCGCGGTGAACGCGGCCCAGGCGGTCCGGCCGATGACCAGCACCGGGCCGTCGGGGTTCTTGCTGTCGCGGACCGGGACGACGCCCGGGAATCCGAGAATGGCCTCCACGCAGTTGCCGCCGTTGTCTCCGCTGCGGCTGCTCCTGATCCAGCGGGTCCGGTCGGGCTCCCGGCCGTTCACCGGGGTCAGTCCAGCGCCGACGTGAACGCGGACCACGCCACCGCACCGACGACCAGCACCGGACCGTCAGGGTTCTTGCTGTCGCGGACCGGAACGACGCATGGGAATCCGGGGGCCACCTCGACGCAGTCGCCGCCGTTGGCCCCGCTGTAGCTGCTCTTGACCCAACTGGCAGCACTCAGATCGTGGCTCTTCATGGTCGCCGTACCCTTCCATCACATCGTTGATGAAGACAGCGGACTGAGAAGCCGACAAGGCGTCCGCGCGTAGCACATCATAAGTCGCGCTGTGGCGGACAAAGACAGTCGGATCGTCACTGAAGTGGCCACGATCCAACGACTCCGAGTAGACCCACCGTTTGCCATTGGGCAGTTCGATCAATGACAAGGACGTGTCCGGCCGGTCGACATCCGAAAGCCGCAACGGGACAACTTGGATGCGGATGTTGGAAAGCTGGCCCACCTTGAGCAAATGCGCACACTGTTCCCGCATGACCACCGCACCGCCCACCACATGGCGGAGACAAACCTCGTCCAGAACGACTACGTAGAGCGGGCCACCCTGCCCGTAGAAGCGCTGTTGGCGACTCATCCGAGCCCGCACCTGGTCACTCACATCGGCGGTATCCATCAGACGGCGAGTGAACAACGCTGACGCGTAGTCAGGCGTTTGCAGCAGACCTGGCATCACTTGCGTCTGGTAAGCGCGGATGGAGACTGCCTCGGCGTCCATCTCCGCCCGCCGCTGGAACCAGTCCGGGTGTTCCACCTGCGGGTACCAGTCGATCCGGCTCCACAGGCGGGTCAGTACCCCGCCCGTCGCCAGCAGGGTGTCGCACGTCTTCGCGAACGTGTCCTGCGGGACCCTCGTGCCCGCCTCCACCCGCGCCACGTGCGAGCGGTCGCAGGGGATGCGGGCCGCCAGGGCCTCCTGCGTCAGCGACGCGCCCTCCCGGAAGTGCCGCAGCACCTCACCGAATACGACGGCCGTGGTCGCGCCCGAGCCGCCGGTCCTGCGCCGTGCCATGGGACGAACTCCCCCTCCGTGACAGACGATCGGTGTCACGCGTCAAGCATTGCCCCAGCCGGTTCCATTGGGCAACTCTCGTTGCACCCAGAGTGACGGAGGCAGGAACATGGAACCGGGAACGCTCGTCTACGACCGGCACACGCGCGCGGTGGGTGAGTACCGGGGGCCCGCCGGGCCACGGGTGACGCTGCGGCAGGTCGGCGGCGGCCGGGAGTGGCAGGCCGATCCGGCCGCGCTCCGGGCGGTGACCCCCGAGGAGCGGCGCGGGGCGGGCGTCCGGGCGGCCGAGGGCCCCTCCCCGTACGGGGTGTGGGACGCCCGGCCGCTGGTCCCGGCCGGGCCCGCGCCCGAGCCGGTCGCGGGGTGCGCCGACTGCGCCGCCCTGACCGCGCGGCGGGAGACCGCCCGCGCCGCGGGGGACGGCAGCGCGGAGACGGACGCCGACGTGCTGCTCGGCCGGCACCTCCGCGACGGCCACCCCGGGGCGCCGCTGCCGCGCCGGGTGCCGTACTCGATCCTGCCCGACCCCTCGGCCCGGCCGGAGTACGAGGCCCGCTGCGTCTCCGGCGAGGGCGCCGGCTGCGGTGCCGCGTCCGGGCCGTGCCAGGACCCGGCCGACGTGGAGGACTGGCAGCGGCGGCACGCGCGCGAGACCCGGCACCTGCGCTACCGGCGCAGCGCCACGGACCACGCCCTGCTGGTCCGGCTCGCCTGCTGAACCGGACGGCGGTACCGGGCCGGACGGCGGTACCGGGCCGGACGGCGGAGCGGGACCCGGGCAGCCGCCTCCCCGCGGCCCGTCCCTCCACCGGCGGACCGGGGGGCGCGGGCGCTGGCCGGGAGCACGGGCGCTGGCCGGGGCGCGGGCGCTGGCCGGGGGTCGTGCCCCGGGCTCCGCCGGAGGCGTATCGGCGTTCGAGGAGCCATCCGTTTCGCTGAAGTGTTCCCGGACCCGGGGTGTGCCGCGGCCGGAACGGCATTCCCTTGGTCGGGTCTGTGACACCCTGCGAACGGAGACCCCTCGTGCGAATGACCGACATCCAGCGCTGCGAGATCAGGCCCGGCCGCCTCGTCGAATGGACCCTCGGCCCGGGCACCGTGCGGGCCGCGGCGGAACTGCCGGACGACGTCCGGCCACCCGCCTACATCCAGGAGTCGCACATCCGGACCGCCCGTTCCGTGCGCGACGGCGGCCTGTTCGTGCCCACCTGGCTCGGCGCCGCCTTCGACATCCCGGGCCCCGTCGACCTGGACGCCCTCCAGGAGGCGCTGCGCCGCTGGACCGTCCGGCACGAGACGCTGCGCAGCGGCTTCCGCTGGAGCGGCGAACCCAGCACCGGGATGCGCCGGTTCACGCTCGGCCCGGACGCGGTGTCGCTGCACCGCGAGGAGGCGGGGGAGTTCACCGACCCCGTCGTCCTCGCCCGCTACCTCCAGGACCGCTTCGACGGGGTCGCGGACGCCCTGCGCTGGCCCAACCTCATCTACACCGCCGTCCTGCGCGACGACGGCGCCAGCGTGTACATGGCCTTCGACCACAGCAACGTCGACGCCTACTCGATCTACCGCATCCCCGTCGAGATCCACGAGCTGTACGCGGCGGGCGTGGCCGGCACCGAACCGGCGGACCCCCCGGTCGGCAGCTACGTCGACTTCTGCGAGGCGGAGCGGGCCGACGCGGACCGGATCGACGGGGGCCACGGCATCGTCGCCCGCTGGCGGGAGTTCATCGAGCGCTGCGACGGGCGGCTGCCGTCCTTCCCGCTGGACCTCGGGCTGGAGCCCGGCGCGCCGCTGCCCGTCCAGAGGATGCTCCGCGAGCCCCTGGTGGACGCCGCCGACGCCGCCGCCTTCGAGGCGTACTGCCGCACCAGCGGAGGGACCCTGGCCGGGGTGCTGGCCGCCACCGCCGTCGCCGTCCACGAGATCGGCGGCCTCCCGGTGTACCGCACGGTGGTGCCCTTCCACACCAGGGCCCGCTCCGAGTGGTCGGACTCGGTGGGCTGGTACGTCGGCGCCGCCCCCGTCGAGGTCCCGGTCAGCGCGGCCACCGGCTTCCCGGCGGCGCTGCGCACCGTCCACGCCGAACTGCGCGCCAACCGGCGGCTCGCCCGGATGCCCGTCGACCGGGTGCTGCGCCTGCTCGGCACGGACTTCCGCCCCACCTCGCCCGACCTGTACTCGATCGTGTCGTACGTCGACGCGCGCGGCGTGCCCGGCGCCGACCGCTGGACCGAGCTGACGGCCTACGCGCTGCTGCGGGTCTCCTACGGCGACCAGGTGTGCGTCTGGGTCACCCGGCTCCCCGACGGACTGTGGTTCGCCGCCCGGCACCCGGACACCGAGGAGGCCCACAAGAACATGCGGCTGTACCTGGAGCGGCTGCGCGACACCGTGCGCACGGCCGCCCGCGAGCGGGTGTAGCCGGGACCGGCGGCGGCCGTGACCGCCGCCGGACGGCGGTTGCCGGTCAGAACCCCGCGGAGCGCAGGGCGGCGAGGCCCACGTCTGCGTAGGAGTGCTTGCCGGAGACGAAGATGTTCACGCCGTAGTAGTTGAACAGCCAGCAGGCGAAGGCGGCCAGGGCCAGATAGGCGGCCCGGCGGCCCTTCCAGCCCGCGGTGGCGCGGGCGTGCAGGTAGCAGGCGTAGGCTACCCAGGTGATGAAGGACCAGGTCTCCTTGGGGTCCCAGCCCCAGTAGCGGCCCCAGGCGTCGCCCGCCCAGATCGCGCCCGCGATGATCGTGAACGTCCACAGCGGGAAGACCGCGGCGTTGACGCGGTAGGCGAACTTGTCCAGGGAGGCCGCGGAGGGCAGCCGGTCCAGGACGGAGTTGGCGAAGCGGCCGGGCGAGCCGCCGGTGGCGAGTTTGTTCTCGAAGCTGTCCTTGAAGAGGTACAGGATCGTGGAGACCGCGCCGACGTAGAAGACCGCGCCGCAGAGGATCGCCGTCGAGACGTGGATGTACAGCCAGTAGGAGTGCAGGGCCGGGACGAGCTGGTCGCTGGCCGTGTACAGCACGGTGACGGCGAGGCCCAGGTCGAGCAGGACCGTGGTCATCAGCGGCAGGCCGAGCCAGCGGACGTTCTTCTTCAGGGCCAGCAGCACGAGGTACACGCCGACGGCGACCGTCGTGAACGTGATGTTGAACTCGTACATGTTGCCCCAGGGCGCCCGGCGCACCGACAGGGCGCGGGTGAGCACCCCGCCCGCCTCGATGGCGAAGGCCAGCACCGTGAGCGAGATCGCGATCCGCCCGTACAGGTCGCCCTTCTCGGTGCCGCCGTGGGCGCCCGGTCCGTCGGGCACGTCGCGGGAGCCGGCCGCCGCGCGCACGACGACCTTCGGCCGCTCCAGCACGGCGGTGCCGCCGCCCTCGCGCACCGTGACGGACGGGCCGGCCGCCTCCGCCGCCCGCGCCCCGGCGTCGGCGGTGAGCGCGGCGGCGGTGCGGCCGACCTTGCTGCGGCTGCCGAACAGCCACTCGGCGATGTGGGCGAAGAAGGCCAGGGTGTAGACGGCCATCGCGGAGTAGATCAGCGTGTTGCTGACGTTCGCGAGGCGTTCGTTGGTCGCGAGGGCCAACTCGGTTGCGGCGGCGAGGGTCACTGCTCAGCCCCTTCGGCGGATGCGGGGTGCGGGTCGGGGGATTCGGGGGTCTCGTCCGGGGCGGCGGGCTCGGGCCCGTCCCCGGCGGCACCGTCTGCCGGTCCGGCGTCGGGAACGCCGGGCGCCTTCTCGTACAGGAGCGCGGCGAGGTCGCCGAGCTCCTCCGGGACCTTGGCGGACTCGCTGCGGCCGAGCCCGGCCATCTCGACGACGGTGACGCCGTCGGCGCCCCGGACCGCCCGCACCCAGACCCGGCGGCGCTGGATGAACAGGGAGCCGGCGAGCCCCAGGATGGCGGCGACGGAACCGGCGAGCGCCCAGCCGCTGGCGGGCTGCTCGGTGACCTGGAAGTTGGCCCACTCCCGGACACCGTCGAAGGTGACCGTCCCGGCGCCGTCCGGCAGGGTCATGGTCTCGCCCACCGCGAGCCGCTTGGCGAACGGCTTGCCGTCGGCGTCCTTGAACTGCTTCAGCTTGCGGGTGTCGAGCTGGTAGATGCTCTTGGGGATGCCCGCGTCGACGCCCAGGTCGCCGTGGTACGCGTTCAGCGCGAGCCGCGGGTTCACCAGGGCCGGGAACTGGGAGAACATCGTGCCGCTGCCCTCCCCCGCGAAGGTCGGCACGAACACCGCCGAGAAGCCGAGCTGCTCCTTGACGCCCTTGGCGTTCCGGTAGCCGTCGCGGACCATGACGGCGCCCGCGGAGGTGATGTTGGCGTCCTGCGGCAGCAGGGCGGTGGCCTCGCGGTCCATCACCACGTTGCCCCGGCCGTCCCGCACCGTGAGCACCGGCGCGTAGCCGTGGGCGGTGAGGTAGACCTTGGAGCCGTCGATCTCCATCGGCTTGTTGACCTTGATGGTCTTCGCCTTCTCCTCGCCGTAGGCGCCCTCGCTGTAGACCACCTCGGCCTCGAAGGTGCGGGGGGTGCCGCGGTTGGGACCGGACAGCTCGTAGGTGCCGTGGAAGTCCTTCAGGGAGAAGCTGAAGGGGACCAGGTCGTGGTCCCGGTCGAAGAGGTTCCCGGACTTGAAGTCGTCGTACTGGGTGAACGTGTTGGAGAAGCCGTCGCCCTCCAGGATCAGCTTGTTGCCCTCGTACTTGAAGAGCTGGCCCCAGGCGAAGGAGATCAGCATCACGATCAGCGCGACGTGGAAGACGAGGTTGCCGACCTCCCGCAGGTAGCCCTTCTCGGCGGCGACCGCGTCACCGGCGGTGTGGGCGCGGAAGCGGCGCCGGCGCAGCAGCGCGAGGGCGGCCTCCCGGACCTCCTCGGGGGAGGCCGGGGTGCGCCAGGTGGTGTGGGCGGGCAGCCGGGTCAGCCGCCGGGGGGCACCCGGCGGACGGCCCCGGAGCTGGCCGACGAACTGCCAGGTGCGCGGGACGATGCAGCCGATGAGCGAGACGAACAGCAGGATGTAGATCGCGGAGAACCACACCGAGCTGTAGACGTGGAAGAGGCCCAGCCGGTCGTAGACCTGTCCCAGCACCTCGTGGTCGCGGCGGAACTCCGCGACCTTGAAGGCGTCCGAGCCGGACTGCGGGATCAGCGAGCCGGGGATCGCGCCCAGCGACAGCAGCAGGAGCAGCAGCAGCGCCACCCGCATCGAGGTGAGCTGGCGCCAGAACCAGCGCAGCCAGCCGACGGCCCCGAAGGAGGGCGGAGCCGAGGCGCTCTCCTCCGCCGGGGCGGTGGAGAGCGCGGACCCGGCCGCGCCGAGCTCCCGGTCGTCGCCGTCGGTCCGCGGACCCTTGTCCGGCGCCGTTTTCGAAGTACCGCTCATCGGTTCAGATTCCCACGTTGAAGCCGTTGGACCAGACCTGCATCTGCTGCACGATGGTGTCCCACACCCCCGTGATCAGCAGGACGCCGGTCACGATCATCATGACGCCGCCGACCCGCATCACCCAGACGTAGTGCCGCTTGACCCAGCCGAAGGCGCCGAGCGCCTTCCGGAAGGCGACCGCGGCCAGCACGAACGGCAGGCCGAGGCCGAGGCAGTAGGCCACCGTCAGCGCGGCGCCGCGGCCCGCGGTGCCCTGGTCGGCGGAGAGCGCCAGCACGGAGGCGAGGGTGGGGCCGATGCAGGGCGTCCAGCCGATGCCGAACAGCGCGCCCAGGACGGGCGCCCCGGCCAGTCCGCTGACCGGCCTGCGGTGGAAGCGGAACTCGCGCTGGGTGAGCCAGGGCATCAGTCCCATGAAGAAGACGCCCATCAGGACCATCAGCACGCCCAGGACGGTGGTGAGCACGCCCCGGTTGGACTGGAGGGTGTCGCCGAAGTACCCGAACAGCGCGCCGCTGGAGACGAACACCGCGGTGAAGCCGAGGATGAACAGGGAGGCGCCCGCCACCATCCGGCCGCGCCGGGCCTCGCCCAGATCGGTGCCGGCGATCCCGGTCACGTAGGAGAGGTAGCCGGGCACGAGGGGCAGCACGCAGGGGGAGAAGAAGGAGACCAGGCCGCCGAGCAGGGCGATGGGCAGGGCGAGCAGCAGGGCGCCGTTGAGCACCGTGCCGTTGGCGCCGTCCGCGGCGAGCGTGGTGAGGGCGCTCACGTCACTTCTCCGCGTTCGTCTTCTTCGGGGCGTCGTCGAGGTACGGGGCGATCATGGCGCGCAGCTTCTCCTCGCTGAGCGCCTGGAGGGAGCGCGCGGCGACCCTGCCCTCACGGTCGACGACGAGCGTGGAGGGGACGGACTGCGGGTTGAGCGTGCCCTTCTTGAAGCGCAGCATCAGCTTGCCGGTGGGGTCGAAGATGCTCGGGTAGGTGACCCCGTGGTCCTTCTCGAAGGCGCGGGCCGGGCCGACCAGGGGGTCCCGGGTGTTGATGCCGAGGAACTGCACGCCCTGGTCCTTGACGTCCTGGTAGACCTTCTCGAAGTTCTTGGCCTCGGCGCGGCAGGGCGGGCACCAGGAGCCCCAGACGTTGACGACGACGACCTTGCCCTTGTAGTCGGCGACGTCGGCGCGGCCCCCGGTGACGGTCTCGCCGGACAGGTCCGGGACGTCGGCGCGCTCACTCTCCTTGGCGGTGGAGATGCCGTCCGGGCCGGTGATGAACCCGGTCTGGCCGCCTCCGCCGGACACTCCCCCCGAGGTGCACGCGGAGACCAGCAGCACGCACGCGGCGGCCGAGGCGGTCAGGGCGGCGTGTCGGCGGACGCGGGCGGCGGCGCGGCGCGAGCGCCGGGGGGTGGCGCGGTTCGAGAGCAGCGGGACGCGACTGTCGGCACTCATGTGAAAAGTTTCGCATGTCGGTTCCGGGGATCTTGGGCACCCCCCTCACCGGGAGGAACCCGCACATCAGGGGGTGTTCGCCGGGGGTGCCGGGGACATCGGCCGGTGCCGGGGCGGGGTGCGGGGGCTCGGCCCGGCGGCGCGGCTCGGGGGCGCGACTCGGGGGCGCGGCGGGGGCTCGGCTCGGCGGGTGGGGACGGCGGCGCGGCGGCGCTCGGCCGGGCCTCGCCGGGGTCTCGCCGGGGCCTCGGCCGGGGTCTCGCCGGGAAGCCTCGGCGGCCAGGTTCCGGAGGGACTCAAAGGGGGCCGGGGCGCGTCCTGGGCCCGGCGCCGGGGCGCGTCAGGTGGCCTCGCCGGGGGCGTCCGGGGTGCCGTCGCCGTCGCCGGCCCCCGTGCCCGTGCCGTCGCCGGTGTCCGGGGTGCCGAGGAGGGCCTTCCAGCCGCCCGCCGGGGCCTGTCCCACGTCCAGGGTGCGCAGCGCCGCCAGCGTCTCGGGGCGCTGCGCGTCCAGCCAGTCGGTGAACTGACGGAAGGAGACCATCCGGATGTCGCCGCCCTTGTCCCGCTCCCGCGCGATGTGCTTCAGGGCCTCCTCGACGGCGTCCATGTAGATGCCGCCGTTCCACTCCTCGAAGTGGTTGCCGATGAACAACGGCGCCCGGTTCGACTCGTATGCCCGCCGGAAGCCCGATATGTACGCCTCGGTGGCCTGGGTCCGCCAGGCCGGGTGGTTGTGGGCGGGGGCCCGGGTGGTGCTGACGGACTGGTTGGCGAGGATGTTGTAGTCCATCGAGAGCACCTCGAAGGAGCGCCCGGGGAAGGGGATCTGCTGGAGCGGCAGGTCCCAGATCCCGCCCCGCTTCACCGGCCAGGTCTGGCGCCCGCCCGGCGAGGAGGCGTCGTACCGCCAGCCCAGCTCCCGGGCCGTGGGCAGCAGCCGGTCCTGGCCGAGCAGGCACGGGGTGCGTCCGCCGACCAGCTCCTTGTCGTAGTCGAAGGGGAGGGCCGGCTCGTCCCGCCAGCCGGTGTTGGTGCGCCACTCCTTGACGAACGCCTTGGCCTGGTCGATCTCGCTGCGCCACTGGGCCGGGGTCCAGTCGCCGACGCTGCCGCGGCCCGCGCAGAAGTGGCCGTTGAAGTGGGTGCCGATCTCGTGGCCCTCCAGCCACGCCCGGCGCACCCCGGCCAGGGTGTCCTTGATGTGGGCGTCGGTGAGGTAGCCGATGTCCGAGGCGCCGCGCGGGTTGTTCGGCGGGTCGTAGAGGCGCTTCTTCGACTCGGGCAGCAGGTACAGGCCCGAGAGGAAGAAGGTCATGTGGGCGCCGTGCTCCTCGGCGAGGTCCAGGAAGCGCGGGAACAGCCCGTTGCCGACCTCGCCCGCGCCGTCCCACGAGAAGACGACGAACTGCGGCGGCGCCTGGCCCGGCTCCAGCGGCCGGGGCGCGGCCGGCTGGTGCGGCTGCCGCCCGGTGAACGCGGTGGAGCCGTCGCCGATCGGCCGGGCGGTGGGCTCGGGGCTGCCGGACGGGGAGGGACGGCCGCCGGGTTCGCGGGAGCCCCCGGCGGGACCGGCGGGCGTCCGGGAGCCGGAACCGGTGCCGCAGGCCGCGAGCCCGGCGGCGGCAGCGGCCCCGGCACCGATGCCGAGCATCCCCCTGCGGGTGAGTGTGCGGTCGGGAGTGCGCATCGCAGCCTCGTTCGTCGCGTCCTGTGCGGTCACTGGTGCGCGACGGGCGGCTTTCACCGGGGCGAGCGGCGTCCGGTGCGTGCGCCCCGCGGGCCGGCCGGAGGTCCTCGTGCGGGACGTCCCCGGGGTCGGCCGGAGCGGCGGGCGGGCGTGCCGGGCGCCGCGACGGGGCGAAGGCTGCCTGTCGCGGCACTGGGAGAGAGGACACAACGAACGAGCGGGTTCCGCAAATGTGTACGGATTGTGTAACGGGGGGGCGGGCCGCGGAACGGGCGGTGCGGGGCGCGCGGAGACGCCGGTGCACGGAGGGAGCGGGGCTCGGCTGCCGACCGCGCGGGGTGCGGGGCGCGGGGGCGCGGCAAGTACGGGGCCCGGCCTCCCGGGGCGCGGTGTGCGGGAAGTACGGGGCACGGCCTCCCGAGGCGCGGAGCCCGGCCTCCCGGGACGCGGGGCGCTGGACCCGGCCTCCCGGGGGTGGCGCGGGACCCGGCCGCTCGCCGGGCGCGGGGTGACGGCGAAGGGGCGGCCCCGGCGGTGATCACGCACCGCCGGGGCCGCCCCTCGCTCCCGGGTACCGCCGGGTCCGCCCGTGAGGGATCAGGCGCCGAACGCCTTGCCCTGAACGCCCGCCCCCTTCACCGGCCTGGCGCCCGCGCGCAGGTGCGGCGGCACGAGGTCCAGCGCGGGCTCGGTGTAGCCGACGGACACGATCCGGTCGCCCCGGAAGGTGAACGTCGTCAGGGAGGCCAGGGTGCACTGCCGCTTGCGCGGGTCGTGCCACAGCCGCCGCCGCTCGGCGTACGACCGCAGTATCCAGATGGGGAGCTGGTGGCTGACGACGACGGCCTCGTGACCGCGCGCCCGGTCCTTCGCGGTGTGCAGCGCGCCCATCATCCGCACCACCTGGTCGACGTACGGCTCGCCCCAGGACGGCCTGAAGGGGTTGACGACGTGCCTCCAGTTGGCGGGCCTGCGCAGCGCGCCGTCCCCGATGCCGAAGGTCTTGCCCTGGAAGACGTTGCCGGCCTCGATCAGCCGCCCGTCGGTGTCCACGTCCAGCCCGTGCGTCTTGGCGATCGGCGCCGCCGTCTCCTGCGCCCGCTCCAGCGGGGAGGCGACGACATGGGTGATGTCGCGGGAGGCCAGGTGCTCCGCGACCCGCTCGGCCATCCGCCGGCCCAGCTCGGAGAGGTGGTAGCCGGGCAGGCGGCCGTAGAGGACGCCGGTCGGGTTGTCGACCTCGCCGTGCCGCATCACATGGACGACGGTGAGGTCGTCCCCGCGCTCGCTCATCTGGCCGTCCGCTCCCGTGGTCGTCGTGTCGGTGTCCTCGTTGCGCGGCCCGTCGCCGGACCGGCCGGCACCGGGGGTGCCGGTGCCCTCGCGCGTGCCCGCGTCCCCGGGGGTGCCCGCGTCCCCGGGGGTGGCCGTGCCGTCCGGGGTGCCCGTGCCGTCGGGGGCGCTCACGCCGTCGCCTCCGCCGCCGCGCGGGCCGCCGCCGGGAGGGCGTCCGCGACGCGCTGGAGCGCCCGCTCGTCGTGGGCGGTGGAAACGAACCAGGACTCGAAGGAGGACGGCGGCAGATAGACGCCGTTCGACAGCAGCGAGTGGAAGAAGGCGGTGTAGCGGAACGACTCCTGCGCCTTGGCGTCCTCGTAGTTCCGCACCGGGCGGTCGGTGAAGAAGACGGAGAACATGGTGGAGGCGGCCTGGACGGTGTGGGCGACGCCCTCCTTGCCCAGCGCCTCGCCGACCATCGCGCGGATGCTCGCCGAGACGGCCTCGACCCTGGCGTACGCCGCGTCGTCGAGCAGCCGGAGCTGGGCGAGCCCGGCGGCGGTGGCGACCGGGTTCCCGGAGAGGGTGCCCGCCTGGTAGACCGGCCCGGCGGGGGCGAGGTGCTCCATGACGTCCGCCCGCCCGCCGAACGCGGCGGCGGGGAAGCCGCCGCCCATGACCTTGCCGAAGGTCATCAGGTCGGGCACGACGCCCTCGACGCCGTACCACCCGGCGCGGCTGGTGCGGAAGCCGGTCATCACCTCGTCGGAGACGAACAGCGCGCCGTTCGCGGCGCAGGCGTCCTTGAGCCCCTGGTTGTAGCCGGGCAGCGGCGGCACGACGCCCATGTTGCCCGGCGCGGCCTCGGTGATCACGCAGGCGATCTCCCCCGGGTGGGCGGCGAAGGCGGCGTGCACGGCGTCGAGGTCGTTGTACGGCAGCACGATCGTGTCGCTCGCCTGGGCGCCGGTGACACCGGGGGTGTCGGGCAGCGCGAAGGTGGCGACCCCGGACCCGGCGGCGGCGAGCAGCGAGTCGACGTGGCCGTGGTAGCAGCCGGCGAACTTGATCACCTTGGTGCGCCGGGTGAAGCCGCGGGCCAGCCGGATGGCGGACATGGTGGCCTCGGTGCCGCTGGAGACCAGGCGCACCCGCTCCAGCGGGGCGACCCGGGCGGTCATCTCCTCCGCGAGCGCGACCTCGCCCTCCGAGGGCGTGCCGAAGGAGGTGCCGCGCCCGACCGCCTCGCGCACGGCGGCGACCACCTCGGGGTGGGCGTGGCCGAGGATCATCGGTCCCCAGGAGCAGACCAGGTCGACGTACTCGCGCCCGTCGGCGTCGGTCAGGTACGGCCCGCTGCCGGACACCATGAAACGGGGCGTACCGCCCACGGCGCCGAAGGCCCGGACCGGTGAGTTCACGCCACCGGGGGTGACGGCGGCGGCCCGGTCGAACAGCGCCCGCGAGGCCGGTGCTTCGTATGGATATGCCAGTTCGCTCATGACGTGCGACTACTCCGACCTTCTCGTCCTTGTGCGACTTTCGGACTCCGGTTGCCCAGGGTGACCCCGTTCAGGGTAGACAACCGGCCCGGAAGCCGTGCCGTCTGCCAGACTGGGGCACGTCCACGCGGCCCACCGGGCGGCGCGGACGGCCGTCAGCGGCATCCTGCGGACATTTGTCGCACCACACGTTTCGGCGGACGGCCGCGGGGGAGGTCACTGACACGATGATCGGGTCGCGTGGCGGGTCCGTGCGGCCCAGAAAAGCAGTCGGGTGGAGATATGCATCGCGGTGGCGGACTGGGCGAGGGGACCGATGGTCTGGGTCCTCGTCGGGCCCGGCGGGGAAGGCACCGACGCGACGCCGAGGACATGACCGAAGCACGCGAGTCACAGCAGTCGTACGGAGCGCCGGACGACCCGGACCGCCCCGGCCGACGGGTCGGCGGGCGGCTGGGCGCGGGGAGCGGGAATGGTGGTCGGGTGGGGGTGACCTACAAGTACTTCGGCGCGCCCGACGGGGCGACGGCGGCCCGCGTCCCGATCTCGATGCGCCCCGAGGAACTGGGCGGTGACGAGCTGGGCATGGGCGGCATGTTCACGAAGATCAAGCCGGAGACGATGGCGGCGATGGTCCTCACCGGCATCGAGGGCGTGCCCCTGCACCGGGTGCCGCCCCTGGAGCTGGTCGTGCTGCACCCCGACTACGCCGTCGTGAAGCTCCCGATGACGGTCGTGGACCCGCTGCGCGGCGTCGGCGAGGAGGCGGTCGGCGCAGCGGCCTTCATATGGTCCACGGTCCCGGACCGCGGCGGCCCCCGGGACGCGTTCAACGTCTACCGGCTCCTCCACGAGTGGCAGGACTTCAGCCACCGCCTGCACGAGGCGGGACACCAGCCGTACTGCCTGGTCTGGCCCTGACCCGGGGGGTGACGGTGGAGCCCGGATGCCCTGCTCCGGCCATCCGTGAGTGACTGGGGCGGGCCCCCGGACGCCCACGGGACAGTGACGCGCCCCGTGTCTCCCGCTCTCGAGGCGCAGCCGCATTCCGTCGCGCACCCCGTATGCCTCACGACAGAGCCCCAGGCACCGCCTGGGGCTCGTGCATCGCCAGGAGCGTTCAAGGGGGCTGCGCCGGGTTCTCCGACCGGCCCGTTCACCACATGGTCGTCGTTCGGTTCGGTCAGCCCAGTCGTTTGAGTTCGCGGACGGCTGCAGGCAGGGCGAGGCAGAGCGCGAAGGAGCCCGCGAAGCCACCTCCCCCGGCCAGGACGACCTCAGTGGTGGCGACGCCCGACCGGAGCACCAACAAGCTCACGGAGAGGCCGACCACCATGGAGCAGGCGACGTACAGCGCCAGCCAGAGTTTCCACGTACGTCCAGGAGGGGCTGTCGTTTCGGGCATGGGATCAATCCTTTCGAAGGCACGGGCGGGAGGGGGTGGTCGCGCGGGTGAAACGGTGGCGTCACAGCGGCTCGACCGATCCGTGCAACAGGTGCTCGGTCAGTTCAGTCCGCAGGCGGCCCAGTGCGGCGACGTACGAGGCGTGCGCGGCCGTGCGGCGGTCCAGCTCACCGAGGAGTTCCACACTCCGTCTCTGCTGTCCGGGCGGCGGCAAGCGCACCGGGAGGTGGCGCAGGGCCTCGGAACTCAGCGAGGGAGCCGCCGTCGCCGCGGCACGGTGAGCCATCCACTCCCGTGCGTACCGGAGACTCAGATAGGCGTGGAGGTACAGCGGGTCGACCCCGGCATCCGGCTTCACGCGCAGACGCATCACGTTCGAGCTGAGCAGCCATCCGGCCTGGCGGCGCGAGACCAGTGCGGGTTGCTGCTGGGCCCCGGTACGCACGCAGACGATGTCGTCGGGCAGCAACTCGAACTTCGCGAACCGCTCAGCCGTCCGCCAGGGCACGCGGTTCCGCGGCTCATCTGCGATCCTCCCTTCGATGAGATCCTGCGGGAAGACGAGCGGGACACCGGCGTCCGCCGTACGCACCTCGGCCGGAAGCCGGGTGTACGACGGACCGGGCTGGACCTCGCACAGCTCTCGGAGGTCCGTCTCCCGCCAGCCGGCGGGTCCCCGCCCCGGACCGTATCGGTGATCCGCTGCTGCCGACCCCCGCTCCAGGAGGCGGAGCCCACTCTCCTGCTCCGCCTCATCCTCAACTGCCGCGTGAAGCCGGGACCAGTCGGGTGCAAGGCCGTAGCTCCCACCTCGCAAGTGGTGGGCCGGGAGCAGCGAGCACACATCTTCGGCGACGACCTCACGGCTCACGACGACAGCCGACAGGCCCCGGTCGGTGGCGAGTGCCGCATACTCCTCGCCGTCCGGGAGCTGCTTCCCGTCGAGCCATGGCCGGACCAGGGCCGTGATGGCCTCGCGATCCATGTCGCGCAACACCCGCCGACGCCGGACCTTCATACCCGCCTCCTGGGCATCGACGAACAGGATGTCTCCCCTGACCGGTCGCTCCACCCGCCGAATCAGCCACAGGGAGACCGGCACGGGCGTCGCGGAGAACAGGTGGGACGGCAGCGTGATGACGCACTCCACGGCCCCGCAGCAGACAAGGGCACGGCGGATCCTGCGCTCAGCGGTGTTCACGGAGTTGCCCGCCTTCACCGGCATGACCACCACGGCCCGGCCGCCCGGTACCAGGGCGCCGAGGACGTACTGCACCCAGGCCAGGTTGTCGTTCCCTTGCGGTGGTGCTCCGTACGGCCAGTGCCCCGTTCGGCGCCCGGAATCAGGGACGTCACTCATGTTGAAGGGGGGGTTCGTCAGCACCACGTCAGCGCTGTGTTCGCGGTCCGGTGGCCACCGGTCCGACCGCGTGCTGGTCAGTTGCGGCCGCACCCCGAAGTGGAGAAGGTACAGGCTCGCGACCGCTTGCATCCTGCCGTCGAGGGTTTCGCCGTACATGGCATCCGGGCTGCTTCCGATGCGTCGGTACGCGGCCGCCAGCATCTCCCCGCCCCTTGCATAGGGGTCCAGGACCCTGACCTCCTGCCCCGGGGTCAGTACGAGCTCGGCGGCCAGTGAGGCCAGGCCCACCGGGCTGCAGTACTCCGCACTCTGCAGCCCTTCCCTGGCGCTGAACGACTCCCACACGAGTTGGAACGCGCCGGCTCCGGTACCCGCAGCCGTCCGCACCGCCAGGACCAGGTCGTCCCAGCTCCGCGGTTCCAGTTGCAGCAGGCTGCCACGCATGTCGGTGTGATCGCCGTTGCGTCGCAGTGCTTCCTGGGCCATACCACCGAGGGTGCGGAGCAGCGCCGGTACATCCCGGCCCCCCTGACCGGCTGACAGGGCATCCTCGATCCGGCGCCACCGCGCCGGTTCCGCGTGGCGCACGTACATCACGGTGAGGCAGAGGTTCACGTAGTCCGCCATCGGCGCCGGGCCCCGGACCCGGTCAGCGAGACGACCCATCAGCCGGCCGACGATCTTCTCGTCCTCGGACCCGACAGGCCGGGCGCCCTCCGCATCCTCCGGCTCCGCAGCCGGGTGATCGGCACTGGAGCGGAGGAAGCGGTCGGCGTAGGTGGTTCCCACCCGTTCCCCATCGAGCCGCTGGGAGGCAGGAACGGTGCGATTGGCCAGCCAACGCGCCACCTCCGCCTCGCGGAAGAGTTCCGTATCGCCGGAGCGCACCGGGACGGGAAAGTCCCCGTGTCTCCGGGCCCAGTTCGACACGGCTGGGCGCTTCACGCCCGCGCGCTCAGCGATCTGGGCCCGAGTGACCAGACCGGTTCGTTCTCCGTGCGCCAACTGCATGGCTCCTCCGGATGGTTGGGCGGTTGGCTTCCGATGCAGGGACCGTACGGTGTGCAAGACGGATGGACCAAGCGCGCATCCTCGGTGCTCACACATCCGCCATGGCGGATCAGGCGCTGATGTGAGCCCTACAGAGGGGAAGACAGAGGCGAAAGGAGGCTGAACTGAGCCTTTATGCGTTGCTGCGACCCACAGCTCTACCTCGACTCATCGAGAATACGGGTTAACAGATTCATACACCTCACTCGCACATCGACCGTGTCGAGGTCATTGGGCTGCCGCAGACCACGGCGTGTTGTGATGGCGGGAACGACGACGAGGACCGGACAGCCGATTTCGTCCCACTCGTCCGTCAACGTCCTTTGTCAACAACTTCATTGCCGGACTGTCCCGATCGTCGGATACGGTCCGGCGGACATCACGCCAACGTGGGAGGACACGATCCACCATCGATCTCGAGCGAGGGGCAGGAGCCGTCCGCGCACGGCCCCCGTGGCCGGTGATGTGGTTAACCGGCCTCTCGCCATCGGCCCTTCGCGGACGCTCGGCGGACGGCATCGCCGTCTCGCTCATCCGCTTCTCGTCGCGCTGGGTCCGCCCGGTGACGTCCTTCATGCGCTCCGAGCACTTCGGTCTCCGGTAAGTCTCGCGATGTGGCTCTCTCTCGGCCCGGTGCCGGGGCCGGTGGCTACGATCCGGGGGCATGGACTGGTTGGAGCGGGTGGCGGGGCTGCGGCAGTGGAGTCGGAACGGGGTCCGGGCGCCGCACAAGCCCTTGTTGCTGCTGTACGCGCTCGGGCGGTTCCAGGCGGATGCCGACGGGGTGCTGCGGTACAGCGCCGTCGAGGGGGAGCTGCGGGGGCTGCTGGCCGAGTACGGGCCGCCGAACCGGACGACGCCCGCCTATCCCTTCCACCATCTGGTCAGCGACGGGGTGTGGGAGGTGCGCACCGACCGCGGGCCCGGCTCCCCCGGCACCGGTGAGGGCGCGCTCCGCTCCTCGGGTGCCGCCGGGCGGCTCGCGCCGGAGCTGCGCGCGGCACTGCGCCGCGATCCCGGCCTCGGCTCCCGGATGGCCCGGTCCCTGCTCGACCTGCACTTCCCGCCCTCCCTGCACGCCGAGTTGTGCGAGGCCGTCGGGCTGGAGCTGGAACCGGCCGTGCCCGCGCCGCGCGCGGCGGCGCGCGGGCGGCGGGACCCCCGGATGCGGGAACGGGTGCTGACCGCCTACGAGTTCCGGTGCGCCTTCTGCGGCTACGACGGCCGCCTCGGCGCGGTGCCGGTCGGGCTGGAGGCGGCGCATGTGCGCTGGTGGGCGTTCGACGGCCCGGACTCCGTGGAGAACGGGCTGTGCCTGTGCTCACTGCACCACAAGCTGTTCGACAAGGGGGTGCTCGGCGTCGGGGACGGCCACCGCGTCCTCGTCTCCCAGAGCTTCGTCGGTCACGGACCCGCCGCGCGGGCGCAGGTGACGGCGCTCGCCGGGCGGCCCCTCACCGGGCCCCAGCCGGGCGCGCCCGCCGTCGCCGCCGTCCACCGCGACTGGCACGCCCGCCAGGTCTTCCGGGGCGAGCCCCGGCCCGCAGCCACCGGCTGAGCGCCCGGTCGGCACGGGTGCGTGCCGCAGGTGCGCGGCACGGGCGCGCGGCACGGGCGCGCGGCACGGGTGTTGGATTCAACCGGGGCGCCGGGGAGCGGTACGGGCGCTGCCGACGCCGCGCGTGCCGCGGTCCGTCCGCGCGATCGGTCCAGCTGCCGCGATCCGCCGCTCCGGGGGCTGCCGACATCGCGGTCACCGCCGTGCGCTGGGGCCGGCACGGGTGCCGCGGTCCGCCCGTTCGATCAGTCGAGCGTCCCGGGCCGCCGCTCCGGCGGTTCCCCGTGACCCGAGCAGCCCGGGGGTTCCGGGTGACCCGAGCAGCCCGGGGGTTCCGGGTAGCCCGGGGGTCCCGGCGCCGATGGCCGCCCCGTGCCAACAGCGCTGCGGGACACCGGCGTTCGACGGTCACAGGGACCCCGATCGCCAGCGCCCCGGCATGGGGCTCCCGCGCGGCGACGCCGGTGTCAGGGGCGCGGGCCCGTGCGCAGGACGGCGAGCAGGCCCCGTACGCGGCGGTCGTCCCCGGCCGTCCAGACGCCCGTGAGCCGGGACGTCCCCTCCGGTGCCGCCGCCGGGGCGTCGCCGGGGGCCGGGCGCAGGGCGCGGTGCAGGCGCAGGGCCGCGCCGTGCGGGAAGGTCAGCACCGTGCCCTCGGCGTCGTCGGTCGCCTCCGCCGCCGCGGGGTCCACCGCGCCGGGGGCGGCGTCCTCCGCGCGGGAGAGGACGAGTTCGTCGTCGGGGGTGTCGCTGAGGTCCTGGTGCTGGGCCCGCGTCCGGCCCTCCAGCAGGGCCACCAACTGGGCCACCGCCACCGGATCGCGCAGGGCGTCGTAGACCCAGCGGCGTCCCAGCACCCCGTGCTCCGCGACGCCGATGAGGGCCTCCTCCGCGGCCCCGTCGAGCGGGGCGCCCCGGTAGGCCAGCGGCACCAGATAGGCGGCCGGGCGCAGTCCGGAGACGTCGTTGACCATCATGAACTCGATGCCGACGGCACCCCGCGGGTCGTCGAGCCGGAAGCCGCCCGCCTTGACCGGCTCCGGCCCCTCCGCGCCGCCGCGGTACCACGGCCGGGAGGGCAGCCAGGCGGCCAGCAGTTCCATCTTGTCGGGCTTGAGGACGGTCTGGTGGATGACGGCCATGCGAGGAGGTCTCTCCGTGGGGCGGCGGTGGGCTCCCACACCCTCCCATCCGTACGGGGCCCGAGGGGGCCGGACACGCGCGCGGCCCCCCTGGTCAGGTGCTTCCGTTCCAGCGGCCCGGCACCGCGGTACCCCCCGGCGCCGCCCCCGTCCCGGGCGGCGGCCGTCAGGTGCGAGGGGTGCGCCGGAGGCGGCGGAGCGGGTTCCGGAGGCGTCGCTCGCGCCCGGCGCCCTCGGCGCGACCGGCGTCGGCGGCCGGGGCCATCCGGCGGCGGTCGCGGCGGACGAGGACGGCGGTGCTCAGGGCCACGATCAGGAGGGCGGGGGCGAGCGGGGCGAGGAAGGGATACACCGTCACGGCTCCTTTCGGGTGGGCGGGGCGGCGAGCAGACGACGCGGATCGGCGGCGCGGGAGATGGCCGTCTCGACGGCGGCGACCCGGTCCGCGAGGAGGCCGAGCGCGGCGACCGCGCGGACCAGCGGGTCGTCCTCGGGACCGCCGAGGACGCGGGCGCGCACATGGGCGGCGCGCACCTCGGCCCAGCGGTCCGCCTGCTCCGGGGTGAGGGTGCCGCGCAGTTCGGCCAGCTTGAGGAGGTTCGCCTCGGCCCCGTGGGCCAGGGTCTGGGCCTCCGCGGTGTAGTGGTCGTCGAGGACGGCGGAGCGCTCCGCGTCGTTCATGACCGGGTGGATCCGCTGGGCGATCTTGTTCATGTTGCGGTACGAGCCCTGGAGGCGGAACGGCGGCTCGGTGCGCGCGTCGTCCGTCTGGGCCGCCGAGGCGATATAGGCGGCGTTGACCGCGAGCACCGTCTCCCGTGCCGCCAGCAGATGCCGCAGCACGGCCAGTACGCGCTCCAGCTCGGCCCGGGGGTACGGGTGGACGAGCCGGTCGGCGCGGGCGGTGGGGTCGCCGGCGGCGAGGCGGACCAGCAGGCCGAGGTCGGCCCGGTCGCGCCCGGCGAGCGGGGCGAGCACCGGGTTGGCGGTCAGCGCGTTCTCCAGGAAGCTGAGCGCGAACACCTCCTCCTTGCCGGTCAGCACGTCGCCCAGGTTCCACACGTCGGCCCGGTTGGCGAGCATGTCGGGCACCTGGAAGCGGGCGCCGGACTCGGTGTACGGGTTGCCGGCCATGCAGACGGCGAAGCGCTTGCCGCGCAGGTCGTAGGTGCGGGGGCGGCCGTCCAGGACGCCGTCGACGCGACGGGTGGCGTCGCACAGCGGGATGAACTTCTGGAGGAGTTCGGGCGAGGTGTGCTGGATGTCGTCGAGGTAGAGCAGGGTGTTGTTGGCGGACGCCAGGGCGAAGTTGACCTTCTCGATCTCCTGGCGGGCGGTGGCGTTGGGCGCGTCGGCCGGGTCCAGCGAGGTGACGTCGTGGCCGAGCGCGGGCCCGCTGATCTTCACCAGCATCAGGCCCAGCCGCTCGGCGACGTACTCGACGAGGGTGGTCTTGCCGTAGCCGGGCGGGGAGAGCAGCAGGAGCATCCCGCCGGTGTCGGTGCGCTTGTCGCCGCCGACGGCGCCCAGTTGCTTGGCGAGGCTGTCGCCGATGAGCGGCAGGTACACCTCGTCGACCAGCCGGTTGCGTACGAAGGCGGACATGACGCGGGGCCGGTGGTCGTCCAGGCGCAGCCGAGCGCGCTCGGCGGCCACCAGGGCGGTCCGCCGCCGCTGGTGGGCGCGGAAGGCGGGCACGTCGTGCGCGGCGAACCGGCCGGTGCGGGCCAGGAACTCGTCGAGCCGCAGCTCCATCCGGCCGCCCTCGACGCGCGGGTGGGTGCCGAGCAGTCCCTCGACCACGGCGGTCGGCGGGGCGTCGCCGTCGTACCGGGGCAGGTCCGGGCAGAGTTCGGCGGCCACCGCCTCGGCCAGGTCGCCGGCGGTGAGTCCGGTGCCGGTGGCGGCGGCGTACGACGACAGCCACGCCTCGACGAGCTGGCGCCGGGCGGCGAGGTCGTCGAGGGCGGCCAGGTCGTCGTCGTAGGCGGGGCCGCCGACGGTGCGGCGGAACTTCTCCAGCAGGGTGCGGGTGGCGGCGCCGAGGACGAAACCCTCGGGAGCGAGGGTGAGTTCGTCGAAGAGGTAGGCGGCGGAGGCGTGGGCCTCCGGGCTCACGGCCCCGGGCCGCCCGCCGGGACCGGACGGGTGCCCGGGGCCCCGGGACCCTCCGGGGCTCCCAGGGCTCGCGGAGGTCCCGGTACCGGAGGCGCTCCCGGTACCGGAGGCGTACGCCCCGCCCCGGCCGCCGGGACCACCCGGAGCCGTCGCCCCGGGGCCACCGGGGCCGACGGGGACGGTCCCGCCGCCGCTCCCGGCCTCCCGGCCGCCGTCCGGCCCCCAGGGCTCCCCGGGGCTCCCGGGACCGCCCGGGCGCGCCCGCCCCCCGCGGCCGGCTCCCCCGCCGTCCCCGTCCGCCGGGCCGTTCCCCGCGCCCGGGCTCCACGCCTCCAGGGCGCGGGCCAGTTCGCCGCGGAGGTCGTCGACGGCGGGGCCGGCGCCGAAGGCGGCGCGGGCGCGGGCCAGCGAGCGGGCCCGGCGGGTCCAGGACTGGCGCTCCCCGGGCGTGGTGCCGTGCGCCCAGAACAACTGGGCGGCGGCGCGGGCGGCGGGCTCGTGGCGCAGCGTCCCGGCCGTCTCGTACAGCGGCAGCAGCGCGGTGAGCAGGGCCACCGCGTCCGTGTCGTGCACCCCGGCCTCGTACCCCTCGTCGTACGCCTCCCGGGCCGTGTCCCGGGCCAGGGCGGGCAGGTCGGCCGCGGCGAGCGACTCGGGGCCGTGCTCGCGCAGCAGCCGGGCGGCGAGGTGCTCGGCGCGGTAGACGGCGGGCGACTCCGAGGGCAGCGTGCGGTCCCGGTGGTCCCCCGGGGCGGCGAAGCCGAGGTCGGTGACGGGGGCCCGGTAGTCGGTGCCGGTGAGGGCGAAGGCGAGGCCGTCCTCGTGCGGAACGAGGGTGAGGTCGAGGGGCTGGGTGTTGACGGCGAAGCGGTGGCTGCCCAGGCGCAGGGTGCGGCCGTCGTCGGCGTAGAGGTCGGTGCGGTCGCGCAGGGCGCGGACGGCCTCCTGCCGGGCGGACTTGAGGCGTCCGTCCAGTTCCTCCGCCCGGACGGTGTCGCCGAGCGCGCGCAGGTCCTCGGCGGTGCGCCGGACCTTGGCGACCATGGGGTCGGAGGCGAAGTGGGCGCTGACCGCGTCGGCGTCGGGGAGGACGGCGGAGCGCCGGGCGACGGTCTCCAGGATGCGGGCGGCCGAGGCCGCCAGCTGTTCGGCGCGGCGGGCGCGTTCGTCGGCGAGGGACTGCTTGCGGGCGGCGAGGGCGTCGTAGACCTCGGTCCGCTTGTCGGCCAGCTCCGCGAGGAAGCCGTCGAACTCGGCGAACCGGGACTCCAGGTCCTCCAGCCGGGCGAGCAGCCGGGCGAGCTGGTCGTCGCACCGCTCGGGGGTGTCGGCGGCGGCGAGGGCGGCGGTGACCGCCTGGCCGAGCAGGGCCGTCTCGGCGGCGAACTCGGCGCGGCCCTCGCGGTCCTGGAGCGCCCGGCGGCGGGAGTCGAGGGTGGCGCGGGCGCGGTTGACCCCGGCCAGGACCCCGGCGATGCGCTCCAGGAGGGCGGTGCGGACGGTGGCGTCGCCCATGTCGAGCCCGGCGACCACGTCGGTGACCGTGCGCAGCCCGTCGGCGAGTTCGTCGAGCCGGGCGGCGACGGGGGCGGCCTCGGCGACGGTGGCCAGGGACCCGGCGTCCGCGACGAGCCGTTCCGCCTCCTCGTGCTGGGCGTCGAAGGCGTCCTCGCGGGCGAGGAAGGCGACGGCCCGCTGCCCGAGGTCGGCCAGGGACCGCTCGGCCTCCTCCGCGAGGGCGTCGATCGCCTCGGCGTCGGCGTGGCGCAGCTCCTTGACATTGAGCAACTGCCCGTGGGCGTACCGCAGTTCGGTCAGCCCCTCGACCCAGGACGCCGCGTCGCGGGGGGCCTCGCCGCGCAGCCGCCGCACGGCCGCCGCGATCCGTTCGGCGGCCGTGTCGCGGGCCTCGGCGGCCCGCCGGGTCAGATCGCGGACGGTCTCGAACTCGCCGAGCACCTGCTCGGCCGTCTCCCGCACCGCCTCCAGCGCCCCGGCCAGGGCGCCCAGTTCGGCGTCGTCCAGCCAGTGGTGGGCGTCGGCGGCCCGGACGCAGCCGTCGGCCAGCGCCCGGTAGCCCTCGGCGGTGGTGACGCCGTCGGCGACGAGGGCGGCCACCGAGAGACAGGCGGCGATGCCGCGCACCAGGTCGGCGTTGCCGACCCGGGCCAGCGGTCCGCTGCCGGCGGGCCGGGCGGCGGCGTGGGCGTCGGAGAGGTAGGGCGAGTCCCAGAGCTGCACCGGGTGCGTCCGGGCCGGTTCGTCGCCGTCCGCCCGCAGCACCGCGAAGGTCCCGTCGCCGGCCAGTGCCCAGCCGCGGCAGGGCAGCGGGTTGGCGACCTCCTTGCGGATGGTGTTGTACGACAGCAGCAGCGCCCGGCTCTCGCCGCGCGCGTGGAAGGCGTACAGCACGTCCTCGCCGTTGGGCGAGCGCACCTCGCGCTCGAACTCCAGCCGGGAGGCGTCGAGTCCGTACGTCTTGTGGGCGCCGGTGGCCAGGCAGTAGCCGCCGGGGAAGACGATGCCCTGGTCGTCGGGGAGGCGGCGGCAGGCGAGGCCGATCCCGTCGAGCCGGACCACCGTCCGGGTCAGGGTGTTGAAGACCAGGTGCCGGTAGGTCTCCTCCTTGTACGGCCGCACACGCAGCAGGATCAGGGCGCCGACCCGGGCGTGGGCGATGTCCGCGTCGGCGAGGGCCTGGAGGGGTTCGTCGACGGGCTCGCCGTGGACGCCCTCGCCGGTCTCGGTGTCGTCCTCCAGCTTGACGGTCAGGGCGCCGCCGACGGTGGTGACGAACAGCTCGCCGCCCACCGAGACATGGGGGTGGCGGCCGAGGACGTGGTCCTCGCGGGTGGCCGCGGTCCAGGTGACGTCGTGGGGCGGCGGGAAGGCGTCGTCGCGTTCGCCGCGCGCGTCGAGGAAGACGGCCCGCCCGTCGTCGGTGAGCGTCCAGCGCAGGACGCGGATGTCGGCGGCCTTCTCGCCGGTGCGGAAGACGGCCAGCAGCCGCCCGTCGACGGGCCGCAGTCGCAGCAGCCGGGCCTGCCGGTAGTAGCGGTGCAGTTCCGCGAACTCCCGGCGGAAGGACGGGTCGTCGAGCAGTCCGGGGACGGCGTCCTCGGGCAGCGGGTTCAGTGCCCGGTCGTGGAGCGTGAAGACGTCGGCCACCTCGGTGGTGCCGGCGGTGGACCGGCCCGCGGTGCCGAGCAGCAGGGCGTCGCCGACGGCGACGATGTCGCGGGGCACCCCGGGCCGCTCGGTGCGCAGCCGTTCGGTGCCGGCGAGTTCGAGCCGGGCCGAGCCGAACTCCTCCACCCGGCGGGTGTTGAGGTCCTCGGCGCGCCGGGCCAGCTCGGCGGCCTGGGCGGCCAGCCGGTCGCGCAGCACCTCGTAGGTGCCGGCGTCGGCGGCGTCGTACGCACCCGTCTCCAGGTCGGTGGCCATGGACGGTGTTCCCTTCGAGAGGCCGGGGGTGCCGCGCCGCCGTCCGCCTCGGCGCGGCGGCGCGGCACCCCCGGCGGCGATCAGACCCGGGACGCGCCGTTGAGCGCGGTCAACGGGGTGTCGGCGAGGCCCAGTTCGCCCGCCTTGTCCAGCAGCCGCTGCACCTGTCCGGCATCGGTGGCGCCCGACTTCATCAGCTTCATCAGCAGCGCGGACACCGTGAGGTTCTGCACGTCGGCGGTGGAGAAGGAGCCGAGGACGCGGGTCAGGTCGTCGGTGAAGCTCGCCGAGCCGTCCAGCCAGGGCCCGGCGAGGGCCTTGGCGGTGTCGGAGTTCCGCATGAAGCCGTCGACGCTCTTGCCGAGCGAGACGGACGACAGCAGCCGGTCGAAGAAGACCGAGTCGCCGCCGACGATGTCGATGTCGGCGTTCTCCAGCCCGGTGGCGAGCACGGTGGCCTGCGCCTCCGCGACCTGCCGCTGCACGTCGAGGCCGGCCAGCCGGATGTCCTTCTCCGCCTCCAGGCGCAGCCGGTACTCCTCGTGGGTGCGGGAGGCGTCGTCCAGGGCGGCCATCGCCGCGGCCTTCTCGGTGAGTCCGGCGGCCTCCGCCTTCAGCTTGCCGCCGATGGCCTCGGCCTCGGCCTGGGCCTTCGCCCGCGCGCCCTCGGCCTCGGCGCGCATCCGGGCCTCGGTCGCCTCGGCCTCCGCGCGCCCCGCCTTGCCGATGACCTCGGCCTCCTTGTCGCGGACCTGGACCGCGGCCAGCCCCTCGGCGGCGGCCTCCGCCTGGATCGCCTCGGCCATCCGGAGCTTGGCGCGGGCGTCGAGGTCGGCGCTCTTGAGCCGGGCCTCGGCCATGGTGAGTTCCTCGGCGGCGCGGTGCGCGGCGGCCTGCTCGGCGGCCTCGGCGGCCTTGATGTCCTTGACCAGCCGCTCCTGGGCCTCCCCCTCGGCGGCGATGATCAGGGTCTGGCGGTGCCGCTCGGCCTCCTCCACGGCACGCAGCTTCTTGATGGACTCCTCCTGCTCGGCGACGGTGCGGTCGACGGCGACGCGCTCGCGGACCACCTCGGCGATGTCCCGGCGCTCGGCCTCGACCTCCTTCTCCGCGGCTATGCGGGTGAGCTGGGTCTCCCGGTCCCGGGCGATGACCTCCAGCATCCGGTCCTTCTCGATGCGCTCGTTCTCGATGGCGATGACCCGCTCGCGGTTCTTCGCGGCGACGGCGACCTCGCGGGCCTGGTTCTCGCGCTGCACGCCGAGCTGCTCCTCGGTGCGCAGGAAGGCGGCCTGGGCGCGCAGCCGCTCCTCCTCCATCACGCGGGCGGTCTCCGCCTCCTCGCGGGCGCGGGAGGTGTCGATCTCGCGCTTCTGCTTGATCTCGGCGTCGGCCTGGCGGCGCTCCAGCTCCAGGACGGCCTCGCGGGCGTCCACGTCCTGGCGGGTGATCTCCTTCTCCTCGGTGCGCCGGGCCTCGTTGGTGCGCACGTGCTCCACGGCGGTGAGCTCGGTGATCTTCCGGATGCCCTGGGCGTCGAGGACGTTCTCCGGGTCGAGCTGCTTGAGCGGCGTCTGCTCCAGGTAGTCGATCGCCGCGTCCTCCAGGTGGTAGCCGTTGAGGTCGATGCCGATGACCTCGATGATCCGGTACCGCAGTTCGTCGCGCTTGGTGTAGAGGTCGGTGAAGTCCATCTGCTTGCCGACGGTCTTCAGCGCCTCGGAGAACTTGGCGTGGAAGAGTTCCTGGAGGGTGTCGCGGTCGCTGGCGCGGGCGGTGCCGACGGCCTGGGCGACCCGGACGACGTCCTCGACGGTCTTGTTGACCTTCACGAAGAACGAGATCCGGATGTCCGCGCGGATGTTGTCCCGGCAGATCAGGCCCTCGCGCCCGGCCCGGGTGATGTCGATGACCTTCACCGAGATGTCCATGACCTCGGCCTTGTGCAGCACCGGGAGCACGACCTGGCCGGTGAAGGTGACGTCGACCTTGCGCATCTTCGAGACGATCAGCGCCTTGCCCTGCTCCACCTTGCGGAACAGGCGGGAGACGACGAGCAGGAGGACGACGAGGGCGACCGAGCAGACGGCGGCGAGCACACCGATGACTTCCATGACAAACGTCCTTGTGGCGTGAGGCGGTTGAAGAGGGGCGTCCCCGTGAGGCCCCTCCGTGCCCGGGTACCGGCCCGGGCGGGCCGCGGCGTCAGGCGGCGCGGCTTCGGGCGGCGCGGTCCCGGACGCCGCGGCGCCGGGCACCGCGGGCACCGGTCGCGCGCGGGGCGCGGACAGTGCGGGCGGCGCGGGACGGCCGGGCGGCGCCGTGGGCGCGCGAGGTGTGGGGGTGGCGAGCGGCACCGGCGGGGCCGGCGGGCTCGACGGAGTCGTCGGGTTCGTCCGGGAGCAGCAACTGCGGTGGCGTGGCGAACGGACTGGTGACCGACATCGTGCGCCCCCTCCCGTACCCGGCACGTGTGACCGGCGCACCACCGGCTTCCCGGCACAGGCGCCGGACGGCCCACCGGTGTCGGACACCGGGACCTGCCGTGGTGCTCCCCGTGGTCCCCATCATGGATCACGGGGGCCTCCGCGCGCATTGCCGGGTCCCGGCAGCGTTGGCGGGTGCCTGGGTGCCGGTGCCTGTCAGGTACCGGCCGGAGGGCGTTCCGGTAGCGAAGTCCGCCGGGGGCGGCGGCGGCGCGGGACCGGCGGCGCACCCGGCCCGGCGGCGGAACGGCGGTTCGCCCCGGGGCGACGGTGGGGGGGGGTCGGCCCGGAGGCGGCGGGGGCGGGCGGGGCGCGTCCGCCGAGGTCCGGCGGGGGCGGCACCGGCGGCCGGACCACCCTCGCCGCGCTCCGGACGGTCCGGCGGCCCTCACCCCCAGAGCGCCTCGGCGGCGGCGACGCCGGTGAAGACCGCGCCCACCCCGGCAGCGACGCAGGCGGCGACGTTCACGGCGGCGAAGAGGCCCGCCCCCTCCTCGGCCAGCCGCAGCGTCTCGTAGGAGAAGGTCGAGTACGTGGTGAGCGCCCCGCAGAGCCCGGCGCCCAGCAGGAGCTGCACGTCCGAGGAGGCGGCGCCGGCCACCACCGCGCCCGACAGCAGCCCGAGCACGAGGCAGCCGACCACGTTGACGGTGAGGGTGCCCCACGGGAAGACGGTGTCGTGCCGCCGCTGCACGGCGCGGTCGGTGAGGTAGCGCAGCGGCGCGCCCACCATGCCGCCCGCGATCACCAGGAGCCAGTTCACGCGTCCCCCCGGCCGCCCGCGTACCGGAGCACCTGGCACTGGTCGAGGACCACCAGGCCGTCCCCGACCAGCTCGTCCAGCTCCGGCAGGAACGCCCGGACGCGCTCCTCGGTGTCGACGATCACGACGGCCACCGGCAGGTCCTCGCTGAGCGAGAGCAGCCGGGCGGTGTGGACGAGGGAGGAGGCGCCGAACCCCTCGACGCCCCGGAAGACGCTGGCGCCCGCGAGCCCGGCCCGGTGGGCTCGGTGCACGATCTCGCTGTATAGGGGCCGGTGGTGCCAGGTGTCGCCCTCGCCGATGAAGACGGTCACCCGCAGGGCGCTGCCGGTCGGTCGGGTCATGTCCGCCTCCACTCCAGTACGCGGCGCGTCGCCGTCACCGCCAGCCAGACGGCCGCGAGCGCCAGCAGCGGCGTCGCCGCCAGGTACGCGAGCGCGCGGCGGGCCTCGCCCCCGTCCACCAGCCGCTGGAAGTCCGCGGCGTAGGTGGAGAAGGTGGTGAAGCCGCCGAGCACCCCGGTGCCGAAGAAGGGCCGTACCAGCCGGTGGGCGGCCCGGACGTCGGTGATGACCACCATGAAGACGCCGATGACGGCGCATCCGGTGACGTTGACGCCGAGGGTGGTCCAGGGGAAGCCGTGCTCCGCGACCGGCCAGAGCAGGGAGGCCGCGTAGCGGGCGGCGGCCCCGGCGCCGCCGCCGAGGGCGACCACCGCCACAACCGGCAACTGGTCCCGGCCGGGGCCCCGCCGGGCGGGCGGGGGCGGGCCGGTGCCGGGGTCCGTCGGTTCGCCCGTACGGGTACCGGGGGCTGTCATGGGCGCACGTCTCCTACTCGCCGGGGCCCGGACACGCGGGCGCTCGTCATCGCAAGTAGGGACTGTCGGCGGCGCCGGTGCCGCGGTTCGGGTGCGGCGAGCCCCACCGCCGCGCTGCGAGACATCGCAGCCGGTCTCCAGCCTAACGCCCGGGGGCCCGGACGGCCGGACGGCTCCGCGGACCGGACGGCGGTCCGGGGCGGGGCGGGGCTCCGGGGCGGTGCTCCCCGGCGGGGCGGGGCCCCCGGTCCCGGCCGGGGTCGGACGGAACGGAGTGCGGGGCCGACGCGCCGGGGGACGGGCGCGGGACGCCGACGGCCGGGCGGGCGCGGGACGCCGGGACGGGCTCAGGACGCCGGACGTCGGGACGGGCGCGGGAGTCGGAGGGTCCGGGGTCCGGGCCACCGGCCGCCGACGGCCCGGGGCCACCGGGGTCCGGGGTCAGTGGTGGGCGTGGACCACCGCGTGGCCCTTGCCGCGGCCGATCATCCACTTGTTGACCGGGGTGGTGAGCACGAAGGCGATGACCAGTCCGCCGAGCAGGCTGGTCCAGAACAGGGTGTCCGAGAGGTGCGCGTCCATCGCGTCCGGCACCAGGGCGATGATCCCGTTGTCCACGAGTTCCATCACGGCGATGGAGACCGTGTCGGCGGCCAGCGCGATCCGGACCGCACGGCGCAGGCCGAGCCCGGCGCGGCGCACCGAGAACAGGGTGAACGAGTAGCCGAAGACGAAGGCCAGCACGATCGCCAGCGCCATGGTCGGCGCGTTGCCCCAGGCCAGGGCGGTGCCGATGACCATGCCGAGGATCTCGCCGACGGCGCACCCGGTCAGGCAGTGCAGCGTCGCCCGGGCGGCCATGGACCAGGAGGCGGGGCCGTGCCCGTGCCCCCGGCCGTCCCCGGGCCCGGGGTGCCCCTCGTGCGGTCCGTGCCGGTGCTCGTGCGGGTGTCCCCCGCCGCGCGGGCCCGGGTGGGCCCCCTGGTCCGCGGGGGCGCGGTGGTCCCCGTGGGCGGTGTGGTCCTGGTGAGCGTGATCCATGGCGGTCGCCTCCTTCACGTCGACGACTGTATACCCCTAGGGGGTATAACGCCAAGCCTTTTCCGCCCCCGCCGGCCCTCCCCCGGCCTCCTTCCCGGTCGGCCCCGGCCCGGAGGGCGCGGCCTTGACCTCAAGTCGAGTCGAGTTCCTACGCTCCCTCCCACCCCGGTCGCACGGGCCGGGGCCCACGGAGGAGCCAGTCATGGAGTCAGCCGCCGAGACGGCCACGGAGTACTCGCACGACGACGCCGACCTGCTGCGGCAACCGATCGGCTACTGGAGCTGGGCGGCCCACGACGCGGTCGTCTCCCGCACCCGCGCCGCACTCGGCCGCATGGGAGCGACCCAGCCCCAGTGGTGGATCCTCGCCCAGGTGGCCTCCGGCCCCCGCACCCGCGACGAGGTGACCGGGACCCTCGCGGGCTACCTGGACACCGGGGCGGAGGCCGTGCGCGCCGGGATCGACGAGACCGTCGCGCGGGGCTGGGTCGCCGAGGAGCCCGGGGGGACACTGCGCCTGACGACGGAGGGCCGCGCCTTCCACGCCGAGGCGCGGGCCGTCCAGGACGAACTCCAGAAGGAGCGCCACGCGGGCATCTCCGACGAGGAGTACCTGATCACCCTGAAGACCCTCCAGCGCTTCATCCACAACACCCGCGGCCGGGCCTGGCACCACTGACGGGACCCGGCGGCCCACGACGGAGCCCTCGCGGCACGACGGGGCGGGGCGGGGCGGACGGCGGGGCGGGGCGCGGCCGACGGCGGGGCGGGGCGCGGCCGACGGCGGGGCGGGGCGCGGCCGACGAGGGACCGGAGAAGCCCGCGCGGCGCCCCGAGGGAGCCCGCACGGCGGGCCGCCGGACTTCCGGGACCCCGCGGGGTCCCCGCAGGCCCCAGGGGCCACCTCCGCAACACCCCCCGGAACCGACCGCGCTCCGCCGGAATAATCCACCGGCCCCGGCCGTTTGACGGGCATAGTTGAAGCATCAACAAAATGGAGGTTGAGCGACCATGCAGTTCGGCATCTTCACCGTCGGTGACGTCACCGCCGACCCGACCACGGGCCGTACGCCGACCGAGCGCGAGCGCATCAAGGCCATGGTCGCCATCGCCCAGAAGGCCGAGGAGGTCGGGCTCGACGTCTTCGCCACCGGCGAGCACCACAACCCGCCCTTCGTGCCCTCGTCCCCCACCACGATGCTCGGCTACATCGCGGCCCGCACCGAGCGGCTGATCCTCTCCACCTCCACCACGCTGATCACCACCAACGACCCGGTGAAGATCGCGGAGGACTTCGCGATGCTCCAGCACCTGGCCGACGGCCGGACGGACCTGATGATGGGCCGCGGCAACACCGGCCCGGTCTACCCCTGGTTCGGCAAGGACATCCGCGAGGGCATCAACCTGGCGGTCGAGAACTACGCCCTGCTGCACCGCCTCTGGCGCGAGGAGACGGTGACCTGGAAGGGCAAGTTCCGCACCCCGCTCCAGGGCTTCACCTCCACGCCCCGCCCGCTGGACGGCGTCCCGCCGTTCGTCTGGCACGGCTCCATCCGCTCCCCCGAGATCGCGGAGCAGGCCGCCTACTACGGCGACGGCTTCTTCCACAACAACATCTTCTGGCCGGCCGACCACACCAAGCGGATGGTCGAGCTGTACCGCGACCGCTACGCCCACTACGGGCACGGCACCCCCGAGCAGGCCGTCGTCGGCCTCGGCGGCCAGGTGTTCATGCGGCGGAACTCGCAGGACGCGGTGAACGAGTTCCGCCCCTACTTCGACGTGGCCCCCGTCTACGGACACGGGCCCTCCCTGGAGGAGTTCACCCGGCAGACCCCGCTCACCGTCGGCTCCCCGCAGCAGGTGATCGAGAAGACCCTGTCCTTCCGCGAGTACGCCGGCGACTACCAGCGCCAGCTCTTCCTGATGGACCACGCCGGGCTGCCGCTCAAGACCGTCCTGGAACAGCTCGACCTGCTCGGCGAGGAGGTCGTGCCGGTGCTGCGCCGGGAGTTCGCCAGGAACCGCCCGGCTCAGGTGCCGGACGCCCCGACCCACGCCTCGCTGGTGGCGGAGGCCCGCGAGGAAGGAGTACGCGCATGAGGCTCGTCGTCGTCTCCGCCGGACTGACGGTCCCCTCCTCCACCCGGCTGCTCGCCGACCGGCTGGCCGCCGCCACCACCGGGCACGCCCCGGCCGGGGTGGAGGTCGTCGAGGTCCGCGACCTCGCCGTGGAAATCGCGCACGCCTTCACCAGCGGCTTCCCCGGGGCGGGCCTGTCCGCCGCCTTCGACGCGGTGCGCTCGGCCGACGGACTGATCGTGGTCACCCCGGTGTTCTCGGCGTCGTACAGCGGACTCTTCAAGTCCTTCTTCGACGCCCTGGGCGGCGACGACCCCGACGCCCTGGCCGGGAAGCCCGTGCTGGTCGCCGCGACCGGCGGCAGCGCCCGCCACTCCCTGGTGCTGGAGCACGCGCTGCGCCCGCTCTTCGCCCACCTCAAGGCCGTCGTCGTGCCCACCGGGGTCTACGCCGCCTCCGAGGACTGGGGCGCCGAGGGCCTGGAGGGCCGGATCGGCCGGGCCGGGGAGCAGCTCGCCGCGCTGATGCGCGGGCTGTCCGCGGCGGCGCCCGCACTCCCCGCCGGTGCCACCGCCCCGGCCACCCCCGCCGGCACCGGCACCGCCGCCCCGGCCGCCGGCCGCCCCGACGGCCCGGTGCCGTTCGAGGAACGGCTGGCGGCGCTGCGCCCCGCGGGGTGACGTCCCGGCCGCGCCCGCCGAGGGGGCCGGTGCCCGGAACCGTCCGGGCACCGGCCCTCCGCGGGTGAGACCTCGGTGAGAAGATCCGCCGCGCGCCCGGTGGCTTGGCAGACTGGGCGGGTGCCACGGACCGTACTGCTCGCCGAAGACGACCGCGCCATCCGGCACGCCCTGGAGCGTGCCCTGACCCTGGAGGGCTACCGGGTCACCGCGGTCGCCGACGGCGCGGAGGCGCTGGCCCAGGCCCATCGCTCGCGCCCGGACATCCTGGTCCTGGACGTGATGATGCCCGGCGTCGACGGCCTCCAGGTCTGCCGGTCCCTGCGCGCCGAGGGCGACCGCACCCCGATCCTCATGCTGACCGCGCTGGTGGAGACCGCCGACCGCATCGTCGGCCTGGACGCGGGCGCCGACGACTACGTGGTGAAGCCGTTCGACGTCGAGGAGGTCTTCGCCCGGCTGCGCGCCCTGCTGCGCCGCACGGACCCGCCGCCCGAGCCCGGCCCCGCCTCCCCGGCCGCCGCCGCCCTCGTCCGGACACCGGGGCCGGACGCCGGACGGGAGGAGGGCGCCGGACGGGTGCCGGAGGCGGCCGGGGTGCGGATGGACCCGCGGGCCCGGCGCGCCTGGCGCGGCGGACGGGAGCTGGAGCTGACCCGCACCGAGTTCGAGCTGCTGGAGCTGCTGGTGCGCAACGCGGGCGTCGTCCTCGACCACTCGACCATCTACGACCGCATCTGGGGCTACGACTTCGGGCCCGGCTCCAAGAACCTCGCCGTCTACGTCGGCTATCTGCGCCGCAAGCTCGACCAGCCCGGCGCCCCCCAGCTCATCCAGACGGTGCGCGGGGTGGGCTACGTGCTGCGGGAGGGCTGAGTGGGCGCCGCCGCGCGCCGGGCCGGCGCCCCGCCGGGCCCCCGGCCCGGTCCTCCCCCCGGCCACCCGGACGGCAGGGGCCCGGCGGGCCGGGGGCGGCGGCCCCTGCTGCTGTCGCTGCGGACCACCTTCGCCGTCTCCTTCGCCACGGTCACCGCCGTGGTCACCGTCCTCGTCGGCGTCCTCTCCTACAACGCGGCGGCCCGGCTGGTCCGGGTGGACCAGGAGTCCGTCTTCGACCAGGTCGTCCAGGACCTGCGGGCCGAGGTGCGCCAGCAGCGGATGTCCCCGAACGACTTCTCCTCCTCCGCCCCCGGCCACGACATCGTCCGCCCCGCCCGCACGGACGTGCAGGTCCTCGGCCCGGACGGCACCGTCCTCGACCCCTCGGGGCCCCGGCTGCCGGTCACCGGCGCCGACCGGCGCACCGCCGCCGCACCGGAGGCGGGCCGGATGGTGATGCACCAGGACGTCGACGTCGGCCACGACATCTACCGGGTCGCGACCGTCGCTCTCGGCGGCGGCCGGGGCGCGGTGCAGGTCGCCCAGGAGTTCAGCGACACCGAGGACCTGCTGCTCGCGCTCCAGCGCCGGACCCTGGTGCTGATGGCGGCGGTGGTGACCGCCGCCGGCCTGGTCGGCTGGTGGCTCGCCCGGCGCATCACCCGGCGGCTGAGCGTCCTCGCCTCCGCCGCCGAGGCCGTCGCCCGCACCCGGCGGCTCGGCATCCCGGTGCCCGTCACCGGCCACGACGAGGTGGGGCGGCTGGGCCGCGCCTTCGACCACATGCTGGGCCGGCTCGCCCAGTCCGAGGAGGACCAGCGCCGCCTGGTGCAGGACGCGGGGCACGAGCTGCGCACCCCGCTGACCTCGCTGCGGACCAACATCTCGCTGCTGCGCCGGATCGACGAGCTGCCGCCCGCCGCCCGCGAGGAACTCGTCGCCGACCTGGGCCAGGAGGCCCGCGAGCTGACCGACCTCGTCAACGAGCTGGTCGAGCTGGCGGCCGGGCAGTCCGACACCGAGCCGGCCTCCCCAGTCGACCTCGCCGGGATCGCCCGCGAGGCGGCCACCGCGGCCCGGCGGCGCACCGGGCGCGAGATCACCGTCCGGGCCCGCGGCGCCACGGAGGCCGAGGGGCGGCCCGGGATGCTGACCCGGGCGCTGTCCAACCTGATCGACAACGCGGCGAAGTTCGACCCGGAGGGCACCGCCCCCATCGAGGTCGTCGTCAGCGGGCCCGCGCGGCCCGGCAGCGTCCGGGTCGAGGTGCTCGACCGCGGGCCCGGCATCACCGACCTGGACCTGGCGCGCGTCTTCGACCGCTTCTACCGTGCCGCCGACGCCCGCTCCCGGCCGGGCTCGGGCCTCGGCCTGTCCATCGTCCGCGAGGTCGCCCTCGCCCACGGGGGCGGCCCCTTCGCCCACCGCAGGGAGGGCGGCGGCTCGGTGATCGGCTTCACCACGGGCCCCGGCGGCCCGCCCCCGGAGGACCCCGGCCCGGCCGGGTGACGGCGGCGCCGGGGGCCGCCGGGGCCCGCCCCACGCCGTCCCGGCCGCCGGAACCGCGCCGCCGCGGCGGCCGGAACCGCACCGCACCGGCCGCGCACCACGCGGCACCGGCCGCCCGCACCGCACCGGCCGCGCGGCGCACAGCCGCCCGCACCGCACCGCCGCCCGGCGCCTACGCTGGTCGGCGACCGGTCGTCCCGTCATCCGAGGAGCAGCCCATGGCCCCCGCCGAACCGTCCGCCGCCTCCCGCATCGCCGTCGTCACCGGGGCGAGCAGCGGCATCGGCGCCGCCACGGCCCGGCACCTGGCCGCGGCCGGGTACCGGGTCGTCCTCACCGCCCGCCGCAAGGACCGCGTCGAGGCGCTGGCCGAGGAGATCCGGGCCGCCGGGCACAAGGCGACCGCCTATCCGCTGGACGTCACCGACCGGGCCGCGGTCGACGAGTTCGCGACCGCCTTCCGCACCGTCGGCGTCCTCGTCAACAACGCGGGCGGAGCGCTCGGCGCCGACCCGGTGGCCACCGGCGACCCGGCCGACTGGCGCCGCATGTACGAGACCAACGTCATCGGCACCCTCAACCTCACCCAGGCTCTCCTGCCCAGCCTGGAGGCGAGCGGCGACGGCACGGTGGTCGTGGTCACCTCCACCGCCGGGCACGGCACCTACGAGGGCGGCGCGGGTTACGTCGCCGCCAAGCACGGCGAGCACGTGCTGGCGGAGACCCTGCGGCTGGAGATCGTCGGCCGCCCGGTCCGCGTGATCGAGATCGCCCCCGGCATGGTCAGGACCGAGGAGTTCGCGCTGACCCGCTTCGGCGGCGACGAGGAGAAGGCCGCCCGGGTCTACCGGGGCGTGGCCGAGCCCCTCACCGCGGACGACGTGGCCGAGACCATCGCCTGGGCCGTCACCCGGCCGTCCCACGTCAACGTCGACCTGCTCGTCGTCCGCCCCCGGGCCCAGGCGTCCAACACCAAGGTCCACCGGGAGGCGTAGGCGCGCACGGCGGCGGCCCGGCGGGCCCCTGCCGGGCCGCCGGGCCGGGCGGGCCCCTGCCGGGCCGCCGCGCGCACCGCGCCCGCGGGCGTCAGCCCTTGACGCAGATGAACTGCTTGAGCTTCGCGACGACCTCCACGAGGTCCCGCTGCTGCTCCATCACCCGGTCGATGTTCTTGTAGGCGCCCGGGATCTCGTCCAGCACCCCGGAGTCCTTGCGGCACTCCACGCCCTTGGTCTGCTCCTCCAGGTCCCGCACGGTGAAGTGCCGCTTGGCCGCGTTGCGGCTCATGCGCCGACCCGCGCCGTGCGAGGCGGAGTTGAACGCCTTCTCGTTGCCGAGGCCCTTCACGATGTAGGAACTGGTGCCCATGGAGCCGGGGATGATGCCGTACTCACCGGCACCGGCGCGGATCGCGCCCTTGCGGGTGACCAGCAGGTCCATCCCCTCGTACCGCTCCTCCGCCACGTAGTTGTGGTGGCAGGAGACCTCCGGCTCGAAGACCGGCCCCGCCTTCCTGAACTCCCGCCGGACCACGTCCTTGAGGAGCGCCATCATGAGGGTGCGGTTGTACCGGGCGTACTCCTGCGCCCAGAACAGGTCGTTGCGGTAGGCCGCCATCTGCGGGGTGTCCGCCACGAAGACCGCCAGATCGCGGTCGACCAGGCCCTGGTTGTGCGGGAGCCGCTGGGCGACGCCGATGTGGTGCTCGGCCAGCTCCTTGCCGATGTTGCGCGAGCCGGAGTGCAGCATCAGCCACACCGCCCCGGACTGGTCGAGGCAGAGCTCGATCATGTGGTTGCCGCCGCCGAGCGTCCCGATCTGCCGCGCGGCCCGCTCCGCGCGGAACCGCACCGCCTCCGCGACCCCGTCGAACCGGCCCCAGAAGTCGTCCCAGCCCGCCGTCGGCAGGCCGTGGAAGCCGCCGGGACCGACCGGTTCGTCGTGCATGGCGCGGCCCACCGGGATGGCGGCCTCGACGCACGAGCGCAGGCGGGACAGGTCGCCGGGCAGGTCGTCGGCGGTGAGGGAGGTGCGCACCGCGGACATCCCGCAGCCGATGTCGACGCCCACCGCGGCCGGGCACACCGCGTCGCGCATGGCGATGACCGAGCCGACCGTCGCGCCCTTGCCGTAGTGCACGTCCGGCATGACCGCCAGGCCCTTGATCCACGGCAGGGTGGCCACGTTCCGGAGCTGCTGGAGGGCTCCCTCCTCCACCGTCGACGGGTCCGTCCACATCCGGATCGGGACCCGCGCGCCCGGTATCTCCACGTACGACATATCGGTCTCTTTCCCCCGGAAACAGTGCTGAAGTCATGAAGCGCAAAAACCGGAGCCAGGTCGTCGAAAGGGGCGGCCGACCGGCGGTCACGGCAGCGCGTGCGATAGACATTGTCTCCAGGGGACGCCCTCCCGCGGCAAGCGATTAACCGGCGGGGACGGCGCGCGACCGCCCCGGTCCACACCGTCGAGAGGAGCCCGACCGTGCAGCGGAAGGCCTACGTACCCGCCGCCGCCTGTCTGGTGGCACTGCTGGCCGGCTGCACCGGCGGCACGGGGGACGGCGCCACGACGGACGACTCCCATCCGGGGGGCGACGGCGTCGCCACGGAGGCCGCCCAGCCGGGCAGATACCGCACGCTGCCGGAGCCGTGCCGCGCGGTCGGCCGCAAGACGCTCGACGCGATGCTGCCCGGCATCCGGGAGATCCCGGACGAGGCGCAGCGCCAGAAGGCGTACGCGGGCGAGCCCTCCCTCGCCTACAACACGGACCGCAAGGTCGGCTGCCGCTGGAAGGTCGACTCCGCCGACGCCACCGACCACCTCTTCGTGGACTTCGAGCGCGTGGTCTCCTACGACAACGCGGTCAGCGACGACAGCCAGGCGGAGGCGCTGTTCGCCCGCCAGGTGGCCGCGGCCGACCTGCCGGAGCCGTCCGCGTCGCCGGGGGCGTCGGCACCGGCCTCCCCGACCGGAACGCCCTCCCCCACCGCCTCCGCGACCGCCTCCCCCTCCGGCTCCCCGGCCGTCCCCTCCGGGGACCCCTCCGCCGACGCCACCGCCTCCCCGGCGCCCCTGCCGAGGCTCCTGGACGACCTGGGCGACGAGGCGTTCGTCGACGACGAGCTGAGCGGCCCCGGCCCGACCGCCGAACGCCGCACCGTGACTGTGGCGTTCCGCACGTCCAACGTCGTCGTGACCATCGAGTACGCCGAGCAGCCCGCGCTGGCCGGGGTCGTGCCCGACAGCGAGGACATGCAGGACAGGGCGCGGAAGCTCGCCTCCCAGCTCGCCGGTTCGCTGCGCGGCTGAGGCCGTCCGGGGCCGCCCGCGGGGTCCGGGCGGGGGGACGGCGCGCCGTTTCCACCGCGTACGGTGACCCCTCGGACCCGTTCCCAACCGCCAAGTGAAGGAACCATGCAGCGACGAGCCCCCCGTGCCCGAGCCGAGCGTCTGTCCCGCGTCCTGGTCGGGGCGGTCGCCGTCCCCGTGATCCTCGCCGCCGCGGGCTGCTCGTCGGACTCCGGCTCCAAGGACAGCGCCGCCGGCAAGCCCTCCGCCACCCCGTCCGCGAGCCCGTCCCCCACGGTGCGCGAGGCCGCGTACGCCGTGCTGCCGGAGCCGTGCAAGGTGCTGGCGAAGGGGACGCTGAAGGACATGGTCCCGGACGCCGGTTCGGGCAAGGAGGGCGCCTCCGGCGACGCGGAGACGCGCGGCAGCTGCTCCTGGGACGGCCTCGACGACAACGGGGTGAAGGGCTCGCAGTTCCGCTGGCTCAGCGTGTCCCTGCTGCGCTTCGACTCGGACCTCACCCGCGGCCCCGGCGACGAACTGGCGCACGAGTACTACGGGAAGCAGGTGGCCGACGCGCAGGCGGCGCAGGGCGCCAAGGGCGTGAAGTCGGAGCCCGTCGCGGAGACGGGCGACGAGGCGACGCTGGTCCGCTACGAGCTGGCGAAGAAGGAGGGCGCCTTCAAGCAGCAGACGGTGGTGGCCCGGGTCGAGAACGTCGTCGTCACCCTGGACTACAACGGCGCGGGCCTGGCCGGTGACGGCGCACCGGACGCCGGGAAGCTGGCGGCGGCCGCGCGCAAGGCCGCCAAGGAGGCCGTGGCCGCGGTGGCGAAGGCCAACGCCGGGCCGGGCACGGGCGCCCCCTCGGGCACCGGTTCGCCGTCCGCCCCGGCCTCCCCGTCGCCGTCCCGGGCCGCCGCCGTACAGGGCTGACGGGTCCGGGAGGCGCACCGGCCACCCGTTCCCCGCACACATGTGCCACTCTGTTGCGCGCAACAACAGGCACAGGGAGGGGAGTACGGGTGGCCGGGCCACTTGAGCTGACACGGACGCATCGCATCCTCATCGGCATGGTCGTCTTCGGTGCCGTCGTGATCGCCGGGATCGGCTTCGCGGGCTCCTACGCCGCGGTCCGCGAGCTGGCCGTCAAGAAGGGCTTCGGGGACTTCAGTTACGTCTTCCCGATCGGCATCGACGCGGGCATCTGCGTCCTGCTCGCCCTGGACCTGCTGCTGACCTGGATACGCATCCCGTTCCCGCTGCTGCGCCAGACGGCGTGGCTGCTGACGGCGGCGACCATCGCCTTCAACGGCGCGGCGGCCTGGCCGGACCCGCTGGGCGTGGGGATGCACGCGGTGATCCCGGTGCTGTTCGTGGTCTCCGTCGAGGCGGCCCGGCATGCCATCGGCCGCATCGCCGACATCACCGCCGACAAGCACATGGAGGGCGTCCGGCTGACCCGCTGGCTGCTGTCCCCGGTGCCGACGTTCCTGCTGTGGCGGCGGATGAAGCTGTGGGAGCTGCGCTCCTACGACCAGGTCATCAAGCTGGAGCAGGAGCGGCTGGTCTACCAGGCCCGGCTGCGCTCCCGCTTCGGCCGGGCCTGGCGCCGCAAGGCCCCGGTCGAGTCGCTGATGCCGCTGCGGCTGGCCCGCTACGGCGTCGCCCTCGCGGAGACCGCCCCCGCGGGCCTGGCGGCGGCCGGCATCGAACCGGCGCTGCTGCCCCCGGCCCCGGCACGCCTCGGAGCCGCCCAGGAGCCCGCCGCCGTCACCGCGGGCACCCCCGCCGCCGGGGCGGCGTCCCCGGCCGCGCAGCGCAGGGAGCTCGGCGACGGCGGCGCCGCCGTCCGCGCCGCGGCCAAGGCCGCGCCCGGGCGGACCGCCCGGGACGGACAGGGCGCACCGGACGGGCAGGGCAGCGGCGCGGAGCCGGACGGACAGGACGGACACGGCCCGGACGGACGGGGCGAGCAGGGCGAGCACCCCGGCGGGCCCTCCGCGCGGCAGGGCGGGCCGGAGCCCTCCCCCGAGCAGAGCCCCTGGTTCAAGTCCCCGCGCCAGGTCGCGTACCAGGGCGGCTACGACCCCACGTACGACCCGGCCGAGCAGTACGCCCAGTGGTACGCCGAGCAGGAGCAGGCCGACCAGTACCGCGACCAGTACGAGGAGGAGCCGCCGCTCCAGGAGCCGGACCCCGAGCCCTCCATGGAGGAGACCGGCAGCTTCCCCATCCCGGTGGGCCCGCACCGCACCCGCGAGCTGGGCGGGGGCGGCGGCACCCCGGCGACGGAGCCGGACGAGGACGCCTACTACCAGGTGTTCAAGCAGTCCATCAACGGCAGCTACCCCACGCCCCGCGAGTTCGGCGACAACGTGGCCGCCACCTACGGCCGGACCCTGCCCGACCCGGAGGCCAAGCGCCTGGTGAGCCGCTTCACCAACCGCCACACGGCGGAGTTGGAGGACGAGCACATCGCGTGAGCGCGCCCCCGTGCGACGGGGCCGCGGGACCACGACGACGAGGAGGGCGCCCGGCACGACCGCCGGGCGCCCTCCTCGTCCGCTCGCGCGGCCGCTACCCCCCGAGCAGCGTGCGCACCCGCTCCTGGCCCACCGCCAGCAGCAGCGTGGGCAGCCGCGGGCCGGTGTCACGACCGACCAGCAGGTGGTAGAGCAGCGCGAAGAAGGTCCGCTGGGCGGTCTTGATCTCCGGCGGCAGCTCCTTGGGCGTGGCGTCGGCGGAGAACCCGGCCCGGACCTTGGGCACGCCGTAGACGAGGTGGGTCAGCCCGTCCAGCGACCAGTGCTCCGCGAGCCCGTCGAGCAGCAGCCGCACCGACTCGCGGCCCTCCTCGTCGAGGGAGCCCAGCAGCTCCGCGTCCGGCACCTCCCGGACGACGGTGCGCTGGTCGGCGGGGACATGGGTGTTGATCCACGCCTCCGCCCTGTCGTACCGGGGGCGCGCCTCGTCGAGGGAGGCCAGCGGGTGCGCCGGGTCCAGCTCGCCGAGGATGCGCTCCGCCTGCTTCTCGTTGCCCGCGGTGATGTCCGCGACGGAGGCCAGCGTCCGGTACGGCAGCGGCCGGGGCGTGCGGGGCAGCTCGGCGGCGGCGGTGCGCACGGCCCGGGAGTGGGCCGCGACGTCGGCGGGCAGCGCGCTGCCGTCCGCGACCTTGGCGTCGAGGCGGTCCCACTCGTCGTAGAGCCGCTGGATCTCCTGGTCGAAGGCGATCTTGAAGGACTGGTTGGGGCGGCGGCGGGCGTAGAGCCAGCGCAGGAGCTGCGGCTCCATGATCTCCAGCGCGTCCGCCGGGGTGGGCACCCCGCCCTTGGACGAGGACATCTTGGCCATGCCGCTGATGCCCACGAAGGCGTACATCGGGCCGATGGGCTGCTCGCCGCCGAAGATGCCGACGATCTGCCCGCCGACCTGGAAGGACGAGCCGGGCGAGGAGTGGTCGACGCCGCTGGGCTCGAAGACCACGCCCTCGTAGGCCCAGCGCATGGGCCAGTCGACCTTCCAGACCAGCTTGCCCCGGTTGAACTCGCTGAGGCGCACCGTCTCGGAGAAGCCGCACTCGCCGCAGGCGTAGGTCAGCTCCGTGGAGTCGTCGTCGTAGGAGGTGACCGTGGTGAGGTCCTTGCCGCAGTTGCCGCAGAACGGCTTGTACGGGAAGTACCCGGCGGAGCCGGAGCTGCCGTCGTCCTCGGCGGCGGCGCCGGAGCCCTCGGCGGCCTCCAGCTCGGCCTCGTCGACGGGCTTCTGGCCCTTCTTCCCGGCCGCCTTCGGCTTGGTCCGGTACTGGGCGAGCACGGCGTCGATGTCGGCGCGGTGCCGCATGGCGTGCAGGATCTGCTCGCGGTAGACGCCCGAGGTGTACTGGGCGGTCTGGCTGATCCCGTCGAACTCGACGCCCAGCTCCGCGAGCGCGCCGACCATGGCCGCCCTGAAGTGCTCGGCCCAGTTGGCGTGGGGGGAGCCCTCGGGGGCGGGCACCGAGGTCAGCGGCTTGCCGATGTGCTCGGCCCAGGACGCGTCGACGCCCTCCACCCCGCCCGGCACCTTGCGGTAGCGGTCGTAGTCGTCCCAGGAGATCAGGTGCCGGACCGTGTGGCCGCGGCGGCGGATCTCGTCGGCGACGAGGTGCGGGGTCATGACCTCGCGCAGGTTGCCCAGGTGGATGGGGCCGGACGGGGAGAGACCGGACGCGACGACCACAGGTTTGCCCGGGGCACGACGCTCCGACTCGGCGATGACCTCGTCCGCGAAACGGGAGACCCAGTCGGTGGTCTCTGTGCTCTGAGCCACGATCGGCACGTCCTTCTTTCTGTTCGGGCGGCCGGTACGGTCGCACGGCCGGCCGCCCCATTCTCCCAGCCCGGGCCGCATCCGCGAAAACCGCTTTTGCCCGCGTGGGATACTCGGCTCTCGTAGGTACTCCCCCGAACCCGAGCAGAACGGCACCCCTCCATGGCCTCGGTCACGTCCCTCAGCGACTCCGTCCAGCAGCAGCTCGCGTCCGCCCTGACGGCCACCCGGCCGGAGGCGGCCGGCGCGGACCCGCTGCTGCGACGCAGCGACCGGGCGGACTACCAGGCCAACGGCATCCTGGCGCTGGCCAAGAAGGCCGGGGCCAACCCGCGGGAGCTGGCCGCCGAGGTCGTCGGCCGCCTGACCACCGGCGAGGTGATCGAGCGGGCCGAGGTCTCCGGTCCCGGCTTCCTCAACCTGACCATCGCGGACCGGGCGATCACCGCGAACCTGGCCGAGCGGTACGCGGACGGCACCGGCCGCCTCGGCGTCCCGAACGCCGCGCGCCCCGGCACCACGGTCATCGACTACGCCCAGCCGAACGTGGCGAAGGAGATGCACGTCGGCCACCTGCGGTCCGCGGTGATCGGCGACTCCCTGGTGCAGCTCCTGGAGTTCACCGGCGAGAGCGTGGTGCGGCGCCACCACATCGGCGACTGGGGCACCCAGTTCGGCATGCTCATCCAGTACCTGGACGAGCACCCGGGCGAGCTGGACCACTCCGGCGCGGTCTCCGGCGAGGAGGCGATGTCCAACCTGGACCGCCTCTACAAGGCGGCGCGGAGGCTGTTCGACTCCGACGAGGAGTTCAAGACCCGGGCGCGGCGCCGGGTGGTGGACCTCCAGGCGGGCGACCCCGCGACGCTGGCCGCCTGGCAGAAGTTCGTCGACGAGTCGAAGATCTACTTCTTCTCCGTCTTCGAGAAGCTGGACATGGAGGTCCGCGACCCCGACATCGTCGGCGAGTCCGGGTACAACGACATGCTGGCGGAGACCTGCCGGCTGCTGGAGGAGTCGGGCGTCGCGGTGCGCTCGGAGGGCGCGCTGTGCGTCTTCTTCGAGGACATCAAGGGCCCGGACGGCAAGCCGGTCCCGCTGATCGTGCAGAAGTCCGACGGCGGCTACGGCTACGCGGCCACGGACCTGTCGGCCATCCGCGACCGGGTCTTCGGGCTGAAGGCGGACACCCTGCTCTACGTGGTGGACTCACGGCAGTCGCTGCACTTCCGGATGGTCTTCGAGACCGCCCGCCGGGCCGGCTGGCTCGGCGAGGGGGTGACCGCGCACCAGCTCGCGTTCGGCACGATCCTCGGCAAGGACGGCAAGCCGTTCAAGACCCGCGAGGGCGTGAGCGTCAAGCTGGAGGACCTCCTCGACGAGGCGGTGCAGCGCGCCACGGCCGTGGTGCGGGACAAGGCCGGGAAGGTGGGCCTGTCCGAGACGGAGATCGTGGAGAACGGCCGCCACGTGGGCATCGGCGCCGTGAAGTACGCCGACCTGTCGACCTCCGCCGTGCGGGACTACAAGTTCGACCTGGACCAGATGGTCTCGCTCAACGGCGACACCTCCGTCTACCTCCAGTACGCCTACGCCCGGGTCCAGTCGATCCTGCGCAAGTCCGGCGAGGCCCGCCCGGTGCCCCGCCCGGAGCTGGCGCTGGCCCCGGCGGAGCGCGCGCTGGGACTGCACCTCGACCAGTTCGGCGAGACGGTGCTGGAGGTGGCCGCGTCCTACGAGCCGCACAAGCTGGCGGCGTACCTCTACCAGCTCGCCTCGCTGCTGACGACCTTCTACGACCAGTGCAGCGTGCTGAAGGCCGACACCCCGGAGCAGACGGAGAACCGGCTCTTCCTGGTCGACCTGACCGCCCGCACCCTCCACCGGGGCATGGGCCTGCTGGGCATCAGGACACCCGAGCGACTCTGACCAACCCGCCGCACACCGGTCCGCCCCACACCGGTCCGTCGGCCCGTAGCAGCCCCGCGCTCCGCCCCCGCGGCCCCATGGGACCGGCCCGACGCAGTCCCCGGGAGCACCGCGTGGCCCGTCCTTCCCCCGAGGGGAGGGGCGGGCCGCGGCACGTTCCGGGGCCGGCCGGGGCGGCGGAGGGTGAGCGCGGGGTGCGCGCGTGGGCACCGGGCGGCCGGGGGCGGTCCGTGCGCGGGGCGGGTGCGAGTGCGGGCGGGATGCCGGGACGGGGACGGGCTCGGGGCGGGTGCGGGTGGCCGAGGGGCGGGTGCGGGAGGCCTGGACGGGACCGGGACGGGCAGTGCACGGTACGGGCGCGGGGGCGTGCCGGCGGGGGTGCCGTGCGGCGGGGTCAGGCGGCGCGCAGGCCCGCGCCGAGGCGCCGCAGTCCCTCCGCAATCTCCTCCGGCGTCTGGGTGACGTAGCACAGCCGCAGGGTGGCCCGGTCGGGCTCGCCCGAGTGGAAGGGGGCGCCGGGGACGTACGCCACGTCGTGCCGGACCACCCCGGGCAGCAGGGCGGTGGTGTCGTACCCGTCGGGCAGCCGGGCCCAGAGGAACATGCCACCCTCGGGCCGGGTCCAGGCGGAGCCCTCGGGGAGGGCCTCGGGGAGACCCGCCAGCATGGCGTCCCGGCGGGCCCCGTAGGCGGCGGCGACCCGGGCCACATGGGCGTCCAGATCACTGTCCGCGAGATAGCGGGCGGCGGCGAGCTGGTTGACGGTGGGGGTGTGCAGGTCGGCGGCCTGCTTGGCGACCGCGCAGGCCCGGCGCAGCCCGGCGGGCGCGCGCAGCCAGCCGAGCCGCAGGCCGGGCGCCATGACCTTGGAGAAGGAGCCGAGCAGCACGGTCCGGTCCCGCGCGCCGTCCTGGGCGGCGAGCCAGGGCACCCGGGCACCCTCGAAGCGCAGCTCCCCGTAGGGGTCGTCCTCGACGATCCAGAGCCCGTGGCGCGCGGCGACACCGGCCACGGCGGCCCGGCGCCCGGCGGGCATGGTGCGGCCGGTCGGGTTCTGGAAGGTGGGCACGGTGTAGAGCAGCTTGGGCCGCTCGCGCACCACCAGCTCCGCCAGCGCCTCCGGGTCCACCCCGTCCGCGTCCCCGGGCACCGCGACGACGCGGGCCCCGGCAAGACCGAAGGCCTGGAGGGCGGCCAGGTAGCACGGGTCCTCGACGAGGACGGTGTCGCCGGGCTCCAGCAGGGCGGTGGACAGCAGCGACAGGGCCTGCTGCGAACCGGTGGTGACGAGGATGTCGTCGGGGCCGGTGGGCAGGCCCCGGGCGGTGGTGCGGTCGGCGAGCGCGGCGCGCAGCACCGGTTCGCCCTCGGTGGTGGAGTACTGCAGCGCCCGCTCCGGCTGCCCGGCGAGGACGGCCCGGTAGGCGGCGGCTATCCCCTCGGTGTCGAACAGCTCGGGGGCGGGCAGCCCGCCCGCGAAGTTGATCACCTCGGGGCGGGCGGTGACCGCGAGGATGTCCCGGACCGGCGACCCCCCGACGGAGCGGGCACGCGCGGCGAGCGGGGGCAGGGGGGCAACGGGGGCGGAGGCGTCCGGGGTCACGGTCATGGGCCGCAGCCTAGAGAGACGGATGCCGTGTACACGCGCCCATTTCGGGATGCGGACGCCGGGCGGGACAGGGCAGCCGGAGGCGGCGTGGCGCGGTGCGGCGGCGCACCGCGGCAACGGGAGGGTGCGGCCCGGCGCGCGGGCGGCCCGGGGCCGGTGCCCGTGCCACACGCCGGTCCCCGTGCGCGCCGCCGTGGGCCGGACCGCTGCCCGTAAGCGCCGCCGTGGGCCGGGCCGCTGCCCGTGCTCGTATCCGGCCGGTACCTGTGTCCGTGCCCGCGCCCGGCTCCTGTGCCATTCCCGTGCCCCCGCGCCCGTGTCCGGGCCCTGTCCGTATCCGGGCCCGCGCCGGCGCCCCTGCCGTGCCGGAAGGGTCAGTTCTTCGCGGCCAGCGCGCCGTAGACGTTGATGTCGGCGTCCGTCGCGTCGTCGATGCCCCGGTAGCGGACCTTCTCGATCTCCTCCAGCTTCGCCAGGTACGCCTTCCCCGGCCGCTCGGGCACCGGGGCGGCGTGGTCGGGGCGCCAGTGGTGGACGGGGACGACCCCCGGCTCCGTCACGGTCAGCCCGTTCTCCGTGAGGAAGCGCCCCACCTCCGCGCGGGTGCGCAGGACGAAGGTGAACCCCCGCTCCGTGTACGTCCGCTGGACGGCGCGGACGTTCTCCGGGTTGAGGTCCTCGGTGAGGTGGCTGAGGACCACCCGGCTGCCCGGCGGCAGAGCGTCGACGAGCTCGCGGACGATCGGGTAGGCCCGCCCGTTCTCGACGAAGTGCAGCACGGCGACCAGGCACAGGGCGATCGGCCGGTCGAAGTCCAGTGTCCGGGCGGCCTGTTCGAGGATGCGGGCCGGGTCGGCGAGGTCGGCGTCGACGTAGTCGGTGCACCCCTCGGGTCCACTGGTGAGCAGGGCGCGGGCGTGGGCGAGGACCACCGGGTCGTTGTCGACGTAGACCACGCGGGAGTCGGGGCGGATGCGCTGGGCGATCTGGTGGACGTTCTCGGCGGTGGGCAGCCCGGTGCCGATGTCGAGGAACTGCCCGATGCCCTCCTCCCGCGCGAGCACGGTCACGGCGCGGCGCAGGAAGTCCCGGTTGTGCCGGACGTCGAGGTAGCCGCGGGGGTTGGCCGCGAGCGCGGCGGCGGCCGCGTCGAGGTCGGCGGGGTAGTGGTCCTTGCCGCCGAGGAAGACGTCGTAGACGCGCGCGGGGTGCGCCCTGCCGCTGTCGATCCTCCTCCGCAGCTCCGCGGGGTCGTGGCTGAGGGCGTCACCGGGCATGGGCGTCTCCTGACCGAGGGGGGTGGTGGGGCGTCGCCAACAACCTAGCTCCCCAAGGGACTTGACGCTTTCCCGGCATCCCCCTGACGAGCGGTGGGCGCCCGGCGGGACGGAACCCCGGACGGGCGGGGCGTGTCCAGGACGGGCGGGTGCGCGCCGCGGGGAGCCGGGTCGGGCGCCCCGGGTGCCGGGTCAGGTACCGGATGCCGGGCGCCGGGTCAGGTGCCGGATGCCGGGCGCCGGGTCAGGTGCCGGAGAACCACTGCCAGGAGGAGTCCGCGCCGAGCGGATAGCCGTAGTAGGCCGGGGTGCGCGAGGCGCTGGTGCGGAAGGGCCGGCCGTGGTCGTCGACGCGCAGGGTGCCCCGGCGGGTGCCGCTGGACCAGTCCAGCTCCAGATACCAGCGGACGTCGTGGCCGCTGGTGTGCGCGGTGACCCGGAACACCTCGGGGTCGGACTCGCTGACCTTGTAGGGGAAGTCGCGCTGGCCGCCGATGGGCTTCACCGGCGGGTTGCCCAGGTCGAGGGAGACGTCGAAGGAGGTCGTGCCGACCCCGCCGCCGCAGCCGCTGCCCATCGCGTACTGCCGCCAGTCCAGCGGCGGCCCGCTGCTGACCACCCGCGCGTGCAGTCCGCCGAGCACCACGGTGTCCGCGCCGGTGCCCTGCACCGTGAGGACGACCATCTGGCTGTCGGCGGCCACCGCGCCGAGGGCAGCGGCCCAGCCGACCGCGTCCTGCTGGGCGGGCGGCGGCGGCACGTTGCGCGGACTGCGGTCGACCAGGAAGGACTGGTCGCAGGGGGAGTCCCAGGCGAAGGGGGTGGTGGAGACGGCGAGGAGCGGGCCGCGCGCGGCGGTGGCGGAGGACGAGGGGGCGCCGCCGGGCGGGGCGGCCGGTCCCCGCTCCCCCGCGGTCCCGGAGGCGGACGGCGATCCCGTCCCGGTCCGGTCCGGCGGCGAGGAGGGCGCGGACGGGGCGGAGGACGGCGTGGTGCGGCCGGACCCGGTCCGGTGCTCCTCGGTGGGGGACGGCACCGCCGACTCCCGTGCGGAGGCGGCCCCGGCCGCCTCGGTGGACCCGCCCGGGGTGCCGCCGCCCGACACCAGGTTCACCACCAGCGCCACGGCGGCGGCCACGGCGACGACTCCCCCGGCGGCGTAGGCGGCGGCCCGGGGAGCACGGCGGCGGGCCCTGGAGCGGGCGGCGTGCGCGGCGTCCGGGGTGACGTCGGGGGCGGGGGTGCCCGGGGGCAGGCGTACGGCGTCGGACGGGGCCGGGGCCCCGGCCCCGTCCGCCGGAGGCGCGGAGGCGCCCCGGGGCGCGGGCGGGACGTCGGCCGCCGGGGGCGGTGCGGAGGCTGCGGCGGCGGGGACCGCTCCGGGGCCGGGGGCGGGGGCAGTGGTGCCCGGAGCCGGGGCTTCCGCCGGGGCCGCCTCCGCCGGGTGCGCGGGCACCGCCGGGTGCGCGGGCACCGCCGTACGGTCCCCCTCCCCCGTGCGCCCCTCACCCGTACCGTCCGCCGCTCCCGCGCCGTCCGCCGCCGGTGCCCGGCCGGACACCGCCGCCGTGCCCGCGCCGGAGCCCGGGCCGACCGCCGGGGAGGCGGGAGCCGAGGGCTCCGGAACCGAGGACATGGGAGCCGAAGGCGTCGGAGCCGGAGACGTCGGAACCGCGGACATCGGAGCCGCAGGCGTCGGAGCCGGAGACGTCGGAACCGCGGACATCGGAGCCGCAGGCGTCGGAGCCGGAGACGTCGGAACCGCGGACATCGGAGCCGGAGGCGTCGGAGCCGCAGGGGTCGCCGGGTCGCCCCGTCGGCGCTCCGCCGGGGCCGCGCCCGACTCCCCCGCCGGGCCGCCCGGTGTCGCCGGCCGGGGCCTGATCCCGCGCAGGGCGTCCGCGCGCAGCCAGCGGCGGTGGAGTTCCAGGACCTCGTCCGGGGTGGCCCGGCACAGGCGGGCGAGGCGTTCGGCCGGGGCGAACTCGGTGGGGACGACCTCCCCCTTGACGTACCGGTGCAGCGTCGAGGCGCTCATGTGCAGCCGCTTGCCCAGGGTCCCGTAGCTGAGCCCGGAGCGCTCCTTCAGCTCCCCCAGCAGTTCCGCGAACTCGTCCCCCGCCACCGTCTCTCCCTCTCCCGCATCCCCGTGAGGCATCCCAGGGGGATACCGTTTCCCCAGGTCAGAGCCGTTCCCGGCGTCCCATTGTCCCGCATCTCGCGGTGCCACTGGCGGCCGGGACGGAACCGGCAGCACGCTGGAGCCATCCAAGCAGCCGCTCCCGGTCAACGGTCGAGCGGCGCACCAGGTCACCTTCGGAAACGGGGCTCCGCCATGTCCGCACGCACCACCCGCACCCGTCTGCTCGCCGCCGCCACGGCCGCGCTGGCCGCACTCGCCCTGACGGCCTGTGAGAAGGGGTCGGACACCCGCGCCGGGGACGCCCCCTCCGCGACGGTCGCGGCGAACGACCCGACGGCGGCGCCCCCCGCCCGCACGGAAACCGGCACCGGCGCCGGGGCCTCCCCCTCCGCCCCGGCGGAGGGCGGCGGGACGGGGCCGACCGCCTCCGGTGCCCACGGCTCCGCCGCCCCGGGCACCGGCGGTTCCGGGACGGCCGGGGGCTCCGCCAGCGGCTCCGGCGGGGACGGGGACGGCAAGGGCAGCGGCCGCGGCGACGGACGGCGCGACGGGGAGCACGGGACGGCCACCGGCACCGGTCTGCCCGCCGACTGCTCCGCCGCCACCGTCCGGATCACCGCCACGGTGGTCTCCCGGCCGGTCAACCACCTGCTGCTGACGGCGACCGGCACCGGCGGCGCTTCCTGCATGCTGCCGCCGCACCCCGAGGCCCGGTTCGGCGGGGCCCAGTCCGTGCCGCCGGTCGTGCAGGAGAGCCAGGCGCGCGCGGTCAGGGTGCTCGACCCCGGCCGGTCCGGCTACGCCGGCGTCCGGCTCTCCTCCGGGGACGGCTCCGCCGCCAACGGCCACCGGGTGACCACCCTGACGGTGCCGTTCGACGACGGATCCGCGGCCCGGGTCACCCTGCCCGGCGGCGGCGTGTACGTCGACGACGCCCTCGCCGTCACCTACTGGCAGCCCGGCCTGGACTCGGCGCTGGAGTACTGAAGGGGACCCGGCGCCTGCCCGGGGCGGCACGCCGCCCCGCGGCACCGGCCGCTCAGCGGAGCATGCGGGCGGCTTCGGTCGCCCAGTAGGTCAGGATGTTGCGCGCACCGGCCCGCTTGATGCCGGTGAGCGACTCCAGGACGGCCTGCTCGCGGTCGATCCAGCCCCTCTCGGCGGCGGCCTCGATCATCGCGTACTCGCCGGAGACCTGGTAGGCGGCGACGGGCACGTCCACCGCCTCGGCGACCCTGGCCAGGATGTCCAGATAGGGCCCGGCCGGCTTGACCATCACCATGTCGGCGCCCTCCTCCAGGTCGAGCGCCAGCTCCCGCATCGACTCCCGGGTGTTGGCGGGGTCCTGCTGGTAGGAGCGGCGGTCGCCGGTGAGGGAGGAGCCGACCGCCTCGCGGAAGGGCCCGAAGAAGGCGGAGGCGTACTTCGCGGTGTAGGCGAGGACGGCGACGTCCTCGCGCCCGATCTGGTCGAGGGCGTCGCGGACGACCCCGATCTGCCCGTCCATCATCCCGCTGGGCCCGACCACGTGGGCGCCCGCGTCGGCCTGCACCTGCGCCATCTCGGCGTACCGCTCCAGGGTGGCGTCGTTGTCCACGCGCCCCTCGTCGTCGAGCACCCCGCAGTGGCCGTGGTCGGTGAACTCGTCGAGGCAGAGGTCGGACATGACGAGCAGCTCGTCCCCGACCTCGGCCCGCACGTCGCGCAGGGCCACCTGGAGGATGCCGTCCGGGTCGGTGCCGACCGTGCCGAGGGCGTCCTTCCTCGACTCCTCGGGCACACCGAACAGCATGATCCCGGAGACACCCGCGGCGACCGCCTCGGCGGCGGCCTTCTTCAGGGAGTCCCGGGTGTGCTGCACCACACCGGGCATCGCCGCGATCGGCACCGGTTCGCTCACGCCCTCGCGGACGAACGCCGGGAGGATGAGGTCTGCGGGGTGCAGCCGGGTCTCGGCGACCATCCGACGCATGGCGGGAGTGGTCCTCAGCCGCCGGGGCCGGGTGCCGGGAAAGGATCCGTACGTCGTCATACCGCCTACGCTACGCCCGGCCCTCCCCTGCCTTTGCCGACGCCCGGTCGGACCCGTCCCCGCGCACCCCTCCCGCCCCGGGACGCCCCGCCCCGTCCGGCCGGGCCCCAGGCCCTCCGGCCCGGCGCCCCGCGCCCTCCGGCCCGATACGCCCCGCGCGCCTCGGGACGGGCCCCGCGCGCCCTACCCGCGGCGGCCCGCGCCCTCCCGGCGGTGCCCCGCGCGCCCCGGCAGGGCCCGCGCCCTGCCGGACCGGGGGCCTCCGGCCCTTCGGCCCCGGGCCCGCGCCCCGGAGCCGGGGTCCGGCCCCACCCCCCGCCCCGCCGTCCCACTGCCCGGTCCCGACCGGCACCACCGCCCGGCCCCGCCCCGCCGGACGTCCGGCGGCGAGACCGGCGCACGTCCGCTCCCCGGAGGCAGGGCGGAAGCATGTCCGGACCGGGCGCCCCCCGTTCCGCGCGGGCCGCGCGTTTGTCACGTCCGCGTGCCCGCTCCCGCCGCCCGCGAGGGCCCGCGACGGCTACCTGACCAACTCGCCCGGCACTCGTGGCGGGCACCTCCGGTGCTGCTCACCATGGCGAGGACCACGGTGGTTCCGGATGTTCACGAAGATCCCGCCGTCTCAGCCCGCCCACGCACCGGGAGACGACCAGTGACAGTGACAACAGGCGACGCGGCCCTGCTGGACCCGCGCGCACGGCCCGCCCCGCAGCAGCCGGACTGGGAGGACGACCCCGGGCTGCCGGGGGTGCGCGACGAACTCCTGCTGAGCGAACCGCTGGTGACCGCCGACGACGTACGGGCGCTGCGGACGCTGCTCGCGGAGGTCGCCGGGGGACGCGCCCTGGTGCTCCAGGCCGGCGACTGCGCCGAGGACTTCGCGGAGTGCACCCGGGAGCACGTGACCCGCAAGGCCGGGATGCTGGAGACCCTGGCCGGGGTGCTCGGCTCCCGCGCCGGGCTGCCGGTGGTCCGGGTGGGCCGGATGGCCGGGCAGTTCGCAAAGCCCCGCTCCCGCCCCACCGAACGGGTCGGCGGCGTCGAACTCCCCGTCTACCGGGGCCACATGGTCAACGAACCGCAGGCCGACCCGGCCGCCCGCCGCCCCGACCCGGTGCGCCTGCTGCGCGGGTACGACGCCGCCCGGCGGGCCATGGACCACCTCCGGCACCACAACGCGGCCCGCGCGCCCCGGTCCCGGGTGTGGACGAGCCACGAGGCGCTGCTGCTGGACTACGAGATCCCCCTGACCCGTGCCGACGAGCGGGGCCGCGCGCTGCTGGCCTCCACCCACTGGCCGTGGATCGGCGAACGCACCCGCCGCCCGGACGGCGCCCATGTCGCCCTGCTGGCCGGCGTGGTGAACCCGGTGGCCTGCAAGGTGGGCCCCGGCACGGGCGTGGCCGACGTGCTGGAGCTGTGCGAGCGCCTCGACCCGCACCGGCAGCCGGGACGGCTCACCCTGGTCGCGCGGATGGGGGCGGAGCTGGTCGCCGAGCGGCTGCCCGCCCTGGTGCGCGCGGTGCGGGCGGCGGGGCACCCGGTGGTCTGGCTCACCGACCCGATGCACGGCAACACCGTGAGCACCCCCGACGGGCTGAAGACCCGCCGGCTGGAAGCGATCACCGCCGAGGTCCGGGCCTTCGGGGCCGCGGTGCGCTCCTCCGGCGGAGTGCCCGGCGGCCTCCACCTGGAGGCCACCCCGCACGAGGTCACCGAGTGCGACCTCGGCGCCGCCGAGACCACCGGGCCGCTCTCGTACACCACCCTGTGCGACCCCCGGCTCAATCCCGCCCAGGCCGCCGCCGTCGTCTCGGCCTGGCGTTCCTGACCAGTAGCAGGAGGTACCTGATGGAGAACCGAGTCGCCCTCGTCACCGGCGCCGCCGGAGGCATCGGCGGGACCGTGGCACGCGTCCTGGCCGAGCGGGGCGCCGTGGTCGCCGCCGTGGACCACGACCCCGAGCGGCTGGCCGAGTCGGTGGAGAAGCTGCGCGCCGACGGCCTCGACGTCCACGCCCACCCGGTCGACGTGACCGACGGCGCGGCCGTGGAGCGCCTGGCCGGCACCGTCGAGGACACCCTCGGGCCGGTGGACCACCTGGTCAACGCGGCCGGCGTGCTGCACCTCGGCGAGGTCTGCGACTACCGCGACGAGGACTGGCGGGCCACCTTCGGCGTCAACGTCGACGGCGTCTTCCACGTCTCCCGCGCCGTGGTCCGCCGCATGGTCGCGCGCGGCGGCGGCTCGATGGTCACCGTCTCCTCCAACGCGGCGGCCACCCCGCGCGCCTCGATGGCCGCCTACGCGGCGTCCAAGGCGGCGGCCACCATGTTCACCAAGTCCCTCGGCCTGGAGGTCGCCCGGCACGGCGTCCGCTGCAACGTGGTCGCGCCGGGCTCCACGGACACCCCGATGCTGCGCTCCATGTGGCGCGACGAGAGCGGGCGGGCCGGGACCATCGAGGGCGACCTCGGCTCCTTCCGCGCCGGCATCCCGCTCGGCCGGGTGGCGAGCACCGCCAACGTCGCGGACGCCGTCGCCTTCCTCCTCTCCGACCAGGCCTCCCACATCACCCTCCACGTGCTGACCGTCGACGGCGGCGCCTCCCTCGGCTCCTGAGCACCGCACCCGCCCGAGCCCGAGGCCCGACACGGCTGAAAGGAATCCGACCCATGGCCGGCATACCGGCGATCGCGCCCTATCCGCTGCCCACCGCGGGGGAACTGCCCGCGAACACCGCCGCCTGGACCGCCGAACCCGACCGGGCGGTACTGCTCCTGCACGACATGCAGCGCTACTTCCTCGCCCCGCTCCCCGAGGCGCTGCGCACCGAACTCGTCGCCAACGTCACGGCGTTGCGGGACCGGGCCCGCGCGGCCGGGGTCCCCGTCGCCTACACCGCGCAGCCGGGCGGGATGACGCCCGAACAGCGCGGCCTGCTCGCGGACTTCTGGGGTCCGGGCATGCGCACCGCCCCCGCCGACCGGGAGATCGTCGACGGCCTCGCCCCCGAGGACGGCGACTGGGTGTTCACCAAGTGGCGCTACAGCGCCTTCCACCGCTCCGACCTGCTCGAACGGATGCGCGCCCAGGGCCGCGACCAGCTCGTGGTGTGCGGGGTGTACGGGCACGTGGGGGTGCTGATGACCGCAGTGGACGCCTTCACCCACGACATCCGGACCTTCCTCGTCGCCGACGGCATCGCGGACTTCGGGGAGGACGAGCACCGGGCGACCCTGGACTACGCCGCCCGCCGCTGCGCCGTCGTCACCACCGCCGGGGAGGTGTTCGCATGACCCCCCAGGCGGCGCCCGGCGCCGCTCCGGGGTCCCGTCCCCTGGACCGGATCCTGACCGCCCTCGGCCGCACCGCCGAGCCCTTCGCCCTGCTCCACCGGCCCGACGCGACCGGCCCCGGGCTGCTCGACGTGCTCACCGGTCCGGTCACCCTGCCCGGCACCCTCGCGGAACTGCCGCTGCCCGACGGCCCGCCCGCCGGCGGCCCCGCCCACGACGTCCTGGCCCTGATCCCCTACCGCCAGATCACCGAGCGCGGGTACGCCGCGACCGACGACGGGGCCCCGCTGCTGGCGATGACCGTCACCGGCCAGGAGACGGTGCCCCTGCACGAGGTGCTCACCCGGGTCCCGGACGTGCCGATCCGCCTGCGCGGCGGCGCCTTCGACGTCGACGACGCGTCCTACGCCGAGCTGGTGCGGCGCGTCGTCCGGGACGAGATCGGCACCGGCGAGGGCGCCAACTTCGTGCTCAAGCGCACCTTCGGCGCCGAGATCTCCGAGTACGGGCTGCCCAGCGCGCTGTCGTTCTTCCGGCGGCTGCTGACCCGCGAGTCGGGGGCGTACTGGACCTTCCTGGTCCACACCGGCGAGCGCACCTTCGTCGGGGCGACCCCCGAACGGCACATCAGCGTCCGTGACTCGGTCGCGGTGATGAACCCGATCAGCGGCACCTACCGCTACCCGGACACCGGCCCCACCCTGGACGGCGTCCTCGACTTCCTCGCCGACCGCAAGGAGGCCGACGAGCTGTACATGGTCGTGGACGAGGAACTGAAGATGATGGCCCGGATCTGCCCCGACGGCGGGCAGGTGAACGGCCCCTACCTCAAGGAGATGGCGCGGCTCGCGCACACCGAGTACTTCATCGAGGGCCGCACCGGGATGGACCCCCGGGAGATCCTGCGCGAGACGCTGTTCGCGCCGACCGTCACCGGCTCGCCGCTGGAGAGCGCGGCCCGGGTCATCCACCGCTACGAGCCCGCCGGGCGCGCCTACTACAGCGGGGTCGCCGCGCTCATCGGCCGTGACGCCCGCGGCGGGCGCACCCTGGACTCCGCCATCCTGATCCGGACCGCCGACATCGACTCCGGCGGGCGGCTGCGGGTCTCCGTGGGCGCCACCCTGGTCCGGCACTCCGACGCGCGGTCCGAGGTCGAGGAGACCCGGGCCAAGGCCGCGGGGCTGCTGGCCGCGCTGGAGGACGACGGCCCGGAGCGGTTCGCCCAGCACCCGACGGTGCGGTCCGCGCTGGAGCTGCGCAACGCCTCCCTGGCCGGCTTCTGGCTGGCGAACGCGCCGGGCGGCGCGGGGCCGGTGCGGGGGCTGGAGGGCGGGCGGGTGCTGGTCGTGGACGCGGAGGACACCTTCACGTCGATGATCGGCCGGCAGCTCCGCTCCCTCGGGCTGGACGTCACCGTACGGCGGTTCGACGAGCCGTACCGCTTCGACGAGCACGACCTCGTCGTCCTCGGGCCCGGTCCCGGCGATCCGCGCGACGCCGCGCACCCGAAGATCGCCCATCTGCGCCGGGCGGTGCGGACCCTGCTCGACGAGCGGCGACCCTTCCTCGCGGTGTGCCTGAGCCACCAGGTCCTCGCCACCGCGCTGGGCTTCGACCTGGCCCGCCGGGACGTGCCCAACCAGGGCGTGCAGCGGGAGATCGACCTGTTCGGCAGCCGCAAGCTGGTCGGCTTCTACAACACCTTCGCGGCCCGCTCGGCCGCCGACCGGGTGGAGTGCGCGGGCACCGGCACGGTCGAGGTCAGCCGCGACGCGGACACCGGCGAGGTGCACGCCCTGCGGGGACCGCACTTCGCGTCGGTGCAGTTCCACGCGGAGTCCCTGCTGACCCAGGACGGGCCCCACATCATGTCCACCCTGCTCGGCACCCTCCACCCCCCACTGCCGGTGCGCTGACCGGGAACGGCCCCACGGGGCGGGCCCGCCGGAAACGGAGCAACGGGGGGGCGGGCCCGCCCGGCGCACCCCACACCGCCCGCTCCCGCCACCCCGGCGGGAGCGGGCGGCAGACGTGGCAGACACGGCAGACACGGCAGACACGGCGGGGACGACCGGGACGGCGGGCAGCCGAGGCGAGAGGGCAGCCGAGGCGAGAAGGCGGCCGGCGGGAGCGGGCGGCGAGCCCGAGTGGCCGCGGGGTCCCGCAGGCGACCGACAGGACCCGGCAACGGCCCGAGCCGACGTCCGAGGCAAGCGGTCGGCCGACGCGAGCGGGTGACCGGCAGAAGCCTGCGACAGGCGCGAGCGGCGGTCGGGGCAGACCGACGGCAGGGGCGAACGGGCGACCAGCGGGAGCGGGCAGCGAGCCCGAGCGCAGCGCCATGGCGAGCGGACGGCCCACGTGAGCGGGCGACCGACGCGGGCAGGCGACGGACGCGAGCGGCGGCAGGGCCCCCGGGCGGCCGACGGGAGCGGGCGGCGAGCCCGAGTGGCGGCGGTCGGATGACCGGCAGGGACGGGCGGCGGACGCGAGCGGCGGCGGGGGGCGGGCAGCAGGCGGCTCCGGGGGCGGCGGCCCGGCACCGCGACGGACGCGCCCCCGTCGGCCGGTCCCCGGCCCGCGCGCGCCACGGCCCGGAGCCCGCCCCGCCACTCGTGAGCACCCCGCCCCCGGATCACGCACCCACGCGGAACCCCGCACACGTGCGGGACGCAGAGCGCCGTCGCCCCGCCCCCGGACCGCAACCCCGGCCCCACGGCGGGGCCACGCCGGACGTCCGGAACCGTCGCGGGCCACCCGGTGGGACCGGGGACGGAGGCGGAGCGTGGAGCGCGGAGCCCGGGTCGGAACCGCGGTCCGACCCGCCGTCGCACGCGGTGAAGCCCCGGCCCCACTTCCGGGACCGGGGGGGACGCGCGTTCCCGGCACTCCCGGCGGCGGGGCGCCCCGCCGAGGTCCGTCGGGCTCCGCCAGGGCACGACGAGGCCCGCCCAGCCAGCCCAGGCACCGCCAGGGACCGCAGGGACCGCCAGGGACCGCAGGGACCGCCAGGGACCGCAGGGACCGCCAGGGACCGCAGGGACCGCCAGGGACCGCAGGCACCGCAGGCACCGCAGGCACCGCAGGCACCGCAGGCACCGCAGGCACCGCAGGCTCCGCAGGCTCCGTCAGGCACCGCAGGGACCGCAGGGACCCGGCCGGAATCTGCCCAGGCTCCGCCAGGGCCCACCCGGGCTCCGCCAGAGGC
>NZ_WWGX01000054.1 GCF_009862265.1 Streptomyces sp. SID8352 | reverse complement strand
GGAATTGATCCCGCGATGCGCAAAGCTGCCAAGCAGCTCGGCTGGAAGGTCACCACCCTCGGGTGGATCGGTACCCGCAACGGCACCATGGTCGCCGTCCAGGACACCCGTGAGGTGCCCGACGAGCACCGGGCCGTGGTCGATGCGGCGATGAACGACAAGCTGCGCACGGCGCTCCACAAGGTGTGGGGCGAACCGGGTCCGGCGCCCGTGCAGCGCGGCTCGGTCCCGCTGATGACGCAGGAGTTCCGCGCCGCCGTCGCCCAGGGCGGCATCTGACCCGGACGACGCCGAAGGGGTACAAGTACCGGTATGGCGCGTGAGCGGATCCGGTGGCCGGTCGTGGTGGACCGGGCCCGGGAGATCGTGGAGAGCTACGAGGGTGGCGTCACGCTGCGCCATGTGTTCTCTGCATAGTTTTGGGGTGTCTCACTGCAACGAGTGGTTTGATCTCTCTATGTAAATGATCTAGGTCTGTGCTGCTCATCTCTCTCGTGGGCGATGTTCCATGGGAGGGAAGTTGGACCTGTACTTCGTGAAGCGGCCGCTAGTACTGCAACGACACTCCGTGTCTCGATGCTGTCTTCGTCGTTGCTCGTTTCGTGGTGGACGAGACAGCTGATGGTTGGTCAGATACGTTCTGTGACTTCGTGGCGCGGTTCGCGGGACGCTTCGGGCGGGTGGAGTCGAGGCGGCGGATGGTGTCCTACCTGCGGGGATTGCTCAGCGAGACGGAACGGAAGAACGGCTGGACCCTGGCCGAGGCTGCCGGCGACGATGGTCCCCAGGGGATGCAGCGGCTGCTGAACCACTACCTGTGGGACGCCGATGCCCTGCGGGACGACGTCCGTGACGCGGTCGTGGAGCAGATCGGAGATCCCGACCGGGGAATTCTGATCCTCGACGAGACGGGTTTCCTGAAGAAGGGCATCAAGTCGGCGGGGGTAGCCCGGCAGTACTCGGGAACGGCCGGCCGAATCGAGAATTCCCAGATTGGAGTGTTCCTGGCCTATGGATCCGACCGGGGGCGGGCACTGATCGACCGCGAGCTGTACCTCCCGAAGGACTGGGTATCGGACCGCGAACGGTGCCGGGCTGCCGGCATCGGTGACGATGTCGAGTTCGCCACCAAACCGGACATGGCCCTGCGCATGCTGAAACGCACTGTGGAATCAGGGATCCCGTTCGGGTGGGTGACTGCTGATGAGGTCTACGGCCAGACGAGCCGGATCCGGCTATGGCTGGAAGAACATGACATCCCTCATGTCCTCGCGGTCCCGAGATCGCAGATGGTCATGACGATGGAGTTCTTCGGCCAGGCCCGCGCGCACAAGCTGGTCAGCGAGCTCCCCGGTGACGCATGGACCCGTGTGAGCTGCGGCGACGGCGCCCACGGGCCACGTGAACACGACTGGGCGGCGACCCCGGTCCGGCCCTGGCGGCGGGAAGGCTGGGACCACTGGTTACTGGCACGACGCAGCCTCACGGATCCTACGGATATCGCCTACTACATCTGCTTCTCCCCGACAGGGACTCCACTGGAAGAACTCGCGCGGACAGCGGGTTCCCGGTGGATGGTCGAGGAGTGTTTCCAGACGGCGAAGAACGAAACCGGGCTCGATCACTACCAGGTCCGCGGATACACCGCGTGGTACCGGCACATAACTCTCTCCATGGCCGCCCTTGCCTTCCTCGCCCTCCTGCGAGCCGAGGCAAAAAAGGGGGCCCGGACACCGGCAGCGAGCAATCCCTCATTCCCATGACCATGAACGAGGCCCGGCGGCTCTTCAACCGCATCTCGTCACCCCTCCGCCACCACACCCAACACGTACTCGCATGGTCACGATGGCGAAGACGAAGCCAAGCACGAGCCCGCATCAGCCACTACCAACGCAGAGGACATCACGGAGTGTCGTTGCAGTACTAAAGCGCTCCTTAACGTATTAGCAGCTTGATTCCGGCCCTTCGCTGCGCCAAGGGGACGAAGCGTTGGTGTTTCTCTATGCGCCGGAGGACAGTCGGCTTGCCGCCTGGTCCCATGGCTGAGGCCCGACCAGGTCGTCCCTTGGGAGTCCGAAGGTTGTCGCCGCGGGTCAGGCGGCGCAGCAGTACGTGTTGACGGCGCGTCGGGGCGTAGTGGGGCCGGTTTCTGGCTCTGTGCTCAAGTCGCGGCAGGCAGGGCGGGGGCACCGATGATCTGGTCCTGGACTGCGATGCGGAGGGTCAAGTCGGCTCGGCCGCCCCTGTTCTGAGGAGGCGTGACTGCTGTTGTGTCGGCGCTTCCACCGCTCAGCTGACGGCCTCGGAACGGAACTCGGACGGGGTGGCCGGCTCCCTGGTACGCCTTGTCTGCCCAGCACTTCAGCTCTGCTGCGGCGACAAGCACGCGAAGCTCCTGGTGGGGCACGGTAGATCTTGGTCGTGACACCCTTACCAGGAGCTTCGACGTGTTGCAGCGCAGCCCGACCGGCGGACGTGGCCGACAGGTTGGAATCAGCTCATTGACGATGGCGGGTGCCTGCTGGCGACCGCCGCACAGTGCGGGTACGAGTACGAAACCGGCGATGCAAGGGTGCGGCCGTTCAGGCCGGTCGCCATGCCCCGCCGGTCTCGCCCGTGCCGTCGTCCTCCTGGGGATTCCAGTTGGTCTCCTTGATTTCCGTCAGAAGCGCGTTGCGCTTACGGCGGGGCAGGGAGTCTCCGTTGACGCTGTGCATCGCCCACGGAATGGCGCAGGGGCCTTCGTGATCGGGATCGGAACACAGCACGTTCGACAGTCGGTCCATGAGCTCTTCGTGCTCGGTGGGCGTGGCGACTATGGCGATCTTCACCTCCCACAGCCTGGGCTCTTCCGGGACGTTGTCGCGGGCGGGGTGGGGCATGACGCTGATCCTCTTCTCAAGGGGGAATGGCAACGTCGGCACGGTCCGGGCGACGGACCGGGCCGGAAGAGCGGCCGGCGGCGTCCCCAGGACATCAGTCCTGGGGACGCCGCCGGCGCGAAGGCCGAGCGCGTCAGGAGCGGGCGTCAGCCAATCGAATCACGGGCTGCATCCGCAGAGGCTGCCGTATGTCCCCCGCCAGACCGCGCTGTGGAACAGGATGCCCCACGAGTTGTGGTTGGCCCTCCGCATCCAGTTCGGTGCGTTGTGCCGGTGGATGTTGCGTGGACTGTAGTTGCCGTCCCACCACTGGCGAACCCGGTTCTTGGTGCAGTCGAACGCCTTGCAGTGCCTGGCGTAGCAGCCGCGAGGCGCCTGCTGCGTCGTGTCCCGCTTGGCGTCCCGGGCCGCGCTCTCTTCGCTGTGGCCCGATCCCGCGCCGTAGATGTAACCGGTGCAGTGTGATCCGCGCCCGGCCAACTGGCACTTGGCCTTGCACTTCCACTTCCGGCCGTCGAGGTCGTTCTGATTGACCGGGTCACCCGGGTATCCGTAGCGGTTGTCGCCGCCGTTGAAGACCGGGTCGACGGAGAGGAAGCGACCGGTGGCCGGGTCGTAGAGCCGGATGCCCATGAGTATCTGTCCGCTGACAGTCTCGGCGGACCGCTGCCGGACGCCCAGCCAGCCGTACCGGGGAGCAGTTCGGTCGGGGCGTGCGTTGCCGTACTCGTCCGTGTCCAGAGCGGTCGGTGCGACCGAGGAGTCCAGGGGCAGTTGCAGCGCGACGTCCCCGTGCAGCGTGGAGAGCTGCAACACCGTGTCGCCAGTGGCGCTCGTCGTCGCGGCGAGGCCACCTCCGAGGGAGGAGACGTTGCGGGTGACGGCGCCGGTGGCGTTGTCCTCGACGATCCACCGCGGGCTGTCGGAGTCGCAGTCGTAGTGGTTGGTCTTGGAACCCAGCTGGGTCCAGGTCCCCGAGGTCTTGTCCTCCACCGTCCACGTGCGGAACCGCAGTGCGGAGTCGAGGTCCCAGGTCTGTCGCTGGGCCGCTGCCGTCTGCTGGCGTGCGACGTCGTTGACGAAGTAGCCGGCGGTGACGGATCCCGGCATGCCGGTCGTCCGGCCGAAGGCATCGTAGGTGTAACCGGTGCCCACGATGCGGTCGGCCGAGTCGTAGGCGGTGGTGACGGTCGTGCCGCCAGTGGTCGGGCAGTCCGCGCCCGGGGCTCCCTTCACCGTGTTCACCGAGGTCCGGTTGGTCCGGGCGTCGAAGCCGTACGCCCGCCGGGTACACACCGTCTCGGCGGTGTCGACCACCTTGGTCAGGCGACCGGCCGCGTCGTACCCGAACTCCTGGTCGGACCACCCGGCGTTCGTGGTGGTCTGGCTGTGCACGGACTCGTTGACGCTGTTGCTGTAGACGAGCGTTTCGTCGCTGTCGCGGGTGTAGGTCCGCTCCACCGCGGTGCCCGTGGTGTCGCTCCGCACCGACAGGGTGTAGCCGCCTGGCATTTTCTCGTCGGTCAGCATCCCCTCGGCGTCGTAGACGCCGCTGAACACGCCTGCAGCGGAGTCGGTGATCTTGGTGGCAAGGCCGCGCGGTTCGACGGCGTGGTCGTAGGTGAAGATCTGGGTGGAGGGCACGCTGTCGGTGATCTTCACCGGGCGGTCCAGGCGGTCGTACTCAGTGGTGGTGGTGCCGTTGTCGGCGTCCTTGTACGAGACGAGACGGCCGAGCGTGTCATACCCCTTGGCGATCGACCCCGCGGTCGGGGAGGTCACCGAGACGACACGGCCGGTGGCGGTGTCGTAGGCGGTGGTGGTCGTGGGCACCGCCTGCCCGAGACCGCCGGTGACGGTCACGGTGGAGGCGCGGCCAGCGCTGTCGTAAGTGGTGGCGGTGGTGCGGGTGACCCCGTTGGCCGTGTTGACGATCGACGTCGTGTTGCCCCACGAGTCGTACTCGTAGGTGCTCGTGTCTACCTGCGAGGGGTTGGACCCTCCGGCGGTGACGGCGCCCCCCGGTCCCGAGGAGCAGAGCAGGTCGGCCCACTCCGGCCGGCCGGCGCAGGCGCCCGTACCGGTGGCGGACCAGTAAGCGGTCACCTTGGTGGTGGCGTCCGTGCCGGTCGCGCCGGGCGGGGTCTCCTTGATCACCTGCCCCTTGTCGTCGTACTGGTAACTGGTGGTCAGGGCCAGGCCGCCGGGGTCCTGGACCTTTTTGAGAGGGACGCCTCGGACCCAGTCGTAGGAGGTCTGGGCAACCCTGGTGTCACCGTGGACGGTGGGGTGCTCCCGCACCTGGACACCGGTGGTCGTCCGGGTGATCTGGTCGCGGACGTTGGCCGTGCCGTCGGTCGGACGGCCTTCGTCGTATTCCTTCACCGTCCAGGCGCGGCCGGTCACCGACGTGCCGGCCGAGGCGAGCGTCGTGGTCCCGGACTTCAGGTCGGCCGTGAGATCCAGCCGTCGCAGGGGGCCGAACTCCTGGAGGTCGCGGGTCCCCGTCTCGTTGTAGAGCGTGGTCGTGGACAGGAGCGCGGCGCGGTCGGCGGAGCCGAGCTGTCCGAGGCCCAGGTCCACCTGGGTCGCCTTGTCATCGGGGGTCAGACCCAGGGCGACCGAGCGGTTGCCCGCTGTCAACGTGCGGACCGTGTTGCCGAAGCGATCGGACTCCGTAGTGCTGATGTGCCCGCCCGGAGTCGCCTCGTTCACCGTGTGACCCGACGCGTCCAGGTAGCTGAGGCTGGCGCGATCGTAGGCCGTGGCCGTGAGATCAGAGCCTGTGGACGACGCGGGGACGGAGTCGGCGGGGAACACGGCGGTGGCGTCCGTCGGCGCGTCCGTCTGGCCCCACGTCTTCACGTCGGCCGCGCCCATCGCGTACGGAGCGGCGGAGCCGGAGAGAGGCACTCCGTAGACAAGCGTGGTCACGGCGCTGCCGTCGACCGTGCTCTTGGTTCCCTGCTGGAGCGCGGGGCGGGATGCCTTGAGCAGCATGCCCTCGCCTGCCACCGCAGTGTCTCCGGCCTTGCCGTAAGTGAATGTCCACGGCTGCTCGGTAGCCGACTGGTGGGAGATGATGCGCCCCGCGGAGTCGTAGGTGTACTGCACCTGCGTGGCCTGGTCCAGGCGGGGGTTCCACTGCTGGCGCAGTCGTCCCTCCGCGTCGTAGCGGTAGGTCGACACGGACCGTGCCGAGGAGGACGCGCCACCCTTCCCGGTGGCGTACAGCAGGATGTCCTTGATCTGGCCGGCGTAATCACCGACCGCGGACGTGGTGGCGGTGGTGGTGCTCGCGTAGACGAACTCCAGCACGCGGCAGCCCTTGGTCGTGGGCGTGGAGAGGCAGGTCGCGTTGTCGACGGCGGACGAGGGGGCCACTATGCGAACCGGCCGGGCCACCGTTTTCCCGCCCACCACGGTCGTCTCCGACTTCATGGTCGTGGTGGTGGTGTCGAGCCCGTCGAGGTGTGACGACTTCATCTGCCAGGTGGCGACGCCGGCGTCCGCCTTGGCGAACTCGGTCACGACGCCTTCGCCGTCGTTGAGAGTGAAGTCCGAGCTGATGCTGCCCTTGAGGACCAGGTCCGCCGCTCCCGGCTCCGGGACCCACCCGGTCCGGGCCGCGTTCGAGGCGAAGCTGACCTTGGTGCCGTCCACCTTGACCAGCGTGACGGCAGTGTCGGAGATACGCCGCAGGTAGGCGTAGTCCGACTCCGTGAGTTCCGCGCTGACCCCGGACACCCAGGCGGCGCCGAAGACCGCGGCCTGTCCCTCCTGGCCGGCCGCCTCGGCGGGGGTGCGAGAGGATGCGGTGCGGGTGACGGACAGGCCGTAGTAGGACACGTCCGAGGCGGACAGGCTGTAGTCGCCGGTGAGGAGGTTGACCGATCCCGGTCCCACCTCCTGCGCTGCCGCGGTGTCGGCGGCGCGGTCGACGACCACGGTCAGCGGGTTGCTGTTCGACGAGGCGCTCGCCGCCCCGGTGAACTCGGCCCGGATCTGTACGGACCCGTCCTGCGTGACCGTGCCGGCCGCGTCCCAGGTCAGGGCCGCGTTCTTGCCGTTCGTCAGGGCGACGGGCCAAGCGGTGAGCGAGGTTCCCCCGGAGCTGACGTCACCGACCGGGATCGGCGTCCAGGTGTCCGCGTCGGAGCGACGCCAGGCAAAGGCGACCTTGTCGTATTTGCCGCTGTCGGCCTCCGCGGACAGGGTCAGCCGGCGCGCGGTGCGATCCCCGTCGGTGGGTTGGGTGAAGCCGCCCGGGCCGGCGTGGAAGGTGTACTCGACCACCTCGGACCGGTTGTCCGCCTTGTCCACACTGCGCACCCGCAGCGTATGCGTCCCGTCCTGGGGCGGGGTGATGCTCATGGTCTTGTCGCCGCTCGCCCCGCCGGTGGCGACCTTGGTCCAGGTCACACCATCCAGGGACCACTCCAGCCAGTTGTGGTCGCTGGGCGGCGGCGTGACGACGAAGTTGCCGGCCTGTCCGCCGCCCTTCACCCACGACGCGGAAGGGTAGTCCGTGGACGTGATTTTCGTCGGCGCGGAGGGGGCCTTGCTGTCCACGGTGAACGTCCTGTAGGCCGACCAGCCAACGTTGTAGTGGGAGCCGTCGTACGGCGAGGTACGGAACTTGTAGGTCTTGCCCTCTGTCAGCACGCCCGGGGGCACGGCGACCGACGCCACCTGCCCTGACGGTACGTACTTCGACACCAGGACGTCGCCGACCTGGACGTTGGTGGCGCTGTCGAAGATTTGGAAGGTGCCATTGACCTTGTCGCCGTTGGGGTCGACGAAGGTGTCGCGCAGGGTCGGCGTGGCGGTGTTGACGGTGTAGGTGCCGCCGTAGGAGAAGTACGGCGGACCGGCTTCCTGCTTGGTGCCGGTGCGCGGCCGGTAGTTGTACGTGACGACCAGCTTCGGCGGGTTGGCCGCGTTGTTGGCGGAGTTGACCCGCTTCCACTGTGCGGTCGACGTCTCGCTGGTGGCTCGCAGGCCCATACCGGAAGTGGCATTCTTCGCCGACGCCCACTCCTGTACCAGAGTGGTGACATTGGCGTTGATCCAGCCGTCCGGGGCCGCGGTGCAGGACGGGTTGCCCTTGGTCTCTGTGGAGGTCGCCTTCTGCGCCGTCCAGGCGGGCTGTGCGGTCCAACGCGTGGCGGTAGAAGCCTTGCCGGTCGCCCACACCTCCCAGGGCTGGGCGGCGCAGGTGGTATTGCCCGAGTGGAAGTTGAACAGGCTCAGCTTGGCGCTGGAGACCAGAGCGTCGGAAATTGGCGCGGTGTTCCAGGTGATGAAGGAGCGCGCGGTGCGCGGGGTGCCGTCGCTGTTTGTGGTGCCCGGGTTGCCGAGGTCCAGCTCGGTGTCGGCGGACCAATCGACGGTCTCGCCCTGCTGAGCGTAGGTGTCGAAGACGTTGCCCAGCGACGCGGTGGAGGGGTCGACGGTGACCGGATACATCGTCTTCGGGTTGGCGAGGAACTTCGCGTCCGGTGTGATGACGAGGTCGACGGCGCCCTTGCGCCGCACGACGTCCATGTCGACCTGAGCCCGGTTGGTGTGCTCGCCCGATACCTTGTCGACCTCGGCGTCCCACATGGTCGGAGCGGGCATGACGGCCCGCTTCTTGTTCTTCTTGTCGGTGAACAGCAGGCTTCCGTCGGCCTGCTCCTTGACCTTTAACCCCTTGGTCTTGAGAGGCAGCGTGTAGGTGTAGGCGTTCGCAGCCGGTCGCTTCCGGATCGCGACGTACTGCTCATAGCCGGTTCGCGTCGCCTCGACGACCACGTCCGCGCCCGGTACGGCGTCGGCGTACGTCGCGCGGGTGCCGTCGAGGGCCGGTGTGGGCAGTCCGCCCTTCCACTGCAGCGTGATCTGCTCGTCGCCCTCACCCAGCGTCGCGAGATCCGTGGCCTTGGCGGCTTGCGCCGCCTTGAGCGACGCGGCGAGGGAACCGGTCCTGCCGGCAAACTTCAGCCCTCGCGGGTGCGCCTTGGGCGCCACGGATCCGTCGGGGCCCCGGACGAGGTCCAGGTCGACGTTCCGCCATTTGCCGGTCGCTTCGTCCTCGAAGCGGACCGGACCGGCGGAGAGCTCAGTGGTCAGCGAGCCGTTCTTGTTGGCCCAGGTCGTCGAGGTCTCAGTGCGCTCGGACAGGGCCTCGACCCGCTTGCCGGACAACTTCGCGGCGACGCGCGCCGAGGGGATGTCCGCGGCCTGCGTGGCCGTGTCCGCTGCCGCTCTTGGCACCGCGTTGAGCTGGGACGGATCGGCCGCCGCGATGCTTGGCCCCTCGATGAGCGTGACCGCCAGAACCAGAGCGACACCGCCTGCGACGTATCGCAGACTTCCCCCGGATCTGTGGCGCCCGCGCCGCTTCGGCACAGGTATGTGACGGGCCATCGTTCCCCTTTTCTTGCTGTGCACACGCCACTTATGTGGAGTTTGCAGGAAGGTATCAAGGAGGAAATGCCGAGAAAATGTGCCAGGAGCACTCAAGATCGACAGCAGTCGGACTTAAACACGGTGTGAGATGACGCACTCACGGGGCGTCAAGGCCTGGTCTTCGCACCAGCTTTGTTCAAAAGACACGTTGGATGCAGCCTCGCGCTACTCACGTAGTCCCAAGTCTTCTGACCGTCTGGACAAATCCGCTCCCTACGTGTTCGCCCCCGTGCAGGGCAGTAATTTCGTCGGACACGGGGTACACCGTTCGCAGCCTGCGGGCGCGGCGGCCAGCCGACATCCATGAACCGCGGGATCGCACCAGCTGTCGCCAGGGCTGCGGTGACTGTCAGAGCGGTTTGCGGCTCTTGGTGCACGGCGTCTACGCGGGGGACGTCTGCGGGTGGAGCGATGGGCTCTGCGGAGCGGCACAAGCAGGTTCGTGCGGATCGGGGGTTGATGCCGTCGCCGGGCAAGCCGTCGGTGGCGTGTTGAAGCCGAAGAGGCACCAAGGAGGCCTGTTACCGCAGCTCTACGCCATCGCGCCGCAAGAGTCCAACTCGGCGCGCCGGCAGTGTGATTGCCGCGCGCACGTCTACGGGAACGCGGGCGACCGTCCGGATCGCGTGCGGCACTACGACTCCGACATGACCAACACGGAGTGGGCAGTGGTGCGCGATCTGCTGCCGGTGCCGGCCTGGCTGAACGGCAGCTGTGCGGGTCTGCGCCGCGCTCGGGCCCGCCCAAGGCCGCCGGGCCAGGACGCGGGGGAGTGGGAGATCCCGCGTATCCCGCTCCCGTACGACCGTGCCGTCCTCGCCGGTGCGGTGGTGCGGGAGAAGCTGCGCACCACCACCGCGGTGCGGGGCCGGGCGTACGACGTCGTCGCCCACCAGCAGGCGGCGATGCCCGAGCAGCTGCTCCCGCCCGAGCCGGCCGACCCCGAGCACGACGACCAGGAGCAGGAGGCCGGGCGCGGGGACGCGATCGACATGACGGCCCTGCGGGCCCTGCGGAAGTCCCGCACGGACGTGGAAGCCCTCGATCTCACCGCCGACCGACTGCGCCGCATCCGGGAAGCGGGCACCAAGATGGTCAACGACTCCCGCGCCCGCGCGCACCGCCACACCGCACCATCCGACGCCGACGCGGTGCGCCCGGTGCGCCCGGACGACCAGCAGGCGCACCACCCACAGCAGTCCGCACCGCACCGCGGCCGGGAGGCCGGCCACTGAGTGGACCCGATGGTGCGCACCCGGTGCGGTGGTGCGCACCGACGACGCCCGGCTCCACTCCACCGAGTGGAGTCCACCGTCCGGGAGTGGGCGCCACCGTGCTCGACATCCACTCCACCGAGTGGAGCCCACCGGGTGGAAGTGGACGCCATCGACGGGAGTGGGGCCGCGCATCCACCCGGTGCGTTTCTCCTTGACCTCGGCTCAGGTCAAGGAGAAGCGCACCGCCTCCACCCGAGCCCACTCCACCGCACCACCGTCCACCCGGTGCGCACCACTCCCGCGCGCCGGCCGCACCGGTGCGCGCACCGCCCACCGAGTGGAGCGCACCGGCTGGGAGCACCACCGCACCAGTGCGCACCGGGTGGGTGCGCTCCACCGCACCGGTGCGCACCTACCCGGTGCGGTGGTGCGGTCAGCGGTGCGCTCCGGGTGCGGAGTGCACCGCGTGGGCCAGCGCCAGGTGCCCGTCGCGCATCGCCTCCAGGGTGGCGCAGGTGTCTCCGTGGTCGTCGGGGTCGGGGACGACGTTTTCGACGAAGCGGATGATGCTGCGGGCGATGCCGGGCACCGCCGTGGTGGGGGAGTCGCGCGCCCAGTCCCGCAGCGCGGACAGCAGCACGCACCCGACCTCGTCCAGCACGAAGGAGTCCGCGCACAGGTCTGCGTCCGCGTCCAAGGCCGTGACGGGCCAGATGATGTCCTCGGCCATCCGCAGCATGACGAACGCCAGCTCCGGGTCCGCTTCCGCTCGCCCGGCGACAGCGGCGCCGCCACCCATCTGCAGCGCCAAGAGGTAGTCGAAGCCCCGCTCCACTTGCTCGGGCGTCAGCGGCGTACGGGGCGGGATCAGGTACGGCATGGAGGTCTCCTCAACTGGATGTCGCCGCGCGGATCACGACGACTCCCAGCAGCCTCGGGCGATCACCCTGTGGACAGAGACCAGAGATTTCTCCCCGCTCCACGGGACCGGGCGAATCGGTACTGCAAGGGCCAAACCGGGCCCCCTTGTCCAGGGTGGTCGGCCCGACCACGAACCCGACCGCACCCCCTTGTCCACCTCTGCTACCGCCCCGCCCACCGTCGTGTTTCTCCTTGACCTGGCCACGGTTAGACCGCGGACAAGGGGGTCCCCTGCACGCTGCTCCCTCGAGTCCCGCCCACTAGGGCGGCCCGAAGTGAAGGAGCCACTGCGATGACCATGCACCGACCCCCGGCAGGCGCCCGGCGCGCCCGCCCCGACCACGGGCCCGACCAGCAGCGGGCAAGCCGACCCGGACTCCTGCGGTGCGCACTTGGGAGGCCACTGTGGAACCCACTTTGGTGCCCGGCACCGAGCCGGACGGAAAAAGCCCAGGTCAGCACGCAAATACGGCCGCGCGCCGCGTTGTCACAACCCTCTTATCTACTCCTGAACTTTGAAGTGATGTCCGTAGAGGAGGAGATCATCGGGTTCGGGGGCCGGGTTCCCTTGGCGGCCGGGCGCGGCCGGCGCTCGGCAAGTGGCCGCGCGTGCCAGACGACGGGGAAGGAGCGCAGCTGATGGCGGGGAAGCGTGAGGAGAACCCGGCGGGGTCGTCGAACAACCTGCGCGGTGACGTGCTGCGGGTGCTCGGAGTGCTGAAGGTCGCAACGGTCGAACAGATCCAGCAGATCTCAGCCCCGCATCTGAGCTACCGGCACACCGACAAGCCGACCCCGTCGAAGCGGAAGCAGGCCCGCACCGCCTCCCACACGGGCGCGCTGTCGGATCTGCGCAAGCACGGCCTGGCGGAGAACGGCGGGCAGCTCCCGGGCGGGGACAGGCTGCGCAACCTCACCCCGATGGGCCTGAAGGCTGCGGCTCGCGAGCTGGGGCGGCCGGTGGGGGAGATGGGCGACCCGGCCCGCGGCGCCGGGCGCACGGGCGCCTCCCACCCGATGACGGTCAACGAGGCCGTGCTCGCCCTGCTGCGCCCGAAGCCGAACCTGTCCGAGCTCACAGGCGAGCCGGCCGACGTCCGCGCCGCCGCGCAGGCCGCCTTCGACGCGCCCGCGGGGTTGGGCACCATCGCCTCGTACGCGACCGAGGTGGCGCTGCCCGCGACGGGCACATGGGCCAACCCAGGCAAGGGCGGCGCCCAGGCGGACATCGTCATCACCGCGCCCGAGGACGGGGTGCCGCTGCTGTTCGTGGAGATCGACAACTGCTTCGAGTCCGCGCAGGTCCTCGCCTCGAAGATCGACAAGTACATGCGGTTCTGCCAGCGGAAGGTGAAGGACGTCGACGGCAAGGAGCGACCGATGTGGCGCACCCGCTGGTGGGCGCCCGACAGCGGCCACAGCGACCGGCCACACCCGCCACTGCTGCTCGTCTTCAACCGGATCGGCCCGCGCAACCCCAACACCGTCATCGCGCAGCTGGCCGAGCTCACCGAGCGGCACTGGAAGGGCACCGCGTACGACGCCGGCTTCCACATGTACGACGGCAAGCTGCCCATCGTCGTCACTGGCATGAAGCAGCTGAAGGAGCACAGCCCGGCCGGGGCGGTCTTCCGGCGCTTCGGCCGACCGCACAACCAGACACTCATCGAGGCGATCGGCAACCCGCGCCGCGAAGCCCACGACGCCCGCAAGCAGGCCGAGCACGCCGCCCGCCAGCGGGAGCACCAGGAGGAACTGCGCCGCATCGCCGCCCAACACAAGGCTGAGCGCGAGGCCCGCCGTCCCGTGTGCGCCGGCTGCGGCATCCGGTTCACCGACGAACGGTGGAAGGCCATCGAGCCCGCCGCGTGGGGCGCCCCACGCGACACCCACCCGCACCTGTGCGACGACTGCAAGCAGCAAGCCGCCGCCGAGCGTCAAGCCGAGCAGGCCGGGCCCGAGAACCAGGTGCACGACCAGGCCGTGCCCGAGCAGAAGGCCGGCGGCGGCACCTGGCTGTCCCGCTTCCGCAGCTGATTCAGACGCCCCGAGCAGGCCATACAAGAGCCGTACCATGCGTGCATGGCCAGACAGGGTGAGAAGATCTCGGATCACGACCGGATCGAAGAGATGCAGGCGTTGCTGAGTGCGGTGGTGCCGGCTCTTGAGAGGCTGATGCAGGCGACCGAGATTCTGAGCGAGGAAGCAACCGCGTCGACCCAGGAGCGAGTTCGTCCGTTGCTTGAGGCAGTACGTACCGCCTACCTCTTGGGCAGGGATCGCGCGGACGGCATTGCTGATCGTGCTGCCCCGGCTCCGGTCCAATAACACTGCATGACCACCCCGGCCTGCGACCGGGTCAGAAATTCGTGAGGAAGCGCAGCAAGACCGCCCGCCTCATCTCGGGCAGCGGGCGGTCCTGCTGAGGAACTCAGGCGTCGAGGTCGTCCCGGAAGTAGTCGGGGGCGAGGTGCTGGAGGCGGTCATCTTCCTCAGCGACCGGTTCGAGGAAAATGTGCAGGCCGTCATTGAACACGCCGTGGTGGTCGTAGCTGAACCAGGAGTCCACCACCCTGTAGCGGTCACCCCGGAGGAGCACCCCCGTTCCGACGGGAAGGCTCAGCAGACCCTGCTGTTGCGACAGAACGGCTGAGTCGTTCGCTTCGTGAAAGTACGTCGGCCACTGGTAGACGCCCGGAAAATCGGTCATCTGGTCCCTCCCCATGATCATGCGACGCTCGACGCGTCCTTACGGGTAGATCATGCCTTGGGTCCAGCAGTCACTGTTTTCCCGGGGGATCGAGCGCGCGGCCTTGGGGGCCACGGTCCGCTCGCGAACCGGACCATGCCGGGGCACGCTGAGAGGCGTGACCAGCGCGCCGATCGTCGTGCACCGGCCCTCCCTTTCGGGTGGTCGGAGAGTTACCGTGCACAGCCACGGCCAGGACGAGATCCTCGGCACCGCCTACAGCGACCACGACTTGGTCGTGTTCCTTGAGGGCGCTGGTGTCGCGGAACCCATGCCATCCTGGACGACCCGCAGTGGGTGGAGTGGCGCGGCGGTCCTGCCCACGAGTTCAGCGCCCCCTGACATCTGTGCTGCGGGGTCGGGCAGGACCCGTCCTGTCCGACCCCGCAGATCAGTCGATCAGGTTGTGCAGTCCTACCGTGCAGCCCCCGGACGCGATGACACCGGCGAGGACGGCCTTGGGGAGGGACTTTTCGGCGAAGAAGGTCAGCACGCCGACGCCGATGCCGCTGACGACGGCTATGAAGAGGATCAGCGCGGTGCGCTGCGACAAGAGCGCCGGCTTTCTGACGGGGACGGGTTCGGGCGTGCTGAGTGGATCAGAATGCGTGGACGCGGGGGAGCGCTGGTCCCGAGCCATCGGGATTCTCCTAGAAGGCGGAGGAGCAGAAACGGCGGACACCTGCGTGGTGTCGTCCGCGGGGGTGTGCGCCGCGCGGTCGGCGGTCCTGCTGCGGCTCTCTGCCTGAGAGCGTCCCTGTGGGGTCTCGGCCCGGCCCAGGGTGGGCGTGTTCAGCGTAACGGTGATCGGCACGGGTGTTGCCCCGGGTGTCTGGCGGCTGGTCATCGGCACTGCCTCCGGCGTGAGTTCGACAAGTCGGGCGGGACAGTGACAGGGCTCGGGTGCTTGCGTCTCGTCCTGCCGGGCACGGCTCTTTCACCCCGTAGGGGCGCAAGCCCGGACCCGGACAGCAGCGGACGGGAAGAAAGATTCCGGGGCACGACGAAGGCCCGGACGCCTGGTCCGGGCCTTCGTCGTGCCCAAATGATCTCTAGTGAGTCGAACGCTGGTGACGCTGCGGGGCATGGTGGGACGCGATCCTCATCGCGGCCCAAAGCGTGCGCGGGCCTCCAGATCATTGATGATGTTGGTCCACGGCTGTTGTCCCGAGTCCGGCAGGCGCGGGAGTTCCTCACGCATGGCGGTGATGACTGCTGGGTGCTCCTGTTGGAAGATCACTGACCAAGATGCCGAACCGAGGACGTTTTGCAGTTCGGTAAGGACCTGTTCAGGTGCTGAGTGATGCCGCAGCACCTCGACAGCACAATCTGAACTGATGCTAGGCCGTGCTTCTACCTGGCCGTCTTCATTGAGGAACAGGCCCTCCACAACTCCTTGCCGGTAGGCGTCTGGCCAGCGCTCGGGGTTGTCTGCACATGCTCGGATGCCATCGATGCGTACGACGAATGTCTCGCGGGCCGACCGTTGGCCCACGGCCACTCCGAGGCGCCGCTGCTCTGGTTCCTCGAGGCTGGGGATATTCGTAGCATCCAGTCGAGCAGCCAGGTCTCCTCTGGAGAAGATGCCCTCGCGTAGGTCATGTACCAAGGGTTCAACAGCGCCTAGGAGCACGGTCTGAAGTCTCGCTAGGGCCCACCGCACCCACACCAGGGCGGCGTGCACACACGCCTCGACTACCTCGGCGGTGATCTCGTGTACAACGGGGCGGCCATGACCGGTCCCGAAGCGGTTGCGCAGTTCACGAAGCTGCGACGCCATCTTCTTGGCAGCGTTCGGGATCTGTCGTAGGGGGTCGTTCGGCGGCAGACCGTTTACAGCGGCGTGTTCGACGACGGCGTGTGCCTGACCGAGGACCTTGTCGTATTCATCTTTGTCCCCTGTCACACGTCCGTGCGACACGAGAACGACGCGTGCGACACACTCGACAAGCTCCTTCGCCGAACCTACGACCAAGGGACGATCGTTTGCCGCGATGGCTGCCCCAAGGCGTCCGTAGTGGTCAGAGATTGCCTGCCACGACTCCTCCTGGAGCCACTCGGCCCGCGGCAACGCTTCCTGCACCAAAATACTGATCACGGGATCATCATCCTCCCGATGCCGACGTCCACCGCATGCCGATGGCGGACAGCTGCTCCATCCGCTCCGGGGACAGCATCGCGGCCCGGCTGCGCTGGTTCCCGACCCACGCCCCGAGCCGGAGCTCCCGCTCCTCCTGGTCCTCGCCGACGATCCGTTCGACGTGCTTCCGAGGGACCCGCAGGTGCCCCTCGCGCTCGAAGAACTGCCGGGCGGCCTCGTAGTTCAGCGCCCACTTGTCGGCCTGCGTACGGCGCGGCTGCGGCTTCTCCTCCTCGGTCGCGGGTGTGATCCCGAGGACCTGCTCGCACATCCACTGCTGGACGGTGGTGAGCTTGTCCCAGCCGAGCCGCTGCGCCCGTACCCACTGTCCGAGGTCCTCGCCCTGGTGCATCACCTTGCCGGGCTCGGTCGGCAGCGTGCCGCCGGCCTCTTCGAGGTGGCGCCGAACGAGGTGGAAGGCACGCTGCCATTCGACCGGCCAGGCCGGGCACCAGGACGGGTCGATGTCCTCCAGCTGCTCGCGCCGCTCCGCCGACAGGGCGCCGGCCCACGACTCCACCGACAGGCCTTCGGCCTGGCGCTGTTCGAGCTCCTGGGCACGCCGGGCGGCGGCCCGCGCGTTCTTCAACCAGGTACCCATCCGGTAGCCCTGGTGCGTGGCGTCGAGCGGGGCCAGGAGGTGCCCGTTCACCTCGGCCCACCCGCGCGCCGCTGCGAGACCTTCCTCCCATGCGACGTCGAAGTGGCTCCACACCATGCCCAGCTTCTCCAGCTGCGCGATGCGGTCCTCGTCCATGTCACCGCGGGCGTAGAAGCGCCGGTTGTCAGCGATCCACTGCCCCAGGGGAAAGTTCGCGAGCGAGGCCGGCCACCCGACCCCCTCCGCCTCCGCGCCCTCCGGTACGCGGTACGTGAAGGGCACCTTCAGGTCGCCGTGCTCGCGCGCGAAGATGACGGCGGCCTCCACCCCGCGCCGCCAGTGCTCGTGCTCCGGGTTGAGCACCCGCAGGTTGATGAACGCCGCCAGCTGCGCCGGGTCGCGCGGCGTGCTGAACTTCAGCAGCTGCCGGGCGGGCTTCGACGGCCCGCCCGATCCGTTCCCCTCACCGCGTCCCTCCTGGCCCTGCGCGGCCTTCTGGACGGGCTTGTAGGCGCTGGGAGCCTGCTGCTGCGCCAACTGCTCCACCACCCGGGCATCGTGCGCCCTGAGCGCCTCCAGGAGCTTCGCCAGCCCGCCGAACGCCCTGGAGGTGAGCATGTTGTCCGCCGTCTCGCCGGGCCCGAGCAGGACCGGCACGACCAGACTGGCCACCTTGCCCTCGCCCGGGTGCATCCGCAGCGCGCGGCCGACCGCCTGGACGAGGTCGGGCATGGAGCCGCGCACGTCGGCCCAGTAGACGGAGTCACATTCCCGGGTGTCCACGCCTTCCCCGAGCACCTTCACCGAGCCCAGGAAGCCCTTCTCCACCACCGTGCCATCTGTGGCGATGCCGTCGGCGAACTCCCCGAGAACCCGCCGCCGGTGGCCCGGCTTGTGCTCCCCGCACAGCCAGTCTGCCCAGATCGTGCGCGGGTACAGCTCGGGGTCGGCGGCGTGCAGCTGCGCGGCGACGTCGGGCAGGCCGGCCGCGAACGCCTCGGCCTCGCGGACCTGGTGGTGGAAGACGAGCGTGCGGCGGAAGCCTTCCTCGGCCGACGCCTTGAGCAGCGCGGTCTGCAGCGCGGCGAGCCGGGCCCCGCGAACCTCGTCCGAGCGGCCCTCAGCGCCCAGGAGCTGCGCGGCCTGGAGCTGGGTGTCGGTGATGTCCACGCACACCACCTGGTAGGGAGCACAGATTCCCCGGTCGATCGCCTCCGACAGGGTCAGGGTGAACGCCCGGCTGCCGAAGGGGCCCTCGGGGTCGTCTTCCATACTCGCCACGAGCTCGCCGGGCGCGCCCTGGTCGGCGTCCTCGTCCAGCTGCCACAGCCGGGGCGTGGCGGTCATGTACAGGCGGCGCAGAGACGGGATGCGGGTGTTGTCGTGGACGACCGCCCACGGCTTGCCCAGCCGACCCGACGTCCGGTGCGCCTCATCGACCACGATCAGGTCCCAGCCCGGAAGGCCGGCCTGGTGCGCCCGCTCCAGGGTGCCGAGCCCGAGGGAGGCGTACGTGGCGAACACGGTGACCTTGTCGAACGGCCGCACCCAGTCGACCAGCTCGTCCACGTCCGTGGTGCTGGGGAAGGTCACGTCCTCGCCACGCAGGGACGAGACCCCGATCATCGGGCCCGCACGGCCAGCCACGCGCCACGCGGCCTCGGTCTGGGTGAGCAGGTCCAGCGAGGGGACGAGCACCAGCACACGCCCCGCACGGAGCTTCTCCGCGCTGCGGGCCGCGACCCGGGTCTTGCCGGACCCGGTCGCCATGATCACCTGAGTCCGCATACCCCTCTCGGGCGCAAGCGATCTTGCAGGCAATTCCAGGGCACGGACAACCGCGTCAGTGGCTTCACGCTGCGCCGCCTCACGCTGATCGGTTCGGCTTGTGGTCGACATATCCGTCTGCCTTCTCCTGGGCTCTCTATGGGGCCGGAAACGGGAAACCATCACGTAGATGGCATGCGATCAGCTACGGTGAACCTCACCGGAACCCGGTCACAGCCTCGGTCCAGTAGCGGGGGAGCGTGATCGAAAATCGATCCAGACTCCCCAGTGGTGGTGCTGTCTGAGTCCAGAGTCTATCTGGTGCTTCAAAGTGAAGCACCAAGAACGCGAAAAGCCCCTCGAACGTGGCTTAATTCTGTTACTGTTGCCTTATGGGCACCCCGAAAAGCAGCCTGACGGCTGGTCACTTCGCCCCTGCACTCTCCGGTCCGGCCTCTCACCTGCTCGACTACCTGTCACCCCCCTCCTCTTGCTGCTGCTCGGGCCGCAGGCCCGTGGGTGGGCCGCGCGGAGCGTGGCACGCCTAGCTCGCACAGGGGAGTGGGGCACGCCCGGTGTGGCTGGAGCGCAGCGGAGGCCACGGGTCGGCCGGAGGTCGGCCCCGGCCCGCAACGCGGGCCGCCTGCCCTGCGGTTGGGTGGCGGGCGCGG
>NZ_WWGX01000053.1 GCF_009862265.1 Streptomyces sp. SID8352 | reverse complement strand
CGCCGAACTTCTCCGCCACCGCGTCCGCCAGGACCAGCGCCACCATCGCCTCCGCGACGATGCCCGCCGCCGGGACCGCGCACACGTCGGAGCGCTGGTGATGCGCCTGCGCCGGCTCGCCCGTCGCCACGTCCACCGTCCGCAGGGCGCGCGGCACGGTCGCGATGGGCTTCATCGCGGCCCGCACCCGGAGCGGTTCGCCGGTGGACAGGCCGCCCTCGACGCCGCCCGCGCGGGCCGTCGCCCGGCCGATGCCCTCCGGCCCCGGCACGATCTCGTCGTGTGCCTCGGACCCGGGCACCCGGGCCAGCCCGAAGCCGTCGCCGACCTCCACTCCCTTGATCGCCTGAATGCCCATCAGCGCACCCGCCAGCCGGGAGTCCAGCCGCCGGTCCCAGTGCACGTGCGAGCCCAGGCCCACCGGGAGCCCGTAGGCCAGCACCTCGACCACACCGCCCAGGGTGTCGCCGTCCTTGTGGGCCCGGTCGATCTCCTCGACCATCGCCCCCGACGCGTCCGGGTCCAGGCAGCGCACCGGATCGGCGTCCAGCCGCGCCACGTCGGCCGGGACCGGACGGACACCGGGGGGCGCCGCCGCGGCGGCCAGCTCGACCACATGGCTGACGATCTCGACGCCCGCGGTCTCCCGCAGGTACGAGCGGGCCACCGCGCCGAGGGCCACCCGTGCCGCCGTCTCCCGCGCCGAGGCGCGCTCCAGCACCGGACGGGCCTCGTCGAAGCCGTACTTCTGCATCCCGGCGAGGTCGGCGTGGCCGGGGCGGGGCCGGGTGAGCGGGGCGTTGCGGGCCACTCCCGCCAGCACCCCGGGGTCCACCGGGCCGGGTGCCATCACCCGCTCCCATTTCGGCCACTCGGTGTTGCCGATCAGGACCGCCACCGGCGAGCCCAGGGTCAGCCCGTGCCGCACCCCGCCGAGGAAGGACACCTCGTCCCGCTCCAGCCCCATCCGCGCGCCCCGGCCGTGGCCGAGCCGCCGGCGCGCGAGGTGGTCCGCGACGTCCCCGGTGGTGACCGGGACCCCGGCGGGCAGCCCCTCCAGCGTCGCGACCAGTGCGGGGCCGTGGGACTCCCCGGCGGTCAGCCAGCGCAGTCTGCTCACCGGAGCCTGCCGAGACCGCTGTCGGTGAAGCCCCGGTCGCCGTGGAGCCAGGACACCGTGTCGTACATCTCCTCCTGGGTCAGCGCGGAGAGCATGGCGTTGCGGGCCCGCGCCCGCTCGCCCGCCGGGTGGTACAGCTCGCTGCCCATGCGGCGCGCGATCAGCTGGGTGCGGCCCGCGCGCTCCTGGCGCACCGCGTTGAACTTCTCCAGGCGCTGGACGACGTCGTCCTCGCCCATGCCGTCCAGCAGGTCGCCGAGGACCACGGCGTCCTCCAGCGCCTGGCAGGCGCCCTGGGCCGCGTACTGGAGCATCGGGTGGGCCGCGTCGCCGAGCAGGGCGACCCGTCCGTCGGTCCAGTTCCGGACCGGGTCGCGGTCGCAGAGCACCCATTCGCGCCAGCCCTCGCCCAGTTCGAGGAGTTCGCGGGCGGTGGCGCCGACGCCGGGGAACTGCCCGAGGACGTGCGCGGGGTCGGTCTCCCGTCCGGCCACCGGCACGCTCGCGCCGTCGTCGCGGGTCACCGCGAGGTTGAGGTACTTGCCGCCGCCGATGATGTAGTGCACGAAGTGCCACTTCGGCCCGGCCCAGAGGGTGACCGAGTTCCAGCGCAGCGGCTCCGGGACCTTCTCGATCGGGATGACCGAGCGGTAGATGGTGTGCCCCGACACCCGGGGCTCGCCGTCGCCCAGCATCGACGCGCGCACGGTGGAGCGGATGCCGTCCGCGCCGATCAGCGCCGCGCCGCGCACGGTCCGCCCGTCGGCGGTCCGCACCCGCACCTCCCCGTCGCCCTGCTCGTGACCCGTCACCGCGGCCCCGGCGACGAGTTCGACGGCGTCCAGCTCCTGGCAGGCGGTGAGCAGGGCCAGGTACAGGTCGCCGCGGTGCACCACGGCGTACGGGTTGCCGAACCGCTTCCGGTAGGCCCCGGTCAGTTCCATGGCGGCGACCCGCTCGCCGGTGACCCCGTCCATGAACCGCAACTCGTCGATGTACACGGCCTGGCTGCGCACGCTCTCGCCGACCCCGAGTCGGTCCATGGCGTGGAAGGCGTTGGGGCCGAGCTGGATGCCGGCGCCGATCTCCGCGAAGGTGTCGCTGCGCTCCAGCACGGTGACGCGGTGTCCGTGCCGGGCCAGCGACAGTGCCGTGGCGAGTCCGCCGATGCCGCCTCCGGCGACCACTATGTGTGCCATGTTCCATCAAGTCCCTTCTGAGTCAACAGGGTTGGGCCGATGTGCCAGTGCGGTGCCAGTGCCAGTGCCAGTGCCAGTGCCGAGTGCCGAGTGCTCGTGCGTGCTCGTTCGGGAGCCGGGAGCCGGGAGCCGGGAGCCGGGTCGGGACGGTGCGGACGCGGGCGCCCGGCCGGGGGTGAGGGGGCGGCGGCCGGTGCCGGGGCGGGGCGCGGCGGGTCCCCGGCGGTGCCGGGTGGGGACCCGGCACCGCGTCCGGGGGCCGCCCGGAGTCCCGCACGCAGGGAGCCGCACGCGGGGCCCCGCGTCCCGGACCCGCGCGTGGGGCCCCGCCCCGGCCGGTACGGCCCCGCCCCGGCGGGTTCAGGCGCCGTCCGGCTCCAGGGCCAGGCCGCGCCCGGCCAGCGCGGCCAGGGCGAAGGCGCCCTCCACGGTGGCCTCCACGTCGAAGGCGTGCCGCTCGGCCGGCGGGCCGCCGATCAGCGGGGCGGCCAGGTCGGGCAGCACGGCGGCCTCCGCCGCCTCCCGCGACTCCCAGAGCAGGACGGCTCCCCACCGGTCGGTGGCGGCGTCGGAGATCCAGAACTTCAGCCGCAGCCCCTCGATCCCCGAGAAGCGGGGCACCGCCTCGTCGCGCAGGAACTTCCGCAGGGACCCGACGGTCTGCCGGGAGCCGGACAGGTCCCACCACACGATCACCGCGTGCACGCGAGGGCCACCCCCCGGAGCAGCGAGCCGATGATGCCCGGCCCGTCCACGGTCAGCACGGACTCGGCGTGGAACTGCATCGAGGCGAAGGCACCCGCCCGCAGCGCGTGCACCTCGCCCGTCAGCGGGTCCCGGCTCACCTCGACCGTGCCGTACTCGGGATGATCGAGGAAGTCCCCGTCCCACCGGGCGGCGAAGGTGTTGTAGAAGCCGACCCGCGCCTTCCGGCCGAACAGGTCGATCTCGTGCTGGGCGCCCTGGTTGGGCACGGGGCGGCGCACCATCTCCAGGCCGAGCAGGGTGCTCAGCACCTGGTGGCTCAGGCAGACGGCGAGGAAGGGCCTGCGCTCCTCCAGCAACTGGGCCACCGCGGACCGCAGATGGGCGATCTTCGGATGGGCCGTCTCCCGCGGGTCGCCCGGCCCCGGACCCATGACCACGAGGTCGTACGCGTCCAGGTCGTACGGCTCGTCGAAGCGGCGCACCTCCACCTCGCAGCCCAGCGACCGGATCTGGTGGGCGATCATCTCGGTGAAGGTGTCCTCGGCGTCGATCACCAGGAGCCGCCGCCCCGCCAGTGGACCGGCGGTCCGGACCGTGTCGTCGGCCTCCCGCAGCCAGAACCGCGCGATGCCCTCGTTGCGCGAGTCCAGCGCCTCGCGCACCGCCGGGTGCGCGCCGAACCGGGTGGGCTCGCTCCCGCCGAGTGCCGCCAGCAGCCCGGCGGCCTTGGCGCGGGTCTCCTGCACCTCCGAGGCCGGGTCGGAGTGGCGCACCAGCGTGGCGCCCACCCCGATCCGCATCACCCCGGCGGTGTCGATGTCGGCGGTGCGGATCAGGATCGACGAGTCCAGGGTGCGCCCGCCGGCCGCGTCCCGTCCGATCAGCGCGGCCACGCCGCTGTAGTAGCCGCGGCCCGTCGGCTCGTGGCGGGCGATGACGCGGGCGGCGCTCTCCAGTGGGGAGCCGGTCACCGTGGGCGCGAAGAGCGTCTCGCGCAGGATGTCGCGCACGTCGCGCCCGGTGCGGCCCTCGATGAAGTACTCGGTGTGGGCGAGCCGGGCCATCTCCTTGAGGTAGGGGCCCACCACGCGTCCGCCCCCGGGGCAGATCCGGCCCATCATCTTCAGCTCCTCGTCGACGACCATGTACAGCTCGTCGGTCTCCTTGGTGTCGGAGAGGAAGGAGAGGACGCCGTCCAGGTCGGGGCCGGACTCGGGGTAGCGGTAGGTGCCGCTGATCGGGTTCATCACCGCCCGGTCGCCCCGGAGGCTGATGTGGCGCTCGGGAGTCGCCCCGACGAAGGTCCGCTCGCCGGTGTGGATGAGGAAGGTCCAGTACGCGCCCGCCTCGCGCTCGACGAGACGGCGGAAGAACGACAGCGCGGCCCGCGCGTCGAAGTCCGGCAACTGGGCGGTGAAGGACCGCTTGATGACGAAGTTGGCGCCCTCGCCGGTGCCGATCTCGTCGGCGACGACCCGGCGCACGGTCTCGGCGTACTCGTCGTCGCCGACGTCGAAGTGGCCCCCGGTCACCTTCACGGGGTGGTCGGGCAGCAGCGCGAGGCTGTCGCGCAGCGGGACCGCGTACTGCTCGCGCACCCGCATCGCCAGCAGCGGACTGCCGTCGTCCGGGGCGGCGAAGCCCCGTTCGGCCAGTTGCCGGTAGGGGATGAGCACCAGCAGTTCGTGGCCCGCGGCCTGCCGCGCCGCGTCGAGCCGGAGGTCGGCGAGGGTGCCGACCCGGGTCATGTCTCCGGCCAGTGCCTCCAGGGTGTCGTCCCCCGCCGCCTCCGGGCGGTGCAGCAGCGCGAACGCCCCGGCCGTGCCGTCCAGGATGCGTGCCAGTAACCCGGACGCACCGTCCTGCCTGGTCATGGGAATCCCTTCGCCTGGGCGCGTTAGCGCGCCGCCACGGTCGCGGTGTCGAGTTCGTGCAGGGCCGCCCCGGTGGTCAGGACCCTGGCGGCCCGCTCGGCGGCGTAGGTGAGCGCCAGCCGGTGGTAGTCGGCGGAGAAGTCCGCCACGGCGTCGCCCACCAGGAAGGGCTGGACATCGTTGGAGTACGCCTCCACCGCCGTCATCAGGACGCCCACGTGCGCGTACACCCCGCAGACGACGAGCTGGTCGCGGCCCCGGGCGCGCATCCGGTCGAGCAGGTCCGTGCGGTGGAAGGCGCTGTAGCGCCACTTGGTGAACACCCAGTCGCCGTCCTCCGGCTCCAGTGGGGCGACCACCCGGCGGTGCTCGGGGCTGGCCCTCATCCCCGGGCCCCAGAAGTCCTTGAGGAGCCCGCGCTGTTCCGGCGTCATGCTGCCGGGCTGGGCGGTGTAGGCGACGGGGATGCCCAGCGCCCTGGCCCGGTCCCGCAGCCGCGCCGTGTTGTCCACCAGGGCCCGGCCGAGGGCGGTGGTGCGGGGGAAGGGGCGCAGGAAGTACTCCTGCATGTCGTGGAGCAGCAGCACCGCGCGCCGGGGCGAGAGCCGCCAGTCCACGGTGTTCTCGGGGAGCTGGTCCGCGGTGGGCGGAGGATAGGGCTCCACCGGGGGGATACCGGGCATGGGGCGATTCCTTCCGTTCTCAGACACCGAGGGTGGCCCCGCCGTCCACGGTGAGCTCGTGCATCGTGATGTGCCCGGCGTCGTCCGAGAGCAGGAAGGCGACGGTGCGGGCGATGTCCTCGGGGCGGGCGACCTTGCCCAGCGGTATGCCGACCCGGTACTTCTCCGGGCTGCCGGCGATGGACGCCTTGGCCGCGGTGTCACCGGTGTGCATCCCGTGCAGCATCGGGGTGTCGGTGGACCCGGGCGCGACGACGTTGCAGCGGATGCCGCGGTCGGCCACCTCCAGGCCCAGGCACTTGGTGAAGGCCGTCGCGGCGGCCTTGGACGCGGCGTAGGCCGCCATGTCCGCGCGGGCCGTGCCCGCCGCGTTGGAGGCGACGGTCACGATCGCGCCGGCGCCCCGGGTGAGCATGCGGTTGACCACGGCCCGCGAGACGTGGAAGACGCCGGTGGCGTTCACCGCGAAGGTGGCGTTCCAGTCCTGGTCGGTCAGGGAGCAGGCGCGGCCCAGGCGCAGCACGCCGGCGGTGTTCACCAGGTGCCGCACCGGTCCCAGCCGGGTCTCGACCTCGTCGACGAGTCTCTCCACGTCGGCGCTGGAGGTGACGTCGGCGGCGAGGCCGGTCACCTCCAGACCGTCCGCGCGCAGCTTCGCGGCGGTGGCCGCGATCCGGACGGGGTCCAGGTCCACGGCCGCCACGCGTGCTCCGCGCTCGGCGAGCAGCCGGGCCACGGCCTCTCCGATGCCGCCGGCCGCTCCGGTGACCAGGGCGAGTGTTCCTTGCACGTCTCCAACCTCCTTGTGCCGTCGGCCTTGTGCCGACACGCGTCGGGTGATGCGGTGCGAGGGGCGAACGGGTCGGTGCTGCGCGGACGCGGTCAGTTGCCCCAGGCCGAGGCGACCTCCACGGCCTGCTGGGGGTTGAGCCGCGGATCGCAGAAGCTCAGGTACTTGTCGCCGATGCGCTCCAGCTCGACCGCCGCCGAGACGCACTCGGTGACCGCCTCGGGGGTCGTCTCCAGGTGCAGGCCCGCCGCGACGCCGCCGCCGGCCTCCACCGCGTCCCGGAACGCCTGGATCTCGCAGACCACCGTCTCGACCAGGCGGGTCTTGAGGCCCTCCGGTCCCGAGACGGTGTTGCCGTGCATCGGGTCCGACAGCCACAGCACGGGATGTCCGGCCGCGGTCACGGCCTCCACCAGGGCGGGCAGTCTGCGCGCGGCGTTGTCGGCGCCCATCCGGGAGATCAGGGTGAGCCGTCCGGGGCTGCGCTCGGGGTCCAGGCGCTCGCACAGGCCGAGCAGTTCCTCGGGGGTCATGCCCGGCCCGACCTTCACGGCCACCGGGTTGGCGACCGCGGCGAGCAGGGCGATGTGGGCGCCGTCCGGCTGCCGGGTGCGCTCGCCGACCCAGGGCCAGTGGGTGGAGGCCAGCAGCAGGGAGCCGTCGGGTTCGCGGCGCAGCAGGGGCAGTTCGTAGTCGAGGAGCAGCGCCTCGTGGCTGGTCCACACCGGGACGCCGAACTCCGCGCGGTGGCCCGCGGTGCCCCGCCAGCCCAGGTAGTGCATGGTGTCGCTGGCGGCGCGGTAGCCCGAGAGCAGGTGGTCGGGGTCGGGGCTGCGCAGTCCGCCGTCGGGCTCGGGACGGTTGACCAGGTGCCCCCGGTAGACGGGGAGTTCGACGCCGTTCACGGTCTCGGTCGGGTTCGACCGGGGCTTGCCGTACTGCCCGGCGAGGCGGCCCACCCGCAGCACCGGCTTCCCGGCGGCGAGCTTCATCGTCCCGGCGAGCACGTCGAGCAGCGCGGTCTTGCGGGCGACGTCGGCGGGGGTGGCCTCGGCCGGGTCCTCGGCGCAGTCGCCGGCCTGGATGATCTGGAGGTGCCCGGCGGCGGCCTCGGCCAGCAGGGTCCGCAGGCGGCGTACGGCCTCGATGTCCACCAGGGCGGGCATGCGCCGCAGATGGGCGCGGGCCGTGTCCAGCCGGGGGTGGTGGGCCCAGTCGGGTTGTTGGAGGGCGGGCAGGGAGCGGAGGTGGGACTCAATCTCGGTCATCGGATTCCCTAGGCGGGCGTGCCGGAGTGGCTCCGGCTGAAGGCGGGCGTGGCCATGGATGAGTGAGCACGGGCGTGTGCGAGCCGGCGGGGGTGGGCCCCGAGGGACTGCGGTCACGGGCATCCCGTCGTGCGTCCTCCAGTGGGCTCGCATCCGGGCCCGGTGGGGCGAGCACCACGTTGGAGGGGGGCGCGCCGGGCGGCAACGCCCCGCCGTGTAGTCCGTCGCGATGGCGGTCAGTCCGTCGGGTCGGGGCGTAGTCCGTCAACTCGCCTGCCGTCGGGGCCGCTTGAGGCCGTTCCGGAGTCCTCCGGAGCCCGGCCGGGCGCGGTCGGCGCGCTCCCCGGCCCGCCCGGGGAGACCGGTGCGCACCGCCCGGGGAGGGGGAGGGAGAGGGTCCGGATCGCCCCCGCGGGCGGCGACTCCGTCATGTTGGCCCGCCACATGTGACGGATTCCGCGGCGCGTGACAGAGTTCGCGGCCGCTCCGTGCGGCGCCGCCCGCCCCTGTGCCAAGAATTTCCCCGTCCGAACCGCCACCCGCCCCGCAGAGCAGGAGCGTTCCGCGATGACCACCCTCCTCCCCGGCACCGCCGCGCACCACGCGACCGACGACGACGTCGTGACCGCGGTGGCCGTCCGGCCGGTCCCGGGGACGGGGACGGCGGCGACCGACGCACAGCCCGGCACCTCCGGGTCCCGCGCACCGGGCCCCGGCGCCCCCGGGCTCCGAGCGGCCCACGCCCCCGGAGCCCACGCCCCCGAGACCGGCGCACCCGCGGGCCGCACACCGGCGTACGGCCCGCCCGCGAACGGCGGCCCGGCGGCAACCGCCCACCGCGCCACCCCCGCCGTCCGCACCGCCCCCGGGCACCCCGCCCGGCACCCCGCCCCGACCTCACCGCGGCACCGCGCCCCCGTGTGCGGGCACCCGGCGCCGCACCCCGTGCCGTGCCACCGCGTCCCGCACCGGCCCGCACGGCCCCGCCGCCGCGCCGACGGCTGAACCGCACGACGGCGGACCGCCCGCCCCCGGGCCCGCGCCCGCGACCGGACCGGCGGACCACCGGCCGGCCGCCGGGGCGCCGCAGACCGACCGATCCCTCCGGGGCCGCCACCGGCCCCCATCGGACCTGGCCGAAAGGAAGCTCTCCGATGTCCGCAGCAGACCCCCTTCTCGAACTGCCCTACGGCACCGCGCCCGACCCCGGCGAGTTCCTCCGCGCCGCGATCCGCTGGCACTTCTCGAAAGAGACCGGAACGCCGTTCTGGCTCGACCGCGTCGGACGGCTGGACTTCGACCCGGTCGAGGACGTCCGGACCTTCGACGACCTGAGGCTCTTCCCGAACTTCGCCAACGAGCTGCGGGAGGTGCGCGCCGAGGACCTGATCCCGCGCGGCTACGGCGAGCGCCCCGGCATCGTCGGCGTCTTCGACAGCGGCGGCACCACCGGCGCGCCCAAGCGCGTCGTGATGCTCCAGGAGTGGCTGGACATGCTGCTCGCGCACAGCGACGCCCAGCTCGACGCGCACGGCGTGCCCCGCGCCGCCAACTGGCTGCTCGCCATCCCGTCCGGCCCGCACATGGTCGGCGCCTCCTTCCAGCAGCTGGTGGCCCGGCGCGGCGGACTCTCCTTCTCCGTCGACGTCGACCCGCGATGGGTGAAGAAGATCATCGCCCGGGGCGACCAGGCCGAGTCCGACCGCTACACCGAGCACCTCATCGACCAGCTCCAGCACCCGCTCCGGTCCCAGGACATCGGCGTCCTGATGCTGACCCCGCCGGTGCTGGAGCGCCTGTGCCGCCGCGACGAACTCGTCGACCTGGTGCGCGAGAAGGTCCGGGCCATCATGTGGGTCGGCACCCAGCTCGACCCCGACACCCGGCACCTCTACCGCACCGAACTGTTCCCCGACACGGTCCTGTGCAGCGGCTTCGGCAACACCATGACCCTCGGGCACGTCACCGAGCGCCCGGGACTGGGCGACGACGACCCCTGCGTCTACGACCCCTTCTCGCCGTACATGACGTACAACGTGGTCGACCTGGAGAAGCGCCGGCCGGTCGGCTACGGCGAGCGCGGACGCGTGGTCATGCACTACGTCGGCAAGAGCCTGTTCCTGCCCAACAACGTGGAGCGGGACGTCGCCACCCGCATCCGGGCGCTGCCGGGCCACGTCGGCGACGCCGTCGCGGACATCGCCCCGGTGCGCGAGTTCGACGACGAGAAGGTCATCGAGGGGGTCTACTGATGGCCGCCCCCGAGCCGTACACGCTGGACGCGCTGGGCCCCGGCGGCCCCTACCGCGCCCGTCACCGCGAGACCGTCACCGACACCGCCGGGAGCGCCGTCGCCGAACTCAGCCTGGTGCCGCGGCTGTTCGTCAGCCGGGCACTCGGCGCCCTGCACCGGGCGGAACCGCTGCCCAGGGAGCGGCGGCTGGCCGCCCTCGCCCGCGCGGCCCGCGTCTTCCGCGAGGACGAGGTCCACGGGCTCGGCTACGACGCGTACGAGCGCACCGTCTCCCGTGTCTCCGGCATCCCGCTGGCCGCCGTGCGCTCGGCCGCCGACGAGATCGCGGACTCGGCGCGCCGCGCCCTGGTCGGCGCCTACGGCGCGCTGCCCGGCGGCGCCGTGCTGGACTGGCGGGACGGGCGCACCCGCACCGGCAGCGCGGTGTGGACGCGGCGCGGCGAGGTGCTCGCCGTGAACGCGGCGGGCAACCACCCGGCCCCGCACGCCCTGTGGCTGGAGGCCCTCGCCCTCGGCTTCCGGGTGGCCGTCCGGCCCTCCCGCCGGGAGCCGTTCACCCCGCACCGCCTGGTCGCGGCGCTGCGCGCGGCCGGCTTCGGCGACGACCACGTGGTGCTGCTGCCCACCGACCACGACGTGGCCGGGGAACTGCTCGGCGGAGCCGACCTGGCGCTGGTGTACGGCGGCGACGACGTCGTCCGCAGGTACGCCGCCGACCCGGGTGTGCTGGTCCAGGGGCCGGGCCGGACGAAGATCCTGGTCACGGCCGGGGCGGACTGGCGGGCCCACCTGGACACGCTGGTGGACTCCGTCGCCCACCACGGCGGGATGAAGTGCGTCAACGCCTCCGCCGTCCTCGTCGAGGGCGACCCCGCGCCGGTGGCCGCCGCACTCGCCGAACGCCTGGGCGCGCTGCCCAGCCTGCCGGCCGAGGACGAGAAGGCCGGGCTGCCCGTCCAGCCTCTCGACCGGGCCCGGGCCCTCGACCGGCACCTGCGGGAGCGCGCCCGGGGCACCGTCGCCCACCTCGGCGGCGACGGCGTCGTGGAGGAACTGCCGGACGGCGGCGCGGTGCTGCGCCCCGCGGTCTTCGAGGCGCCCGACCTCCGGGGCGGCTGGCACACCGCCGAACTGCCCTTCCCCTGCGTGTGGGTGGTGCCCTGGAGCCGCGCCGACGGGGCCGCCGCCCTCGGCGGTTCGCTGGTCGTCGGCGTGCTGGCCGACGACGCCGAACCGGCCGACGGCGAGCTGATCGACGCCCTGGTCGCCGACCGGACCATCGCCAACGTGTACGTCGGCGACCACCCCACCCACTGGATGGACCGCAGCGTCCCGCACGACGGCTACCTCGGCGAGTTCCTGATGCGCAGCAAGACCGTCATCCGCGGCTGACCGGTGGCCCCCGGCCCCCAGCCGACATCCCCGTCACACCCAGAGGAGCAGATTCATGTCCATCACCGACACACATGCCGGAGCCGTCCCCGCGGGCGCGGCCGGGGAGTACGCCCTGGCCGGTGAACTCGTCGTCCGCCGCATGGGGTTCGGCGCCATGCAGCTCCCCGGACCGGGGGTCTGGGGCCCGCCGAAGGACCGGGCGCGGGCGGTCTCGGTGGTCCGCCGCGCGGTGGAGCTGGGCGTCAACCACATCGACACCAGCGACTACTACGGCCCGTACGTCGCCAACGAGGTGATCCGCGAGGCGCTCCACCCCTACGACGACGATCTGGTGATCATCACCAAGGTGGGCGCCTTCCGCACCCCGGACCAGGCGTGGCCGGCGGCCCTGAAGCCGGAGCAGCTCCGCCGCGCGGTGTACGACAACCTGCGCGGCCTGGGCCGCGACCACCTCGACGTGGTCAACCTCCGGATCGTCGAGGAGGCCGGCGGCCTGGGCCCGGAGGACTCGATCGCCGAACCCTTCGGCGCGCTGGCCGAACTGCGGGAGCAGGGGCTGATCCGGCACCTCGGGGTCAGCAACGTGACCGCCGCGCAACTGGCCGAGGCCCGGGAGATCGCCCCGGTCGTCTGCGTGCAGAACGAGTACAACGTGGTGCGCCGCCTCCACGAGGACCTCGTGCGCACCTGCGCCGAGGCGGGGATCGCCTTCATGCCCTTCTTCCCGCTGGGCACCTTCACCCTCCAGCACGAGAAGGACACCTCGACCGACACCAAGGTGCCCCAGCAGGTCCCGCTGGACGCCCGGGTCATCCACGCCGTGGCCGAGCGGCTGGAGGCCACCCCCTACCAGGTGGCCCTCGCCTGGCTGCTCCAGCACTCCCCGAACATCTGCTGCATCCCCGGCACCTCCAGTCCGGGGCACCTGGAGGAGAACGTCGCGGCGGCGGCCCTGCGGCTGTCGGAGACCGACGTCAAGGAGCTGGACGCGCTGTACGGGGGCGGGGAGCGATGAGTCTCGGATTCTTCGCGGGCCAGAACCGCAACGAGGTCGTCATCGTCCCGCCCGGCGAGGGGCCGAGCCGGTGGGCCTTCGGCGACCGGTACACGGTCAAGTCCGGTGAGCACAACACCGGCAAGTCCCTCTTCCTCATCGAGGCCCTGGTGCCGGAGGGCGGCGGTCCGCCGCTGCACATCCACCACTGGGAGGAGGAGGCCTTCTACGTCCTGGAGGGCACCGTCGAGTTCCGGGACCGCCACGGGAAGCACGAGGCGCCCGCCGGCACCTTCGTCTACGTGCCCCGGGGCACGGAGCACGCCTTCAAGAACATCTCGTCGGAGCCCGCGAAGATGCTCTTCCTGACCCTCCCCGGGGGCAAGGAGAGGTTCTTCCTGAACGTCGGGGTCCCGGCGGACGACGACACCCCGCCGCCCTCGGAGGAGCAGCGCCTCAAGGACGTGGCCTACGGCTACGAGGTGGGCCCCGAGTTCGGCGACGAGTACCTGGAGTGATGCGCGGCGCCGCCACGGCGCCGCGCACCGCCGACCCCACCCACCATCGAGGAGTTCCCTTGTCACGTACCGGTAAGCAACCCACCCGCCGCTCCCTCCTCGCCGCCGCGGGGGGCGTGGCCGGCGTCACCGCCCTCGGCCACGCCCAGCCCGCCCTGGCCGCCCCCGGCGGCGCGGCGGGAGCGGCGGCGGCGGCCGACCCCGTCGTCGCGGCCGCCGTGGTGCCCGGCGACCCCCGCTACGGGGACCTCCGGGCCGGGCTGAACCAGCGCTGGACGTCCTCCCCGGACCGCATCCACCTGGTCTCCACCACCGAGCAGGTCGTCCGGATCGTCGCGGAGGCCGCGGCGTCCCGCAGACGGGTGACGGTGCGCAGCGGCGGCCATTGTTACGAGGAGTTCGTCTACAACGCCGACGTCGAGGTCGTCGTCGACATGTCGGAGATGAACGCCGTCTACTTCGACCCGGACCGGAACGCCTTCGCGGTCGAGCCGGGCGCGACCCTCGGCGACGTCTACGACCGGCTGTTCCGCGGCTGGGGCGTGACCGTGCCGGGCGGCATGTGCTACTCGGTGGGGGCGGGCGGCCATGTCGCCGGAGGCGGCTGGGGACTCCTCTGCCGCCGCGACGGCCTGATCGTGGACCACCTGTACGCGGTCGAGGTCGTGACGGTCGACGCGGCCGGGAACGCCCGCGCCGTGGTCGCCACCCGCGACGACACGGGCCCCCTGCACGACCTGTGGTGGGCGCACACCGGGGGCGGCGGCGGAACCTTCGGGATCGTCACCCGCTACTGGTTCCGCTCGCCCGGCGCCGCGGGCACCGACCCCTCCGCCCTGCTGCCGAAGCCGCCGGCCGAGGTCCTGGTCAGCGCCCTGTCCTGGCCGTGGGCCAAGCTGACCAAGGCGGACTTCACCACGCTGGTGCGCAACTTCGGCACCTGGCACGAGGCCCAGTCGGCACCCGGCGGCACCACGGCCGGCCTGGTCACCCTGCTCAACCTCAACCACGTGTCCGCCGGTGAGATAGGGCTGCTCACCCAGGTCACGGGGGACACCCCGAACGCCGAGGCGGTGCTCCAGGACTGCCTGGACCACATCACCCGGGGCGTGCGCATCGCGCCCACCCGGCCCTCGGAGAACTCCAGCGAGCACGGGCCGCTCGCCAACTTCTTCGTGCCGCGCCGCTGGAGCTGGCTGAAGGCCACGCACTACCTCGGCACGAGCAACCAGGTGATGACCAACCCGCTGCTGCGCGGCGACCAGAAGTCCGCCTACCACCGGCGGGGCTTCACTGCGGCCCAGATATCCACCCTCTACCAGCACCTGCGCTCGACCCAGCTCGACAACCCGATGGCCCAGGTCGTGGTCAGCTCCTACGGCGCGCAGGTCAACGCCCTGGCGCCGGGGGACACCGCGCAGGTGCACCGCGACTCCGCCTTCAAGGTGCTGTACCAGGCCAACTGGACGGAGACGGAGGACGACGCGGCCAACCTGGCGTGGCTGCGGGGCCTGTACCGGGAGACGTACGCGGACAAGGGCGGCGTTCCGGCCCCCGACCGGCAGACCTCGGGCTGCTTCGTGAACTACTGCGACATCGACCTGAGCGACGCCCAGTACAACTCCTCCCCGGTGCCCTGGCACGACCTCTACTGGGGCGGCAACTACCCGCGCCTCCAGCGGACCAAGGCGCACTGGGACCCGACCGACTTCTTCCGGCACGGCCAGTCGGTCCGGCTGCCCTGACGCCCCGCGGCCCCGGGTCCGGGTCCGCCCGGACCCGGGGCGCCCGGCGGCTACCGGGTCCCGGCGGCCCGCAGCACGCTCGGCAGCAGTCCGGGGAAGCGCCGCTCCAGGTCGTCGCGGCGCAGCGTCAGGGTGTACTCCCGGCCCACGGCCTCCTGCCAGATGAGCCCGCCCTCCCGCAGCACCCGCCAGTGGTGGGTGAGGGTGGACTTGGGGACGCCTTCCAGGAGGCTGCCGCACGGCGTCGGGCCGGCCTCGGCGAGGGTGCGCACGACCTTGAGGCGCGTCGGGTTGCTCAGGGCGGTGAGGACGTCCTCGAGTCGGATCTCTTCGGCTTTCGGGTGACGGAGTGCCATGGCAGCCATAGTACGAACATACGCGGATCGTGGCCCGGCCCGCCTTGCGATCCACGCATCTACGATGGTACGAGTATGTACGTAGCAAGGCTCCGGCGGGCCCCAGCCGTCCGGGTGCGGTGAATCCCCCGGCCGACACCCGGCGATCAGAGTGGGTGCGGGCGGCCATCCGCCCGCACCCACCCCGTTCGGCACGGACCGCCCAGGTCACGAAGGTGAGGAAAGCGCAGTGAACCAACCCTCAGCCGCCTCCGCGGACGAGCCGGTCACCCACGACGTGGTGATCGTGGGAGGCGGCCCCGTCGGGATGCTGCTCGCCCACGAACTGGCCCTCCAGGGCGTACCGCCCCTGGTCGTCGAGAAGCTCCCGGTGCCCTCCGGGGTGTCGAAGGCCGGGACCCTGCACGCGCGCACCGTGGAGAGCCTGCACCGCCGGGGGTTGCGCGAGGCCGTGCAGCCCCGCCCCGCCCGCGGCGGCCGGGACAGCGTCCCCTTCCACTTCGCCGGGATGTTCGACCTCGACCTCGCGGAGGTGAGCGGAGAGGGCCCCGTCATCGTCGGCAGCCCGCAGGCGTACGCCGAGCAGGTCTTCGCCGACCGGGCCCTGGCCCTCGGCGCGAGGATCGTGCGCGGCCAGGAGTGCACCGGCGTCCGGGACGAGGGGGACCGCGTCCGCGTGGACCTGCTGGGCACGGACGGGACGCGGTCCCATGTCACCGCGCGGTGGGTGGTCGGCTGCGACGGGGTGCGCAGCGCCGTGCGCCGGACCGCCGGAATCCCCTTCACCGGGACCCCCGCCACCGTCTCGGCCCTGATGGGCGAGGTGCGCCTGCTCGACCCCTGGAGCGCCCCCGCCGGCTGGCAGCGCACCCCGCGCGGCTGGACCCTGATCTGGCTGAACCCGGCCGGGCACAGCCGGGTGTGCACCTACGACTTCCGCGGACCGGCCCGGGACCGCCGGGCACCGGTGACCTTCGGGGAGCTCCAGGGGGAGATGGACCGCATCGCGGGCCGGCCCGTGCCGATGGCGGACCCCCACGACCTCACCCGGTTCAGCGATGCCGCCCTCCAGGCCGAGCGCTACCGGGCCGGCCGGGTGCTGGTGGCCGGGGACGCGGCACACGCCCACTTCCCGATGGGCGGCCAGGGGCTCAACACCGGCCTCCAGGACGCGCTGAACCTCGGCTGGAAGCTCGCCGCCGAGATCAGGGGATGGGCCCCGGCCGGGCTGCTGGACAGCTACGACGGCGAACGGCGCCCGGTGGCGGCCCGTGTCCTGTACAACGTGCGGGCCCAGGTGGCGCTGATGAACCCCGAGGTGCTCACCGACTCCCTGCGCGGGCTGTTCCGCGAGATGATGCATCTGCCGCAGGTGAACGACCTGCTCACCGGCATGATCAGCGGCACCGCCATCCGCTACGACGTCCACGCCCCCGGCGACCCGCTCGCCGGCGCCTTCGCGCCGGACGCCCGGCTCAAGACCGCCCGGGGTCTGACGAGCCTCGCCGCCCTGCTGCACGACGGGCGCCCCGTGCTGGTCCACACCGCCGCGGCGGCGCACTGGGCCCGGTCGGCCGAGCCCTGGTCGGACCGGCTCTCGATCGTCGAGGCGGTACCGGAGCCGGCCTCCGCCCTGGCGGCCCCGGCGCTCCTGGTCCGCCCCGACGGCTATGTGCTCTGGAGCGCGCGCGAGGACGGCGCCACCCCGGACTTCGCCGAGGTGGCCACCGCGTGGCTGGGTGCTCCGGCCTGACGCGGCCGGGAGCCTCAGACCGGTTCCGCGGGTGCGGGCCCGAGGGTCCGGATCACCAGATCGATGGTGGTGGTCAGCCGCTCGATGTCGTGGCCCGCGCGCTCCCGCACCCGCAGGCCGAGCACCGTGGTGAACAGCAGTTCCACGGTGTCGTCGATGTCGAGCCCGGCGGCCAGCTCACCGCGGTCCCGGCCCAGTTCCAGCGCCGCGCGCAGGGCCTGCCGGGTGACCTCGAAGGCCGCCTCGGTCCGGCGGCGGACCTTCTCGTCGGTGGTGCCCAGTTCCGTGGCCGTGTTGACCACGAAGCAGCCGCGGCCGGACTTGCCGTCGGCCGGACAGGTGACCAGCCAGAGCATCCACTCCCGCAGCGCCTCCTGGACGGGCCGGTCCGTCGCGTCGAGCCGCTTGCGCGCCTCGGCGGACTCGGTGGCCCGGTAGTGGTCGAGGGCGCGCAGGAACAGCGTGTGCTTGTCCGTGAACGTGCGGTACAGGCTGCTGGGCGTGAGCTTCAGCTCGTCGCCCAGATCGCGGACCGAGGTCGCGTGGTACCCGCGTCGCCAGAACAGCTCGGTCGCCGAGGTGACCGCGTTCTTCTCGTCGAATTGTCGGGGGCGTCCCATGTATTCACCTTACCCAACTTGTGGAGCGAGCGCTCCCATACTACTCTTCTCTTACGGGAGCGATCGCTCCCGAATGGTGAAGGAGGCCCCCGTTGACGACCGCAGAACAGACCCCCGCCCTGACAAAGGAGCCCGAGGTCCCGGAGAAGAGCCGCTGGCTGGCGGTCTCCGCGGTGGCGCTGGGCACCTTCCTGCTGGTGACCGCGGAGCAGTTGCCGATCGGCCTGCTGACCTCCGTGGGATCGGCGCTGTCGGTCTCCGAGGGCACGGCGGGCCTGATGGTGACGGTGCCCAGCATCGTCGCGGCCTTCGCCGCCCCCCTGGTGCCGATGCTCGTGGGATCGCTGGACCGGCGCGTCCTGCTGATCGCCCTGATGACCCTGATGACCGTCTCCAACCTGGCCACGGCGCTGGCGCCGAACTTCGGCATCCTGGTCGCCTCCCGCGTCGTCGTCGGCATCGCGATCGGCGGTTTCTGGGCCGTCGCCAGCGGTCTGGCCATCCGGCTCGCCTCGCCCGACGACGTGCCCCGCGCCACCGCGGTGATCTTCGGCGGCGTCGGCGCCGCCAACGTGTTCGGCGTCCCGCTCGGCACCCTGCTCGGTGACTTCACCGGCTGGCGCATCGCCTTCACCTCGCTGAGCGTCCTGGCCCTGATCACCCTCGTCGCCCTGCTCGTGGTGCTGCCGAAGCTGGTGGCCGCGCAGATCATCCGGCCCAAGCTGCTGATGGAGCAGTTCCGCAACCCGGGCGTGCGGGTCGGCATCATCGCCACGGTGCTCATCGTCTTCGGACACTTCGCCGCCTACACCTTCGTCAGCCCGGCGCTGCAGAAGCTCTCCGGGATCGACGAGAGCTACGTCGGACCGCTGCTGTTCGGCTTCGGCGTGGCCGGCCTGATCGGCAACTTCGCCGCCGGGTCCGCCCTGTCCCGCCAGGTCTTCCGGACCGTGCTGATCATCTCCGTGGCCCTCGGCATCGCGATGCCGCTCTTCCTCCTGCTGGGCCAGAACAAGGTCGGCGGCGCCATCCTGCTGATCATCTGGGGCCTCTCCTACGGTGGTGTCTCGGTCGGCCTCCAGACCTGGATGATCAAGTCCGCCCCGAAGGCGGTCGAAGCGGCCTCCTCGCTCTGGGTCGCCGTGTTCAACCTCTCCATCGGCCTCGGCGCCCTGGTCGGCGGCTTCATCGTCGACATGCTCAGCCTCAACGGGGTCCTCTGGCTCGGCGGCGCCTGCGCCCTCCTCGCCGCCCTGACCGTCTGGACCGCCCGCGGCAACCAGGCCTTCCGCTGACCGGCCCCCTCACCAGGGCCACCCGAGGCGCCCCGCACCACGGCGCCGACCGGCGTGCCGTCGCCCCACCGGCGACGGCACGCCGTTCGCGTGTCCGGGACACCGCCCGGCCGCCGCCCCCGCGCGGCGCCGCCCGCACCCCTTGTCCCCGCCCGCTCCCGCGCTCCGCGCGACCGGGCCCGCCCGCACCGGCCCCGCGGCGCTGTCGGCGGGGGATGGGAAGATGCCGGGGCCGGGGAAAGGGGCGGGTGTGGGGCGTGCGGAACGGGAGGTGCTCGCACGGGCGGCGCGGCTCGCGGACGCCGCGCGGGGCCTGGTGGAGGACCACGGCAGGGCCGTCGGCGCCGTGCGCGACGCCTGGGCGCCGATCCGGGACGCGGAGGTGGAGCGGGAGCTGCGCACCCTCCCCGTGGGGCGGCTCCAGGACGTGACCGAGGGCCGGCTGCGGGTCGGGCCCGTCGAGCAGGGCGGCCTGGACACCGTCGGCGCCGTGCTCGCGGCCGGGCCCCACCGGCTGCGGCAGATCCCCGGCATCGGCCGGCAGACCGCCGACCAGATCATCGCCGCCGCCCGGCGGCTCTCCGACGCCGTGCTCGACACGGTCGCCGTCCCCATCGACGTGGACCGGCCGACCCCCCGCACCACGGCCCTCGTCGCCGCCCTGCACGTCCTGGTCGAGGCGGGCCCCGGGGCCCGGCGGGCGGTGACGGCGGCCGAAGCCCTCACGGCGCGCCTCGGCCCCCCGCTGGCCGACGCCGGGCCGGCCGCCGGGCGGCTGCGCATGCTCGTCGCGGGCAAGGAGGGGCGGGCCCGCGCGACGGCGGCGGTCACCGGGCTCCGCGCGCTGCTGGAGGAGGCGGAGGGGGCCGGGCTGCCCGCGCTCCTCGCCCAGACCTCGGTGGACCTGCTGCGCCCCGCGGACGAACTCGCCGCCTGGACCGGCTTCGAGCTGCGTTCCGCCGAGTACCACGGCCTGCTCGCGGAGGTCTCCGGGCTGCTGCCCGACGCCGCCGCCGCGGAGGGCTTCCTGCCCGAGGACGTCGCCGAACGGGTGCGCGGCCAGCGCCTGGACGACATCCACCGCCGGGTCTCGCTCCGCGGCTACCAGGCGTTCGGCGCCCGGTTCGCGCTGGCCCAGCGCAAGGTGATCCTCGGCGACGAGATGGGCCTCGGCAAGACGGTCCAGGCCATCGCGGTCCTCGCCCATCTGGCCGCCGAGGGGGAGAGCCGCTTCATGGTCGTCTGCCCGGCGAGCGTCCTCGTCAACTGGATCCGCGAGATCGAGACCCGCAGCTTCCTGCCCGTCTCCGTGCTGCACGGACCCGAGCGGTGGGGCGCCTTCGCGGACTGGCGGACCCGCGGCGGCGTCGCCGTCACCACCTACGAGGCGCTGCGCGGCTTCCCGGCCCCGGAGGACGACGGGGAGGGGGCCGCCCTGCTCGTGGTCGACGAGGCGCACGCCGTGAAGAACCCCGAGGCCCAGCGGTCGCGGGCGGTCGCGGACTGGACCCGGCACAGCGAGCGCGCCCTCTTCATGACGGGCACGCCGATGGAGAACCGGGTCGCCGAGTTCCGCAATCTGGTCGCCATGCTCGACCCCGGGATCGCGGACTCCCTCGCCGAGCGGAGCACCCTGGCCGACTCCGTCGCCTTCCGCCGGGCCGTCGCCCCCGTCTATCTGCGGCGCAACCAGAAGGACGTCCTGGCCGAGCTGCCGAGCCTCCAGCACACCGACGAGTGGGAGGAGCTGAGCCGGTCGGACGGGGCGGCCTACCGCGAGGCGGTGCGCGAGGGCAACTTCATGGCGATGCGCCGGGCCGCCTACGCCCGCCCCGAGCGGTCGGCCAAGCTGGAGCGGCTGCGCGAGATCGTCCGGGAGGCCGGGGAGAACGGGCGGAAGACGGTGGTCTTCTCCTACTTCCGGGACGTGCTCGACACGGTGGGCGGGGCGCTCGCCGCCGAACCCTCCGGTGCTCCGCCGCTGTTCGGGCCCCTGTCCGGGAGCCTTCCGGCCGGGCGGCGGCAGTCCCTCGTCGACGACTTCACCGCGGTCCGGGGCCCCGCGGTGCTCCTGGCGCAGATCCAGGCGGCGGGCGTCGGCCTCAACATGCAGGCCGCCTCCGTCGTCGTCCTGTGCGAGCCCCAGGTCAAGCCGACCCTGGAACACCAGGCGGTGGCCCGCGCGCACCGCATGGGCCAGGTCAGACCGGTGCGGGTGCACCGGCTGCTCGCCACCGGGGGAGTGGACGAGCGGCTGGTGCGGACGCTGGAGCGCAAGACCCTCCTGTTCGACACCTACGCGCGCCGCAGTTCGGTAGCCGAGGCGACCCCGGACGCGGTGGACATGGCGGACAGCGAACTGGCCCGGCGCATCGTGGAGGAGGAGCAGGCACGGCTGGGCATGGCCCCCGCCCCGGCCGACCCCGCGTCCGCGCCGCCGCCGGGGGGACCGGCGCACCCCGTGGCACCGGGGGAGCGGGCGGAACCGGGCGTCGACGGCGGCCCTGTCCCGCCCCCACCGGAGGCGCCCGGTCCGGCGGCGGTGGAACCGGGGGCACCCGAGCGGGGAGGGCCCGGCCCGGGGGCGCCCGGACCCGCGACGCGCGCCGTGGAGGCGGCGGCCGGGACGGCAGCGGTGCCCGAGCCGGGCGGCTCCGGTACGGGGCCCGTGGCCGGGGTGGGAGCGTCCGTCCCGGATACGGCACTTGAGGTGGTGAACTCCGGTCCGGGGCCGGTGGCCGGGCCGGGAGCACCGGCTGTGAGTACGGCAGTTGAGGTCGTGGCGCCCGGTCCGGTGCGGTCGGGATCGGCGTCGGTGGCCGGAGCGGAAGTATCCGTGGCGGATGCGGCGGTTGAGACGGCGGCGTCCGGCCGTGAGGGGGAGCCCGGGGCGGGAGCGACCGTTCCGGAAACGGCACGTGGGGCGGTGGCGTCCGGTCCGGAGGGGGCGCCCTGCCCGGGGGCGTCGGGGCCGGAGCCGGTGGCCGGGCCGGGAGTGCCCGGTGCGAGGGCGTTCGACGCGGGAGCGGCGGTCGGACCGGAGGCGCCCGGGACGGGAGGCGTTCGCGCGGACGCCTGAGTCTCCGGTGTTCCAACGCCCTTTCCCGGCACGGGAGATGACCGGGAGTCCCCGGCGTCCGGGCTCGCCGTGCCGCGCCGCCACCGGCCCCCGGACGACCGCCCCGCAGGGCCCGTACCCCCGCCGTCCACGGGGCCCCGTACCCGCGCCGTCCGCAGGGTCCCGTACCCGGCCGGCCCGCCCCGCGCTTACGATGCGCCCAGTCACCGCTCGAACACCGGTGCGCCCGGAGCCGTTCCGCCCCGTTCCGCACCCCGCCCGAACCAGGAGCACCCCTGCCCGTGTCCACGCCGCCGCCCCCCGGACCCCACGGGCCGTACCCGCAGGGTTCCCCCGCCGCGCCCTGGGGCCACCCCTACGGGCCACCGCCGCCCCCGGAGGCCCCGGTCAACGGCGTGGCCATCGCCGCGCTGGTCCTCGGCATCCTCTGCTTCCTGCCGGCGGTCGGACTGGTCCTCGGGATCATCGCGCTCCGTCAGATCGGGCGGCGGGGCGAGCGGGGCAGGGGGCTGGCCGTGGCCGGGTCGGTGCTCTCCGGCGTGGGCATCGGGCTGTGGGCGATCGCGCTGGCCACCGGCGGCGCCGCCGACTTCTGGGAGGGCTTCCGCGAAGCGGCGGGCGACCGGTCCGGCACCCCCTTCACCCTGAGCAAGGGCGACTGCTACAACTCCCCGGGCGGATCCGTGGAGGGCGAGATCGACGAGGTCGACGAGGTGCCCTGCGACTCGCCGCACGACGCCGAGGTGGTCGGCTCCTTCCGGATACCCGGCCGGACCTACCCCGGCGACGACGGGATCGCCGAGCTCGCGGACGACCGCTGCTACCGGATCGCCGAGACGTACGCGATGGACTCCTGGGCCCTGCCCGACGAGGTGGACCTGTACTACCTGACGCCGAGCCCGGCGAGCTGGCGCCTGGGCGACCGGGAGGTCACCTGCGGGTTCGCGCGGACGGACGCGGAGCCCCTGACCGGCTCGCTGCGCGCCGACGAGACCGTGCTCGACGAGCACCAGGTGGCCTACCTGAGGGCGGAGGCCGTGCAGTACGCGGCCCTGGACGAGATGCCCGAGGACGACGACTTCGACGAGGACCCGGCCGCCCAGCGGGCCTGGGCGGACCGGGTGGCGGACGCCCTGGCCGAGCAGTCGGAGACGCTGAGCGGACACGACTGGCCCGCCGCGGCCGACGGGCCGGTCGCAGCGCTCGTCGCGGACCTGGAGAAGGCGCGGAAGGAGTGGGGCCGGGCCGCCTCGGCCGAGGACGCCGACACGTTCTACGGGCACGAGGACAACGGCTGGCAGCTCATCGATCCCGAGGACACGGTGACGGTCCGCGAGGCCCTGGGGCTCGCCACGACCCCGCCGGACACCGGGGAGGGCGGCGGAGACGGCGGGGACGCCGGGGGCGGCTCCGGCATCGAGGTGTGACGGCGGCCTGAGCGGGGAGAAAGTGCCTGCGTAAAGCCACCGTCCCCTCTGGGTAATCACTTCGAGTGATTCTCTGGCCTTTGCTTGCCTGGTACAACCCTGGGTTGCGACGCTGTAGCTGTCCGTACAAGCTGATGGGAGCGGCGAGTGACTTTCGGTGAGCAGCCGGCGTATCTGCGGGTCGCGGGGGATCTTCGCAGGAAGATCGTCGATGGTGCGCTGCCGCCGCACACCCGGCTGCCCTCCCAGGCGAGGATCCGCGAGGAGTACGGGGTCTCGGACACCGTCGCCCTGGAGGCGCGCAAGGTGCTGATGGCCGAGGGGCTCGTCGAGGGCCGCTCCGGCTCCGGCACATATGTGCGCGAGCGCCCGGTGCCCCGCCGCGTCTCGCGCTCCGGGTACCGGCCGGTGGGCGGGTCCACCCCGTTCCGGCAGGAGCAGGCCGAGGCGGGCGGCCGGGGCACCTGGGAGTCGCGCAGCGAGCAGACCGAGGCGAGCGTCATGGTGGCCGAGCGGCTCGGGGTCAAGCCGGGGGACCGGGTGATGTGCACCCGGTACGTCTTCCGGGAGGCGGGCGAGGCGATGATGCTCTCCACCTCCTGGGAGCCGCTGGACCTCACCGGGCGGACACCGGTGATGCTGCCCGAGGAGGGGCCGCTCGGCGGCATGGGCGTGGTCGAGCGCATGGCCGCCATCGAGGTCGTCGTGGACAACGTCACGGAGGAGGTCGGCGCCCGCCCCGGTCTCGCGGAGGAGCTGCATGTGCTGGGCGGGGTGCCCGGCCATGTGGTCCTGGTCGTCCAGCGCACCTTCTACGCCTCGGGGCGGCCCGTCGAGACGGCCGACGTGGTCGTCCCGGCCGACCGGTACCGGGTCGCTTACCACCTGCCCGTCCGCTGATCCCGGGCCCCACCGGCTCCGGTGTGTGAGATGGCGCACTCGGCCCGTGCGCCCCCCACGCGCTCGCCCGTGCCCGCCCCGGCGGGCGGGCCGCTCGCACCGCCCCGCGCGGAGCGGAGGGACCGGTCGTCGCCGCAGGTGGCGTCCGCCGTGCTCGCGGGGCCCCGAACCCGGCGCACCGGTGCGCGGGGAGGGCGCGCGGATGGTTGTGCGCCCCCCGGTGTACTGGCTGGTTGCGTACCTCTTCGTGAAAAGCCGTATTCGCTGCGTAAAGGTTGGGCGTAGGCTCAGGCATATGCGGATTGCGGTTTCCTTAGCAGACGGAACGCGACACGCGCCGCGGACGGGACGTGGAGGGGCGCGATGAACGACGGCACGATCACTCTTCCCTGGCTGGTCCTCCGCCAGGACGACAACGGCAATCGCTACCGGGTGGGCCGGTACGCGACCAGAGCCGAGGCCCAGAAGATCGCCGACAGCCTGGCGGACCGCGGTCAACGGCAGGACTACCTGGTCGAACGGCTCGGCCAGCCGGAGCCGGGCGCCGCGGGCTGACGGACCCGGGCCGGGCACCCGACATCGGGTGCCCGGCCCGGTCCGGTTTCGGCGGACCCGCCGGGTGCGGGGCGCGGAGGTGCTGGAGTTCCGGGGCGCCAAGGGCTCCGGGGCGATGGATCGGCGGCGTTCCGGGGCTCCGGGCCGCCCTGTCCCCGCTCCCGAGGTACCCGGTCCGGCGGCCGGGTCCGAAGGCCGGTCCGGACGGGCCGCACCGGCTCGCCGGGGCCATCGGGCGGCCGGTCCGTCCGGAGCGCCGGTTCACGGCTCCGCAGGGTCCGTCGGTCGGCCCGGTGCACCGGCCCACCGGATCCGCCGGGCCGTGACGGCTCCCGTTTCGGCCGACTTCCCCGACCTCGGCTCATCGGTTCCCGGGTCGTACGCGCCCCGGTCCGTCCGGATGCCCCGGGGTGACGGCCCCGCCTGCTGACGGGGCGTCGGTGGCGGGGGTGCCGGGGTGCGGGGGCGTGGAGGGCCCCGGGTCCGGCGCGGTGCCTGCGGGGCCGGCGCGGGGCGCGCGTGGTCCCGGCCCGACGGGTCCGTCCTCCACCGGGTGCGTGCGGACGCCGTCCGCCGGGGCACTAGGGTCCTGCCTGACCAGGGTTCCGGAGGGCGGAGGCGGAGTGATGTCGGGCCTGATCGACACGGTGGCGTGGGTGCGGACCGAGAACGGCCGCATCCTGTGCGCCCGGCCGCGGGGCAAGGACGTCTTCTACATCCCCGGCGGCAAGCGGGAGGGCGACGAGAGCGATCTCCAGACCCTGCTGCGCGAGATCGAGGAGGAGCTGACCGTGCGCCTCGACCCGTCCACCGCCGTGCACGTCGGCACCTACGAGGCGGGGGCGCCCGGACTGCCGCCCGGCACGGTCGTGCGCATGAGCTGCTACACCGCCGAGTACGAGGGCACCCTGTCGGCCAGCAGCGAGATCGAGGAGACCGCCTGGTTCTCCTACGCGGACCGTCCCCTGGTCCCGCCCGTCGACCAGCTCCTCTTCGACGACCTCAGGGCCGACGGGGAGTTGGCCTGACACCAGGCCGGGGCTGGAGTCGGGGCCGGAGCCGGTGTCAGGGCTCCCGGCCGGGTCCGGCCCCGACGACCGCCCCGGGCCGCCGGAGCCGCCCTGGGCCCCCGACGACGGCCCCGAGCCTCCGGAGCCGTACTGGGCCCGGAGCCGTACTGAGGCCGATCCGGGCTCCCGGAACCTGATCCGAGGCCGCGGCGGGAGCCGGGGCAGGGGGCCGCCGAAGGGGCCGGGGCCGGCCCGGCACCCCGCGCCACCCGGGCCCACCGCGCGACCTCTGTGTCCCCGGCCCCGCCGGCACCGCCCGGCGCGGTCCCCGCACCCGCCCGGCGTCCCTCCTCCGCTCCACCCGCCCCGCGCCCGGCTCCACCCCGCCCGCGCCGGAACGAGGATGACGGGCCGTCGAGCGGTAACCCGCCCGAATATGGGGTATGGGCCCATTAACCCCACAAAATCGGACAAGGGTGGGGGTTCGTCGGCCGGGGAGGTGAGGCGTGTGACCGACATGGGGGACGGCTGCGCGGAGTGGGTCTTTCCCGCGGCGCCGGACGCGGTGCGGACCGCCCGCGCGTTCGTCCGCCGTCAGTTGCGCGACTGGGGGCTGGCGCCGGTTGGGGATCTGACCGTCCTGCTCGTCAGTGAGCTGGTCACCAACTCGCTGCGGCACGCCACCGGTCCCATCGGGGTGCGCCTGGTGCGCCCCTCGGGTCCGGCCTGGGTGCTGCTCGTCGAGGTCTCCGATCCGCAGCCCGAGCTGCCCCGCGAACGCGTCGCCCGCCCCGAGGACGAGGGGGGCCGGGGGCTGTTCCTGGTGGCCACCGCCTCCCGTCGCTGGGGCGCCACACCGGGCGACGCGGGCAAGACGGTCTGGTTCGAAGTCGCGGCGCCGCGATGACCGCCCCGTCCGCCCGGCCCCGGACCGCCCGCCCCGTGCCCGCCCGGCTCCGAGCCACCGGCTCCGGGACCGCCCGCCCCTTGTCCGCCCGCCCCGTGCCCGCCCGGCTCCGAGCCGCTCGCTCCGTGCCCGCGCGCCCCCCGGTCCGCGTCCGCCCCGCCCCGCGGCCCCCGGCCGCCGGCCCCGCGTCCGCCCCGCGCCCGGTCGCCCGCTGCCCCGCGCCACCCGCTCCGGGGCCGCTCATTCCCGTCCCGCCCCGCGGCCGTTCCGGGCCGCCGCCGGGCGCCGCGCGGGTCCGTCCGCCGCCCGGGGGTACCCGGTCCGGCGGCCCCGAGGGGTACGTGGAATGGTTCAGGCCAATGGCAGTTGTGGCGCCGCGTGATTCGACGGCGCTTCCGTTGGTTAGAAGACTGGAAGTGCTGTCGCGGTCCGGACCGAAAATCATCGGGACCGTGCTGTGATCGTGAACACCGTGTTGCGCGGCCCCGTAGTGCTGGATACTGCGGGCAGCCGCCCTCGGTGACCGGTGCCGGACGCGGTGAGCTGGAGGGGACGGTTCGCGTGAGCGAGATACCAGCGAGGGCCACGGGCTCCGAGGGCCCGTCGGGCGCCGCGCCGCCCGGTGACGCCGTGTGGCGGAGCAGCCCACCCGGCTCCATCTACGACTACGTCAAGGTCGCCTCCTTCTCGATCGGCCCCGACGGACTCGTCGACCAGTGGAGCCTGCGCGCCGAACAACTCCTCGGCATCCCGGCCGAGCACGCCATCGGCCTGGACCCCATCGAGACCTTCATCGATCCCGATCTGCGCGGCCGGGGCCGGCGCAAGATGGCCGAGATCCTGGACGGGCGGGAGTGGACCGGCGTCGTCCCGTTCCGCGCGCCGCCCGCCGACGGGGAACCGGCCCGGCCCGGACCGCGCGGCCGCCGCGAGCCCGTCGGGGCCAGGGGGCCGCGGGACCGCCGGGCGTTCCGGGAGGGGCGTGCCGAGCGAGGGCAGCGGGGGCTCGCCGAGGTCTATGTGATGCCCACGCTCACCGAGAGTGGCGAGAGGGCCGCCGTCTGCATCGTCGTCGACGTCCGCGGGCTGCGCAGCATCGAGACCGATCTCGCCGCCTCGCAGGCCGTTTTCGGCCAATCTCCGTTCGGCTTCCTGCTGATCGACCCCGACCTGCGGGTCCGCCAGGTCAACCAGCAGTTCGCCTCCGTCTTCGGCGGCACCCCGGACGACCACCGGGGCAGGGGGGTGTACGACTACCTGCCGCGCACCGAGGCCGACCGCGTCTGCGCCACCCTGCGCCGGGTGCTGGAGAGCGGCGAGTCCGTCACCGACATGCACGTCACCGGGCACCTGCCCGGCACCGACGAGCGGCGCCACTGGTCCGTCAACCTCTACCGCGTGCACAGCGGTTCGGGGCGCCCCATCGGCATCGCCTGGCTCGCCACCGACATCACCGCCCGCCGCGCCGCGGCCCGCGAGGCCGCCGCCGCCCGCCGCAACCTCGCCCTGCTCAACGAGGCGGGCGCCCGCATAGGCAACTCCCTCGACCTGGAGACCACCGCCCGCGAACTCCTCGACGTGGTCGTCCCCGGCTTCTGCGACCTGGCCACCGTCGACCTCTACCAGGGGCTCCTGGTGGGCGACGAGACCCCGCCCGGCCTCGCGGACGGCAGCGCCGAACTGCGCCGCGTGGCCTTCTCCAGCGCCGTGTCCGACGTCCCGTTCCTCGGCACCGGCCAGCGGGTCAAGCTCGGCGCGGTCCACCACTACCCGTTCAACTCGCCCTGCGCGGACGCCCTGCGCACCGCCCGGCCGCGCTCCGTGCCGGCCGAGGACGGCGGACTGGTGCAGTCCAGCCTGGCCGTTCCGATGGTCGCCCACGACACCGTCGTCGGACTCGCCCAGTTCGCCCGGACCAAGGGCAGCGAGCCGTTCGGCGACCGGGACCGAGACCTCGCCGTGGAACTCGCCGCCCGCGCGGCGGTCTGTATCGACAACGCCCGCCTCTACCGCCGTGAGCACGAACGGGCGCTGATCCTCCAGCGCTCCCTGCTCCCGCCCGGCGACCCGGAGGCGTCCGGCCTGGACATCGCCTGCCGCTACCTGCCCGGCAACGCGGCCACCGGACGGCCCAGCGAGGTCGGCGGCGACTGGTTCGACGTCATCGAACTCCCCGGCCACCGCACCGCCCTCGTCGTCGGCGACGTGATGGGCCGCGGACTGCGTGCCGCCGTCGCCATGGGGGAACTGCGCACCGCTGTGCGGACCCTGGCCCAGCTCGACCTGGAACCGGCCGAGGTCCTCTCCCACCTGGACGAGATCGCCCGGGGTCTCGGCGCCCCCGGCGGCCCCGCCCCGGCCTTCGGCTCCGCGCCGGGCGTCCGGCAGGCCACCCGGTCCGCGCGCCGCCCCAGGGAGGCCGACCTGGCCGAGGTGTACCTGGCCACCTGCGTCTACGCCGTCTACGACTCGGTCACCCGCCGCTGCACCTTCGCCAACGCCGGCCACCTCCCGCCCGTGCTGGTCGAGCCCGGCGAACCCGCGCTGATGCTGGACGTGCCGCCGGGCATGCCGCTCGGCGTCGGCGGCGAGCCCTTCGAGGAGGTGGAGGTCGAACTGCCCGAGGGCTCCCTGCTCGCCCTCTACACCGACGGCCTGGTCGAGAGCCGGGACCATCCGCTCGACGAGGGTCTCCAGGCGTTCGTGGGGGCGCTCACCGATCCGTCGCGGCCCCTGGAGGACGTCTGCGACCACGTCCTCGACACCCTCAACACCCATCACGGCGAGGACGACATCGCCCTGCTGATGGCCCGGGTGCAGGGGCTGCCCAGCGAGTCCGTCGGCGACCGGACCCTGCCGCGCGAGCCGCGCAGCGTGGGCCGGGCCCGTGAGTACGCCCGGGAGAAGCTGTTGGCCTGGGGCCTTGAACCCCTGGTCGACACGACCGAGTTGCTGGTCAGCGAGCTGGTCACCAACGCCCTGCGCTACGGCGAGGGCGAGATCAGGCTCCGTCTGCTGCTCGACCGCACCCTGGTCTGCGAGGTCTGGGACGCCGGGCTGGTCCAGCCGCGCCGCCGCCGGGCCCGGGACACCGACGAGGGCGGCCGGGGCCTGCAACTCGTCGGACTGCTCAGCGCGGCCTGGGGCTCGCGCCGTACGCCGCGCGGCAAGACCGTGTGGTTCGAACTCCCGCTCCCCGGCGGCGACACCCGCCTGGCGGACCCGGCCGAGGCCCTGATGAGCCTCTTCTGACCCTCCGTCGCAACCGGAACACCCCGCCGCCCCGTCCTCACCCGTACCACGGGGCCGAGGACGGGGGAGGACGGGTCATGACGGAGCACACCGGACCGGGCACGGACGGGGAGGGCGCCGCCGACGGCCGCCTCCCGCTCCCCCCGGGCCGCTCAGGCCCCGCTCCCGACCGCGCCCCGGAGCACACGGCCCCCACCGGAGCCCCGGCCGACGACACCGGGACGACCGCCCCGAAGGCCCCCGCCGAGCACGCTGCCCCCGCCCCGGCCGACAGCGCCCCCGGGGAGGCGGTCTTCTCGGTGGCGTCGGCCCGGTCCGGGGTCGGTGACACCGCGTCGGGTGTCCCGGCTTCCGTCGCCGACGCTGCGGCCGTGGCCCCCGCTCCCGCTGCCCCCGCCCCGGCCGACAGCGCCCCCGGGGAGGTGGCCTTCTCGGTGGCGTCGGCCCGGTCCGGGGTCGGTGACACCGCGTCGGGTGTCCCGGCTTCCGTCGCCGACGCTGCGGCCGCGGACACTGCTTCCGCCCCGGCCGACGCCGCCCCGGGGGGCGGTGCGCCCCGCTCCGGAGCCCCCGCTCGCGCCGGGGCCGGTGACACCGGGCCGGATGTCCCGGCGCCCGCCCCCGCGCCCAACGCGGCGCCCGCCACCGGGACGGCCGCCGTGCCCGCCGATGACGGACCGGCCGTCCCCGCCCCGGCCGACGGCGCCCTTGGAGCCGCGAGGCCCGCCGGGTCCACCGCCGAGGACACCCCGGGGGCGCCTCCCCGCACCCCGGACCACGGGACCGCGGAAGCCACCGCCCCCGAGACCGACGGGGCCACCGCCTCCGCCACCGCAGCCGCCGACCCGGCCCGTGGGACCCCGGAGCCCGGCGCCGGGGCCGTCCCGGGGGACACCCCCGGGAACGCCGACGCGCCTCCCCCTTCCGGCGGCCCCGAGGACACCCCCGCCGGGAGCGCCCCCGCACCCCGGCGCCGCCCCCGGCTCCGCCTCCTGCGGCGGATCGCGCTCGGCGCGGTGCTCGTCGTCCTGCTGCCGCTCCTCGCCGTCGAGACGGCCCTGTACGCGAACGGCACCGGCACCCCCGCCGACGGCACCCTCACCCGCGGCCGGGACGCGCTCTGGCTCGGCCACGCCTGGGTCGACGGGCGCCGGGACGCCGCCGACCTGGACGCCCTCGCCCGGCGCCTGAAGGGCACCGGCATCCGCGACCTGTACGTCCACACCGGGCCGCTGGAGCACGACGGCACCCTGCCCCGGGACCGCTACCCGGCGGCCCGCCGGCTGACCGAGGCGGTGCACCGCCGGCTGCCCGGCGTCCGCGTCCAGGCCTTCCTCGGGGACGTGCTCGCCACCGAGGATCCCGACGGGATGCGGCTGGAGCGGGCCGCCACCCGCGCCGGGATCGTCCGCTCCGCCCGCGAGGTGCTGGACGGCGCCGGATACGACGGCGTCCACCTCGACCTGGAGCCCCTGCCCTCCGGCGACGGGGACTTCCTCGCGCTCCTGGACGACCTGCGCGCGCTCACCCGCTCCCGGGACGCCCTGCTCTCCGTCGCCGCCCACCAGATCGACCCGCTCCCCGGCCTCCACGTCCCCTGGAGGGCCGTCACCGGGCACCCCAAGTGGTGGACGCAGCGCTTCTTCGGCCAGGTCGCCCGTCGCGTCGACCAGATCGCCCTGATGTCGTACGACACCATGCAGCCGCTGGCGGCCACCTACCGCGGCCACCTCGCCCAGCAGACCGCGCTCGCGCTGGAGGCCACCCCGCCCGGCACCCACCTGCTGATGGGCCTGCCCTTCTTCCACGAGAACCGGTTCGGCCACTGGAACCACGCCGAGACCGTCCCGGCCGCCGTGCGCGGCATCCGGCTCGGGCTGTCCCGCACGGACCCCGACCGCGCCCTCTTCGGGGTCGCCCTGTACATCGACTTCGCCGCCACCGAGGCCGACTGGGCCGGGTACCGGGACGGCTGGCTGGGCTGACCGGGCGTTCCCCGTTCCGCCGCACGGGTGGGGTTGCCCCGGGCCCCCGCCGTGCCTCCCCGGCCGGCGGAACCGTTTCCTCTTCAGTGGGCCGCACAACCGTCCGGATACGAATGATCAACTCCTCGTACCGCCGGCAGTGGTCACGCCGGAGCCGCCCTCCGCGCCCGTGGCCACCCCGGGGCCGGTCACCAGGCAGTGATCAGCACGCCCGCGGCCCTCGGAGGTAGCGCAGATGTCCCACGTCGGTGTCGGACCGCGAACGGTGTCGCGCCCGGTCGTCCTCCTCACCGCGGGAGTGCTCGCGGTGCCCGCGCTGGCCGGCTGCGACTCCGGGAGCCCCGCCGCCCGCCCGGCCGCCCGGCAGGACATCGCCTCCGCCGACCGGGCCCGGATCGCCGACGGCGGCACCCTGCGCTGGGCCGTGGACTCCGTGCCGGAGACGCTGAACACCTTCCAGTCCGACGCCGACGCGACCACCGGCCGCATCGCCCAGGCCGTCCTGCCCGCCATGTACCGGACGGACGCCGCGGGCCGCCCGGTGCGCGACGCCGACTACCTGGAGTCGGCCAGGGTCGTCGCCACCGAGCCGCAGCAGGTCGTCCTCTACAAGCTGAGCCAGCAGGCCGTCTGGAGCGACGGCCGGGAGATCGGCGCCGCCGACTTCGCCGCCCAGTGGCGCGCCCTGTCAGGCAGGGACAATGCCTACTGGACGGCCCGCAACGCCGGGTACGACCGCATCGAGAAGATCGAGCGCGGCGCCGGGGACCTGGAGGTGAAGGTCACCTTCAGCCGCCCCTACGCCGACTGGAAGTCGCTGTTCACCCCGCTCTACCCGAAGGACGTCATGGGCACCCCGGACTCCTTCAACGACGGGGCCCGGCGCACCCTCAGGGTCACCGCCGGGCCCTTCGCGCTCAAGAAGGTCGACACCGGGCGGGACGAGGTCGTCCTCACCACCAACCCCCGCTGGTGGGGCGCCCCGGCCAAGCTCGGCTCCATCGTGCTGCGCGCCCTGCCCCGCGAGGACCGCGTCGCCGCGCTGATCGCCGGGGAGGTCGACCTCGCCGAGGTGGACGCCGGCACCGCCGACCAGGTCACCGGCGCAGCCGCGCCCCCGGGCCCCGCCCCGGACACCCCGCTGATGGGCCCGCGGGCCACCCCCGCCGCCGGGTCGGGCGGCTCCCCGCAGGCGGGTCCGGAGCGCCGGACGGCGGCCGAGGACCTGCGCTCCTGGGCCGTGGCCAACGGCTCCGACGAGGAGGCCGCCGAGCGGGAGGCGCTCGCCCGCGAGGAGCGCGGCCGGGTCCTCGCGGCCCACGAGGAGCGGCGGCGGGCCCTGAGCGGCTTCGAGATCCGCAAGTCGCTGGAGCCCGCCTACACCCAGCTCGCCCTCAACGGCGCCGACGGTCCGCTCGCCGACGAACGCGTCCGCCGCGCCGTCGCCCGCGCCCTGGACCGGGGGCAGCTCGCCCGCGCGGTGCTGAAGCCGCTGGGCCTGCCCGCCGAGCCGGTCGGCAGCCATCTGGCGCTGGCCGGGCAGCCCGCGTACGCGGACAGCAGCGGCGCGCTCGGCGGCCCGGACGTCAAGGAGGCGCGGGCCCTGCTCGCCGCCGCCGGATGGGTCCCCGGCGGCCCCGTGGAGGAAGGGACGGAGAAGGGCGAGAACGCGGCCGGGGCCGAGGGCCGCGGGACCCGGGACGGCAAGGACGGCGGGAAGGACGCGGACGACGGCGGCGACGACGGCACGTACATCGTCGGCGAGGACGGCACCGACGACCGCGACGGCGACCGCCCCGGCCGCGGGGCGGCCGGGGGAGAGGCCGGGACCGGGGGAGAGCCGGCCGACGGCGGGACCGGCGGCACCGGCGACGGCAAGAGCGGCACCGACGACAACGACGGCGACCGCGCCCGGAACTCCGCCCAGGGCGGCGCCCCCGGCGCCTACGCCCCGCGCGGCACCGCCGCCCCCGCCGGTTCGGCGAACCTCCCGCTGGCCAAGGACGGCAAGGCGCTCACCCTGCGTTTCGTCGTCCCCTCGGGACCCGGCTCCGAGGCGCTGCGCACCGTCGCGGACCGCATCTCCGGGATGCTGCGGAGGATCGGCGTCGGCACCGACATCACCAAGGTCCCGGACGAGAGCTACTTCAAGGACCACGTCGCGGCGGGCCAGTACGATCTCGCGCTCTACTCCTGGCCCACCACCGCCTTCCCCGCCACCGACGCCCGCCCCATCTACGCCAAGCCCGTCCCCTCCGCCGACGGCTCGCTGAACGTCGCGCAGAACTACACCCGGGTCGGCACCGACCAGGTCGACCAGCTCTTCGACCAGGCGCTGACCACGCTGGACGACAAGGCGCGCGGCGCCCTGCTGCGCAAGGCCGACGCGCGGATCTGGGCGGCGGCCGGGTCCATCCCGCTCTACCAGCGCCCCCAGCTCGTCGCGGCCCGCAAGGACCTCGCCAACGCGGGCGCCTTCGGCTTCGTGACCCCCGCCTACGAGGACATGGGCTATCTGGCCAAGGGCGCCGGGGGCCCGGCCCCGTCGGCGGGGGGACGGACCGGGGCCGGGGGGTCCTGACGGCCCCGCCGGGGCACCCGCACCGCCCGCGACCTGCGCGCATCCGCCCCGGCACACCCCATCCGGCGATGCCCCGTACCATGGGGTGAGGCCGTGGCATGTTCTGCCCGGCAGGCTCCGGCACAGGGATGTGCGCGCGGGCCGACATCACACTCCGGGAGTACGCCTCATATGGCCACGCGCCACGACATTCGTAACGTCGCCATCGTCGCCCACGTCGACCACGGCAAGACCACCATCGTCGACGGGATGCTGAAGCAGGCCGGCGCCTTCGCCGCGCACCAGCTCGATACCGTCGACGACCGCATGATGGACTCGAACGACCTGGAGCGTGAGAAGGGCATCACGATCCTCGCCAAGAACACGGCGGTGAAGTACCACCCGAAGGACGGCGGGGACCCGATCACGATCAACATCATCGACACCCCCGGCCACGCCGACTTCGGCGGCGAGGTCGAGCGCGGTCTGTCGATGGTCGACGGTGTCGTGCTCCTCGTCGACTCGTCCGAGGGCCCGCTGCCGCAGACCCGCTTCGTGCTGCGCAAGGCGCTCCAGCGGCGGCTGCCGATCATCCTGTGCATCAACAAGACGGACCGCCCCGACGCCCGCATCGACGAGGTCGTCAACGAGACCTACGACCTCTTCCTCGACCTGGACGCGGACGAGGAGCAGATCGAGTTCCCCATCGTCTACGCCTGCGGCCGGGACGGCATCGCCTCGCTCACCAAGCCCCAGGACGGCCAGGTCCCGCCGGACTCCGACAGCCTGGAGCCCTTCTTCAACACCGTGCTCCAGCACATCCCGGCCCCGGTCTACGACGAGGACGCCCCGCTCCAGGCCCACGTCACCAACCTGGACGCCGACAACTTCCTCGGCCGCATCGCGCTGCTGCGCGTCCACCAGGGCGAGCTGAAGAAGGGCCAGACCGTCGCCTGGATGAAGCGCGACGGGTCCGTGCAGAACGTGCGGATCTCCGAGCTGATGATGACCGAGGCGCTCACCCGCAAGCCCGCCGAGCGCGCGGCCCCCGGTGACATCTGCGCCGTCGCCGGCATCCCGGAGATCATGATCGGCGAGACCCTGGCCGACGTGGAGAACCCGGTCCCGCTGCCGCTGATCACCGTCGACGAGCCGGCGATCTCCATGACCATCGGCACCAACACCTCCCCGCTGGTCGGGCGCGGCGTCTCCGGCAAGGGCGCGGACGGCAAGGGCTCCGTCAAGGACCGCAAGGTCACCGCCCGTCAGGTCAAGGACCGCCTGGACCGCGAGCTGATCGGCAACGTCTCGCTGCGCGTCCTGGACACCGACCGCCCCGACGCCTGGGAGGTGCAGGGCCGCGGTGAGCTGGCGCTCGCCATCCTCGTCGAGACCATGCGCCGGGAGGGCTACGAGCTGACCGTCGGCAAGCCCCAGGTCGTCACCAAGGAGGTCGACGGCAAGGTCCACGAGCCCGTCGAGCGCATGACGGTCGACGTGCCCGAGGAGCACATGGGCGCGGTCACCCAGCTCATGGGCGTGCGCAAGGGCCGGATGGACAACATGTCGAACCACGGCTCCGGCTGGGTGCGCATGGAGTTCGTGGTGCCCTCCCGCGGTCTGATCGGCTTCCGCACGGAGTTCCTCACCCAGACCCGCGGCACCGGCATCGCCCACTCCATCCACGAGGGCCACGAGCCCTGGTTCGGCAACCTCACGACCCGCAACAACGGTTCGCTGGTGGCCGACCGCTCCGGTGCCGTCACCGCGTTCGCGATGACGAACCTCCAGGAGCGCGGCGTCCTCTTCACGGACCCGGGCACCGAGGTGTACGAGGGCATGATCGTCGGTGAGAACTCCCGTGCCGACGACATGGACGTCAACATCACCAAGGAGAAGAAGCTCACCAACATGCGGTCGTCCTCGGCCGACATGACGGAGACGATCGTGCCGCCGCGCAAGCTCTCCCTGGAGCAGTCGCTGGAGTTCTGCCGCGACGACGAGTGCGTCGAGGTGACCCCGGAGGCCATTCGCATCCGCAAGGTCAAGCTGGACGCCCGCGAGCGCGCCCGCGCCGCGAGCCGCGCCAAGCACGGCTGATCCCACCCGCCGCCGGAACCGGCGGCGCGCGGTGGAGCCCGGGTACCCCCCGCGTGGGGGTGCCCGGTTTTTCCTGCCCGCGCCCCGGCCCCGGCTCCGCGCCCGTCGTCCGCCCCGGCCCGCGCCCGTCCGCCTCCGAGGGCCGCGCCCCCGGCCCGGTGCCCGCCCGCCCCCGGTTCCGGCCGCCGCGCCGCGCCGCCGCCGCGCCGACGTCCGCCCGCTCCCCGCTCCGGCCGGTGGCCGCGCCGCCGCGTGCGCCGTCCCGGGGCCGGTGCGCGCCGGGCACCCGCCCGTACCAGGGCAACGGACCCGATTCCGTCGTCTTCGCGTCACAAACACTTTGTCCAGATTGGGGAAGGGATCCCCGCCGTCCGTGACGCAATTGAGATTTTCAGACGGGTGGTCGGCCTTCCGCTCATGGCAGATAGTTAGCCGCGTACCGCTCGGGTCAACGGGTCGCGCGCTGCGGGGACAGTGCCGGACCCGCGAGCACCAGGGGGCGTCCGGCCGTCCGTCAGGGGCGCCGGGAGCAAGGCGCCGCCCCCTCCCTGTCGGTGAGCACGTGGAGTCCTGAGGAGGAGCCATGCGTGGTGTCCCGCACAACGGACGGGTGACCCGGGCCCGGTCGGCCACCGCCCCCCACGGCGCCCCGGACGGCGCCCGGTCCTGAGCGGGCGCGCGGGCCCTCTGCCCCGGACCGCCGACGTCCGGCCCCGGCTACGCGCGTCCGGCTGCGGGAACACCCCCTTCCCCGGCGGCCCCCGGCATGTCTTCCCGGTCCGTTCCGCGGTCCCGCGCCCCCCGCGGCGACCGGCGGTTCGGCACACCCGCATCGGCGAGATGGGCGGATCGTGACAAGTCCCACCGACATCGAGGGCGGCGCGGCCCCGGCCGGCGGCGCGCCGGAGCCGGACGGCCGGTCCGCCGGACCCGGAGACTTACCGGGCCGTTCGCCCGGCCGGCTGATGTGGCTGCGCTTCCGGCGCGACCGCGTCGGCGTCGTCTGCTCCTGGATCGTGCTGGCCTACTTCGCCGTCGCGGCGCTGGCGCCGCTGATCGCCCGGGCCTACGGCAAGAACCCGTACACGCTCTACGGCCAGGACCCCGAGTACAGCACCGGCCACCCGGTGCTCGACGAGTTCGGGCTGCCGCTGGGGTACTTCGGCGGGGTGTCGGGGGAGCACTGGTTCGGCGTCGAGCCGCAGTTCGGCCGCGACGTGTTCACCATGCTGCTCTACGGCATGCGCACCTCGCTGTACATGGCGCTGGGCGTGACCACCCTGCTGATGGTGACGGGGGTCCTGGTCGGCCTGGTCGGCGGCTACTTCGGCGGGCGGACCGACTACCTCCTCGGCCGGGTCACCGACTTCTTCCTCTCCTTCCCGCAGCAGTTGTTCTTCATCGCCTTCATGCCCGTGGTGACCTCGTTCTTCGTGGACCCGCGGAGCGAGACGCCCACCTACTTCCGGGCGCTGGCCATCCTGATCGTGCTCTGGCTGCTGGGCTGGACGGGCATGGCCCGGCTGGTGCGCTCGACCGTGCTGTCGCTGCGGGAGCGGGAGTTCGTGGAGGCCGCCCGGGTCGCCGGGGCCTCCCCCTGGCGGATCATCCGCAAGGAGATCCTGCCCAACGTCGTCTCCCCGATCCTGGTGCAGTTCACCTACCTGCTGCCCAGCACCATCCTCAGCATCGCGTTCCTCTCCTTCGCCGGGGTCGGCTTCGTCGAACCCACCCCCGACTGGGGCCGGATGTTCGCCACCGGGGCCAAGGTCGCCGAGCAGGACCCGGCGTTCATGTTCTTCCCGGGCGTGGCCCTGGTCGTCTTCGTCCTCTGCTTCAACCTCCTCGGGGACTCCGTGCGCGACGCCCTCGACCCCAGGTCCGGCCGCTAGCGGGGGCGGTGGCGCGGGCCCGCGCCCGGTGTCCGCCGCTCCACGCCGGAGGTACCGCCGCCCGTCCCGCCGCCCGCGCCGGGCCCCGAGGGGCCGGGCCCCTTCCGTACCGCCCCCTCCCGAGCCGGGCCGTACCCCGTTCCGGGACGCCGGGCCGTGCACAGCGCAGCTCCAGTGGCCAACCCACCCGACAGGAAGGTGCACCCACCCCATGAAGACGCTCCACTCCCGCGCCGCGCGCGCCGTCGTGGTCGCGCTGGCGGCCGGTTCGCTCGTCCTCACCGGCTGCTCGGAGAACAAGGGCGGCGGCTCCGGCAAGGACGCGAGGAAGGACCAGAAGGAGGCGGCCGTCCAGTCCAGGGCCGTCGTCTACGGGGACGCCGCCGCCTCCGCCGGCCCCGCCGAGGAGGTGCCCGGCGCCAGGAGCGGCGGCACCATCAAGGTCTACCAGGAGCAGGGGCTCTCCCACCTCGACCCCGGCCAGATCTACGTCTCCGACGCCCGCCAGCTCTCCGACCTGATCTTCCGCGGACTCACCGGCTTCCAGGAGGACGACCGGGGCAACGTCTCCGTCGTCGGCGACCTCGCCACCGACGCCGGCACCTCCTCGCAGGGCGGCCGGACCTGGACGTACACCCTGAAGGAGGGGGTGAGGGACCAGAACGGCGCGGCGATCACCTCCGCCGACGTCCGGCACACCGTCGAGCGGATGTACGCCAAGTTCGTCTTCGACGGGCCGACCTACCTCCAGAACTGGCTGAGCGGCGTCGGCTACCGCTCCCGGCTCCCCGGCGGCGGCTACGACGGCAAGCACCTGCCGGACTCCGTCCTGGAGACCCCGGACGCCCGGACCGTCGTCTTCCACTTCGACCTTCCGCGCCCCGACCTGCCGCAGACCCTGGCCATGGCGGGCTACTCCGTGGTGCCGCGCAGGACCGACACCAAGGAGAAGTACGACAAGGCCCCGGTCGCCACCGGCCCGTACCGGATCGCCGAGTACAAGCCCGGCAAGTCCCTCCGGCTCGTCCGCAACGAGCAGTGGGACCCCGCCACGGACGCGATCCGCCACCAGTACGCCGACGGCTTCGACTTCGACTTCGGGATCACCGAGTCCACCCAGACCAAGCGCCTGATCGCCGACCAGGGCGAGGCCAGGAACGCCATCCAGTTCACCAACGGCGTGGAGGCCACCCGGATCCAGGACGTCATCGGCGACCCGTCCGTCCGCAGGCGCACCGCCAAGGGCTACCAGCCGTTCGTCATGACGCTGACCTTCAACCTCGACCGGGTCGGGAACAAGAAGGTCCGCGACGCCGTCACCCACGCCGTCAACTCCAAGTCGCTGATCGCGGGCGAGGGCGGCGCCTACGGCGGCGACGTGGCGCCCAACCTGTTCGCCCCCACCCTGCCCGGCTACGAACCCGGCTACGACCCCTACGGACGGCTCAAGGCGCCCGCGGGCGACCTGGACCGGGCCCGGGAGCTGCTGAAGGACGTGCCCGCGGCCGAGAAGAAGCTCGTGCTCGCCTACCGCAACACCGAGGTGGGCCAGAAGCGCAAGGTCGCCGTCGAGGACGCGCTGCGCAAGGCCGGGATCGAGGTCGTCGCCAAGGAGATCGACGGGGCCAGCTTCTACGAGCAGATCGGCCGGCTGGACAACCCGTACGACATGTACATCACCGGCTGGGCGCAGGACTGGCCGTCCCCCGGCACCGTCGTGACCCCCATCTACGACGGCGAGCAGGTCGCCGACGGCAACTCGAACTACTCGCACCTGAACGACCCGCACGTCCAGGCGCTCATCAGGAAGGCCCTCACCCAGGAGCCGGCGGAGGCCGCGGCCACCTGGCGGGAGGCGCACCACTACATCCTGGAGAAGGTCAACCCCGCCGCACCGCTCTGGTACGCCAAGCAGTTCCAGCTCTTCGGGTCGAACATCGGCGGGGCCCGCTACGGCGTCGTGGCCAGCTACATCGACGTCAGGCGGCTGTACCTGAAGTCGTCCTGACCCCGCGGCCGAGTGCGGGGGCGCGCGCCGGGCCGGGCGCGCCCCCGGGTTCCGTGACCGCCTCCGACCACCTTCCGAGAGAGCAGCCGCCCCGCCATGCTCCAGTTCATCCTCCGGCGCGTCGCCGGCGCCGCCGTCACCCTGTTCCTGATCGGTGCCGCGACCTTCTTCCTGTTCGTCGCCGCCCCGTCCGACTACGCCTCGCTGGCCTGCGGCAAGGACTGCTCACCCACCCGGCTGGCGGAGATCCGCGAGGCCCTGGGCCTCGACCTGCCCGTCGTCCAGCAGTTCTGGCACTTCATGTCCGGCATCGTCACCGGCCGCGACTTCCCCGACGGCCCCTGCCCGGCGCCCTGCCTGGGGGAGTCCTTCTACTCGGGCGAGCCGGTCTGGGACATCATCAAGGACCGCTTCCCGCTCACCCTGTCGCTGACCGCGGGCGCCACCGTCGTCTTCCTCGTCGTCGGACTGGGCACCGGCACGCTCGCCGCCTACCGCCGGGGCTCGGCCGTCGACCGGGCCGCCACCGGCGCCTCCATGGTGCTCAGCTCCTTCCAGATCTACTTCCTCGGCCCGATCGCCCTCTCGGTCCTCGTCTACGGCACCGGCCTGATGGAGGACCCGAAGTACGTCCCCCTCACCGAGGACCCGGTCGGCTGGCTGACCGGGCTCTCCATCCCCATGGTCGTGATGGCGACCATCTTCACCGCCCAGTACACCCGCATGTCGCGCTCCTCGCTGATCGAGCAGCTCGCGGAGGACCATGTGCGCACCGCCCGCGCCAAGGGCATGGCGCGGCGCCACGTCTTCCTCCGCCACGCCTGGCGCGGCTCGCTGATCCCGATCGTCACCATCCTGGGCATCGACCTGAGCAGCCTGCTCGGCGGCGCCGTCGTCACCGAACTCACCTTCTCCCTCCAGGGCATCGGGCGGCTCGCGGTGGACGGGGCGACCACCAAGGACCTGCCCCTCACCATGGGCGTCATGCTCGTCGGCGCGCTGGTGATCCTCGTCGTGAACATCGTCACCGACGTCGTCTACGCCTGGATCGATCCGCGCGTGCGGCTCTCCCAGGGGGCCGGGGAGCGGTGACGGCGGCGACCGGGGGTCTGGGGAGGGCCCCGCGCGGGCACCCGTGGAGGGAGGACCGTCCCGCCCGGCGCGCGGGACGCGCCCGGACGCAACGAGGCGTCAGGAATGAGGAGTCATGAAGGAAGAACGCGTCCTCCCCGCCCCGCGCGGGTCCGCTCCCGGCACCCCGGGGGAGCCGCTGCTGGTGGCGGAGGGCCTGACCAAGCACTTCCCGGTCAAGGGCGGCTTCCCGGTCCGGCGCACCGTGGGCCGGGTGCAGGCGGTCGACGGCATCGACCTGACCGTGCGCACCGGCGAGAGCTTCGGGCTGGTCGGCGAGTCGGGCTGCGGCAAGTCGACCACGGGCCGGCTGATCACCCGTCTGCTGGAGCCCACCGCCGGGAGGGTCGTCTACCGGGGCCAGGACATCACCCACGCGAAGCGGCGGGCGCTGGCGCCGATCCGGTCCGAGATCCAGATGATCTTCCAGGACCCGTACGCCTCGCTCAACCCGCGCCAGACCGTGGGCAAGATCATCTCCGGGCCGATGGAGATCAACCGGATCGACCCGCCCGGGGGCCGGGAGAACCGGGTCCGGGAACTGCTGGAGATCGTGGGCCTCAACCCCGAGCACTACAACCGGTTCCCGCACGAGTTCTCCGGCGGCCAGCGCCAGCGTATCGGCGTGGCCCGCGCCCTGGCCCTGGAACCCAAGCTGATCGTCGCCGACGAACCCGTCTCCGCCCTGGACGTCTCCATCCAGGCCCAGGTCGTCAACCTCCTCCAGAAGGTCCAGCGCGAACTCGGCATCGCCTTCGTCTTCATCGCCCACGACCTCGCCGTCGTCCGCCACTTCTCCGAACGCGTCGCGGTCATGTACCTCGGCAAG
>NZ_WWGX01000052.1 GCF_009862265.1 Streptomyces sp. SID8352 | reverse complement strand
AGAAAGTGTTGGGTAACTGGGCGATTACTCGTATTTAAGGTCGTCGGCGAGGCGGCGGGCTGCTTCGGTTTCGATGGGACCGCGCGGTTCGATGTCCTCGCTGGCCAGTCGGGCGGCCATGAGCCGGATCATGGCCACCTTGATCATCGCTTCGGCGTGCGCGGTCTTGCGCTCGTAGTCCCGTGCCAACCGTCTGCACCGTCCCAGCCAGGAGAATGTCCGTTCGACCACCCACCTGCGGGGCAGCGCCTGGAAGCCTTTCACATCCGCGTTGCGCGGCACGGGGACGATCTCGAGGTTCTCGTGTTCGGCAGCCCAGCCGACGAGCGAGGCGTCCACGACGTTGATGTAGCCGCCGTCGGTCCAGACCAGTCCGACCTGCGGGAACAGCTCCCGGATGCCGCCGAGGACCAACTTCGCGCCCGCCCGGTCCTGCACGGAAGCCGAGTGCGCGACCGCCCGCAGCACGAGCCCGCAGGTGTCCACGAGCAGGTGCCGCTTGCGGCCCCGCACGCGTTTGCCCGCGTCGTAGCCGATCGCCTGACCGCCCTGGTGACTGCGGGCCGACTGCGAGTCGAGCACCGCCGCCGACGGCTGCGGATCCCGCCCGTCCGCGCTCCTGACCCGGTCGCGAAGCGCGTCGTGGACCCGGTCCCACGTGCCGTCCGCAGTCCAGGCCCGAAACCAGCGGTAGGCCACGTCCCACGGAGCGAGGTCGTGCGGCACCAGCCTCCAGGCACACCCGCTGACCAGCACATACAACACCGTGTCCACGACCAGACGGCGCGGGAACTTCAACGGCCGGCCACCCCGGCGCGGATCCCGCACCGGCAGCAGTGGCTCGATCACCGCCCACTGAGCATCCGTCAACGACGAGTCATAGGACGGCTTGCACGAACAGACACACATGGTGGTGATCTTCACGGAAACCCCGACCGCAAAGATCACCACCAGCACATCACAGAACGCAGTCGATCACTTACCCAACACTTTCTGAGGCGCCGCGGCAGGCCTCCACCACGGCGAGGCGTCGGGACACCCCGGCCCGGCCCCGGTGACGCGATGCCGCCGGAGCCGGGCCGCGTCCGGGTCTTCTACTCCTGCGGGAGCATGGCGCGACGGCCGGGCGCGGCGGAGGACTGCATGGTCATCCCGCCGTCGACGACCAGGAGCTGGCCGGTGAGGTAGCGGGACTCCTCGGAGGCGAGGAAGACCATGGCGTGCCCGATGTCCTCGGGAGAGCCCAGGTAGGGCAGGGCGTTGCCGTTCCGCAGCCCGTCGATGACCTCCACCGGCAGGTTGTTCTCCAGGGCGGGCGTCATCACGGCGCCGGGGGCGATGGCGTTGCACCGGATGTTCCGGGGGCCGTACTGGGTGGCGATGGACTTGGTCATGCTGACCACCGCGGCCTTGACGGCGCCGTACGAGGTCTGGAGGACGTCCCCGACGAGCGCGGCGACGGAGGCGGTGTTGATGATCGAGCCGCCGCCGGCGCGGATCATGTGGGGTATCGCGTGCCGGGAGCCGAGCAGTGTGCTGCGCATGTTGAGGCGGACGGCCCGGTCGAACTCGTCCATGTCCATCCGGAGCACGTCGAGGTCGGTACGGGGGTTGGTGCCGCCCACGTGGTTGCACAGGACGTGCAGGGCGCCGTACTCCTCGACGGTGGCACCGATCATGGCGGCGATGGAGTCCTCGTCGAGCACGTTCACCGTGAGGGGCAGGGCCTCGCCGCCCTGGGCGGTGATCAGGTCGGCGGTCTCCCGCGCGGCCGCGGTGTCGTGGTCGGCGACGACGACACGGGCACCCTCCTCGCTCATCAGTCCCGCGGCGGCGCGGCCGATGCCGCTGCCGGCCCCGGTGATGACGGCTACCTTGTCCCGCAGACGGTTCATGGTGGTACTTCTCCTTGCTGGTACTGCCGGTGGGCGGGAAGCCCCCGGTCTCAGTGCTTTCCGGTGCCGGCCGGCAGGGCGTCCCGCAGGCTCGCGGCGGATTCGGTGTGCGCGGCGTGCCCGGCCGCGGCGCGGGCGCGCGGTATCGCGAGGGTGAGCAGGAGACCGGCGACGGAGGCGAGCACCGCCACCACGTAGGTCATCCGGAACCCCTGCTCGGACGGCAGGTGCGCCGGTCCGAGGCTCATGGTCATGTTCGCCAGGATCGCGGCCATGACCGCGCTGGCCGCCGAGGTGCCGATGGAGCGCATCAGCGCGTTGACCCCGTTGGCGGAGGCCGTCTCGCTCACCGGCACGGCGCCCATGATCAGGGCGGGCATGGCGGCGTAGGCGATGCCCACGCCCGCGCTGATCACCATGGAGGTGACGACGATCTGCCACACCTCGGCCATCAGCAGCAGTCCCACGCCGTAGCCGAGGCCGATGACCGCGACTCCGGTGAGGAGGGAGGTACGGGCGCCGTGGCGTGCGGTGATGCGGGCGGAGACGGGCGAGAGGGCCATCATGACGAGGCCGCCCGGCGCGAGGGCGAGGCCCGCGGCGAGGGTGGAGCGCCCCAGCCCGTAGCCGGTGGCCTCCGGCGACTGGAGCAGCTGGGGCAGCGTCAGCGACATGGCGTACATCGCGAAGCCGACCAGGACCGAGGCCAGGTTGGTGAAGAGCACGGGCCGCCGGACGGTGACCCGGAGGTCGACCAGCGGCTGGGACACCCGCGTCTCGTACCAGGCCCACAGCGCGAGCGTGAGCACACCGGCCCCGAGCAGCGACAGGGTCGTGACGCTGGTCCAGCCCCAGTCGCCGCCCTTGGTGACGGGGAGCAGGAGGAGCACCAGGCCGCCGGCGAGTCCGGCCGCGCCCGGCACGTCGAAGCGGCCCGGGGAGAGCCGGCGGGACTCGGAGAGCAGCAGGGTCACGAGCACCAGGCAGAGGGTGCCGAGACCGGCGGCCAGCCAGAACAGGACGTGCCAGTCGGTGCCCTGGGCGATGGCCGCCGAGACGGGCAGGCCGATCGCGCCGCCCACTCCGAGGGTGGCGCTGACCAGGGACACGGCGCCGCCGATCCGGGCGGGCGGCAGCTCGTCGCGCAGGACGCTGATGCCGACCGGGATGACCCCCGTCGCCAGGCCCTGGAGCGCCCGGCCCACGATCATCGGGACCAGGCTGTCCGAGACGGCGCAGACGACGGAGCCCACGACGAGGACGGCCAGGCTGGCGACGAGCACCCGCCGCTTGCCGTACATGTCGCCGAGGCGTCCGGCGATGGGGGTGACCACGGCCGCCGCGAGCAGCGTGGCGGTGATCACCCAGGAGGCGTCGGACGCGGACGCGCCCAGCAGCTCCGGGAGCTTCGGGATGATCGGCACGACGAGCGTCTGCATCAGGGACACGACGATGCCGCTCAGGGCGATCACCGCGGTGATCGCGCCCGGCCCCGGGGTTCGGCTGTGACGGGTCGGCAAGAGGGTCTCCTTGTGGCGTTCCGGGTCTCGGTTGGTCGGCGGGCTGGGCGAAGGGCGCACGGCGTCCGGTGGACGCCGCCGTCCGGACCGGTGCGCGTCGGGCGGACCGGTCCGGCGGACCGACCGCCCCCGCCGCCGGCCCCGGCCCGGAACATCCGCTGTCCGGCTCCGGGCCGGGGCCGGCGGGTGACCGCCATGGCCGCAATGTGCATCATGCACACTCAGTGCACTGTACACATCGCGTGCACTGTGCACAATAGGGATGGGCGGCGGCGCCCGGCGCAGGCGGCATGGGCGATGATGGGGCGAGGTGTCGGCATGGGAAGGGGCAGGTCATGACGGAGCGGGAAGGTCGGCTGAGCGATCTGGAGAGGGAGCTGACGCTCCTGTCCCGGCACTTCCTCACCGCTCGCGGCCCCCGCATCGGCCAGAGCCTGGAGCGCTCCGCGTACGTCCTGCTCACCCGTCTGGAGATGAGCGAGCCGCTCACCCTCAAGGAGCTGGCGCACACCTTCCAGGTCGATGTCTCCACCATCAACCGCCAGGTCAGCGCCATGCTGAAGAACGGCTTGGTGGAGCGCATCCCCGACCCCGAAGGCGGTATCGCGCGCAAGTTCCGGCCCACGGAACTGGGGCTTGAGCGGCTGAGGGCCGACCGTGACATCAGCCTTGAGGGCACCGCGCGCCTCATCGACGCCACCGGGTGGACGCCGGGCAGGACGGGCGAGTTCCTGACCCTGCTGGCACAGCTCAACGAGGGCATCGCCCGGCTGGAGGGCCTCTCCTGGCCCGGGGACCACGCGGAGGGCTCCGCCCGGGCCGGGCAGGACTGACCCGCCGCTCCGCCTCGCGTCCGGTGGGCGGGGTGAGCGCGGGCGAGGCGGGGTGAAGGCGGGTGGCGACGCGGGCCGGGCGGACGGCGACCGGGGGCGCCCGGTGCTTGCCCCGCCCGGCGCTTCCCTGGTGCCCGGCGACCGGTGCAGTCGCGATCGCCCGGTACGGGGGCGTACGAATGATGCCGTCGCGATCGCCCGGTACGGACGGGTACGAAGTGGCCTCGGGTCCCCCTGCCCCATGGGGCGGCGGGGCGCCGACCGGGGGTGACCGGGCCGGTGGACCGGGCGGGGCCCGCCGTTCCGCAACGGGCCCGGCCCGCCGCTACTGAACAGTGCCTGCGCGGCCGTCCACACCAGCGCGTCCGACGCACCGGGTGAAACCGCTTCCCGCGGGGCGGGGCCCGAATCGCCGCCGTAGGCCCGGCGGCGGGGACGCCCCCGACCGGCCCGGGATGTTCGACGGAACCGGGACGGGCTCCTCAAGGGGCACCCGCCGGGGGCGGGCCCCACCGCCCGAGGGCTCCGGCCCCGGAGGCCCGCCCCCGGAGCAGTGCCGGCTTCCGGCGGCACCCCTTGCGCCACGCCACCCCGCCCAACCCGTCGGGGACGTACCCGGTCGGCCCCCGGGACCGCCCCCGACGCACCGGCGCGGACACCCCCGTCACGAACACGGCGTCACGGAGGCGGCATCACGAGCGGGCGGCCTTCGGGCGCGGCGCCAGGTGCTCCCGGCGGTGGTCCACCGCCGGGAGCACGCGGTCACGCACCCCCGTCAGGCGTGCGGTACCACCGCCACCGGGCACGGCGCGTGGTGCAGCACCCCGTGGGCGACGGAGCCGATTCGCGCGCCCACGGCGGTGCGGCGCGCCCGGCGGCCGACCACCACGAGCTGGGCGCCGCCCGCCACCGCCAGCAGCACCTGCCCGGCACTGCCCATCTCCACGTGCTCCACCACCGGCACGTCCGGGAAGCGCTCGCGCCAGGGACGCACCGCCTCCTCCAGCGCCTTGCGCTCGTACGGCTCCAGTCCCCCGGCCTCGTCGGCCAGGCGCAGCGAGCCGGGGCTGTAGGCGAAGACCGGCGGAAGCGTCCAGGCGCGCACGGCCCGTACCGAGGCACCGCGCGCCGCGGCGGTGGCGAAGGCGAAGCCCAGCACCTCGGCGCTGTCCTCCTCGTCGCCCTGCTGGCCGACGACGATCTCGCGGCCGGACGCCTCCGCGCTGGCCTCGTCCCCGGCGCGGACCAGGACGACGGGCCGGGTGGCCCCGGCGATGACCTGCTGGCCGACGGAGCCGAGCAGGAAGCCGACGACGGCCCCGTGCCCGCGCGAGCCGAGGACCAGGGTGTCGGCGTCGGCCGACACCGCGAGCAGGGTGTCGGCGGCGTCGCCCTCGCGGGCCTCGGTCGTCACCTCCAGCCCCGGGTGCCGGTCGGTGAGGGTGCGGGCCGCCCCGGCGACCGCGTCGAGCACCCACTTCTCCTGTGCCTCGCGATCCCCCTCGCCGCCCCCGCCCCGCGGGTCGAACCGCCAGGCGTGCGCGATGTGCAGCGGGGTCCCCCGGCGGACCGCCTCCCTGGCCGCCCAGGCCAGCGCGGCCAGGGACTCCTCCGATCCGTCCAGCCCTGCCGTGATCGGGCGCGTCATGCGGTTCCTCCTGTGTCGGGTTCCTGTGCGGCCCAGTCTTCACTACGGCACCACCGGGGTGTCGCGGCGGGCACCCCGGCCGTCGGCGCGCCCGCTCCGCGCGCCCCTCCGCCGCGGGGTGGGGCGGTCCCCACGGCGCGGACCGCGGCCGTCCCGCGTCGGCCGTCGCAGGGGCCCTTCGGGGCGGGCCCGGCCGGGGCGGCGGCCGAGGACAGGGCGGGGCGGAGTCATGCCAGGATGGGGGGATGTCCGAGATCCCGGTCGGCAGACCCCTCGTCGGCCGTGGGGCCGAACTCGCCCGTCTCGACGGCGTGCTGGAGCGCGCCCGGGCCGGTGAGCCGCGAGCGGTGCTGATCGCCGGGGACGCGGGAGTGGGCAAGACGCGGACGCTGGACGAGGCCGCCGCGCGGGCCGCCGGTGCCGGGACGGCGGTGCTCACCGGGCACTGCGTCGACCTGGGCGACGTGGGCCTGCCGTATCTGCCGTTCACCGAGATCCTGGGCGCGCTGTCCGCCGACGGCCGGTTCGCGGACGTGCTCGCCGCCCATCCGGAGGCCGGGCGGCTGCTCGGCGGCGACGGGGCGTCCGGCGACGCCGCGCGCTCCGGGCGGCTGCGGCTGTTCGAGGACATGGCCGCCCTGTTCGCCGCGCTCGCGGAGACCGCACCGCTGCTGCTGGTCCTGGAGGACCTGCACTGGGCCGACCAGTCCTCCCGCGACCTGCTGCGGTTCCTGCTCAGCCGGGGGGTCCTGCAGCGGCCCGCGGGCGGCGCGCCCGGCCACCGCCTGGCCCTGCTCGCCTCGTACCGGGCCGACGACCTGCACCGGCGCCATCCGCTGCGTCCCCTGCTCGCGGAGCTGGTCCGGCTGCCCTCGGTGGAGCGGCTGGAGCTGCGTCCGCTGGCCGACGCGGACGTGGCCCGGCTGGTCCGCGCGCTGCGGGACCGGCCGCTCCCCGAGGCCGCGGTCCGCCGGATCGTGGACCGCGCCGAGGGCAACGCCTTCTACGCGGAGGAACTGGTCGCCGCCGCGGATCTGCCCGAGGGCGGCCTGCCCAGCGGCCTGGCCGATGTCCTGCTGATCCGTTTCGAGCGGCTCTCCGGCACCGCCCAGCGGGTGCTGCGCACCGCCGCCGTCGCCGGGCGCCGGGTCGGCCACGACCTGCTGCGGGACGCCGTGGCCCTGCCCGAGGCCGAGTTGGAGGAGGCGCTGCGCGAGGCCGTGGGGCACCGCATCCTCGTGGCGGGCTCCGGGGACACCTACTCCTTCCGGCACGCCCTGGCGCGCGAGGCGGTCTACGCCGATCTGCTGCCCGGTGAACGGGCCCGGCTGCACGGGGCGTTCGCCCGGCTGCTGACCGGCCGCGAGGGGCCGTCCGGGGGCGCCGCCGAGCGGGCGCACCACTACCGGGAGAGCCACGACCTGCCCGGGGCGCTGGCCGCGTCCCTGGAGGCGGCCGACCACGCCCGGCGGATGGGCGCGCCCGCCGAGGAGCTGCGGCAGGTGGAGGCCGCGCTGGACCTCTGGCCGGCGGTGCCCGACGGGGCGCGCCCGGCCGGGGCCGACACCGTGACGCTGACCCTGCGGGCCTCGGCCGCCGCCGCGCACGCCGGGGAGCTGCACCGGGCGGTGGCGCTCACCCGCTCCGCGCTGGCCGGGCTCGGCGAGGACTCCGACCTGGAACTGGCGGCACGGGTCCGCTACACGCTCGCCGGGAACCTGCTGAACGTCGACAACCTGAGCGCCGCCCACGCCCACAGCAGCGAGGCCCTGTCGCTGATCCCGGCCGATCCCCCGTCGCCGACGTGGGTGTGGGCGGCGGCCACCCATGTGGCGGCGGCGCGCCAGGTCGGTGAGACCGGCGTCGCCCTGGAGGTCGCCCGGCGGGCCGTGGCCGTCGCCGAGGAGCTGGGCGTCGCGGACGCGCGGGCCGACCTGCTGATCTCCCTGACCGGCCTGGAGGGCGAGGGCCGGACCACCCCCGGGGGCCGGGAACGGCTGCTGCGCGCGCGGGAACTGGCCCGGCGGGCGGGCAACGGCCAGGTCGAGATGCGGGCCCTGTTCAACCTGGCGATCGGCTGCTTCGAATCCGGCGAGCTGCGCGAGTGCCTCCAGCGGGCCGAGGAGGGCCTGGAGCGGGCCGGGCACTTCGGGCTGCTGTCCTCGCTGTATCCGAGGGCGATGAGCTATCTGCGGCACCTGGTGCACTACACGTTGGGCGACTGGGACACGCTCCTGGACGGCTCGCGGGACGGCGCCCGGGAGGCCGCCCGGGGTGGCGGCCACACCGCCGGCCCGGCGCTCTACGCGGCGCTGGCGCGCGGCGACCTCGGGGCCGCGGACCGGGCGCGGGCCCTGCTGGAGGGGCCCTGCGACTGGATGACCGCCCTGGTCGCGGGCATCGTGCTGACGGACGCCGCCGGGCTGCGCGGGGACGCCGCGGAGGCCGTGCGCCGGGCACGGAGCACCGTGGATGCGCTCACCGACGAGACGGGCGTCCTGCCCTCCGCCACCGTCCGCCTCGCGGCGCTCGCCCTGGGCGCGGTCGCGGACGCCGTGGGGACCGCCCCGGCGGCGGACGGACGGTGGAGGGCCACGGCGGACGAACTGGTGGGATTGGCGCGGGAGTCGGCCCGGCACGGCGAGGACGGGCTGCCGCAGGGGCCGGAGGGGCGGGCGTGGCTCGCCCGCGCCGAGGCGGAGTGGACGCGGGCGCTGTCCGGTCCGGACCCGGCTGCCTGGGAGCGGGCGGTGGCCGCGTTCGCGTACGGCGACTCCTACGAACGCGCGCGCTGCCGGCTGCGCCGGGCGGAGGCCCTGCTCGCCGAGGGCCGCCGCGAGGAGGCCGCCACCGAGGCCGACGCCGTCCGGGAGGAGGCCGACCGGCTCGGCGCGCTGCCGCTGCGGGAGCGGCTGGAGGACCTGCTGCGACGCGGGGGGCTGGCCGTCGGCGCGGGCGGCGACGGGCGGGCGGCGTCGTTGACCGCCCGTGAGGGGGACGTGCTGCGCCTGCTCGCCCTCGGGCACAGCAACCGGCGGATCGGCGAGGAGCTGTTCATCAGCGCCAAGACCGCGAGCGTGCATGTCTCCCGCATCCTCGCCAAGCTGGAGGCGTCGAGCCGTACGGAGGCGGTCGCGGTCGCCTACCGGGAGGGCCTGATCGCGCCGCAGCCGACCACTCCCGGCTGACCGGCCGATGCGGCCGCCGCCGGGACCGCGCGGAGCCGCCGGGGGCTCCGGCGGTGGCCGGGCGTCCGACGGCGTGCCCGTCGGCGGACCGGGCGGGAGGTGCGCGGGCACCGCTCTCGGCCCCCCGGACCTGACGGACCGAAGGGTACGTGGCGGCCCGGGGCGACGCGCCGCGCGGGGCTTACCTCGGCGGCGCGAAACGGGTCGCGGCAGCGGCAGCGGCAGCGGCAGCGGGAGACGAGACGCCGGGGCGTGCGGGGGCACCGCGGCCCGGGCCCGGGAACGGGCCTCGGACCCCGGGCCCCCCCGGACGACCGGCCGTCTCGGGCTCCCGCCACGCGGCGGCTCCCGGGCTGCCTCCGGCGGGACACGGCATCCGGCACCCCGGGCAGGGCTGTCCGGCGCAACCCCGCGCGCGAGGACCCCGGACCGAGGCGCCGGGGTGCGGGGCGGGGCGGGGCTCCGGGCCAAGGCGCCGGGGGTGAGCCGGAGCGGGGCTCCGGGCGGGGGCTCCGCCGGGGCGGGGCTCCGGGCGGGACTCCACCGGAGCGGGACTCCGGGCGAGGGCTCCACCGGGGCGGGCCGTCCGCCCACGGGCCGCTCCGCGCGGCCGTCCACCATCGGGCCGCGCCGCCGGGCGGTCCGGCGGCCCCCTCGCGTTGACCAGCGGCGCGGCGCGCGAAAGGCTGCGGAGCGACGCGGGGCCGGCCCGCGCCGGAAGGATGAGTGCCGTGATCGGGTTGACGCAGATCGAAGCCGCCGCCGAGCGGATCGCCGGGCATGTCGTACGCACGCCCACGGTGCCGAGCCCCGGCCTGTCCGGACTGCTCGGCGTCCCGGTCACCACCAAGCTGGAACTGCTCCAGCGCACCGGCTCGTTCAAGGCCCGGGGCGCGGTGGCGAAGCTGCTGTCGCTGACGCCGGACGAGCGGGCCGCCGGGGTGGTCGCGGTCAGCGGCGGCAACCACGGGATCGCCGTGGCGGTGATGTCCGCCGCCCTCGGGGTGCGGGCCACGGTGGTGATGCCCCGTACGGCGCCCGCCCGCTCCGTCGCGACGGCCGAGGAGGCGGGCGCGCTGGTCCGGCTGACCGACGGCATGGACAGCGCCTTCGCCCTGGTGGACGAACTGCGCGCGGAGGGCCTGACCCTGGTCCACCCCTACGACGACCCGCAGGTGGTCGCCGGGCAGGGCACGGTGGGGCTGGAGTTCGCCGAGGACGCCGGGGAGCTGACCGACGTGCTGGTGAGCATCGGGGGCGGCGGGCTGATCGCGGGGATCGCGGCGGCACTGCGGGCGCGGCGGCCGGGCCTGCGGATCTGGGGAGTGGAGACGGAGGGCGCGGAGTCCATGTCGCAGGCGCTGGCGAAGGGCGGGCCCACCCCCGTGCGGCTCTCGTCGATCGTCACGACGCTGAGCGCCCCGTCCGTCTCCCGGCTGACGTACGACCATGTGGCGGCCCTGGTCGACGAGGTCCTGGTGGTGCCGGACCGGGACGCCGTCGCGGGCTGCGTCGACCTGGCGGAGCACGGCAAGCTGTGGACCGAGCCGGCCGCCGGGTGCCTGCTGCCCGCGGCGCGGCGCGTGGTGGAGCGGGTCGGGGACGGCGCCCGGGTCGGGCTGGTGGTCTGCGGCGGCAACGCGACCACCGCCGACATGGCCGCCTGGACGGACCGTTTCGGCCTGCGCTGATCCGCGGGACGGCACCGGGGCGGAGGCCGGGTCCACCGAGGTGGCGCTGGTGCGGACCGGCGGGGAGAGCCGGCCGGACTTCCCGGACCGGCCGGAACGGACCCCGCTGCCCGCGCTCCGCTCGGCGCCGGACCGAACCATCCGACCGGCCGCCCGACACCCTTGCCCCGCACCGGAGTTGACGGAGTCGTCCGCCCACCCGGACATCATCCCGGCGGGCTGGGTACTAGAAGGGCCCATGTCCGTACTCCCGGAGGGCCCGTCGTGAACCCCGTCCTGCGCAAGACCCTGGTAGTCCAGCTCCGGACGGGTGAGGCCGACCGCTTCCCCCTCCTCGCCCACCTCCTCTACGACCCCGCCGATCCCTTCGCCCTGACCGTCACGTTCACGCATGAGGGCCGGGTGCTCGCCCGCTGGGCGCTGGACCGGCGGATGGTGGCCGAGGGCCTCACCCGGGAGGTCGGGGTGGGCGATGTGCGGCTGCGGCCGTGGGCCCGCGGGATGTGGGAGGAACTGCGCATGGAGTTCCTCGGCGATGTGCGGCCCGACGGGGAGCGCCACCGGGCCGTGGTGTTCGTCTGGGCGGTGCCGCTCGCGGCCTTCCTGCGCGAGACGCGGAAGGCGGTGCCGGAGGGCACCGAAGAGATCCGCATCGACGACGTCCTGGCGGCCCTGACGGCCGAGGGCTGACCCGGCCCGGCCCCGCCGGTGCGGGGTTCCGCGCGCCCGGGAGCGGCCGGGCCGCCCACGTCGGCCCCGGTTCGGGCGGGAACCCCGCGATTGCACGGACCGGGACACCCGAACCGGCAGAGGGGGAGAAGGATGTCCTGCCCTCAGCTCACCGTGCCGCTCAGCGGCGGCGACGACGCGCGGGCGGTGGCGCGCACCACGGAGGGGGTTGTTCGGGGCGTCCGGCGGGCTCCCGGGCGACGAGCGGGCGACCGTCCGCACGGCGACCTCGAGGCCCCGGCGCCCCCGGTACGCCCGTCCGTGAGCACCGTTCCGGCGGGCCGTCCGGCGCCGGGGCGTCCGGCGCCGCCCGGCCGCCCGCGCCGGTGACGGTCACCGCGCGGGGCGCCCCGGCGGCCGGGGCGGCGCTCGCCGTTGCCTTCACCGCGCGGGACGGGGACGCCGCCGGTGCCCAGGAACGGGAACGGCAGGCGCTCCTGCTGCCGTGAGCCCCGCGCGCCGGGCGGTCGTGTCCGCCCGGCGCACCCGATCACGGCACGGGAGCCGGGGTCACCAGCGGCCCTCGACCTGCTCCCGGACGCGCCGGTCGTAGAGGTCCCCGATCGCGGTGAGCGTCTCCTCGGACAGCTCCGGCAGCCGCGCGGCCTCGGAGTTGGCGCGGGCCTGCTCGGGCGAGCGGGCGCCGGGGATGACGGTGGTGACACCGGGCTGCCGCGCGATCCACCGCAGGGCGAGCTGCGCGGGCGTGTACCCCTCGGGGACGAGGGCGGAGAACTCCGCGGCGGCCTCCACGCCGGTGGCGAAGTCGACGCCGGAGAAGGTCTCGCCCTGGTCGAACGCCTCGCCGTGGCGGTTGAAGGTGCGGTGGTCGTCGGCCGCGAAGACGGTGTCCCTGGTGTACTTGCCGGTCAGCAGGCCGGAGGCGAGCGGCACCCGGGCGATGACGCCGACGCCCGCTTCCCGGGCGGCCGGGAGGACCTCGCGCAGCGGCTTCATCCGGAACGGGTTGAGGATGATCTGCACCGAGGCGACGTTCGGCCGGGCGATGGCGGTGAGGGCCTCGGCGCAGGTCTCCACGCTGACGCCGTAGGCGGTGATCCGCTCCTCCTCGACGAGGGTGTCCAGGGCGTCGAACACCTCGTCGCTGGAGTAGACGGGCGTGGGCGGGCAGTGGAGCTGCACCAGGTCGATCACGTCGACGCCCAGGTTCCGGCGGGAGCGGTCGTTCCACTCGCGGAAGTTGCCGAGGACGTAGTTCTGCGGGATCTGCTCGACCCGGCGGCCCATCTTGGTGGCGACCGTCACGCGCGGATCGGGCCGCCCGGCGAGGAATCCGGCGATGATCCGCTCACTGCGGCCGTCGCCGTAGACGTCGGCGGTGTCGAAGAAGGTGACGCCGGACTCGGCCGCCGCCTCCAGGACGGCGAGGGCCTCCCTCTCGTCGACGTCACCCCAGTCGGCTCCCAGTTGCCAGGTGCCGAGGCCGATCACGGATGCGTGCTGGTTCGACCTCTTGAAAGTGCGCTCGTCCATGGCGACAGTCTGTCATCAGGCGTTTTCCCGCACCGTGCGGGGCGGAAGCGTTCCCGTCGGGGGCGGCGCCCGGTCCGGCACCGGGCCGGAACCCGTTCGTCCCTCTCCGCCGCCGGGCCGGAAGACGTCCACCCGGCCCCGGAGCGTCCGGTCCCGGGCCGGGTCACCGCGCCGCCGGGACCCGCCGCTCCCCCGCCGCGTCCGGCATGCTGCGGGCCTGTACCGCGCGGGCGACCCTCGGGCCGAGCCAGTGCTTGAGGCGGCGCAGCGGCTCCAGCCGCCCGGCCGCCCGGTCCAGCCGGTAGTACATCTGCGGCGGGACATGGGGCAGCAGCGGGGAGTGGCGCTGGCCGAGCAGGGCGAACATCACCTCGGGCGGCAGACCGATGTAGCGGGGCAGGTTCTCGTACCACTGGGCGCTGTAGCGGGCGGCGCTCTGCACCGGGAGCAGGGCCGCCCGCCGTTCGCGCTCGTAGCGGGCCAGCGCCGCCGGGAGTCCTCGCTCCCCGTCGAGCGCGGCGGCGAGCGCCATGGCGTCCTCCAGGGCGAGCGTGGTGCCGGCGCCGACGGAGTAGTGGGTGGTGTGGGCGGCGTCGCCGAGCAGCACGAGGTTGCCCCGGGACCAGGTGCGGTTGGTGAGGGTGCGGAAGGTGGTCCAGGGGGCGGGTCCCGCGCCGGGGGCGGCGCGCCCGGTGAGCGGATGGCCGTCCAGGACCCCGGCGAACAGGTCCTCCAGCAGGGCCAGCCCCTCGGCCTCCTCCGCGCGGTCCAGGCCGAGCCCGCTCCAGGTGCCGGGCGCGCACTCGACGACGCAGGTGCTGCCCCGGGGACCGTAGCCGTAGCCGTACGCCCAGATCCAGCCGTGGGCGGTCTCGGCGAAGGCGAAGGTGAAGGCGTCGAGGACCTTGGTGGTGCCGAGCCAGAGGTAGGGGTTGCGGCCGGTCCTGATCCGGGTGCCGAAGTGGTCGGCGTACGCGGTGCGCAGGGCGCTGCGGACGCCGTCGGCGGCCACGACGAGGTCGGCGTCGGGCGGGTCGGAGGCGGTGACCTCGTCCTCGTAGGCGACGCGCACGCCCAGTGAGCGGGCGCGGGCCGCGAGGATCTCCAGCAGCCGGTGGCGGCCGATGCCGAAGCCCTCGTCGCCCCGGTGCCGGGCGACCGGGCCGCCCAGGTGGGCGACGCCGTCGCGCCAGCGCGCGGAGTGCTCCCCGACGGCGCGGGCGGACTCGGGGTCGTGCGCGTGGAGCCGGTCGAGGAGACCGCGCCAGTAGGTGACGCCCCAGCCGTAGGTGGAGCCCTCGGGGTCGCGTTCGTGGACGGTGATCTCGTGGGCGGGGTCCCGCAGCTTGAGCAGGATCGACAGATAGAGTCCGGCGGGCCCGCCGCCGACGCAAGCGACCTTCACACACACCCCTGCGATACGACCAAATCGGACATTTGGTGCGCAGGGTAGCAGGGGGTCGGGGCGGGTCCGGCGCATGGGCGCGGGCGGGCCGCGGCGTCCGGCGCGGGCGGGCCGCGGCGTCCGGCGCGGGCGGGCCGCGGCGTCCGGCGCGGAAGGGCCGCGGCGTCCGGCGCGGGAGGCCAAGCACCGTCGCGGGCCGGGCCTGGAGGGCGCCCCGGTGGACCGGGGAGGGGCGGGCGCGCCCGGGCGCCCGGTGCCGCGCCCGGGCACCGCCCGGCGCCGGGCGTCCCGGTCCCGCCGGGCGTCCCGGTCGCGGCGGGCGTCCCGGTCGCGGCGGGCCCCGGCGCGCGGCCGGGGGAAGCGCTATCCGGCCGCCGCGGTGCGGCAGTCCGGGTGGCCCCAGCCCTGGTCGTTCCTGGCGATGGACTCACCGGCCGCGTAGGACCGGCCGCAGACGCAGCGCCCGGGGAACTTGGCCTTCAGCGTCCGCGAGGAACCCCCGCCCTTGCGGGCCGCAGCGCCGGGCTTGCGCCGGGTGGCGGTGCGGACGGCCGGGACGTCCGGGGAGGGCGGCGGTTCCGGGGAGCCGAGGGCGCTGCTCGCGCTCTCCTGATCGGTGGCCGCCCGGCTGGCCGCGCGGTCCGCGAAGTCGTTCAGCGGGTCGCCGTCGATCTGGTGGGCGGGGACGTAGCGGAAGTCGACCGAGCGTCCGTCGAGCAGGGCGTCGATGCGGACGACGAGTTCCTGGTTGGCGACCGGCTTGCCGGCGGCGGTGCGCCAGCCGTTGCGCTTCCAGCCGGGCAGCCAGGTGGTGACGGCCTTCATGGCGTACTGGGAGTCCATCCGGACCTCCAGCGGCACGTCCGGGTCGGTCGACGCCAGGAGCTGTTCCAGCGCGGTGAGTTCGGCGACGTTGTTGGTGTTCCTGCCGAGCGGGCCCGCCTCCCAGCGGACCGGCGTCCCGGAGGTGTCGGCGAGGACCCAGGCCCAGCCGGCCGGGCCCGGGTTCCCCTTCGAGGCCCCGTCGCACGCGGCCACTGCTCGTTCACGCATGCGCCGATCATGCCATGGTCCGGCGGGGCTCCCGGACGTGCCTCAGGAGACCTCGCCGAGGGTGGGCGTCTCCCCCCGGGTCCGGGTCACGTCGATGACCGAGAAGTGTGCGCCCTGCGGGTCGCCCAGCGCCGCGAACCGGCCGAAGGGACTGTCCATCGGGCCGAACCGCAGCGTCCCGCCCCGCTCGGTGGCGCGGGAGACCGCCGCGTCGCAGTCGTCGACGGTGAAGTAGACGTTGACGAAGGACGGCATCCCGGGCGGGAAGTCGTCCGTCATCGCCATCCTGCCGAGCACCGTGCCGTCCTTCGTGTCGTAGACCCGGAAGTCCATGCCCGCGTCCTCCATCCGCCGCGTGGTGTAGGGGAAGACGGCGGGGAAGAACGCGTCGGCCGCGGCGGGGTCGCGGGTGAAGACCTCGGCCCAGCAGAAGGCTCCGGGCACGCCGACCGCCCCGAACCCCTCGTGGCTGCCGGGCTGCCAGACGCCGAAGACGACGCCGCCGGGATCGCGGGCCAGGCACATGGTGCCGAAGCCGTCGACGCGCATGGGCTCCGCGAGGACCTCGCCCCCGGCCTCGCGGACCCGTTCCGCGGTCGCCGCCGCATCCGGGGAGGCCAGGTAGAGGCACCAGCGGGCGACCTCGTGGCCGGGTGCGGGCGGGACCACGGCGGCCACCGCGCTGTCGCCCGCGTAGGCCTGGGTGTAGTCGCCGAACTCCGTCGGCATGTCGCGGAAGGTCCAGCCGAGGACGGCGCCGTAGAAGGCCTTGGCCCCCTCGACGTCGCCGCACATCACATCGGCCCAGCACGGGGCCCCTTCGGTCGGTGCGGCCATGGCTGCCGCCTCCTCTGTCTGACTCGGTGGGGGTCGCCCGCGCACGGGTGCGCCGCGGGCGCTGTCGGTGGGGCGGGCCCGGAATGCCCGGCGGGCGCCGGGCCGGCCGCGCCCCCGGAGGGCTCAGCGGTCGGCGGCGAACGCCCTCTCCAGGGCGGCGAGGTCCAGCTTGCGCATCAGCATCATGGCCTGGTTGACCCGGGCCGCCTTCGCCCCGTCGGGGTCCCGGAACATCTCCTCCAGCCGGATCGGCACGACCTGCCAGGAGACGCCGTAACGGTCCTTGAGCCAGCCGCAGGGGCCCTCCTGGCCGTCCTGGGTGAGCAGGGACCAGTAGCGGTCGATCTCCTCCTGGGTGTCGCACATGATCTGGAAGGAGACGGCCTCGTTGAAGGTGAACTCCGGACCGCCGTTCAGCGCGACGAACTTCTGCCCGTTGGCCGTGAAGTCCACGGTCAGCACGGTGCCCGCGGGGCGCGGGGCGTTCTCCGGGTAGTGGCTGATCGCGCCGAGTTCGGAGTTCTCGAAGACGGAGACGTAGAAGCGGGCGGCCTCCTCGGCCCGGTCGTCGAACCAGAGGCAGGTGGTGAATCCGTTGGTGTCCATGGGGTCCTCCTGCGGACGAAACGCCGGTCGTGAGGGGGGACCGGGGCGGGGCCCGGAACTCATCGGCGCGCGGCGGGCGGAGACCCGGCCGGCACCGGTCGCCGCCGGAGCCCCGGACTCCGCCCCGCGGCCGCGCGCCGGGCGGCTCCGCGCGGCGCGCGGCCGCGCCCCGGGCGGATCTGCTCCCGGCAGAGAAACCCCCGCCGGACGTCCCTCTCGTTCCAGAGTGGGGGAACCGCGGCCGATCCGCCGCCCCGGACCTCCCCGACACCTCTGAAGGAGCACCCATGTCCCCCTTCGCCTCCGGCCCGGCGCCCGCTCCCCCGCCACCGCGCGCCCAGGAGGGCGACACCCCTCCCACCGGCTTCGACGACCAGCTGGCGGCACAGCTGCTCGCCCGGCGGATGGTGCTGCTGGGCACCCGCGTCGACGAGGTCTCCGCCAACCGGGTCTGCGCCCAGTTGCTCGTCCTGTCCGCGGAGGACCCGCACACCGACATCTGCCTGTGCGTGAACAGCCCCGGCGGCTCCGTGCACGCCGGGCTCGCGATCTACGACATCATGCGGCTGATCCCCAACGACGTGTCCACCCTCGCCATGGGCTTCGCGGCCAGCATGGGCCAGTTCCTGGTCAGCGTGGGCGCCGCGGGCAAGCGGCACGCCCTGCCGAACGCGCGGATCATGATGCACCAGCCGTCGGCGGGCATCGGCGGCACCACCGCCGACATCGAGATCCAGGCGGACAACCTGGAGTTCACCAAGCGGACCATCGAGCGGATCACCGCCGAGCACACCGGGCAGAGCCCGGAGGCCGTCTCCCGCGACGGCGACCGCGACCGCTGGTTCACCGCCGCAGAGGCCGTGGCGTACGGGCTGGTGGACAGCGTCGTGGAGTCGCTCGCGGACATCCGGCCGACCGCGTCGCGGCGCAGGACGGGGCTGCGGTGATGGCGGGCTACACGATTCCGCACGTCGTCGAGCGCACCCCGCGCGGCGAGCGGTCCTACGACGTGTTCAGCAGGCTGCTCTCCGAGCGGATCGTCTTCCTGGGCACCGGGATCGACGACGGCGTCGCCAACGTGGTCATCGCCCAGCTCCTCCACCTGGAGTCGGCGGCGCCGGAGAGCGAGATCTCGGTCTATCTGAACTCCCCGGGCGGCTCGTTCACCTCGCTCATGGCGATCTACGACACCATGGCCTTCGTCCGGGCCCCGGTCTCCACGTTCTGCGTCGGCCAGGCGGCCTCCACGGCGGCCGTCCTGCTGGCCGGCGGGGACCCCGGGCGGCGGTTCGTGCTGCGCCACTCGCGGGTGCTGCTCGGACAGCCCGCGAGCACCGGACGCCAGGGCACGGTGTCCGACCTGGCGCTGCAGGCCAAGGAGATGGTGCGCGTCCGCGCCCAGATGGAGGAGGTGCTCTCCCGGCACACCGGCCACGACACGGCGACCCTGCGGGCGGACATGGACCGCGAGAAGGTGTTCACCGCCGAGGAGGCCGTGGCGTACGGGCTGGCCGACGAGGTGCTCGGCCCGCGCCGGGGGGCGTTGTCCGGCGGGGGGTGAGGGCGCGCGGCCGACCCCCGACCGCACCGGCGGGGGCGGCGCGGGAACCGCCGGGGTGCCGTGCCGGAGGCCGTGCGGGCCGCCGGGGTGCGCGAGCCGCACGGGGCGCCGGCCGGTGCTCGGGCCGGGCCCCGGGGACGTGTGCGCCGGTGCGCGCCGGGGCGGCCCCCGCGCGCGCACCGGCGTTCCGTACGCCGGCTCCCGGTCAGGCGGCCAGGCAGAACCCGTCGCGGCGCGCGGCGGCGCGGCCGGGGGCCGCGAGGGGGCCGGTGTGCCGGGAGGTGAGCCGGAGCAGTCTGCCGTGGGTGCGGGCCAGCAGGTCGCCCAGGCTCAGCCCGAGCGCCGCCGCGGCGGCGGCCAGCACCTCGGACGACGCCTCCTTGCGTCCGCGTTCGATCTCGGAGAGATACGGCAGGGAGATACGGGCGGCCTCGGCGACGTCCTTGATGGTGCGCTCCTGCGCGAGGCGCTCCCCGCGCAGTACCTCGCCGACCAGATCGCGCCACAGGGGCTCCCGGGCGGCGGGGCCCCGGGGCCCGGGACGGGGCAGGGGGCGCGGAGGGGCGACGGGCGTCTCGTTCGTCACGTGGCGGGTCACGGGATCAGCCTAGGAGCCCGGCGGCCCGGCGGAAGGGTCCGGCGTTCCGCCGAGAGGGGAACCGGGGAACCGGGGCGGCTCCGTTCCCGGGCGGGGCAGGGAATCCGGGGGCGCACGGCCCCGCACGCCCCACGCCGCACGCCCGCGACTCACGCCCCGCGCCCCCGCGCCCCACGCCCCGGCGAGCCGCGCCCCGGTTTCCGCCGCCCCGCGAAGCGGAAGGCATGGGTCGCCGTCTGCCGGGTACCCGCCGACGGGAAGGACCGAGGAAGAAGTGTCGTCCGACCGTGACTTTCGTGGGAGAGGCAAATGAAGACCGCCGTGACCCGGCCGCAGGCGCAGGTTGACGAGAAGACCGGCACGGGCACACCGGGTGGCGGACCGCTGCCGGACATCCCGGACCCCCGCGCCGTCGCGCCGCGCGACGCGCGGCAGCTCTCCCGGCACTTCTTCCGGCGCCTGGCCGAGGTCGAGGAGGGCACGTACGAGTACCAGTACGCGCGCAACACCCTCATCGAGATGAACATGTCCCTCGTGCGCTTCGCCGCCGGACGGTTCCGGGGGCGCGGGGACGACATGGAGGACGTCGTCCAGACCGGCATGATCGGCCTCATCAAGGCCATCGACCGCTTCGAGCTGTCGCGCGAGGTCGAGTTCACCTCCTTCGCGCTGCCCTACATCGTCGGCGAGATCAAGCGCTTCTTCCGCGACACCACCTGGGCCGTCCATGTGCCCCGGCGGCTCCAGGAGCTGCGGGTGGAGCTGGCCAAGGCCCGCGAGGAGCTGTCCAGCCGGCTGGACCGGGAGCCGACGGTGGCCGAACTCGCCACGCTGATGAACATCGCCGAGAGCGAGGTGGTCGAGGGCCAGATCGCGTCCAACGGCTACAACTCCTCGTCGCTGGACGCCGCGCTGACCGGGGAGGGCGCCGAGGGCGGGGAGGCGGTGCTCGCCGACTTCATCGGGGTCGAGGAGCACGGGCTGCGCCTCGTCGAGGACTTCCACGCGCTGGCGCCGCTGATGGCCGGGCTGAGCGAACGCGACCGGCGGATCATCCATCTGCGGTTCGTCGAGGAGGCCACCCAGGCGGAGATCGGCGAGCGGCTCGGCTGCTCGCAGATGCATGTGTCGCGGCTGATCAAGCGCATCATCACCCGGCTGCGCGAGGGCATGCTGGGCGAACTGGGCTGCGCCTGAGACGACGCGGCCGCCCCGGTGCGCCGACCGGCCACCGGGGCGGCCCACCGGGGAGAACGGCGCCGCTCCCCCGCGCGGACGGCGGCCGTGGCGTCACTCGGCGGTGAGCGCCACCACCGCGCGCACCCGTTTGCCGACGGGGACGCGCTCGACGACGATGTGCTCCGTCAGCGCGTGGACGATCTCCAGCCCGTGCCGCCCCACCCGCTCGGGGTCGCGCGGGAAGCGCTGGGGCACGGTGCCGCTGCTGTCGTAGACGCAGACGGCGACGGAGGTGTCCGTGCCCTCCAGCTCCAGGACGTAGGGGCCGTCGCTGTGCCGGTCGGCGTTGGTGACCAGTTCGCTGACGACCAGCAGGACCGCGCCGTCGGTGCGGCGGCCGATGGCGGCGCACCACTCGGTGCGGAGCTGGTCGAGGAAGAGCGCGGCGAAGGAGCGGGCCTCCGCGATGCACCCCGGACCGCCGGAGTAGTGTGCCGCCCGCCTCAGCGGTTCCACGGGAACGTCGAAACCAGTCGGTATCACTGCCCCGTCCAGGTGCTCGGTCATGCGTGTCTCTCTCGGAAGCCGGACTGGCCGGACGCTACTGCACCAGTCCTCGTACCCCGCCGTCGCCCCGGCAGTCCCCCCGCTCTCACGGCGGGCGCATCGTCACCGCGGTGAGGGGCACCCGCAGGCTACGGGAAGGGCGTGCGATGGACGAACTGATGGCCGCGCGGAGCCTGGGCACCCGGCCGGTGGTCACCCTCGGCGGCGACACGGTGGCCCTGGTCCGGGACACCGTCTTCGACGACGGCGCCGGATGGATCACCGGGTTCACACTGAGCCGCCCCGGGCTACGGTCCGGACCGCTCAAGGAGGGCCTGCCCTGGGCGACGGTGCACGCGCTCGGGCACGAGGCAGTGATGGTCCGGGACCGGCGGTGCCTGGTGGCGCTGGCGGTCATGACGGTGCGCCAGGAATCACTGCGGGCCAGGCTGCTGGGGGCGGCGCTGCGGACCGAGGAGGGCCGGGACGTCGGCACGGTGCTGGACGTCGTCGTGGAGGGCGGCGGCTCCGGACGGGTCGTGGGCTTCCGGGTGGCGGCCGGGCGGGGCTCCGCGTCCGGGTCCCGGCGCCGCGGGCGGACGGTGTACGTGCCGCGCGGGGAGAGCCTGGCGGTGGCCGGGCGGACCCTGGTGGTGCCCGGGGAGGCCGTACGGGAGACGGCGGACGACCTGGCGGGCCTGGCGGTGCTCGTGGCGCGGGCGCGGGGCGCGTCCGGTGGCGGTCGGGGCGCGCCGTGAGACTCCTCTCCGAGGTGCGGGGCCTGCCGGTGGTGGTGCGGGGCGGCGGACCCCGGCTGGGCACGGTGGCGTCCCTGGCGGTGGACGCCGCGTCCGGCACGGTCACCCATCTGCGGTTCCGCGCCGGACGGCTGCGCCGAACGGTCGCGGTGCCCTGGGCGGCGGTGGCCGTGGCCGGGCCCGGCGCGGTCGAACTGCGCCCCGGTGCCGCGGCGGACCCGGCACCGCCCCGGCACACGCTGCTGGGCCGCCGGGTCCTGACGGACCGGGGCGACGGCCGGGGCACGGTCCTGGACGCGGCGTTCGACCCGGAGACCGGCCGACTATCGCCGTCCTCACCACCCGGGGCGAGCTGCCGGCCCACCGGCTGCTGGGGCTCGGCGACCACGCGCTGGTCGTCCGGGCCGCCCCGGCGCGGACCGCCCGCACCTCCTGACCGGGGCCCGCACCTCCTGACCGGCGGCGCCCGCCCCGCGCGGGCGGCCCCGGCGGGTCCGCCGCGCGGCGACGCGGACGGCCCCGCCGGACGGGCGCGCCGCGCGGGCCCTGCCTAGCGTGGCAGCGTGAGCGCCCGAACCCCCGCCGTCCCCGCCGCCTCCCCCCACGGATGGGCGCGGGCCCTCCTCACGGTGCTGTCGGCCCTGGTCGCGATGGCGGTCGTGGCGTCGCTCGGGCTGTGGGCGGCCGGTGCCACCGGTCTCCCGGGCGGCGCCTTCCCCCGGGTGGTCATGGCGGTCGTCGTCATCGCCGTCGGCGGATCGGTGGAGCTGTCCGGGGACGCCGGGGGGCTGGTCGGCAGCGACGCGGCGCTCACCGTGCTCCCGCTGTCCGTAACCTTGACCGGCGCGCTGGTCCTGGCGCGCGGGTTCGTACGCCCGCTCAGGCACGGCGGACACGGCGGAACCGCCGGTGCCCGGGAGTCGGCCGGATGGGCGGGGCGGATCGCCGTGCTCTGGTCGGCCGCCCTGCTGGGGCTGGCCTTCGCCGCGCGCCGGACCTTCGCGGTGCCCCTCGGGGAGGGGCTCCTCAACGACCTGGGCGACTTCTTCGGCATCGAGCCCCGGGTGGGCTTCACCACGGACGTGCCGTCGACGGTGCTCTTCGGGCTGCTGTGGCTGGCGGGCGTCCTGGTGGTGGCCCTGCTGCTGACGGACGGCGCCGCGCTTCCGGGACGGCTGCGGACCCTGGTGGCGTCCGCCCGCCCGGCGGCGTGCGCGATGGTGGCGCTGCTGCTGGCGTGCGTCGTCCTGGGCCTGGTCGTCGGCCTGGTCGCGGCCGGGACGCGGGGGCATCCGGCGGAGACGTTCGCGGTGCTCCTGCTCGGGCTGCCCAACCTGGCGTGGCTCGCGCTGACCATCGGTCTCGGGGCGGCCTGGGACGGGCGGGTGGAGGGGCCGTTCGGGCTGCCGATGCCCCGGGTCCTCGACGAGGTGCTGCGCACCCCCGACATCTCCACGCTCGATCTGGGGACGCTCACCGAACGGGACGGGCGGATGTGGTGGCTCCCGGCCGCCGCGGTGGTGCTGCTCCTGGCCTCCGGGCTCCTCGCTGCGGTCCTCTCCCCCGCCGGGACCCCGTTGTGGGCGCACGCCGCCCGGCTGGCCGGGGCGCTGGTCTGCACGGTGCTGATGATCTGCCTGGTGGGCCGGGTGTACGCGCACTACGGGCTGTCGGTGCTCGGCATCGGTGACCTGGGCGGCGGTCTGACCGGTCAGGTGTTCCTGCGTCCGCGGACCTGGACGGCGCTCTGGAGGGCCGCGCTCTGGGGAGCGGCCGCCGGTCTCGTGGGCGCGCTGCTCGTCCGCTGGTCCCGGGCCGGGCGTCGCGCCGGGGCCGGGCGGGGCGGGCGCGACGGACGGTGACCCGGACGACGGACGGCACCCGGCGGGGGCGGGATCGGGCGACGGGTGAGGGCCGGTCGCCCGGTGGGGATTCGGGCGGTGGGTGGGGTTCAGGCGACGGGGACGACGAGGGGCGGGGCGGCGCGCTGCATGCGCAGGGCGTCCACGGACTCGGCCAGCAGCTCGTACTCGGTGGTCTCGTCGCTGGTCGCGATCCGGATGAGCCGCCCGGCGGCCAGCTCCTCGGCCACGGACTCCTGCCGGCCGCCGTCGGCGCACCAGGCCCGCAGCACGCGGGGCACGTCGGGAGCGGTGTCGGCGAGCGGGGTGAGCGCTCCGCGGGGTAAGTGCGGGCTGCCGGGCTGCGGATCCAGGCGTTCCGCGATCCACGTCGCGCGGTCGCGCAGCCACCACAGGGCCAGGGGCAGGGTGGGTGCCCGGTAGGTGCCGAGGGGGACCCCGATGCGCCGCCCGTCGCAGACACCGTAGGCGGTGACGTGGCACAGGAACTCGTCGTGCACGGATTCCCCTCCCCGGGCAGCCCGCGCGCCCCACCGGTCCGGCGTGGCGTCCGTTCGGCCCGCGTGCTGTGCGTGAGGGCACTGTCGCGTGGTGTGCCCGCCCCTAGAGGTGAGTATGTTCACGGCTGAACCACTGTCACCACGATTTTCCGGCCAGTCTCCCGGCCCCGAGGGGGCCCTCTTTGGCCGAAAACCCGGCACCGGCCGGACGGGCCGTCATGACCCCGGAGGTAATCGACGCCGCCACCGGGCGCGGGCAGGGTTGCGCTACCGGGTCCGAGAGGGCGGGGCCCGGCCCGTGACCAGTGCACCCGCCCCGATGGAGGACGATCGCATGACCACTTCCGCACACCGCCACGAGAGCGCCGTCGCCCGCTACCTCGAGGCGTGGAACGCCGCACCCGGGGCGCTGGCCGAGGCGGTCGCCGCGGCCTGGGCCGCCGACGGCACGTACACCGACCCGCTGGCGGACGTCCGCGGCCACGAGGCGATCGCGGCGCTGATCGCGGGTACCCACGAGCGGTTCCCGGGATTCGCCTTCCGGCTCACCGGCGCGGTGGACGGGCACCACGACACGGCGCGGTTCTCCTGGGAGATGGTGAACGGGGCCGACGGCTCGGCGCCGCTGGCGGGCTCCGACGTGGTGACGCTGGACGCCGCGGGACGCGTCCGGTCGGTGTACGGCTTCCTGGACCGGGTGCCGCCGGGCGTCTGACGTCCCCGCCGGTCGCCGTCCGCGTCGAAGGGGGGCCGCTCGCGGGTGCCGGGACGTCCGGCGGTCGTGAGCGACCCGACGCGGTGCGGTGCCCGGCGGGACGGGACGCCCGGACCGGCGGCGGGGACCGGCCGGGGAGGGAGCGGACCGGGCCCCGCCGGACCGGCGGTGGCGCGAGGGCGGTGCGTGCCGGCGGCTCCCGCCGGTGCCGTGGGCGGAAGGGGTCGCCGGAGGGCTCGCGGCGTCCGGTGCGGTGGATCGCCGGGCAGAGCGTCGCCCGCGTACCGGACGTACTCGGGTGGTGCGACGACGCGGCGAGGCGCCGTGCCGGGCGTCGCGGGCCGGCGCCCCTTCCGGTCGCGGCGCGTGATCAATACACCTAGCCCTTGACGACGGCGTCGATGCGGGCCAGTTCGTCGGCGTCGAACTCCAGGTTGCCGGTGGCCGCGACGCTGTCCTCCAACTGGCGCGGGCTGCTCGCGCCGACCAGCGCCGAGGTGACCCTGCCCCCGCGCAGCACCCAGGCCAGCGCCATCTGGGCGAGGGACTGGCCCCGGTCGGAGGCGATGGCGTCGAGGGCGCGCAGCCTGGCGACCAGTTCCCCGGTGACGGCGTCGGAGTTCAGGAAGGGGCTGTCGCCCGCGGCCCGCGAGTCCTCGGGGATGCCGTCGAGGTAGCGGGAGGTCAGCAGGCCCTGCTCCAGCGGGGAGTAGGCGATCGAGCCCACCTCCAGCTCGTCCAGGGCGTCCAGCAGGCCGGTGCTCTCCGGACGCCGGTCGAGCAGGGAGTAGCGCGGCTGGTGGATCAGCAGCGGGGTGCCCAGCTCGCCGAGGATGCGGGCGGCCTCGCGAGTCTGCTCGGGCGAGTAGTTGGAGACGCCCACGTAGAGCGCCTTGCCCTGCCGCACCGCCGAGTGCAGGGCCCCCATCGTCTCCTCCAGCGGAGTCTCCGGGTCGGGGCGGTGGGAGTAGAAGACGTCGACGTACTCCAGGCCCATCCGCGCGAGGCTCCGGTCGAGCGAGGACAGCAGGTACTTGCGCGAGCCCCATTCACCGTACGGGCCGGGCCACATCAGATAGCCCGCCTTGGTGGAGATCACCAGCTCGTCGCGGTACGGCGCGAAGTCGGCGCGCAGCGCGTCGCCGAGGGCGGACTCGGCGGAGCCGGGCGGGGGGCCGTAGTTGTTGGCCAGGTCGAAGTGGGTGACCCCGAGGTCGAAGGCGCGGCGCAGGATGGCGCGCTGGGTCGCGACGGGGCGGTCGGGGCCGAAGTTGTGCCACAGGCCCAGCGAGAGCGCGGGGAGCTTCAGGCCGCTGCGGCCGGTGCGCCGGTAGGGCAGGTCCGCGTAGCGGTCGGGGTGTGCGGTGTACAACGCGACTCCAGGGGGTTGGACGACCCGGGGTGCGGGCGCGGCGGAACCGGCCCGTGGTCCTCCCACTCTGGCGTGGGCCGCGGGCAGTGGTCCAACAGGAGAATCCGATGGGATTCAGCGATTAGGCTTCTCGGTCATGGAACTGCGCCATCTCCAGCACTTCGTGGCGGTCGCCGAGGACCAGCACTTCACCCGGGCGGCGGAACGGCTGCTGGTCTCCCAGTCCGGTCTGTCGGCGTCCATCCGGGCGCTGGAGCGGGAGCTGCGGGCGCCGCTGTTCGTGCGCACCACCCGGCGGGTGGCGCTGACCGAGGCGGGGCGGGCGCTGCTGGGCGAGGCACGGCGGGTGCTGGCGCAGGTGCGGGCGGCGCACGAGGCGGTGGCGGCGGTGCAGGGGGTGCTGCGCGGCACGCTGTCGCTGGGCACCGAGCAGTGCGTGGCCGGGGTGGCCGTGGCGCGGCTGCTGGCCGCCTTCCGGCACCGGCACCCGGACGTGGAGATCCGGCTGCGGCAGGCGGGGTCGGGCGAGCTGGCGGAGGAGGTCGCGGCGGGGCGGCTGGACCTGGCCTTCGCCTACCGGACCCAGGAGGACACCGAGCAGTTGCGCTCGCTGCCGCTCGACGGCGAGCCCATGACGGTGCTGTGCCACCCCGGCCATCGGCTGGCCGCCGCGGGGGCGCCGCCGGCGCCGGACGATCTCGCGGACGAGGTGTTCGTGGACTTCCACCCGGACTGGGGCCCGCGGCGGATCACGGACGCGGTCTTCGCCTCGGCCGGGGTGCGGCGGACGGTCGCGCTGGAGGTCAACGACGTGCACGGACTGCTCGACCTGCTCGACGAGGACCTGGGCATCGCGGTCGTCCCCCGTCACTTCCGGCACAAGCGGCCGTCCCTCACCCCGCTGCCGCTGCGGGGCACCGTCGAGTCGGTGTACGAGACGGTCGCGCTGCTGCCGCCCGAGCAGTCCACCAGCCCGGCGGCGCGGGCGCTGATGGCCCTGCTGGAGACGGGGAGCGGCTGAGCGCGGACTGCGCGATGGTGGACCCATGCACGCGAAGGACATCCTCATCGAGGGCTACGGCCGCATCGCGGAAGAGGTCCACGCCGTCCTCGACGGCCTGGACGCCCGGACCCTGAACGCCCGGCCGCCCGGCGGCGCCAACCCCGTCGCCTGGCTGCTGTGGCACCTCACCCGGGTCCAGGACGACCATGTGGCCGACGCCTTCGGGCTCGGCCAGCTCTGGCACACCCGCGGCTGGGAGGAGCGCCTCGGCCTCGGTCTGCCGAGCGGCGACACCGGGTACGGGCACCGCCCGGCGCAGGTGGCCGCGGTGCGGGTCGCCTCGGGCGAGCTGCTGGGCGGCTACTTCGACGCCGTCCACGAGCGGACGCTCGGCGTCCTGCGCTCCCTGACCGCGAAGGACCTGGAGCGGATCGTGGACGAGCGCTGGGACCCGCCGGTGACGCTGGGCGTGCGGCTGGTCAGCGTGCTGTCCGACGACCTCCAGCACGTCGGGCAGGCCGCGTACGCGCGGGGGCTGCTTCAGAGCGCGGACGCGTAGCCGGGCAGTACCACGTCCTCGATCAGGGCCCTGCGCTCGTCGAACGGGATGAAGGCGCTCTTGACGGCGTTCACCGTGACCGTGCGCAGGTCCTCGGCGGTCCAGCCCGCCTGCTCGACCAGCAGGGACATCTCACGGGTCATGGTGGTGCCGGAGACCAGACGGTTGTCGGTGTTGAGGGTGACCCGGAAGCCGAGGTCCTTCAGCGCGGTGATGGGGTGCTCCGCGACGGAGGTGGCGGCGCCGGTCTGGAGGTTGGAGGTGGGGCACATCTCCAGGGCGATCCGGCGGTCGCGGATCCAGGAGGCGAGCCGGCCGAGCTTGCCCGCCGCCGGGTCGGGGATGTCGTCGGTGATGCGCACCCCGTGGCCGATCCGCTGGGCCCCGCACACCTGGAGGGCCTGGTGGATGCTGGGCAGCCCGTGCGCCTCGCCCGCGTGGATGGTGAACGGCACGTTCTCGCGGCACAGGTGGGAGAAGGCGTCGAGGTGGTCGGCGGGCGGGAAGCCGTCCTCGGCCCCGGCGATGTCGAAGCCGACGACGCCCGCGTCCCGGAAGGCGACGGCGAGGTCGGCGGTGGCGCGAGTGCGGTCGAACATGCGCATCCCGCAGAGCAGGGTGCCGACCCGCACCGGGGTGCCCGCGGCCGCGGCCCGGGCCATGCCCGCGGCCAGCCCCTCCTGCACGGTCTCGACGACCTCGGCGAGGGTGAGGCCGCCGCGCAGCATCAGCTCGGGGGCGTAGCGGACCTCGGCGTAGACGACGCCGTCGGCGGCGAGGTCGAGGACGTACTCCTCGGCGGTGCGCAGCAGCCCCTCCCGGGTCTGCATGACGGCGAGGGTGTGCTCGAAGGTCGCGATGTAGCGCACCAGGTCGCCGGAGTTCGCGGCCTCGTAGTACCAGGCGGCCAGTTCGCCCGGGTCGGTGGTGGGCAGGGCGTGGCCGACGGCGTCGGCCAGCTCCACCACGGTGGACGGGCGCAGGCCGCCGTCGAGGTGGTCGTGGAGCACGGCCTTGGGGAGGCGGCGGAGGGTGGCGTCGTCTATGCGCGTAGAAGTCATGCGGTCGTTCCTCGCGGTTCGGTGCGGGAGGGTGGGGCGGTTCTCAGACGGCGGGGCGGAGGGGGTCCCAGCGGGTGCCGTACGGGGCGCTGGGGGCCGCGCCGAGGGGTCGGGGCCGGGGGGCGCCCGGGAGGGGCGCGGCGGTGCGGGCGCGGCGGACGCGACCGCCGGGGGCGGGCCGGCCGGGGACGGACGCGCCGCCGCGGGGCGGGACGGGGCAGACTCGCCGGTGAGCGCGTGCGCCGGCCCCGGCGGCCCCGGCGGTCCCGGCGCAGCCTCCGGCGCGGGACGGTCGCGGTGCCGTGCCGTCTCCCCCGGCGCCCGGTCCGGCGGCGGGCCGCCGGTTTCCGGACGTCCCGGTCGAGCGCCCGACGGGACGGAGGCCGAGGTCACCGGTGCGGCGGCAGGCCGCGGCGTCGCGGTCGTCGACGACGCGGGTGACCATGGCGGGGCGTCTCATCGGGGCCTTTCGGGAGCGGGTGGCCTGGGGTTGACGGGTGAGGTTATACGTAAAACCACCAGGATGCCAGTCCCGGACGCGGGGAACACCGGGAACGCCCGCCCCATCTCCCCCACGGGGCCCTCGGGCTGCCTGCCCCGCCGGAACCCCCGGGAGGGGCGGGCCACCGGGCCCCGTCGCGGGGCACGGGACGGAGCGGGCAGCCGGAAGCGGAGAGGTGAGGCCTCCGGGACCCGCCGGGAGCACGGGGCGGGGCAAGCCTCCGGGACCCACCGGACCCGCCCGAAGCACTCGGCGGGGAGAGCCTCCCGGGCCCCCCGGAGCGAGGTGGAGCAAGCCCCCGGGACCCACCGGACCCACCCGAAGCCTCGGTGGGGCGGGCCCTCCCGGATCTGCCGGAGGCACGGGCAGCGGGCCGGACCCGCTGGGAGCGCTCGGGACGCGGGCCTCCCGGACCCGTCGGAAACGCCGGCCGCGAAGGGTCACGCGGTCGGCCGAACCATCGGGAGCAGCGGGTCGTCCGGACGGCGAGGTCGTCCGAACAGCAAGGTCGTCCGGGCCATCCGGGCCGACCGGGACCGTCGGGTCGCTCCGTGCCGACCGGAGCCGTCCCGCGCGGCCTCCGGGGCGGGGCGGGTCAGCGGCGCCGGGCCGTGTCCAGCCGGGTCAGTTCCTCCTCCGTGAGGCGCAGCGCGCCCGCGGCGACGTTCTCCACGAGGTGGTCGGGATTCCCCGTGCCGGGGATGGCGAGGACGTGCGGGCCCTGGTGCAGGGTCCAGGCGATGCGCACCTGGGCGGGGCTCGCGCCGTGCGCGGCGGCGACCGCGCGGACCTCCGCCGCGTGGGCGTCGTCCGTCCCCTCGGGCCCCGCCTCCCCGGCGATGGCGTAGAACGGCACGAAGGCGATGCCCCGGTCACGGCACAGGGCGAGGAGTTCGTCGGTGGCCGGGTCGTGGAAGCCGAGCCCGTACCGGTTCTGGACGGCGGCCACGGGTGCGACGGCCTCCGCCTCGGCTAGGTGGCGGGGCTCCACGTCGGAGATGCCCAGGGTCTTTCGTTTGGATCAGGCCGGATCAGGGAGCGGGGTCTGGTGCCGTGCGTCGCAAGGCGGAGGAGGGAGTCAGGGCGGAGCCCTGGCGACCGACGACAACGCCGCGAGGTGCGGCGCCGGGGCCCGCGAGCCCGGCATGATCCAAACGAGAGGCCCTAAGTGACGGATGAGCCCCTTCTCGCGCAGCACGGCCAGGGCGCCGAAGTGCTCCGCGACGGACTCCTGCCGCATCCGGCGCAGATACACCAGGTCGAGGTGGTCGCGGCCGAGCTGGCGCAGGTTCTCCTCGACGTGGGCGCGCAGGTCCTCGGGCCGGGCGGAGGTCCCCCACTCCCCGGACCAGTCGCGGTACGGGCCCACCTTGACGGCGATCACCAGGTCGTCGGCGTAGGGCGCCAGGGCGGTGTTGATCAGCTCGTTGGCGGAGCGCCGGGAGGAGAAGTAGAAGGCCGCGGTGTCGATGTGGTCGACACCGAGCTCAACGGCCCGGCGCAGCACGGCGAGGGAGCGCCCGCGGTCGCCCGGGGTGCCGAGGTGGAAGGCGGCGCTGCCCGTCAGCCGCATCGCGCCGAGGCCGAGGCGGCGGACGGGCAGGTCGCCCAGGCGCCAGGTGCCCGAGGACTCCGCGGTGATCGTTCCCGAGGTCATCGGCGGAGTCTCGCACATCCTCCGGGCGTCAGCAGGTGAGGGCGCCGCCCGGCTGGACACCGAGGATCTGGGTGAACTGCTGGTACTTGGTGACACGGCTCTGGACCTGCGCCGGGTTCCTGCCGTCGCACTCCATGGCACCGTTGATGGAGCGGATGGTCTGGCCGAATCCGGCGCCGTTGACCATGGCGTTGTGCGCGGTCATGGTGCCGGGACCCTTCTGGGTGTTCCAGTACCAGAGGGCGGTCTTCCAGGCGACGGCCGCGTTGGTCTGCACGAGCGAGGGGTTGTTGAGCAGGTCGATGCCCAACGCGTCGCCCGCCGCCTTGTAGTTGAAGTTCCAGCTGAGCTGGATCGGGCCGCGTCCGTAGTAGGCGGACTGGCCTGCCGGGCAGCCGTAGGGCTGGCTCCAGTCGCAGTAGTGCGGGTAGTTGGCGGTGTTCTGCTCGACGACGTACACCAGACCGCCGGTCTCATGGCTGACGTTGGCGAGGAAGGCGGCGGCCTCCTGCTTCTTGGTGGTGTCGCCGCCGGTGTTGGCGAAGCCGGGGTAGGCGGAGAGCGCGGCGGTGAGCCCGCTGTAGGTGTAGAAGGAGTTCCGGCCCGGGAACATCTGGTTGAACTGGGCCTCGCTCACCACGAAGTTGCCGGCCGGGGTCTCCGAACCGCCGCCACCGCCGCCGCCCTCGGTGTCGCAGGCGTAGGGCTGCCAGTACCAGGTGCTGATGACCGGGTCGTAGCCCGGGTTGGCGTACTGGGCGACGTAGGCCTTGCCGTTGGTGTACAGGACGATGTCACCGGCCTTGTAGGACTTCCCGGCGGTCCAGTTGGGGTAGCTGGAACAGCCGGCGGCGAACGCCTGGGGCGCGGGCATGAGGACGGGCACGGCGCCGGCGAGGGCGAGTGCGGTCACGACGGCGGCGATGGGGCGCCTCGACACAGGTGTGCCTCCTTCACGGAGCACGGCCGCCGCTCCCCGGAGGCGGGGCCGGACGGGCCCTGTCCATGCGGGCCGGTCGTACCGGACCCGCGGCGCGGCGGGGCGGCCGTGGTGGGGGGTGTGGAGGCACACTCAACCGCTTTGGTCTGTACCAGTCAAGGGTATAGACCACTTCAATCCCCCGCAGCCGGTCCCGGGTTGCCCCTGTCCGGGCCCCTCGCGCCCCCTGAGGCCCGTGCGCACGGCCCGGCGCCGCCCGGCCGCGCACGCCCCTGGCGCAGGGCCGGACCGTCCCGGTCCGCGAGGCACGTCCACCTCCCTGGCCGCCCTCTGGGCGCGTGCGGGCGGGCCGCCGGGGCGGCGCCTCCACCGCCGGCCCCGGCCCGCGCCGGGCCGGTCACCCCCTGGGACGTGACCGGCCCGGTTTCCGGGGCGAGACCCGGCGGCGGGGCTCAGCCGGGCAGGTCGCCGGTGTAGCGGTAGATGTTCCCCGCCGAGTTGACACCCCACACGGTGCCGTCCATTCCCGCCCCGACGTCGGTGAGCGCGCCGGGGATCTGCACCCAGGGGCTGGCGTCGTTGTTGGTGAAGCGGTAGATGTTCCCGGCCGCGTTGGCGCCCCAGACCGAGGTGCGGGAGCCCGCCGAGATCGCCTTGAGCGCGCCGGGGATCTGCTTCCAGTGGCCACTGTCCTGGTCGCCGGTGTAACGGTAGATGTTCCCCGCCGAGTTGACACCCCACACGGTGCCGTCCGCCGCCGCCCCGATGTCCGCCAGGCTACCGGGCACCTGCACCCACGGGCTCGCGTCGTTGTTCGTGTAACGGTAGATGTTCCCGGCCGCGTTGACACCCCACACATTGGTCCGCGACCCCGCCGAGATCCGGACGAGCGCGCCGGGGATCTGCTTCCAGTGGCCGCTGTCCCGGTCGCCGGTGTAACGGTAGATGTTCCCCGCCGAGTTGACACCCCACACGGTGCCGTCCGCCGCCGCCCCGATGTCCGCCAGGCTACCGGGCACCTGCACCCACGGACTCGCGTCGTTGTTCGTGTAACGGTAGATGTTCCCCGCCGCGTTGACACCCCACACACTGGTCCGCGACCCCGCCGAGATCCGGACGAGCGCACCGGGGATCTGCTTCCAGTCGGCCATTTCACCGGCCCCTTTCCGTCTGGGACTGCTCCGCGGAGACCCTCCCGCGACGGAACGATTCAGCATTCACGCGGACTTGTGGCACGATCCCGCCTTTGTCCGGAAAGAAGTGTTTACCGGATGGGCACACATCCGGACCGGACCGGCACGGCCCAGCGGTTCACCAAGGGTGACCGGAACAAGGGTCCCACCTGTGGGTTATCCGCGGCGCCCTCTTTGACGCCCGCCCCCCGAACGCGGAGTGCGGCCGGCCGTCGCGGGGCCGAATCCACACGGAAGGAACCGCGGCACGGAACGTCCCGAAACGAACCCACCTCAACTAGTCAAGCTTGACTAGACTTCCCAGCATGAGCGAGACGACCATCCCGATCCTGCCCTGCCGGACCATCCAGCCCGTTCTCGACTTCTACACCGCCCTCGGGTTCACGGTGACCTTCCGGCAGCAGAGCCCCAACCCGTACGCGGTCGTGGAGCGCGGCGGCATCCAGCTCCACTTCTTCGCGCTGAAGCGGTACGAGCCGACGGAGTCCCACAGCACCTGCTACGTGCTGACCGACGACGTCGACGGAGTCCATGACGCCTTCCGGGCCCGGCTCAAGGAGGCGTACGGGAGGATCCCGACCCGTGGCCTCCCGCGGATCGGGCCGCTGAGAAAGTGTTGGGTAAGTGATCGACTGCGTTCTGTGATGTGCTGGTGGTGATCTTTGCGGTCGGGGTTTCCGTGAAGATCACCACCATGTGTGTCTGTTCGTGCAAGCCGTCCTATGACTCGTCGTTGACGGATGCTCAGTGGGCGGTGATCGAGCCACTGCTGCCGGTGCGGGATCCGCGCCGGGGTGGCCGGCCGTTGAAGTTCCCGCGCCGTCTGGTCGTGGACACGGTGTTGTATGTGCTGGTCAGCGGGTGTGCCTGGAGGCTGGTGCCGCACGACCTCGCTCCGTGGGACGTGGCCTACCGCTGGTTTCGGGCCTGGACTGCGGACGGCACGTGGGACCGGGTCCACGACGCGCTTCGCGACCGGGTCAGGAGCGCGGACGGGCGGGATCCGCAGCCGTCGGCGGCGGTGCTCGACTCGCAGTCGGCCCGCAGTCACCAGGGCGGTCAGGCGATCGGCTACGACGCGGGCAAACGCGTGCGGGGCCGCAAGCGGCACCTGCTCGTGGACACCTGCGGGCTCGTGCTGCGGGCGGTCGCGCACTCGGCTTCCGTGCAGGACCGGGCGGGCGCGAAGTTGGTCCTCGGCGGCATCCGGGAGCTGTTCCCGCAGGTCGGACTGGTCTGGACCGACGGCGGCTACATCAACGTCGTGGACGCCTCGCTCGTCGGCTGGGCTGCCGAACACGAGAACCTCGAGATCGTCCCCGTGCCGCGCAACGCGGATGTGAAAGGCTTCCAGGCGCTGCCCCGCAGGTGGGTGGTCGAACGGACATTCTCCTGGCTGGGACGGTGCAGACGGTTGGCACGGGACTACGAGCGCAAGACCGCGCACGCCGAAGCGATGATCAAGGTGGCCATGATCCGGCTCATGGCCGCCCGACTGGCCAGCGAGGACATCGAACCGCGCGGTCCCATCGAAACCGAAGCAGCCCGCCGCCTCGCCGACGACCTTAAATACGAGTAATCGCCCAGTTACCCAACACTTTCT
>NZ_WWGX01000051.1 GCF_009862265.1 Streptomyces sp. SID8352 | reverse complement strand
CTGGCCGAGCCCGTCCCAGCCCTCCTGGTAGTGGACGGCGATGCGGCGGCCGGAGCCGTCCGGGCGGACCACCTCCAGCCAGCCCGGCCCCTCCCGCAGAGTCCTGGTGAACGCGCTCGCCAGGGCCCGCCACGTCCGCGTGAAGTCCATGTGGTCGNNGCCCTTGACGAGCATCGGCCAGATGATCGTGCGGGCGAGCGGCTGCACGTGCCGCAGCCGCTCCCCGCCGCGCGGGTGGGGGTCGGTCACCAGGGAGACCGGCGCCGCCCCCAGCCCGGACACCCCCTCCGCCAGCGCGTACCAGTCCCCGTCCAGGTCCGTCATCGGCCACCGCGTTCCCGTCGGGTCGACGTAGGTGATCGAGGCGTATCCGATCTCGGGGATCTCGATGGGCGGCGGGATTTCCGGGCCGGGGTCCTCCGGGTCGATGACGGCGGGTGAGATCAGGGGCATCTACCTGGGCCTCCTCACGCGCTCGCGCGCCTCCTCCTGCCGCTGGATCAGCCGCAGGTCGTGGACATCGATCACGCTGGCGCGCGGGTAGATCGCGTAGGTGACCGCCGGGCGGTCGGTGCCGGCCGCTGGTGCGGTCCGGACCGGCAGCGCGGGCAGGCCCGGCCGCGCCGCCCGCGCCACCGGCAGACGGCCGGAGTTGACGTCGTCCATGAACTTCAGGCCGTACTTGCCGACGGCGGCGGCCTTCACCATGTACTCGCCCGTCGACCCCCAGAGCGGGATGGAGTCCGACGTCGAGGTGCCCGGCCCCGTGAGCAACCCGCCCCCGGCCAGCCGTACTCCGCGGCCCTTCACCTCCTTCACGAACGCGGCGGACCCGGGCAGGGCCTTGATCTCCTTGGCGAGGAGCGGCGCGAGGTGGGCGATCATCGGCCAGCTCACCCCCGCCGCCACCACGTCCGCCACGGTCGCGCCCTTCTTCCCGGCGAGCGCGCCCATCATCTGCGCCGCCGCCGTCAGCTCCTCCGCCGTCAGCAGCCGCCCGTTGGCCTTGAGCGCGGCCGATGCCTTCTTCGCGGCGCCGGGCGACTTGACCGCTGCGGCGGCGATCGCCATGGCGTCCGCGTCGCCCTGGCCCGCGAGCTGCATGACCAGGTCCCCGTAGCCGCGGGCGGCGAGCTTGAGGAGGTCGGCCTGGAACTTCCGGCTGCTGGCGGTGGTGGTGTTGAGCTGCTTCGTGTAGTCCGCGAGCGTCGCCGCGGCCGTCGGCGCCAGCCGCCGCAGGTTGGCGACGATGCCGTTGAACTCCCGGTTGCTGGCCTTGGCCAGGGCGGAGACGAGCGCCCGGCCGGACTCGCCCATCCCGCGCAGCGTCTCCTCGACGTCGCCGCCTGCCCGCTTCCCGATCCGGCTCAGGTTCCGCTCCCACGCCTCCGACGCCTTCACCGCGTCCCGGAGGTTCGTCGCGTAGCCGGTCAGGCTGAACCCGGAGACCTTGCTCCCGGCCCGCAGGCCGAGCGCCTTGTCCGCGGCGTTCACCGCCCGCTGGGCATCCGCCACCGCC
>NZ_WWGX01000005.1 GCF_009862265.1 Streptomyces sp. SID8352 | reverse complement strand
GGCGACCGCGTCACGGTCGAGCTGCCGACCGGGCTGGAGGTCACGGACATCGTGCGGAGCATCCGCCTGGAGGCCACCCCCGAAGGCGGCGAGCAAGTGACCTCGGTCATCGGCTCCAGCGACCAGACCACCGAGACCCGCATGGTGCGCACCGTGCGGGACCTGGCGTACCGCCTGGGACGTATCGAAGCGAGAGGCAGGTAGCCACCATGGCCCAGGATTCCTGGCCGAGTCCGGAGCACAACGCGCGCTTCGTGAACGATGTCGAGTACGAGCAGATGGCCCGGTACTTCACCGGGAGCGGCGTCTACGGCTCGCCTGCCGATCCCGCCGTCGTCACCGCTGGCGTCGGCCTGACCGTCAAGATCAGGCCCAACCAGTTCGCCTGTGTCAACGGGCACGGCTGGACCTCGGGCACGACCGGCGACATCCTCGATGTCGACGCCAACCCGAGCGGCCAGACCCGCATCGACCGGGCGGTGCTGCGGCTGTCCCGCACAACCTGGACGGTACGCGCGGTGGTGAAGAAGGGCACGCCCGGCGCCGGGCCGCCCCCGCTGGCCACCGGCCCGGAGTTCCCCAACTACGAGTCCCTGCTGGCCAACATCAACGTGCCGCCCTCCGCGCTGTCCGTCCAGGTCATCCGGGGCGAACGGTATGTGGGCCGGACCCTGCGCGTGGCCACCTCGACCGCCCAGACCAACCCCAACCCGGAGATCGGGGACCTCACCTGGGAGTCGGACACCAAGCGCCTGCGGCTGTACGACGGCGCCCGAACGATCACCCTGTACGAGGCTGCGGGCACGGTCGTCGTCACCAGCGCCCAGTCCGGCTGGGCCGTGGAGGCGGACTCCGCCCTGGACTACGCGGCCGGGCAGATCCACCTGCGTCTGGGCACCTTCAAGCGGACCGGCGGAGAGATCACGCCTGCGGCCGAGTCGCGGCTTCCGGTGCTGATCCCGGCGGTCTACCGGCATCCCACGCGGTCCATCCGGTCGATCGCCTATGTGTCCGGCGCGCGGCCGGCGGCGGTGACCATCCACGCGGCGAACGAGACCGCGCGCGCGGGGCAGGTGTGGCTGACCTCGCATCCCACCATCTCCGCCGGGGATCTCATCCTCCCCGGCCAGGTCTCATGGGCGGTGAACTGACGTGCGACAGATGTTCGGTGCGGGCATCGGGGACTTCGTGGTCCTCCCGGTGGACGGCCAGTGGGGCGTGGGCGCCGGGCGGGAGGTGACGTTCTGGGACGCAGCGGTCGACGGCGCCCGGTACACCGACCTCCTCGACGGCACCGGCGCCGCGGTCGAGGCCGTCACCTCCGACGAGCACGGCGCGATCCCTCGCCTCCAGGGGCCGCACGGGGTGACGGGGATGTGGGCGGACGCCGGCGGGCCGCGCGCGTGGATGGACGCCCACGTCGACGCCAGCCTCCGCGAGTCGGCCAAGGCCGTGGTCATCACGGCGCCGGGGCCGGGGTCGTGGGTGATCTGGCGGGCACCGAGTCCCGGCACGATCACGGCGGTCCGCGGCTACCGCGTCGGCGGGACCGGCCTCACGATCAACGCCACCAAGGGCGGCGTCGACTTGCTGCCCACCGATCTGTCCCTGTCCGTGGCGGACACCTGGCTGGCGGGCCCGGAACTCCAGGGCGCGGCCTTCGACACGGGCGACACCTTCGCGGTGTCGGTCCGCAGCGTNTCGGGCGCGCCCAGCGCCGTCACGATCCAGCTCGACATCAGGGGGCTCTGACATGCCGCTGCTCGCTGTGCTGGACGACCAGCACGACCGGCGCC
>NZ_WWGX01000049.1 GCF_009862265.1 Streptomyces sp. SID8352 | reverse complement strand
CCTCCTGGCCGTACTGGTCGGAGTCGACGCCGATCGCCCAGACCTTCGCCTTGGCGGCGGCCTCGATCACGCCCTGGCCGGAGAGGCCGGCGGCCTGGTAGACGACGTCGGCCTTCTTCTCGATCTGGCCCTCAGCGGCGGCGCGGCCCTTGTCGGGGCTGGAGAAGCCGCCCTCCTCCGCGGTCTGCGTCAGGTACTGCGAGAGGACCTCGACCTTGGGGTCGGTGTCCTTGACGCCCTGCTCGAAGCCGGCCTCGAACTTGTGGATCAGCGGCACGTCCACACCGCCGACGAAGCCCACGACCTTGGACTCGGTGGCCTTGGCGGCGGCGACCCCGGCGAGGTAGGAGGCCTCGTGCTCGGCGAAGACGAGGGAGGCGACGTTCTTGCCCTCGACGACGGAGTCCACGATGCCGAAGGTGGTCTTCGGGTACTTCTCGGCCACCGCCTTCATCGCGGGGCCGTAGGCGAAGCCGACGCCGATGACGGGGTTGTAGCCCTGCTTGGCCAGCGAGGCGAGGCGCTGCTCCTTGTCCGCGTCGGTCTCGCCCTCGGTGGGCTCGATGTCGGCGGTCTTGTAGCCGTACTCCTTCTGGGCCCGCTCCAGACCGGCGTACGCGGCGTCGTTGAAGGACTGGTCGCCCTTGCCGCCGATGTCGTACGCGATGGCGAGGCCCTTGTCGTCCTTGGCGCCCTCGTCGCCGCTCTTGCTCTCACTGCTGGTCCCGCCGCAGGCCGTGGCCGCGAGCGCGAGCGACGCGATCCCCACAGCGGCTCGGGTCAGGTTCGATATCCGACGCATCCGAAGTACCCCATTCTCCAAATCCCCGCAGCGGGCGCCCGGTTCGGCGCGACATTAACGCGCGTAGACACTCCTGGGAACGGGGACCCGCGGGGCCGTTATCCATTCGTGCCGCTGGCCGGGCGCGCCTCCTTGCGCCGGGACGGGTGCGGCGGGGGCGCCCCGGCCCCCGCGCACGAGCCGCGGGGGCGGGGCGGGGGCCGGGCGCGGGGCTGCCGGACGGGCGCGGGGCTACTGGACGGCGTCGATCAGGGCCGCCGCCGTGAACAGCTCCACGCCGACGGTGATGGCGTGCTCGTCCACGTCGAAGTCGCCCTGGTGGAGGTCGCGCACGGTGCGTTCGCCGGGCGGGCGGACACCGAGGCGGGCCATGGCGCCGGGGACGTGCTCCAGGTACCAGGAGAAGTCCTCGCCGCCGAGGCTCTGCTCGGTGCCCTCGACGGACTCGGTGCCGCGCCGGGCGACCATGGCGGCCTGGAGGAGTTCGGTGCTGGTGACCTCGTTGACGACGGGGGGCACCCCGCGCACATAGGTGATCTCGGACTTGGCGCGGTAGAGGTTGGCGACCTCGTCGATGGCGCCGACCACCAGGTCCGGCGCCTGCCGCCAGGAGTCCAGGTCGAGGCAGCGCACGGTGCCGGCCAGCTCGGCGTGCTGGGGGATGACGTTGGGCGCGTGGCCGCAGTCGATCCTGCCCCAGGTCAGGGAGAGTCCGCTGCGGCTGTCGACCCGCCGGGACACCAGCGCGGGCACGTCGGTGACGACGCGGGCGGCGGCGGTGACCAGATCGGTGGTCAGGTGCGGGCGGGCGGTGTGGCCGCCGGGCCCGTCGAGGGAGATCTCCAGCCGGTCGCAGGCGGAGGTGATGGGGCCGACCCGCAGCCCGATCCGCCCGGCGTCGACCCGGGGGTCGCAGTGCACGGCGAGGATGCGGCGCACCCCGTCGAGCGCGCCGCCCTTGATGGCGTCGTCGGCCCCGCCGGGCAGCACCTCCTCGGCGGGCTGGAAGAGCAGCCGCACGGGCCGGGGCAGCAGGCCCCGCTCGTGCAGCGCGGCGAGGACCAGCCCGGCGCCGAGGACGACGGTGGTGTGCACGTCGTGCCCGCAGGCGTGGGCGCGGTCGGGCACCACCGAGCGGTACGCGCACCCGGTCTTGGCGTCCGGGATGGGCAGGGCGTCGATGTCGGCCCGCAGGGCGAGCATCCGCGGCCCGCCGGACCACCGGCCCGAGGCGGTGCCGGTGCCGATGTCACAGACGAGGCCGGTGCCCAGGGGAAGGACGCGCGGCGCGAGGCCGGCCCGCTCCAGCCGCTCCTTGATCGCGGCGGTGGTGCGGAACTCCTGGTTGCCCAGTTCGGGGTGCATGTGAAGGTCGCGGCGGAACGCCACGAGCTCGGCACACAGCGCCTCGGGGAGGGCGCCGGGCAGCGCGGTTTCACCGGAAGTGTCGGCCTCGGACTCTGGGGACATCAGTTGCTTCACCCTCTGAAGGGTAGAACGCCGGGGCGGTGGAGCGCCCCACGATCAACAAAAGATCAGCCCCTCAGGCGAAGAAAGTTGGCCGCGCGGCGCATGGCTGTCCGGGGAGGTGGGTACACTCCCCCATTTTTTCCGGACCGGCACCCGTTCCTCCCGGACGGTGTTCCGCTGTCTCCACGGTTACCACGCCTCGGCCGGGCCACGCGTCCCGGAGACGGGGGACGACGCCCCCGGGGGCCCGGGAACGGGGCCGGGACCGGGATTCCGGGGCCCTGCCGGGTCCCCGGGCGCGGACCGCCTCAGACCGGGTCGGGCCGCCGGAGGGCCAGTCCGCCGGGGGCCGGGGGGAGCCGGTGGGCGCCGCGGGCGGTGTGGGTGACGCCGGAGAGGAAACCGGTGGCGCGGGGCGAGGCCGAGGGGGTGAGCCAGGCCGGGTCGATGTCGCAGACGGCGACCCGGACCCCGGTCCCGGCCAGCGCCAGGGGCAGGGTGTGGACGACGGTGGAGGGGAAGCTCAGCACGGTGCGGCCGATCGGGCCCCGGCGGGCGGTCAGCTCCAGTGGGAGGTCGGGGCGGACGATCTGGAGTCCCGTCTCCACGGCCAGCCGGTGGAGCTTCTCGACCCGCTCGCGCCGGTGGGCGAAGTAGCGGGTGGCGCCGTGCGCCGCGGCGAGGTCCCGGACGGCGGCGGCGTAGCGGTCGGCGTCGACGACCCCGGTCTCCACCAGGGAGGTGCCGACGAGGTCGGCGCCCCTGGTGAGGCGGGGCGGTCCGAACCGGGCCCTGGTCCAGGCGAAGGTGTTGGCGGCGACCGCGACGCCCTCGGGGACGTCGGCGACGGGCATGGCGGAGAAGACGGTGACGGCGCGGCCGGCCGCCGGGGTGAGGCGGCGCCGGGCGGCGCCCGAGACGGGGGCGAGGAGCAGGTCGCGGGGTCCGGGCCGGCTGCCCTTGCGGTGCCAGCGGACCAGCCGCTCGCCGCGGGCGAGCTGGGCGACGAACTCCATCGTGGCGGTGCCGTCGTCGACGACGACGAGGTCGCGCGCGCGGGTGATGGTCAGGAGGAGCTGGACGTAGCGGGAGAAGGGGTCGCCCATGACGACCCGGTCGGCCCGGCGCAGCTCGGCGGCGAGGCCGCCTATCGTGCGCAGCGGCGCGCCCGCCCCGCCCCGCGCCTCCTCCCAGCGGACGCCGTGGCCCTCGTCCCGGGCCAGTTCCGTCATGCGGCGCAGCTGGCCCCGGGTCATCGGGTCGACGGGCGAGAGGACGACGAGGGTGAGCCCCGCGCCGGGTGCGTGGGTGTGCGCCCACTCCAGCACGTTCAGCAGTTGCACCGGGCTCTCGACGAAGGCCAGGGTGCGGGTGCCGGGGTGACCGGCGCGGGGGCTCATCGGCGTACGACCGTCCCGTCGTAGGGCGTGGGGGGTGCGGGGAGGTGGGGGGCGGAGGGGCGGGTGCGGTGCGCGGTCAGACGGTGACGGGCTCTCCGGCCGCCGCGGCGATCTCCGCCTCCGCGACGACGCCGGTGACGCGGCGCAGCTTCTTCATGGGGCCCAGCTCGGAGTCGTAGACCTTCTTGACGCCGTCGCCGAGGGAGGACTCGATGGTGCGGATGTCGCGGACCAGGCGGCTCAGGCCCTGGGGCTCGACGGAGGCGGCCTGGTCGGAGCCCCACATGGCGCGGTCGAGGGTGATGTGGCGCTCGACGAAGGCGGCGCCGAGGGCGACGGCGGCCAGGGTGGTCTGCAGGCCGGTCTCGTGGCCGGAGTAGCCGATCGGGACGTTCGGGTACTCCTGCTGGAGGGTGTTGATGACGCGCAGGTTCAGCTCCTCGGCCCGGGCCGGGTAGGTGGACGTGGCGTGGCAGAGCAGGATGTTGTCGCTGCCGAGGACCTCGACGGCGTGCCGGATCTGCTTCGGGGTGGACATGCCGGTGGAGAGGATCACCGTGCGGCCGGTGGCGCGCAGCGCGCGCAGCAGCTCGTCGTCGGTGAGGGAGGCGGAGGCCACCTTGTGGGCGGGGACGTCGAACTTCTCCAGGAAGGCGACGGCCTCGGTGTCCCACGGGGAGGCGAACCAGTCGATGCCCTTCCTGCGGCAGTAGGCGTCGATCTGGCCGTACTCCTCCTCGCCGAACTCGACGCGGTGGCGGTAGTCGATGTAGGTCATCCGGCCCCAGGGGGTGTCGCGCTCGATGTCCCACTGGTCGCGCGGGGTGCAGATCTCGGGGGTGCGCTTCTGGAACTTGACGGCGTCGCAGCCGGCCTCGGCGGCGGCGTCGATCAGCCTGAGGGCGTTCTCGATGTCGCCGTTGTGGTTGATGCCGATCTCGCCGGTGATGTAGACGGGGCGGCCGGGACCGGCCTCGCGGGAGCCGAAGGCGCGGATGCGGGAGGTGGTGCTCATGGCGGGGTTCCTTAGCTGTGCGGGGTGAGCGGGGAGTCGGCCCGGTCGTCCGAGGGGGCGACGGGGCGGGTGGTGTCGAGGGAGGGGCCGAGGAGCCAGCCCGCGATCTCCCGTACGGCGCCCTCGCCGCCGGGCGCGGTGGTGACCGCCCGGGCGGCGCCGCGGACGACGCCGTGGGCGCTCGCGACGGCCACCGGCCAGCCGACGAGGGAGAAGCAGGGCAGGTCGTTGACGTCGTTGCCGACGTAGAGCACGCGCTCGGGGGCGATGCCCCGGTCCTCGCACCACTGCTTCAGGGCGAGGTCCTTGCGGTCGATGCCGTGCAGCACGGGCAGCGAGAGCTTCCGGGCGCGGGCCGCCACCACCGGGTTGACCTCGGTGGACAGGATCAGCATGGCCAGGCCGCTGCGGCGCAGGGCGGCGATGCCGAGCCCGTCGCCGCGGTGGACGGTGACGAACTCGCGTCCGTCGGAGTCGATCAGCACCCGGTCGTCGGTCTGGGTGCCGTCGAAGTCGAGGACGACGGCGTCGATGTCGGCGGCGGTGGGCAGCGCGCCGGGGAGGCCGGTGTCGAGGAGGGGGGCCAGGGCACGGGCGCGGGCCAGGTCGTGCGGGTCGTCGATCTCCAGGGTGCGGGCCGGGTCGGTGCGGACGAGGTCGGTGCGGCCGAAGAAGCGGTGGCCGTGCTCCCGGAAGCCGGCGGCGTCCATGGCGTAGGCGGCGCCGGTCTCCAGGAGGTCCTGGGGGCGGTCCTGGCGGCGGGGGCGGTGGGCCTTGTCGTGGTTGACGCCGTGGCCGCCCGTGGCGTCCGGGGCGGTCCCATCGGCCGGGGCCGGGGCGAGGGCCGGGGCCAGGGCGAGGGCCGGGGCCAGGGCGAGGGCCGGGGCCGCGCCGCCCGCCGGGGCGGGGGTGGGCCGGCCGACCGCCTCACCGTCACCGCCGTCGCCGTCGCCGTCGCCGTCGCGCCAGACGAAGCCGTGGAACGGCGCCACGGTCACCGCGGTGTCGGCGCCCCCGTGGGCGACCGCGGCGGCGACCCCGTCGATGTCCCCGGGGAGCAGGAAGGGGCTGGTGCACTGCACCAGCAGCACCACGTCGACGGCGGCGCCGTGCCGTTCTTCGTGGGCGTCCAGGGCGTGCCGCACGGCGGCCTCCGAGGTCGCGGTGTCCCCGGCGATGGCGGCGGGGCGGAGCACCGTCCCGGCACCGGCCGCGCGGGCGGCGGCGGCGATGGCGGGGTCGTCGGTGGAGACGACGACATCGGTCACCAGCCGCGCGGCCCGGCAGGCCCGCACCGCGCGGACGACCAGCGGGACGCCGCCGACGGGGGCCAGGTTCTTCGCGGGCACCCCCTTGGAGCCGCCGCGCGCGGGGATCACGGCCAGCACGCGGCGCGCTCCGGCGCCGGGCACGGCTTCGGTCGGGGACATGGGCGGTACTCCTTGGCGGGGGTTCGGCCGGGCGGTCACAGCTCGCCCATCCGGCGGATCGCCGGGGCGACGCGCTGGACGCCGTGGCGGTAGGCGCCGCGGGCGGCGCGGCGGACGATCTGCCGGACCGGCCCGGGGGCGCGGTCGGCGCCGGGGGCGCCGGGCAGCGGGGTGCCGTCGGGGGCGAGGTGGTGGCGGGCGAGGACGCCGGGCAGGTAGCCGGGGGCGGTCAGGGTGCTGTAGTAGGGGGCGAGGGGCGGCAGTCCGCCGGGGCGGCCGAGCAGCCGGGTGATGCGGGCACGGGCGGTGTCGAAGGCGGTGGCGTAGGCGCCGTCGGCGGCGACGCCCTGGCGGGCGACCCAGCCGGGGTCGGGGCGCGGGAGGTGGCCCTCGTCGAGCTGGTCCCAGGAGGCGAGGCAGCCGGAGCCCACGAAGTGGTGGTTGCCGAGCGCCTCGCGCACCCCCAGGTCGGTGAGGACGGCGGTGGGGATGCGCCGGTGCAGGGACTCCAGTGCGGCGGTGGAGCTGACGGTGACCAGCAGGTCGGTGGTGTCCAGGACCTCGCCCATGTGTCCGTAGACGAGGCGGAAGTTGGGCGGCGGATCGGCCCGCCGCGCCAGCTTCTGGTAGGGCAGTTCCTCGATGTGGGTGGTGTGCTCGCCGGGCCGGGAGCGCAGCTTCAGCAGCACGTCGCGGCCGGGGTGGCGGCGGGCGTGCCGGATCAGCCGGTCGAGCAGGTAGGCCCGGCCCGCGCGGTCGCCGGGAACGGAGGGCTGCGCGGCGAAGACGACGGTGCGCCGGCCCTCGCCACCCCGGTAGGCGTCGCCGCCGAGGAAGGGCAGCGCGACCTCGGTGACGGCCGAGGCGTCGGCGCCGACCCCCTCGTAGACGGCGCGGAAGCGCTCCGCGTCCTGCCGGGAGTTGGCGAGGACGAGGTCCGCGCCGTGCCGCAGCAGCAGACCGTCCGCGAGCTTCTCGTAGACGACGCCGACGTAGCCGGTGACCACCACGGGGCGCCGCGGACGGTCCTCCCAGGCCCGGCGCAGTCCGTGCAGCACCGCCTGCACCGCACCGCCGACCAGGGCGAGGACGAGCACGTCGTACGGCTCGCGCTCGACGGCCCCGAGGAACTCGGCGGCGGTCACCTCGCGGAGGGTGTCCGGGGTGGCGCCGACCTCCCTGAGCTGGCGGGGGGTGGGGGTGGCACGGCCGCGCAGGAGATAGCCGTCCAGGTGGACCGCGACGCCCTCGGGGGAGAGCCGGGACGCGGTGAGCGCGCCCCATTTCCACCGGGTGTCGGAATCCGCGAGTACGGCGATCCGCCGGGCCTTCGTTGCACTTTCTGGCACGTCTTCGACGGTAGGAACCGAATTCCAGCAATGGCCCAACCGGAATCCAACAAAAGGTGAACAGCACACTGATCAAGGGGAAATCGGCTTGCCCTGGACGCCCGGGAACGGCCGGTTCACCGTACGGACATTCCTTGTTCGCCCGAAGTCCAGGTGCCGGAAAAGCCGTGTGCCGGGCCGCCGCCTAGCGTCGTCCGCGTGCCCAAGCTCTCCGTGATCGTGCCGTTCCACGACGTGCGGCCCTACGCCCCCGACGCCCTGCGGAGTCTGCGCGCCAACGCGCGGGACGACGTGGAGTTCCTCCTGGTCGACGACTGCTCGTCGGACGGGACCGCCGACCTCCTCGACCGCGCGGAGCGCGAGCTGCCGGGCGCGGTGCTGATCCGGCACGAGCGCAACCGCGGCCTGGCGAGCGCCCGCAACTCCGGCATCGACCGGGCGCGCGGCGAGTACCTGGCCTTCCTGGACGGGGACGACTGGCTGGCCCCCGGCCACTGCGGCCGACTGCTGGCCGCGGCCGAGCGGCTGGACGTCGACTTCCTGCGCACCGACCACGTGCGGTGCGCGGGCCGGGACCGCACGGTGGTCCGGGTGCCGCACGGCCGCCGCAACATGGCGATGAGCCCGCGCGAGGCGATCCTCCCCGCGCACCGCACCACCTCGGTCGACTACGCCTACGCCTGGGCCGGGGTCTACCACCGGCGGCTGGCCGAGCGGGGGGTGCTGCGCTTCGTGGACGGACTGCGCACGGCGGAGGACCGGCCGTGGATCTGGCGGTTGCACCGGGAGGCCGAGTCCTTCGCGGTGACCGGGCTGCTCGGGGTGTACTACCGGCGCGGGGTGGCGACGTCGCTGACCCGGATCGGGGACGAGCGGCGGCTGGACTTCGTGCCCGCCTACGACCGGATCGTCGCGGAGACGGCGGCCGACCCGGACGCGGACCGGCTGCTGCCGAAGGCGGTGCGCTCCTACTGCGCGGTGCTCGCCCACCACCTGGGCGCGATCGCGGAGTTCGAGCCCGCGGTGGCCCGGCGGCTCCGGGAGGTGAGCGCGCGGGCGCTGGCCCGGCTGCCGCAGGACGTGCTGGACGGGGCGCTCGCCTCGATGGACGCGGGCCGCGCGGCCCGGCTGCGGGCGCTGCGCCGACGGGGCGTGGCGGGGCCGGGCCGGGGGCCGGGTCCGGGGGCGGGTCGGGGGCCGGGGGCGGGGGCGGGTCGGGGGCCGGGGGCGGGTCCCGGCACCGCCGGGGCGGGCGCGGGGGCCGGGGCTTCGGGCCCGGGGCCCGGGATCCCGGGCGCGGGGCCCTGGGCTTCGGATGCGGGGGCCGGGACCCCGGGCGCAGGAGCCGGGACTCCGGGCGCAGGAGCCGGGACTCCGGGCGCAGGAGCCGGGACTCCGAGTGGAGGAGCCGGGACCCCGGGCGCAGGAGCCGGGACCCCGGGCGAAGGGGCCGGGGCCCCGGACGCGGGGGCGGGCGCGTGAGCACGCAGGTCTTCCTGGCCTCGACGCCGTACGGCGCGGCCGTGTTCGCGGCGGCCCTGGACGCGGGGTGCCTGGCCCCGGCCGACCGGCGGATCCTGCTGGTCGCCACCGTGGGCGAGGTGCCCGAGGCGGCCCCGGGCGTGCACGAGCTGCCCGGATTCGCGGGGGTGCGGGAGCGCTTCGACGAGGTGCGGTCGTGGAACGAGGCGGTCCGACCGCTCCACCCGGACTCCTGGGCCCCCCGGGCGGCGGACGTCCCGCTGTGGGAACGGTGCCTGCGCGCGGACTGGGCGCTGGGCGACGGGGACGTGGCGCTGGTGGTGGAGTCGGTGACGGCGCGCCCGGCGCTCTCGGTGGCACAGGTCTTCACCGACGCCCCGGTCACCGTCTGCGCGGCCGACGCCCGGGTCTACGGGCCCACCCCCGCCCGGCTGGACCCGCTGCTCGGCACCCGCGTGGAGCGGCTGCTCCACCTGGACCTGGCGCCCGGCCTGGCCCCGCTGCTGCTGACGGAGTTCGGCGTACCGGCGGCGACCGTGCCGGGGGCGGCCTTCGCGGCGGTGGTGGCGGAGATCGCGGACACGGCGGGGCGGGCGGCCCCGGCGGGGGCCGGGGAGACGGCCCGGGCGGCGGCCCGGGGCTCGGGCCCGATGACCGCCGGGAAAGCCGACCCGGCAGCAGCCCGGGACACGGCCCCGACAGCCCCCGCGAAAACTTACCGGCCGCCGACCCGGGACACGACGCCGACGGCCCCCGGGGAAGCTGACCGGCCGACGACCCAGGGCACAGGCCCGATGACCGCCGGGAAAGCCGACCCGGCAGCAGCCCGGGACACGGCCCCGACAGCCCCCGCGAAAACTTACCG
>NZ_WWGX01000048.1 GCF_009862265.1 Streptomyces sp. SID8352 | reverse complement strand
CCCCTCGGCGGTCGGCAGCGCGGTGATGTCGCCGACCAGCTTCGTGCCGGGCATCTCGGCGTGGAAGTCGCGGCTGATCAGGTCCGGGGCCGGCCTGACCTTGTTGTCTGGCCTGGTCAGTGAACGGCGCTTGCGGCGGGTGACGCCCTGGACACCGTGCTCGCGCGCATGAGGCGGGCGACCCGTTTGCGGTTCACTCGCCGTCCCAGGCGCTGTAGTTCGGCATGGACGCGCGGGACGCCACAGGTCTGGCGCGAGCCGATGTGGATCACGGTGATCTCGTGCACCAGGGCCTGGTCGGCGGCCCGGTGGGCTGCCCTGATCTTCGCCGCGGCGAGCCAGGCGTGGAACGAGGAGCGGGCCACCTTGAGCAGGCGGCAGAGGAAAGCGACGCCGTGGGTGGTCTTCTCCGCCTCGATGAACGCGTACGTCTCGTTCACCGACCGCTCTCCTTCGCGAAGAAGACCGCGGCCTTTCGCAGCACCTCGATCGTCTTGACCTGTCCGGCGTTCTGCCGGCGCAGCCGCCTGAGCTCCTCGTGCTCGGCGGTCGTGAGCTCTCCCGGGGCGCCCTCGCCCCTGTCCGCCTTGGCCTGCCGGCACCAGCCGCGCAGAGACTCGGAGCTGATGCCGAGCTCCCGGGCCACGGCGGTGACCGTCTGGCCCGTGGAGTCGACGAGAGCGATGGCGTCCCGCTTGAACTCCGCGGTGTACCGCTTCGTGCACTTGCTTCCCACCTGGTGCTACTTCCTCTGGAACCTCAGGTCCCAGTCTCCACATGTCCACGATCAAGGGGAAGCTTCAGCCTGCCCCTACCCCTCCGCGACCACGCCCCGCACACGAAGAGGGCCCCTGCTCACCGAACAGGGACTCCCTTTGCCACAACGCACTCAGGTGAGTGCTCGGAAATGGAGTCAGCGATTCCTCCCGCTGCGGACGTGCAGCTGCACGGTGATTGCCGCCGCCAGGAACACGGCGGCGGCCAGGAGCAGGAACCCGCGTGCGCCCACGAACTCCAGCAGAACGCCTCCGCCGGCCAGCCCCAAGGGCAGACCGGCCTGGGCAAGGAGCCGGTACATGCTGTTAATCCTGGTATGCATCGGCTGGGGAATGATCGCCATGCGGTGGGCGTAGAGAGTCGCGAAGTAGGGTGGCGCCACCCACAGAGCCAGGGCCAGGCCGAACACGGCGACCCATGGCGCCGGTGCGATTGCCATGATCAGTTCACCGGCCGCCCAGCCCAGCCCCGTGAAGAGCATGACCCCGTACGCTCCGAGGCGTCGGTGCAGAATCCCGCTGCAGAAGCTGCCCAGTACTCCGCTCAGCGCCCCCAGAGAAAGGAGCAGACCCGTGCCGGACGAGCCGATATGGAACTCAGTTTTCATCAGGGTCATGAAGCTGAGCCAGACCGTGCCCAGGACAGCGATGTTGACGAAGTTCGCCAGTGCCAGTAGTCGTAGTTCCGCGTGGCTGAAGAGATAGGTGATCCCCTCGCGGATGGAGGCCCGCAGCGAGCCTTGCCGCTCTCGGACGGCCGTCGGCCGCAGGGAGGTTCGCAGGCACAGCACGCCGATCCCGGCAATGATGTAGGTGATCGCGTCGGCCCCGAAGGCGTAGCCGGCGCCCACCATCGTGGTCGTGCCGAGGCCGATCAGCGCCCCGCCGAGGGCTGGTCCGAGAACCTCGGTCATCGCCGTCGTACCTTCCACCCAGCCCGATGCGCGGGCGAGTTCGTGCGCCGGGAGGATACGGGGGAAGACCGTGCTGCTGGCCTGGTCGAAGAAGACGTAGACGATCCCGGAGCACAGCACCGTCCCGGCGATGAAAAGGATGCTAGTGCCACCGCTCAGTAGATAACCAGCCAGCAGCCCGAAGAGCACGGCGCGCGTGAAGTTGCCGACCACCATGACGACTTGCTTGTTCCATGTCTCGACCAACGCTCCGGCCGGGATGGCCAGGATCAGGTACGGCAGTTGCTCCAGCGCCGCGATCATTCCCGCGGTGCTCGCCGAGCCGGTGGAACTGAGCACCAGGAGGGGGAGCACGAACTGGGAGATCTGTGTACCGATGCGCGAGGTGACCTGTGCCCACCAGACGATCAAGAAGTCCCGTACCCGCCACAGATTCAGGGGCGGCGGAGCATCCGGACGTCGGGCCGAGGTCTTCCCGAGTGCCATCACTTGGTCACTTTCTTCATTCAGCCGGGGCGTTGGAAGAGGAACGAGAAAGACGGAACGTGGCTCAGCCGGACGCCGTGGCCCGCAGCGACCACGTCTGTGCGCGGGTGAGCCGCATGAGTTCCGTCACGTCTAGGTCCGGCCGGTGCATCCAACGGCGCACCCGCCGGCCGTAGTGCTCACTGATCTCGTCGGCGATCCACGGGAATTCGGTGCCCGCCGTGAGCGGCACCGTCTCTGGCAGGGCCCGCAGCACGTCGGCACCGCCCCGCGCGGTGAACTCGAGCAGCGACCGGTACAGCGTGGCCACCGGCACGGCGATGCCGTCGGCCCGGGCCACAGCTGGCAGCGTCCCGGTGGCGGCCACGGTCCGGCGGACGGAAGCGGCTACCGCGCGCAACTGCTCGTGGTCGAGACCTGCCGGGTGGTCCACCGGTTCCCCGGGCTTCGGGAGCTCGACCGGTCCCAGTACGTCACCTCCCGGTCCGGACCGGTTGACGTCCTCGCCTTGGACCGCGCGGCAGACGGCGTGTAGGAGCTGCGCGGGTGACACCGTTCGTGACGTCGTACGGATATCGTCCGTTTTCGCGGCCTCGGCCAGGGCCGTGGTGAACCAGCCCTCGCGGAAGGTGGGTTCGGTGCGCCGGGCCGCCACGAGGTCGCTGAAGGCGACGAACTCCGCGTCCGGGGAGGCCTGGACGGTGTCGATGAGCAGGGCCAGGTTGTCCAGCATGGTGCGGGTGCCCCCGCTCGACCGTGGTCGCGGGGCCGTGAGCGCCACGCCGGGTTCGGGGTTGCGGCCCGACGCGTAGTTGAGGCCGTCCCAGAACTCCTGGTTCACGAAGATCGTGGGATGGCCGACGTACAGATGCAGGATGCGGTCCTCCGACTCGGCCGCCTCCTTGATGAGCTGGGGCAGCCGACCGAGCAGCTCCGCGAAGCGGGCCTGGTCCTGGAGGTCGTCCTCGACGGGCCCGACCGCTTCGGAGCGGGCGAAGCACAGCGCGCCTGCATACCAGTGGGGATTGTGGCCGCCGCCGGTCCTGCTGAAGGAGTGGACGTGGGCGGGGATGCCCAGTGCGGCGAGCGCGCCGGGTACGTGTGGTCCCCAGGATGTGCCGGCTGTGGCGAAGCCGCACAGCTGCCGGCCGGACAGCTCGCGGATGAGGTCCGCTCCCGAGAGCTCCCGGCGGACGACCTCTGCGACGCCGTCCGCCCAGCCGTGCGGCTCCAGGTATTCGGCGACGGTCGGATGGGTCGAGTGGTGGTTAGTGTGGTAGCCGACGTCGTGGCCACGCAGTGCCTCGAAGACGTCCAGCCGCTGCCGCTGCCTGAGGGCGCGCGCTTTGTCGCCGGTGAGGAAGAAGGCCCCGTTCACGTCTTTCTCCCGCAGGAGGTCGGCGAGCCAGACCACGGCGTCGTCGCTGGCGGGGGTGACGGGGTCTTCCACGTCGAAGGTGAGGAAGACCTGGGCCTTACGCCGCATGCTCGGTGTTCCCCCCGCGCGTGGGTGTCCACAGCCCGTACATCTGCAGGACGGACACCGCGTCCCGCAGGCTCTGGCGGCCCTTGGGGGACTCGATCTCCAGAGCGGAGCGGCCCGTGAAGCCGCCGGACCGCAACACGTCGTGCAGCTCACGCAAGGGCATCGCGGCGAGCGGGGTGTCCGGTCCGCCCTTGAGGTGGACCTGTGCGACGAGCGGCAGCAGCTCCCGCAGGTCGGCGACCGGATCAGCCCCCGCGTAGAGGCAGTTGCCGACGTCAAAGAACAGCCGCGCTCTGGGGTTGTCGAGGGACCTGACCAGGTCTGCGGCCTCGGCCGGCAGCGCGCCGCCGACGAACTCCGCTGCGATCACTGTTCCGTGCGTGTCTGTTGCCGCCAGGAGTTCGGCGTATCCCTTCGCGTAGATCACCGCGCGCTGGGGTTCCTCGGCCTTGACACGTACGGGGATCAGCACCAGGTCGCAGCCCAGGTCCACGGCAGTCAGGGCGGTGTCGACGACCTTGCGCAGGGCTTCGGCGCGCTTGATCTCGGGTACGTCGGGCAGCCGGACGAACTCCGCGACCACGGCCGAGGCGATGGTGAGTCCGTGCGCCGCGGCCAGCTCGCGATACCCCTCGGCCCGGGCAGACGCGTCGACGCTGCGCAGGGGGACTTCCACGAAGTCGAGGCATAGCCGCCGGAATTCGGCGAACTTCTGGTCCAGGGTGTAGTCGTCGGTGACTGTGTCGGTACCTGCTCCCAGCAGCATACGGGCTCCTTCCAGTGGGGTGGGCACGTCAGCGGGGGACTCAGACGGCATGGCTGAGCAGGGCGTTCACCTGTACGGGCTGCCCGGTCTCGGCGGACTGCTGGTGCGCGAGGGTGACCGCGAGGGTGTTCACCGCCTCGTCGTAGGAGGCGAGGACCAGCTCTGGGCGTCCGTCGCGCACCGCGCGGACGAATGCCTGATCCTGCGCGGCCATCGAGTCGTCGTCGAACGTCCGTTCCTGGCGGCCCTCGACGGTCACCACCTGCACGGTGCGTGCCTCGCCCTCATGCCCGAGGATCGAGACGGTCAGTCCGTCGGCGATGATGTGGATGCCGCGTGCGTAGGTGGGGTTACCGTGGCCGGACACCATGTTGGTCACCAGGCTGCCGACCGCGCCGTTGTCGTAGCTGAGGCTGGCGACGGAGGCGTCGAAGATGTCCGTCGGAGCGTGGGTGGCGATGCGGCGGCCAGCGGAGACGGACACCGTGGAGATGTCGGAAACCAAAAGACGCAGCAGGTCCACCTGGTGGGTGGCCATCTCCACTACCTGGCCACCGGAGCGGTTCTGGTGCCGGTACCAGTCCCTGGGCGGCAGCTTGGTGAAGCGGTGGGCGAGGGCCATGGCGATCGTCCGGTCGCCCAGTGTCTCGCGGACGAACGGGACGATCCCCGAGTACCTGCTCTGGTAACCGGCGGCGCCGATCAGTCCCTTGGCGCGCAGGGCGTCGGAGATGCTCCGCGCCAGCGGCAGGTCGAGGGCCACGGGCTTCTCCACGAGGAAGGGAATCCCGGCCTCAATAGCCGCGAACTCCACCTCGCCGTGCGCGAAGGGTGGCAGGCACAGGAAGACCGCGTCCAGGTGCGCCTGCCGGAACATGCGCACCGGGTCCGTGTGGACGGGTACCTGGGCGAAGGCCTTCAGGGTGTCGTCCGGCGCCTTACCCTTGAGCTTGTCCAGCACGCTCGCGCGGGTGGTCTCCGCGGCGCCCGGGTCGGTGTCGCACAGCGCCACCACCTCCGCCTCGGGGTCGGTCAGTACCCGCTTGAGGTGCTCCTTGGCGATGTAGCCGACACCAACGAAGCCGACACGTACAGTCATAATCAATTCTCCCTTTCTCACATGAGGGGGCGGTGCGAGGAAGCAGGCGTGGGCGTGGGGCTCAGCGGTCGAACTCCCGCCAGTCCAGCAGGACTCCGATGGCGTCGTTGTCCGGTGCGGCGACGACCTTGTAGGCGGCCTCGGCCTCGGCCGCCGGGAAGGTGTGGGTTACGAGGTCCTCCACCTTCATGCGCCCCTGCGCCTGCAGTTGGAAGAAAAGCTTCACGTTCTCGGCAAAGGTGTCCCACAGATGGCGTCCGGCGGTGGCGCGAGGGATGTCGCTGTCGTGGATCCCGATGACGGTCTGGGCTCGGCGCAGCACCGTCCCGCCGAGCACCTGCTGTCCGGGCCAGAGGGTGTCCCCGACGAGGACGAGCGTTCCGGACTCGCGGGTCAGACCGGCCAGCGCGGCCAGCGCGTCAGGGGCACCGGTGACGTCGTACGCCACGCCGACGCCTTCGCCAGCGGTGAGTTCGGTGACCGCGGCGGTGGCGGTCTCGATGCCGCCGGACAGGACGGTGGTGGCGCCGTGCTGTGTCGCGGCGTCGAGCCGCGCCTCGCCGCGGGCCACGGCGAAGATCTCGCTCGCGCCGGCGACGGCCGCGTACTGCAGGACGAGTTGGCCGAGCGGGCCGAGGCCCGCGACCGCGACCGGCTTGCCGAACAATACGCCAGTGCGGCGGACGGCGTGCTGGGCGATGGCCGACAGCGCGAACCAGGTCGCCGCTTCGTCGCCGATCTCGTCCGGCACCGGGTACACGGACCCCTCGGACACCACCGCGTGGCTCTGGTGGGAGCGGCGCAGCACAACCCGGTCGCCGGGCCGGTGACGGGCGGCCGTGGGGCCGGTGGCGATGACCTCGCCGACGGCGCTGTAGCCGGGGGCGAAGGGGTGGCGGACCCAGGAGGCCCAGTGCGAGGGCCGCTCGAACTCGCCGAGGAGGCAGCTGCGTTCGGTTCCAGAGCTGATGAGTGACATACGGGTCCGTACGTGCAGGTCGTCGCCGGAGAGTTCGGGCAGGACCTCGCGGCGGAGTTCCACCCGCCCGGGCTCGGTGAACAGGACACGAGTGCTGTGCATGGGTCAATCAGTCCTTTCAGGGCTCGATGATCGGCACCAGGCAGTCGGAGCGGCGGGCTGTCGTCACGGCGTCCGCGATACGGTCGAGGGGGATGCGGTGGGTGAGCAGGGGCTCCAGGTCGACCTGGCCGGTCTCCAGCAGCCGGGCCGCTTTCTCGAACACGCCTGGTTCGTAGTGGTAGCTGCCGATGAAACGGATGCGGCGGTAGTGCACGGCGTTAACGTCGAGGGGGACGGTGGTGCCGGGCGGGCAGCCGCCGAAGCCTATGACCGTTCCGCCGTCGCGCACGACATCGAAGGCGCAGGCGTACGTCGTGGCGCTGCCGACCGCCTCGACCACCACGTGCGGGCCCCGCCCCGCCGTGAGGACGGCCAAATGGTCGGCGGACAGGTCTTGGGCGTCCACGGGGATACCACCGGCCCGGTCGACCAGCTCACGCCGACCGGGATGGTTGACGCTGCAAAAGACCCGCCGTGCCCCGCGCAGCCGCGCCAGCTGCACCTGGATCAACCCGACCGGCCCGCAGCCGATGACCAGCACGTCCTGGCCGGGGCCGATGCCGGAGGTGTCGGTGGCGTCCAGAACGCAGGCCACGATCTCGGTGAGCAGCGCCGCGCCTGCGGACAGTTCCGGGGGAACAGTCCTGGCGTGCGTGGCCACCGGAGGGCGGATCCGTACGTACTGTGCGTGGGCACCGGGCGAGATGCTGATCCTGGTGTCGCACAGCGCCCGGAGTCCGTCCCGGCAGTTGGCGCAGTGTCCGCACGGCGGGTGCGGGTCGAGGGTGACCCGCTGATCCGGCTTGAGGTGCCGCACGGCGGAGCCGGTGTCGACGACGTCACCGACGACCAGGGTGCCCAGCACGGCCGGCGGCGACAGCCGCGGATGCCCGACGGTGACGGCCCGCACGAGCGCGGCGCCGAACATGGCGGCCCGCACCCGCAGCACCACGTCCTCGGGTTCCTCCACCTGAGGGGTAGGCAGCTCCTCGACGGTCAGCGGCCTGCCAGGGCCGCGCCATACGGCCGCCCGCATCCGGCTGGGTAAGCCGCCGCCGGTCACCGGGTACCGTCCAGGAGCCAGGTGTGGCGGGGGTCGGTACGAAAGTGCAGTTGCCGTTCGGTGCCGGCCAGCGCCCACAGATAGTAGAAGCGGTGCCCGGCCGCGGCGACGAAGCTGTGGTAGCCGTCCCGCACGGTGACGGTGTCGCCGTCGTGCACGACCTGGGCCTGTCGAGGGACTTCCGGGGACGCGTAGTGCAGGAAGACCCCGAACCCTGAGGGAGGGTCGACGCGCACGTGGAACGCCTCCCGCTGGTGGCTCTCGTGGGGCGGGTCGTGGGCGTCGTGCTTGTGCGGCGGATAACTCGACCACACACCCTCGTCGCTGAAGGTCTCGCCCACGAGTAGGCCGTCCGAGGGCTGTTCGGGTCCGACGATGTCATGGACTTCACGGCTGTAGACCCCGGTGCCGCGCCGTTCGGAGCGGACCTCACCGGGCCGTACGACGTAGGGCTCGTGCGGTGTCGAGGCCGGCGCCGACGCGACCGCGAAGCGTACGCCGTCCGGCCCCCCGGTCATCCGCCATCCCCTGCCGACGGGCGTGTAAAGGGCGGTGGCCTTGCCGTCGAACACGTCCTTGCGCCCGCCCAGCCGCTCCCAGTGGGGGCCGTCGTCGAAGCGGACGTCGCATCGCCCGCTGAGGAGCACCACGACGGCTTCCTCGCCCGCCGGCCCGAACGTCCGAGACTGCCCGGGGGCGAGTTCGTCGACACGGAGGACAACCGGTACGCCGGTGGCATCCATTCAGCTCTCCTTTCTTGTCGTGGCCCAGGCCGGTTCGGCATGGGCGGGGTGTGCGCAGATCCCGGGGAGCAGTCCGTCGACGGCGACCACCGCGCCGCCTGCGGCCGAGCGGGTCAGCGCCTCGCCGACGGCCACGGCGTAGGCGCCGTCGACCGCGGTCGCCGTATGGTCTTCCGGCTGCGCGGCGGAGTGCCGCAGCAGCGCGTCGATCATGTGCGCGTCGGCGCCGGAGTGCCTGCCGGTCTCCCGAGAGACCGTGTAGGACCGCGGCGGTCCGCTGAGTGGGCTCACCTCGACGGTGTAGTCCTCGGCCCGCCGCGCCCCGTCGGCTGGCTCCACCTCGTACCGGGTGGTCAGCTCGCCTTCCGTGCCGAGCACGGTCAGCGTGTAGCCCTCCCAGGACGACCGGGCCGACAGGGAATAGTGGGCGGTCACTCCCCCGCGGTAGCGGATGACGGCCGAGAGTACGTCGGCGATGTCCGCGTCGGCCGGGACCTGCCGGTCCGCCGTGTCGGCGTCCGGACGGTAGTGGACCCGGCGAGTCCAGCCGGCGACCTCCTGCGGCCGGTCGGCCAGCCACCAGTTGAGCAGGTCGAAGTGGTGGCAGCTCTTGGTGATCTGTAGCCCCCCGGAGGACTCCGTCCTGCGGTGCCACCGCAGGAAGTAGCTGCGCCCGTGACCCGGCCGCAGCCGGTAGGCCAGGTGCAGTTGAACGGGCTGGCCGATCGTTCTCTCGTCTAGCAGGCGTTTGACGGTCTGATGGAGATTGAGGTAACGCATGTTGTGCGCCACGCGTACGGAGGCGGGGGAGCCGCGCTCTGCGGCCACAACGGACTCCGCCTGCGCCGCCGACAGCGTCATCGGCTTCTCCGTCAGCACCTCCACCCCGGCGCTCAGGGCGGCCTGGATCTGCTCGGCGTGGGCGTGGTCCGGCGCGGTGACTATCAGCATGTCCGGCCTGGTCGCCGCCAGCATGGAGCGGATGTCCCCGCCGAACGTGGGAACCTGCCACCGGGCCGTCACCGCGGCACGCTGCTCCGGGTCGATGTCGGCCACCGCGACCAGCGTGCCGATGCCGGGGGCGTACGCGTCGGGTCCGAACAGGGGGAGATACGTCTTCCAGGCCCGTTTCCCCGCTCCGCTCAGCGCGTACCGGAGGGGCCGGGGCTCAGCCATCGCCTGCTTCCTCCTGCCCGTCCGCCGGCCGCTCCGCGCCCTCGTCCAGCCATCGGCCGCGGCGGGCGACGCGCAGCACCCTGAGGACGTCGTCCATGACGACGAGGTCGGCATCCGCGCCGGGGACGAGGGAACCCACCCGCTCGGCGATGCCCGCGACCCGGGCCGGAGTGGCAGTCGCCATGCGTGTGGCGTCCACCAGCGGCACTCTCGCCTCCAGCACGGTGAAGCGCAGGACGTCGGAGAGGAAGCTGGTGCTTCCGCAGAACGACTCGCCGCCCTGGGCCAGGGCGACGCCGTCGGCGACGATTCCCCGGGCCGCGCCCATGGAGAACACGGTGTCCGGCGGCAGACCGGTACCGGCTGAGGCGTCCGAGACCAGACACAGCCGCTCCGGTCCCAGGCAGCGGTACGCGATCCGCACCAGCTCCGCCGGCAGGTGTCGCCCGTCGGCGATGAGTTCGGCAGTGAGGTCCTCGGAGGCCAGCACCGCCTCCAGCAGCCCGGTCCTGCGCCACGGTCCTTCCTTGAAAAGCGCGGACTGTCCGCTCCACAGATGGGCGACATGGCGCAGCCCTTGGGAGCGCGCGGCGGTCAGCACCCCGCTGGAGGCCCCGCTGTGCCCGGCCGAGACGGTGACGTTCTGCTCGGTGAAGGCACGGATGACCTTGTCCGCCCCAGGCAGTTCGGGAGCGAGCGTCACCATGCGGAGAAAATCCCGCTCGGACAGGAGCGCCTGCCACGCACCGTCGTCAGGCAAGCACAGGGCGTCAGCCGGATGCGCGCCGCCGAACTCCGGGTTCAGATAGGGGCCCTCGAGGTGGGCGCCGACGGGCCGGTGGCCGGCCGCTGTCCGCCGGCCCGCGGCCAGGGCCGCGGTCAGGGCGGGCAGGCTGTCCGAGGCCAGCGTCGCCAGTAGGCTGGTACTGCCCGCCTCGGCATGCGCGGCGGCGATGCTGTACCAGGCCCCGGCGTCCGCCTCGTTGAAGGTACGGCCGCGCGCACCGTGCACGTGGATGTCGACGAGCCCGGGCAGCACGAGCCGCCCCCGGACGTCGACGACGTCCCACCCGATGGGCGGCGGGCGGTCCGCACCGGCGTACTCGATGACTCCGTCGCGCAGGAACAGGCACTCGCCGTCGCCGAGCCGGTCGGTGTGCACGATCGACGCGTTGACGACGGCCGTGCCCTGCTCGCTGCTCACCGGCCGCTCACCCTCCGGTAGGCCCGCAGGTGGCGGTCGGTGAACAGGTCGAGGTCGAAGTGCCCGGAGCGCTCCAGGCTGAACTCACCCAGTTCCTTGCGCCGATGGGGGTCGGTAGCCAACTCCGCCAGCGCGGAGGCGAGTTCCTGCGGTTCGTCCGGCGGGAAGTAAAGGCATGCCTCGCCCGCCGTCTCGTGGTGGGGCGGAATGTCGGAGAGGACCAGCGGCAGACCCGCGGCCATAGCCTCCAGGATCGAGATGGGCATGCCCTCGAATCGGCTCGCCGAGACGAACGCCTGGGACGACATCAGCAGCGGAAGCACCAAGTCGCGGCGCCACACCTGGCCGTACCACTCAACGGCGTCGGCGATGCCCAGCGCGAGGCTCTGCTGGTAGAGCTCGGCCATCTCGGGCCCGTCGCCGATCACCCGCAAGTGGACGTCCACGCCCCGCCGTCGGGCCTGCGCCACACCGGCCAGCACTGCTGCCTGGTTCTTGTGCGGATACAGCCCGGCCAGACTGATCACGGTGAGCCGACCGTCGCTCCCCTCGTCCACGCGCTCCGGGCAGTCCACCCGGATGGCGTTGGGGACCACCTCGACCTGCTGGGGCGCAAGACCGACCTGTGAGGCGCAGAAGTCCCGCACCGCCTCTGAGACAGCGAGTACCTGGGCAGCCCGGCGGTTGAAGTACTGGTCGATACGATTGCGCAGCCAACTGCGCTTGTGTGTATAGACGCTGTGGTACGACACGACGACCCGTCGGCCCTTGAGGGCCAGCCTGACCAGCGGGTGGATTCGGCCGTCACCGAAGTGGATGTGGACGACCCGGCCGCGCGTGAGTCGGGCGACGTCCGCCAGCCGCTTCAGCGGCGACCCGGACAGGGAGACAGCCTCCACACGCGGGTCGAGTTCGGTCATGAGCGCGTTGCGCTTGGCGACCGCGAGAGCCACGACGCGTACGTCGACCCCGCGCTCCACCAACTCGTTGGCCAGCGATGTCACCACGCGCTCCAGGCCGCCGACAGTGAAGTAGCGCACCAGCAAACACACGCGCAGGTCGCTGTCGTCCTGCTGTGCTGCGGTCTCATCCAGCTCGCTCACACGTCATCCCCTCGTAAGAGCTGCGGGTAGCGACGGGCGCCGCCCAGCAGGTGCCCCGCCTTGGGGGCCAGCGGCTCACGCAGGGCCTCGGCCAGGACGGTGCCCGCCTCGCCGGCGAGGACGGCGGGCAGGTCGCACATGCGGACTAGCCCGCGGTCGGCGAGCAGCCGGGCGTGGATGCGCTGCTCCGACTCCCGCACCTGACGCGGGATGACCACACTGTTGCAGCCGACGGCGAGCACCTCGCTCAGCATGTTCGCGCCGGCGGCCCCGATGAACAGGTCGGCCGCCGCCATCCAGGTCATCATCGCCGGTTCGTAGGCGACGATCTCCAGCCACGGCAGCGACGCGGCACGCTCACGCAGGGCCTCGGCGTCGGCTGCCTCCAGGTAGGGTCCGGTCACCAGCCGCACACGGTCGAACAGGGGGCGCTGCTTGTCTAGCGCGTCGATCAGCGCGCTCCACAGCGGCATCGCGCCCTGTCCACCGCCCATGCTCGCCAGCACCAGGCGCTCCCCGTCGGGGACTCCGAGGTGCGAGCGGGCGGCGTCCTTGCCCAGCCGGAACTCGTCGACCAGGTAACCGGTGTAGTGGATGCGGTCCTTGAGGTACGCCGGTACGCCGTAGTGCTCCTCGAGTTGGAAGACCTCGGGGTGCGTGTGGACGTGGATCGCGTCGAAGTGCTGGTCGATCCAGCGGGCACTGTCCTCGCAGAAGTACTCGCGGTCGGTCTTCTCGCGGTCGAAGAGGACACCGCGCAGGGTCAGGATCCGGCGCCCGCCGCTGCCGCGGGTACGGGTCAGCGCTGGTGCCAGTTCGTCCTCGGCGCCCTTGGGCAGGTGGTTGACAATGAACACGTCGGGTGCGTAGTGGCGGAGGAAGACCTCGGCCATTTCTGCTCGCATCTGGAACAGTGGGCCAGCTTCCATCGCGCTCCGCCCGCGGGCGCCCCAACCGGCAACGTTGTCGTAGTTGGTGAAAGCGGGCAGCTTCACTACGTCCATGCCGGACGGCAGCAGGTCCAGCCCGCGGTAGGCGCCGGTCAGGCCTGAGAGGTTCACCTCCTCGCCGCTGTCAGACAGTCCGTGGGCCACTTTCGCGCTCTCGGCCGTGTGCCCGAGACTCCTACCGTTGTGCCAGTACATGACAACACGCACGTTCTAGATCCTCGCTTCGGGGGAGTGAGTGGTGGGCGTCCCTGCGAAGTGCGACACCGTTGCGCGCAGCCCTTGAACAAGGCCGACGGTCGGCTCATAGTCCAGCTCCTGCCGGACCAGGCTGAGTTCGGCCAGCGCGGAGAGCACGTCACCGGCGCGCGGCGGTGCAGGCGCGGACGGCAGGGCGGCGATCTCCGGCCGCTCGGTAACGGCCGCGACTTGGGCGCGCAGGACCTCGAAGAGGGTGTTAAGCGATGTGCCGTGGCCGGTGCCGACGTTGAAGACCTGGTGGTCGCCGGGCGTCCGTACCGCTGCCAAGATGTTCGCGCGTACGACGTTGTCGACGTGGGTGAAGTCCCGGGACTGGGTGCCGTCCCCGTAGATCACGGGTGACTCCGTGGCCAGGAGCGCGCGGATCCAGCGGGGGATGACGGCCGAGTACGGCCCGTCCGGGTTCTGCCGCGGGCCGAAGACGTTGAAGTAGCGCAGGCCGGTCAGCGTCGTCGCGGTGTTGCGGTGGACGACAGCCGCCAGTTGTTCCATGGCGCGCTTGCTCACCGCGTAGGGGGACATCGGCTCGCCGAGCACGGATTCACGGCGCATCGGGGCGGAGACGTCACCGTAGACGGAGCTGGAACTGGCGTAGACAACGTGGGACACGCCAGCCTCGGCCGCCGCGGTGAAGAGGTTGACCGAGCCAAGGCTGTTGGTCTCCAGCACCGCGACGGGCTGAGCCATGGACCGGGGTACGGAGTTGAGCGCGGCCTGGTGCAGGACGATGTCGACGCCGTGGACGGCGGCGTCGCAGTCCCCCCGGGATCGCAGGTCACCCTCGATCAGGCGGAAGCGCCCCCACCGGTCGGGGCCGACTCGGGCCGCCACGTCCGCTAGGTTCTCCTTCTTGCCGGTCGAGAAGTTGTCCAGGCCCACAACCTGCCGGTCTGCCTCCAGCAGTGTTTCCAGCAGATGAGAGCCGATGAAGCCGGCCACTCCGGTGACCAACCAGACGTCGGGCAGCTCCGAGGCGTTTTCCCTGTCAAGTAATCGGAGTACGGACATGACGTCCTCCATGGGCGGATGCCAGACGGAAAGAGGGCGGGGCGGAAGCGGGAAGACTGGCACGCTAGAGAACCGCGACATCGCGGTCGGCGAGCCAGCCTCGGGTGTCGAAGAGCATGCGGGTCCTGGATCCGTCGACGTGCTCTCGATAGGGCGAGTGCCACTGGAGCACGACCGTCAGATCGGCCGTGCGCAGGGCGGCGTCCAGGTCGTCGGCGTACGGGACGGCCACATCGTCCACGGCCCAGTGCCCGACGTAGGGGTCGTGGTAGGTGACATCGGCGCCGTGCGTCCGCAGATGCCGCACGACGTCGTCGGCGGGGGACTCCCGCTGATCCGAGATGTCCGCCTTGTAGGTGACGCCCAGCACCAGGACGCGGGAGTCGGTGAGTTCGGCGCCGTGCCGCAGGAGCATACGAGCGGCGCGTTCCACGACGTAGCGCGGCATGCTGTCGTTGATCTCCTGGGCCAGGTCGATCAGTTGAGACCGCCAGCCCAGCATCCGCGCCTGGTAGGACAGGTAGAGGGGGTCGATTGGGATGCAGTGGCCGCCGACGCCGGGGCCGGGCTGGAAGGGGGCGAAGCCGAAGGGCTTGGTCGTCGCGCAGTCAATGGCGTTCCACAGGTCGACGCCCAACTCGTGGCTGAGCATGGCCATCTCGTTGACCAATGCGATGTTGACCTGGCGGTAGGTGTTCTCCAGGATTTTGGCCATCTCGGCTTCCCGAGTGCTCTTAGCCGCCACAACCTTGACGACGAAGCGGGAGTAGAACTCCATCGCGCGGCGGGTGCAGCCCGAGGTGTATCCTCCTACGATCTTGGGGGTGTTGCGCACACCATACTCGCCGTTGCCGGGGTCTATGCGCTCGGGTGAGAAGGCGAGCCCGAAGTCCTCACCGGCGCGCAGCCCGGACTCCTCCAGGATGGGCCTGACGATGTTGTCCGTGGTGCCGGGGAAGGTTGTGGACTCCAGCACGACCAGCATGCCCCGGCGCAGCCGGCGACCCACCATGCCGGTGGCACCGATCACCTTGGACAGGTCGGGCTGGCCCACGTCGTCCAACGGCGTTGGCACGCACACGACGACGGCACGGGGCGCGCCGAAGTTGTCCTCGTCGCAGGTGGCCGTGAAGCCAGCCGCGCGCAGCTGCGCGATGTCCTCGTCGCTGACGCCGTCGATGTGGGACGTTCCTGCGTTCAGTCCGCGGACCACGCGCGGACTGACGTCGAACCCACGGACGCTGAGGCCTGCTTGGACGGCTTCCCTGGCGAGCGGCAGCCCCACGTAACCGAGCCCGATGACCAGCAGATCAACTGGCTCAGACATGCTTGCGACCTCCGTGGACGGCAGCCGCCAGGCTGCGGATGGCCTCAGCTGGCTTGTCGGCCCCCCAGGCGCGGCGCCCGATCGCGGCGCCGCCGATGCCCTGATCTACCGCTCGGCGAAGGAAGTCCTCAAGGACCACCGTCGCGTCCGGGGGCCCGCCCGCCAGCACGATGGGCACCGAAGTGCTCTCGACGCACTGTGCTATGATATCGCCGTCGTCCGGTAGGGAGGTCTTGATGACGTCAGCCCCGATCTCCTCCGCGATCCGGCACGCGTGTGCATATGCATCGGTTCCGAGTTTCTCCAGAATCTCGGGTCGGCTGTAGACCGTGACGAGGACAGGAAGCCCCACAGCGTGTGCGCGTTCGGCGAGTTCCGCGATGACGCGGGCGTTCTCCAGATCGCCGGATGAACCGAACTTGAACTCTCCGCAAACGGCGTCTGCCGCCTGGGCCGCAGCGTATTCGACCGAATTGAGCAGGACGTGATCCACGCCCGAGGCTAGCCGTCCTGTCAGGGCGAGAATGACTCCCAGGTTCTCGGCGCCGGCCACGGAAAGGCAGTTGACCATACCGGGCCTGAGCATCACCGCGTCCGCTTTTCCGAGTGCTGCGGCCTCAATGATGGTGCGTGGACGTTGCAGTCCCCCGGTCGGCCCCATGGTGATGGCATGGTCGAGCGGTACAATCAGGCTCCTTCCCGTCTCCGGCGAGAATAATCGACGTAATCGAACACCTAATCCGTCGAAAGCGTTCTTCGGTCGGACGTCAAGATGACTCCGAGTGTCCATCCAGGCCTCCTCTCTATCTGTTTCATGATTCAGGTAAGGTTTAGCCAGCCTGGGTATTTTCCGGTGTTGAGGTATTCTCGCATCAGATCGAGAATCCCTTGGGCGCGGCTGGGCCCCCATTCCATGACGGCCTTGTTCCGGGAGCCCAGGATGAAGTTCAGGATGATCATGTCGCGCATGACCAGGAATTCGTTCAAGCGGTCTATCGAGGCCGGGAACTCCCGGACGGAAAGGTATCCGCAGACATACTTCTCGGCGAAGTTCGGATACTTGGCGGGGCCGACTGACCGCAGAAAAGACGACAGGACCGTGGCTACATCGAGCATGTAGTACCCGAGGCCGCAGTCGTCGAAGTCGATGACCGCCAGATTGTTGTCGGGTGTGACCACGAGGTTCCCTCTGTGCAGGTCGGCGTGGATCAACCCCCACTCAGCAGAGACATGCTCGGGCAGCCGATCGCGCACCGCCTCGCCCACCTGGACCAACAGGTCCTGCTCCCCGACGTCGAGTCGCTCGACCGCCAGAGGGTCACTCACTGCCGCTCCGTCTTCGAAAATCTGCGCATGCCCCCACGCGGGACGGGAAAATCCGGCGGGCATTTCGTAGCGCACTGCGTGTTCATGGAGCTTCGCGGTCACACGTCCGAGTTCCTCGGCCATCTCCGCGTTCAAAGAACCAGGGGATGCCTTCCCGGGAATCCATTCAAATACTGCAGACGTTACGGTCTCAGGCCATCCGGAAGGTGTCTGGCTCAACACCTTGCGATCCGGCCCTGCATGGACGGGCTTCGGAGCGATGATTGCTTTGTCGGAGACCAACGCGTCCATCCACCCCAGCTCGGATTCCTGCTCCTGTGGGCTCCGGCCGTCGCGCACGGACATACGCAGAACGTACCGCCCGCCGTCCGCTTCGACGAGATAAACCGCATTGTCCTCGAACTGTAGAAGTCTGATTTCACGTGCGATGACGCCGCAGCCCTCAAGTGACTCGAAAGCCAGAGACCGCAACCTCTTTCGCTGAGTTGATCGTGTCAATTTTTCGAATGGTCGACTCATCAACGTTCCATCACTCAGGCCGTCAGGCGCTCTACTTCCCTGATGGATAGATGCTCGCAGCAATGAACCGTGCATTCAAGTACTCCTTCACCTCTGTGGCTCAATCATTGTTGCACCGACGGAGGGGGAGGGTGTGCCCAGACCTCGCCCATATTTTTCATCTGTGCACGTCGACAACCCACTCGGCCGGTCGCTGTGAGTCTCGGACTGTGAACGCGACGTAACGAACACGGTCATCAGTATGGCCAGTTAGCAGCCCCAATCGTCCCGACCTGCGTAGTTCAAAGTGACTTTGGTGTGGACATGGGCGTAAGTAGGAGCGGGCCGTAGTCGGGGCCGTCCGGCCGTGAGGGCGCGGAGAGGGCGAGGGCGGCCAGAGTACCGACCGCGATGGCCCGGTTCGCTGGAACCCCCGCGGTTGGACGTCCACCAGGCGTGCGCGGTCTCGGCGATGGCGTGGGCGTGGTCCCGCCCGCTTTCGGGTGCCATGGTGCGGCGCATTCCGGCGGGCGGGATGCCGTACAGGGTCACGCCGCGCTCCCAGGCCCCTCTTCGCTTGCCGAAGGCGCTCCACCAGCCGTTGTCCCGGCAGATCAAGGCGTCCGCGAACGACGTCGTGTACTCGCTCCGTGTGGGCTGTGCAGCCGTGGCGTCGATGGAATAGCCCACGATGCGGCCGGAGTACATGTCCCTGACCGCGCACAGGTACAACTTGCCCTCGCCGGTGGCGTGCTCAGTGATGTCCGTGAGCCACAGCCGGTTCGGCCCGGGTGCGGTGAAGTCCCGCCGCACCCGGTCATCGTGGACAGGCGGCCCGACCTCGAAGTTCTTCCCATGGCCTTGGTTCTGCTTGAGAATCTGACGCTGCAAATTGTCGGAGAAGCGGTGGACATGGCCTCCTGCAGTGACGGGATCGTCGTCGAGGTACGTCGTCAACGCAGGGTCTGGCAGGCCGACGTAGACCCTGTCAACACGCACTTCCTCCAGGAGTTCACCGAGCTCGAACGAGCCGTCCGCTGACAGGATGTTGATCGTCAGATATGCGCTGTGAACGCTGGGTGTCCCGAGTTCCTGAATCTTGCTCCGCAGAGTGCGATACCAGGATCCGCCGGCTGCTTCGCCCTCGAAGGTGGAGCAGATCAACTCATTGCCTTCGGAAACGAGGGCGACGCCGACTCGCCGCCCTTGGTGCGGAGCCCTTTCCGCGACGCTAGTGGCGTAGTTCATCCAGTGGGTACTGTTCGGGCTCATGTGGGCCTCTGTCCGTCGGCGGAACGGCGCGTCCTGTTGGCTGGCAGAACCAAGCGGGTGATTACCATCACCGACACCCTTCGCGGTGATACGAAACGTGAACCTCGGGTGAGGCCGCTGCGGCGACGGTCGGAGGACGATGACCACGCCTGCCGGGATCCTCGCTGGGACCGCTGCCTATTGACCAGAAACTCATGGGGTTCTCGTCCAGGACGTAGCGGACGTGCGGGCCGCCGAAGTAGCCGCGGACGATGTGTGGCTGACGCTGACGTCGGCGGAAGAAGCGGCGGGTCTCGGCGGCGAGTTCGGCCTGGTTCCGGGCCCGGTGCTGCTTGGGCAGGCTGTGCTTGAGGTCCGCGTTGACCAGCTCGTCGGGGTCCAGCTCGGGTGAGTACGGCGGCAGGAAGTGCATTTCGACGTCGTCGGGGTGGGCGGCGAGCCAGTCGCGGACCTTCCTGGATCGATGGACGGAGTGCCCGTCGACCACGAGGTGGACCTTGGGGTCGAAGTGGCCGGCGAGCCGGTCCGGGAAGCGGCACATCACCTCGGCGGTGAAGCTCTCGGCGAAGACCATGAAGTGCATCCGGCCCCTGGTGCTGATCGCCGGCACCGCGTTCACCGAGAACCGGTTCCCGCTCCGCCGTACCACCGCTGTCCTGCCCTTCTCACCCCAGGCCCGGCCGGCGACCCGGTCCGAGCGGATCCCGACCTGGTCGGCGAAGAGGATCTCGCCGCCCTCGGCTCTCGCCCGCGCCCGGATCTTCGGCCAGGTCTCCTCGTGCCGGCGCCTGACCGCATCCGGGGTCCTGCTCGACGGCCCGCTTGTCCGGGCGCCGGGAGGACAGCCCCCACCGCTTCAGGTACTTGCCCACTCCCACCTCGGTCATCCGCACCCGGTACAGCTTCGCGATCAGATCGCCCACCAGACGCCGCGTCCACAGCTGNCCGGAAAGCCCCACGTCACAGGGCCGGTGGTCCAGGACCGCCTGCCGCACCGCGGCCTGCCCGGACTCCCCGAACACCTGGTGCACACCGACCGGCCTGCCACGCGGACGCATGACCAGCGCCTCCCGCCCNCCGGCCTGCCACTTCACCCACCACCCGTCGACAGCCTTCAGCGACACCCCGAANACCNCCGCCACGTCCTCACGGTCCCGCCCCGCCNCCAACGCGGCCACCNCCCGCAGCCGCAGGGGCCTCCCGCGCCGACGGCGACAGATGCCGCGCGTCCCCCACCAGATCGCTCACACCCCACCAACGACCCAGAACCCAAACCGTTTCGGATCAATATGAGGCCTCTTGATAGGCGATCTCAAGGGTGTCAAGCAGTTGGGTGAATATGGCTTGGTCGGAGGCTGGGGACATGACTGTCGCCCGCCACCAGCGTCTGTTGCGTACCAATGAGGATGCGAGGTGAAAAGTACCTTGGCCCATGAGGCGGTCGCGTATCGCGATGTGGCGGACTTCGCTATGAGGATCGTTACCATCGGCGTAGCGGAAGCAAACAAGATTACTCTCCGGCTCGCTCAGGGCTTCGAAAGTGTTCCTGGCTGAGACCATTCTCCACAAGGTGCGGGCTGCTTGGTGGCGGCCGTGAACATACGCGGCGAGCCCCTGTTCGCCACGCCAGGCAAGGTTCAGGAATATCTTGAGGCCGAGTTCTGCTTTGGAGCCTTCCACGGTGCAGTGCATCAGGTCTGGGCCAGTGCGGGCGTCGTTGAAGAAGAGGTAGTCGGCGGACTGCCGGAGGGCGTGGTGCAGATCCTCGCTGCGACGGATCAGGACAGCTGCGGCCAGCGTGGACGTGCGCAGCATCTTGTGTGCGTCCCAGGTCACTGAGTCGGCCTGTTCGATGCCGCGCAGGAGGGTGCGTAGTTCGGGCACCAACAGGGCAGAGCCACCGTGGGCAGCGTCTACATGCAGCCAGACCCGTTTGTCTCGGCATGCCGTGGCCATTGCCTCAAGCGGGTCGTAGAGACCGGTGGTAGGGGCGCAGGCGTTGGCGATAACGGCCATGACCCGCCGACCAGCGCGGTGCTGGAGCTCAATGGCTTCCGCGACGCGCTCGCCCCGGGTACGGCCGAGGTCGTCGCAGGGCAGGGGGTGCACCGCCCGCGAGCCCAGCCCCAGGATCGATGCTGCGCGGGCCACTGATACGTGGGTTCCGGCGGGCACGAGGATTACGGCTTCTGCTGGAGTTCCCTGTTCCCAGGCGGAGGGGAAGGCGCGAGCCCTGGCGGCCAGCAGAGCGGTGAGATTGGCCAGAGAGCCCCCGTGAACCAGGACTCCCGATGAGTCTGGCGGCTGCCATCCGACCTTGGAGAGCATCCATTCTGTCACGGCCAACTCGGTTGCCGCGCCTGCGGCTCCCATCTCGTGATGAGGTTCGTGGCCTGCTGCTGACCATGGTGATATGTGAACCAGACCTGGTCGCCGCGCTGGGCGAACAGTCGCACCGTAGCCGATCCTATACCGCTGGACCCACCGGTTATCAGTACTGTGCGCTGTGCTGGAGTGGGCAGTACCATGGGACTTCCGGTCCAGGGCCAGGGCACGGCCCAATAGTCTGGCCACGCGGGCATGCCCGTTTGGCGCTGTCTTCAAGGTCTGGGGCAATATCGACGGCCCACTTCATCATCAAGCGGTGGGCCGTCTGCCAGGTTCGTGCTGTCGCTACTGAGCCACCAACTCCCCCTATACCCTGCTTCCGTTGTCTAGGCCACCACCGAATAGCGTTTGCGCGTTGTTGGCGCTGAGGGGCAAGCGATACGGGTCGGCTGAGGTGGAACTCGTGATGTCGTGTCGTTGCTCACTTGGGTCTAATGGTCAGGCCGGTCTCGGTGAGGCAGCCGTCTATGAGGTCGTTGCCGTACTGGATGTGCCGTAGGCCGCGTCGGTGCGCTGGACGAGGTGTTCGGGGTACTGAAGACAACGCTGGAGAGCCAGCGCGCCGCAGCAGTGACCAGATGCCTTCGACGGGGTTGAGGTCGGGTGCGTAGGGCGGCAGGTAGTAGATCGTCAGCCAGTCCCGGGACGTGGCGAACTCCCGCCTGTGCGGCCCTCTTGGCCGCCTTGAGTCGTAACCTCTCGCGAAACCACTGCCTTTCGGCAGTCAGTCCGCTCCCTTGCGGATACCTCATGCCTTGGTGATACCGCACAGGCGACGAGCCGTCAGCCCCTACAACACCGCGAGTTCAACCTCAGTGGGCATTAAGTCCGTTTCTGGTAGCGGCCTCGTCCGGTTGGGTGAGGAAGCCTTGGCGGGTGAGTCGTCCGAGGCGGCTGCGGGTGATGTTGACGGATGCCTCGTCGGTGGGCGTGTCGAGGAGTTCGTGCAGTTCGCGGGCCNGGAACGCCTGGTCGGGGTGCTGGCTGAAGGCGTCGGCGANGGCCTGGTAGGCGGTGCTCGACTCGGGGGGACCNGGTTCGGTTCCGGTAGGTACGAGTTCGGCGATGATNTTGCGGGTGGTGGCGAGGTCTGCGAGGCGGACTTCGGTCTCGGCGAGAGGGGCGNTGGAGTGCGCGGTCTGATTGCGGAGTTCGTCCGCCCGGGCCGTGGCCGCGTTCTCCTGGATGTGAAGGTCGACCAGAAGTTCGGTGATGTTCACGCGGCCAGCCCGATGGTGTCGCGCCAGGCCGGCGTGGGTGTGGTGAGGCGCCGGGCCNTGTTCGCGGTGGAGGCCCGGCAGACGCGCGAGGCGGAGGTGTCGGGCCGGTGGCCGTACTCACGGGCCGGACGCCGGTGGAGCATCAGCGTGCCGTTCGTCTGCTCGACCACTCACCGCTTGGGCTGCGGGACGAGCCCTTTGCCCTGGTCGGCAGGGTTGCGGCGGACGGCCTCGATGTCGATGTCCAGCAGAG
>NZ_WWGX01000047.1 GCF_009862265.1 Streptomyces sp. SID8352 | reverse complement strand
GCAGGCGGCAGGCGGCAGGCGGCAGGCGGCAGGCGGCAGGCGGCAGGCGGCAGGCGGCAGGCGGCAGGCGGCAGGCGGCAGGCGGCAGGCGGCAGAGCATACGCGGGGCGCGACGCGGCGGGCGGGAAGGCGCCCGCCCTGTGCCGGGCAGGCGGGGCAGTTCGCAGCGCAGAGCAGTTCGCAGCGCGGGCAGTGCACGGTGCGGGCAGCGCAGCGCTCCCCCGCTCGCCGAGAGCGGCGCGCGAGCCGACGGACCGCATCGCTGATCCAGACTCCCACCCCGGGCAGCCGACTCCCGCACCGGCACCCTGCGGCTCCCGCCGACGGCGCCCGGAACGCGGCGCGGGGGGCCGGTCCGTCGGAACGGACCGGCCCCCCGCGACCGGAGCCACGCCTCCCTGGCCGGGAGGCCACCTCATCGGTGTGTTCGCGCTGGTCTGACTACTGCATGACCGCCATGGCGAGCGCGCGGCGGGCGCGCATCGAGGCGCGCTCCGCCCGGCGCTGCATGCGGCGAGCGGTGGCCAGGCGCACCGCGCGGCGCTCCCGCTCAGCCTCGCGCAGGCGGTCGTGCATATGCGCACGCGCCAGGGCTTCTGGGATGAGTTGCATTTCTCGGGTCCTGTTCTGACGCGAGTCCTTCGCGCCCTTCGTGGTGCGGTCTTCGGGCTCGACGCCCGTGTTCTCGTGGGGGGACGGCTTCATCGGGGCCTGCTTCTGGGGGTCGTGCGTGAGGGGACGGTTGATGGTTCCTGCGGTGTTCATGCCGTGACCGGGTTCTTGCGGGGACGGCCGCGGGGCCGCTTCCGGGCGACGACGACCCCCTGCACGAACAGCTCGCCGCCCCAGACGCCCCAGGGCTCACGCCGCTCCTTGGCACCGGCGAGGCAGGCCTCGACCAGCGGACAGGTGCGGCACAGGGACTTGGCGTACTCCACGTCCGCCGGCGACTCCGCGAAGAAGACCTCCGGGTCGTAGGAACGGCAGGGGACGGGGACGCCGAGGTTCTCGATGGCGTCGTCGAGCGCGGTGAGCGGGGTGGGCGAGACGGGCGGGGTCAAGGCGGGGTCCTCCGTGGGGACGGGCTGGGGGATCGTGCCGGATGGCGGTACGGACGGGGCGTGCGCTTCGAGTTGCACGGTTGGTCTTCCTCGTCTGGTCGTCCGGCCGGTTGGCCGGTTGCGGCGTTGGTACCGGGTGCTCTGTGCTCGTCCCGAGGCGCCTGCGTGCTGTCGTTCCTGTTCGGGAAAAACAGAAGGGCCGCGGTTCCCGGATGGGGTTCCGCGGCCCTGAGGCGCCGGCCTGATCGACGATCAGGCTGGATCACTCCAGGGTTCTGGCCCACGGAAGGCCCACATCAGGTGGTGCTGCGTCGTCTGCTTCCGGAATCCGGCACCGGTAGCCGTAAAGGCATAGGCCTTGGCCTGTGCCACTACTGCCGCTTCCAGTGCCTCGGTCGGTCGCTCATCGCGCTCACGGACGGGAAGGCCCGCGGGAGCGAAGGAGGAGGACGCCAGGTGCGCGACACGGATGCCGGACGCACCGGTGCCCTGGTACGAGGCGCCGAGCATGCACAGGGAGACGGTCGAGCGGTCGCTCATTTTGGCGTTGGAGCTCTTGATGATGCTGATCACTTGACTCGCCTCCTCTCGGCGTCTCGAGGGACCGGGGTGAACCGGTCCATGGATATGTGTAAGTACAACACGGATTCAGGGCCTCGGGGAAGGCCACTGCTCCCGTGACCAAGAACCTATGGGGATTCCCCGCGCATGCGCAAACTATTTTTCCGACGAGTTCGCATCAGTCGTTCCCTTGTCCCGCGGCAATGTCCTGGCCTGCGCAGATGGCCAGCACATCCGTTCCGTAACGGGTGAGCTTGCGCGCGCCGACGCCGGGGATGCGGACGAGTTCGCGGTCGTCCTCGGGGACCGACTCGGCGATCGCCATCAGCGTCTTGTCGGTGAACACACAGAACGCGGGCTGTCCGCTGCGCTCCGCCTGGACGGCACGCCACTCGCGCAGCCGCTCGTACACCCCCTCGTCCATGTCGGAGGGACAGTCCTCGCAGCGCATCAGCTTCATCTCACCGGCGTCGGTGAGGCTGCGTCCGCAGACCCGGCAGCGGGCCGGGGTGCGCGGCACCCGGCGGGGCGCGTCCGCGGTCGTGGCGCCGCTCCACCTGCCGCGCTCCACCCCTCCGGCGCCGCCCGCGGCCGGGCGGGCCGCCGCGGTGGCGGAGCCGGGGCGCAGCCCGTGCAGGAAGCGGCTGGGGCGGCGGTTGGGACGGCTGCCGGGCGAGCGGGAGAGCGCCCAGGAGACGTGGAGGTGTTCCCGGGCGCGGGTGACACCGACGTAGAGGAGACGGCGCTCCTCCTCGATCTGCTCGTCGGTCTTTGCGTAGGTGATCGGCATCATCCCCTCGGCGACACCCACCAGGAAGACGACGTCCCACTCCAGGCCCTTGGCCGAGTGCAGGGAGGCCAGGGTGACGCCCTGGACCGTCGGGGCGTGCTGGGCGCCCGCCCGTTCGTCCAGCTCCGCGACCAGATCGGCGAGGGTCGCGCCGGGGCGGGCGGCGGTGAAGTCCTCGGCGAGGTGGACCAGGGCGGCCAGCGACTCCCAGCTCTCCCGGACGGCGCCCGACCCGGCGGGGGGCAGCGGGGTCCAGCCCTCGCCGGAGAGCACGGCGCGCACCTGGGAGGGAAGGTCGACGGCGTCGTCGAGGAGGGAGTCGTTGCCACCGAAGCGGGCGGCGGCCCGCAGGGCGGTGCCCGCCCTGCGCACCTCGGGGCGGTCGAAGAAGCGCTCGGCACCGCGCAGTTGGTAGGGGACGCCCGCGTCGGCGAGGGCCTGTTCGTAGGTCTCGGACTGGGAGTTGGTGCGGAACAGGACGGCGATCTGGGCGGCCGGGACGCCGGAGTCGACGAGTTCACGGATGCGACGGGCGGCGCCCTCGGCCTCGGACGGCTCGTCGGGATACTCGGCGTAGGCGGGCTCGGGGCCGGCGGCGCGCTGGGAGACCAGCTCCAGCCGGTGGTCGGCGGCCCGGCCCCGGGCCTGGGCGAGCAGTCCGTTGGCGAGGTGGACGACCTGGGGGGTGGAGCGGTAGTCGCGGACCAGCTTGACGACGGTGGCGCCGGGGTGGCGGACCCGGAAGTCGAGCAGATGGTCCGGGGTCGCTCCGGTGAACGAGTAGATCGTCTGGCTGGCGTCGCCGACCACGCAGAGGTCCTCGCGGTCGCCGAGCCACAGCTCCAGCAGGCGCTGCTGGAGGGGGCTGACGTCCTGGTACTCGTCGACCACGAAGTGCTGGTACTGGGCGCGGACCTGCTCGGCCACGTCCTCCCGGTCCTGGAGGACCGCGACGGTCAGCAGCAGGACGTCCTCGAAGTCGATGACGCCGCGCCCGCGCTTGAGGTCCTCGTAGGCGGCGTAGAGCTGGGCGATCTCCGCCGGGTCGCGGGGGGTGTCGCGGCCCGCTCCAGCGGCGGCGGAGGCGTAGTCGGCGGGGACGGTCTGGGTGACCTTGGACCATTCGATCTCGGCGGCGGCGTCCCGCAGCTCGCCCCGGTCGAGGCGGATGCGGCAGGCGGCGGCGGCGTCCGCGACGAGCTGGATCTTGCGGTCGGCGAGCCGGGGCATCGCGCCGCCGACCGCTTTCGGCCAGAAGTACTGGAGCTGGCGCAGCGCCGCCGAGTGGAAGGTGCGGGCCTGGACGCCCACGGCTCCGAGCTGGCGGAGCCGGCCGCGCATCTCCCCCGCGGCCCGGTTGGTGAAGGTGACGGCGAGGACGCTGGACGGCTGGAGGACCCCGGCGCGGACCCCGTAGGCGATCCGGTGGGTGATCGCCCGGGTCTTGCCCGTACCGGCTCCGGCCAGCACGCACACCGGGCCGCGCAGGGAGGTCGCCACCTCGCGCTGCTCGGGGTCGAGCCCGTCGAGCACCGCGTCGGCCGATTCCGGTACCTGCGGGAAGAGGGTGGAGTGCGTTGCTGCTGTCACACGGCCATGCTGCCAGGTCGCGGGTGACGGATGCGGCGGGCTGTCCACAGGCGGGCACCGATCGTCGTATGACCATGATGGTTCCGATGGAGAGCGCGGCCCGGCGGGAATGGCTGCGGCTTCCCGGACGTTCACCTCCTGCGGCCTCATCACAGAGCCGCCAGAAGCCGAAGGAGCGCGAGAGACATGCCGGGTACTGTGACGATGTACAGCACCACGTGGTGCGGCTACTGCCGTCGGCTGAAGAGCCAGATGGACCGCGAAGGCATCGCGTACACCGAGGTCAACATCGAGCACGACCCCGAGTCCGCCGCGTTCGTGGAGAAGGCGAACGGCGGGAACCAGACGGTGCCGACCGTGCTCTTCCCCGACGGCTCGACGCTGACGAACCCGTCGCTGGCCCAGGTGAAGCAGAAGATCGGCGCCTGAACGGACGTGCCCGCGGCCCCAGGGGGTGCCCCGGCGGGCGCGCGCCGCGGATCCGGGGCGTGAGCGTTCCGGCGGGCGCGCGGTCACAGGCATGAGGGGCGGCCCCTTCCACGGGGAGGGGCCGCCCCTCACGCCTGCGCACGGCGGCCGGAGCCGGGCGGGGGCGGCCCCGCCCGGAGCGCGCCGCACGGGCGGACCCCTCCGGGGCGTCCGCGCGGTGCCCGGGACCGGGCTCAGACCATCCCGCGGGTGGGCAGCGGCCGGCCGTACCACCGCTCGATGAGCCGGGCCGCGATCGAGATGCCGTAGGGCGGGAGCACCTCGCCGGAGGCGAAGGCGGCGCCCAGTTCCTCCCGGGAGAACCAGCGGGCCTCGTGGATCTCGTCGCCGTCGACCTGGATGTCGGTGGAGGTGGCGCGGGCCATGAAGCCCAGCATCAGGCTGGACGGGAAGGGCCAGGGCTGGCTGGCCACGTACTCCACCTCGCCGACGACGACGCCCGCCTCCTCGTGGACCTCCCGGCGCACCGACTGCTCGACGGACTCCCCGGGCTCCACGAACCCGGCGAGCGTGGAGAAGCGCCCCTCGGGCCAGTGGACCTGGCGGCCGAGCAGGATGCGGTCCTCCGCGTCGGTGACGGCCATGATCACGGCGGGGTCGGTGCGCGGGTAGTGCTCTGCGCCGCAGGCCGGGCAGCGGCGGACGTGGCCGGACGCGGCGATGACGGTGCGCTCCCCGCAGCGCGAGCAGAACCGGTGCAGCCGCTGCCAGTTCTCCAGGGCGACCGCGTGGGCCATCAGGCCCGCGTCGCGGGGCGGCAGGAGCAGCCCCGCCTCGCGCAGCCCCGCCGGGCGCGCGGACTGGTCCATGCGGCCGGGCAGGGAGTCCTTCTGGAGGGCGAAGTAGCTGACCCCGTCGCCGTCGGTGCCCAGGAAGTACCGGTGGGCCTCGGTGAGCGGGGCCTCGAAGGAGGGCGTCATGACGAGCTCGGTGCGCCCGTCGGGGGCGTCGTCGATGAGGACCTGCCCGCCGGAGACCACGAAGCAGCGCGTGGTGGGGTGGCTCCAGGCCGCCGCGAGCCATGCCTCGTCGAGCCGGTGGTGGGCGGCGCGGTCGATTCCGCTCGGGACGGTGAGCGAGATGGGACGGTCGGCGGTGGGATCGGTCCAGGTGGTCACGGGTGCTTCCAACTCCCCCGGGCAACGGTGGTGTGAGGCGGCGGTTCGGCGGGTCGTGCGGTCGGGCGGGACCGGGTCCGGGAGGGCTCGGCGGTGCGGGACGACCCCTCCAGTGTGCCCCGCGCGCCGCCGGTCCCCGGAACCGCGCGGGTGGTCAGGGGGCGTTCCGCCAGTGCTCCGCCAGGTCCTCCCACAGGTACGCCGAGGTTTCGACGCCCTTGGCCAGCAGATCGAGTTCGACCTTCTCGTTGGGGGCGTGCCAGCCGTCGGAGGGCACCGAGATGCCGAGGAAGAGCACCGGGACGTCCAGGACCTCCTGGAGGTCGGCGGCCGGTCCGGAGCCGCCTTCGCGGGTGAAGCGCACCGGCTGCTCGAAGGCCCGGCCCATGGCGCGGGTCACGGAGCGCAGGGCCGGGTGGTCCAGCGGCGTCAGGCACGGGCGGGTGGCGGAGCCGAAGACGATCTCGCAGCGGATGCCGGCGGGCACCCGGTCGGCGGCCCAGGCGCGGACCGCCTTCTCGATGTGCGCCGGGTCCTGGCCCGCGACCAGCCGGAAGGTGAGCTTGGCCATGGCGGAGGAGGGGATGACGGTCTTGCCGCCGGCGCCCTGGTAGCCGCCGCCGATGCCGTTGACCTCGGCGGTGGGGCGGGCCCAGACGCGCTCCAGGGTGGTGTGCCCGGCCTCGCCGTGGGCGGCGTGGGACCTGGCGGTGCGCAGCCACCGGTCCTCGTCGAAGGGCAGCTCGGCGAAGAGGCGGCGCTCCTGGTCGGTGAGCTCGACGACGCCGTCGTAGAAGCCGGGGACGGCGACCCGGGCGTCCTCGTCGTGGAGGGCGGCGATGAGGCGGGCGAGGGCGGTGGCGGGGTTGGGGACCGCGCCGCCGAAGGAGCCGGAGTGGATGTCCTGGTCGGGGCCGTAGAGCCGGACCTCGCACTCGGCGAGGCCGCGCATGCCGGTGCACACCGTCGGGGTGTCCTCGGCCCACATGCCCGTGTCGGAGACGATCACCGCGTGGGCGGCGAGCCGTCCGGCGCGCTCCTCCACCAGGGCGCGGAAGTGCGGGGAGCCGGATTCCTCCTCGCCCTCGATCAGGAGCTTGAGGGTGACCGCGGGGGCGGTGCGGCCGGTGGCGGCGAGGTGGGCGCGGACGCCGAGGGTGTGCATGAACACCTGGCCCTTGTCGTCGGCGGCCCCGCGCGCGTAGAGGCGGTTCCCGCGGACGACGGGCTCGAAGGGGTCGCTGTCCCAGCCGTCCGCGACGGCAGCGGGCTGCACGTCGTGGTGGCCGTAGACGAGGACGACCGGGGCCCCGGGGTCCTGCGCGGGCCACTCGGCGAAGACGGCCGGGGCGCCGGGGGTGGGCCAGACCTCGACGGTCGGGAAGCCGGTCTCGCGGAGCTTGGCGGCGAGCCAGTCGGCGCTGCGGCGTACGTCCTCGGCGTGGTCGGGCTGGGCCGACACGGAGGGGATGCGCAACCAGGCGGCGAGGTCGTCCAGGAAGACTGCGCGGTGCCGGTCGACGTACGCACGGACGGCGCTGACGGCATTGTCAACGGGCTTGCTCATGCCCACGAGCCTATCGGCCCGCGCGGACCCCCCGGCCGTGCGAGGTGTCGTCGGGACCGTGCGATGCGTCACCAGCGTCCCCGGTGAGCAGCAGCCGCTCCAGCCCGGCCCGGTCCGGCAGCCCCTCGGGGTGCACGACCTCGCCGGTGCGTACGTAGACGAAGGCGGCCGTGACGGACTCCAGGGGGACGTTCCGCTGCTCCGCCCAGGCGAGGCGGTACACGGCGAGCTGGAGGGGGTCGGCCTCGTGGACGCGGTGCGTCTTCCAGTCGACGATCTCGTACCGGGCCGTGTCCCCCTCCTCCGCGCGGTAGACGGCGTCGATGCGTCCGCGCACCACGCGCCCGGCCAGGGAGAGCTGGAAGGGCGCCTCCACCCGGTACGGGGTGCGGCGCGCGTACGCGGTGCGCTCGAAGGCGTCCTTGAGGAACTCCAGGTCGCGCTCGTCGGCGATCTCGGCGTCGCCGCCGGGCAGCTCGTCGGGTTCCAGCATGGGCAGGGCCAGGGCTTCGAAGCGGGCCTCGATCCAGGCGTGGAAGCGGGTGCCGCGGCGTGCGGCGGGCTGGGGCGGGCGGGGCATGGGGCGGGCCAGCTCCTGCGCGAAGCCGTCCGGGTCGGCGGCGAGGCGCAGCACCTGGGAGGCGGTCAGCGCGGCCGGCAGCGGCACCTCGGTCACGCCCCGGCGGGCACGCAGCAGTTCGCCGGTGAGGGCGTCGAGGTCGCGGTCCCAGGAGGCGATGGCGCGGGCCTCCTCGGGGGTGGGGCGGGCGGTCTCCCGGGTCCCCGCGGGTCCGGACGGTCCGGGGGGCGGGGCCTGGTGCGGGACGGTGGGGGCGGGCCGCCGCGCGGGGGCGGCGGGACGGTCCGCCGTCCAGGAGTGCCAGTCGGCGGTGTCGTCCGAACCGTCGGAGGGTCCGCGGGGGTCCTCGTCCGGGGGGAGGGTCTCCTCGTCGGCGAAGGGCTCGTCGTCCGGGGGGAGGGTCTCCTCGTCGGCGAAGGGCTCGTCGTCCGGCGCGGGGGGCCGGCCGGGGGTGGCACCGGTGGGCGGGGCGGCGGGCGCGGACGGGTCCTGGGCGGCGCCCGCCGACGGGAGGGACTCCAGGTGGGCCAGTACCGTCGCGGCGGCGGCGCGGCGGCGGGCCAGCGCCTCGCCGTCCAGGGGCAGCGGCCAGGCCCGGTCGGCGGCGCCCGCCCGGAGGGCCGGGTTCTCCTCGTCGGGGGCGGGTTCGCCGGCCCAGGCCTCGATCTCGCCGTGTCCGGCGGCGCAGTGGTCATGGAGGGCGGTGAGGAAGTCCGAGGGGCCGCGCCGCCGCTTCTGGCTGGGCCCCCACCAGTGGCCGGAGCCGAGCAGCAGGGAGCGGGGCCGGGTGAAGGTGACGTAGCCGAGGCGGAGTTCCTCGGTGTGCTGGTGGTCCTTCATGGCCCCGTGGAAGTCCTTGAGGCCCTTGGCGTCCCAGGAGGCGACGTCCGGGAGCGTGTCGGCGTCGCCGCGCAGCCCGTGCGGCAGGACCCGGCCCTGGGCGGTCCACTTCTCGCGCCCCTGGCCGCTGGGGAAGGTGCCCGTGACCAGGCCGGGGACGGCGACGACGTCCCACTCCAGCCCCTTGGAGCGGTGTGCGGTGAGCACCTTGACGGTGTTCTCGCCGCCGGGCAGCGCGTTGTCGAGGCCCTTCTCGTACTGGGCGGCGGTGCGCAGGAAGCCGAGGAAGGCGAGCAGGGTGGCCTCGCCGTCGCCCGCCGCGAAGGAGGCGGCGACGTCCAGGAAGTTCGACAGGGTCTCGCGGCGGCGGGCCGCCAGGGCGTGCGGGGACGCCGACAGCTCGACCTCCAGGCCGGTGACGGCCAGGACCCGGTGCAGGACGTCCATCAGCGGGTCGGACAGGGAGCGGCGCAGGTCGCGCAGTTCCGCGGCGAGGCGGGCGAACCGGACCCGGGCGTCCGGCGAGAAGGGCAGCCGGTCGTCGTCCCCGGTGCCGTCGAGGGGGCTCTCCAGGAAGGTGTCGAGGGCGTCCGCGAGCGAGACCACCTCGGCGGGGTCGACGCCCTCGACGGCCGCCGCGAGCCGCCGGTCGGGGTCGTCGCCGCCGTCCGCGCCGGCGTGGCTCACCAGGAGCCGCGCGCGGCGGCCCAGGAGGGCGAGGTCGCGCGGGCCGATGCGCCAGCGCGGGCCGGTGAGCAGGCGGACCAGGGAGGCGTTGGCGCCGGGGTCCTGGAGGACCTCGCAGACGGCGACCAGATCGGCCACCTCGGGCAGGTGCAGGAGCCCGGAGAGGCCCACCACCTCGACGGGGACGTCCCGGGCGACCAGTGCGCCCTGGATCTCCCCGAAGTCGGCGGCCGTGCGGCACAGGACGGCGATCTCGCCGGGGGCGGTGCCGGTGCGCACGAGGTGGGCGACGGAGTCCGCGAGCCAGGCGGTCTCCTCGGCGTGGGTGGGGAGCAGGGCGCAGCGGACGGTGCCGTCGCGCTCGGCGCCGGGGGCGGGGCGCAGTGCCTCCACGCCCGCGTGCATGGCGCGCAGGGGGGCGGCGAGGCCGTTGGCGAGGTCCAGCAGGCGGCCTCCGCTGCGGCGGTTCTCGCTGAGCGCCTGGCGGGTGGCGGGGGTGCCGTCGGCGTGCGGGAAGTGCTCGGGGAAGTCGTCGAGGTTGGCGACGGAGGCGCCGCGCCAGCCGTAGATGGCCTGGCAGGGGTCGCCGACGGCGGTCACGGGGTGCCCGGTACCGCCGCCGAACAGGCCCGCCAGGAGGATCCGCTGGGCGACGGAGGTGTCCTGGTACTCGTCGAGGAGGACCACGCGGAACTCGTCGCGCAGGACGCGGCCCACTTCGGGCAGCCCGGCGAGCCGGGCGGACAGGGCGATCTGGTCGCCGAAGTCGAGCAGGTCGCGGTCGCGCTTGGCGGCCCGGTAGCGGCCGACGAGCCCGGCGAGCTCCCGGCGGGCGGCGGCGGCCTCGGGGACCTTGCGCAGCTCGGCGTTGGTGAGCCGGGCGCCCGCCAGGACGTCCAGCAGGCCGGTGTCCCAGCGGCTCAGTTCCTCGGGCGTCACCAGGTGCTCGGACAGCTCGGCGTCGAGGGCGAGGAGGTCCCCGACCAGATCGGGGAAGGAGCGGGTGAGGGACGGGTAGGGGCCGGGGGCCTCGCGCAGGACGCGCGCGGCGAGCTGGTAGCGGGTGGCGTCGGCGAGCAGCCGGGAGCTGGGCTCCAGGCCGAGGCGCAGACCGTGGTCGGCCAGGAGGCGGCCCGCGAAGGAGTGGTACGTGGAGATCACCGGTTCGCCGGGCGGATCGTCCGGGTCGATCACGTCCGGGTCGGTGACGCCGGCCCGGACCAGGGCCTTGCGGACGCGCTCCGACAGCTCTCCGGCGGCCTTGTTGGTGAAGGTCAGGCCGAGCACCTGCTCCGGGGCGACCCGGCCGGTGCCGACCAGCCAGACCACGCGGGCCGCCATGACCGTGGTCTTGCCCGACCCGGCTCCGGCCACGATGACCTGCGGGGCGGGCGGCGCGACGATGCAGGCCGTCTGCTCCGGCGTGAACGGGATGCCGAGGAGCTCTTTGAGCTGCTCGGGGTCGGTGATGCGAGCGGGCACCCCAAGAGGCTAACGGCGCGCGCCGACAACGGGCGCCGCGTTCCGCGCGGGACCGGACGAAGCCCGGGTGGGCGGGGGCGGGTTCCGGCACGGGGGCGCGGTCCGGGCGCGGGACGGTGGCTCCCCTGCGCCGGGGCACGGGGCGGGGGCCGGGCTTGGGGTCACGGACCCCGCGGGCGCCCTCCGGATTCGCGGTGGCGGCTCCGGGGCCGTGCTCACTCCACGATGTGCCGTCCCTCGGGCCGGGCGCTGCACGAGGCCCGGAAGGCGCAGTGGGTGCAGTGCTGGCCCGTGGCCGGGGTGAACCGTTCGTCGAGCACCTTGCCCGCGGCCACGGCCAGCAGGTCGCCGACCCACTCCCCCTCCGGGCCCTCCAGGGAGTCCTGCGCCTGCACCTTGGGCAGGGTCTCGCCGCCGTCCCGCTTGGCCGCGCCCTGGCGGAGCTGGACGAGTTCCGCGCCCCCGGGCGCGGGCCGCGCACCGCCGAAGGCCTCGTCGACGGCGCCCTCGCGGACGGCGAGCTGGTACACGGCGAGCTGGGGGTGGCGGGCCACCTCGGCGGCGGTGGGCGCCTGCCTGCCCGTCTTGAAGTCGACGACGTAGGCGCGCCCGTCGCCGTCGGCCTCGACCCGGTCCATCTGGCCGCGGATGCGCACCCGGTGCTCACCGGCCTCCAGGGTCACGTCGAAGTCGTGCTCGCTGACCACGGGGGTGCGTCCGGCGCGGTCCATGACGTGCCACTGGAGGAAGCGTTCGAGCGCGGCGCGCGCGTCGGCCTTCTCCTGCTCCGACTTCCACGGCGCGTCGAAGGCGAGCGCGTTCCACACCGAGTCCAGGCGCTCCATGAGGACGTCGAGATCGGCGGCGGTGCGCCCGGAGGCGACCTCGTCGGCGAGGACGTGCACGACGTTGCCGAAGCCCTGGGCGGCGGTCGCGGGGGCGTCGGCCTTCACCTCGCGGCCCAGGAACCAGCGCAGGGCGCAGGTGTTGGCGAGCTGGTCCAGGGCGCTGCCGGAGAGTGTGACGGGCTGGTCCCGGTCGCGCAGCGGCACCGTGCTCTCGGTCGGGTCCCACATGCCCCACCAGCGGTGGGGGTGGGCGGACGGCACCAGGGGGCGGCCGTCCTCGTCGGCGAGGGCGGCGAGCCGGGCCAGCCGCCGGGCGGCGGCCTCCCGCAGGACGTCCGAGACGCGCGGGTCGACGGTGGTGGCGCGCAGCTCCGCGACGAGCGCCGCGACGGCGAGGGGGCGGCGCGGACGGGCGGTGACGTCGGAGGGTTCCACGCCGAGTTCGGTCAGGAACCGGGAGGGCTGGTCGCCGTCGTCGGCCGGTGCCTTCACCGCGGTCACGACCAGGCGCTCGCGCGCGCGGGTGGCGGCGACGTAGAACAGGCGGCGCTCCTCGGCGAGCAGGGCGCCGGGGGTGAGCGGTTCGGCGAGGCCGTCGCGTCCGATGCGGTCGGCCTCCAGGAGGGAGCCCCGGCGGCGCAGGTCCGGCCACAGGCCCTCCTGGACGCCCGCCACGACCACCAGCCGCCATTCCAGGCCCTTGGAGCGGTGGGCGGTCATCAGACGTACGGCGTCGGGGCGCAGGGCGCGCCGGGTGAGGGTGTCGGCGGCGATGTCCGCCGCGTCGATGTCCTCCAGGAAGTTGAGGGCGCCCCGGCCCCCGGTGCGCTCCTCCGCGCGCGCGGCGGTCGCGAAGAGGGCGCACACGGCGTCGAGGTCGCGGTCGGCGTTGCGCCCGGCGGGGCCGCCGCGGCGGGCGGACCGTTCGAGGCGGGCGGGCCAGGGCGTGCCCTCCCAGAGGTCCCAGAGGGCCTCCTCGGCGCTGCCGCCGGCGGCCAGGCGCTCGCGGGCCCGGCGCAGCAGCGCGCCGAGCCGCTGGGCGCCGCGGGCGTACGCCGGGTCGTGCACGGTGAGCCGTTCCGGCTCGGCGAGGGCGCGGGCGAGCAGGTCGTCGGAGGGGGCGGGCAGCGGATTGCCCGCGGCCCGCTCCTCGTCGCGCAGGGCGCGCCCGAGGCGGCGCAGGTCGGCGGCGTCCATACCGGCGAGGGGGGAGGTCAGCAGGGTGAGCGCGGTCTCGGTGTCGAGCCAGCAGGGCCGGGGGGTGCCGGGCTCGGTGACGGTGTCCGGGCCGGCGGCGGTGTCGGCGGTGTCCGGGGCGGCGTCGGCGATGCCCGTGGCCGGGGCGGCGCCAGTGGCGACCGGGCGGGTGACGGTGTCGGCGGCGGTGTCCGTGGCCGGGGCGGTGCCCATGGCGGCGGACACATCGGAGGCGGCCGTTCCGCCCGGCGTGGCGGTCATGTCGGAGGCGGTCGTTCCGCCCGAGGCGGCGGCTCTGTCCGTGTCCGCTGCCGCACTCCCGTCGGCGTCCGTTCCGGTGGCATCGGCCGCCGTGTCCGCGTCGGTGGCCGCGCGCGCCCCGGCGGCGGCCGAGTCCGTGACGGCGGCGGAGGCAGTGGCAGAGGCAGTGGCAGAGGCCACGTCGGCCGCTGTCCCCGCGTCGCCGGTCGCGGCGCGGGTCCCCGTCCCGTCCCCAAAAGCACCGCCCGCGTCCCCTGCGCAGTCCGCGCCCGTCACGCCGTCCGCGCCCGTCACACCGCCGGTACGCGCGCCGTCCGCGTCAGTGCCCCCGGCCTCCCCGGAGTCGCCTGCCCCCGCGCGGGCGCGCGGGCGGGCACCCGGGGCGTCGGCCGCCTCCGCCGAGGCCACCGCGCGCAGGGCGGTCAGCAGGGGGGCCACCGCCGGTTCGTGGCGCAGCGGGATGTCGTCGCCGTCGATGTCCAGGGGGACGCCCGCCGAGGTGAGGGCGCGGCGGACCGCCGGGATGCCCCGGGACCCGGCGCGCACCAGGACGGCCATCTCGCCCCAGGGGACCCCGTCCTCCAGGTGGGCCCGGCGCAGGATGTCCGCGATGTTGTCCAGCTCGGTGCCGGAGGTCGGGTAGGTGTGCACCTCGACGCGGCCCCCGTCCCGGTCGGGAAGGAGGTCCCGGTGGGCGCGCGCCTTGTCGGCGGGGAGCCGGGTGAGCGGCATCCGCCGGGTGAGCAGCCGGGTGGCGGCCAGCAGCGCGGCACCGGAGCGGCGGGAGGTGCGCAGCACCTCGACCGGTGCGGGGCGGCCGTCCGCGCGCGGGAAGGCGTGCGGGAAGCCGAGGATGCCGTTCACGTCGGCGCCCCGGAAGGCGTAGATCGACTGGTCGGGGTCGCCGAGGGCGACGAGGGTGCGCCCGCCCCCGGCCAAGGCGTGCAGCAGCCGCACCTGGGCGGGGTCGGTGTCCTGGTACTCGTCGACGTAGACGGCGTCGTAGCGCGCCGACAGCTCCGCGGCGACCTCCGGGCGGTGGGCGAGGAGCACCGCGCGGTGGACCAGTTCCGCGTAGTCGAGCACGCCCTGGAGGTCGAGCACGTCCAGGTACTCCGCGAGGAAGACCGCCGCCGCGCGCCAGTCGGGGCGCCCGATGCCCCGGGCGAAGTCCTCCAGGGCGTCCGGTCCGAGCCCCAGTTCCCGGCTGCGCGCGAGGACGGCGCGGACCTCGTCGGCGAAACCCCGGGTGGTCAGGCAGGCGCGCAGTTCGTCGGGCCAGCGCACATGGGCGAGGCCGAGCCGCTCCAGGTCCGCCTGTCCGGCGAGCAGCTCGCGCACCGCCACGTCCTGCTCGGGTCCGGACAGCAGGCGCAGCGGTTCGACGAACAGCTCGCTGTCCTGGTGGGCGCGGACCAGGGCGTAGCCGAAGGAGTGGAAGGTGGTGGCCCGGGGGGCGCGCGCGGCGCCCATGCGCAGCGCCATGCGGTCGCGCAGTTCGACGGCCGCCTTGCGGCTGAAGGTGAGCACCAGGATGCGTTCCGGGTCACCGCCCCGGGCGATCCGGTCGGCCACGGACTCGACGAGCGTGGTGGTCTTGCCGGTTCCGGGACCGGCCAGGACCAGCAGGGGCCCGGTGCGGTGGTCAACCACGGCGCGCTGCGCGGCGTCCAGGCGAGGGGGGTGCCTCCGCTCGGGTGGGGTACGGACCAGTCGGTAAGCGCCACGGTCACCCCGACGCCCCTGGGGGGGCGGCAGGCGCCTGGTGGAGGAAGAGGAGCTCACGTGGTTCGCCGGTCCTGGTGGGTGTGCGGGTGGGCCTTGCGTCCCTCGGTGACGGCGGCGGCCCCGGGACGAGGAGGACGCGCCCGGCCGACGCTACGCCGTCCGGACGGCCGGAGGCGGGGCCTCCCCCTCCTTCCCCCCGGACTCCCGGCCGCCCCGGTCGTCGTCGGCGCCCCGGACGCGCGGAACGCCGGGGCCGTGCGGGACGCCCGGACCGGGGGGAGACCGGCGGCCGGCCGACCGCCTCCCGGGCGGCGGGGCCGCCCGGTCCGCGCGGGCCGGGCTCATCCCCCGCCCCACGAACGTACGCCATCCCGGGGACGTGCCCGGTCCGTCCCGGTTCCCCCGTACGGACCATCCACCGCCCCCTGGCACGCGGTGCGCCGGAAGCTGTCAGGTGTGATCCTTCGCGCGCTCCCCGCCGTCCCACCGGGCCCGCCCCAGATCCAGCCGGGGCACATGGCCCGTGGTGGAGCGGCCCGCCTCCCGCAGGGCCGTGCCCTCCTCCCGGTAGTGGGCGAGGGCCTCCAGCTCGTGGCCCGCGAGCAGGCAGCCGTCCGCGCGGACCACACGCCACCAGGGGACCCCGCCCCCGTAGAGGGACATCACCCGCCCGACCTGCCGGGGCCCGCCCTCCCCGAGCCACTCGGCCACATCGCCGTAGGTCATGACGCGGCCCGGCGGAATCAGATCGGCCACGTCCAGGACCCGCTCGGCGTACTCGGGCAGCGCGTCGGCGTACTCCGGCCGGGCGTCCTCCGGAAGACCGCGCTCACTCGGAAGGCTGTGCTCGCTCACCCGCCCCATCCTGCCGCACCCCACCGACAGCCCGGCCCGCGCACGGGTGGCAGGGATGCGGCGCTCGCCCGGGGGCGGCGCTTCCGGCAGACTGTGCCGCCCGCATGGGCACCCTGATGCCCCCGGGTGGCGGCGCGGCATGCCACCATCGTGCGGTTGACGACCGACCTGGGACACGAGAGCAAGAAGAGGCGATGAAGCAGCAGGGTGCGCACCCCGAGGACGCCGAGGGCACCTCTGACGCCTCGTCGCGCCCCGGCGCCCCCGGGACGGACGGCGACGGCACCGGCGGGCGCCCGCGCGGGAGCGGATCGGTGCGGGCCGCCGACCCGACCGACGTGGCGCACATCGACGAGGTGGAGGGCGACGAACCGCTGCTCCCCGCGCGCGTGCACCGGCCCTCCGACCTGATGCGGCTCCTGGTGGGCGTGCTCGCCGTCGGCGTGCTGCTCGCCGTGGCCGCCTTCGCCCACGGCACAACCTCCGGCCTCGAACAGGACATCAACAAGGGCACCGGACAAGCCCCCGACCTGCTCATCAAGATCGCGGGGCTGGCCTCCAGCATCGCGATCCTGCTGGTCCCGGTCGCCTTCGCGATCGAGCGGCTGGTCAAACGGGACGGCCTGCGGATCGCCGACGGGGTGCTCGCGGCCGTCCTGGCGCACGGCGTGACGCTCGCCACCGACCTGTGGGTGGCCAACGGCGCCCCGGAGTCCATCCAGGAGGCGCTCACCCAGCCCTCCCCCGGCGGCGGACACGCGCTCACCGACCCCGTGCACGGCTACCTGGCGCCGGTCATCGCCTACATGACGGCGGTCGGCATGTCCCGCAGACCCCGCTGGCGGGCGGTGCTGTGGATCGTGCTGCTCCTGGACGCCTTCTCGATGCTCGTCACCGGGTACACCACCCCGTTCTCGATCATCCTGACGGTCCTCATCGGATGGACCGTGGCCTACGGCACCCTGTACGCGGTCGGCTCCCCCAACGTCCGCCCCACCGGCAGGACCCTGATGGCGGGCCTGCGGACGGTCGGCTTCCACCCGGTGACCGCCGCGCGCGAGGAGGCCCCGGCGGACAGCGCCGAGAGCGGGGACCGGGGGCGGCGGTACTTCGTCACCCTGGAGGACGGTCCGCCGCTGGACGTCACCGTGGTGGACCGGGAGCAGCAGGCGCAGGGCTTCTTCTACCGTGCCTGGCGCAACCTCACCCTGCGCGGCTTCGCCACCCGGCGCAGCTTCCCGTCCCTGCGCCAGGCCCTGGAGCAGGAGGCGCTGCTCGCCTACGCGGCCATCGCGGCCGGTGCCAACGCGCCCAAGCTGATCGCGACCTCGGAACTGGGCCCGGACGCCGTGATGCTCGTCTACGAGCACACCGGCGGGCGCACCCTGGACTCGCTGGCGGACGACGAGATCACCGACGCGCTGCTGCGCGGCACCTGGGAGCAGGTCCGGTCACTCCAGTCCCGGCGGATCGCGCACCGCAGGCTGGTGGGGGACGCGATCCTGGTGGATCGTTCCGGCACGGTGATCCTCACCGATCTGCGCATCGGCGAGATCGCGGCGGGCGATCTGCTGCTGCGCATGGACATCTCCCAGCTCCTGGTGACCCTGGGGCTGCGGGTGGGCGCCGAGCGGGCGGTGGCGTCGGCGGTGGAGGTGCTCGGCCCGGACGCGGTGGCGGACTGCCTGCCGATGCTCCAGCCGATCGCGCTCAGCCGCTCCACCCGGGCCACCCTGCGCAGACTCGCCCGCGAGCGGGCGGAGCGGGAGCGGGAGGCCGTCCTGGAGTCGTCGCGGCTGGCCAAGCAGGCCCGCGCGGAGGCCGCGGAGGTGGGGGCGACGGCCGTCGTCGAGGAGCCCGTGCCGGAGGGCCCCGCCCCGGACCGGCGCGACCGCAAGCACGAACGGCACGACAAGAAGGCCGGCAAGAAGGCCGTGCGCGCCGAGCAGCGGGCCGAGAAGCGGGCCGTCGACGAGGCCGTGGAGGAGGCCCGCGAGGAGGACCTGCTCACCTTGATCCGGCACGCGGTGCTGCGCATCAGGCCGCAGGCGCCGGTGGAGCCGGCCCGCCTGGAGCGGGTCCGGCCGCGCACGCTGATCAGCTTCATCGCCGGCGCGATCGGCGCCTACTTCCTGCTGACTCAGCTCACCCACATCGAGTTCGGTCCGCTGATCGCGAACGCGCAGTGGGGCTGGGTGGCCGCCGCCGTGCTGTTCTCGGCGGCCAGCTACGTGGCGGCGGCGATGTCCCTGCTGGGGTTCGTGCCCGAGCGGGTGCCGTTCCCGAGGACCGTTGCGGCGCAGGTCGCCGGATCGTTCGTGAAGATCGTCGCGCCCCCGGCGGTCGGCGGCGTCGCGCTGAACACGCGCTTCCTCCAGCGCGCGGGCGTGCGGCCGGGGCTCGCGGTGGCCAGCGTCGGCGCCTCGCAGTTGTTCGGACTGGGCTGCCACATCCTGATGCTGATGTCGTTCGGTTATCTGACCGGCACGGAGAAGACGCCGTCCCTGTCCCCCTCCCGGACGGTCATCGCGGGCCTGCTGACGGTGGCGGTGCTGGTCCTGGTGGTCACCTCCGTGCCGTTCCTGCGGAAGTTCGTCGTGACACGGGTGCGGTCGCTGTTCGCCGGGGTCGTGCCGCGCATGCTCGACGTGCTCCAGCGGCCGCAGAAGCTGGTCACCGGCATCGGCGGCATGCTGCTGCTCACCGGCTGCTTCGTGATGTGCCTGGACGCCTCGATCCGCGCCTTCGGGGACGAGACCTCGTCGATCAGCCTGGCCAGCGTGGCCGTCGTCTTCCTCGCGGGGAACGCGCTGGGCTCCGCGGCCCCCACCCCGGGCGGCGTGGGGGCGGTAGAGGCCACCCTGACGGTCGGTCTGATCGCGGTGGGCCTGCCCAAGGAGGTCGCTGCCCCGGCGGTGCTGCTGTTCCGGCTGCTCACCCTGTGGCTGCCGGTGCTGCCGGGATGGCTCGCCTTCAACCACCTGTCCCGCAAGGAAGCGCTGTAGCGACCGGGTCGCCCGGGCAGCCCGGTTCGTCGAGGCCGCCGGGGCCGCCGAGGTCCTCGCAGCGGCCCGCTCGCGCCAGAGCGGCGACCCGCGCGCCAGATGTGCCGGAGCGCTCCCGCGCAGGCGGGCGGTGCATGAGCGGCCCTCCGCAGGCGGGCGGGGCCTGAGCGGTCCCCCGCGCCCGCGGGCTACGCGCGGCCCGTCCCGCGCGCCGGGAACCGTACGGCGGCGCGCGCCCGCTCCCCCGGGGCGGCCGGTCGGGTCCCGGACGCGCCCCGGCCCGCTCCCGCCCCGCCCGGTCCCTCGTACGGCCCCCGTCCCGGGCGCTGCCCCGCGCGCGCGAGCACCATGGACCCATGCCGTCTCCGCTCGCCCCGCGCGCCGCCGCCCTCACCGGCACCGCCCTGCTGCTCTCCGCCCTGCTGACGGGGTGCGGCGACGCCGAGGGGCAGGGCGGCCCGGCGGACCAGCGGCTGGACTGGCGGGGGTGCCCGGCGCCCTCCGAGGCCGAGGGCGGCGGCGCCCCGCCCTCCCCGCTGCCCGACGGCGGCACCTGGCAGTGCGCCACCATGAGGACGCCCTTGGACTGGGACGACCCGGGCGGGGAGACGATCGGGCTCGCGCTGATCCGGGTCCGCTCCAGCGGCGGCGCGGACCGGCGGATCGGTTCCCTGGTCTTCAACTTCGGCGGCCCCGGCGGCTCGGGCGTCTCCACCCTGCCCGCCTTCGGCAAGGACTACGAGACCCTGCGCACCCGCTACGACCTGGTCAGCTTCGACCCGCGCGGCGTCGGCCGCAGCGTCCCGGTGGAATGCCTCGACGACAAGCAGCTCGACGCCCACTTCCAGCAGGACGCGACCCCCGACGACGCCGCCGAACGCGCGGCGCTCCTGGCCGGCACCCGGCGGTTCAACGCCGCCTGCGAGAAGCGCTCCGAGCGGACGCTGCCCCACGTCCGCACCACCGAGGCCGCCCGCGACCTGGACCTGATGCGGCAGGTCCTCGGCGACGACCGGCTGCACTACTTCGGCATCTCCTACGGCACCGAACTGGGCGGCGTCTACGCCCACCTGTTCCCGGAGCGGGTCGGACGGGCGGTCTTCGACGCGGTGGTCGACCCGACGCAGACGCCCGAGCAGACCTCCCTCGGACAGGCCGGGGGCTTCCAGCGGGCACTCGGCGACTTCGCCGCGGACTGCGCGTCCCGGGCACCGGACTGCCCCGTCGGGGACAGCGCGAAGGACGTCGAGGACCGTGTCTCGCGGCTGTTGAAGGACCTCGACCGCGCGCCGATCCCCGGCATCCCCCCGCGCGACCTCACGCAGACCGCGGCCACCGGGGGCATCGCCCAGGCGCTGTACTCGAAGGACTTCTGGGAGTTCCTCACCGAGGGTCTGGAGCAGGCGTACGAGGGCGACGGCCGGTTGCTGATGGTGCTCTCCGACGCCCTGAACGGCCGCGAGGAGAACGGCGGGTACAGCAACATCACCGCGGCCAACACCGCCATCAACTGCGCCGACGACAGGCCCCGCTACGACGCCGCCCACGTGGAGCGGAGGCTGCCCGCCTTCCGCGCCGCCTCCCCGGTGTTCGGGGAGTTCCTGGCCTGGGGCCTGGTGGGCTGCACCGACTGGGCGGTGGAGGGCGCCGCCGACCACCCCGACGTCGGCGCCGCCGGGGCCGCGCCGGTCCTGGTCATCGGCAACACCGGCGATCCGGCCACACCGTACGAGGGGGCGGCGCGGATGGCGGAGGCGCTGGGACGGGGCGTCGGGGTCCGGCTGACCTACGACGGCGAGGGCCACGGCGCCTACGACAGCGGGAACGCCTGTGTGCGCAAGGCCGTGCACACCTATCTGCTGGACGGGCGGCCGCCGTCCTCCGGAACCGTCTGCACCTGACGCCGGATCATGGGAAGCGGCAGGTCAGAAGGTTGTCCACAGGCCCCGACGGGCATCGGGCAATCCGCCTAACATGGCGTGATCGCCGTCCGCCGCAGGGCGCGGAGGGCTTGTGAGGGGGAAAAGCGCCATGACGCGTCTCGTACGGTGGACGGCCCTGGCCGCGGCCGCGGCACTGCTGGCCACGGGCTGCGGCGGCCTGCTCGGCGGGGGCGCCGGCGAGGAGCGGAGCAGTGCGCCGCCCTCGGCGGCGGCGCCGCCCGGCGTCCCCGGCTCCCTGGCCTCCCAGGTGCTCACCTGGAAGCGGTGCGGGGCCACCGCCGGCGGTCCGGCGCCGGGCCGCGCGTGGCAGTGCGCCACGCTCAGGGCGCCGCTGGACTGGTCGAAGCCGGACGGCGGGACGATCGGCCTCTCGATGATCCGCAGCAAGGCCCGCGGGGGCGAGCGGATCGGTTCCCTGTTCCTCAACTTCGGCGGCCCCGGCGATTCCGGGGTGTCCACGCTGCCGTCCTACGAGGACGTCCTCTCCCGCCTCCACCAGCGGTACGACCTGGTGAGCTGGGACCCGCGCGGGGTGGCCGCCAGCAGCGGCATCCGCTGCCGCGACGACGAGGCGCTGGACGCCGCCGGGGCGGTGGACTCGACGCCCGACACCCCGGCCGAGGAAGCGGCCTTCCTGAAGGACGCGGCCGACTTCGGCAGGGGCTGCGCCAAGGCCGCCGGCACGCTCTTGTCGCACGTCTCGACCACCGACACCGCCCGTGACATGGATCTGATGCGCCATGTGCTCGGCGATCGGGAGACGCGGTACCTCGGCTTCTCCTACGGCACCGAGCTGGGCGGTGTCTACGCCCATCTGTTCCCCGGGCGGGTGGGGCGCCTGGTCCTGGACGCGGTGGTGGACCCGACTGCGGACCTCGTGGGCCACGCCGAGAACCAGGCCCGGGGTTTCCAGCGCGCGCTGGACAGCTATCTGGAGTCCACCGGCGAGGACCCCGTCGAGGGCACCGAGAGGATCGCCGACCTGCTGGCGCGGCTCGACGCCGAGCCGCTGCCGGCCTCGTCCGGGCGCGAGCTGACCCAGACGCTGGCGCTCACCGGGATCGCGCTGCCGCTGTACAGCGAGGACGGCTGGCCGGTGCTGACCGAGGCGCTGGAGGCCGCGGAGGAGGGGGACGGCACGGAGTTGCTGCGGCTCGCCGACATGTACAACGAGCGGGACGAGTCGGGCCGGTACGGCACGATGGGCCACTCCCAGCGGGTCATATCGTGCCTGGACGACAGGCGGCGGCCGACGGTGGAGGAGGCGAGGGCGCTGCTGCCGGAGTTCGAGGCGATCTCCCCCGTCTTCGGGGCGTTCATGGCCTGGGACACGGCCGGGTGGTGCCGCGAGTGGCCGGTGCGGGGTCAGCGCGACACCCCGGAGGTGAGCGCGCCGGGCGCCGCCCCGGTCCTGGTCGTGGGCAACACCGGCGACCCGGCGACGCCGTACGAGGGGGCCCGCAGGATGGCGGACGGCCTGGGCAAGGGGGTCGGCGTGCTGCTCACCTGGGAGGGCGAGGGCCACGGCGCCTACGGCAGCGGGAGCGACTGCGTGGACTCGGCCGTCGACGCCTATCTGCTGGAGGGCAGGGTGCCGGAGGACGGCCGGGTCTGCTCATGACGACGGCGGGGGCCCCGGGCACCCGTGGTGCGCGAGGCCCCCGCCGTACGGGGAGCCGGGCCGGGACACGGGCCGCGGACGGCCCGGTGCTCCGGCGGACCGGTGCCCGGTCAGTAGATGGGCTTCTCCGGCTCGATCTGGTTGACCCAGCCGACCACGCCGCCACCGAGGTGCACGGCGTCCGCGAATCCGGCCGACTTGAGCACCGCCAGGACTTCCGCACTGCGGACACCCGTCTTGCAGTTCAAAACGATCTTCTTGTCCTGCGGAAGGCTGCCGAGGGCGGAGCCCATGAGGAACTCGTTCTTCGGGATCAGGCGGGCGCCCGGGATGGAGACGATCTCGAACTCGTTCGGCTCACGGACGTCGATGAGTTCGATGTTCTCGCCGTCGTCGATCCACTCCTTGAGCTGCTTGGGAGTGATCGTGGAGTCGGCCGCCGCCGCCTGGGCCTCCTCGGACACGACGCCGCAGAAGGCCTCGTAGTCGATCAGCTCGGTGACGGTCGGGTTCTCGCCGCAGACCGCGCAGTCGGGGTCCTTGCGGACCTTGACCTGGCGGTACTGCATCTCCAGGGCGTCGTAGATCATCAGGCGGCCGACCAGCGGCTCGCCGATGCCCGCGAGGAGCTTGATGGCCTCGTTGGTCTGGATGGAGCCGATCGAGGCGCACAGCACGCCGAGGACGCCGCCCTCGGCGCAGGACGGGACCATGCCGGGGGGCGGGGGCTCCGGGTAGAGGCAGCGGTAGCACGGGCCGTGCTCGGACCAGAAGACCGAGGCCTGACCGTCGAAGCGGTAGATGGACCCCCAGATGTACGGCTTGTTCAGCAGCACACAGGCGTCGTTGACCAGGTAGCGCGTCGCGAAGTTGTCCGTGCCGTCGACGATGAGGTCGTACTGGCTGAAGATGTCCATCACGTTGTCGGCCTCGAGCCGCTCCTGGTGAAGGATCACGTCGACGTACGGGTTGATGCCCTTGATGGTGTCCCGGGCGGACTCGGCCTTGGAGCGGCCGATGTCGGCCTGGCTGTGGATGACCTGGCGTTGCAGGTTCGACTCGTCGACCTCGTCGAACTCCACGATGCCGAGGGTGCCGACACCGGCGGCCGCCAGGTACATCAGGGCCGGGGAGCCGAGGCCGCCCGCGCCCACGGCGAGCACCTTGGCGTTCTTCAGCCGCTTCTGCCCGTCCATCCCGACATCGGGGATGATCAGGTGGCGGGAGTACCGGCGGACCTCGTCTACGGTGAGCTCGGGGGCGGGCTCGACCAGGGGTGGCAGCGACACGGGGACTCCGTTTGTCGGTCAGTGATTACGGTTCTTCCGCTCGTAACACTGCCACGGCCTTTTTCATTCCGAGACACCCGTCCCGACTTCCGAGACAATTCCGTCCCAGTACCCGGGCAGGGCCTCCCAGAGGGCGCCGCGGGAGGCCCCGCCGACGCGGCCGGCCCGGTCGGCCCGGTCGGCGGAGCAGACGGTGGCGGCCCCCCGCCAGGGGGCTGTCCGCGGCGCCTCCCCCGGACGACCGCGCGGTACGCCGTGCACGGAGCGGCAGAAGCGGTCCGGCGGATGGGCGGCGCTCCACTCGGCCGCCCGGGACCAGTGGTAGTCGCTCCGGGCGCCGGAGAAGGTGACGAGTCGGTCGGCGTTCTCGGCATGGCCGGGGTGGCTGCCATGGCCGAGGACGCCGTGGGCGTGCTCACACAACGCGCGGAGCGCGCCGGCGGTGCGGCGGACGGCGGGCAGGCCGGACCGTCCGGAGGGGCACCGGTCGAGGAGGAAGCCGCCGGCCCGGTACCGGTCGAGGTACCGCTCCCGCGTCGGCGAGCGGGTCGGCCGGGCCGCGCGCCCCCGGCGGCGTCGAGGTGCCCGAGCAGCCGGACCCCGGCGCCGCGCAGCCGCCCGGCGGCCTCCGGGCAGCTCGGGTCGAGGTGGGCACCGGACCCGTACGCGACGTTGAGGACCACCCGGCGCAGGGGCGCGCCGGGGATCGTGAGAGGGCCCACTCGGCGGGCGCGAGGAGGGGGTGGGCGGGGCCCGGCACGCCGGGACCGGCGCGGGACCCGGGTGCCCGCCGCGCCGGTGGCGGCGCCGGTCAGATGCGGCACGCGGCCTCCATCCAGATGTCCGCGAGGGATTCCTCCAGGTTGATCCGGGGGCGCCAGCCGAGCCGGTCGCGCGCGGTGCGCACATCGGCCTGCTGCCAGCCGCCGCAGCCGTCCGGGTAGGGGTGGGCGACGGGGGTGACGTGGTCGGGGTCGCCGCGGTGGGCGAGACCGTCGCGGTGGTGCCCGGCCGGATCGGGGCGGTGGTGGCCGAGGGTGTCGGCGCGGTGGACGAGGGCCTCGGTGCGCGGATGGCCGATGGTGGGCCGCAACGCCCCGGGAGGGGCGTCGAGTTCGTGCAGGGCGCCGCCGTAGCCGGCGACGCGGGCGAGGGTGGCGGCGGCGTCGCGCAGCCGGACGGCGCGGCCCGAGCCGATGTTGATCACGCCCTGGGCGGCGGAGAGGGAGGCGGCGTGCACGGCCCGGGCCACGTCGCGGACGTCGATGAAGTCGCGCTGGGCGCCGAGTCCGCCGAGCCGGAGTTCCCCGTCGCCGGACTGCATGGCGCGCCGCATGGCCTCCGCGAGCCGCCCGAGGGGGGAACCGGCGGGGGTGCCGGGACCGGCGGGTGAGAAGACCCGCAGTACCACGGCGTCCAGGCCGGAACCGAGGACGAGTTCGGTCGCGGCGAGCTTGCTGACGCCGTAGGGACCGCCCGGGCGGGGCACCGCGTCCTCGGCGGTGGAGGAGCCGGGCTGGCTGGGCCCGTACTCGGAGCTGCACCCGATCTGGACCAGACGGGCGCCGCAGCCGCTGCGCCGCAGCGCCTCGCAGACGGTGGCGACGGCGACGGTGTTGTGCCGGGTCAGTTCGCGGGCCCCGCCCCGGGTGGCACCGGCGCAGTTGACGACGACGCCGGGGTGGACCGCGTCGAGGAAGCGGGTGAGGGCGCCGGGGCTGCCGGTTGCGAGGTCGAAGCGGACGTCGGCGTCGTCGCCCCGGCCGAGCGCGGTGAGCTGGACGGCGGGGTCCGCGAGCAGGCGGTCGGCGACGAAGCGGCCGAGGTAGCCGTTGGCTCCGATCAGCAGGACTCTCATCGCGCGGCTCCCGGTGCCGAGGCGTCGGGTCGGGAGGTGGTCATCTGCGGGTCTCCTTCGAGAGGGTGGTGCGGGGTGGGCGTCCGGGGAGCGCGCGGTCGGCGCGGTCGCTCCGCGGGCGCGGGGGCCGGGGCTCCGGTGAGCCGTCGGCACGCGTGGATCAGCAGGATCAGGGCGCCGGCGGAGCAGGCCGCGGCGGGTACGGAGGCCGGGCCCCAGGCGGTGACGAGGGCCTGGACCGGCAGGGCCACGGGGCCCAGCCCCGGTAGCCGCCCGGCGAACACGACGGCCAGTGCGGCCGCCTCGGCCGTCGCGGCGGCACCGACGACGAGGGCGGCGCCCCGGGAGGTGCCGTGGACGGCGAGGAGCCGGGCGAGCAGGAGCAGCGCCCCGAGGGGAAGCGCCTGGAGCAGGGCGGCGGGCTCGCCCAGGAGCCGCCCGGTCAGCGCGAGCAGTCCCGCCAGGGCGCCCAGGTACAGGGCGACGGTGCCGAGCAGGAGGGGACGCGTGACGCCCGGGAGGCCCGCCGTCCCCGGGCCGGGGGCCGACCGGCGGCGGGCCCGGGTGGTGAGGAGGCGGGCGGCGGCGACGGCGGGCGCGCAGGACAGGGCGAGGGCCAGGACGGGACCCGCGGTGGCGGGCCAGGGGCCGTCGGCGGCGCCGGTGGGCAGGCCGTCGGGGCCGCCGGTGAGCGCGGTCGTGAGCAGCCCGTCGCCGAGGAGGGCGTAGCCGAGGAGCCAGCAGACGCCGGAGGCGGCACGGAAACGGGGGGCGGTGCCCGGACCGGGGCCGGGGCCAGGACCACCGGGGCCGGGGCCAGAACCAGGGCCAGGGCCAGGGCCAGGGCTCGGGCTCGGGCTCGGGCGCCTGTCGGAGCTGGGGCCGCTGTCCGGACCCGGGCCGGCGCCGGGATCTGACTCGGTGTCGGGACCTGGCTCGGGTTCGGCACACAGACCGGTGTCGGAGCCGGAGGGGGCGATGGCGCGGAACCGGGCGTGGGGGCGGGTGCTCAGCGGTCCGTGGCGCAGCACCACGCGCAGGGCCGAGGCGAGCGCGAGGGCGCCCAGGAAGACGGCGAGGGTTCGGGCGTGCCCGCCGGTGAGGCGCAGGCAGGCCACGGAGGCCGTGCACAGGGCGCCCGGCAGCAGGGCGAGCGGGAGCCGGACGGTGTACGCCGAGGACGAGGCGGGGGAAGAAGCGGTCGCGCCGCCGATGGGACGGGCGCCATCGGCTGAACCATCGTTGTCCATGGCGGGACCGCCGCCCGACGGCGCGCGGCGCTCGGGGTCCGGACGGCTGCCGGGCCTTTCGGGGGAATCGTCCGAGCGTCCGGAGCCGTGCGCTCCCTCGGGAGCGGCCTCACTGGAGCCGCCGAGGCCCAGGGAACCGTCCGGCCCTTCCCGTCGTTCCGTCCCACCGGTGCCGGTCATCAGGGCACCTCCATGGAGGAGGCGGAACCACGGGGTCCGGCGGGAAGAACGACACGGTTCGCCCGGCGGGACCCCGCCCCCGCGGGGACGACGGTGGGCACGGCAAGCCGCAGGGATGCCCCCACTCCGTCGGCGAGGACGTGGAGAACGCGGGGCAGGGCACCGGGGACGGTCGTACGGGCCGGGGCCTCCAGGCACATGTCGTGCAATGCCGTGACGTTCCACTCGGCGCTGACCGGCACCACCCGTGCACCGGCGCGCACGGCGGCTTCCCCCGGCGCACGGCACCCGGCGGCGCGGAGCGGTACGGCGCACGCCCGCGTGCGCGCCCGAGGAGTGCGCGAGGACACGGCGGGCCGGGTGCGCCGGAGGCCCTCCGTCGCGGCGCGGGTGCCCGAGGACACGCCACCGTTGTGCGTGGACACGGCCACGGACGGGGAGGGCTCGCCCCCGGCGGTCCCGCCCAGGGCGTCGGTGACGACGTTGGTGGGGACGGCCACCGCCCCCGGGGCGTACGGGTGGGCGTGGGCGGGGAGTTCCGGACCGCCGGTCCTCCCAGGGGAGTCGGAGCCGGGCAGATGGACGGAGACCGAGTCGGCAACGGCCTCGTGCGCCCGGGCGGACTCATGACCGAAGCGCCGGGTGGCCGGAGCCCCGTGGCGCCCGGGGCGACCGACGGCGGCCCCGACGCCGGAGGGCGTGCCGATGGTCCCGGGGCACGCCCCGGTCCCGCCGTGCGCGTCGTCCCCGTAGTGCCCCTGAGAGAGGGGGCGTGCAGCGGTGGCGAACCGCGCGGTCACGGCGGGCAGCCCCGCATCGCCCGCCCGGCGTGCGGACGGCCGGTGGCCGGGCGCGTGGCGGGCGCGTCCCGGGGCGTGCACGGCGGCCCTCCGGCGGAGTGCCGTAGCCAACCGGCCCCCGCCGTGGCGCAGTTCCGCAGAGCTGTACGGAACAGTGACGAAACGGTCCGCCTGAAGGACCGTGCCCCGCACCCTCCCCCGCACCGCATCCCGGACCCGCACCCCCGAGGACACCGCCCGGACCGCCGAGGCCCTCGGACGACACGATCCCGTCCGACCCGTCGGCCCCGTCGTCGCGGACCCGGCCACGGCGGGCACTTGGCGCCCCGGGGCCACCGCAGCCGAACGGGCCGACCCGGCCACCCGGACCACCGGAGCCACCGGAGCCACCGGAGCCACCAGAGCCACCGGAGCCACCGGAGCCACCGGAGCCACCGGAGCCACCGGGAGCATCCAGCCCCCCAAGGCAGCCGCGGCCGCCGGGGCGCCACCCCGCACCTCTCCCCCGACCGCGCACCGGCGCACACGGCCCGCAAGGCCCCTCCGACCGGCATCACCCGGCGCGGAACCAGAACCGCGGGAACCGGAACCGCACCCGTCCGGCGCGGAACCGGTACCGCCGGAGCCAGAACCAGAACCGGAACCGACCGACGCGGAGCCGGACCCGACCGACGCGGAACCGGAACCATCGGGCACACGGCCCCCCGCCGGGGCGAGCCGCGGGCACCCCGGTCGCCACCGCCGAGGTGCCCGCCCGGGACCCGCTCCGCGCTCACCGCCGCAGACCGCGGAGAGGTCGAACGCGTGCCGCCCGAACCCGCGCACGAGCCGGTCGCACCAGAACGACGACTCACCGTTCGCACACGGAGGGCCACCCTCCGCAAGCAGTCCGATGCGCACGTGCGCACCCCCGATCTCCCGTCCGGGAGCCACCGTTGGTCCAGCGGCTCGCAGCGGGACGAACGTATGCGGACGAGCGGGTGGCGCGGCGGACGGTTGTCCGTCGCGCCACCAAAAGGGGTGAACGGTCGTAACTTTCCCGCACGGGACACGTTCCGTCGCGCTATGGGATCGATCGGTCACCGAACGTCATGAACGGGCGCGCGCCGGGGAGCGCGCGGCCCCGCGCCGGGCCGGTTCCTCAACCCGTGGGGTAGGCCCAGGGGTTGGGGCGGCAGCGGATGCCGTCGTGGTCGAGGAACTTGGTCTGCTGCTGCATGACCGGGGCGAGCTGGCCGTCCGTGTCGCAGCTCACGTGGTTGTGGCCGATGCGGTGGCCGACCTCGTGGTTGATGAGCATCTGCCGGTAGGCGTGGATGCGGTCGCCGTAGGTCGTCGAGCCCTGGGCCCACCGATAGGCGTTGATCATGACCCGCTCGGTGGAGGCGGAGTCGCACGAGACGTTGTCGACGCTGGTGTCGAGCCCGGACTTGGCGCACCAGGCGGCGGTCGTCCCCGGGCTGGCCAGGGTGATCACGAAGTCCGGTTCGCCGGACTGGACGCGTTCGAAGGTACGGGCGCCGTCGTGGGCCCAGCTCCGGTCGTCGTTGAGGGTCTTCTGCACGGCCTGGGCGAACAGCGCCCCGTCCAGGCCGAGTCCGCGCTCGATGTCCACCCGGTAGGTGTACTTGCGCCCCCGCCCGGGCGCCTTGTCGCCGCCGGGGACGGTCTCGAACTCCATCGAGCCCTTGAGGTCGGCGGCGAGGGGATAGGTGCGGTTCATCTTCTGCTCGTAAGTCAGGGGCGCCGGGGAGCGGGAGGGCGTCGGGCGGGTGTCGGTCCGCGAGGCGCTGTCATGACCGCCCCGCACCTGGTCGCCGACGGCCGGGGCACCCACCGGGCCGCTCCTCGGCCCCTCGGCGACCTGGCCGGCCACGACGACGGCCAGCACCGTGGTGACGGCCGCCGCGGCGACGCCGGTGAAGGTCCGGCCCCTGCCGCCCCGGCCGGGCGCGGGTCCACCGCCGGGCGGCGCCTCTCCGACGGTCACGACCCCGCCGTCGCCGGTGCCGTCACCGGAGGCGCCGTCGGCGGCCGGCCGCGGTTCCGCGCCTCCCCCGGGGGCGGGGCGCGGGGGGCGGACGGCGAAGACGTCGTCCTCGTCGTCGTCATCGGCGCCGAAGGCGTCCAGGTACTCCTGCCGGGGCCCGCCCGGAAGGTCCCGCGACCGGCGCTGCCGGGGCAGCGGAAGGCCGGGGGCGGTGGGCGGGCCGGGGCGGTCGAGGGCGCCGGGAGGCGGTCCCGCGGGCGTGGCGCAGCCGGTGCCGGCCGTCGTACGCCCCCTCAACTCGCCCCAGCCGCCGCCCGGTTCACGTTGCTCCGGATGGCTTCCGCGGGCCTGCGGCGCGCCCTGGGCGGGGGTGCCTCCGTCGGCGTACCGGGGCACGCCGTGCGCGGGGGTGCCGTCGGGGAGGCGGGGCGATCCATGGGCCGGGGTGCCGTCGGGGAGGCGCGGAACTCCCCGCGCGGGGGTGCCGTCGGGAGGGAGGGGCGTGCCGTGGGCCGGGGTGCCGTCGGTCGGGCGCGGGGCTCCGCGTCCGCGTACCCGGGGAACCCCTTGGGCGGGTGTCCCGTCGGCCGGTGCCGCCGTTCCGCCGCCCGCCGCCGGTCCGTTCGCCCTTCGGCGGCCCGGCGCGCCGGAACGGCCCTCGCGTGGCGCGGGGTTCTCCGCGCCGTCGCCCCTGGGGGCGGGTCCACGGCGGCTGTGGCGTCCCACGTCGCGCCTCAGCCTCCTCTGCTCTGATCGGCGGCCTCGTCCCCGGTCGCCCCGCCGATCCCGGTGTCCGGCGCCGACCGCCCGGTGTCCGCGAGGAGTTCGCGGAAGGCGGTGGCCACGCTGTCCGGGTATTCCATCATCGCCACGTGCCCCGCGTCCGGCAGAGTCAGCAGCCGGGACTCGCGGAAGGCGCGGACCGCCCGGCGGGCCATGCGGTAGCCGACGAGCTGATCGCGTCCACCGTAGACCAGGAGGGTGGGGGCGAGCACCCGTTCCGCCTGGCGCCACAGCCCGTGCTGGCCGCCCACCGTGTACGCGTTGACGAGCCCGCGGGTGGACCGCGTCATCGCGTCCCAGAAGTACGGCAGCCGCAGCCGCCGTTCCATCTCCTCCACGGCGGCACGGAAGGCGTCCGGCGTCACCCGCCCGGGATCGCCGTAGCAGAGGGCCATCGCCCCGCGGACCCGCTGCTCGGGGGTCCAGTCGCTGGTGAGCCGGGTGAACAGGACCGCCACCCCGGGCACCGCCAGCAGCCCCGTGGGCACGGCGCCGCGCTGCACGCGGATCTCCGGCATGGCGGGCGAGACCAGGGTCAGTGTCCGCACGAGGTCGGGCCGCGCGGCGGCGACCCGGGTGGCGACGGCGCCGCCGAGCGAGTTGCCGAAGAGGTGGACGGGGCCCCGGCCCGCGGCGTCGAGGTGGCGGACGACCGCGCGGGCGTGCCCGGTGACCGAGTAGTCGCCGTCGTCCGGGGGCGGGGAGTCCCCGAAGCCCGGCAGATCCACCGCCTCGCCCGCGACGACGTCGTCGAGCAGGGGCATCAGCGCCGACCAGTTCTGCGAGGAGCCGCCCAGCCCGTGGACGTAGAGGGCGGGCGGCAGCCCCTCCCGCCCCGGCCTGCGCGAACGCACGGTCAGGGTGAGCCCCGGCAGGTGGACCGACCGGAGCCGCTCGCCCCGCGCCGCCCGGACGGCCGCGACCCTCGGCAGCACGGTGGCGGACGGCGCGGAGGGCGGCTCGGTCGAAGACATGCGGCAATGTTACGAGACGATCACGCACGGCTTCGTGTGTTCGCCGTCACAAGGGGGACACGGTGCCGCGAGGTGGGGCGGACGCCGCTCCAGGGGGCGCGGGGGGCCCGCGGGACGGGCCCGGGAGTGCGACGGGAGCGCGGGGTGGACGCACGGGGCGCGTGGGGTGGACGCACGGGGCGTGCGGGAGTGCGCGCGGTGTGGACGCACGTGCCGGGTGAGCCAGCGCCCGGGTCCGGTACGGGAGACACCGGCCGCGAGGGGGAACTCCGGCCCTGGACGGGAAGGCCGACCCGCCGCGACCGCGTCCCCCGTGGGCCTCCGGCGGGGAAACGTCCCGTCGTCCGGGAGTACGCCGGGGCGGCGGCGCGTGGCGCGGGAATCGGGTGTCTCCTAGGCTCGAAGTACGGGCACCCGCGGGTGGACCCTGGATTCAGGGACGTTCATAGGAAGGGAGCCCATCCATGGCCGTCGATCCCACCGATCCGGAGACCTTCGAGGACGACGAGCGGCCGGAGGAGCCGGAACTCGATGTCGAGGCGCCCGCCGCCGACACGGCCGAGCAGCGCGCCGACCTCGCTCCGGAGCAGGACGACCCGCGGGCCGGCGGAGAGCGGGGGCGGACACGCGAGGCGGACGAGGCCGACGTGGCGGAGCAGCGCCGGGTCGTCTCGCACCACGAGGACGACTACCGCTGAGCCCCGGCGCCGGACCGCCGCTCCGGTGACCCCTGTCACCCGGGCCCGCCCGGCGGCACCGCGCTGCCCCGCACCGGGCCGGACCGCCGCGAGACCCGGACACCGCCCGGGATCGCACCGGAACGGGACGCGGAAACGTCCGTGAGCAGGAGAAGGGCAGGGTGTTGCCCGCTCCGGGCGCCTTTGAAACGCATCGCACGGCTTTCCTCACCGTCCGGTCCGTGAAATTCTGCGCTCGCACCGCGCGCACCGCGGTTACCGAAAAGTACGATGACGGCGCGGCCCACACCCGCACACGGACAATCATGGGAGGCGGCGTGACAGCCATCGAGCAGACAGAGGCGGTACGCCCGCGGGGCACACGCCTTCCCCGCCGAGCGCGGCGCAACCAACTGCTGGGCGCCGCTCAGGAAGTCTTCGTGGCCCAGGGGTACCACTCGGCCGCGATGGACGACATCGCGGAACGGGCCGGTGTCAGCAAGCCGGTCCTCTACCAGCACTTCCCGGGCAAGCTGGACCTCTACCTGGCCCTGCTGGACCAGCACTGCGAGGCCCTGATCCAGTCCGTGCGGGGCGCCCTGGCGTCCACGACGGACAACAAGCAGCGCGTCCGGGCCACCATGGACGCCTATTTCGCGTACATCGAGGACGACGGGGGCGCCTTCCGCCTGGTCTTCGAGTCGGACCTGACGAACGAGCCCGCCGTGCGCGAGCGCGTCGACAAGGTCACGAACGAGTGCGCCGAGGCGATCTGCGAGGTCATCGCGGAGGACACCGGTCTCTCGCGCGCGGAGTCGATGCTGCTCGCCTCCGGCCTGGGCGGACTGGCCCAGGTGGTGGCCCGCTCCTGGCTGCACAGCGACCGGAGCGTGCCGCGCGACCAGGCGGTGCAGTTGCTGGCCTCGCTGGCCTGGCGGGGCATCGCGGGCTTCCCGCTGCACGGCACCGAGCAGCACTGAGCCGGGGCGGACGGGCACACCCCCCAGACCCGGACCCCGAGGCCCGGACCCGCGCCCCGGCCGCTCGGTACCCCGTTCGTCCGGCACCCGGCCCGGGGGCGCCGCCCCACCCGGGCCCGCGCCCCGGCCCCGCGCCCGGCGCGGCCACCGTCCGCCGCCGGGCTCGCGCCCGCGCGCCCGCGGAACACCCGGCCACCCTGTTCGCTACCGGCGTTCAGGGACGCGCGGTGTACGTCCCCTCACCGGGTTAATGTGTGCTGGGTACGGCGCGTAAGGTCGCGCACCACTGACCGTCGGAGGGACATAGGCCGTGGAGGTCAAGATCGGCGTGCAGCACGCACCCCGCGAGATCGTTCTGGAGAGCGGTCAGAGCGCCGAGGAGGTCGAGCGCGTCGTGGCCGAGGCGCTGGACGGCACAGCGCGGCTGCTGAGCCTCGTGGACGAGCACGGCCGCAAGGTCCTGGTCCCGGCCGACCGCCTCGCCTACGTGGAGATCGGCGAGCCCAGCCCCCGCAAGGTGGGCTTCGGCGCGCTGTAGCCCGCGGGCGGCGCGTCGCAGGACGTATGAGCGAGGGCCCGGCGGCCATGGCCGCCGGGCCCTCGCGTTCACTGAGAGCGCACAGGGGGCACACAGGAGGAGGGTTGTGTTCCACGGGCCGCGGGTAGATCGGACAGTGCTGTGACCGACGGCTTTCCGGGCAGACCGGCCATGTGGGAGGGACCCCGACATGATCTTGGAAGTGCTCGGCGCCGTGATCCTCGGCCTCGCGTTCGCGGGGGCCGCCCTGCACCGTCTGCCGCACCGCCTGCCCGCCCGGCTCCTCGTCCTCGCCACCGGCCTCGCCGGGGCCCTGTTCGGGGCCCTGGTCACCCACAGCGCGCTCGGCGCGGGCGGCCCGCTTCCGGCGCTGCTGGGCGCGGCGGTGGTCTCGGCGGCCTCGCTGTCGCTGCTGCTGCGCCCCGACCGGGGCCTGCGCCGCGGCTCGTCGGCCACCACCGCCTGACTCCCGGGCCCTCCGGACCCCGTCGGCTCCCGGTCCGGGCGCCGGGCGCTGCCCCTCCCGCCCGGCCCAGCCTCCCGGGAGCACACTCCCCGTACCGTCCCCGAGCACTCCCCGCACCCTTCTGAGCGGCCCTTCCGGGCCCCTCCCGCCCGGCGCGGGCTCCGGGCCGGACTCGGCAGCGCCCGGCTCCGGGAGCGCCGGCGGCCGGGGCGAGCTCGCCGGGCCGGGGCAGGACGTCGGGCGGGGCAGGACGTCGGGCCGGTGCGGGAGGTCAGGCCGCGAGCCCCAGCGCCGCCATCCGCTTGGTGTGCGCCTCGGTGATCCGGGAGAACATCCGGCCGACCTCCGCGAGGTCGAAGCCGTCCGCGACCCCGCCCACGAGCATCGTCGACAGCGCGTCCCGGTCCGCGACCACCCGCTGGGACTGCGAGAGCGCCTCGCCCATCAGCCGCCGCGCCCACAGCGCCAGCCGCCCGCCGAGGCGGGGGTCGGCGTCGATGGCCGCGCGCACCTTCTCCACGGCGAAACCGGCGTGCCCGGTGTCGTCGAGCACGGCCAGCACCAGCTCCCGGGTGTCCGAGTCGAGCCGGGCGGCGACCTCGCGGTAGAAGTCGCTGGCGATGGAGTCCCCGACGTAGGCCTTGACGAGCCCCTCCAGCCAGTCCGAGGGGTCCGTCTGCTTGTGGAAGCCGTCGTAGGCGGCCACGAAGGGCTCCATGGCGGCGGTCGGCTCCTCGCCGATCCCGGCCAGCCGGTCGCGCAGCCGCTCGAAGTGGTGGAACTCCGCCGAGGCCATCTTCGCCAGCTCCGCCTTGTCCGCCAGCGTCGGCGCCAGCTTGGCGTCCTCCGCGAGCCGTTCGAACGCCGCCAGCTCGCCGTACGCGAGGGCGCCCAGCAGGTCGACGACCGCGGCGCGGTACTGCGGGTCGGCGGCGGCCGTCGCCCAGTCCCGGGCGGCGACCCCGGTGCGTTCGGGGGGAGTGGCGTCGGCGGCCTTGCCAGGCTTGTCAGAGCTCGTCATGGAGCGCACAATAGCCCGCTCCCCGCCCCCGGTAAGGCGCTGGTCAACCAGTGTGAGAACGACTACGTGACCGAATCGGCCATCGCATGTGCGTCAATCCGGGGTATGGTGGTAAAGCGCCTGCCGAGTATGTGACGTACGGGTACGTGACGTCTTCGTCGGGCCGCACGCATGAGGATGCCCGGTCGGTGGCCCGATCGGCTCCGACCCGACAGCCCTCCATCCGTACGGACTGCGTACGGGCTCCGGAGGGGGACCCTCAGCGGTACGAGCGCTAGAGCGTCGGCAGAGGTCCCGTGTCCCAGGGCTCGCCACACCAGGCGGCCGACGTCCCCGGCCCGGTCCGGCACGACCCCCGCGCTCGCCTCGCACCGCGCACACAGAAGAGGCAGCACCCTGACTACGACGTTCCGTTCCCTCGGAATCCTCCCCGAGACCGCCGAGGCCCTTGAGGCCGTCGGCATCGTGAACCCCTTCCCCATCCAGGAGATGACGCTCCCCGTGGCCCTGTCGGGCACGGACGTCATCGGCCAGGCCAAGACCGGCACCGGCAAGACGCTCGGCTTCGGGCTCCCGCTCCTCGAGCGGGTCACCGTCCCCGCCGACGTCGAGGCCGGCCGCGCCGCTCCCGAGGCCGTCACCGACACCCCGCAGGCCCTCGTCGTCGTCCCGACGCGCGAGCTGTGCCAGCAGGTCACCAACGACCTCCTGACCGCGGGCAAGGTGCGCAACGTGCGCGTCACCGCGATCTACGGCGGCCGGGCCTACGAGCCCCAGGTGGAGACGCTGAGGAAGGGCGTCGACGTGGTCGTCGGCACCCCGGGCCGGCTGATCGACCTGGCGGGCCAGAAGAAGCTCAACCTGAAGCACGTCAAGTGCCTGGTCCTCGACGAGGCGGACGAGATGCTCGACCTGGGCTTCCTGCCCGACGTCGAGAAGATCATCAACCTGCTGCCGGCCCGCCGCCAGACCATGCTGTTCTCGGCGACCATGCCGGGCGCGGTCATCGGCCTCGCCCGCCGCTACATGTCGCAGCCCACGCACATCCGCGCCACCGCGCCGGACGACGAGGGCGCCACGGTCGCGAACATCAAGCAGTTCGTCTACCGCGCGCACAACATGGACAAGCCCGAGATGGTCTCGCGCATACTGCAGGCCGAGGGCCGCGGGCTGGCCATGGTCTTCTGCCGCACCAAGCGGACCGCCGCCGACATCGCCGAGCAGCTCCAGCGGCGCGGCTTCGCCTCCGGCGCCGTCCACGGCGACCTCGGCCAGGGCGCGCGCGAGCAGGCGCTGCGCGCCTTCCGCAACGGCAAGGTCGACGTGCTCGTCTGCACCGACGTCGCCGCCCGCGGCATCGACGTCGAGGGTGTGACCCACGTCATCAACTACCAGTCGCCGGAAGAGGAGAAGACGTACTTGCACCGCATCGGCCGCACCGGCCGCGCGGGCGCCAAGGGTACGGCGATCACCCTCGTCGACTGGGACGACATCCCCCGCTGGCAGCTCATCAACAAGGCGCTCCAGCTCGACTTCAACGACCCGCCGGAGACGTACTCCACCTCCCCGCACCTCTACGCCGACCTGGACATCCCGGCGGGCACCAAGGGCGTCCTGCCGCGCTCGGAGCGCACCCGCGCCGGGCTGGACGCCGAGGAGCTGGAGGACCTGGGCGAGCCGGGCGGCCGGACCGGCCGTGGCCGCGGCGGCCGCGGCGGCCGGGAGGAGTCCCGCCCCGCCGAGCGTGAGCGCCCCGCGCGGACGCCGCGCCGCCGCCGCCGGATGCGCGGCGGGGCCCCGGTGGACGCGGAGGCGGCCGGGCAGACCGCGCCCGAGACCGTGACCGGCGGTGCCGACGTCGCCGGAACCGAGGGCGCCGCCCAGGCCGCCCGCACCCCGCGCCGCCGCCGCCGTACCCGTGCCGGCGACGCCCCGCAGCAGCAGGTGGCCGCCGGGACGGCGCCGGAGGCCGAGGCCGCCGTCGCGACCGCGGAGGGCACCGCTCCCGAGGCCGCCGAGGCCCCGGCCGCGCCTCGCCGCCGCCGGACCCGGGGGGCCGTGGAGGCGGCCGAGCCGGTGACCGCCGTGGCGGAGACCGCCCCGGTGGCCGCCGAGGCCGTCCTGGAGCCCGCTCCGGTGGCGCCCCTCGCTCCTGTGGCGGAGGAGCCCGCCGAGAAGCCGCGCCGCCGGACCCGGAAGACGGCGACGGCCGCCGAGGCCGCCGTCGACACCGTCGAGGCCCCGGAGGCGGCGGCCGAGGAGGCCAAGCCGCGCCGGACGCGGAAGACCGCGGCCACCAAGGCGGCCGAAGCCGCCGAGACGGCCGTGGACACCGCCGAAGGCACCGAGGCCAAGCCCCGCCGCCGCACCCGCAAGGCCACGGCCGGCGCCGAGACGGCCACCGAGGCCCCGGCCGACATCCCCGCCCAGGCCGCCCAGGAGCCGGAGACCGCCCCCCGGCGCCGGACCCGGAAGACCGCCGCGGCCGCCGAGGCCCCCGCCGACGCTGCCGAGGAGAAGCCGAAGGCGCGCCGCACCCGGAAGACGGCCGCGGCCGTCGCGCAGCCCGCGGAGCCGGTCGAGAGCTGATCCGCGCCGCCCGCGCACCCACACCGTCGGCCCGGTCCCGCCACCCAGCGGGGCCGGGCCGTCGGCCTTCCCGTCCGGCGCACCGGCCCGCGCCCGCCCCGCCCGGCACCCGAACCGCCCCGCCCGGCACCGTCCTCCCCCGGTGATCACCGCTCGGCCCGGCTACGCTCGCCGCGTGAGCAGGAACGCCGTCTTCGCCCCGCCCCCCGATGCCCGCGCCCACCGCCTGCGCACCGCGCGCGGCGCCTTCGCCGTCGTCGACTCGCCCCCGGCGGCCGGTGCCGGACCCCGGGGGACGGTGCTGATGCTGCCCGGCTTCACGGGGAGCAAGGAGGACTTCACCCTGCTGCACGGACCGCTCGGAGCCCGCGGCTACCGCACGGTCGCGGTGGACGGGCGGGGGCAGTACGAGACCGGCGGGCCCGAGCACGACGAGTCGGCCTACGCCCAGGAGGAGCTGGCCCGGGACGTGCTCGCGCTGGCCGACGCGCTCGGCCCGCCCGCGCATCTGCTGGGGCACTCGCTCGGCGGCCAGATCGCCCGGGCGGCCGTGCTGCTCGACCCCGCTCCCTTCGTCTCGCTCACGCTGATGTCCTCCGGCCCGGCGCAGATCTCCGTCTCGCAGCGGCAGCGCGTGAAGCTGCTCCGGGACGCGCTCGGCATCATGACGATGGCCGCCGTCTGGGACGTCATCCAGGCTCTGGAGCCGCCGGAGGAGATCGGCGACCCCGCCCCCGGCACCGCCGGTGAGCCCGGGCGGCTGCGCGAACGCTGGATCGGCACGGCACCGGCGCAACTGATCGCCACGGGGCGGCAGTTGTGCACGGAGCCGGACCGGGTGGCCGAGCTGGCCGCCACGGGGCTGCCCTGCCACGTGGTGTCCGGGGAGGAGGACGACACCTGGCCCGTGCCGTCGCTGGACGACATGGCCGTGCGCCTGGGCGCGCGCCGGACCGTCGTCGCCGGGGCGGGGCACTCCCCCAACACCGACCGGCCGGAGCCGACCGCCGACGCCCTGGCCGGCTTCTGGGACGACATCGGCGCGGGACGCCCGCCCCGGACGCCGTAGACCGGGTCCTCGGGGCCGGTCGGCGCGGGCGGCCTCCACGGCCGAACGCCGTCGCGGGCCCGCGCGGGCGGCCTCCGTCGCGGGCCGGGTGACCGGCCGCGATGGGCCGTCCCGGCCCTCCGGCCGCCGCGGCCGGAGCCCGCGCACCGGACGGCGCGCCGCGACCCGGCACGCCCCCGCACGGCCCCGCGCGCTGCCGGGCAGGCCCTCTCAGTACTGCGCCTGGAGATGCTCCCAGAAGCCGTCCCGCAGGGCGCGGCGCAGGTCCGCGTGGCCGCGCAGCGAGTACTGGAGCAGGCCCTCCGCCTCCACCAGGAGGTCCTGGTCGACGGGGCCGGGCAGATAGGGGTGGCCGGGGAGCAGCTCCACCAGGGCCTCGCGCCCCCGGGCCGACAGCCAGGTGGCGGCGATCCGGGCACCGACGAAGCGCACGTCCTCGCGGGTGGGCCGGTCCGTGCCGGTGGCGTCGTGGGGCTGGGTGGTGCGGCGGGAGACGTAGGGCTTGAAGAAGTCCAGGTCGAAGGTGCGCTGGCTGTCGACCTCCCAGAGCAGGGGCTCGGCCTGGTTGCGGCCCTCGGGCGCCTCGACGCCCCAGAGGTGCACGCGGGCGCCGTAGCCCTGGGCCGCCTCGACCGCCGGGACGAGGTCCTCGTCGCCGCCGAGCAGGGCCGCGTCGCTGATAGCGCGGTGCCGGGCGAGGGACTCCAGGTCGGTGCGGATCAGCGAGTCGACGCCCTTCTGCTGGTTGTTGGCATTGAGGTTGCCGAGCCGCACCTTGACGTCGGGGAGTTCCGCGATGGACTGCTGCTCGGTGGTGTGGATGCGGCGCCGGGCACCGTCGTACCAGTAGAGGCGGAGCAGCCGGCTGTCGGCGAAGACGGAGCGGGCCCGGTCGATGAGCGCCTCGATCAGCCCCTCGGTGTCCAGGTCGAAGGACCTGCGGTCCTCGGTGCCCGCCGCGAGCCGCCCGGCGGCCGCGTAGAGGTACCCGGCGTCGACGAAGATCGCGTGCGTGGAGGGAGTCCTCGCCACCTCGGCGAGGACGCGCCGCAGCAGCTCGTTGGTCTGGTCGATCCGGGCGCTGAGGGGGGCGAGGTCGTCGTTCATCGCCTCCATTGTCCCGGCGGTCACTGTACGAACACAACCGGTCCCGGTCAGTCTTGTGTGGAACACCTGCCGAAACAGCATGATCACCGAAGGTGATTTACCGGTCGGTAATTAGATGGTTGAAAAATTTCCTTAGCGTAGGGAATGTTTGCATCATGCAGCTCGTTGATCCCTGTGGCGACCCGGGCACCGACGACCCGGGAGCCCCGCCAAGTAGTTCTCCTCAGGAGGATGACCAGATCAAGGGAGAGGCCATGCACTTCGAAGTGATGCGACTCGACGACGTCGACGGCAGCCCCGTGGACACCACCGTCGTGGACGCCGCCTCCGTCAACCGGATCGTCCAGCAGGCCGCCGCCATAGGGCAGCGCCTGTGGATCCGCCCCGCCGACGGCTCGGCCTTGTAGCGCGCAACCTCTGCACGATGTCCGGGGCCCCAGGCGCGGTCGACGCCGCGCGGGGGCCCCGTTGCCGTGCCGGGCCGGGGTCAGCCGCCCCGGACGACCTGGGTGACGCCGTTGATGATCTGCTGCACGGCGATGGCGGAGAGCATCATCCCGGCCAGCCGGGTCACCAGCACCACGCCGCCGTCCTTGATGACCCGGATGATCAGCAGCGAGTACCGCATGACCAGCCAGAGCACGACGTGGATGGCGAGGATCGCGGTCCACACCGACACCTGCGTCGCCACGCTGTCGGCCTTCTGCACCGCCAGGATGACCGACACGATGGCGCCGGGCCCGGCCAGCAGCGGCATGCCCAGCGGCACGAGGGCGACGTTGACGTCCTTGGTCTGCTTCGGCTCGTCGGTCTTGCCGGTGAGCAGGTCCAGGGCGATCAGCAGGAGCAGCAGTCCGCCCGCGATCATCAGCGCGGGCACTGACACGTGCAAGTAGGCGAGGATCTGGTGCCCGAGCAGTCCGAAGACGGTGATGACCCCGCCCGCCACGCAGACCGCCTGGAACGCCATCCGCCGCTGGACCTTGGCGGGCCGTCCGGCGGTGAGCGCGAGGAAGATCGGGGTGATCCCGGGGGGATCCATGATGACGAACAGGGTGAGGAAGAGGGAGCCGAAGACGGCGACGTCGAACATGGTTGTGCTACTGGCCTTGCGGAGGAGGGAAGGGGGCGGGCGCGGGCGGGTGCTCAGGCCCCGCCGGCTCCGGGCACGGGGAACGCGCCGAACGCCCGCCGGGTGATCTCGCCGTACACCTCGGGGTCGGTGGTGTACTCGCCGGGCACACAGGTCTTCCGGCTGCCGTGGTAGTCGCTGGACCCGGTCACCAGGAGCCCCAGCTCCCCGGCGAGGCCCCGGAGCCGGGAGCGGGTCGGGGCGTCGTGGTCCATGTGGTCGACCTCGATGCCGTCCAGACCGGCGGCGGCCAGCCCGGCTATCGCGGACTCCGGCACCGTGCGGCCCCGCTTGGCGGCGCCCGGGTGGGCGAAGACGGCGACGCCGCCCGCGCCCTTGATCAGCCGGATGGCCTCGAAGGGGTCGGTCTCGTGCTTCTCCACATGGGCCCGGCCCCCGTCGGCCAGCCAGTCGGCGGTGAAGGCGTCGTTCACCGTGGCCACGACGCCCAGCTCGACCAGCGCGGACGCCACGTGCGGGCGGCCGACCGAGCCGTCCCCGGCGATCCGGGCCACCTGCTCCCAGGTGACCGGCACACCCAGCTCGTTGAGCCTGGCGACCATGGCTCGGGCACGGGGCACCCGGTCGTCCCGGACCAGCTCGCGCTCGGCGAGCAGGGCGGGCTCCTCGGGGTCGAAGAGGTAGGCGAGCATGTGCATGCTGACGCCGTCGAGGCGGCAGGACAGCTCGGCGCCGGTGACCAGGGTCAGCCCCTCGGGCAGCGCGGCGATCGCCTCGGCGTGGCCCCGGGTGGTGTCGTGGTCGGTGAGCGCGACGACGTCCAAGCCCGCCGCGGCGGCGTTGCGCACCAGCTCGGCGGGGGTGTCCGTGCCGTCGGACGCGGTGGAGTGGGTGTGCAGATCGATGCGCACGACGCTGACTCCAGGCGGTGACGGGGGCGGACGGGGACGCTTCAGGATAACCGGAGATCCCGGCCCCCCGGTCACCCCCGAAGCCGAGGTGCGCCCCCTACCGGCCACCGCGGTCCCCCCGGCGGCGCGGGCCGCGGGCCGCGGGCCGCGCCACCGTTTCCTCCGGCCGGTCCCTCCGGACCGGCGGCGGTCCCGGCCGGGTCGGCCGTCCCGCACCGCCTCCCGGCCGGGCCACCGCGCCGGAGGCCGGACCGCGACCGGACCCGGCGGTGCCACGAGCGGGCGCCCCGACCGGGCGCCCCGGGCAGGACCACACCCGGAACCCTGGCGCGAACCCCACCGGACCCGGCAGGGGCCACGGCCCGGTGGCGGTGGCGGGGCTACGGCTGGAGCAGCCGGGGCGACAGCGCCCCGCACGGCACCAGTTCCACCTCGGCCCCGGCGTCCCGCAGATCGGTCAGCACCAGTTCGTCGTACATCAGCGGCCCCGACCGCTCGGGCCAGACGACGGCCCAGAGCCATATCCCGAGGGCCTCCCCGGCGAAGACGGCGCGGTCCGGCGGGGCGCCGGTGACGTTCCAGAGGGGGGTGGGGCGGCCGGCCGCCAGCACCTTGGTCTCCGGGGGCCTGCCGACGTCCAGGTACGGGCCCGGGTCGGGGGCGTCGAGCCCGGCGTAGCGGGCGCCGAGACCGACGCCGAGTTCCTCGGCCACCAGGATCAGCTCGCCCGGGCCGCCGAGCGGACCCGGTCCCGAGCAGGCCACGGCGGTGGCCCGGCCGCCGCTGCGGTCGTCGCCCGCGCAGGCCACACCGGTGAACAGCCAGCCGACCGGCAGCGGCCACGGCATCCACACGGGCACCCGGGTGCGGTGCACCACGACGCCGAGCGCCTCGACGCCGGGCGGTATCACGGGCTGCACCGGATGGACGGTCCCGTGGACGGCGCACTGCCAGGAATCACGGAAGAGTCCGGGAGCCCTGACCCGGCCACCGCACTTCGGGCAACTGGGTTCGCCCCTCATAGGGCCCCACGGTCCTACCCCGGCCCGCGCGCGTCAAGGACGATCACCCATCCGGCACGGGGGCGGCCCCGGGGCCCGCGCGCGGTGCCGGGAAGCCGCCCGTGAGATGCGTCACTCCAGCGTGACCCCCGCCCGCAGCGGGTCGCGCAGATCCGTTCCGTGGGTCAGCCAGCGCTCCTGGAGGGCCTGCCCGCCGTGCACGCGCTTCCAGGCCGCCTCGTTGGGCGTCATCGGCAGCAGCGGCAGGAACCGGACCGGGTCCAGCGGGGCCTCCAGCGCCAGGTCCTCGACCAGGCCGCCCGGCTCGGCCACCAGCACCGAGGTGAAGGGGGCGCCCGGCCACAGCGGCTCCCCCACGTCCAGCGACGCACCGGGAGCCACGACCACCCCCTCCACCTGGGGGGACGCGGCGAGCACGGCGAGCGGGCGGAGCACCCGGTCGGTGTCGGCCGCCCCGGCCCGGACGGAGAGGACCAGCTCGGCGCGGGGGCCCGCGACCGGGTCGGCCACCATCGCCGTGGGGTCCGCCATGGGCTGCGCGGACATGCCGAGCGTGGCGTAGCGGACGAGGGCGCCCTCCGGCGCGGCGGCCGGGAAGCGCAGGACCTCGACGCGGTCGGCGCCGAGGAAGGTGACCGCCGCGCGCGCGTCCGGTTCGCCCAGCGCGGTGCGCAACCGGGTCTCGACCAGAGGAAGAACGTCAACCATGCGGCGAGCATAGGTCTCGTCAGGATGTGGCAAAGCGTCACCTTGACACGCCGGGTGACTGGTACTGTGACCCAGCGGTTCGGGGCAGCACGCAGAAGCGTCGCGATCGAGCTCCCGACCCTGTGAACACTCCCCTACGGGGAACCCCCTCAAACACGGGGGGATGGATCGTCCCCCACGGGGGACCGGCCGGAGGAGGTGGGCGGCATGGACCGAAGTCGACCGTGCAGTACCACTCGCTCTTCCCGCCGCTGACGCGACAGCCCCGGATTCGCCCGCCCCGGTTCCTCCCGTCGCCGCCCCGCGTTCGCGCGCCCTTCCACGGAAGAGCATTCCGTCTCGTATTGCCTGATCCGTCTGCCCGCAACAGCAGCTGAATCAGCAGTGAAGCCGGCCACCGCGACGGTGCGGTGCCCCCCGCTTTGTGGACGCGCCGCACACGCGTGGACAGGACGTCCTCATTCCGGGTGGTTCCACCCGCCGCCGGCACGCTCGCTGCCTGTCGCGAAGGAGCCCGTCATGTCGATGATCCGTGACCTGCGCGCCGCGGTCCGCCCGTCCCGCGTCACCCCGCACCGGGGCGGCGGCGCCTGCGACCCCGACCGCGATCCGGGGACCGCCTCCGCCGTCGTCGACTGCGCCGTCTACCGCGACGGCCGCCGGGTGCCCGCCGAGGAGCCGCTGAGCCCGCACCGCGCGCTGCGCCAGGTGCGCCGCGACGGCGGCTTCGTGTGGATCGGGCTGCACGAGCCGACCGAGGACGAGTTCGCCGGCATCGCCCGGGAGTTCGGGCTGCACCCGCTGGCCGTGGAGGACGCCGTCCAGGCCCACCAGCGGCCCAAGCTGGAGCGCTACGACGACTCCCTGTTCACCGTCTTCAAGACCGTCCACTACCTCGACCACGACCAGGTGAGCCCCAACAGCGAGGTCGTCGAGACCGGCGAGGTCATGTGCTTCACCGGACGGGACTTCCTCATCACCGTCCGGCACGGCGGCCAGGGCTCGCTGCGGACGCTGCGGCACCGGCTGGAGGAGGACCCGCAACTGCTCGTCAAGGGCCCGTCCGCGGTGCTGCACGCCATCGCCGACCATGTCGTGGACGGCTACATCGCGGTCGCCGACGCCGTGCAGCTCGACATCGACGAGGTCGAGACGGAGGTGTTCTCGCCGGGCCGCAAGGGCACCCCGCGCGGCACCGACGCCGGGCGCATCTACCAGCTCAAGCGCGAGGTGCTGGAGTTCAAGCGGGCGGTGGCGCCGCTGCTGCGGCCCATGCAGCTCCTCAGCGAGCGGCCCATGCGGCTGGTCGACCCGGAGATCCAGAAGTACTTCCGGGACGTCGCCGACCACGTGGCCCGGGTCCAGGAGCAGGTCACCGGCTTCGACGAACTGCTCAACTCCATCCTCCAGGCCAACCTCGCCCAGGCGTCGGTCGCGCAGAACGAGGACATGCGCAAGATCACCTCCTGGGCCGCCATCATCGCCGTGCCCACGATGGTGTGCGGGGTGTACGGGATGAACTTCGAGTACATGCCGGAGCTGCGCTGGCGCTACAGCTACCCGGTGGCACTCACCGTCATCGTGGGCATCTGCCTGGGCATCCACCGCACGCTCAAGCGCAACGGCTGGCTGTGACCGGCCCCTCGATAGGCTGACGGCATGACAACCGAGCTGCTCGACCCGGCCCTCGTCGAGGAGGCCACCAAGAAGTCCGGCCTCATCTGGGTCAGGGGGCCCGGGACGGCCGCCCGGCCGCTGTGGCACGTCTGGCACGACGGCGCCGCCTGCGTCGTCGGCGACGGCCCCGGCGAGCAGCCGCTGCCGGGCCTGGCCGACGGGGACGGTGCCGAGGTCACGGTGCGCAGCAAGGACAAGGGCGGCCGGCTGGTCTCCTGGACGGCCCGGGTGGTGGAGCGGGCCCCCGGCAGCGAGGAGTGGGAGGCGGCCGTGGCGGAGCTGAAGGGCAAACGGCTCAACGCCCCCGACGGAGAGGCGATGACCGCCCGCTGGGCCCGTGAGTGCCGGGTGCTGCGCCTGGAGCCGACCGGTGCCACCACCGCCCTGCCGACGGACGCGCTGGCCGTCCCCCCGCTGCCGACCCCGGCCACCACCCGCGAGCCCGTTCCGGCCGGACTGCCCCGCCTGCTGCGGCGGCGCGGGCGCGGTTAGGCCGCCGGGGCGCGGGCGCCGCTAGCCCGCCGGGGCGCGGGAGCGCCGTGGGACCGGGCGGGGCGCGGGCGGGGCGCGGGCGCGGCACGGGATGAGGCGCCGTACGGGCGGGCCGTGGGGAGCCGGGGCCCGGTGACCGTGCGCGCCGGGGCGTGAACCGGAGAGGACCTGGGCGCCGTGCGCCGTGCGGGTGCTCGCCACGGCCCGTGGAGCGCCGGGGCCGCGGGCGCCCCGCCCGGACGTCGTGTCAGGTCGTGGGGAGCTGCTTGCCGTAGTCCAAGGTGTCCGCCTCGGCGGGTTCCTCCAGGGGGAACGGCTTGTTCCAGTCGGAGAGGCCGAGGGTGCCCGCCCGGCCCGCGCGGACCAGACGCAGCGGGTAGGAGGTGCCCTCCAGGGAGACGTCCAGCGAGCCGCCGTCGCCCCGGTCGCCGGTGATGCGGACGGTCCGGACGCCGCCCTGCTCGTGGCGGCCGTCCTTGTCCACCGTGCCGTGCAGGGTCAGCAGCCCGTCGAGCAGTTGGTCCTTGTCCGTGAAGCCGCTGAACCGCTGGTAGGCCGGGTCGCCCTGGGGCACCTTCACGTACTTGTCGGCCAGCTTCCCGGCCGCCGACTCGTCGCCCCCGTCATGGGTCCAGAAGCCGGCGTCGGCCTTGAGGTAGAGCTGGTCGCCGATCCGCAGCAGCCGGAAGGTCGCCCCCTTCGCGGCCACCGACCCGGTGCCGCCGTCGGACCTCAGCCGCATGTCGAGGGTGTAGGTGGCGCCGCCGGCCTCCACCGTCCCGTGCAGCCGCACCGTCCCCGCGGCGCGGGCCGCGGCGCGGGCCTTGGTGTGGATCTCGGCGGCCGGGAGCTTCCCCACGCCGTTGGTCCCCGCGTCCGGGTCCTCACCGCCCCCGCAGCCCGTCAGCCCCGCCCCGGCCAGTGCGGCGCACAGCGTGCCCAGCACGGCGGCCCTGCGGATTCGGCGCCGGGATGTCGCAGTCACGGAGGGCCTTTCTGAGCGGACGGGCGGCCGTCGGGAGGGCGGCGGACGGCGGGGCGCCGCCGGGCGCGGACCGGCCGGGACCGCCGGGACCGGGCCCGGGGCCCGCGCGGCGTACGGCAGCGTACCGGGCGGGCGGGCACCGGGCGGAGCCGGTCCGTCCGGACCAGGCCACCCGGGCGGTCCGGTTCGCGACGGGCTAGCCTGAAGCCCGTCGGAGCGGGCAACCCTGGAGGGACGCGGTACGACGCGGTACGCGACAGCCCCCACCGACCACGAACGCACGAAAAGGAGCCGCGGCCATGGCAGCGGGCGCCCCCCGGATCTTCGTCTCCCACCTCTCCGGCATCGCCGTCTTCGACCCGGCCGGCGACCAGGTGGGCCGGGTGCGCGATCTGGTCGTCATGTTCCGGGTCGGCCGCAAGCCCCCGCGCGTGCTCGGCCTGGTCGTCGAACTCTCCAACCGCCGCCGGATCTTCCTTCCCATGACCCGGGTCACCGGGGTCGAGTCCGGCCAGGTCATCACCACCGGCGTGGTCAACGTCCGCCGGTTCGAGCAACGGCCCACCGAGCGCCTCGTCTTCGGCGAGCTCCTGGACCGCCGGGTCACCCTGATCGACACCGGCGAGGAGGTCACCGTCCTGGACCTGTCGGTGCGCCAGCTCCCCGCCCGCCGGGAGTGGGAGATCGACAAGGTCTTCGTCCGCCGGGGCAGGAAGGGCGGCGCCTTCCGCCGGGCCCGGGGCGAGACGCTGACCGTCGAGTGGTCCGGGGTGACCGGCTTCTCCCTGGAGGAGCACGGACAGGGCGCCGAGAACCTGCTCGCCACCTTCGAGCAGCTCCGCCCCGCCGACCTCGCCAACGTCCTGCACCATCTGTCCGCCAAGCGCCGCGCCGAGGTCGCCGCCGCCCTCGACGACGACCGGCTGGCCGATGTGCTGGAGGAGCTGCCCGAGGACGACCAGATCGAGATCCTCGGCAAGCTCGCCGAGCAGCGCGCCGCCGACGTCCTGGAGGCGATGGACCCGGACGACGCCGCCGACCTGCTCGGTGAGCTGCCCGAGGTGGACAAGGAGCGGCTGCTGAGCCTGATGAAGCCCGCCGACGCGGCCGACATGCGGCGGCTGATGGCGTACGAGGAGCACACCGCCGGCGGTCTGATGACGACCGAGCCCATCGTGCTGCGGCCCGACGCGACCGTCGCCGACGCCCTGGCCCGCATCCGCAACCCCGACCTCTCCCCGGCGCACGCCGCGCAGGTCTACGTCTGCCGCCCGCCCGACGAGACGCCGACCGGCAAGTACCTGGGGACGGTGCACTTCCAGCGGCTGCTGCGCGATCCGCCCTACACCCAGGTCGGCTCGATCATCGACGACGACCTCCAGCCCCTGGAGCCGGACGCCGCGCTGCCGGTGGTCGCCGGCTTCTTCGCCACGTACGACATGGTGGCGGCGCCGGTGGTGGACGAGTCCGGGGCGCTGCTGGGCGCGGTCACCGTGGACGACGTCCTGGACCACATGCTGCCCGAGGACTGGCGGGAGACCGAGTACCACCTGGACGAGGAGGTGGGCGCCGATGGGGCCTGAGCGCGAGACGACGGGCCGCGAGCGGGTGCCCGCCGGGGCCACGGCGGCCTCCCGGCCGCGCGGTGCCCGGCTGGACCAGCCGCGTCCGCCCCGCCGGCGCTTCCTGCCCGAGTGGGACCCGGAGTCCTTCGGCCGCCTCTCGGAGCGCGTGGCCCGCTTCCTGGGCACCGGGCGGTTCATCGTCTGGATGACGGTCGTCATCATCCTGTGGGTGCTGTGGAACGTGGCGGCCCCGGGCGGGCTGCGGTTCGACGAGTACCCGTTCATCTTCCTGACGCTGGCCCTGTCCCTCCAGGCCTCCTACGCGGCGCCGCTGATCCTGCTGGCGCAGAACCGGCAGGACGACCGGGACCGGGTCAACCTGGAGCAGGACCGCAAGCAGAACGAACGGTCGATCGCGGACACCGAGTACCTCACGCGGGAGATCGCCGCCCTGCGCATCGGTCTAGGCGAGGTGGCGACCCGGGACTGGATCCGCTCGGAGCTCCAGGATCTGTTCAGGGAGCTGGAGGAGCGGTCGGACGGCCACCGCGGCCAGGACGGCGCGGCACCCGCCGAGCGGTCCGCCGGAAGGGATCCGCACGAGCGGTGACGGGGCTTCCCACCCTCCGCGGCGGGAGCCGTACCATCGTAGCCATGGCTACGGAAGACGCGGTGCGCGAGGCACTGGCGACGGTGAACGACCCCGAGATCAACCGGCCCATCACCGAGCTGGGAATGGTCAAATCGGTGGACATCGGCGCGGACGGAGCGGTCGCGGTCGCCGTGTACCTGACGGTCTCCGGCTGTCCGATGCGGGAGACGATCACCCAGGGCGTGCGGGACGCCGTCGCCCGGGTGGACGGCGTCACGCGCGTCGACGTCGAGCTGGACGTGATGAGCGACGAGCAGCGTCGGGAGCTGGCCACCGCGTTGCGCGGCGGCCAGGCCGAGCGCGAGGTGCCGTTCGCCAAGCCCGGCAACCTCACCCGGGTGTACGCGGTGGCGTCCGGCAAGGGCGGCGTCGGCAAGTCGTCGGTGACGGTGAACCTGGCGGCGGCGATGGCGGCCGACGGGCTGAAGGTCGGTGTCGTGGACGCCGACATCTACGGCCACTCGGTGCCGCGCATGCTCGGCGCCGACGGGCGGCCGACCCAGGTCGAGAACATGATCATGCCGCCCTCGGCGCACGGCGTGAAGGTCATCTCCATCGGCATGTTCACCCCGGGCAACGCGCCGGTGGTCTGGCGCGGCCCGATGCTGCACCGCGCGCTCCAGCAGTTCCTCGCGGACGTGTACTGGGGCGACCTGGACGTGCTGCTGCTGGACCTTCCGCCCGGCACCGGCGACATCGCGATCTCCGTGGCGCAGCTCGTGCCGAACGCGGAGATCCTGGTGGTGACCACGCCGCAGCAGGCGGCGGCCGAGGTGGCCGAGCGGGCCGGCGCCATCGCGGTGCAGACCCATCAGAAGATCGTCGGCGTGGTCGAGAACATGTCGGGCCTGCCCTGCCCGCACTGCGGCGAGATGGTCGACGTGTTCGGCACCGGCGGCGGCCAGATGGTCGCGGACGGCCTGACACGCACCACCGGCGCGACCGTGCCGGTGCTCGGCTCCATCCCGATCGACGTGCGGCTGCGCGAGGGCGGTGACGAGGGCACGCCGGTCGTGCTGTCCGACGCCGCCTCCCCGGCGGGCGCGGCGCTGCGCTCCATCGCGGGCAAGCTGGGCGGACGGCAGCGCGGGCTGTCGGGACTGTCCCTGGGGATCACCCCGAAGAACAAGTTCTGACCGACGGGTCCGTGCGCCCCGGGGCGGGTCCCGGGGCGGGCGGCGGTCAGGCGTAGGCGGCGATGTCCCCGACGACCGAGAAGGCGAGCCCGTAGGCGCTCATGCCCCGGCCGTACGCCCCCAGGTGGACGCCCTGTCCCGTGGAGCCGGCGAGGACCCAGCCGAAGGCGGACTCCCGGTAGTGGAAGGCGGTCGGCACCCCGTCGACGGGCAGGGACAGGGTGGACCAGTCCGCTCCGTCGAGGTCGTCGGCGAGGACCCAGGCCGTCTCGGTCTGCTGCTCCAGCCAGTCGTCGCGCAGGGAGTGGTCCATCTGGCCGGGCCAGGTGAACGACAGCAGCCCCACGCCCGCCAGCCAGGCCGCCGAGGAGACCGAGGTGGCCTCCAGCAGGCCCGTGCCGTCGGCGCTGCGCCGGGAGGGGCTGGCGGCCACGGTCACGACGACCGCGAACTTCTCCTTGGCGTCCTGCTCGTCCCCGGCCAGGTGCTCGTTGCGCACGGACGGCTCGTCGCCGTGGCCGATCGAACCGTGCTCGACCCCTCCGTCGGCGGCCGTGCCGACCTGCATCAGCCAGCGCCGGCCCGTGAACGCCTCGTCGAGGCCGTACCAGGGGAAGGGCGCCCGCAGATAGCCGTCGGCCGTCCGCCGGCCGGAGGGGACCGCTGGTCCGTCCTCCGCGGACGGCGTCTGTGCGACCGCCGCGCTCGTCGTCTCCATGTGCCCGGACGCCTCCTCGCTCTCGTCGACGGCCCGCCCCCCTTCGGGCGCACTCGTCCGCTCCGCACAACAACTCGGCAGCATAACCACAGGAGTGCGGGCGGCCGGGACCTCGTCCGGCGCGCGGGGCGCGTGGACGCCGTGTTCGGGTGGCGCGCGGGCCCGTGCGGAGTGTGAGGCGCGTCACGTGCGGCGGCGGTGCGGGGAGCGCGGGGGTGCGGACGACGCGGGGCGGGTGGGGCGGGCCGGGCGCCGTCCGTGCCGGACGGCGGCCGGGTCAGGTGGCGTCGCTGTCGAACGGGGGCCGGTCGTCGGAGGCCCGGGGCTCGGGCTTCTTGGTCATGTCGATCCGCCGGGGGGCGGGGGGGGGGGGCCGGGCGCCGTCCGTGCCGGACGGCGGCCGGGTCAGGTGGCGTCGCTGTCGAACGGGGGCCGGTCGTCGGAGGCCCGGGGCTCGGGCTTCTTGGTCATGTCGATCCGCCCGCCGGACGTCCCGGTGTCCGAGGAGGAGGAGCCCGGGGAGGAGCCCGCGGCGTCGGCGTCGCGGCCGTGCACCGCGTCCGTGACCTCGGCCATCTCCTTCTTCAGGTCGAAGCCGTTGCGGATCTCCTTGAGCCCCAGCTCGTCGTTGTCGAGCTGCTTGCGCAGGAACGTCTTGGGGTTGAGGTCCTCGAACTCGAAGTCCTTGAACTCGGGACCCAGCTCCTGCCGGATGTCCTGCTTGGCGCTGTCGGAGAACTCGCGCACCTTGCGGATCATGCGGGAGACGTCCTGGATGACCTTGGGGAGCTTGTCCGGACCGAAGACGAGCACGGCGAGGACAACGAGCGTCACCAGCTCTAGTGCGCCTATGTCATTGAACACCTGAAGCTCCTTGGGATGTCCGGGCCGCAACCACCGTACCCGCCGACCCCGCCCGTCCGGTACTGTCCCCGGCCCGCCGGACAGGTGCGGACGAAGGCTTTCCGTGTTGTTTGCCCGGCCCCTTCGACGGGGCCGGGCGGCGAATCCCCCGGTGCCGGCGGCCTCCGGTCAGTCTCCGCCGGAGGAACCGAGCACCACTGAGACCTTCGTCTCGCGGCCGTCGCGTTCCAGGGTCAGTTCCAGCCGGTCGCCGGGGCGGTGGGAGCGGATCCGCACGATCAGTTCCTCGCCGGAGCGGACGCGCCGGCCGTCGGCCGCGGTGATGACGTCCCCGGCCCTGATCCCGGCCCGCGCGCCGGGGCCGCCCCCGGTGACCGGGGGGCCGCCGCCGCTGCCCCGGTCGGCGACGCGGGCGCCGCCGCCGTCGTAGCCCATGTCGAGGGTGAGGCCGATGACCGGGTGGGTGGCCCTGCCGGTGTTGATGAGTTCCTCGGCGACGCGTTTGCCCTGGTTGATCGGGATGGCGAAGCCGAGCCCTATCGACCCGGCCTGTCCGCTCCCGGAGCCGCCGCCGCTGCCGCCGCCCGCGGAGCGGATGGCGGAGTTGATGCCGATGACCCGGCCCCGGGTGTCCAGGAGGGGGCCGCCGGAGTTGCCGGGGTTGATGGGGGCGTCGGTCTGGAGCGCGTCGACGTAGGACACGTCGCTGCCGTCGCCCTCCTCGCCGCCCGCCGTGATGGGTCGCTCCTTGGCGCTGATGATGCCGGAGGTGACCGTTCCGGCCAGGTCGAAGGGGGCGCCGATGGCGACGACGGGGTCGCCCACCCGGACGTTGTCGGAGTTGCCGAGGGGCATGGGGGTGAGCCCGCGCACGCCGCGCACCTTGACGACGGCCAGGTCGTACCCGCTGTCCCGGCCCACGACGGTGGCCTCGGCGGTGTCGCCGCTGTGGAAGGTGACGATGATCCGGCCGTCGCGCCCGACGACGTGGTTGTTGGTCAGGATGTGGCCCCGGCCGTCGAGGACGAACCCGGTGCCGGTGCCCGCGGAGCCGCCGCCGCTGACATGCAGGGTGACGACGCCGGGCAGGGCCCTGGCGGCGATGCCGGCCACGCTGTCCGGGGCCCTGCCGGTGGGCTCGGGCCCGGCCTGCGGCAGTTCCACGGTTCCGAGGCCGCCGTTGCGTTCCAGATAGGTGCCGATGCCGCCGCCGATGCCGCCGGAGACCAGGGCGATCAGCAGCGCGCCGCCGAGCAGCGCCGTCCGGCGCCGGACGGGGCGCCGCGGCGGCTCCGCCGGTCCGCCGTGCTGGAGCGGTCCGACGGGCACCGGGGCCCAGGGGTCGTAGCGGCCCCAGGGGTCGGCCCCGGAACCGGACGCCGCGAGGGCGGCGGAGGGCGCGGCGGCGTCGGCGGGCGCGCCGGGACGGGGGACGTGGGGGGCCCGCGCGCCGGGGACGGGCGCATCGCGGGGGGCGGTGCCGCGGGGGGCTGTCTCGTAGGGGGCCGCTCCGTGGGCGGCGGGGCTGTGCGGGGCGCCGTGCGGTGCGGGGTGGGGCGCCGCCGTCCCGTGGGCCGGGACGGCCGGTGCGGGGGCCGTGGGCGGCTCGTGACCGGGTTCCCGGGGCGGGGCGGCGGACGCGCCGGTGCGGGGCGGCGGTACGGCCGTGCCGTGGGCCGGGGTCGCGCCGGGGTGCTGCACGGGCGGAGCGGGCGCCCAGGGGCCCGGTTCACCGTACGGAGGGGTCCCGTAGGGGTCGGGGTCGTGCAGCGGCCGTACCCGGGCCTCCACGGGCGCGGACGCGGCCGCGCCGGGCCGGGCGGGGGCGGGGGCGGGGGGCCCGTCAAGGTGGTGAGCCTCGTCGTGGGCGCGGCCCGCGAGGCCGGGGACAGCAGCCCCGCCGGGGGCCCGGGCCCCCTCCGGGGACGGGATGGAGGCCGCCCGAGAGGTGTCCCCCGGGTCCGGCGCCGGGGCGGCGTCCCCGGCGGGCGCCCCGCCCACGCTCCCCGGCGCCGTACCGGCGTCGCGCGCGTGCGCGGCCGGGCCGGGCGTCCCGGGGCGCGGTGCCCCGTCCGGGCCGCCGTCCGGCTCCGGCCCGGGGCCGGACGGAGGGCGGGGGTCCGGGCGGTGCAGCACGAAGTCGCCGTCGGCGGGGGCGTCCCCGGCGCGGGGCGCGGCGGGGCGCGGCGGGACCCCGCCGCCGTCCGGCCCCGGAAGACTGTCGCCGGGGCCCCGGGCCGGGCGGGGGCGCTCCAGCTCGAAGTCGCCGTCGCCCCCGTCGGCCGCCGGGGCGGAGCCGGGCTCGTCGCCGTCGGCGGCCGGGGGCCGGCTCCACCACTTCGCCCTCGTGGGTTTCCCCTCGTTCATGTTCTCCCCGCCGCCGGCCGCAGATCCTCGGCTCCAAGTGCCCTGGCGCCACCCAGGATTCAATCAGGTCCGCGGAAAACCGCCCGCCGGCGCGTCAGGGCGCCGGGCGGGAGGAGGCCGCAGGTGACGCGACGGGGTAGGCGGCGGGAAGGGAGTTGGAGACGGCGAGCAGCTCCGGCGGCCGGACCCGCGAGGTCTCCGCCCAGGAACCCGGCCCCAACGGCGGCACCGATTCCAGCGGGCGTATCAGCGGCGACATGGCGGCGGCACCGGCCAGCAGGGGCGCGGCCAGCTCCCGCAGGGTCTGCCGCCGCGTCTCCTGCTCCACCCGCTCCGGCAGACCGGGCAGCAGGGGCGCGGAGACGCCCGCCCGGGTCATCGGGCCGTCACCGGCCGGACGGTAACCACTCTGGCTGTAGCCGAGCGGCGGGCCGCCCGAGCGGCGGCGCTGGCCCTCGGGAGTGGTGACGGCCGCCCCGCCCTGGGTGCGCAGTGGTGTGACGTTGCTGCCGGACCCGGCGCCGCCGCGGGCGTCGGTGCCGGTGGCGGGCGCGCCCAGGGTGACGCCGCCGAGCGCGATGGCGGCCAGCGACACCGCCCCGGCGGCGGCGACCGCGAACCGCATCCCGCGCGAGGCGGACCGCTCGGCCTCGTGCCGGCTGACGTCGTGGATGCGGAAGCCGCGCTCCCGCCCGTCGGCGGCGGGCATCGCCGTCGGCAGTACGGGGCGGGCCTGCACGTAGGGGAACTCGAACGGCTCGGGCAGCCCGGGCAGCCCGTCCCCGAAGTCACCGCCGCCCGGCCGTGTGCCGGTGCCCGAGCCGGGCAGGCCCTGGAGGCGGGCCAGGAAGCTCTCCGAGGGGGCGGGCGGGGCCGCCGCCGCGAAGACGTTCTTCAGCCGCCGCTGGGCGTCGACCTCGGCCCTGCACTTCCCGCAGGTCGCCACGTGCGCCAGTACGCGCTCACGCGCGTCATGACCGAGCTCTCCGTCCACCAGGGCGGAGAGTCGGTCTCCCAGATGCTGTTCCGCGAGGTGTCCCTCGGCGTTCGGTCGTGAGCCGCTCACGCGCTCGTGCCCCCTCCTCCCAGTGCGGGAACACGGGCCGCGAACGAGCGTCGCCCGGCGCGGGCCTGGGGGGAGCGGTGCGCGAGCGCCTTGCGGAGCTGGGAGCGCCCCCGGTGGATGCGGGAACGGACGGTGCCGAGCTTCACGCCGAGCGTCGCGGCGATCTCCTCGTAGGACAGCCCCTCGATGTCGCACAGCACGACCGCCGCCCGGAACTCCGGCGCGAGGGTGTCCAGCGCCTGCTGGACGTCGGCGTCGAAGTGGGCGTCGTGGAAGACCTGCTGGGGGCTGGGCTCCTTGCTGGGCAGCCGCTCGGCCGCGTCGTCGCCGAGCGCGTCGAAGCGGATGCGCTGCTTGCGGCGCACCATGTCCAGGAACAGGTTGGTGGTGATGCGGTGCAGCCAGCCCTCGAAGGTGCCCGGGGTGTAGGTGGACAGGGAGCGGAAGACGCGGACGAAGACCTCCTGCGTGAGGTCCTCGGCGTCGTGCTGGTTGCCCGTGAGGCGGTAGGCGAGCCGGTAGACCCGGGCGCTGTGGGTGCTGACGATCTCCTCCCAGGTGGGCGGAGTCCACGCCTGCCCGTCCGCGTCGCCGGCGAAGGTCGCGGTCTGGGTGTGTCCGGTGGCAGGACCGGCGTGGCTGTTGTCAGCGGTGTCGTTCACGGATTTCGGCCTGCCTGCCGATCCGAGGAAGCGCCGCAGCACTCCCCCCCGATCCGCGGGTGCGGCCGCACCTCCCCTGTCGGCTCTGGTGGTGGCCTGTGGAGCCCCTACCATAGCCACCCCGCCCGTTAGCTCCGGATAAGGGGTTTTACGAAAATTTGATCTGGGCTGACCCGGCTCGTACGGCTGCGTCAGCACTTGCTCGGCGCTGTTGGCCATCCACCGCTCCCCGTGACCGTCCGGGCCCTGTCGCCCGTGTCTTCCCGTACCCCTTTCAACGGCCGGTCCCATCTGCGGGTTCCCGACGCCAACGGATACAGTCACGCCGAGGCAACGACAGGGACGGGAGAGGGTCATTACCGGCAACCGGCAGACGGGCTGGGCGTTCTCCGACGCCTATGTCGCCGAGGACGACGCGCTGCTCTGGGCGCGTGATCGGGCCCACGAGGCGGGCCTGCGCTCGGTGACCCCCGGCACGGGCTCCGCGCTGGGTCTGCTCGCCGCCGCCGTGGACGCCAAGGCGGTGGCCGAGATCGGCACCGGCTGCGGCGTGTCGGGCATCCACCTGCTGCGGGGCATGCGCCCGGACGGGGTGCTGACCACGGTGGACCCGGAACCGGAGCACCAGCAGTTCGCCCGCCAGGCCTTCCGCGCCTCCGGCTTCGCCAGCAACCGGGCGCGCTTCATACCGGGCCGCGCCCTGGAGGTGCTGCCCCGGCTCGCGGACGCGGGCTACGACCTCGTCTTCTGCGACGGCGACCGTCTGGAGTACCTGGACTACCTGGCGGAGTCGCTGCGTCTGCTGCGGCCCGGCGGACTGGTCGTCTTCGAGGGCGTTCTCGCCGCCGGCCGCACCGTCGACTCCGGCCCCCAGCCCGCGGAGGTGCTGCGGCTGCGGGAGCTGCTGCGGGCGGTGCGGGAGAGCCAGGAGCTGGTGCCGTCCCTGCTGCCGGCCGGGGACGGGCTGCTGTGCGCGGTGAAGCGCTGAGCCGTCCCCCGGGACTGCTCGGCGGCCGCGCCCCGGGCCCGGGGTCGGGCCCGGCACGCCGCGGCGACGCCCGGCGGGTGCGGTGCGGGACGGCAAACGCCCCGGCGCCGCAGGGGCACCGGGGCGATTTGATCGGGTATGGTCGCCCGCGCGTCAGCCGACGACCTTCTTGAGGGCGTCGCCGAGCGCGCCGGCCTCGTCGGGGGTCAGCTCGACGACGAGTCGACCGCCGCCTTCGAGCGGAACGCGCATGACGATGCCCCGCCCCTCCTTGGTCACCTCGAGCGGGCCGTCGCCCGTCCGCGGCTTCATGGCCGCCATGCTCGTTCCCCTTCCTGATACCAGCTCACCGTCCAGCCGACGGCCCACGAAGGGCACGCGGTCCGGCTGGACACGCGACACCGGCATCGAACACATTGCTTCCCGGTCATTATCCCGCATCCCAGGACCCGATGACCAACGTCGGTCGGCATCGCTTGGGCAACGCGCGCGAGCAAAACCACTCAATTCGGGGATCTGACTGCGATACTTCGCGGTCCCGCCCACTTCCGCCGAATGGAATCGGACCGGAATTCTTTGACGCAGGTCACATTTGTCCGGGGTGCGGCGCGGGTGGTCTCCGTCATGCTGGGGCGCGGACACAGGCCCCGACGCCGAGGAGGCATCCATGGCAGACACCGTGCTCTACGAGGTGAGCGACGGGCTCGCGACGATCACGCTGAACCGCCCGGAGGCGATGAACGCGCTGAACACCGAGGCCAAGGTCGCGCTCCGGGAGGCGGTGCGGTCCGCGGCGGCGGACGGGGCCGTCCGGGCGGTGCTGCTGACCGCGGCCGGGGACCGGGCGTTCTGCGTGGGGCAGGACCTCAAGGAGCATGTCGGGCTGCTGGCCGCCGACCGGGAGAGCGGCGGCAGGGGCGGCACCATGCGCACGGTGGGCGAGCACTACAACCCGATCGTGCGGGCCCTGGCCGAGGCGCCCAAGCCGGTGGTGGCGGCGGTGAACGGGGTGGCGGCCGGGGCGGGCTTCGGCTTCGCGCTGGCGGCGGACCACCGGATCGTCGCCGAGACCGCGACCTTCACCACGGCCTTCACCGGGGTCGCGCTGACCGCCGACTCGGGGCTGTCCTGGACGCTGCCGCGGGTCGTCGGCCCCGGGCGCGCCACCGACCTGCTGCTCTTCCCGCGCGCCATCGACGCCCGGGAGGCGTACGAGCTGGGCATCGTCGGCCGGGTCGTCCCGGCCGGCGAGCTGCGGGCCGAGGCCGAGCGGACGGCGCGGGCGCTGGCCGCCGGCCCGACCCTGGCGTACGCGGCGGTGAAGGAGTCGGTGGCGTACGGGCTGTCGCACTCGCTGGCCGAGACGCTGGAGAAGGAGGACGAGCTGCAGACGCGGGCGGGCGCCTCGCAGGACCACGCCATCGCGGTGCGGGCCTTCGTCGACAAGGAGAAGCCGGTGTACCTCGGCCGCTGATCCGCCCGCCGGGGCGGGCCGGGACCCCGGCGCCCCGCCCCGTCCCGTCCCAGCCCAGGGTCCAGGGGATCCGGGGCGGGGCGGTGCGGTGCGGTCAGGGGCGGCGGGACGCGCAGTCCGCGAGGTGGTCGTCGACCAAGCCGCAGGCCTGCATCAGGGCGTACGCCGTGGTGGGGCCGACGAAGCGCAGGCCGCGCCGCTTCAGGTCCTTCGCCAGGGCCGTCGACTCCGGGGTGACGGCCGGCACGTCCGCGAGGGTCTTCGGGACCGGGCGGCCGATCGCCTCCGGCGCGTGCGACCAGATCACGGCGTCCAGCTCGCCCTCCGCCCAGCCGCTGAGCACGCGCGCGTTGGCCAGGGTCGCGTCGACCTTGGCGCGGTTGCGGATGATGCCCGGGTCGGCGAGCAGGCGCTCGCGGTCCTCGTCGGTGAACTCGGCCACCTCGGCGATCCGGAAGTCCGCGAAGGCGGTCCGGAAGCCGGGGCGGCGGCGCAGGATCGTGATCCAGGACAGGCCGGACTGGAACGCCTCCAGGCTGAGCCGCTCGAACAGGGCGTCGTCCCCGTGGACCGGGCGGCCCCACTCGTCGTCGTGGTACGCCACGTAGTCCTCGGCGGACAGCGCCCAGGGACAGCGCCGTGCCCCGTCCGGCCCGGCGAGGGCCTCCCCGGTGCTCACGCGTCCTCCTTGCCGGTCGCGTCGGCCGCGGCGTCGGACGGCTCCGCGGCGGGGGCGTGGGCCCCGGCCAGCGCGGATTGCAGCTCGGAGATCCGCGCGTCGCGCTCGGCCAGCTCGGCGCCGAGGCGGCCGAGGGCGTCGTCGACGTCGGCCATGCGGTAGCCGCGGACGGTGAGCGGGAAGCGCAGCCGCTCCACGTCCTCGCGGACGGCCGGGCGGTCCGGGGGCAGGGCGTCCACCGGGCGCTCCGGCGGGGCGTCGGGCAGCGGCCCGCTCTCACCCCCGGCGACCACGGCGAGCGTCACCGCGGTGACCACGACCGCGAGTGCGATGACGAGGAACAGGAACATGACCATCGCTGGGGCCCCCATGGTCGGATCGGTGTGGCTGGTTGGATCGGTCCGGGAGCGGTCCGGCGCCCTGCGGGCGCGCCGGTCCGGCCCCGGAGCCGGTGGTGTCGGCTCCGATCGTGCCATGCGAGTCTGACAGCCGGGGCCCCAGGCGGTGTCCGGGTACGAGAAGCGGGACGTGGGAGCGAAATGGACGTGCAGCGGTCACAGGGGATGCTCAGGCTGGGCGGGCGGGAGTTCGCGCCGGACGAGCCGGTCGTCATGGCGATCGTGAACCGGACCCCGGACTCCTTCTACGACCGGGGGGCCACCTTCCTCGACCGGCCGGCGCTGGAGCGGGTGGAGCGGGCGGTGGCCGAGGGCGCCGGGATCATCGACATCGGCGGGGTGAAGGCCGGTCCGGGCGAGGAGGTGTCGGCCGAGGAGGAGGCGCGGCGCACGGTCGGGTTCGTGGCGGAGGTCCGGCGGCGCTTCCCGGACGTCGTGATCAGCGTGGACACCTGGCGGCACGAGGTCGGCGCGGCCGTCTGCGAGGCCGGTGCCGACGTGCTGAACGACGCGTGGGGCGGGGCGGACCCGCGGCTGGCGGAGGTGGCCGCGCGGTACGGCGCCGGGCTGGTGTGCACGCACACGGGCGGGGCGCTGCCCCGCACCCGGCCGCACCGGGTGGCGTACGACGACGTGATGGCCGACGTCCTGGGCGCGACCGTGGCCCTGGCCGAGCGGGCGGTGGCGCTGGGGGTGCCCCGGGAGTCGGTGATGATCGACCCGGGGCACGACTTCGGGAAGAACACCCGGCACAGCCTGGAGGCCACGCGGCGGCTGGGCGAGATGGTCGCCACGGGCTGGCCGGTGCTGGTGTCGCTGTCCAACAAGGACTTCGTGGGCGAGACGCTGGACCGGCCGGTCAAGGACCGGCTGGTGGGCACGCTGGCGACGACGGCGGTCTCGGCGTGGCTGGGGGCGCGGGTGTACCGGGTGCACGAGGTCGCGGAGACCCGGCAGGTGGTGGACATGGTGGGCGCCATCGCGGGGACGAGGGAACCGGCGGTGGCCCGGCGGGGGCTGGCGTAGCCCCCTGCACCCCGCGCCGCCCCGCGCACGGCGCGATCCGGCCAGCGCGAACGGGGTCCGGGGCGGAGGCGGCGCGGCGCACCGGGACCTCACGGCGAGACCCGCCGGGACAGACACCCCGCACTCCGCGCCCCCACGCCTCACGGATCCGCTCCGGCAGCCCCGGGGCCGGTCAGGGGAAAGGTACCCCGAGCCGTGGGGGCGCCCATCGCGGCGGAGGCGGCGCGGCGCACCGGCAACCCCGGGCCGGGATGCCGGAGGCCCCGGACCCCGCGCTCCGCGCCCCACGCCCGCCCCGCGAACCCCCTTGGGCACCCGGCCGCGGCAGCGCGTGCCCCGGGCCGGGGGGGCGCCCGTCGTGGCCGGGCCGGGAGTGGGGGGCCGGGCGTGGGCATCGGGCGGTGTCCGCCCCGCGCTCCGGTCGTCCGCGCCGCCCCGACGCCTCCGGGCGTGATCCCCCACGGCACGGTGGGGACGCCACGGGCCCGCCGCGGGCCGCGCCCCCGTCGGCGCGCCGACGCCCCGTCCCCGGACCGGGGGCCGGTCCCGCGGGGACGCCGCCACAGACGGAGGAAGGGTCAGCGGCCGGCTTCCTTGGAGACCAGCGCGACCGCCTCCTCCACGTCGTCCGTGACGTGGAACAGCAGCAGGTCCTTCTCCGCGGCCTTGCCCTGGGCCACCAGTGTGTCGCGCAGCCAGGTGACGAGGCCGCCCCAGTACTCCGTGCCGAACAGCACGATGGGGAACTTGGTCACCTTCTGCGTCTGGACGAGGGTGAGCGCCTCGAACAGCTCGTCGAGGGTGCCGAGGCCGCCGGGCAGCACCACGAAGCCCTGCGCGTACTTGACGAACATCATCTTGCGGACGAAGAAGTAGCGGAAGTTCAGGCCGATGTCGACATAGGCGTTGAGCCCCTGCTCGAAGGGCAGTTCGATGCCGAGGCCCACCGAGACGCCCCCCGCCTCCAGGGCACCGCGGTTCGCCGCCTCCATGGCACCGGGGCCGCCGCCGGTGATGACCGCGAAACCGGCGTCGACCAGCCCCTGGCCGAGCCGGATGCCCGTCTCGTACTCCGGGGAGCCGACGGCGGTCCGGGCGGAGCCGAACACGCTGATGGCGGGCGGGAGTTCGGCCAGGGTGCCGAAGCCCTCGATGAACTCGGACTGGATGCGCAGCACCCGCCAGGGATCGGTGTGCACCCAGTCGGTGGGGGCGCGCCCGTCCAGCAGCCGCTGGTCCGTGGTGCTCTTCTGGACCTGGCTGCGACGCCGGAGGACCGGGCCGAGCCGCTGCTCGTCCGGCGGCTGCTTCTTCCCCTCGGGGTTACCGGTGGCCATGCGCGCTCCCTGCCGTAGTGCGGGTGATACGTCCTCAGCGTAGATCCACGGGGGTTACCCGCGGGGGACCTGAGCATGTCCGGAACACGGCGAGGCAAACCCCGCCGCGGATCAGGCGGTCAGCCAGGCCCGCAGCCGCTCCTCGCCCGCGAGGACCTTCGCCACCTCGACCCGCTCGTCACGCCGGTGCGCCAGATGGGGGTTGCCGGGGCCGTAGTTGACGGCCGGGATGCCAAGGGCGGCGAACCGGGACACGTCCGTCCAGCCGAACTTCGGCTGCGGGGTGCCGCCGACCGCCTCGATGAAGGCGGCGGCGGCCGGGTGCGAGAGGCCGGGCAGGGCGGCGCCGCTGTGGTCGTCCACCTCGAACCCGGCCACCCCGCAGCCGTCGAAGACCTCGCGGACGTGCTCCAGGGCCTCCTGCTCGCTCCGGTCGGGCGCGTAGCGGAAGTTGACGGTGACGACGCACTCGTCGGGGATGACGTTCCCGGCCACGCCGCCCTCGACGCGGACCGCGTTCAGGCCCTCGCGGTACTCCAGGCCGTCGATCACCGGGCGGCGGGGCTCGTAGGCGGCGAGGCGGGCCAGGATCGGGGCGGCGGCGTGGACGGCGTTGGAGCCCATCCAGCCGCGCGCGGAGTGCGCCCGCTCGCCCGTCGTCCGCAGCAGCACCCGCAGCGTGCCCTGGCAGCCGCCCTCGACCTGGCCGTCGGAGGGTTCGAGCAGCACCGCGAAGTCGCCCCGGAGCCAATCGGGGTGGGCGGCGGCCACGTGTCCCAGGCCGTTGAGGTCGGCGGCGACCTCCTCGTTGTCGTAGAAGACGAAGGTGAGGTCGCGGTTGGGGGCCGGGACGGTGGCCGCGATCCGGAGCTGGACGGCGACGCCCGCCTTCATGTCGCAGGTGCCGCAGCCCCACAGGACGCCGTCCTCGTCCAGCCGCGAGGGCACGTTGTCCGCGATGGGGACCGTGTCGAGGTGTCCGGCCAGGATCACCCGCTCCGCCCGGCCCAGGTCGGTGCGGGCCACGACGTTGTTGCCGTACCGGTCGACGGTCAGGTGGGGCAGGGCCCGCAGCGCGCTCTCGACCGCGTCCGCGAGCGGCTTCTCGGAGCCGCTCTCGGAGGGGAGGTCCACGAGCCGCGCGGTCAGCTCGGCGGCGTCCAGCGTGAGGTCAAGCGGGGTGTCGGCCATGACCTCGACCCTACCCGTGGCGCGCCGGACCCGGCGCCGGCGACCGTGCCGCGGCCGCACCGGAGACGTACCGCGCGCACCGGCATGGGCTCCGGACATGCTCTCCAGTACCTTGTAGGCGTGCCCGATCCGTCGACGACCCACCGTCCCAGGGGCCGCCTCCACCGTTCCGGGGCGGCCCTGGTCGTCCTGCTCGCGGTGGCCGGATACCTGGTGGTGCAGTACGTCACCGGCGGAGCGGGCGCGCCGGGCTGCAAGGTCGTCTCCGCGGGGGACGGCGGCACCTCCTCCTACGAGTTCACCCCGGAGCAGGCGGTGAACGCGGCCACCATCACCGCCGTGGGCACCGCGCGCGAACTGCCCGACCGGGCGGTGACGATCGCGCTGGCGACCGCTCTCCAGGAGTCGACGCTGCGCAACCTCGACCACGGCGACCGCGATTCGCTCGGCCTGTTCCAGCAACGCCCCTCGCAGGGCTGGGGAACACCGGCCGAGATCATGGACCCGGCGTACTCCGCGGGCGAGTTCTACGACCATCTCGTCAAGGTGCCCGGCTATCTGGAGCTGCCGCTGACGGATGCCGCGCAGCGCGTGCAGCGCAGCGCCTTCCCCGACGCCTACGCCAAGCACGAGCCGGACGCCGCACTGCTGGCCGCCGCGCTGACGGGCGGTGCCGGGGCGACGCTGACCTGCGAGGGCCGCCCCGGCACCACCCGGGCCCAGGGGCCGGACGCGGTGCGCGAGGCGCTGGTGCGGGACTTCGGGCGCGATGTGCTCCAGCCCGCCGGTGCCCGGGCGGACGCCCCGGCGACGGCCGCGCCCGCGCCGGGCGGCTCCGACGGGCGGACCGTGACGCTGCCGGTGTCCGGGGGCTCCGGGCCGGGGGCGGCCCGGGACACGGAGCGGCGCGGCTGGCAGCTCGCGCACTGGGCGGTCGCCAACTCCTCGGCGCTGCGCATCGAACGGGTCTCCTACGCCGGGCGCGAGTGGGTCGCCGGGAACACCGGCAGCACCTGGCGGCCGACGGGCGCGAAGGGCGCCGGGGCCTCGGGCGGCGAGCCGGACGGGGGCCCGGTGCGGATCACGGCGGCCCGGCACACGCGGTAGCGGCGGCCTTCGCAAGGGGACGGCACCCGCCGGGACACGGCGCACGCGGGACACGGCGCACCAAGGTTCCGGCGCGCCCGCGGGAACGGCGCGCCCGCGGGAACGGCACCCGCGCGGGGCCCGGCGGCACCCGCCGCCCCTCCGGTCCCGCGGACGCAGGCGGCCCCCGGCACCCGGCCGGGGCGCAACCCGCCGCACGGCACTCACCGGCCCGTCCCGCGGGCACCGTCCACCGGATCGAACCGCTCGTACGGCGGGGCGGCCGGGCGTGCGGGACGTCACCCGGGCGGGGTACGCACGGTGCCGCCGGCACGGCGCCGCACGGCCGTTCACCGCACCGGGCGGGATATGCGAAGGCCCCGGGAATCGCGGGCCGGGGGAATCGACGGCATTCCCGCCGCCGCCCGTTCGACCGCTTTTCCGGGGAACCGATAATGCGACGCATTACCAACTCTTTACGTCAACTCGCCGCAACCTTCCGCGACTTCGAGCGGTATCCAGGCCGTACGAGCCGATTGCCAACTCCCTCGAAGGAGCATCATGACCCTCCCCCTGACCCGCCGGATCGCCCGTGCCGCGCTGCTCGTCGCAGCGGGAGCGGCCGCCGGGGTCGGTGCGGCCGGCTCCGTGAGCGCCGCGCCGCAGCTCCCCGCCGCGCCGGACCTCGGCGGGCTGTCCTCGCTCGACACCGCGCACCTGGGCACGGCCGTGGACGGCGCGACCGGGACCGCCACCGGGGCCGTCTCCGGTGCCGCGGGCGAGACCGGCGGCAAGGCCGTGCGACAGGCCGAGCCCGCCGCGCGCGGCGCCGCCGACAGCGTGACCGGCGGCGCCGGGGACGTGCTGGGCGGCGCGGCCCGCACCGCGACCGGCGCGCTGCCGCTGAACTAGGTCTTTTGTTCGGATCGGGCCGGATCAGGGAGCGGGGTCCGGCGCCGTGTGTCGCAGGGCGGAGGAGGGAGTCGGGGCGGAGCCCCGGCGACCGACGACGACGCGGCGAGGTGCGGCGCCGGGGCCCACGAGCCCGGCATCGTCCAGACGAGAGGCCCTCGGGCCCGTCCGACCATTGCCGTCGTGGCCCGCGGGGCGGCCGCGCGGCGTCGGGCACATGCTCTCGGCGCGCCCCGGGCCTTCGTACGGGACGCACTCGGGGCCGGGGCGGGCGCGGCGGGAGTGCGCGCATGGCGCCGTGAGGCGGACGGGAATCGTCAGACAGGCCTCAGCGCCCCGCGCCGGGCGCGGCGGGGCCGGACGGATGCCGCCCGCCGCGCCTCCGGCCCGCCGCCTCCCGGGGACGGGGACGGGGCCCGGGGGCTCTCCCCCGGGCCCCGTCGCATGCCGTGGCGCGGCTACAGGCGGCGGGCCGCCTCCGCGACGCGCTCGTCGGTCGCCGTGAAGGCCACCCGGACGAAGACGTCGCCCGCGGGCCCGTAGAAGTCGCCCGGGGCCACCAGGACGCCGAGTTCGGCGAGGTGGGCGACGGTGTCCCAGCAGGACTCGTCGCGGGTGGCCCACAGGTAGAGGCTGGCCTCGCTGTGCTCGACGCGGAAGCCGTGGCCGAGCAGCGCCTCGCGCAGGACGGCGCGGCGGGCGGCGTAGCGCTCCCGCTGGACGCGGACGTGCTCGTCGTCGCCCAGGGCGGCGGCCATGGCCGCCTGCGTCGGCGCCGACAGCATCATCCCGCCGTGCTTGCGGATCTGGAGCAGCGGGCCGAGCACCTCCGGATCGCCTGCGGCGAACGCGGCCCGGTACCCGGCCAGGTTGGACCGCTTGGACAGGGAGTGGACGGCGACCAGGCCGTCGTAGGAACCGCCGTTGACGTCCGGGTGGAGGACGGAGACCGGGGCGGCCTCCCAGCCCAGCTCCAGGTAGCACTCGTCGGAGACGACCAGGACGCCGTGCTCGCGCGCCCAGGCCACGATCCGGGTCAGCTCCTCGCGGGACAGCACCTCGCCCGTCGGGTTGGACGGGGAGTTGAGCCAGAGCAGCCGCAGCCCCTCCGGGTCCAGCGCGGTCGGGTCGTCGTACGCCTCGTACCCGGCGCGGGCCAGGCGGGCGCCGACCTCGTACGTCGGGTAGGCCAGACGGGGGAAGGCCACCCGGTCGCCGGGGCCGAGGCCGAGCTGGGTGGGGAGCCAGGCGACCAGTTCCTTGGAGCCCACGACGGGCAGCACGTGCCGGTGGGTGATGCCGCGGGCGCCCAGGCGGCGCTCCAGCCAGCCCGTGATCGCGTCGCGCAGCGCCGGGGTGCCCCAGACGGTGGGGTAGCCCGGGGAGTCGGCCGCGTCGGTCAGCGCCGTGCGGATCAGCTCGGGGACCGGGTCGACCGGCGTGCCGACGGAGAGGTCGACGATGCCGTCCGGATGGGCGGCGGCCGTCTTCTTGTACGGCTCCAGCCTGTCCCAGGGGAACACGGGCAGGCGCTGGGAGACTGCGGACACGGTGGGTGGCTCGCTTTCGTCGGTGGGCGTCCGGTACGTCGAACGCCTCGGCCCCGTGCGGCACCGGTCGGGATGACCGGGCCGCACGGGACCGAGGCGGCGCGGGCGCGGCCGTTACCGTCCGCCCGGATGCTTACGCCTGCGGCGGCAGGGCGGCGATCAGGGAGTGGTCGCGCTCGATCAGCCCCAGCTTGCTGGCGCCGCCGGGCGAGCCCAGCTCGTCGAAGAACTCGACGTTGGCCTTGTAGTAGTCCTTCCAATCCTCCGGGACGTCGTCCTCGTAGAAGATCGCCTCGACCGGGCAGACCGGCTCACACGCACCACAGTCGACACACTCGTCCGGGTGGATGTACAAGGACCGCTGGCCCTCGTAGATGCAGTCGACCGGGCACTCCTCGATGCACGCCTTGTCCTTCACGTCGACACAAGGCTGCGCGATGACGTAGGTCACGCTGTCGTTCCTCCTCGATTGGGCGCTGGCGGGCCTCTTCAGGCTCCGCCGCCTGGCGCGCGGGAGCGCGGCGTCGTCGATGCCCGCCCCTAGTATCTCCGTTCTTGGGCATGATCCGAACAGGAGGGGTGTACTGACCCGTGGAAATCTCCGCCGCCGGCCGACTCGAGGTCCGTATCACCGCCGCTGACGTGGGCAAACGGGTCTCCGTACGCCGCTTGACCGAATCCGGTGCCACGCGGGCGAGGTTCACCGACACGGTCGGCGTTCTCACATCATGGGACGATGATGTGCTGCTGATCACACGCAGGGACGGCGAGTCCGTCCGGATCGACGCCTCCTCCCTGGTCGCCGGGAAGGTCGTCCCGGCCGCTCCGGCGCGCCGCCGGGGGCCCGCCGCCTCGTACCCGGAGCTGGCCCGGGTGGTCGCGCGGGCCTGGCGGCCGGTGGAGTCCGAGCGGCTCGGGGAGTGGGAGCTGCGGGCCGCCGCGGGGTTCACCCGGCGGGCCAACTCCGTTCTGCCGCTGGGTGATCCGGGGCTCCCGCTGGACGCGGCGCTGGACACGGCGGTCCGCTGGTACGCGGCGCGGGGGCTGCCCGCGTACGTCCAGGCGGCGACCGGCGCGGAGGGCACCGAGGAGGCGCTCTGCGCCGCGCTGGAGCGGCGCGGCTGGACCCGGGAGGTGTCGGCCGAGGTCTGGACGGGCGAGCTGGCACCGGTGGCCGACCGGGCCGACCCGGCCGGGGTGCTCCTGTCCCGGCACTCGGACGGGGCGTGGCTCGCCCGGTACGGGCGGAGCGGGACGGGCGAGGCGGCGCTGCGGGTGCTGGGCAGCGGGCCGTCGGTGTGGTTCGCGACGGTGCCCGGCGACGGCGCGCCGGCCGCGATCGGGCGGCTGGTGGTGGACGGGCGCTGGGCCTCCTTCGCGGCCGTGGAGGTGGATCCCGCGCGACGGCGGCGGGGCCTGGGCACCGCGGTGATGGCGGCGCTGGCCGGGCGGGCGCTCGAGGAGGGCGCCTCGGCCGCCTGGCTCCAGGTCGAGGCGGACAACACGGGGGCGCGGGCCCTGTACTCCGGGGCGGGCTTCGCCGCCCACCACGCCTACCACCACTACCGGGCGCCCGAGGGCGACGGTACGGACCGGAACTGAGCACCACGAGAGGGTACGAGTCCGCCATGGGTCAGCATCCACGCCGCCTTCCCCCGCCGCACCCGCCCACCGGGGAGCGCTCCGCCGAGGTGCGGCTGCGGTTCGCCGAGGAGGCGCGCGCCGCCCGGCCCGACCTGGCGGAGCTGTGCCTGCTGGTGGGCGCGGCGGCGGACGGCTCACTGGACGACACGGGGCTGGACGCCGCGCAGATGGAACTGGACGCCCTGGCCGGGCGGTTGCCGTTCCGGCCGGGTGGTCCCGGGGCGTGGGCCGCGGCGCTGCGGGAACTGCTCGGCGAGCGGTGCGGGTTCCGCGGGGCGCCCGCGGACTACCGGCGGCTGGAGTCGTCGCTGCTGCACGAGGTGGTGCGGCGGCGACGCGGGCTGCCGATCCTGCTGTCGGTGCTGTGGCTGGAGGTGGCCCGGCGGGCGGGGGCCCCGGCGTACGGGGTGGCCCTCCCGGGGCACTTCGTGGTGGGGCTCGGGACGGCTGAGGGCGAGCGGGTGCTCGTCGACCCCTTCGACGGGGGGCGGGTCCTCGACGAGGAGGCCGCCGGGGCGCTGGTCGCCGACGCGCTGGGCGCGCAGGGGATGCCCGGGGCCGCGGCGCGCGGGCTGCCGGAGGAGCTGCTGGAGCCCGCGGCGCCGCTGGACGTGGTGGCCCGGGTGCTGAACAACATCCGCTCCTGGGCGGCGGCCCGCCCGGAGCGGTCGGACGTGGGGCTGTGGGCGGTGGAGCTGGCGCTGCTGCTCCCGTCGCACCCGGCGCGACTGCGCTACGAGCGGGCGCGGCTGCTGGTCGGCCGGGGTGACTTCGCCGCCGGGGCGGACGAGTTGGAGGCGTACGCCGAGGTGGTGGAGGCGGTGGACGAGGAGGCCGCGGAGCGGCTGCTCGGGGAGGCCCGGGCGGCGCGGGCACTGCTGAACTGACGTACGCGGCGGGCGGGTTGCCCGAAGTGCCCGCCGGTGCCGGAGGTGCCGGGCCCACCGGGCGGCCGGGGGCTCCGAGGCGCCGGGTCTCCTGGCGCCCGGGGGCTCCGAAAGTCGCCGGGCATCCTGGCGGGCGGGGTCACAGCCAGGCCGAGGGCCCGGGCGGGAACACGGGGTTGGGGGTACCGGGAGCGACCGAGGACAACTACGGGAGCAGCGGCGCGACGGTGACGGCGATGAGCGCACCGGGTCCACACCCAGCGGAGACGGCGACCGACGCGCCGGGGACCGCACACGGCACACGACGCGCTCGCTCCCCCACCGGAGGCCGAGGGCCCGGCGGCGGGCGCACCGGATGGGGCCGGGGCCGGACGTCCCCAGGCGGTTCGACGGGAGCGGCAGACGGGAAGCCTGACGGCGGCGCGGCGGAGACGGCAGCGGGCGCACGGGGCCGCACACGGCACACCCCGCTCCCCCCGCCGGATGCCGAGGGCCGGCGGGGACGCGGGGTGCGGGGGCGCGCCGGGCGGTGCCGGGCGGTGCCGGGCGGCCCGGGGCGGTACCGGGCGGGCCCGGGTGCGGACCGGCGGGCCGTCAGCTCGGGTCGGTGTCGATCACGGCGTCGCGGGCGTCCGTGCTCAACAGGGCCTGGCGCAGGGCTCCGTAGACGTCCTGCGGGGTGACGGCGGTCTTCTTGCCGGTGCCCCGGGTGATCTCCACGCCCTCGAACGTGCCGCCGTACAGCTCTTCCAGGGCCTTCAGGTCGGGGGCGTCGACCAGCCGGCCGTCGACGGCCTTCACCCGGAGGAACTTCCACAGGGAGTTCTGCGGGCTGAACTCGATCCGGTGCGCGGCGTCGGTGCGCACGCTGACGAAGCCGGACATCGCCGGGCGGGCGTACTCCTTCATCATGCGGTCGACCTCGGCGTTGCTCACCTCGGGCTGCCGGGCCGTCGTCGGGACGTTCACCGGCGCGGAGGCACCTGTCTCCACCTGGGCCCGGTAGGCGCGCTCGACGGCGTCGGTCGACCCGGCCACGTCGATGCCCTTGCCGGGCTTGCCGTAGACGGCGACGGCCCGGCCCGCCTCGAAGGTGATGGTGCCCTCGGTGACGGAACCGGACGCCCCGGCCGCGTCGCGCAGGGCGGCGTGCAGCTTCTCCTCGTCGACGGGCATCACCGGGTCGACGACGCGCTGCCGGCCGAAGAGGGAGCCGATCACGGACACCGGGTTGTAGTCGCTCCTGGCCGCCGCGCTGGCCGTGGCCTGCGCGTCGAACTGGAGGCCCGCCTGGTCGGGCCGGAGCGGGACGGTGCCGCCGTCGACCGCCAGCTCCAGCGGCTTGGCGGCCCGGGTGCCGAGGGTGTCGCCCAGCTTCTGGACGGCGTCGTCGCGGGTGCCGCCGCCGATGTCGACGCCGAGCACGGTGGTGCCCTTCGGCACGTCGGAGCGGTTCATCAGCAGCCCGGCGCCGTAGGTGACACCGGCGACGAAGAGGACGCCGCCGACCAGCAGGGCGAGCTTGCTGCGCCCCTTCTTCCGCGCCGGGGCCGCCGCGGCGCCCCTGGCCGGGGCCGGGGCCGCGGTCCCGGACGGGCCCGGGCCGCCGGGGGGCGGGGGGACGGCCTGGAAGGGGGACTTGCGTTCGGCGGGCGGCGAGTCGCCGGTGAAGGCGTTCCCCGCGGCCGGGCCCGGGGCGCCGTGCCGGGCGGCGCCCGCGAGTCCGGCCTGGATCTGCGGGGTGAGGATCGCGGTGTCGTCGCTCAGCCCGCCACCGGGGCCGGGACGCGGGGTGTCCGCACCGGGGCCGGGCGCGGCGCCGGGGAGGCGGGGGCCGCCGGGCGGGCCGGGCTCCCCGGCGGGGGACGGAGCCAGGGGGCCGGCGCCGGTGGCGGGGCCGCCGGTGGGCCCGGCGGGGGCCTGCGGGGTCCCGGGGACGGTGCCGAAGGGGGGGCGGTCGTCGGCGCGGGGGCCCGGCGCCTCCGGCGCGGCGGTTCCGGTGCCGTGGAACCCCTGGGGGTCCCCGGCGGCCCGCTCGTCGCCGGGCTCCGGGAAGAAGGCCAGGTCCTCGCCGCGGGGCTCGTGGCCGGGGCGCGTGCCGCCGCCCAGCGGGCCGACCGACAGGGCCTCGGTCACGTCGAAGGAGCCGGTGCCGCCGCCGTGCCCGGGGGCCACGGGGCCGCCGGTGGCGCCCGTGAGGGCGGAGCCGCCGCGGGAGCCGGCGGTCGTGCCCAGGGCGCCGGTGACACCGCTGGGGCGGCTCGCGCCGGCGGGCCGGGGGCCCGTCCCCGTGCCGGCGGCCGGGGTGCCGCCCGCGGGGGTCGGGGCGCCCGAACCGGCGGGAGCGCCGGAGCCGTCGGGGGAGCCGCCGCCCTGACCGGGGCTGCCGGGGGCGGACTTGCGGGGGGCGAACCAGTCGCTGGGCGCCCGGTCCTCCGCCGACGGGGCGGACGGCACGGGCTCGGCGGCGGCCTCGGCACCGCCGGTGGGCGCGGGGGCGGCCGGCGCCGGGGTCTCGGCCGTCGTCCCGGAACCGGTGGGCCCGCCCTCGGCGCCGTCGGCGTCCGCGACGGGCTTGCGCATGACGACCGGGGGGATGGGCCGCGATCCGGGGATGTTGATCCGGATACGGGTCGTCAGCGTCGTCTCGGTCTTGCGGTCCTCCGGCCGCGCGGCCGGACGGGCCGCCGGGGCACCGGCGTCGGAAGCCGCGGGCGTCCCGTAGGGCGGGGTGCCCGAGGGGTAGGCGGCTCCGCCGCGCCCGTGGGGCCCGGAGGACGGACTGTCAGTTTCACGACTCAAGGCAGGTTCTCCCGATTGGCTCCACCGCCCGTCACACCTGACTGCGGGCGGCTCGGCGGCGCGCACCACCATACTGGCCACTTCTGACGCGCTTCCCATGACCGCTGGGGAAACCCCCGGGGGACGCGCGCGCCCGGGCGGCGCCGAAACACCGGGTCACTTCCCAAGTCGGGCGGTCCCGCCGTCCGGTCGCCGCACGGGGGCGAGGGTGGCGCACATCACAGCCACGGCGATGCCGCCGAGGAGGAAGAGATAGGAGCCGCTTCCCGCGGCGAAGAGGAAGTCGCCCTCCGGGCGGCTGGCGGTCAGCAGCACCACGACCAGCGCCCATCCGGCGGCGGGCGCGACGGCCCCGGCCCGGCCGCCGGTGGCGCGGCCCGCGCCCAGGCAGAGCCCGGCTTCGGCGGCCAGCGCGAGCAGCAGCCCGCCGGGGAACCAGGCCGGCTGGACCAGTGCGCCCGCGACACCGACGACGGCGCCGAGGAGGAAGAGGCCCAGGTGGAGGGCGACCCGCCCGGGGGAGGGCGCGCGCAGCGGCCGGGCCAGCGCGGAGCCGTGCGCGTCGCGTCCGTCGTGCGCGTCGCGCGTGCTCACGACGCCGCCCCGCGCGGGGACGGGGTGCCGGGGCCGCCGTCCGGGGCGGGGCCGCCGGGGCCGCCGGGGCGGCCGCCGTCCGGGGCGGGGCCGGTGCCGGCGTCCGCGGCGATTCCCTCGAAGAGATCACTCTCCCGTGCGGCGCCGTCGCGTCCACCGGTCCGCCCACCGCGCACCAGTTCGTAGTACTCGGTGGTGAGGATCGGCTGCGCCAGGTCGTTGGAGAGGACGAAGTACGGCCCCGCCACGGTGATCTGGGTGGCGTGCGCCCGCATCGCGGCGGCCTTGGCGGCGGCGTGAGGGGTGCCCTCGCCGCGGATCACGGTGGTGATCCGCCCGTCGTCCACCACGCCCGGCACGTCCCGGACGTCGGCCGCCCGGTCGAACGGCAGGGCGGGCAGCTCCTCGCGCAGCCGGGCGAAGGCGTCCTCGGCGACGCCGCGCGGCACCCGGTTCCAGTAGACCTTGGCGACGGGGCAGCCCGCCTCGTCGGCCAGTTCCACGGCGCGCATGGCGATGCGGTGGGCCTGGATGTGGTCGGGGTGGCCGTACCCGCCGTCGGGGTCGTAGGTGACCAGGACCTGGGGGCGCACCTCGCGGATGACGTCGAGGAGCAGCCCGGCGGCCTCGTCGACGTCGGCCTGCCAGAGGCAGCCGGCGTCGTCGTTGTCGGGCAGGCCCATCATCCCGGAGTCGGCGTACCGGCCGGGTCCGCCGAGCAGCCGGGCGTCCGCCACGCCGAGCGCGCGCATGGCCTCGGCCAGCTCACCCCTGCGGTGCCCGCCGAGGGCGGGGCCGCTCAGATGCGCCAGGCCGGGCGGAATCACCTCGCCCCGCTCGCCGAGCGTGCAGGTCACCAGGGTGACCCGGGCGCCTTCGGCGGCGTACCGGGCCATGGTGACGCCGTTGTTGATCGACTCGTCGTCCGGGTGCGCGTGCACCAGCAGCAGACGCCGGGCGGGCAGTTCCGTCATGCCCCCAGCTTATGAGGCACGGCGGAGCCGCCCGGGCGCGGGCACACCTCAGAACTTGAGGTTTCCGATCATCCCCGCGATGTTCGACGTCAGCTCGCTGATCGTGGGTGCGATGGTCGAAGAGGCCAGGTAGAAGCCGAGCAGCATGCAGATGACCGCATGCCCCGTCTTCAGTCCTGACTTCTTGACCAGCAGGAAGACGATGATCGCCAGCAGCACCACCGCCGAAATCGAGAGTGCCACGGCGGCTCACCTCCAAAGAACCCAGGGACAGGGGGTCGGACGCGGTCGGACTATCGGAACTCCTGTGGAACACACCCGCTGCGCACCACTGAAGCAGATAAATCCACACGGCGGGCACCCAGTTGATACCCACTGTGCGCTAGTGATCATAACTATCCGTACGCGCGCATCGCTCGGCGCACAGCCGCACAAGGGGGCGCACGGCCAATATGGTCGGGGTATGACGACCGAGTCCGAGTCCTTCCCCCGACGGCACGCCCGCACCCAGCGGTTCACGCTCGGCGCGCCGCGTTCGTTCACCGTGGCGCCCGACGGTTCCCGGGTGGCCTTCCTCCGCTCCGGTTCCGGTACGGACCGTGCCAACTCCCTCTGGGTGCTGGACACCGCCACCGGCACCGAGCGGGTGGCCGCCGATCCCCGGGCCCTGCTCGGCGGCGCCGAGGAGCGGCTGTCGCCGGAGGAGCGCGCCCGCCGCGAACGCAGCCGCGAGGGGGGCGCCGGGATCGTCGGCTACGCCGTCGACGCCGCCGCCGAGCTGGCCTCCTTCGCCCTGTCGGGGCGGCTGTTCACGGCCGGGCTGCGGTCCGGGGAGGCCCGCGCCCTGCGCACCCCGGGCCCCGTGATCGACCCCCGCCCGGCCCCCGACGGACGGCACGTCGCCTATGTCGCCCGGGGTGCCCTGCGGGTGGTGGGCGCGGACGGCGAGGGCGACCGGGCGCTGGCGGAGCCGGAGGGCGAGGGCGTCACCTGGGGGCTCGCGGAGTTCGTCGCGGCCGAGGAGATGGGCCGCCCGCGGGGTTTCTGGTGGGCCCCGGACTCCGAGCGGCTGCTCGTGGCGCGGGTGGACGACACGCCGGTGCGGCGCTGGTGGATCTCCGATCCGGCCGATCCCGGAAGCGCGCCGCGGCAGGTGGCCTACCCGGCGGCCGGGACGCCCAACGCGGAGGTGCGGCTGTTCCTGGCCGGCCTGGACGGTACGCGTCTGGAGGTGCTCTGGGACCGGGCGCGGTACCCGTACCTCGCCCGGGTGCACTGGTCGGCGGCGGGTGCGCCGCTCCTCCTCGTCCAGGCGCGCGACCAGCGCAGCCAGCTCTTCCTGGCCGTGGACACCGGGACCGGGGCGACCCGGATGGTGCACGCCGACGAGGACCCGATTTGGCTGGAACTCTTCCCCGGGGTCCCGTGCTGGAGCCCCTCCGGCCGTCTGGTGCGGATCGCGGACGAGGGCGGGGCCCGGGTCCTGGCGGTCGGCGAACGCCCGCTGACGGGCGCGCAGCTGCACGTGCGGGCGGTGCTGGACGTCTCCGACGACGACGTGCTGGTCACCGCGTCGGCCGGGGAGGGCGCGGCGGTCCCGGAGACCGGCGAGGTGCACGTGTACCGGGTGAACGAACTGGGCGTGGAGCGCGTCTCCGAGGAGCCCGGCGTCCACTCGGCGGTGCGCTCCGGTGACGTCACGGTCCTGGTCTCCGCCACCCCGGACCGGCCGGGCGCCCGGGTCCGGGTGCTGCGGGGCGGCAGGACGGTGGCGGTCGTCGCCTCGCACGCCGAGAATCCCGGTCTGTCCCCGCGTGTCACGTTCACGGAGGGGGGCGCACGCCGTATCCCGTGCGCCGTGCTCATGCCGTCGGACCACCGCGGGGACGCCCTCCTGCCGGTGCTCCTCGACCCCTACGGTGGTCCGCACGGTCAGCGAGTGGTGGCCGCCCACAACGCCCATCTGACCTCGCAGTGGTTCGCGGACCAGGGCTTCGCCGTGGTCGTGGCCGACGGCCGGGGCACCCCGGGCCGCTCCCCCGCCTGGGAGAAGGCGATCCGGGACGACGTCGCCGCCATCGCGCTCCAGGACCAGGTGGACGCGCTCCGGGCACTCGCCGGGGAGTTCCCGCTCGACCTGGACCGCGTCGCCATCCGCGGCTGGTCCTTCGGCGGCTACCTGGCCGCGCTGGCGGCGCTGCGCCGCCCGGACGTCTTCCACGCCGCCGTCGTCGGCGCCCCGGTCACCGACCTGCGGCTCTACGACACCCACTACGAGGAGCGGTACCTGGGGCTGCCCGACGCCCAGCCCGAGGTCTACCGGCGGAACTCGGTGATCGACGACGCGGGGCTGGTGGACGCGGCCGGGCCGCACCGGCCCATGATGATCGTCCACGGGCTCGCCGACGACAACGTGGTGGTCGCGCACTCCCTGCGGCTCTCCTCGGCCCTGCTGGCGGCCGGGCGCCCGCACGAGGTGCTGCCCCTGTCGGGTGTCACGCACATGACGCCGCAGGAGTCGGTCGCGGAGAACCTGCTGCTGCTCCAGGTGGACTTCCTGAAGCGGTCCCTCGGGCTGGGCGGGACGCAAACCGGGCCCGCCTGACGGACCCGGCCCCCCGGGGTGGGGAGGGAACGGCCGGGACGCCGGGGGTGCGGCCGGCGCCCGGGCGGTCCCGGGCGCCGCCCGGCACCGAGGCGGACGCGGGCCGGGACGCCATCGGTCCCGGTCGGTCCCCGAGCCGGGGCGGACGCGGGGCCGGGCGGGGCGGCCCCGGCTCCGGGCCCTCCGCCCCGGGGCCGGGCGGACGCGAATCCGGGACGGCCCGCTCCCGGGCGGCCCCGGAACCGGACTTCCGGCCTCGGGCGGGCCCCGGGCCAAGGCGAACGCCGGGCGGCGAACCCGGACCCGGGCTCCCGGTCCGGAAGCAGGCGAAAGCGATCCCGGGGCGCCTGGGGCGGAGCACCCCGGGGCCGGGCTCGCTGTCCCGGACAACCCGAGCCGGGGCGAAGGCCGGTACCGGTGACGGTGAGTACGGGGCCGGGCGCGCGCGGGAGGCCCACCATGCCCGCGCCAGGGAATTCGGTGCAGGCTGCGGGGCCGGGCACGCACGGGCGTCCCAACGTTGGCTCTGGAGCGAGGGGTTGGGTACACCCGTACCGGAACCACCCGCGCCGGTTGGGGAGTCGCTCCGGCAGCGGCACCGGCCGGGCGCACCTCCGCGGCCCCTCCCCCGCCATAAGCGCATCCACTCCTACGGGGCTACCCCCGCCCGTAAGGGAGTCCACCCACCGCGCACGACGTCCAACATCCGCCCTGACGCCAGGGGTTCGGCACACCCGCACCGGAACCACCCACGCCGGTCGGGGAGTCGCAGCGGCAGCGGCACCGGCCGGGCGCACCTCCGCGACCCCTCCCCCGCCATAAGCGCATCCACTCCTGCGGGACTGCCCACACCTGTGACGGAGTCGACCCACTGCGCACGGACATCCCAACATCCGCCCTGACACCAGAGGTTGGGTACACCCGCACCGGAACCACCCACGCCGGTTGAGGAGTCGCTCCGGCAGCGGCACCGGCCGGGCGCACGTCCTCAGCCCCTCCCCCGCCGTAGGCGCGTCGGCTCCTGCGGGACTGCCGCCGCCCGTTAGGGAGTTGGCCCGCCGCGCCGGGAAGGGGTCGCCGCACCGGGACCGCGCCCGAGCCGTGCCGCGGCGGTCCCGCCGCCGGGCCCGCACAACGCCCTTCCCGCGCCCTGGAGGCCCCTCTAGCGCCCGTCCGGGCCCCCGTCCTCCCCGGGGGCCTTGGGAGCGCCGCCGGGGCCCTCCCGGCCGTTCTCCGGGCCTTCCCCGCCCCGCGTCTCCCCCGCGCCGCCAGCACCGGGGCCGGGCTCACCGCGGTCACCGGCCGGCCCTGCACCACCGTGCCCCGCACCGCCCGCCGGTCCCGCACCGCCGCCCGGCCCGGCCGCATCGCCCCGCGGGGCGGCGGAACCCGGCCCGGCACCGTCCTCCGGCCCGGCGGCGGAACCCGGCCCCGCGCCCCCTCCCGGCCCGGCGCCGTCGTCCGGCTCCCCGCCGGTCCCCGGCCCCGGGCGGTCCGTCCGGTCGTCCGTGCCGCCCTCCGCGGCGCCCTCCGCGCCCGCGTCCCGCCCCCCGGCCGGGCCGGGCCCGACGTCCTCCCGGTGCGCACCGTGCGGGGCAGTGTCGGGGGCGGGGGCGGAAGCGGGGCTCGGGGCGGGGCCCAGCCCCGCGTCCTCCGGCGGCACCACCCGCTTCTCCTCCGCGAAGTGGCACGCCGAGTCGTGCGCCGCGGGCCCCTCCGTGTCCCGGAACACGGCGGGCACAGCCAGCAGCGGGACCTCCAGCGCGCAGCGCTCCTGCGCCTTCCAGCAGCGGGTGCGGAAGCGGCAGCCGGAGGGGATGTTGGTCGGGGACGGCACGTCACCGGCGAGGATGATCCGCTCGCGGTGCTCGCGCGCGTCCGGGTCGGGCACCGGCACCGCCGAGAGCAGCGCCTGGGTGTACGGGTGCGTGGGGTGGTCGTAGATCTCGGCGTCGCGGCCGGTCTCCACGATGCGGCCCAGGTACATCACCCCGATCCGGTCGGAGATGTGCCGCACGATGGACAGGTCGTGGGCGATGAAGATGTAGGACAGCTCGAACTCCTCCTGGAGCCGCCCCATCAGGTTGATCACCTGGGCCTGCACCGACACGTCGAGCGCCGAGACGGGCTCGTCCGCCACGATGATCTCCGGGCGCAGGGCCAGCCCGCGCGCGATGCCGATGCGCTGGCGCTGCCCGCCGGAGAACTGGTGCGGGTAGCGGTTGATGTACTCCGGGTTGAGGCCGACCACGTCCAGGAGGTGCCGGACGCGGGCGCGCCGGTCGCCCTTGGGGGCCACCTCGGGGTGGATGTCGTAGGCCTCCCCGATGATGTCGCCGACGGTCATGCGGGGGTTGAGGGAGGTGTAGGGGTCCTGGAAGACCATCTGGATGTTGCGGCGCACCGCCTTGAGGGCGCGGCCGGAGAGCCGGGTGATGTCCTCGCCCTTGTAGCGGATCTCGCCCGCCGTGGGACGTTCCAGGTTGACGAGCATCCTGGCGACCGTGGACTTTCCGCAGCCGGACTCCCCGACGATGCCGAGGGTCTCGCCGCGGCCGAGGACGAAGTCCACGCCGTCGACGGCCTTGACGGCGCCGACCTCCTTCTTGAAGAGGACGCCGGAGGTGAGCGGGTAGTGCTTGACCAGCCCGCGCACCTCCAGGAGCGGTTCGGTGGTGGACCGGTTCGCCTCAGCCATTCAGGCACTCCCTCCAGAAGTGGCAGGCGCTGCCCCGCTCGGCGTCCGCCCCGGTCACCTCGTAGAGGGGCGGCACGTCGGTGCGGCAGACGTCCTGGGCCATGGGGCAGCGGGGGTGGAAGGCGCAGCCGGAGGGGATGCGGGTGAGGTTCGGCGGCAGGCCCTTGATGGCGTACAGCTCCCGGCCCTTCTGGTCCAGGCGCGGGATGGACTCCAGCAGGCCCCGGGTGTACGGGTGGGCCGGGGCCTTGTAGATGTCGTGGACGGGGGCGGTCTCGACGATGCGGCCCGCGTACATCACGGCGATCCGGTCGGCCACGTCGGCGACGACGCCGAGGTCGTGGGTGATGAGGATGAGGCCCATCCGGTACTCGCGGCGCAGCTCGGCGAGCAGGTCCATCACCTGGGCCTGAACGGTGACGTCCAGGGCGGTGGTCGGCTCGTCGGCGATGATCAGCCTGGGTTCCAGGGCGATCGCCATCGCGATCATGATGCGCTGGCGCATGCCGCCGGAGAACTGGTGCGGGTACTGCCGGACGCGTTCGCGGGCGGCGGGGATGCGCACCCGGTCCATCAGCTCGACGGCCTTGGCGCGGGCGTCCTTGCGGGACATCCCCCGGTGCACGGTGAACATCTCGCCGAGCTGCTCGCCCACGGTCAGGACGGGGTTGAGGGAGGAGAGCGCGTCCTGGAAGATCATCGCCATCCCGGCGCCGCGCACCCGGCGGCGCTCGTCCTCCTTGAGCTTCAGCAGGTCCCGGCCGTCGAAGAGGATCTCGCCGGAGGTGATCCGGCCCGGCGGGACGTCGAGGATGCCCATGATCGTCTGGGCGGTGACGGACTTGCCGGAGCCGGACTCGCCGAGCACGGCGAGGGTCTCGCCGGCGTCGACCGCGTAGCTGACGCCGTTGACGGCCTTGGCGACACCGTCGCGGGTGCGGAACTCCACGTGCAGGTCGCGTACTTCGAGCAGCATGGCGGCGGCTCACCTCAGCTTCGGGTCGAGGGCGTCGCGCACCGCGTCGCCGAGCATGATGAACGCGAGGACGGTGATGGCCAGCGCTCCCGACGGCCAGAGCAGCGCGTGCGGGGCGTTGCGGATGTAGGGGGAGGCGGCCGAGATGTCGATGCCCCAGGAGACGCTGGGCGGCTTCAGCCCGACGCCGAGGAAGGACAGCGTCGCCTCCAGGGAGATGTAGGTGCCGAGCGCGATGGTGGCCACCACGATGACGGGGGCCACGGCGTTGGGCGCGATGTGCCGCAGCAGCAGCCGGGTGTTGGAGGCGCCGAGGGCGCGGGCGGCCTGGACGTAGTCGTTCTGCTTGGCGGTGATCACCGAGCCGCGGGCGATGCGGGAGATCTGCGGCCAGCCGAGCAGCACGATGAAGCCGATGACCGGCCAGATGGTGTTGCTGGTGATGACGGAGAGCAGGACGAGTCCGCCGAGGACGACGGGGATGGCGAAGAAGATGTCGGTGATGCGGGAGAGCACGGCGTCGCCCGCCCCGCCGAAGAAGCCGGCCAGACCGCCGAAGACGCTGCCGAGGAGGGCGACGCCGAGGGTGGAGAGGACGCCGACGGCCACCGAGGTGCGGGCGCCGTAGACGGTGCGGGTGTAGACGTCGCAGCCCTGTCCGTCGAAGCCGAAGGGGTGGCCGGGCTGGGAGCCCTGCTGGGCCTTGGCCAGGTCGCACTTGAGGGGGCTGCCGGAGGCGATCAGGGAGGGCCAGACGGAGATGACGACGAGGAAGAGGATGACCAGCGCCGAGCCGATGAAGACCGGATTGCGGCGCAGGTCGTGCCAGGCGTCGGACCAGAGGCTGCGCGGCTTCTCCTGGGGGCCGGTGCCCTCCGGGCCGCCCGGGGTCTTCTCCAGGGTGGTGGCCTCGCTGGCGCCGAGGTCCATCTGGCCGCCCATGCCGGTGCCGGCGATGGCGCGCTCGGGCTCGTAGGGCTGCTCAGGCATAGCGGATCCTCGGGTCCAGTACGGCGTAGAGGAGGTCGACGACGAGGTTGGCGACCAGGAAGACCAGGACGAGGACGGTGACGAAACCGACGACGGTCTGGGTGTTCTGGCGCAGGATGCCCTGGTAGAGCTGGTAGCCGACGCCGTGGATGTTGAAGATCCGCTCCGTGACGATGGCGCCGCCCATCAGGGCGCCGATGTCGGTGCCGATGAAGGTGACCACGGGGATCAGGGAGTTGCGCAGCAGGTGCCGGGTGATGACCCGGTGCCGGGGCAGGCCCTTGGCGATGGCGGTGCGGACGTAGTCGGAGCGCCGGTTCTCCGCGATGGAGGTGCGGGTCAGCCGGGTCACGTAGGCGAGCGAGACCGAGGCGAGGACCAGCCCGGGGACGATCAGCTCGTCGAACGGCGCCGAGGAGGAGACGGCGGGGTTGATCCAGCCCCACTGGACTCCGAGCAGGAGCTGGAGGAGCAGACCGGTGACGAAGGTGGGGACGGAGATCACGACGAGGGTCAGCAGCAGCACCCCGGTGTCGACGGGGCGGCCCCGGCGCAGTCCGGTGACCACGCCGAGGACGATGCCGACGACGATCTCGAAGAGGATCGCCACGAGGGTCAGCCGGATGGTGACGGGGAAGGCGGTGCCCATCAGCTCGGTGACGGGCTGGCCGTTGAAGGCCGTGCCGAAGTCACCGGTGAAGACGTTGCCCATGTAGGTGAGGTATTGCTGCCACACCGGCTTGTCGAGGCCGAACTCCCGGCGGAGCTGCGCCGCGGTCGCGGGGTCGCACTGCCGGTCCCCGCACAGGCCCGCGATGGGGTCGCCCATCACGTTGACCATCAGGAAGATCAGCAGCGTGGCCCCGATGAAGACCGGGATCATCTGGAGCAGCCGCCGGACGACGTACCGTCCCATGGCGCCCCCTCAGCTGACCTTGATCTCGTTGTAGACCGGGACGCTGAACGGGTTGAGCTTGACGCCGGACAGCCGCTGCGAGTAGCCGGCGCTGCCGTTCTGGTACCAGAGCGGGATGGCGCCCATCTGGTCCCTGAGGACCCCCTCGGCCTGCTGGAAGGTCTTCACGGCCTCGGCGGTGTCGGTCTGCCCGTTGGCCTTGTCGACGAGGCCGTCGAACTCGCTGCTGGACCACTTGCCGTCGTTGGAGGAGGCGTTGGTGTAGTACAGCGGCTGGAGGAAGTTCTGGATGAGCGGGTAGTCCATCTGCCAGCCGGCCCGGAAGGGACCGTTCATCTTCTGGTCGGTGATCTGGTTGCGGAAGTCCGCGAAGGTGCCGACGGGGTTGCCGACGCAGGCGCGGTCGTTGCCCAGGGCGTTGTTGATCGAGTTGCAGACCGCGTCCACCCACTGCTTGTGGGAGCCGGTGTCGGCGTTGTAGGTGATCCGGACCTGGCCGCCGGGGAGCCCGCCGCCCTCCGTGACCAGCTTCTTGGCCTCGTCGGGGTGGTACTCGCACCACTTGCCGCACAGCCCCTCCTTGAACCCGCCGTCCTTGCCCAGGACCGGCGAGGTCCAGTCGGTGGCCGGGGTGCGGGTGTTCTGGAAGATCGTGTCGGTGATCTGCTCGCGGTTGATCGCCATGGACAGGCCCTGGCGGACCTTCACGGAGCCGGGCTGGTTCCAGCCGCTGTCGTAGAAGGGGAACGCGAGGGTCTGGATGATGCCGGCCGGGGTGTTGATGTAGCGGTTCCCGAGGTCCTTCTTGACGTTCTTGAGCTGGGCCGCGGGGATGTCGTCGACGAGGTCGAGGTTGCCGGCCATCAGGTCGGTGTAGGCGGTGTTGTTGTCGGTGTAGACCTTGAGGTCGACGCCGCCGTTCTGCGCCTTGTCGTCGCCGGGGTAGTCGCTCCAGGTCCGCAGGGACATCTGGGAGCCGCGGGTGTAGCTGTCGATCTTGTACGGCCCGTTGCCGACCGGCTTCTTCAGCCAGGCCGCGTGGTCGTCGAAGAACGCCTTGGGCAGGGGTGCGAAGGCGGAGTAGCCGAGCGTGTCGGGGAAGCTGGAGAACTTCTGGTTGAGCCTGACCGTGAAGGTGCGGTCCCCGGTCACCTTCAGCCCGGAGAGCGTGTCGGCGGTCTGCGCGCTGCCGTCCTCGGGGTGGACCTGGTCGTACCCGTCGATGTAGCCGAAGAAGTACGCGTTGCGCTGGTTGTTCTTCAGGCTGGCGCCGTAGTTCCAGGCGTCCACGAAGGAGGCGGCGGTGACCTTCTCGCCGTTGCTGAAGGTCCAGCCGTCCTTGACGGTGACGGTGTAGTTCTCGGAGTCGGTGCTGTCGATCTTCTCGGCGAGCATGTTCTTGGCCTCGCCGGTCTCGGGGTCGTAGCGCTTCAGGCCCCGGAAGACCATGTCGAGGACCTTGCCGCCCTGCACCTCGTTGGTGTTGGCCGGTTCCAGCGGGTTCTGCGGGTCGCCCCAGGAGGAGCTGAGCACCGAGCCGCCGTCCCCGCCGCCGCTCCCGCCGCCGCCTCCGCAGGCCGTCGCCGCGAGTGCCACCGCCGCCGCGACGGCGGTCCATTTGGCCTGCGTGGCTCCGCGCATGGAATGCCTCCTTGCCCCGACGCGTCCGAGGACCCGTCCGGATCGTCCGCTGATCCATTACCGGCCAATATCGGGGCAAGTACGGCATTCCGCACCCGCATGCCCCCCTTTGGAGGAACCCCACACTCCGCCACAGGGCACGAGGGGCTCCCCTATCACACGTTCGCGTGAACGGTGACGGTGGATCATGAACGGGTGCGCAACCGATCTTCGGGAAGCGATGCGGAACCGTTGGATTTCGACCGTTCGGTGTACGCATTCCGACAACCCGGCGTCCGGATAACGAACCTGTTGCCCGTTTCGTGCAATTAGTCCGTTGTAAAGCACGGATCGATCACGGCGCGCTACCCACCCAACTACGGAATGGCAAAGGCGAGGCAAAGAAGGTAAAGAGAGCGTCAACTCGAACCAGTTTTTATTGACCTTGAACGAATTGCGTTGAAAAAGTCCGGCGTAGCCCGTAGGGGGACGCCCTGCGGAGTCATCAGACCCTCCCTTGGGCCAGGAGCACCATGACCCCCCCAACTCCATCAGCGGCTGCCCCGCTAGAGGTGACCGACGAGAGCGTCGACAAGTCGCCCACGCCCGCCACCCCTCAGGGCAACGAGAGCCGCTCCCCCGGGCGCCTGGCCTGGAAGCGCTTCAAGCGCGACCGCGCGGGTGTCGTCTGTGCCTGCGTCGTGATCTTCTTCTTCGTGATCGCGCTCGCGGCGCCCCTCATAGCCAAGCTGTACGGAAAGAACCCGTACACCACGTACGCCAGTGACCGGCCCGAGCTGCTGGACGCCTTCGCCTACCCGGCCGGCCCCAACGGCGGCATGAGCTCGGAGTTCTGGTTCGGCATCGAGCCCCAGCTCGGCCGGGACGTCTTCACGTTCCTGCTCTACGGCATCCGCACCTCCCTGGGCATCGCGGTCACCGCGACCCTCCTCACCACGCTCGTGGGCGTCGTCATCGGCACCACGGCGGGCTACCTGGGCGGCAAGACGGACTACTTCGTCAGCCGGATCATCGACATCCTGCTGTCCTTCCCGTCGACGCTGTTCTTCATCGCGTTCATGCCGGTCGTCTACGGCCTCTTCGTCGCGGCCGACGAGAACGTCCCCACGTCGCTGCGGGCCGTCTCCCTCATCCTGGTGCTCTCCTTCTTCGGCTGGGCCTCCCTCGCGCGTCTGCTGCGCGGCCAGGTGCTCGGTCTGCGCGAGCGCGAGTTCGTCGAGGCGGCCAAGGTCACGGGCGCGTCCCCGTGGCGCATCGTCTTCAAGGAACTGCTGCCCAACCTGTGGACACCCATCCTCATCCAGTCCACGCTCATGCTCCCGGCCTACGTGACCGCGGAAGCGGGTCTGGCCTTCCTCGGTGTCGGCATCATCGACCCGACCCCCGACTGGGGAGTCATGATCCAGCGAGGCGCCCAGTTCTACACCGAGGACCTGACCTTCATGCTCTTCCCGGGCGTCTCGATGGTGATCTTCGTTCTCGCCTTCAACCTGCTCGGCGACTCGGTGCGCGACGCACTCGACCCGAAGTCCAAGCGCTGATCCGTTCCGCCTCCGGTCCGAACACAGGAGTCCGGCCGGCCCTCCGTCCCGCTGACCACCCTTGGTAGGTTCACCATGTCCTTCTCCCGCAGAAACTTCCTCGTCGCGACGGGTGTCGTCGCGGCCTCGTCCTCTGTGCTGACCGCCTGCGGCGGCAGCGACAACAAGAGCGGCGGCTCCCGCAACAACGCGCCCAAGGTCAGCGGCAGCAAGACCACGGAGATCCTGGTCGGCACCAAGGCCGACTCGACCGGCCCGGCCCCGGCCGTCCCGGACGCCGTCAAGGGCGGCACGGTCTACTCGCTCGACCAGTTCGACATGGACCACCTGGACCCGGCGCAGATCTACGTCTCCACCACGGGCGCCATCACCGTGCCGATCATGCGCGGTCTGACCGGCTACAAGCTGGACGGCAAGGGCGGCACCACCCTGGTCGGCGACGCCGCCACGGACGCCGGCACCATGAAGGACGGCGGCAAGACCTGGTCCTTCACCATCAAGGACGGGCTGAAGTGGGAGGACGGCTCCGACGTCACGATGGATGACGTCCGCCACTCCTTCGAGCGCCTCTTCGCGTCGTTCATCACCGAGGGCCCGCGCTACGTGCAGCAGTTCCTCGTCGGCGGCGACAAGTACAAGGGCCCGTACGAGGGCAAGCACCTCGACTCCATCGAGATCGACGGCAAGACCATCACCTTCCGCCTGAACGAGGCCCGCGCCGACTTCAACTTCACGCTGGCCATGCGCGGCTTCTCCCTGGTGCCCCAGAAGCACGACACCAAGGAGAAGTACGACAAGCGCCCGTTCTCCTGCGGCCCCTACAAGATCGGCGCCCGCAGCATCGGCAAGTCGCTCACCTACGTGCGCAACGAGCACTGGGACGCGAAGACGGACCCGATCCGCAACGCGTACCCGGACAAGTTCGTCTTCCAGTTCGGCTACGAGCTGATCGCGTCCACCGACCGCTACATGGCGGACCGGGACAACGACCAGTACACGATGTCGATCTTCAACGAGGTCGCCCCGCAGCGCATCGCCCAGGTCCTCACCAACGCGGAGCTGAAGAAGCGCGTCCTCACCGTGGTCGACACGGTCACCTACTACTGGCCGATCAACACCACCCGGATCAAGGACGTCAAGGTCCGCCAGGCGATCAACTGGGCGTGGCCGCACCAGCAGCTGCAGACGATCCGCGGCGGCGCCTCCACCAGCGAGCTGGCCACCACGGTCCTCAGCCCGGTGACCCCCGGCTACACCAAGTTCGACCTGTACGGCGTCACCAAGAAGCCCGGTGGCGACCCGGCCAAGGCCAAGGAGCTGCTGAAGGAGGCCGGCGCCGAGGGCCAGAAGCTGGTCATCGCCTACCAGCAGTCCGAGAACTCGGTGAAGTCCGCCGTCGCGATCAAGAACGCCCTGGAGGCGGCCGGCTTCCAGGTCGTCAACAAGCAGGTCGACAAGTCGACCTTCTACACCCAGATCGGCAAGGTCGACAACGGCTTCGACCTGTTCGCCGCCGGCTGGAGCCCGGACTGGCCGAACGGCTACTCCGTGTTCTACCCCTGCTGGAGCGGTGAGAACATCGGCGACGGCCGCAGCAACTACGCCCAGCTCGACGACGCCGGTGTGAACCGCGCCATCAACGCCGCCTCCAAGATCGAGGACCCGGAGCAGGCCAACAAGGCCTGGGGCGCCGTCGACCGCCAGATCATGGAGCTGGCGGCCGTCGTTCCCGACTACCACTCGATCCGCAACTGGATGTACGGATCGAAGGTCGGCAACGTCGTCTTCGACAACGGCAACACCTGCATCGCGCTCTGCCAGCTCTACCTGAAGAAGTAGGCGCGTACGATCCCTCGGGGGCGGCCACCATCCACACGGCCGCCCCCTTCGGGCCCACCCCCCTCCACCCCTGGCGACGGCGCCCCGTCCGGAAAGTCACGCCCTCATGCTCCGCTTCCTAGCCCGCCGAGTCTCCGGCGCCGTGGTGATCCTGCTGATCATCAGCGCCGTCACTTTCTGGCTCTTCTACGCAATCCCGCGTGACCCTGCCATGATGTCCTGCGGCAAGAACTGCTCGCCGGAGAATCTGGAGCAGATCCGGAAGAACCTGGGCATCGACGAGTCCATCATCATGCAGTACTGGCACTGGCTGGTGGGCTTCTTCGTCGGCCGCGACTACGGCAGCGCCGGCTTCTGCGACGCTCCCTGCCTGGGCTACTCCTTCGCCAACAGCGAGCCCGTCCTCGGCACGATCATGGACCGGCTGCCCACGACGCTGTCGCTGGCCTTCGGTGCCGCCGTCTTCTTCGTGCTCATCGGCATCGGCGCGGGCATGCTGGCCGCCCTCAAGCAGGGCAAGTTCCTGGACAAGTTCGCCAGCTCGGTCTCCCTGCTGGGCTCTTCCCTCCAGATCTACTTCGTCGGCTACGTCGCCATGTACTTCTTCGTGTCGCAGCTCGACCTGCTCAGCCAGCCGTCGTGGACACCCTTCTCCCAGAGCCCCACCAGTTGGTTCTCGGGACTGCTGCTGCCCTGGATGACGCTGTCGATCATCTTCACCGCCAACTACACCCGTATGACGCGCTCCCAGTTGGTGGAACAGCTCAACGAGGACTACGTGCGGACCGCGCGGGCCAAGGGCCTGTCCGGACCCAACGTCTTCTTCCGGTTCGCCTGGCGCGGTGCGATGGGACCGATCGTCACGATCTTCGGCATCGACCTCGGTGTCCTGATCGGCGGCGCCATCATCACCGAGTCCGTCTTCTCCCTCCCGGGCATCGGACGACTGGCGCTCCAGGCCGTGGACAAGAGCGACCTGCCCATGCAGCTCGGCGTCACCATGCTGGCCGCCACCGCGATCGTGCTGTCCAACATCGTCGTCGACGCCGTCTACGCCCTCATCGACCCGCGGATCCGGCTCGCCTGATCCCGGTCGCAGCCGCCAGTCCTCCCCACCGCCCCCACCCCGGCGACCCCCGCATCACCTCTGGAGCGTCCCCGTGACGAGCACCGAACAGCAGCCCTTCCTCTCCATCCGGGACCTCAGGGTCCACTTCTCCACCGAGGACGGCATCGTCAAGGCCGTCGACGGGCTCACCTTCGACCTCGCCAAGGGCAAGACGCTCGGCATCGTGGGTGAGTCGGGCTCCGGCAAGTCGGTCACCAACCTGACGATCCTGGGTCTGCACGACCGGGACCGCACCCGGATCGACGGGGAGATCGTCCTCGACGGCCAGGACCTGCTCGCCACCTCCGAGCGGCAGCTGGAGCGGCTGCGCGGCAACAAGATGTCCATGATCTTCCAGGACGCGCTGGCCTCGCTGTCGCCGTACCACACCATCGGCAAGCAGATCAGCGAGACGTACCGCAAGCACACCGGCGCGTCCCGGCTGGAGGCCCGGCACCGGGCCATCGAGATGCTGCGCCGGGTGGGCATCCCGCAGCCCGACGTCCGCGTCGACGACTACCCGCACCAGTTCTCCGGGGGTATGCGCCAGCGCGCGATGATCGCCATGGCGCTGGTCTGCGACCCCGAGCTGCTGATCGCGGACGAGCCGACCACCGCGCTCGACGTGACCGTCCAGGCGCAGATCATGGACCTGCTCAAGGACCTCCAGCAGGAGTTCGGCACCGCCATCATCTTCATCACCCACGACCTCGGCGTCATCGCCGACATCGCGGACGACGTGCTGGTCATGTACGGCGGCCGGTGCGTGGAGCGCGGCACCAAGGAGGAGGTGCTGCGCACCCCGCAGCACCCCTACACGCTGGGCCTGATGAACTCCATGCCGAGCCTGGACGGACCGGTCGACGTGCCGCTGTCCCCGATCCCGGGCTCCCCGCCCTCGCTGCTCAACCCGCCCTCCGGCTGCCGCTTCCACCCCCGGTGCGCCTTCGCCGAGAAGGTCCCCGGCGGTCTGTGCTCCGGTGAGAGCCCGGTGCTGGAGGTGGTCGACGGCCGGGGTTCCGCCTGTCACCTGCCCAAGGAGCAGCGTTCGGAGCTGTTCGCCGACTTCGCCGGTACCCGGCACAACTGACGTACAAGAGACGGGACTTCACCAATCATGAGCAACGCACAACCGCTCCTGGACGTCAGCGGTCTGACCAAGCACTTCCCCATCAAGGGCGGCTTCCCGATACCGCGCACCGTCGGCGCCGTCCGCGCCGTGGACGGCCTGGACTTCCAGGTGCACGAGGGCGAGAGCCTGGGCCTCGTGGGCGAGTCGGGCTGCGGCAAGTCGACCACGGGCCGGCTGATCACCCGTCTGCTGGAGCCCACCGCCGGGAGGGTCGTCTACCGGGGCCAGGACATCACCCACGCGAAGCGGCGGGCGCTGGCGCCGATCCGGTCCGAGATCCAGATGATCTTCCAGGACCCGTACGCCTCGCTCAACCCGCGCCAGACCGTGGGCAAGATCATCTCCGGGCCGATGGAGATCAACCGGATCGACCCGCCCGGGGGCCGGGAGAACCGGGTCCGGGAACTGCTGGAGATCGTGGGCCTCAACCCCGAGCACTACAACCGGTTCCCGCACGAGTTCTCCGGCGGCCAGCGCCAGCGTATCGGCGTGGCCCGCGCCCTGGCCCTGGAACCCAAGCTGATCGTCGCCGACGAACCCGTCTCCGCCCTGGACGTCTCCATCCAGGCCCAGGTCGTCAACCTCCTCCAGAAGGTCCAGCGCGAACTCGGCATCGCCTTCGTCTTCATCGCCCACGACCTCGCCGTCGTCCGCCACTTCTCCGAACGCGTCGCGGTCATGTACCTCGGCAAG
>NZ_WWGX01000046.1 GCF_009862265.1 Streptomyces sp. SID8352 | reverse complement strand
TCGACGTCTTCTGCGAGCGCGGCGCCTTCGACGGCGACCAGGCCCGCGCCGTCCTCACCGCGGGCCGGGCCCGGGGACTGCACCCCCGCGTCCACGCCAACCAGCTCTCGTACGGCCCCGGCGTCCAGCTCGCGGTCGAGCTGGACGCGGCCAGCGCGGACCACTGCACCCATCTCACCGACGCCGACGTCGACGCCCTCGCGCAGGGCCGCACCGTCGCCACCCTGCTGCCCGGCGCCGAGTTCTCCACCCGCGCCCCCTGGCCGGACGCCCGGCGGCTGCTGGACGCGGGGGCCACCGTCGCGCTGTCCACCGACTGCAACCCCGGCTCCTCCTACACCTCCTCCGTCCCCTTCTGCATCGCGCTGGCGGTGCGGGACATGGGGATGACGCCGGACGAGGCGGTCTGGTCGGCCACCGCGGGCGGGGCGGCGGCGCTGCGCCGGGACGACATCGGCCGCCTGGTCCCCGGCGCCCGCGCCGACCTGACGCTGCTCGACGCCCCGAGCCACGTCCACCTGGCCTACCGGCCCGGCGTCCCGCTGGTCGCGGGCGTGTGGCGGCGCGGCGTGCGCGTGGTCTGAGGGCGGGCAGGGGCGCGGACGGCCCGGGGGGCGGCCCGGTTCCGGGCCGCCCCCCGGGCGGGAGAACGGGTGGCGGGGACGCGCGGGACGCCCGGCGCCGCCACCTGGCTCACTCCTCGATCGTGAGCCCCTTGCGCAGCCGTACCAGCGTCCGCGACAGCAGCCGGGAGACGTGCATCTGGGAGATGCCCAGCTCCTCACCGATCTCCGACTGGGTCATCCCCGCGACGAAGCGCAGCGAGAGGATCCTGCGGTCCCGGGCGGGCAGCTCCGCGATCAGCGGCTTCAGGGACTCGACGTACTCGATGCCCTCGATCCCGTGGTCCTCGTAGCCGATCCGGTCCGCCAGCGCGCCCTCGGTCTCGTCCTCCTCCGGCTGGGCGTCCAGCGAGGAGGCGGTGTAGGCGTTGGAGGCGGCCATGCCCTCGACGACCTCGTCGTCGGTGAGGCCGAGGTGCCCGGCCAGTTCCGCGACGGTCGGGGCGCGGTCCAGCCGCTGGGCCAGCTCGTCACCGGCCTTGGCCAGGTCGAGCCGCAGTTCCTGGAGCCGGCGCGGGACGCGCACGGACCACGATGTGTCGCGGAAGAACCGCTTGATCTCGCCGATGATCGTCGGCATCGCGAAGGTGGGGAACTCCACCCCGCGCGAGAGCTCGAACCGGTCGATCGCCTTGATCAGGCCGATCGTGCCGACCTGGATGATGTCCTCCATCGGCTCGCTGCGCGAGCGGAAGCGGGAGGCGGCGAACTTGACCAGGGCGAGGTTCAGCTCGACGAGCGTGTTGCGCACGTACGCGTGCTCGTGGGTGCCTTCCTCCAGCAGCTCCAGCCGCTCGAAGAGGGTCCTGGACAGGGCCCGCGCGTCGGCCGGGGCGACCTCGTCGTAGGCGGGGATGTCCGGGAGCCCGGCGAGCGCGTCGAACTCCTCGACGTCCGGGCCGGGCCGCTCGATGGGATCCAGATGCTCCTGTTCCGGGGGGAGTGCCGACGTCGCTTCCTGGGTACGCGATCCGTCGAGCCGGGGTGACATGATGTCCTCCATCGTTCTCGGCATGCGGCTGCCGATGCCATTGCGTGCACTGCGGTGTGCGGCGCCTCCAAAGCCGGCCGTGTCGGGTGTGTGCCTACTAGCCCTACCGGGTTTACCGAGTTCACCGCAAGTGTGTTCTGTGAGCATATGTCCGTTTATGTACGGTTGTTGGGTGTCGGAGTGCGCCGCGAAGGCGTAGTGTTCGAAGGCGTCAGCAAGCGTCACGGCGTCGGGAGAGAGAGACCGAATGGACCGCGGGACGGTCGGCAGCGCACAGTCGGGCCGGCTTCTGGTCGAGGTGCGGGAAGAGGGCCCCAGTGCCGTCGTGACCCCGGCGGGTGAGTTGGATCACCACACCGCCGATCTGTTGCGCGAGCCGCTGGAGGACTGCCTCGACAAGGGATTCAACCGGCTGGTCGTGGACTGCTCGCGGCTGGAGTTCTGCGACTCGACCGGCCTCAACGTCCTGCTCGGCGCCCGCCTGAAGGCGGAGGCCGCCGGCGGCGGCGTGCATCTGGTGGGCATGCAGCCCGTGGTGGCCCGTGTGTTCGAGATCACCGGGGCCGAGGCGGTCTTCACCGTGCACGACACGCTGGAGGCGGCGCTGTCCGGGGAGTCCGGCGACGCGTCCGGCTGACCGGCTCCGCGCTCCCGGGGCCCGCTTCCCCGCTGCCTTCCGCGCGCGGGCCGGAGATCCGGGCGCGGGACGGGGTGTTCCCCGGGCCCGCTCGGGCAGGAGAAAAGCGGAGCCCGGCGGGCCGGAGCCCCTCACGGGGACGGACGGCGGGACCGCCGCGCGGGCGGGACCCCCACGGGAACCCCGCGCCCGGCCGTCGTCGGGACGGCCGCCCCGCGGACCGGCCCGACGGCGGACGAGTACGACGGCGGACGAGTACGACGAACGACTGTGAACCGACTGTGAACAACGTGAACCGGTGAATCGGTGAGGTGAAGCGCTGATGAGCACCACCCGGCCCTGCTCGCCGGGCGACCGCGGCCCGGAACCCGGCGCTTCCGGGGCGTCCGCGGCGCCCGAGGGGGGCGCGCCCGGTTCGGGCCGGCTCGGGGACGGGGCGCCGGGCGCGGTCCCGGTGGCCCCCGGGGCCCCGGCCGCCCCCGCCGGCCGGGCGACCGGCCCCGGTGACGCGCGGACGCCCGCCACCGCGCCGGAGGAGCCGCCGGGCGGCGACGCGGGCGCCGGAGGGCGGGTGCGGCGGCTGAGCCTCGCCGACCGGAGCGGTGTCGTGCCGCTGGCCCGCGACTTCACCCGGGAGGCCCTGCACGCCTGGGGCTGGCTGCCGTCCGCCACCGCCGACCAGCGGGCCGCCGCGGAGGACGTGCTGCTGGTGGTCTCCGAACTGGTCACCAACGCGTGCCTGCACGCGGAGGGCCCGGAGGAACTGCGGATCACCTGCGACCGCAAGGTGATCCGGCTGGAGGTCTCCGACCGGGGCACGGGGCAGCCCGCCCCGCGCACCCCGCACCGCGCCGGACGTCCGGGCGGCCACGGCATGTTCATCGTCCAGCGGCTCTGCCTGGACTGGGGGGTCGTACGGACCCCCGGGGTGGCCGGCAAGCGCGTCTGGGCGGAGTTGGGCGCCCCGGCGTAGTCCGCGTGACCGGCGCGGGGTCGCGGACTACGCCCGCGTCACCGGCGCGGGGTCGCGCGCCGCGCCCCCTGGGCGGACGCGGCCGGTCCGGGGCGGAGCATCGCCGACGGCGCCTTCGCCGTGGATCCGCCCGGCCCGGCCACGGCGACCGTTCCGTCCCCGCCGGGGACACCGCTCCCGCAGGGTCAGGGACACCGTTCCCGCGCGGCCGGGCCACCCGGTCCGGCCGACGTGCTGATCCGTGCCGCCGCCTCGTTCCGGCGCCGGTGCCGACCTCGCCGCGGTCCCGTCCGCCGCCGGGGGCCACCGGCAGCGCCCGGCGCCGTCCACCGTCCCGTCGGCGCCCTCCCGCCCGCTGAGCCACCGCCACCGCCACCGCCACCGCGTCGCTCCGGCGTGGCCGGGTCCGCCGCCCCCACCCGGCGAGGACGTCGGTCCACCGGCGCCTCCCGCCTCCGGGGACGCGTCCGGGGCGCCGGCCCTCGCGGGCGGCGCCCCGGCGCGTCACTCCTGGCGGCCGGTCAGCGTATGTCGCCCATGAGGGCCTTCACCCGCTTGCGGTACATCCAGATCGCGGCGGCCGCGACCACGGCCAGCGTCGCCTCCGCCGCCACGATCCCCGTCCGGTCCAGGTTGACGCCCGCCAGGGAGAGCAGGCTCGTCGTCGCGTCGCCCGCGGTGACCGCGAGGAACCAGACGCCCATCATCTGCGAGGCGTACTTCGCCGGAGCCATCTTCGTGGTCACCGACAGTCCGACCGGCGAGAGCAGCAGCTCACCGCAGGTCTGGGTGAAGTAGATCGCCACCAGCCACATCGCCGCCGCCTTGTGGCCGCCGCCCGCTATCGACAGCGGGGCCAGGAAGAGGAAGAACGACGCGCCCACCAGGGCCAGGCCGAAGGTGAACTTCACTATCGTGCTCGGCTCCCTGCCCCGCCGGGCGAGCACCGTCCAGAGCGTGGCGAAGACCGGGGCCAGGGCCATGATGACGACCGGGTTGACCGACTGGTACCAGGAGACCGGGAACTCCCAGCCCGCGACGCTGTTCTCGGCGGAGGAGTCGGCGAAGATCGACAGGGTCGAGCCGCCCTGGTCGTAGATCATCCAGAAGACGGCCGCGGCGACGAAGAACCAGATGTACGCGGACATCCTCGACTGCTCGGCCCGGTCCAGGGACCGGTCGCGCTTGATCCGGGTCAGCACCAGCACCGGGATGATCACACCGAGCAGGGTCAGCGGGACCAGGATCCAGTTGAGCGTGTAGTGGCCGGAGAAGCCGACGGCCGCGTAGAAGACGACGGCGACGGCGGCCCAGAAGGCGGCCTTGCGCAGCGTGGAGGTCCGCTCCTCGGCCGTCAGCGGCTTCGGCACGACACTGGAGTGGGGGTCCAGGTGCCGGCTGCCGAGGAGGAACTGGACGACGCCCAGGCCCATGCCGACCGCGGCGAGCGCGAAGCCCAGGTGCCAGTCGACGCTCTCCCCGATGGTGCCGATCACCAGCGGCGCGACGAAGGCGCCCAGGTTGATGCCCATGTAGAAGACGGTGAAGCCGCCGTCGCGGCGCGGGTCGTCGGGCCCGTCGTAGAGCTGGCCGACCATGGTGGAGATGTTGGCCTTCAGCAGGCCCGAACCGATCGCGACCAGACCGAGGCCCGCGAAGAACGTCCCGGACGACGGCAGCGCCAGGGTCAGGTGGCCGAGCATGATCACCGCTCCGGCCACGGCCACCGTCCGGCGGGGGCCCCAGACGCGGTCGCCGAACCAGCCGCCCGGCATCGCCAGCAGGTACACCAGGGACAGGTACACGGAGTAGATCGCGGTCGCGGTGCCGGCGCTGAGCCCGAGACCGCCCGGGGCGACGAGGTACAGCGGGAGCAGGGCCCTCATGCCGTAGTAGGAGAAACGCTCCCACATCTCGGTCATGAAGAGAGTGGCCAGTCCGCGGGGGTGGCCGAAGAAGGTCTTCTCGGAACCGGGGGTGGCCGGGGTCACCGAGTCCTTCGTCAGGCTGGACGCCATGGTCGTTCCTTGCTGTCGGGACGCGCTCATGAGGCGAAGCGCGCCCGGTGGGGGAGGCCGGCACCGGCGGGTCCTGCCGTCCGACCCACGCCCTGAGGGATCTCCGTCCCGGATCACGGGACGGCGGACGGCGACCACCGGGATCCACGCACCGGCGCGCAGCGTCGCGCGCCGGTGCCCGGCCACAGGTCATTCCTTTCGAGGCCGGCCGGAACCGGCCCGCACGCAAAAGGGACCTCTGGCGTCGTAGTGCTGCCAAAGGTCCTCATGGTGCTACAGGCGTTGATTCACCATACGGCACGACAGTGCCCGTTATGGAAGGACTTGAGATGTGAATCACAGGTGGAATGCCGCTGTGAACGATCATTCGAAGGCCCGTCACGGAATGCCCCCCCGCTCCCGCAGGCGTCCGCCCCGGCGCCCCGGGGACCGGCGGGGAACGGGGGAGGGCCGGGGGAAACCGGCCCGTCGGGGGGCCGGGCGATCACCCCCCGGGCGTCGCTCCGGGCGGACTACCATCGGCCCATGACCCGTGTACTGCTCGCCGAGGACGACGCGTCCATCTCGGAGCCGCTGGCCCGCGCCCTGCGCCGGGAGGGCTACGAGGTCGAGGTGCGTGAGGACGGCCCCGCGGCACTCGACGCCGGCATGCAGGGCGGCGTGGACCTGGTCGTGCTCGACCTCGGGCTGCCCGGCATGGACGGGCTGGAGGTCGCCCGCCGGCTGCGCGCCGAGGGCCACGCCGTGCCCATCCTGATCCTGACCGCGCGCGCCGACGAGGTCGACACCGTCGTGGGCCTGGACGCGGGCGCCGACGACTACGTCACCAAGCCCTTCCGCCTGGCCGAGTTGCTGGCCCGGGTCCGGGCCCTGCTGCGCCGCGGCGTCGCCGAGCCGCAGCAGCCCGCCGCCACCCACGGGGTGCGCATCGACGTCGAGTCGCACCGGGCCTGGATGGGCGAGGAGGAGTTGCAGCTCACCGCGAAGGAGTTCGACCTGCTGCGGGTGCTGGTCCGGGACGCGGGCCGGGTCGTCACCCGCGACCAGCTCATGCGCGAGGTCTGGGACACCACGTGGTGGTCGTCGACGAAGACCCTCGACATGCACATCTCCTGGCTGCGCAAGAAGCTGGGCGACGACGCGGCGAACCCCCGCTACATCGCCACCGTGCGCGGCGTGGGCTTCCGTTTCGAGAAGAACTGACCGCCGGGGACCGGGCCCCCGTACGGACCGGGCCCCCGGGTCCGGCTCCCTCGGGCCGGGCCGGCCGCCGGAGCCGTACGCGGGTACGTAGGGGAACATGCGCCGCCGACTGATCCAGTCCACGCTCGCCGTGGTGCTCGTCGTGATCGCCGTCTTCGGCGTCTCCCTCGTCATCGTCGAGACCCGGACCATCAGCAGCACCGCCCAGGAGCGGGTCGACCTGGAGGCGGTGCGGCTGGCCAGCATCGTGGACAGCCGCCTCGTCGGCACCGGCAGCGTCGACGCGGACTTCCTGCGCGAGCAGGTCGCGGACAGCCGCTACGCGGTGATCCGGATTCCGGGCCGCCCGGTCATCGAGGTCGGCCGCGAGCCCGGCGGCGACGTGATCCGCGGCCGGGCCACCGGCGAGGAGGGCGAGAGCGTCCTCGTCGAGGAACCGCGCTCCTCGGTCACCCGGGAGGTCGGCCGGACCCTGCTGGTCATCGGTCTGGTCGCGCTGCTCGCGGTGATCGCTGCCGTGCTGCTGGCCATCCGGCAGGCCAACCGCCTGGCCTCGCCGCTGACCGACCTCGCCGAGACCGCCGAGCGCCTGGGCTCCGGCGACCCGCGCCCCCGCCACAAGCGGTACGGCGTGCCCGAGCTGGACCGGGTCGCGGACGTGCTGGACTCCTCCGCCGAGCGCATCGCCCGGATGCTCACCGCCGAGCGCCGGCTGGCCGCCGACGCCTCCCACCAGCTCCGCACCCCGCTGACCGCGCTGTCGATGCGGCTGGAGGAGATCACGCTCACCGACGACCCGGAGACGGTCAAGGAGGAGGCGACGATCGCGCTGACCCAGGTGGAGCGGCTGACGGACGTCGTGGAGCGGCTGCTGACCAACTCGCGCGACCCGCGCAGCGGCTCCGCCGTCACCTTCGAGCTGGACGACGTGATCCAGCAGCAGATCGCGGAGTGGCGGCCCGCCTACCGCAGCGCGGGGCGGGCCATCGTCAGCTCCGGCAAGCGGCACCTGACCGCCGTGGGCACCCCGGGCGCGGTCGCCCAGGTCCTCGCGGCGCTGATCGAGAACTCGCTGATGCACGGCGGCGGCACGGTGGCCCTGCGGACCAGGGTGACCGGCAACCAGGCGGTGGTGGAGGTCACCGACGAGGGCGCGGGCGTCCCCGCGGACCTCGGGGCGCGGATCTTCGAGCGCACCATCAGCGGACGCAACTCCACCGGCATCGGCCTCGCCGTCGCCCGGGACCTGGCCGAGGCGGACGGCGGGCGGCTGGAACTGCTCCAGTCCAAGCCCCCGGTGTTCGGCCTGTTCCTGTCCCGCAATCCGCCGCCGAGGAAGTCCTCCGAGGCCGGGCACACGGTGCGCTGAACGGGCCGGGCACGCGGTGCGCCGGACGGCCCGGGGCGCGCCCGTCGGTTCAGCGGCGGGCGGCCGTGCCGCCGTCCGCCGGGCGGAACGCGGCGGGGTGCTCGTGCTCCAGGAAGGTCTCCGCGCGGAGCACCGTCTCGGCGGGCATCACGGGGAAGACCCAGGTGCGGTACGACCAGAAGCGGAACAGGGTGCCCAGGCCGATGCCGAGGAACTTGAAGATGTTGCTCTGCAGCGGGCTGTCCCAGCCGAAGCCGTACGTCGCGGTGTAGAGCACACCGTTCTCGATCACCAGGCCGACCACGCTGAACAGCAGGAACAGCGACATCTCACGGGTGCGCCCGCTCTTGTCGCGGTCCCGGTAGGTGAAGTACCGGAAGCCCAGGTAGTTGAAGACGATCGCGACGACGGTGGCGATGATGCTGGCCCGCACCACCTGGAGATCGGTCGACTGCCGGACCAGGTTGAAGACCAGCAGGTTGACGCCGACGCCGACGCCGCCGACGGCGCCGAACTTCAGCACTTCGCGGACCAGCAGGTCGACGCGTCGCCGCATCGCGCCGGGCGCCTCCGGAGGGGCCGTGGGAGACCCGGTGGAACCTCGTCCCATGGTTGTTCAGGCCCCCGTCCTTCGGTGTTCGGCGTCAACCCGGTCATGCTAACCACCCGGGCCCGGGATCCTCCCGCGGACCGGGCGGACGGCACGCGCGAAGGACGGGGAACCGGCCGCCGAACCGGTCCGTCCAGGGTGGCCGATAAGCTGGGGGTGTGACGTTCCCGGTAGTCGGCATGGTCGGCGGGGGCCAGCTCGCGCGTATGACACACGAAGCGGGCATCCCGTTGGGCATCAGGTTCAAGCTTCTCAGTGACACTCCCCAGGACTCGGCGGCGCAGGTCGTGAACGAGGTCGTCGTCGGCGACCATCGCGATCTGGAGACGCTGCGCGCGTTCGCGCGGGGGTGCGATGTGATCACTTTCGATCACGAACACGTTCCCACGGAGCATCTCCGTGCCCTGGAGGCGGACGGCATCCCCGTGCGCCCCGGGCCGGACGCACTCGTGCACGCCCAGGACAAGGGCGTGATGCGGGCGCGGCTCGTCGGGATCGGCGTGCCCTGCCCGCGGCACCGGATCGTGAGCGATCCGGCCGACGTGGCGGCCTTCGCGGCGGAGGGCGACGGCTTCCCCGTGGTCCTCAAGACCGTGCGCGGCGGCTACGACGGCAAGGGCGTGTGGGTCGTGGACTCCGCGGAGGAGGCCGCCGAGCCGTTCCGCGCGGGGGTGCCGGTGCTGGCGGAGGAGAAGGTCGACTTCGTCCGCGAGCTGGCCGCCAACGTGGTCCGCTCCCCGCACGGCCAGGCGGTGGCCTATCCGGTGGTCGAGTCCCGCCAGGTCGGCGGCGTGTGCGACACGGTGATCGCGCCCGCCCCGGACCTCGACGAGGAGCTGGCGCTGCGGGCCGAGGAGATGGCCCTCCGCATCGCCAAGGAGCTGGGCGTCGTCGGCCACCTCGCCGTCGAGCTGTTCCAGACCCGCGACGGCCGCGTCCTCGTCAACGAACTGGCGATGCGCCCGCACAACTCCGGCCACTGGACGATGGACGGCGCGATCACCTCGCAGTTCGCCAACCACGTCCGCGCCGTCCTCGACCTCCCGCTCGGCGACCCGCGCCCGCGCGCCCCCTGGACGGTGATGGTCAACGTCCTCGGCGGCGACTACCCGGACATGTACTCCGCGTATCTGCACTGCATGGCCCGCGACCCCCGGCTGAAGATCCACATGTACGGCAAGGACGTGAAGCCGGGCCGCAAGGTGGGCCACGTCAACACCTACGGCGACGACCTGGACGACGTGCTGGAGCGCGCCCGTCACGCAGCCGGCTACCTGAGAGGCACCATCACCGAATGAGCCCCGTTGTTGGCATCGTCATGGGGTCGGACTCCGACTGGCCCGTCATGGAGGCCGCCGCCAAGGCCCTGGACGAGTTCGAGATCGGCTACGAGGTCGACGTCGTCTCCGCGCACCGCATGCCCCGCGAGATGATCGCGTACGGAGAGCAGGCCGCCGACCGGGGGCTGCGGGCGATCATCGCCGGTGCCGGGGGCGCCGCCCATCTGCCCGGGATGCTGGCATCCGTCACCACCCTGCCGGTCATCGGCGTGCCGGTGCCGCTGAAGTACCTCGACGGCATGGACAGCCTGCTGTCCATCGTCCAGATGCCGGCCGGTGTCCCGGTCGCCACGGTCTCCGTCGGCGGTGCCCGCAACGCGGGGCTGCTGGCCGTCCGGATGCTCGCCGCCCACGACGAGGAGCTGCGGGGCCGGATGCGCGACTTCCTCCAGGACCTCAACGACCAGGCCACCGAGAAGGGCAGGCGGCTGCGCGCCAGGACCGAGGGCGCCGCCCCGGGCTTCGGCTTCGGGAAGTGAGCACGGCGCGGGGCGGCGGGGCCCGCCCCGCGCGGCCGGGGACGGCACCCGGGGGCGCCCGGACATGACACCGGCCCCGGCCGCCCGCCCGGCGGCCGGGGCCTCCTTGTTTCCGGCGGGCCGCACGGGGCCGCCGGTCCGCCCGATCGGACACCTCCCGGGACCGGCCGGAACGCCGCCCCGGGCCACCAGACAGGAGAGACGCCCATGACCTCCCTCGCCACGGCCCGGGAACTGCTGCGGGAGTTCCCCGTCGTCGACGGCCACAACGATCTGCCCTGGGCGCTGCGCGAACAGGTGCGGTACGACCTCGGCGCCCGGGACATCGCGCGGGACCAGAGCGCCCTCCTGCACACCGACCTGCCCCGGCTGCGGGCCGGTCAGGTCGGCGCGCAGTACTGGTCCGTCTACGTCCCCTCGGACCGGCCCGGCGCGGTGACCGCGACGCTGGAGCAGATCGACTGCGTACGGCGCCTGCTGGACCGCCACCCCGGGGAGCTGCGGGCCGCGCTGACCGCCGCCGACATGGAGGCGGGCCGCGCCGAGGGGCGCATCGCCTCCCTCATGGGCGCCGAGGGCGGCCACTCCATCGACAACTCCCTCGCCACCCTGCGCGCCCTGTACGCGCTGGGAGTGCGCTACATGACCCTCACCCACAACGACAACGTGGCGTGGGCGGACTCCGCGACCGACGAGCCCGGCGTCGGCGGGCTGTCGGCCTTCGGCCGGGAGGTCGTGCGGGAGATGAACCGCGAGGGCATGCTGGTCGACCTCTCCCATGTCGCCGCCACCACCATGCGGGACGCGCTGGACACCTCCGTGGCGCCGGTGATCTTCTCGCACTCGTCCGCCCGCGCCGTCTGCGACCACCCGCGCAACATCCCCGACGACGTGCTGGAGCGGCTGCCCGCCAACGGCGGCATGGCGATGGTCACGTTCGTGCCGAAGTTCGTGCTCCAGGCGGCCGTGGACTGGACGGCCGCCGCCGACGAGAACCTGCGCGCCCACGGCCTCCACCCCCTCGACACCGGCGAGGAGGCGCTGCGGGTGCACCGCGCCTTCGAGGAGCGCGTCCCCCGCCCCGTCGCCACCGTCTCCACCGTCGCCGACCACCTCGACCACATGCGGGAGGCGGCGGGCGTCGACCACCTCGGCATCGGCGGTGACTACGACGGCACCGCCTTCACCCCGGAGGGCCTCGACGACGTCTCCGGCTACCCCCGCCTGATCGCGGAGCTGGTCGACCGGGGCTGGTCCCGGGCCGACCTGGCCAAGCTGACCTGGAAGAACGCGGTCCGGGTGCTGGGCGCGGCCGAGGACGTGGCCCGGCAGGTCCGCGCCACGCGCGGCCCCTCCCACGCCACCATCGACGTGCTCGACGGCTGACCGGGCGGCTCGCGGCGGGGAGGTGCGCAGGGTGCGCGGCCGGGCGGCGCACCGGGAGGCGGGGCGGTGCCGGGCGGCGTACCCCCGAACGGGCCGTCCGCCAGGAAGGGCGGCGCCCGGCGTGCGACGGTGGGCACACCCGTACGACGACCGTGGGGAGCCCGCATGGCAGACCTCCAGGACGACCTGCACCCCGGCGCCGAGGCGGGCGCCGCCCCGTTCGAGGAGCCGCCCGGGCCGTCGTCCGCGGAGGCCGTCCGCCCGCCGGAGCACCGCCCCGCCGCCCCCGGCCCCGGGGACGGCGAGCCGCTGGACCGGGCCCTCGCCGTGCTGGCCGCCCACCCCGTCGCCGACGGCCACGGCGGACTCCTGCGAGCCCTCGCCCGCCTGCCCTGGTACGACCTGGAGGAGGGCGAGTCCACCGTCGACACCGATGTGCCCAGGCTCCGCCGGGGCGGCGTCGGCGCGGTGTTCTGGGCTCTGCACGCGCCCGGCGAGCCCGGCGGCCGGGCCACCGGCGCCGTGCTGGAACAGCTCGACCTGCTGCGGGCGGTGGTCCGCGCCCACCCCGAGGGGCTGCGGGCGGTCCATGACGCCGGGGAGGCCGCCGACGCCCGCGGCCGGGGCCGGATCGGCGTGCTGCCCGGCCCGGCCGGGGCCGCCGCCATCGGCGACAGCCTCGGCATCCTGCGCTCCCTGCACGCCCTCGGGCTGCGCGTGCTCACCCTCACCGGGGTGAGCTGGGCGGGCGAGGCTGGGCTGACCCGGTTCGGCGAAGAGGTCGTCCGGGAGATGAACCGGCTCGGCGTCCTCGCCGACCTGTCCGGCGCCCCGGCCGCGACGGTGCGCCGCACCCTCGCCGTCTCCCGGACACCGGTCCTGTGCACCCGGTCCGCCGCCCGCGCGCTGCGCCCGCACCCCGCCAACCTCCCGGACGACCTGCTGGCCGCGCTCGGCGCCGCCGGGGGCCTGTGCATGGTTCCGCTGACCGCCGAGCAGACCGGGCCGACCGTCCGTGACGTCGCCGACCACCTGGACCACGTCCGCGCCGTCGCGGGCCCCGGCGCCGTCGGCCTGTCCGGCACGTACGACACCGGGGCCGCCCATCCGCTGGAGCTGGGCGACCCCTCCTGCTACCCGCGACTGGTGGCGGAACTGCTGCGACGCGGCTGGGAGGAGTCCGATGTGGCCCTTCTGACCTGGGGAAACGTCCAGCGGGTGCTGCGCGGGGCGACCTTCGCCGCCCGCGCGGCCCGGGACCGCCGCGAGCCGTCCACGGCGACCATCGAGGCGCTGGACGGGGCCGCGCCGGCGTAGCGGGGCCGGAGCGCGGCGGTTCCGGAGCACGGCGGTTCCGGGGCCGGCGGTCCCGGGGCCCGGCGGGGCCGCGCGCCCCGGAAGCCGGTGCGGCACCCCCCCCGGGTCCGGACGCCGGGCCCGGGGCGGTCCGGCGGTCCTGGACGCCCGTTCCGGCGCGCGGCGGGGCGCGTCCCGGACGGCGGGCCGGTCAGGCCCCGGCGACCCGGCAGAGGCAGAAGGGGTGCCCGGCGGGGTCCGCGTACACCATGAAGTCCTTGCGCTCCCGGTCGTCGAGGTCCAGCGGCCGGGCGCCCAGCGCGAGCACCCGCGCGTGCGCCGCGTCGACCTCCTCCCAGGTGGACCCGGCGTCGAAGTCGAGGTGGAACTGCTGGGCGTTGCGGTCGGAGCGCGGCCACTCCGGCGGGGTGAGTCCCGGCGCCCCCTGGAAGGCCAGCCGGGGCCCGCCCGGCACCTGGAGCACCACCCAGTCCGGGTCGCGCTCCTCCGGGGTGCCCCCGGCGACCCCCGCGTAGAAGCGGGCCAGCGCGCGGGGGTCGGGACAGTCGATGACGACGGAGCGGAAGAGGGCCGCGGGTGCCATGGGTAACTCCGGGAGAAGGGGGGCGGTGGACACGGGGCCGGGGGCCTGGGCCGTCCCGGCGGGGGAGGGGGCCGGGGTCAGCCGGCGCAGAGGCAGAAGGGGTGCCCGGCGGGGTCCGCGTAGACCCGGAAGGTGCGGGTCCGGTCCGCCGCGTCCAGCGTCCGCGCGCCCAGGTCCAGCACGGCCCGCTCGGCCGCGTCCAGGTCCGCGACGTCCAGGTCCAGATGGAGCTGCTGGGCGCCCTCGGTCCCCGGCCAGAGGGGCGGCACATGTCCGGCGGCGGCCTGGAAGGCCAGCGTCCTGCCGTCCGGCAGCCTCAGGTCCACCCAGTCCTCCTCCGCCACGATCGTGCCGCCGAGCAGCCCGGCGTAGAACCCGGCCAGGGCGACGGGGTCGGGGCAGTCCAGGACGACGGCACCCAGGGTGGCGATGGGCATGGCTCTCCTTCGACGGTTCCTGCGGTTCTCCCCGGTCGGTTACCTCTAGAAGGCGTCAACCGGTAACGGTGCCTGCATGCTGCCGCATGGGCGGTACCGTCGCAACCATGGTGGACAGAGCACCCGCGCCGGGCGGTCTGGAACTGGTCCGGGCGCTGGTGAACACGCTGGACCTCAGGGCGGGCACCGACTCGCTGGACACGCCGCCCGGCCGGGCGGACTTCGGGCTGACGGAGGACACGGCGGCGGCCCGGGAGCTGCGCGAGTCGCTGCGCGCGGCGCTGCTCGCCCACGCCGGCCACCCGCCGCACCGCCCGGTGACCCCGCTCGGGACGCTGCTGGCCGCCGCTCCGCTGGTGGTCGCCGTCGACCCGGCCGACGGCTCGGCCGCGCTGGTCCCGGCGGAGGCGGCGCCGGGTGCGGGGGCGAGGGGTGGTGCGGCGCCGGGTGCGGGGGCGCGGGCTGCGGGGGAGGGCCGGGACACGGTCCGGGGCACCCCGCCGGCGGACGCCCCCGCCGGGGAGGGCGCGCTGCTCGTCCGGGTGGCCGAGGCCGTCGCCGGGGCGCTGGTCGAGGGCACCTGGACCCGGCTCAAGGCGTGCGAGGCGGACGACTGCCACTGGGCGTACTACGACCGCAGCCCGGCCGGGCGGGGCCGCTGGTGCTCCATGCGGGGGTGCGGGTCCCGTGCCAAGATGCGCCGCTACCGGGCCAAGGAAGGGTAAAACGCGCGGGGGTGCCCCCGGCCACCCGGAGGCACATGGTGCACAATGCGGACAGACGCCGGTTCGGCCGACTGAGCCTCGGCCGAACCGGTGTTCCTCCATGCCCCGCCGCACCGGTGTTCCTCCATGCCCCCGCCGCACTCCGCCGGGACGCCGCCCGGAGGGTCCCGGAACCGCGGGGGAGACCCGGCGGGCCCGGCAGGGCCGCGAAGGCCCCCGGAACCCCCGGAGGGCCCGGAGGGCCGGGATCGTGGCGGGGCCCCGCCGTCAGGCGGTGGGGCGGCCCAGCGCCCGGTACGTCCACCCGGCCCGGCGCCACCGCTCCGGGTCCAGGGCCCCGCGCCCGTCGAGGATCACCCGGGCCGCGACCGCGTCGCCCAGCTCCCCGGGGTCCAGCTCGCGGAACTCCCGCCACTCCGTCAGGTGCAGGACCGCGTCCGCGCCCCGCACCGCCTTCAGCGCGCTGTCCGCGTAGTCGAGCGTGGGGAAGAGGCGCCGCGCGTTCTCCATGCCCTTGGGGTCGTACACCGTCACCTGGGCGCCCTGGAGGTGGATCTGCCCCGCGACGTTCAGCGCGGGGGAGTCCCGGACGTCGTCCGAGTCGGGCTTGAAGCTGGCGCCCAGCACCGCGACCCGCTTGCCGAGGAACGGCCCGCCGCCGAGCACCTGCCGGGTCAGCTCCACCATCCGGCCCCGCTGGCGCATGTTGACGGAGTCGATCTCGCGCAGGAAGGTCAGCGCCTGGTCGGCGCCCAGCTCGCCGGCGCGGGCCATGAAGGCGCGGATGTCCTTGGGCAGGCAGCCCCCGCCGAAGCCGATCCCGGCCCGCAGGAACTTCCGCCCGATCCGGTCGTCGTACCCGATCGCCTCCGCCAGCTTCGCGACATCGCCCCCGGCCGCCTCGCAGACCTCGGCCATGGCGTTGATGAAGGAGATCTTGGTGGCGAGGAAGGAGTTGGCGGCGGTCTTCACCAGCTCGGCGGTGGGGAAGTCGGTGACCACGAACGGCGCGCCCCGCGCGATCGGCGCCGCGTAGACCTCGCGCAGCAGTTTCTCCGCCCGCTCCCCGCGCACCCCGGCCACGATCCGGTCGGGGTGCAGGGTGTCCTCGACGGCGAACCCCTCGCGCAGGAACTCCGGGTTCCAGGCCAGCTCGGCGTCCTCGCCCGCCGGGGCGTGCGCGACGAGGTAGGCGGCCAGCCGCTCGGCGGAGCCCACCGGCACGGTCGACTTGCCGACGACCAGTGCGGGAGCGGTCAGATGCGGAGCGAGCGAGGCCAGCGCGGCCTCCACGTACGTCATGTCGCAGGCGTACTCGCCGTGCTTCTGCGGGGTGTTCACGCAGATGAAGTGCACGTCGCCGAAGGCCGCGGCCTCGGCGTAGTCCGTGGTGAACCCCAGCCGCCCGGTGGACCCCTCGAAACCGGCGACATGGCGGCGCAGCAGCTCCTCCAGCCCCGGCTCGTACATCGGGACCTCGCCGCGCCGCAGCATCTCGATCTTCTCCGGCACCACGTCCAGGCCCAGCACCTCGAACCCCAGTTCGGCCATGGCCGCCGCGTGCGTGGCCCCGAGGTAGCCGGTTCCGATCACGGTGATCCTGAGGGCCATGACTGCTCCAGACGTGTACGGCGGAGGTGCGCGCCCGAGCATATCCGGGGGCCCCGGGGCGCCTTCCGGTCGGCTGTCGTCAAGCTCACCTATCCACGGGAGTGGCGGACGGCATAAAATTCGGGTTACTTAACGGTAGTTAGCGTGATCGACATCGCAGCGTTTTGGAGCGTGAGAGACCTTGGCCGGATCGGCTGACTTCGACCTGTACCGCCCCTCCGAGGAGCACGACATGCTCCGGGACGTCGTCCGCTCCCTGGCGGAGGCGAAGATCGCGCCGCACGCCGCCGCGGTGGACGAGGAGGCCCGCTTCCCGCAGGAGGCCCTCGACGCCCTGGTCGCGGGCGACCTCCACGCCGTGCACGTCCCCGAGGAGTACGGGGGCGCGGGCGCCGACGCGCTGGCCACGGTCATCGTGATCGAGGAGGTGGCCCGCGTCTGCGCGTCCTCCTCCCTGATCCCCGCGGTGAACAAGCTCGGCTCCCTGCCGGTGCTCCTCGCCGGCTCCGAGGCGCTCAGGGCGAAGTACATGGCGCCGCTCGCCAAGGGCGACGCGATGTTCTCCTACTGCCTGTCCGAGCCGGACGCGGGCTCCGACGCGGCCGGCATGAAGACCCGGGCCGTGCGCGACGGCGACCACTACGTGCTCAACGGCGTCAAGCGCTGGATCACCAACGCGGGCGTCAGCGACTTCTACACGGTGATGGCCGTCACCGACCCGGAGAAGCGCTCCAAGGGCATCTCCGCCTTCGTCGTGGAGAAGTCGGACGAGGGCGTCTCCTTCGGGGCCCCCGAGAAGAAGCTCGGCATCAAGGGCTCGCCCACCCGCGAGGTCTACCTCGACAACGTCCGCATCCCCGCCGACCGCATCATCGGCGAGGAGGGCACCGGCTTCGCCACGGCGATGCGGACGCTGGACCACACCCGCATCACCATCGCCGCCCAGGCCCTCGGCATCGCCCAGGGAGCGCTCGACTACGCCAAGGGCTACGTCCGGGAGCGCAAGCAGTTCGGCAAGCCGATCGGCGACTTCCAGGGCGTCCAGTTCATGCTGGCCGACATGGCCATGAAGATCGAGGCCGCCCGCCAGCTCACCTACGCCGCCGCCGCCAAGTCCGAGCGCGGCGACAGCGACCTCACCTTCCAGGGCGCCGCCGCGAAGTGCTTCGCCTCCGACGTGGCGATGGAGGTCACCACCGACGCGGTCCAGCTCCTCGGCGGCTACGGCTACACCCGCGACTACCCGGTGGAACGCATGATGCGCGACGCCAAGATCACCCAGATCTACGAGGGCACCAACCAGGTCCAGCGCATCGTGATGGCGAGGAACCTTCCCTAGCGGGGTTTTCGCAGGCCAGAGGCCGCTTTGGGTGGCTCGCGGACTGTGATCGGCGTCCGGTCCGGTCAGGTCCCTTCGGGCCGCCCGTGGGCGTCCTGCTCGGGAAGTCCTGGGCTGACACCGGGCGGAGAATCGCCTCCCACCTGTACAGACACAGCGGCCCCCGGCGCTCTGCCGGGGCCGCTCATACGGCTTCGGTCCGGTGGCCTCCGCCTGTCCTTCGGCGGGGTCGTCGTCCGTGCCGGGCGTCAGCGTCGTCGCGGACGACCGCGCCCCCGGTGTGACCGGCCCTGCGTCCTCAGGACGCACATGGTCCGCCCTTCCGTTCCGCGCCTTGCTGTGAACCGCACGAACAGACCGAAGAACGCCCCTGCCACGAATGGCAGGGGCGTTCGTCTGTTGGTCGGGGGCGCGGACTCTCAGCCGTCCTCGGGCGGAATGGCGAAACCTCGCATCGGTCCTGCACCCGGTTGCCCCTCCGGGAACTTGGCGGCCACGGATGCGAGCGCGTCAGCGGTCACGTCCCGGCGCGCGGCCGGGTCGGCCGTGTCGTACACACGCCAGGGCCCCGCCGTGTTCTCCGGGTCCTCCGGTGCAACCACACCAGGGATACCCAACTGCCTCAGCACGGCGTCAACTCGCCGGGCCTGTTCAGCGTTCACGCTTCCGCCTTCCGTCTGCTCACGACCGGGCCCGGCTGCCGCCGCCCGAGCAGTGCGAAGCGCACTTGCCCGGATTGATCGGGCCGCAACCGCCGGGCTTGGGTGTGTGGGAGCAGTTCGCCGCCACCGACACCAGGGTTGTGGCCGGGCCCGTCCACAGTTCGCTGTCCACGGTGTGCCCGGCCTGCTCGATGATGGCCACCGTGCGTGTGAGTGCGTGTTCGTCGTGACGCTCCTCGTCGGGACGTTCAGGCCAGTGATGCACGAACCGCCCCAGACGCGCGCACAGCTTCTCGTACAGGTTCGTATGCAGAATCAGCGCGTGCCAGCCTTCATCCACCACGTTGGACGGCGTGATCCTGCCGGCCGGAGACTGCGCGGCGGCGTCCACGAACTTGAGCGCTTCCACTACGATCCGCTCCGCCGTGGCCTCCTCCATGCCGGGATTGTTGTCGATGACGGTTGCGACGACACCTCCGAACGCGGCAGGGGTGAGTAATACGCGTACATCGCGCATGTATGTTCCTCCCTGTTGTGGCACTTCACAGCCCTCCAAGGTTTTCGCTGCCGGGGTGGTGTCTGTACTCGGCGCGGACCACCATCGCGAACGACGTACGGATACGTTCGGCATCGACGCTCCTCCCTGATCGGCCGATCGCGCCCTTCAGCAGCCGACGCGGCCAGCTTCGGGCGGGAAATGCACGGAGGCCACCCCCGGTTGTGGGAGGCCGGGTCCGATCGGTTCGCTGTCCACGTCCCCATGGTCGGTGGGCGGGGGGATGGCGGTCTAGCCCGTTTCCTGTTCCCGCAAGAACTCGTCCCGGATTTCCTCGACCATGGATCGCATGGGGTCACCGGAAAGGGCCGCACGCTCGAATCCGCTGAACTTCTCGATGTACAGGGCCACATCGCGTGGATCGGTCACCGCGAGTTCCGCGTGCACCGTTTCCACCGTGACCATGCGGTCGTCCTTGATGGAGAAGGAGTGGCTGGCGAAATCCTCCTGCGGCACGGCCAGCGGCACGACCCGGAGGTCGACGCCCGGCAGCCGGGAGACCGTGACCAACCGGTCCAGTTGGGCGGCCATCATGAGATCCGGCACGATGCGCCAGCGCAGCACCTGTTCCGTCACGACGAACCGCAGGTGCCGCCCGGACTCGCAGAGGATGCGCTGCCGTGCCAGTCTCGCCCCGACGGCCCGGGCGAGTTGCTCCTCACCGAGCCGCTTCCTGCCGAGCACCGCCTGAACGTATTCCGGTGTCTGCAGCAGTCCCGGTACGAGCGCGGGCTGGAACAGGCGCAGCACCTTGGTGCGGGCTTCCGCCGCCTGGATCTGCTGCTGCTTCCGGTGGTACCCGAGGCGCCGGTACAGGCGCCAGGCCGTCGCTTCGGTGGCCGCGGCCCTGGCGGCCGACATGTACTCGGCCTTGACGCTCTCGGACACCTCCAGCGAGCCCAGGATGTGCTCCACGTCCACGACGCTGGGTACGACCCCGCCGTTTTCGATCTTGGACAGCTTGGAGGCGGACATGGCCGCGCCGCGGGCGACGGCTTTGGCCTCCTTCCCGGATGCCAGCCGCAGCGCCCGCAGCGCGGACCCGAGCTCGGATCTGTTCACTCCCCGTGCTTCGCCCACCAGTCGGCGAAGGGAACGGCGTGCGCGAGCGCCGTGTCGCGGTACTTCCGGAATTCCATGGCTCGCTTCCCGTCCCGGATGTCGCTCCCGAGATATTTTCCGCCGCTGTAGGACATCACTCCGGCTGTGTGATCGTCGAACAGCCAGAAATCTGGCGCAGAGGGAATCGGGTTCGGCTGGTCGGTGACATCGAGGATGAAGAATTCCTCGCCGACCGTCATGTTTCGGCGGTATCCCCAGGAGAGCTCGAAACGGAGATAGCCCGAAAGGGGGCGGGCCAGGAGGTGAACCCGGTACACGCGCTTCCCCGCACCGGTGGCGTTCCTCACCGTCGTCAGCCACGCGGCGTTCCGGAACGACTCCGGCTGCTCCCCGCCGTCCAGGAACGCCCGGTAGGCGTCGACACCCCCGGACCGGCTGTAGTCGTCCAGGGTTTCGAGACGGAATGCCTCCCGGTCGAACGCCGTGAACAGTTCGCCGAGGGTGAGATCAGAGGAGATTGCCACGGACGGCCCTCCGGAGCAGTTCGACGGGGACCTCGACCAGGGCCTCGTGGGGCGGGATCCCGCTGGGGCGGTCGGTGAGGAGACTGCCCTGCACGACGAAGGTCCCGCGATCCGTGGTGTAGAGCGTCGGACACTCGCCGTCCTCGCACGCACCCACCAGCCGTGTCAGCTTCACCATGGAACCGCCCTCCTGCCGGATACCGACCCACAGATCGTCCCGGCCGCACGGGACCTCTCGCAAGGACTTCGGGTTTCCGCTTCTGGAAAGCCGGTCCCCTCGTGGCGGGCGGTCCGCACCGGCCCCCCGGCCGCACGTCCGGTGGTGGCCGCACGCACGCGCACCGGCCCCTCCGCGGGGGAGTCGGAGCGGCCCCCGGGGGGGCGTGGGCCGGCAGTCAGTCCTCGTAGCCCTCGGCGGCGCGGCGGCGGCGCAGGTCGGTGATGGCGCGGCGGCGGGCCAGCCGGTGGGTGCGGCGGATCTGGGCCTCCTGGTGGCGGCGGCGGTCCCGCTCGGTCTCCGGGAGCACCGGCGGGACGGAGCGCGGCCTGCCGTCCGCGTCGACCGCCGCGAACACCAGGTACGCCGAGCCGACCTGCGTGGCCGGCGTGGACTCGTTCCAGCGCTCGGCGAGCACCCGGACGCCGACCTCCATCGACGTCCGGCCGGTCCAGTTGACCTGGGCCTTCACATGGACCAGATCACCGACCCGGACCGGTTCGAGGAACGCCATCTCGTCCATGGACGCGGTGACGGCGGGGCCGCCGGAGTGCCGTCCGGCGACGGCACCGGCCGCGTCGTCGACGAGTTTCATGATCACACCGCCGTGCACCGTGCCGAGGAGGTTGGTGTCGTTGTGGGTCATGATGTGGCTGAGGGTGGTGCGGGACGCCGAGGTCGGTTTGCCCGGGATCTCCGGAGCCGCCTGCCGCGCGGCCGAGGCCGGGTCTGCCTGGTCTGTCATGGCCTCCACCTTATGCCGGGCCGCCCGGCGGGCCCGTTGTGTGTCAGCTTGGCAACAGCGCCGCCCCTATTTCCCGACGCCCCTGTCAGCGGCACCGCCCGCACCGGCACACTGGGGCGTATGAGCGATTGGCCCCAGGGTCGCCCCGGCGACCAGCGCGGCGACCGGTACGGACGCGGCAGCGCGAGCGCACGGCCCGAGAGCGCCCGCGTGATGCGGCAGGTCCGCCACGACGGCGCCGGGCGGCCCCCCGGCCGGACGGCGCCGCCGTACCCCGGCGGGGTGCCCCAGCAGCCGTCGTACGTCGACGGCGGGGGCGACGGGGGACAGGGCGGCTACGACAGCGGCTACAACACCGGCCAGGTCTACGGCTCCCCCGGCGGGGGCGGCCCCGGCCGGGGCGCCGGGCGCGCGGGCCGGCCCGCCCCGGACTGGCGGCGCCGGATCAAGTGGACGGCGATCACCGTGGTGACCGTGCTGGTCGTCACCACCGTCGGCACCTACTTCTGGGCCGACTCCAAGCTCAACCGCGAGGTCGACCTCTCCAAGGTCATCGACCGGCCCGAGGCGGGCAAGGGCACCAACTACCTGATCGTCGGCTCCGACAGCCGCGCGGGGATGACCAAGGAGCAGATGAAGGACCTGCACACCGGCAACGCCGAGGGCAAGCGCACCGACTCCATGATGATCCTGCACACCGGGGACAACGGGTCGACGCTGGTCTCGCTGCCCCGCGACTCCGACGTGGAGATCCCGAGCTTCGTCGGCTCCGAGTCCGGCAAGAAGTACCAGGGCACCGGCCGCCGGGTGAAGCTCAACGCCGCCTACGCCGAGGACGGCCCGGAACTGCTGGTGCGCACCGTCGAGTTCAACACCGGGCTGCGCATCGACCACTACGTGGAGATCGGCTTCGCCGGGTTCGCCAACATCGTGGACGCGGTCGGCGGCGTCGAGATGGACATCCCGCGGGACATCAAGGACAAGAAGTCCGGTGCCGACCTCAAGAAGGGCCGCCAGACCCTGAACGGCCAGGAGGCGCTGGCCTTCGTCCGCACCCGGTACGCGCTGCCCGGCTCCGATCTGGACCGCACCAAGAACCAGCAGAAGTTCCTGTCGGCCCTGGCGAGCCAGGTCGCGACCCCGTCGACGGTGCTCAACCCCTTCCGGCTCTACCCGACCATGGGCGCCGGACTGGACACCCTCATCGTCGACAAGGACATGGGACTGTTCGACCTGGCCGGGATGTTCTGGGCGATGAAGGGCGTCAGCGGCGGCGACGGCACCTCGCTCAACATGCCGATCTCCGGCAGCGTCGGCGGCAACCTCGCCTGGGACCGGGCGAAGGTGAAGAAGCTGGTGGACGAATTGCGCAACGACGAGAAGGTCACCGTCACCGGCAACTGACCCCGGGGTCGGGCGCCCGTACGGGCGGCGGGAGCGCGCCCGGCCCGGCGCCCGTCCCGGCCCGCCGCTCGTCCCCGCCCGTCGCCGGTTCCCGCCCGTCCTCGCCCGCCGTCCCCGCCCGCCGCCGGGCCCGCGCGGGCTCCGCCCCGCCCCGCGCCCGGCCCCGGAGCGGGCCCGTGCGGACGGCGGCGCCCCGGCCCGCGCTCACCCCTTGCCGCACACCACCTCGTCGCCCCGCACCACCGTCCCCGACTCCTGCGGCGGATCGGCCGGTGCCACCTTCACGACCTCCTCGAAGTCGCCGCCCACCAGCACCCTGAGCGTCGCCCCCTGCCCCTTCACCGCCCGCAACTCGCTGCCGGGCAGGGCCGCGTGCAGCGAGGCGGCCGAGCGGTCCCAGCGCGGGTCGTAGGAGATCACGGTCCGCCCGGCCGTGCGGTCCGCGGCGTTGGACGGGGCCCGGGTGGTCCCGAACCCCGTCGCGTGCAGCGCGTCGTCCACCCGCCTGCCGAGCCCGTCGGTCTCCGTGCCGTTCTCCACCTGGACCCGGATCCGCCGCGGGTCCACCGGCACCCGCACCGGCGCCGGACCGGCGGGCCGGGAGCGGTGCGCGGCCAGCGGCCGGTCCTCGCGCAGCGCGTCGAAGAGGCGCCGCGACCTCTCCGGGTCCCACTTCAGGGTGGAGCCGATGCCCTTGACGGCGTGGCCCATCGTGCCGATCGGCACGGTGGTGAACTCCGAGGAGGACGGCGAGAAGCCCCGCATCGCCCGCCCCAGGGCCAGCAGGTCGTCGGTGCCGAAGCCCCGGTCGGCGCGGACCGAGCCCAGCACCGCCCGGGTCACGTCCCGGAACCGCAGCGGGTTCAGCAGGATGCCGGAGGAGGACGCCCGGTCCACCAGCGCCGCCAGGAAGCGCTGCTGGCGGGCCATCCGGCTCAGGTCCGACGCCCCGTCCAGGTGGCGGGAGCGGACGTACTGGAGCGCCTGCCCACCGGTCAGCAGATGGCTGCCGGCGGGCAGGTCCAGGCCGGTGTAGCTGTCCTTGAGGCGCTGGGCGGTGCAGATCCGCACCCCGCCGAGCACGTCCACGGTCCGCATGAAGCTGGTGAAGTCGACCTCCAGATAGTGGTCGATCTTCACCCCGGTCATCTTCTCGACGGTCCGCACGGTCAGCTGCGGGCCGCCCTCCGCGTAGGCCGCGTTGAGCTTCAGCGGATGCCCCCGGTGGCGCTCGCCGGTGGTGGCGTCGACGTGCTCCGGGGTCTCGGCGTAGGAGTCCCGGGGCAGGCTGACCACGCTGGCCCGGTCCCGGTCCTCCGAGAGGTGCACGATCATGATGGTGTCGGTGCAGTGGCAGGCGGCGCCGCCCAGGCGGTAGGCGCGCCGCTCCTTCTCGCCGATGCCGTCCCGGCCGTCGGTGCCGACCATCAGCACGTTCGTCCCGGCGCCCGCGCGCGGCCGGTTCTTCATGTCCCGGAAGGCGTCCACCCGGGCGATGTCCGCGTCCAGCCCGGTGAGCACCGCGTGCCCGATCCCGGCCGAGGCGAGCACCACCGCCGACAGCGCGGTCACCGCCCGCATGGCCCAGCGCGGCCTCCTCGCGCGCCGTGCGGCCGGACGCCGCGCCGGCGGACGCGGGCCCCGGCCCCCCGGCGGGGGGCCGCCCCGGGCGGGGGCGGCCGGGACCCTGGGGGGGCGGGGCGGCGTGGGCACGGTGGGACCTCCGCAGGGGACGGGCCCTGGGGGCGGGCCCGGACGAGCCGGACGTGGGATCGTGAGCACCGTAGGCCCATACGATCTCCTGACCGGCCCACAGGCCCCCGCGGCGCGGCCCGTGTCCCCCGTTCGCGGTAACGTGAGCACCGATGAACGCCAAGTCCGACGTGCGGCCGCCCGCCGTTTCCGTGATCATGCCCGTCCTCAACGAGGAGCGGCACCTGCGCGGTGCCGTCCGCGCCATCCTCGCCCAGGAGTACGCGGGCGAGATGGAGGTCGTGATCGCCCTCGGTCCGTCCGCGGACCGCACCGACGAGATCGCCGCCGAACTGGTCCGCGAGGACCCCCGGGTGCACACGGTGCCCAACCCCACCGGCCGGACGCCCGCCGCGCTGAACGCGGCGATCGGCGCCTCCCGGCACCCCGTCGTCGTCCGCGTCGACGGCCACGGCATCCTGTCGCCGGGCTACATCGCCACGGCCGTACGGCTGCTGGAGGAGACCGGCGCGCAGAACGTCGGCGGCATCATGCACGCCGAGGGCGAGAACGCCTGGGAGGACGCCGTCGCCGCCGCGATGACGTCGCGGATCGGCGTGGGCAACGCCGCCTTCCACACCGGCGGCGAGGCGGGCCCGGCCGACACCGTCTACCTGGGCGTCTTCCGCCGCGAGGCGCTGGAGCGGCAGGGCGGCTACAACGAGGAGTTCATCCGGGCCCAGGACTGGGAGCTGAACTTCCGCATCCGCGAGGCCGGCGGGCTGATCTGGTTCTCGCCCGAGCTGCGGGTCTCCTACCGGCCCCGCCCCTCGGTGCGGGCGCTGGCCAAGCAGTACAAGGACTACGGCCGTTGGCGGCACGTCGTCGCCCGCTACCACGCCGGCTCCATCAACCCCCGCTATCTCGCGCCGCCGGTCGCGGTGTGCGCGATCGCGGCCGGGCTCGTGGCGGGCGCCGTGCTCACCCCGTGGGGCTTCGTGGTGCCCGGCGGCTACCTGGCCGCGATCGTCGCCGGGTCCCTGCCGGCCGGCCGGGGGCTGGGCGCCGGGGCGCGGGCGCGGATTCCGCTGGCGCTGGCCACCATGCACATGTCGTGGGGCTACGGCTTCCTGACCAGCCCCCGGTCGCTGGCGCGGCGGGTCATCGCCTCGCGGCGCCCGGCCGTGCGGCCGGACGCCGGTGCCGCCGACGCGGCCGGTGCCCGCTGACGCTCAGGACCAGCTGAACGACGGGTCGACCCGCATGCAGGCCGACTCGTCCGCCCCGTTGAGGGCGTTGGCCGACTCCGGGGTCGTGTCCTCCTCCTCGGGCGCCCGGTAGTCGTCCCCCTCGCGCCAGTCGGCGCCGATGACCAGGGTGACGCCCGTGACGTCGGTCGACCGCTCGACCGAACCCGCCGGTATGCCCAGGGAGTCGGCTATCCGCCGGGCGTCGCCCTCCAGATCGGCGCTCGGATAGCGGACGACGGTGCGCTCCTCGGTGGGCAGCACCGAGGGGTCGGCCACGGCCTGGGTGAAGCCCCGCCGCACCAGTGCCCCGGCGATCGCCCCGGCCCGGCCGGGCGCCAGACCGAGCGTGTCCGTGCGGGTGCCGTTGCGCACCTGGACCGCGATGGAGCCGTCGGCCGCCGCCGGATCGGTGGGAGCGGGCGGTGCCTTCACCGGCCGCTTCTCCTCCTTCTCCTCCTTCTCCGCGTCCTTGCCGTCCAGGGCGATGTCCTCGCGCACCATGCGGAACAACGTCTCGGCGTCCCGGGTGGGTTCGACGCGGGCGCCCACCAGGCGGTTGGGCATCGTCGTCATGGTGATGCGCTCCGGCCGCACCCGCCGCAGCTCGTCGCTGAGGTCGTACAGCTTCTTGACGGTGTCCAGGCCCGGGTCGACGGTGAGGGCCTCGGTGGCCCGCTCCGCGAGCCTGCGCAGCCGGTTGGGGCTGGAGAGGGTGGCGTTCTCGCGCAGCACCCGCACCATCGAGTTCAGGTACATGTGCTGGGCCTTGGCGCGGGCCAGGTCGCTGCCGTCCTCGAACCCGTAGCGGGTGCGCAGCCATTGGAGGGCCTGCTCGCCCTTGACCGGGTGCGTGCCCTTGGCGAGCTTCAGCCCGGAGCCGTGGCCCTGGCCGTCGCGGGAGTGGATGTTGGCGTCCACGCAGACCGGCACGCCGCCGACCGCGTCCGCCATGGAGACCACGCCCGCGAAGTCGACCATGACGAAGTGGTCGATGTGGATGCCGGTCAGCTCCTGCCAGGTGGCCACCGTGCAGCCGGGACCGCCGTGGCCGAGGCTCTGGTTGGTCATCACCCTGCCCTCGCCCGCCGGGTACACCGTCCCGTCCTCCGGGTCGGTGCACTTGGGGATCCGCACCAGGGTGTCGCGGGGCATGCTGATGACCGACATGTTGCTGCGGTCGGCGGAGAGGTGGACCAGCATCTGCACGTCCGCGAGCGGGGTGGCGCCGAACGTCTCGCGGGCGCCGCCGAGTTTCTGGTTCGCCGCGCTGTCCCGGGCGTCGGAGCCGATGACGAGGATGTTCAGCGGGGTCTGTCCGGCGGCGTTGGGCGTCGGTCTGGCTACCTTGGTGTCCCCCAGGTTGAGGGTGTCCTTCTTGATGTTGCCGTTGAGGTGCTCGTAGTAGAGGTACCCGGCCGCGGCCGCGCACACCATCAGCAGCGCCAGGGTCATCGACGCCCAGCGCAGCAGCCGGCGTCCGCGCCGGGGCCGGCCGGCCCGCACGGGGGGCTCACCGCCGCCGGGACCGGCGCCGTCACCGCCGTCCCCGCCGGTCGCGGTGGCGGTGGCAGCGGCGCGGGTGCCGGTGCCGGTGTCGCCCTCGTCCGCCGCGGGGGCGTCCCCGGCCGTGCCGCCGTCGCGCATGGCCCCGGCCGCGCCGCCGCCGTCCGTGGTCCCGTCCGTGCCGCCGTCGCCGGTGGCCGGGCCGCCCTCCGGGCCGTCCTCGCCGGTGGTGCCGCCGCCTTCGCCGCCTTCGCCGCCGTCGGTCCGGGCGGCGGCACCCCCGGCACCCCCGGCCGTCCCGGCACCCCCGGCCGTCCCGGCACCCCCGGCCGTCCCGGCCGCGCCCGCGCCGGTACCGCCGGCGTCCGTGTCCCCGGCGGCGTCCCCGTCCTCCCGGTCGGCCGGTGACTTCCGGCGCCGGTCCTCCCCCTGCACACTGCTCCGCGTCATCTACGCATCCCCTCCCCACCCCCCGCGCGCCGCGGCGCGGCACGGGCCCGTCCCTCGTCCTGTGAGACGTACGACGGGCCCGTCAGGTCAACTGGCGCACTTCACCTGGTCGGCCGTGGACTTCTCCACGTCCGGCGTCTCCACCGACGTGGCGTTGAGCTTGATCCCCGCGCCCTTGAAGTCCTTGCCGAGGGTGAGCGTCATGGTGGGCATCCCCTGGGCGTTGGCGGTGCTCTCGCCGGGTTTCATGGCGGCCCCGGACAGGCCGAGTATCTCCGCCAGCGCACGGGCCTGGTCGGCCTGGTCCGGACCGTACTCGAGGGTGGTCCTCGCGACCGGCGCGGGAGCGTCGCCCCCGTTCTCGGACTTCACGACGCCGGCCTCGTTCTGGAAGTACAGCAACTGCTTCTGCGCGCTCCCGTTGGCGGCGCCGCCGTTGAGGACGCGGACGCGGATCTCGCCGGGCTCCGACCGGGTGCCGTCCAGCCGGGCGGCGACCGCGGCGGCCTCCTTCTTCTTCCGCTGCTGCACCTCGGTGAACGAGATGTCGTCCCGCACCATGCCGAAGACCTGCTGCGCGGACCCGTCCTTGAGGACGACCGTGGCCTTGACCGTCTCGGCGGGGTTGTCGACCACCGGCACCGTGGCGAAGGTGATGTTCTTCGGCGGCACCTTCTTCAGCTCCAGGGCTATGTCCTTGAGCGTGCCGACACTGCCGATGGCCTTGTCCACGGTCAGCGCCTCGGTCGCCGCCTCCGCGATCCGCACCAGCTTGGTGGGGCTGGTGAGGGTGTCCCCGGAGGACATCTTCCGCATCAGCGATCCCAGGAACTGCTGCTGCACCTTGATGCGGTCCAGGTCGCCCTCGTTGCCGAAGGCGTGCCGGGTGCGGACGAAGGCCAGGGCCTGCTCGCCCTCGACCCGGGACTCGCCCGCGGGCAGCTTCAGCCCGGACTTCTTGTCGTCGACGGGCTTCTCCACACAGACGTCGACACCCTCGACGGCCGTGGTCAGCGTCTTGACGGCGTTGAAGTCGGCCATCATGAAGTGGTGCGGCTGGATGCCGGTCACCTCCTTCAGCGTCCGCATGGTGCAGCCCGCGTCCCGGCCGCCGGTGCCGAGGCTGGTGTTGAAGCGGACGCCCGTGGAACCGGGGACGACCGCGGTGGTGCCGTCGTCCTGGGTGGTGGGGCAGTCCGGGACGTTGACGATGAGGTCGCGGGGGATGCTCAGCGCGGTCGCGTTGGAGCGGTCCTTGGCGACGTGCAGCAGGATCGTGGTGTCCGCGTGCCCGACGCTG
>NZ_WWGX01000045.1 GCF_009862265.1 Streptomyces sp. SID8352 | reverse complement strand
GTCGTCCCCGCATCCGCGGGGGTAGCTCGGCCGGGGGCAAGGCGGTCCAGAAGGTGGTCGAGTCGTCCCCGCATCCGCGGGGGTAGCTCCAGGAGAAGGATCGCAACGTCTCGGGTGGGCAGTTGCCGGATCTGTTCCGCCGGAACCGGCGGCGTGAACGTGTACCTCATGGGCGCACGCTACGGCGTGGCACCGACAGCCGAGGCCCGTACCTCGACAGGGGAGACTGCCGGGCCGAACACCATGCTTAGCGGCGCTCCAGCGTTGTCAGTGGCGGAATGTACTGTCAATCAGTTGGGCGCCCGGCAGCGTGGCCGGGTGCCGGCCGGAGGCGGTTCTCGTCTCCAGTACGGCTGGAGGTTGCATGGCCCTGGACAAACGCCGCGTGCAGACCGCAGTGATCGGCAACCCCGATTCCGAGCTCCCCGTGGTCCTTCCGATGGAAGCGATAGAGCTCGACGACTTCCGGACCCGCCACGCCAACCAGACCTACTGGTGCGGGACGTGGCTGGGCGGGTGCGGCCACCAGCTCTTCACCAAGCTGTACACCGACCGCGCCTGCCACTTCGCGCACGGGCCCGATCCCAAGCACACCTCCACCTGCGCCCGCAAGGCATCCGGGGTTTCCAGCGCGGACCACCTGTACATCAAGCACGGACTGTTGGACTGGTTGGCGGGCCAGGACATCACCGCCACAGCCACCATCGCGCGCGATGCCGACGGCTCGATCGGCCGGGACGTGCTCTTCGACCCGGCCGGGCGCGACAGCCTTCGGGTGCTGCTCTCATCACCCGGCTCTTCCGCATCGAGGGAAGAGGACCCCGCCCGTCTGGTGCTCGGCCCGGAGATGACGCCGGATCCGGACGTGCTGCTGCGGCAGGGCTATGTCAACCGCATCCAGCTTGTCCCCGACGGCACCCGCCGCCGGATCCAGGTAGGCACCGAACGCCATGGCGGGACCACCGACTGGTTCGACTTGGACGAGGTGGAGCTCACCGACTCGGGGCTCACCACCCCGGCGGTCGAAGAAATCCGCCGGCTGCGCACCATATGGCGGCCCATCGGTGTACGGACGCCCAAGGCCCCGCCGCCACAGAGTCGGCCGACCGCGCGGGCCGTCAGCGACGAAACGCACGGTGTCCCGTCGCAGGACCGTGACGCTGTCATGGCCGCCCTCGAGGAGGCGGTCAGTGACGGGCGTAGCCGTACGGAGATCCGCCGCTGGCTGAACAGGGCAGAGGAAGTGACGCACGGCGGGGCCACCGCGGAAGAAAACGAACTGATCAGGAAGGCTGCCGACGCGCTGCTGAGGCTGGAGCGCGGAGTCGGCGTGCCGACGCCGCGGCAACCGACTTTCCAGGAGCGCAAGGCCCTGCAGAACGTCGAACGGCTGCTACGCGTTCTCGCTCAGTACAAGGCGCACGGTATGGGGGTCACGCTCCGCCAGCGCAACCAGCTCGCGAAGGCCGCGCAGCAGGCTTCGGCCTGGCTCACCGACGAACAACGCCTCCAGGTGCAGGAGTGGCAGAACGATCCGGAACCCGCACCCGCGCCGCGGGCCCCTCAGCCGCCGCGCGGCCGCTCACCGCGCCCCCCGGCTTCCCGCCCAAAGCCGTTCGACGGGGCAGGCCTGGCTGACGGCGTACGCGACGTTCTGGAACACGCAGCCCGACTGGGCAAGACCGTGCCCCTCACTGACCTGTGTGCCCAGGTCAAGGGCCTGGGCGAGCTGACGGAATCCGATCAGGCTCAGGTGCTGCTCCGGGTCAGGCCCACCGTGCGCCCCCGTAGCGCGAAACCCCAACGTCCGGCCCTGCTCACCGCTCTGATCACTACGGAGGACGGGGCCATGCACCCGGTCTACCGGCAGCTCGCTGACCACGCCGGCCATCATTTGCCCCAGCAGGCCGACAGCGCCTGGACCGAGACCGTCAAGATCCTCCACGACCGCTACCGCACCCCATAGCGGCACGACCAACTACGCAGCGGCACGGAGGTTCGATGCAGTGCGAAGGCCGCCGGGTGATCCGGGCGGCCTTCGCCGTGAGGTCTGAACCCTGGAAGGTTCGGTGTATTGCCGGATCACTCATCAGCCGAGGCTTCCGGCATCGTCTGGAGGACGGTCTCCACCAGGCGTTGGCGCACAACGGCTCCGACGGGCCGCATTGACTCCGGGTCTCTGCCAGTGACCGGGTGCTGCAGAAGATCGGTAGCCGCCACGACTGCGAGAGCGGCCTGACGCGGGTCGAGCACAACGGCCAGACGCTCGTGCAGCAACTTGAGGTGCGCGACTGCCCGCCTGGCGACCCGCTGCTCAACGTCGTACTCCATCCCAGCAGCGGTCTGCTCCAAGCCATCGAGGCACCGAAAGACGGCCTCCGGGTCCCAGCTGCCGGGGTAGGTGTGGAGCCACTGGATGAAGAATGCCAGCTCGTCGTCATCGTCCGGGACGCCTGCCTCATCAGGCTGGACTCCGGTGTCAGCAACCGGGGGTGCCGGATCAGAGGCCGGCTGGGGAAGCCCCTGCTCGATGTCGCAGAAAGACGGCTCCAGCGGTTGAAGATCCAGCACCGTGTAGAAGAGGGTGCGGGTCATGGCGCTCAGTCCGCAGCCCGCCACCTCGCCGAAAGCCTTGATTGGCCACGTGGGTTCGGTGACAGCGCGCAGTGCGTGGGTCTCGAACTGGTTGACCGCGTGTGTACTGATGTTGACGCGCGGGGCGCGGGGGTTCTTCTGCGCAGATTCCGCAGCAGCCCGGGTGGAGCGCCAGACCAGGTTGTAGATCTCTCCCAGCGGCCGGTGCCGTGCCACCTTGTAGGCGGCCTCACGCAATCTCTCGATGTGATTTTCGGTCACGGCCGGAAGGTTGAGGTCTTCCAGTCGGTAGGTGAAATAGCGCAGCGCTTCTTCAGCGATGCATTCCTGCGTCAGGGCGAGGAGGTCGTTGTGCTGGCCTGCGGTGAGGCGTTGCGGTGCCAGTCGTTCGCTCAGCACGGTGTCCAGGTGCTGGGCTCCGGTTCCCGCGCTCGTGGCGAACGGTGCGTAGAAGCAGCTGTCCAGCGGGAAGAACTGCGATGTCAGCTGGGGGCTCACATGTACGGAGTCGGGATCACCGTCCGCCGCGGCGAGGGCGGCCTGGAATGAGGCCGGTTCCCACTCCATAGCGTGACCGAGGTGGTGGGGTGGATTCTGATGAGGTCGGCCCGGACCAGTGTGCCCAGGAGCTGGGCGGTTTCGCGCTGTGCGGGGTGCAAGGGATCGAGCCAGGATCCGATCGCGGAGATCGGCGTGGTCGATGGCGCGTACCGGAGCAACGCCAAGGCTGCTATCATCTCGCGCACCGAGGCCCTGGGCACCGTCTCGGAGAACGTGAGCCGGTACCGATCTTCCATGACCTCGCGCTGCGTGTGTCGCCAGGCAGCTGCAGCTGTGTCGAGTGCCTGCTGCTCTGCAGCGCGGGCACGGGCTGCTTCACGCTTGGCCCTGCGTTTCGGGTCGTTGAGCGTTTGCAGGGCGGACATCAGGGATTCCGTGCACGCCACGCACACAGGCCTCTCGCCCTTGGCCAGGTCGGCAAGCGCGGTCCGGGAGGTCAGGCTGAGCTGCTGTTGGCACTCAGGGCAGGTGTGGTCGACGACGGCGCGCACGCCACCTGCCGCGATTACGTAGAGAGGGCCACCCCAGCCGAGTGTGTCGATGTCTGCGGTCTTCTCGCACCAGACAGGCGTGCCCAGCTCAGGATGGAAGCCGGCCATGGCCCAGTAGCGTTCGCCGATCGCGATCAGCTCGGGGTCGGCGCCGTCGACCGGAACAACGGTGGGAGTCAGCCCGGCCAGCACCGTGCTCATCTCATCAGTCACAGTTGCACACTGTATGCAACGGTGACTGCGGCGTTTCCGGAACGTCCAGGCTCGGCCTACAGGGGTGAATGAGGACATCATGCCGCCTTCTCGGACATCCGATGAGTCTGACGGTCACGGCATGCAAGCCTGAAAGACGGCTGCTCCGCTTTCGCGGGCGAGTTCGGCGAGGGAAAGCTTTTCACCTTCACTGACTACGAAGGCGACGCAGAGATCGCGCTCTGTGCCCACCAGCCACTCATTGCGCCGGCGACGGGCGTCCGCATCGCCCTGGCTGACCGTGCCGAGGTACGTGAAGGTGTCGACGTGTGGTGGGGTTGGGAGATCAGTCGATCGGACAGACGTTGCCCATTCCTCGATCATCTGGTCGGCCGCGGTCTCATTAGCGTGCAGAAGACACAATGGGTGTTCGGGGCCGGCCGTCTGCGTCGCGTCATGCCATACGTCCATGAGGACGTTCTCCAGACACTGCCGGTCGGAGAAGTCGGGTGAGGTAACGACCAGCACCCACACAGGGCGAAGGCTGCTCTCGCGCAGCCGGACGATGGACGTCTCGGGCAGGACGGAGCGCAGACGGGCGAGGACATCGGGGGCGCGCTGGGCCAGCTGGTCGCGTGCCTGAGCTGTGTCCGCTTCCGTGACGAGTTCCTGGCCCCAGTCTGCCAGGCTGCGTGGGCGGACCTGGGCGGCCAGGTCCACGCCGACCATGTCCGCCCACTGCTGGATCAGTACCTCGGGAGGGGAAGGCTTCAGCACGGCGATCCCCGATACCTCCGGTACAGCGGGAGGACGTTGGACGTTGAGGCGGCTGGCGATATGCGGTGCAAGAAGGCGCAGGTTGACGGACCAGGGCATGTCGGAGCACAGCACGCAGAGCTTGCCGTCGGAAGAGACACCAACCGGTTGGGCATGGCGGGCCACATCGGCTCCCGCGGCAGCGCGCCACCAGTCGTCGGCCTGGCCGAACCAGTCCGGGCGTTCCATGTCCATCGCTTTGGCCTTCCAGTTCTGGCATGGCGGCGCGCGCCGTGCAAGAGGGTTCCTTGGTCATGCCCAACGACGGCTGCCTCCACCGGGTAGCCCCGCCGTCGGGTGGTTGTCTCGAGGAGAATTCGGTGCTTCGAGGGCTCGTAGTCGTTGTCCCGGCGGCACGACGGTTTACGCGGTGGTGCGCAGTGCAGCCGGGTGGGCGATGCCGGCCACTGTCTGCTCCTGCCGGGCGGCACGTTCCGCCCGGGCCCGGCGTAGTGCCAGGGCGCGGGTGGCCTCGGACTCGCGTCGGCGCTGAATGCGAGCCGTCCCGACCCAGGCCGGCTGGTCGTCCGAGGGTACTTCCGGCTCCGGGAACGCCCGTCGGCTCAGCTCGCGCATCGCCCTGGTCTGCCGCTCCACCGCTTCCGCGATCCCCGGATCCACCCGGGACGGCGGCGCGGCCTGGCGGTGCGCCTCGATCGCGCGGCGGTAGCCGTCCGGCGGCGGCCGGCGCTCCACCGGAACGGCGGGGGCAACCGGCTCCGGTGCGACATCGCCCAGGATCCCGGCACCTACCCCTACGTCATCATGTGCCAGACCGCTCACCTTTCGGGATGCCATCACGCATCACCCCATCGTTCAGGTGCACATGCGCTGCCCGAGTACGAGTTCCGGCGCCGTCTGAAGTGGCACGTCCACGAGAAGGGTGTCGTGCTCTATCAGGGGGAGGGCTCGGTGGATCACAGGGGGGCGCTCTCCGCCCCGGATGGCCGGGGGGCCGCCGGGGCGGAGAGCGTCGTCGTACGGGCCGTTCAGGCAGTTCGTGAGGCCTGTTGGGTCGGGTGGGTCAGGTGTGTGCCATGTCGACGAAGCGCGAATAGTGCAGTTGTGCGGCGACGGTGATCGTGGCTGTCGGTCCCCCTCGGTGCTTGCCGACGATCACGTCGGCCTCGCCCGCGCGGGCAGACTCCTTCTCGTAGGCGTCCTCGCGGTGGAGAAGGAGCACGATGTCGGCATCCTGCTCGATCGCGCCGGACTCGCGCAGGTCGGAGACCATGGGCTTCTTGTCGGTGCGCTGCTCGGGCCCGCGGTTGAGCTGCGCCAGGACGACCACGGGGACGTCGAGCTCCTTGGCCATGAGCTTGAGCTGGCGGCTCATCTCCGCCACCTCGACCTGACGGTTCTCCGCTCGGCGGGCGCCGGTCTGCATCAGCTGAAGGTAGTCGATGACCACCAGGTCCAGCGAGCCGCGCTGCTTGAGCCGCCGGCAGTGGGCCTTGACCTGCAGGACACTGACCCCGGCCTCTTCGAAGATGTGGAGGTCGGCTTCTTCCAGGCGCTGGATGCTCCGGGCGACGCGGGCCCAGTCCTCCTCGGTGAGCTGGCCGCTGCGCAGGTGGTGGTAGCCGACGCGGGCGTCGGCGGAGACGATGCGTTCGTGGACCTCGTCGCCGCTCATCTCCAGGGTGAACAGCGCGGCGGTGTGGTCGTGCTTGATGGTGGCCGCGCGCAGGAAGTCGACGGCGAGGGTGGACTTGCCCATCGCGGGGCGGGCGGCGACGACGATGACCTGGCCGCCGCGAAGCCCGCCGGTGAGGCTGTCGAGGTCGGTGAAGCCGGTGGGGATGCCGGAGACGACCTCGCCGCGGGCGCGGGCTCCGAGCCGGTCCAGCAGCGCGGCGGCACGGTCGCGGGGGCGGAAGCTCGCAGTCTGCGAGACGGTGTCGACAGCAGCGTTGAACGCGGCCCCGGCGGCGTCGGCCAGGTCGTCCGCATCGCCGTCGGCATAGCCGAGGCCGGCGATGGCGACCCCGGCCTCGACGAGGCGGCGCTTACGGGCGTGGTCGCGGACGATGTCGGCGTAGTAGGCGCCGTTCGCGGCGGTCGGCACGGCCTGGACGAGGGTGTGGAGGTAGGGCACGCCGCCGATGCGGGCCAGGTCTCCGCTCTTGGTCAGTTCGGCGGCCACGGTGATCGGGTCGGCGGGTTCGCCCCGGCCGTAGAGGGCCAGGGCCGCGCCGAACACGGTGGCGTGCGCGGGCCGGTAGAAGTCGCCGCCGGTGAGGATCTCGAGGATCTCGCCGATGGCGTCCTTCGACAGCAGCATCGCGCCGACCACGCACTGCTCGGCGGCGAGGTCCTGGGGCGGCATCCGTTCGAACGACGGCAGCTGCTTGCGGGACTCCTGGGGTCCGTCGGTGTCGCCGTACCGGTCGGCAGCGTGGTGGGGCGTGGCCTCTACGGTGGTCATGTGCACTCCTGGTCGGTATGAGAGCTGGCGGGGTGTCGGCGGGCCGCCCGGTGCAACGGGCGGCCCGCACTGCGTGGAGAGTGGGTCACAGCCGGATGCGGTCGATGCCGCGGTCGTGGTTCTGCGCGGGGACGGCGGGGTGGTCCAGGGCGGTCTCGGCGGCGGCCAGCAGGGTCGCTGCCTTGCGCCGGTTCTCCTCCGCCTCGGCCTCTGCCTCGACGGAACGGGCGGCGGCGGCCTGACGGCGCGCGCGGGCGTCTCCCCGGGGGGACCGGTCGCTGCGGCGGCGCCGGGACTTGCCCGCCTCCAGGAACGCCCGGGCCCCCGCGATCGCGTCCGACATATCGAGCGCCGCCTCGGCGACAGGCGCAGCAGCGGCGGCCGGGGCCTGGTCGCCGTCGTCGAGGCTGCTGCGGCACGGGACACACGCAGCGGCAGGCCGGTGAGGGTGCTGCGGGCAGGGGTCGTCCACCGCGCCCGGTCCGGTGCCTCGAGCGGTCCCGGCGGAGGCGTCCGGGCGCCGGGACCAGGCGGCGTGGCGGGGCAGGTTCCTCAGCCGGGCCGGGATCACCCGCGGGTACGCGCCCCGGATCGAGCGCTCGTCCGCGGTCAGCCACCGCTCCAGCTCGGCATTGAGGGGCCAGCCCTGACGGCGGACCGCCTCCGCGAGCAGCGGCGCGTACTTCGCCACGTCCTGCGGCCCGCACGCCCACCGGCCGGGCAGCATCTCCAGAAATCCCGCCGCCGCAGTGAGCTCTGCCTCGCCTACGCCCTGGGCATCGCCGGGGTTGGTGTTGGGCGCGGTGCGCGTGGTGTTCCCACCCGCCACAGCCTCAGCATCCGACCCGGGAGTCGTTGCCCGTGGGGGGACGGTAGGGGGGTTTACCAACCCACCAGGGGGGGTGTGGGGGGGAAACCCGTTCCCGCTTCCCGGAACGCCGGAAGCGGGCTGACCTGCGGGAACACGCTGCCGACCGCTTCCCGGAACGCCGGATACGGCGTTACCGCTTCCGGCATTCCGGGAAGCGGTGTGACCTGCGGAAACGTCAGAATGACCGTTCTGCGAGTTTGTCGCTTCCGGTGTTCCGGGAAGCGGGCTGACCTGCGACGATGCCAAACCGGAAAGCGAGGTACGCCTTTCCTCCCCCGCCTCCGGGGACGTTTCCCGGGCAGGGTTCCACGCCGGGTTGTCGTACACCTCGTACGAGACCTGCCCAAACCTCCCCGGCTCCCCAGACTGGACCCGGCGCACGTACCCCGCCTCGATCAGCCGGTTGAAGGCGTCGTAGACCGCATCCCTGCCAACCAGCACCTTCGCGTTCTTCGCCGACCGGATCCCCTGCTCCTTCAGCTCCGCCCACAGCTGGGGCGGCGTCAAGGTCCGGCCCTCCGCCGTCGCAAACAGCAGGTGCAGCAGCACGACGTAGTCGAGCGAGTGCACCAGGCCCCCGCCGTAGACCATGTCGCGGAACACCGTGACCGCCCCGGTCGGCGCCTTCCCGCGGGTGATTCCACCCGCCTCGTCCACCACCTTCTCGCTGCCTGGCTTACTCATCGGACACCTCCGACGCCACACGAGCGGCGGTAGACGGGGGTGCTCCGGGTAGACGGCGTGGCGCGGCCGTGTCCACAGGAGCGGACGGCGGGCACGGCGGTGTGGGAAGTGATCGCCCCGGCAGCCTCGCGCGGACTACCTGTGGACAGAGACCGACGAGCGATCCCTCCCATGGGGTGGGCCACGACTTCGGAACGCGTTCCGCGCCACGGGACGTAGCCCCGTAGCGCGACGAGGGACCGTACCGGATGGCAGTGCTGATGGCGGTGGTGCATTTTCTCCCCATTCAGGGGAGCCGTGACCAAAGGTGCGACCTGACGGAGACCACTGACAGTGGCGTCCCGCGTGGCGGAACGCTTATCCTGGGTACAGGTGACTGCGCGGACCCACGGGTCCACGGGCATCACCCCGGAGAGGTCACCTCACCGGACACGACTCGAGGTTCCTGGAAGTTCTGTCGAGTCGATTCAAGGAGCCGCTCCACCCCTGCAAGGGCGGAGCGGCTTCGCCCGTTCTACGGGCCGTGTTTGATTATCATTTGTCCCTTCAGCCCTGGATTTCCATCGTTACGCGGTGGTGGAGCGGTGCTGTTGTGACCGTGACATAGAGGGTGCTTCCGTCGGCGGTCTTTGCGATGCTGACGATCTGGAACCCTGGGCTCCCCTCCGGCATCCCGAGGGCTGTCGAGGCGGCAGCTGGCATCGGATCCGCCGTGATCTGGCAGGTAGTGCGAGCCACGTCCCACCCCAGCCAGTCCGCCACACGAACCCCATGCGGCGGCTTCAGGGGAGGCGCGCCAACCGGGGCCAGCATGGGAGGGAGGCCCTCGTGCCCCTCTGGCCGACGATTAGCGACCTCATACGGCAGCACTGTCAGCTTGTGCTGTACCGGCACGTCGTCGATCCGGCGTACTCGGTGCCGCTCGACTACAGAGCTTGCCTCCGGTAGGCCCCAGTTGGCCCATTCCGCAGGTGCTGTGCTTTGGCGCACCAGGTAGGTCTCTTCGGTAGCCGCTCCTTCGGGAACACTGGGGGTCCACGCCTTTCCTTGGGCGAGGTCCGGCGGCGAATAGGTGCCGAGGTAGGCGTCGGCCGCCGGGCCGGCCGTCACCGTGGTGCCGCTTCCAGCAGCGGTGCGGGTGAGCCCTAGCGCGGCCAGCACCGCATATGCGGCCGCAGCGGTCTGCTGGCTCACTCCGTACTGCTCGGCTAGGTCTCGGACGCTAGGCAGACGAGTGCCGTAGCGGTACTGGCCCGCGGCGATGCCCGCTCGGATGTCGGTCACGATCGCGTTCGCAGTCATCGTGTCTCTCCTCTCTGTGCCTTGCGTATGTCCAGCCTAGTCGTGTCAAGCCTGTGCAGCTTTAGGTTGACATTAGTCAAGGAGCTTAGCAACCATCTTGACACCTCCGGGGTGAGGGGATCTAATCAAAGTGATCCCAGCGCAGGGCGAGCAGCCAAGCGCGGGGAGTAGTCACGACCTGTACCACCGCAGTTCCTCAGCTCGTTTTTTCGGAGACGGGCAGGTGGTCGGAGGCGGTAGCACGATCAAACCCCCCGGCTGGCAGGACTGTGTGCACGACCTCAGCGCTGATGCGCTGCCTGTCCGCCAGGACTCGGGCCGATGGCTCGTGGGCCTGGTGGGCGGAGAGAGCATCCGCCCCGTGAACCCCTCCCTCTGCCTCTTCCTTTCTGCCGAGGAGTCGCCATGCCTCAGCTCGCCATGCCCAAGGCCGCCAAGCGCAAGGGCCGCACCCGTACCTCCCGCCTCAGCCCCCTCGCCCCGATCGTCCTCTCGACCCTGTCGCCAGGCCACATCGACATGCGGACCGTGGAGACCACGCAGACCTGCCGCATCTCGATGGTCTGCCCGGACTGCGAAACCTGGGTGGCCGTCACCCCCCACCGCGGTACCTACCTGGTCAAGACGGTCCCGCACCACACCGGCAAGGCCGGCGTTGCCGACGCGATCCGCTGCCCCTCCAGCAACCGCCTCGTCGACGTGGACATCACCGACTACGCCTGGCGCCGCCAGTACAACGAGTGGGCGCGCGAGGAACGCCTCGCCGTCGACCTCACCCGCCACCGCCGCGCCACCGTCCAGACCCTCAAGGTCGCCCGGCCCCAGGAACGCCCCGCCGACCGGCGAGCCCAGTGGGAGCGTGTGGTTCCCGCCGCCCGCCAGGCCGACGCCGCCCGGGCGGTCCCCGCCGACGCGATCCCCACCACCTGCGGCCGGGCCGTAGACGGACCCGCCGGCGCCCCGCTGGCCATGACCCCCCAGACCGCCGGGGACAGCCGCTCCGTCCGCGCCCTGGCCACCGGCACCCCCCGCGCCCTGGCCGACGCCAACCAGGACCGCTCCGCGAGCGACGTCCTCGAGGAGCACCTCACCCGCGCCGCCTACACGCACCTGGCCACACTCTGGCGCCGCCCCCTGACCCCGGCGGACCAGCCCGCGCACACCGCTCTGGTGGCTGCGGTCAGGGCCGCACTGCCCGCCCCGGCCCCCGGCGAGACCGTCACCGTGTACGCCGCTCGCTGCCACCGGCCCGCACTCGCCGCCTGATCCGCCAGCACCACCACGGCCTCGCCCCGCCCGGGCGAGGCCGTAGCCGTCCCTGCCCTGCCCCACCACCAGATCCGGAGGATCCGATGCCTGTCCCCCTGCCCCCGACGTCTCGTCGGCCCAGCACCACCGAGCGTGAGGACGACGCCGAAGGCTACGAGCCGGAACAGGCCCGCCGGTCCCGCCGGGCCACACTCCAGGCGGCAGTCGATGCCGCCGCCGAGTGCGCCGACAGCGACCCGGATGCCTTCTTCCGTGAGGACGGGGAGGCGCAGAGGAGCTGGCAGGCACGGCGTGCGGACGCCCTCCGGGTGTGCTCCGGATGCCCGGTGCGTGCCGCGTGCGAGGAACTCGCGCTGCGGGACGGTGACGGCCAGGCCGCTGCGGACGACATGGTCCGCGGAGGGCGGACCGGCCCGGAACTCGCTGCTGCCCGTACCGAGCACGCTGCCCGGCTGGCGGCCGCGACCGACGCCGACCGGGACACCGAGGGCCGGCGCCTGGACGCGCTCGTCATCGGGCTCATTCACACCGCCCTGGCGAGCCCCGACCGGAGCCGGGGCGAGAGGGGCAGCCATGGACAGGCCGCGCAGAGCGCGCGCATTCGGCACCTTGCCGCTCAGATCCGCGAGATCCGCACCGCCCGCCGGGCCCGCACCGGATGGGGAACTGCTGCCTGACCGCCCGCCACGGTCCCTCTCCCACCCAACCAGAGCACGGAAGGGGGGTGGGAGAGGGGTCGTGGCTGGCCGTCCGGCCAGCCAGACGAGGCGACAGCCCCGGGGGCGCAACCCCGGGGCTGTCCGGTCAACGGTCCTGAAGGAGATCCCCTTGACCACGACGATCATGACACGACCCGCGGCCCGTACGACAGTGGCCGCAGCCGGTCCGGAGTACTGGTGCGACCAGTGCCGTGGCTTCCACTCCGGTCCCTGCCCGGCCGCCGCGCACCGCCGGCTCGGCGAGCTGCTGGAGCGGATGGTCCGCGAGGCCGACACCCGTATCCCGGCGGAGCGTCGGGCGCGGCGCACGCTCCAGGAGATGGCGCCCGGCTACGAGCGCCAGCCGATCCTGACCCTGCTCCCGGCCCGGCCGGGCACGCCCGCCGCCTGGCGGTGCACCAGCCCGGCCCCGCAGGCCCCGCGGGCGCAGCGGCCGTGCGGTACGTGCGACGGGAAGGGCGGCTGGGTCATCGACACCAGCGGTGGCGGTATCACCCGGAAGTCGTGGCAGACCTGCCAGGCCTGCAACGGGACGGGGGCCGCCTGATGGAGATGTCCGTGACCCGTCTGACCGACGCCGAGCGCGAGGAACTCTCGCGGAAGGTCCGCGAGGCCAACAAGGAGTCCGAACGACGGCCCCGCTGACCGTCCGATGGCTCACCTCATAGAGGCGGCCCGGGCCGCGCAGCACCGCGCGGCCCGGGCCGCCGCCCGCCTCGGGTCCCGGCATCCCCTGACCCGCCTGCTCCTGGCCGCCGCCGGCGCCACCGCGGCAGCCGCGTGGGACCGGGGCCACCGGGTCCTCGACCTACACCGCCACGAACACGGAGAACCAATGACCACCCAGCACACCCACGGTCCCACCTTCGGCCGACGCGTGGACGGGTGCCCGCGCTGCGACGAGCTGGACGCCGGGGCCGCCCCGGTCCGCTGGAGCACCAGCCGGGCCCGCGAGGACGAGCGGCGCCGGTCCGCCGAGATCCGCGCCCACGACTGCCGGGCCGCCGGATGCGCGGTCGTCTGCACCTACGGGGACTGGTGACCGTGAGCGCCCTCTACGACCGCTACCAGAGCGCCCACCAGGCCCACCGGCAGCACGCCGCCGCCTGCGGCCGCTGCACCGGCCAGACCCGCTGCCCCGAAGGGGAGCGGACCTGGGAGCTGTTCGAGTCCCTTCAGGACGCCTACCTGGAGCGGCAGCGCCGCCGCACCGGCTCCTGATCCGGTCTGGCGGCTGCCTGATCCGCCCGCACCGACCGCCGACCACGGCGGCCGGGACGGGCGGTGAAAGGGGAGCCGGACAGCCCGGACCGAACAGCTGAGGGAGGCCCTCATGGCCACGACGATGACCCCGCTCCAGCCCGGCACGGAAGCCGCTGCCCAGGCATGCGCCTTCGCGATCTTCGGCAGCGACATCCCCCCGGTCGATCCCGAGGACTGCGACGGCAGCTGGCGCACCACCCTTCACGTCATCGCGGAGGAGTGGGCGGGCGAGGGGCGGGTCGAGCGGCACGCCGCCCGCACCGCGACCGCGCTCAACGAGCTGCCCGCCACGCAGCAGCGGTACGGCGCCGGCTCGCCCCAGGCGTTCGCCGACGGCAGCAGGCTCCAGCCGCTGACCGGCCGGTGCCGCCGCTTCGGCATCACCACCGCCGACCTGACCCGGAACGGCGCGCAGTTCCCCGAGAGCTGATTTCGCGCCCGCCCGGGCTGGTTTCGCGCCCGCCCGGTGGGAGCCGCACCCAGTTTCGAGCCCGCCCCGTGACGCTTCGCGAGACCGGCCGCCCCTCCCCCGGGCCGTCGGCCTTTTGGCGCGCGCGGAGCGGGTAGGGCGGGTGCCAGTTTCGTGATCAACCGACCGCACCGACCCCGCTTCGGGAACGCACCGCCGCGTTTCGGGAGCAGCCCCTGCCGTTTCGCGCACGCCCTGAACGCCCCCTTGGGAGGCCCTACATGACGCTCACCGACTGGCCGCAGACCGCGGTCGAACCCGACCCCGACTCTGCTTCACCGGCCGCCGTTTCGGGAACGTCCACACCGGTTTCGCGGACGCCCGGTGCCGTTTCGGAGACGGCGGGGTTCGTTTCGGAGACGGAAAGCGGAACCGGAGCCAAGCCCTCCCCGGGGAAGCTGACCGGTAGCCAGAAGTGGGCGGCCGGGGCGATCGTGATCGCCGCGCTCGTCCTCGCGGGCATCGGCCTGTACCTGTCCTTCGAGCATGTCGCGATCTTCGCCTACGAGCGGCTCCGCTTCGGCTCGCTGGGCAAGGGCCAGATGTTCGCGGTCGGCGTCGACGTCGGCATCATGGTCATGATCGCCGTCGACCTGCTGATGGCCTGGCTCAAGCGCCCCATCAGCTGGATCCGCTACCCGGTGTGGCTGCTGACGGCCGTCACGGTCGTCCTCAACGCGGCGTCCGGCGCTCCCCGGGACCGGGCGTGGGCGCTGATGGACTACGTCGCGGCCGGCGCCCACGGCGTCGTACCGGTCCTCTTCATCATGGTGGTGGAACTCGGCCGCGACGCGATCGACCGCGTCGTCCGGCCCGACCAGGCCGAACGCGACTCGATCCCGTGGCTGCGCTGGATCCTCGCCCCGGTCGCGACGGCCCGGATCTTCCGCCGGATGCGGCTCTGGGGCGTCACCTCCTACCCGGAGATGATCCGCCGCGACCAGGAGCTCATCGCCTACGAGCAGTGGCTCAGGCGCAAGTACGAGGGCGACATCTCCCAGGCCACCGAGGACGAGCTGCTGCCGATGAAGATGGCCCCCTACGGCTACACCGTCGCCCAGGCCCTGGCCATGCCCGACGAGCAGGAACAGGCAGCCGCCGAACGCGAGGAAGACGCGGAGCGCCGCCGTCTGGACGCGGAGACCCGCAGCGAGGTCGCCAAGGCGGAGTCCGCAGCCGAGCGGCTGCGCGCCAAGGGCAAGGTGGAGCTGGTCCAGGCGGAGGTCGACGGCCAGACCGGCCAGGCCCGCGCCCACGCCCGTGCCCAGGTCAACGCCGCAGAGCGGGCCGCTGAGCTGGAGCAGCAGGCCCTCGACAAGGCCGTGGTCGCCGAAGCCCGCGCCCGCGAAGCGGAGGCGGAGCGCAAGGAGGCCCAGGAGCGCAAGGCGGCGGCCGCCGCTGATCTGGAAAGGGCCGGCCTCGAGCAGAAGGCCGCCGAGCAGCGCAGGGCGGCGGCCGAGGCCGACAAGGTCGCAGCCGCGGAGGCCGGCGCGATCGAGACCGAGCGGATCGCGCAGGCGCGCAAGGCGGCGGCCGCCGCCGATCTGGAGGCGGCCGGGCTGGAGCACCAGGCAGCCCAGAAGCGGAAGGAAGCGGCGGAGGCCGACCGGGTCGCCGCGGCGGAGGCGCAGGCGATCGAGACCCAGACCATCGCCGAAGCCCGCCAGGCCGCTGCCGAAGCCGACCGGCGTGCTGCCGAAACGGAGAAGGCCACCGCCGAAACGCGGCGCGCCGCTGCCGAAACCGACCGCAAGAAGGCGGAGGAGGAGCGCCGCCAGGCGGCCGCTCTCGCCGACGCGGCGCGCTCCCGGAAGGGGGCCGCCGAAGCCGAGAAGGCTGCTGCCGAAACGCGGCGGGCCGCTGCCGAAACCGAGCGGCGCGCGGTCGAAGCCGAGGACGCGGCGAAGCTCAAGCCGCGCGAGCGGGCGGTCCGCAAGGTCGCCCGGATGATCCTCGCCGTCGGCGGCGGCGCCGACCAGCTGCCGCTCTCCCACATCCAGAACGAGCTGGCAGTCACCTCGCCCGGCACGGCCTCGGAGTACCGCCAGGAGGCGGCCGAGCTGCTCGCCGGCGGCTACCGCCCCTGATCCACCGTCCGGCACACACCAGTGAGGGCCAGCCCGCGCTAATCGGGCTGGCCCTCGCTGCGACTGCCGGAAGCAGTCACAGCCACCAGTACACCAGGAGGGAACCCCCGCCGTGAACAGCAACGACCCGAACCACTCGCCTCTGCGCGATGTCGCGCAGAGCCCGGAGGCCACCGCCCGCTACCTGGCCGATGTCCAGCGGGTCCTGCTGGACATCGGCAAGAACCTGGAGACCCTCGCCATCGAGACCCGCGTGCACCTGCGCAAGACACACGTGGAGGGCGACCGCTGGTACCACGCCAGGCTGCGCGCGATGCCCGTGGAAAAGGCCCTCGGGCAGGTCCTGAGGAACCTGAACAGCCTCACCGAGGGCCTGGAAAAGAGCGCCTACAAACGCCGTGCCCATGATGAGGCCGTGGTGAATACGGCCAAGGAAAGGGAGGAAAAGGAGCTGGAAAGGCAGCGGAAGAAGAACCCGCCGGTCCTCCAGGCCGCGCCCGGCCCTCTGCAGCAGGATGCGCAGCCGCAGAATTCTGGCTACAGTGGTCCCGCGTCGATTTACGACCTCGGTAAGAGGGAGTCGGCGTGATGCGCCCCCTCAGCAGCATCGAACGCTCCATTCAGGGGCGGGTGGGCTGGCTGGAGGAAGAAGAGCGCAAGGCGATCGAGAGTCGTGGTGAGACCGGCCGGATGGAATTCTGGCTCCGCGTCACCCGGACTGAAATCACCAGGGAAGTCAAAGCCGGTCGTAGTGATGTCCTCACCGCTTTCACGCTGGTCTGTCGTCTTTTCAGGCTGGTGCTGGAGAAGCGGCAGGCGGGCGACCCGCGGCTGTTCGACCACCTCATGCAGTACGCGGACACCGTCCTGAAGCAGCACGGCCCGCGTCACTGAGCGTCACCCACGAAGGCCTCGCCGGGCTCCGGCGGGGCCTCGCGCGCGTAAAGCGTGCACACGTGCACGTGCACGCGCGTGCACACGAGACCCCACTGTCTGTCAAGTCCCCAGGAAGGGGGGGTGCCCGTGTCCGACGACCCTGACGACACCGGCGACGGAAGCCTGGTCCAAGGCCCCTGGAGCGGCGATTCCACCTATTCGCTGCCTCCGACGCCGGATTTCATCGACACCATTCCGCCTCCGGAAGGCATTCCGGAGGCTCCCCCGGAGCGTCCGGAGGAGACCACGATGGAACTGCCGCCGATTCCGGCCGCACCGGACCCGTCAACGGCACTGCGTTCCGAAGGAATTAATTCCCCGGAACCGAATGAAGGCGAAGATGAATACGGGGAAGGTGAATACGGCCAGTCGCGTTCTCTTGCCGACCGTCTCGGTGACTGGCTGGAGTTCCGGCTTGAAACGGCGCGGGCCAGGCATGAGAGCGAAACGCCTTTCCGTGAAGCTGAAATAGTGCGGAAGGCGGCGCTGCTGGAGGGACGCACCGCGCAGGAAGTCGCGATGATGGAGCAGAACGGAAGGCTCCGCGCCGCGATGATGAAAGCGAAGGGCGACAGGGCGGCGGCGCGCTCGAAGGCCGATGCCGACCGCACGAAGGCGTCCGGCCCGGCGTCCGGCTCCGGGATGGGGGCGGACAAGGGCCGCTCGAAGACCGGCGGCGGTGGTGGCGGGTCCTCGCGCGGCGGAGGCGGCACGGGCCCGGCCCGCAACAACGCCCCGGGCCCGGGGCCGAACCGGACCGGTCCGGGTCCGAACCGGTCCGGGCCGTCGCACGGTTCCCACTCCGGAGGTTCCAACTCCGGCGGCCCTGGCGGACGTTCGGGGTCCGGCGCGAACGGAGGCGGGGGCGGCAAGGGTGGCGCGAAGGGCTCCGGAGGGGGTTCTGGTGGCCGTTCACCCGGTTCCGGGCGCGACGGTTCGTCCGGGGGGTCGAAAGGCTCTCAGGCGGGCTCTGGCGGCTCCGGCCGCAGCGGCAACTCGAAGAGCGACGGCGGCGGCCGGACAGAGCGCACTCCGGCATCCGGCGCCGGCGCCGAGCGGGCCCGGGGCCGCCAGGACCGCGCCGGGGCCCGGCAGAGCGGGCGGCAGGAACGGCGCAGCACCGGGCACGCCGCGGATGTCGCGGACCGGTCCAAGGACCGCGACCAGGCCCGTGCACAGAGGCAGCAGGCGTGGGAGGACCGCCGTGCGAAGCGGCAGGAGCGGGCCGAGGTCCGCAGGGCGAAGCGGGAAGCCGCGGCGACGGCCGGCCCGGGCCGTACCACGCTGGGCCAGGCCGTCGGCGAGGAAGCCCAGCGCCGCTGGGACAAACGCCGCGCCGACGCGCAGGCCGCCGCCGACGCGAAGGACGGCAAGACCGGCGCGGAGAAGGTCAGCCTGACCAAGGAGAAGGACAAGGGCGCGGGCGGCGCGGGTGGGAGGGCCGCCAAGGACAGCGCTGACGGAGCCTCTGGCGCCGCGAAGGGGGGTGAGCCGGGGACCGGTTCCAAGGCCGGTGACGGGGCGCCTGACGGCTCGAAGAAGAAGCGTCGCCGGCCCCGGCGTCGGCGCGCTGGTGGCGCGGGCCGTACCCGGCGGCGCGGGCGGGCCCGCACGGCGGGCCGGCCGGGACGCGCGGGCAAGCGCGGGGCGGGGCAGCGCGGCCGCCCGGCCGGCAGCCCGTTCGGTGAGGAGGACACCACCCCGACCGTGGAGTGGCCCGGACACGAGACCCGCCCGCCCCGCCGCGCCGCGAAGAAGGGGGAGGACATCGTCGACGCGGACATCGTCCCAGACGCGCCCGCAGCCGTCACGGCCGGCGCCGCCGGCCTGCCGCCCGCGCCGGAAAAACACACCGCCAGGCCCGGCACCAGTCGGCCGACCAGCACGGAGGAGAGCAGCGTGAGCCCGGAAGTCAGCAGGCCGTCCGGTGCGGGCGGCCTGGCCGCCCAGCACCGCACGGACATCACGTTCGACGACTACCTGGTGGGGATGGCGAACATCGCCATCAAGACCGCCTCCGACCAGGAGCGTGCCGAAGCCCTGATGGAGGCCCTGGGCAAGGTCGCGGACGCGCTCCGGGAGATGGCCGCCGACCTGGTCGGCGACCACAACGTGGCCACCGCGGTCACCGACCTGATCGCGGACCTGGCCGACTCCGCGACCCGCATGAAGGCCCAGGCCGAGCGGTGCGCCGAGCAGTGCGACATCGCCAAGGAAGCCGCGAAGCTCGCCGCCAGGGAAGTCGCCCGCGTGTACGGCGAGGACATGGCCGCCAAGGAGGACTCCGGCCTCGCGCACGCGTCGGCCGCGGTCCACCACGACTAGAACGACCTGGAGGACTTTCCGCTGATGAGCGATCTGACGCCCCGCAGCACCAGCACGGCGCCCGCCCAGGCCGACGGCGACAACCGCTACAAGGCCGTCCAGGCCAAGCTGTCCCGGCTCGGCAAGGCGATGGAAGACGCCGGCCTCGAGCTGGAGTCGTTGCAGCGCAGCATGCAGGCCACCGCCAACGACTCCGGCGACATCGCCCAGGACATCGCCAACGCCCAGCTCGACCCGAGGTTCGTGGTGCTCACGAACGCCGTCGAGACCGCCCTGTCAGGCGCCGCCCGCGCGGTCCGCACCCTGTGCGACACCGCCCAGGAGACCGCCGACCTCACCCACGAGACCCGGCACACCCACTCCAGGCTCTACGGCGCGCTGGACGACATCCGCTCCACCCGGCGCGAGAAGACCCCCAAGCCCGGGTTCTTCAACCGCTGACCTTCCCCTCCCCCACCCCATCCCGCCACGGGCGGCCCCGCACACCTCGCGGGGCCGCCCGTGCCCGTTCCCGAAGGAGAAGCCGGTGACCACGCCGCGCAGTGCCGTGCTCGAACGCCTCGCCTACACCCTCACCGCACCGGTACTGGCCGCGGCCCCGAACCTCTGCCCCGACAGTCCCGTCAACCAGGTCGTGCAGTTGGCCGGCGCGGCCGGGATCGGCGGCATCGTCCTCGCGGTCAGGAGCGACGAACCCGGCGCCGGACGCAAGATCCTGCGCTGGACCCCGCTCGTGGCCGCCGCCGCGATCGACGTCGCTGCCGGGCACACCGCCGGCTTCGGCCCGTACTGGCTCGACGGACTGCTCGCCGCCGCATGGGCGGCCGCCGGGCTGCTGGTGCTGCCCTACTCCCGGCACACCCGCAGCCATCACCGTCCCGCCCTCGCCGCCCCCGCCCCCCGGCCGGCGCCCGCCGAAGTCCCCGAGCCGGCGGCCCCGGTGGTGCCGGACGACAGCGCGGACCTCCTCACCCGCGGGGTGCGGATGATGTGGGAACAGGCCGGAATGCCCGGCCGCACCCACGTCGTCAAGGCCACCCGGCACCCCGGCCAGCAGCACGACATGACGATCCTGCTGCGCGCCTCGGAGACCGGACGGCCCATCACCGGCCTCACCGAAGCCGCGGTCGCCGCGCCGTTCGGCGTGCCCTCCGGCGACGTCGTCCTGGCGGAGGTCGCCGTCCAGCCCGGCCGCCAGGGCGGCCCCGGCTGGATGGAGGCCCGCATCACCCCCGACGCCAGCCAGCGCCGCCGCAAGGCCCCCACCGACCAGGAACGCTGGGTCGACAAAGTCGGCTCGCCCAAGGGCGGCGCCCCCGGCTCCGAACTGGTTCACAAGACCCGTGACGACGAACGCGGCGTCACCTTCTACCGGGCCCGGATGGCCGACTCCACCGAGACCCCGCGTGTCGACCTGCCCAAGGTCTGCCGCGGCCTGGGCCTGCCCGAGGACGACTCCTGCGTGTTCGTCCTTGTTGACGGCAGCGAGTTCCTGATCAGCGTGTTCGACTCACCGCCGCTGTCGCAGATCTTCCGGGCGACCCGCGAGCTGCTCACCCCGGACTCCAAGGGCATGTACGTGTGCGGGTACACCATCACCGGCCAGCCGGTGAAGACGATGGTGTACCAGCACGACAAGAACGCCCCGGCCCACGGCCTGACCCTCGGGGTCTCCCGGTCCGGCAAGACGCAGTTCTTCGCGATCCACATGGCCGCCCAGTGCCTGGACGGCGAGGTCGTGTGGCTGGGCACCGTCCGCAAGGACGAGAAGACGAGCGTGCTCGGCCGGTACATCGACCGTCAGGGCTCGACCGCACTGTGGATGGCCCGCTCGCTGCGGGCGGCGAAGGCGCTGTGCGAGATCAGGGCGGACATGCCCTGGCCCCACGACGGCCAGCCCCACGACTACAAGCCGGGCGATGCGCGCTGCCCGTACCGGCAGCTCAACGTCTACGGTGACGAGTTCATGACCGCGGCACAGGACGCGGACTTCGGCGAGTTCATCCAGAAGGACGGCGAGGACCTCACGGTCACCGGCCTGAAGTACGGCATCGGCTTCAACCCGGCCGGGCAGTCGCCGTTCGCGCACAACGGGTTCTCCACGGAGATGAAGGACAACCTGCGCCAGAACTCGAGGCCGGTCATCTTCAACATGGGTTCGCCCGGCGCCACCCGCAAGGCAGCGGAGGGCACCATGGAGAACGCCTACGACGTGCCGACCATCCCCGCCCGCTACTCCCGCACCGAGGGCTCCGCGATCGAGCGGGCCATGCGCGGCGAGGCCGACCCGGAGAACGGTGTCTCCACGGGCGGCGTCGCGGTCATCGTCCTCGACAACGGCCGCGCCGTCCTCATGCGGTCGCTGTACGCGGACTTCGACACCGACCTCTCCGAGCTGTTCCCCGCCGAGGTCAACCGACTCACCGACCACGAGATCGCGGAGCTGGAGAAGCGCGGCCTGTGGTTCGACTGGAACGAGCCCGTCAGGCCCGGCGAGTTCTGGCCCGAACCCGACGAGGACGACGACGGCGACGGCAAGCCCCGCCGGCGCGGCGGCGGAGGCGGAGGCGGCAAGTTCGGCGAGCGCGGCTCCAAGGGCGGCGGTCGCCGCTCCGAGCAGGTCGCCTCGCCCCGCCAGGCGCTGGAGGCCATCAAGAGCCTCACCGACGCCTGATCACCCCCACCCCCACCCGCTCCCCTCCCCCGCTGCACGACGCCGGAGAGCGCTGCCGGAGAACGCCCCCCGGCAGCGCCCTCCGGCGTTCCTTGCCTGGAGCCCGCCATGCCCGACACCGCCCTCTCCCCCGCGCTGCACCCGCCCGCCCCGACCACCCGCCAGGCCGCCGCCGCGCCGCCGACGGCACTGACCCTTGAGGAACGCCTCACCCTCGTGGACATGGAGATGACGGCGCGTCTGAACGAAGCGGCCGTCGCCCACGCCGTCAACACCGCGCACATCCCCACCGGGCCCGTGGACCTGGGTGACGTCGTCACTGTCCCGCTGACCCCGACGCTCCAGCCACCGGCCGCCTATCCGACCCCGGTCGCCGCGCTTCTGCAGCGGGCCCACCACCGGCTGCTCACCGGCGGCTGGTGCTCCGGCGCCCTGGTCGACGAGGACGGCGCCCGTTGCATGCTCGGGGCCATCCGCGCCGAGGCCCGTGGCGACAGCGGCCTGGAAACCGACGCCGCCTCGGTGCTCCTGGACGCGATCCGCCGCACGTTCGGCGACGACGTGGACTCCGTGCCGTCCTTCAACGACGCCCACGGATCGGCCCGTACCCCGCTGCGCATGGTCGACCAGGCCGCTGGCCTCGCCGACGCCCGCGGCCTGTGAATCCCAGCTTTCCGGACCACGCCGTCCTGGCCGCGACCGCCGCCAGGCTCACCGCGTGGGCGGGCCCGCGCGCCGCTGTGGGCAGGCTCGGAGGCGATGAGTTCGCCGTCGTCGTCCCGGTGCCCGCCGCGCCCCTGGAGCAGCGCCTCGCGCAGCTGGTCCGGATGCTGCACACCCCCGTCGTCCTAGACGACGGCCGCACCGTCGATGTCGCCGCCTCGGTCGGCGCCGCAGCCACCGGCGTCCTCGGCACCCGCGACCTGACCGCGTTGCAGCGGGCCGCCGACGCCGCCCTGTACGACGGCAAGCACTCCGGCCGCGCCCACCTCGCCACCGCCGCGCACGCCACGCTTCCGTCCGTCAACGGCCGGCGGGCCAGGCGGCCGGGCACGGTAGTCTGGGGGCGAGCGGCATGAGCACCCACACCGGAGCCCTTCCGCCGGCGGGCGACTGGATCCGCGGAATCAGCGTGAAGCAGCCGTGGACCACGTGCATTGTCGCCGGGGCCAAGACGGTCGAGAACCGCCCGCAGCCCTGGTCCTGGCGCGGCCTGGTGCTGCTGCACGCGGGCCTGCAGATCGACCGGCCCGCCCTGCACCTGCCGCATGTCGTCCGCACGATTCGAGGCCGCGAGCTGCCGACCGGCGCCGTGATCGGTGTCGCCCGGCTGACCGGCTGCCACCAGGACCCGCACGGCTCCCCGCCCTGCACCGAATGGGCGCAGCCCGGCCGGTGGCACCTGGAGCTCGCCGACGTCCGGGAGCTCGCCCTGCCGGTCCCACTTTGTACTGGCATGACGGCAGGCACTTCGCCTGACACACGCGAGCTTCCTACTCGAGGAGGACGGCATGAGCGGCCCCGCTCGGCGAGGGCCTCCCTCTGGCCGACAATCGACCCGGAGGAACGGGGGCCGCATAAATTTTCAGGTGCCGGGCGGGAGAAGGACAGGGCCGGGGCGCCAGTCCGGCCCACCGTCTGCCGTCGCCCCCGGGAGAGCCAAGAGATGCTGGTGGGCCGGAGCACAGAGCGCAAGGCGATCGAGCGGCTGCTCGCCGCGGCACGGACGGGCCGCAGCGGCGTGTTGGTGGTGTGCGGTGAGGCCGGTATCGGAAAGACCTCGCTCCTGGAGCACGCCGGCGACGTCGCGTCGGGGTTCCGGGTGGAGCGTGCGCCCGGCGTGGAGTCCGAAATGGAGTTCGCGTTCTCCGGCCTGCACCAGGTGTGTGCGCCGTTGCTGGACCGGCTGGGCGCGCTGCCCCCGCCCCAGCGGACCGCCTTGGGGGTGGCGTTCGGGCTGTGCGAGGGCGAGCCACCGGACCGGTTCCTGGTGGCGCTCGCCACCCTGGGGCTGTTGGCCGAGGCCGCCGAGGAACGGCCGCTGCTCTGCCTGATGGATGACGCCCAGTGGTTGGACACGGAGTCCGCGCAGACCCTCGCCTTCGTGGCGCGGCGGGTGAGGGCCGAGCGGCTGGGGCTCTTGTTCGCGCTGCGCGACCCCGCCCCGGCCCCCGGCCACGATTCCGGCTCCGGCTCCGGCTCCGGTTCCGGCTTCGGCGACGCTTGCCCGTTCGCGGGACTGCCGAAGCTGCGCCTGGCCGGGCTCGGCGCGGCGGACGCACGACAGGTGTTGGCCACGGCGGTCAGGACGCCGATGGATCAGCGGGTACGCGACCAGATCATCGCCGAGGCGCGGGGCAACCCGCTGGTGCTGGCGGAGCTGCCCCTGAGCGCAGGGCCGGAGAAGCTGGCAGGCGGATTCGGACTGCCGCACGAACTGAGCGTGCCGCGCAGGATCGAGGAGAGCTTCCGGCGCCGATCGCGCGACCTGCCGGCCGGGACACGGTTACTGCTCCTGGTCGCGGCGGCCGAGCCACTCGGCGACACGGCACTGCTGTGGGACGCGGCAGCGCATCTCGGCATCGACGCCGACGCGGCCGCAGGGGCTCAGACAGCGGGCCTGCTGGAGGTCGGCACCCGGGTGCGGTTCCCCCATCCGCTGGTGCGTTCGGCGGTCTATCGGGCGGCCGAGCCGTCCGACCGCCGCCGTGCGCACTACGCACTGGCCATGGCGACCGACCCCCGGACCGAGCCCGACCGCCGCGTCTGGCACCGTGCGCAGGCCACCCTCGGCGCCGACGAGACGATCGCCGCCGAACTGGAGCGTTCAGCCGGTCGGGCACGGGCCCGTGGCGGACCGGCCGCGGCGGCCGCGTTCCTGGAACGGGCCGTCATGCTGACACCCGGGCCCGGCGACCGCGCACGCCGTGCCCTGAGCGCCGCGCACGCCAAGCACACGGCCGGCGCGCCCAGCGCCGCCCTGGAGTTGCTGACGGTCGCGGAGGCCGGCCCCCTGCCCGCGCTGGGGCGCGCCCGGGCAAAGCTGCTGGGCGCCCAGATCGCGTTTCACGCCCTGCGCAATCACGACGTGCCCGGAATGCTGCTGGACGCCGCGAAGGAGTTCGCCCCGCTGGACGCCTCACTGGCCCGCGACATCTGCCTACAGGCCCTGGAATCCTCCCACCTGCGCGGTACGTCCCCCCATGGGGTGCTGGAGGTGGCCGCAGTCGCCCGGGCGGCGTCGCCACCGTCGACGCCGCCACACGTGGTGGACCTCTTCCTCGACGGACTGGTGGTCAGGGCCACCAGCGGGCACGAAGCCTGCGTGCCCCTCCTGCAACGGGCGCTCACCTCCCTCGATGACCGTGATCACGAACCTCACCGGGGAGAGCGGGACGGCGGGGACAGCCGTTGGCTGCTGCTGGCGAGCCGCGTCGCGACGGCACTCTGGGACGACGAGGCGCTCCACACGATCGCCACGCGCCATGTCCGCCTTGCCCGCGAGGCCGGCGCGCTGGCCGCACTGCCCTCCGCGCTCCACTGCCTGGCCGCCGTAGTCCTGCTCACCGGCGAACTCACCCGCGCCGCCGAGCTGGGTACCGAGGCCGCCGCGTACACGCGGGTCACGGACGCCTCACCGCTGCCCAGCAACGACATCCTGCTGGCGGCCTGGCGCGGCCGGCAGACCGCGGTCGACGAGATGCACGCGGCTGTCGTCGACGCGGCCGACGGACAGGGTGAGGGTACGGCGGCCGGTCTGGCCCACTACTCCCTGGCGGTGCTGCACAACGGCTTGGGGAACTACACCGCCGCGCTCGCCGCCGCGATGCTGCCGTACCAGTTCGACGAGTTGGTGCACAGCAACCTGGCACTGCCCGAGCTGATCGAGGCGGCTGTCCGCTGCGGGCGGCCCGAGCTCGCTGCCGGCGCGCTGCACACGCTGAGTTCGCGAGCGCGCGCCAGCGGCACCGAGTGGGCCCTGGGGCTGGCCGCCCGCTCGCGGGCGCTGACCAGCAGCGGGCCGGCGGCCGAAGAGTCGTACCTGGAGGCGATCGAACGGCTCGGCCGCTGCCGCATGACCTTGGACCTCGCCCGGGCCCATCTTGTCCATGGCGAGTGGCTGCGCCGTGAACGCCGCCCTCAGGAGGCCCGCGAGCATCTCCGCACAGCCCACCGGATGCTCTCCGACAGGGGCGCGGCGGGATTCGCCGCCCGCGCCGCCCGCGAGCTGCGCGCCACCGGTGGACAGCCCCACCAGCGGTCCGCCGGACCGGCCGATGCGCTCACCGCCCACGAGCTGCACATCGCTCGGCTGGTCGCCACAGGGGCCACCTCCAAAGAGGTCGCCGTGCGGTTGTTCCTGAGCCCGCGCACGATCGACGCGCACTTGCGCACCATCTTCCGCAAGCTCGACATCACCTCCCGCCGCCAGCTGCGCGGCCTGCTGCTGACCTGACCCCCGGGGACCGTCCGCGTGAGTCCTCCCGGATCTCCGTATAGGCGATGTTCGCCGATGCCGCGACGGCACGGCAGCGGTGATGCTGGCACACGTCCCGCCGGGGCGAGGTCGTCCACGGAGATGACCGCACCGGATTCAGCGGCAGCCCTGTCGTGAGCGGCATACGGGAGCCGGAAGTGCTCGCTGCGGTACGGGCCTGGTCCGCACCACCGAAGGAGAAGCATGAAACCGTCCATACGTCGGCCTCTCGGACTCGCCGTCGCCACAATGGCCGCCTTGGCCGCCGCAGCGGTACCCGCCGTCGCGAGTGCTCCGCAGACCGATGGCCGCACCCCGTTCATCAACGGCGTGCCCTGCAACCAGACTGATTTCCTGGAGATCCACAACAACAACGGCCAGAGCGTTCTCTGCTTCGCGAACGGTGGGGCCATGCCGGTCGCCATCTACGGCGTCAACTGGGTCGAGTCCGGCAACAACAGGGTGCGGCTCCAGTTCCAGCGGAATCTGAACAACCCGACGCTCGAGGACGTCACCCTGGCGAAGTGGACCACGTGGAACCCCGGCCACGTCCACAAGGTGATTCGGATCGAGATCTTCTAGGCCGACCCGGACATCACCACCGGGTAACACCAAGCCCGCGTCGAGCCCGGCCCGCCGAGTGACGGCCGGGCTCGACGCGGGCTGGCCGCAGCCGGGGAGCAGGACGGTTCTGCGCTGTGGTCCTGGAGCTGCCCGCCGAACGCCGGGAGCAGCGCCTCGCGCAGCTGGGTCCGGATGCTGTACACCCCGGTCACCCTGGACGACGGCCGCACGGTCGACGTCGCCGCCCCGGTCGGCGCCGCACCCCCGGACGTGATCGACGGACGCGATCTGACGCGCCTGCAAAGGGCGGCCAACGCAGCCACCACCCGGTAGCACCACCTCGGAGCGCCGCGCCCCGCCCTTCCCGGCCGGGCGCGGCGCTCCGCATGTCCCGCCCCTCACCACCGAGCAGGAGGCTCCCCTTGCGCACGATCCGTCTGACCTCGTTCGGCTACCTGCACCTGCCCACCGGCCAGGACGGCTCCCCCGTCCCGCCCGCCGCCGACCGGATCGAAGACGTCCGGGCCCGGCTGCGCGACCCGGCCGCCGCCCGCGACATCCTCGACCTCGACGGCCTCAACCCCCGCGTCCAGGACGTCGTCCTCAACACCCCCGGCGCCCGCGAGTTGCTCGCCAACCTCGCCGACTACGCGACCCTGCCCGCCGGCCCTCGCCGCATCGCCATCGGTTGTGCAGGCGGGAGGCACAGGGCATCCGGCCTCATCGAGCTCCTTGCCCGAGAAGTCCGCGCCCGCGGCCTCCAGGCCGACATCGAACACCTCCACGTCCATCTGCCGCGCGTCCTGAAGACGGCGGCCGACACCGGCACCGGTGCGGGCGCATGACCACCGGCGAGACCAACGAGGGTGACGACGGCGCCCCGCACCCCACAGAACAGATCTGGACGCCCTGCGCCGACGGCGTGGCCGACGATGGGTTCATCGCCCACCAGGGCCTGTTCGTCGCCGGGATCGACGGCGGCTCCGAAGATGACCTCTACCCGGTCGGCTTCCTCGTCCTCGGGCATCAGCGGTGGACCGACACATCGAGGCCGCCGCCGCGTACATGGCCCGGGTCCACGGTTGGCGGAACCGGCATCTGTAACCCGGCGGCGATCCGGCGGTGCTCATCCCCCGCATCCCGCGCGCAGTCCTGACGCACGGCCTCTTCTTACGGCACCTGCATCCGGAGCACGTCTGCGGATGCGAGTGGGATGGCACCTGGCGCATGGTCTGGGCGCGCGGCACCAAGCCCGGCGCCGTTCCGGTGACCGCCTTACGGCACCCGGCCGCCGCAGTGACCGCTGTCGGGATCCCCAATCCCGACAGCGGCGCACCTGCGATCTGGACAGTCTGACAACCGAAGGCCCGGCCCACCTCAGAACGATCTGGGGAGGTGCCGGGCCTTTTTTGTGTTTCGGGCCTTGGACATGCCTGCTGGTTGCGTACGACCCCACGAGCAGTGTGGCCGATCCCTCTACCTCTGCCCCTCACGCTCGTCCGTGTCCAGAGCCTGCGGAGGCGGTGCTCACGCCCGGCACTTTCCAGCGCAGGCATTGGCCGCTTCCTCTCCCCCGCCGGGCGGGCCCGGATTGCCCGCGGTGCCGGACACAGGGGATGCCGCCGGTGCCCCCACCGGCCAGACCTCTCCTCGCAGGTGATAACGCCGTTATCGCCTCCGAGGAGATCTGACTCATCACCAAGTTGGTCTAACTAACGTGCCACTGCTGAAAATGATCAAGGGCGTTAGTATGGTGTCCAGCATGAGTTCGTCAGCCGCTTCCAGCGACCGCGAGAAGGTCGTCTCCAAACTGCCGGGATGGCTCCGGCAGAACCTCAAGATCAGAGCCGCCCAGCACGGCATCGAGATCCAGGCCGCCGTGGAACAGGGCATCACCGACTGGTGCAGCCTCGCCTCCACCCCCGCCCCCATCGACACCGCCGGCGCCGACTCCTTCTCCACCTTCCTGCCTCCCGGCCAATGGGACGAGTTCCGGCAGGCCGCCACCGACCGGGGCGTCTCGCTCATCCAGGGCCTGGCCCAAAGCGTCCAGCTCTGGCTCGACACCAACCCCACCCCGGAGATCGAGCGACCCGCGATCACCCGACGCATCGTCGTCTGCAACCAGAAGGGCGGAGTCGGCAAGACAGCCATCACAGCCGGACTCGGCGAGGCACTGGCCGAAGACCCCAACAGTCTCCACCCCGTACGCGTCGCCAAAGCCCTCACCAAGGCCCTGCGCGCGAGCGAGACGCACGACGACCCCGAGACCGGGACTGATCCCCTCGACATCGAGAACCTGCCCGGACCGGGACTACGAGTCCTTCTCGTCGACTTCGACCCCCAGTCCCACCTCACCAGCCAACTGGGCGGCAGCCCACTGCCGATGAACGGCGACAGCCTCACCAACCACATGGCCGGCGACCCCAAGGGCGCCCTGCGGGACCTCATCATCGTGGTCGACAGCGAAGCGTTCGACGGCCGTCTCCACCTTCTGCCCGCATGCCACGACGCCTTCCTCCTCGACGTACGGCTGTCCGCCGTCCGGGCCAGGGAAGCCGCACTCGAGCGCGCTCTCGCCCCCCTCGAATCCGAGTACGACGTCATCATCGTCGACTGCCCACCCAGCCTCGGCCTCAGCATGGACGCCGCCGCCTACTACGCCCGCCGACGCGACGGCGAAAGGCCCGGACAGTCCGGCGCCCTGATCGTCGTCCAGGCTGAGGACAGCTCAGCCGACGCCTACGAACTCCTCACCACCCAAATCGACGACCTACGCGGAGACCTCCAGGTCGACATCGACTACCTCGGCATCGTCGTCAACCTCTACGACAGCCGCCGCGGATACATCGCCACCTCCTCCCTCCAGGGATGGGTCGACATAAAGGACCCGAAGGTCGTCGGCCTCATCGGCGACCTCAAAGAACAGAAAGAAGCAGTCCGAGTGAAAAAGCCGCTGCTGTCCTACGCCCCCAAGTCACAGCAAGCCGTCGGCATGCGAGCCCTGGCAAGGGAGGTCTCATGAACAAGGCCGACCAGCTCGGAGCCGGCCGATTCGGCGGGGGAGTACGCCCAATCAGCGCCCGCCGCCAAGCCGTCGCCGCCGCCACCGGCGTACCCACAGAAGGCATCGCCCCACCGACCGAACTCCCCACCCACCGCATCAGCCTCAACCCCGACAACCCCCGCTCCGTTCTCGGCGACCTCACCGACCTCGCGGGCAGCCTAAAGACCCACGGCCAGAAGCAAGCCATCACGGTCATGAACCGCGACGTCTACGTCAAGGCCAACCCGGACCGAGAGACCGACCTCGAGCCAGACACCACTCACGTGGTTGTCGACGGCAGCAGCCGCCTCGCCGCCGCCCGCGAAGCAGGCATCCCCTCCCTCAAGATCATGGTCAGCGACGACCAGGGCACCACCCCCGAAGAGATCCTCGAGTCCGCCCTCGTCGCCAACATCCACCGCCAAGACCTCACCGAACTCGACGAAGCCCGCGCCCTACAACGACTACTCGACATCCACGGCAGTCAGCGCGCCCTCGCCAAACGACTCCACCGCTCCCAGCCCTGGGTCTCCCAACGCCTCGCCCTGCTCAACCTCCAACCCGAACTGCAAGCCCGCATCGGGGAAGAACCCATCGAACTGCTGCGCGCAGTCGGGAAAAAGCCCGTCGAACAACAGCAGACGGCTCTGGCCGAACTGAAAGCCGAGCGAGCAGCCAAAGAAGAGGCACGGGCAACCAAGCGACGTGTGACTCCCGGGGAAGTCAGCCCCGACAGGGACAAAGCGCCGAGCAGACCCGCCGGTGATAACGCCGTTATCACCGACGCCACGGCCGAAACTTCACCGCCAGCCAGCACCGCGGCCGCAGAAGCAAGGCATACGGCAGGCTCCTTGCCGAACGCCGACGCATCGGACGCGATCCCGGAGCCCCGCACGGACTCTCCGGAGCCCAAGAACAGCGACACGAACCCACCCCGCCGAGTTCCCTTCGACAGACCCGGCGAGCTGGCAATGCTGCTGGACGTGAAGATGGACGATAATGACGCCTTCTTCTCACTGCTCGAGATGCTGAGCAGCAAGGCGCTCAACAGGGATCCAGCCCGTGCCCACGAGCTAGCCCGCTCCTTCGTCGAGCAAGCCGCAGCACGCACCACCTGAGGAACCGTGCCCGGCACCCGAATACGGCCCCATCCGGCCACGGATGGGGCCGTTGTATCTCTCCGATCGCAACGGCGGAATCCTCAGCAAGGTGAAGGTCGACACCGACGCCACCCCGGCTGCCCTCGTCGACACCGAGACCGCCGACAAGGACGGCATCGTCGATGCAGAGCTGGTCAAGGACTGACCCCTGTTGTTGAGCGGGACTTCCCCAATTGGGGGAAGTCCCTCGACTTCTGGCGGCGCCGCTCCGGGCGGTCAGCGTGAAGCGATGCCCTTGAACCCTGGCCCGAGCCCGCGCCGATTGCCGCGTGGTGCAGCACCGGGCCGGGCGGCTAGGGCCGCGACCACGGCCTGGGCGGACTGTGGGGTGAGGCCGGCGCTTACCTGTCCGGAGGCGAGGACCCGCGTGTACGCGCCTCTGCCGTGTGCGCGGAGAGCGTCGGCGAGCGCGGCCGCCGCAGTCTCCGTCGGCCCGGACCCCCAACCGCTCTCGCCCCCCTGCTGCGTCTGCCGGGGGAGGGCGTCGCGGCGGCTGAGGAGCATGGCCAGGGCTTGCGCCTCGGGTGCGTCCAGCGTGACCGTGACCAGAGCGGCCCCGAGCTGGTGGAGACGGTGCTGGGTCAGACCGTGAGCGGCGAGCGCCTGGCGCAGCGCCGTGCTCGTCCCGGCCGTCGCTCTGCCGCTGACGGACTCGCTCGCCCCGGCGCTGGTCTGTTCGGCGCGTTCGACGACGGCGGCCGCGGCGACCGGTACGGCGGAGAGGATCTCCGGGCACTCGGGGCCGGGCTGGGTGAGCGCACCGGCGAGGACCTCGAGGGCGGCGGCCATGTCCTCCACCGCGTCCGCGCTTCACCGTGACGGGTCGGCGGCGTCGGCCGGCGTGCACGCCGTGACGACGGCCTCCTCCGCCAGGGCCTTCAGCTTGCCCGGCTCGGTTGCTTGATGCCCTGCCCGACGGGGTGTGGCCGCACAAGGCCGTGCGGGCTGATCACATGATGACGCCCGCGAACTGATGGATGTGCCGGGCGACGGAACCTGTCCGGTGCGGGGAAGGACTGCACCGGTAGGTGGTCGTGACCAGCGGGGTGAAGGTTCACCTGCGCGGCTGACGCCGATTGTGCAGATGCATCCTGGATCTTCGGCGACCGCAGGCCGTTGTTGATCGCCGCCAGCGTGGCAGCGGTGCTGTGGCGGTGCTCTTCCTGTCGGGGGCGGCGTGTGAGGCGGGCGTGGATGGTTTTCCCCTGGCCGGGGCCGGGTGTGATGGTCACGCTGTCGGTGAGGCGGCGGATTATGTGCCAGCCGAAGCCTCCGGTGCCGCCTTTCAGGTCTGGGGTCCGTTCTTGCGGTGGCGTGGGGCTGGGGTCGCTGATCGCGAGGCACACCGTTTCAGGGGTCGCGCTGAGGTGGACGGTGTATCGGCCGCCCCCGTGGCGCAGTGCGTTGGAGGCGAGTTCAGAGGCCACCAGGATGAGAGTCTCCGCCATCTCGGTGTCCAGAGCGGGGTCCAGGTTGTCGGCGAAGAGCCGGACGGCATCGCGGGTGCGAGAGACGTCGCCCGGGCTGTCGTTCCCGATGACGAGGGGCGCGGGGGCTGCCGTGCTGGTCGTCTCCGTGCTGTTCATGCGCGAACCATCCCACCTGCATCGGCTGTGTCGCTGAGAAGGGCTTGTGCCCGCTCTTTCGGGTTTCACACTTCCGGTGCGGGAGCGTCCCTCATACAGATGCACCAGAAGAGCCGTCCTGTGCCCATGAGGGAATCTGTTGTGGGCGGAGTAGACATATGAGGTTCGCTCTGGTTAGAGTTTTCCCGTAGCCAGGAGATCGAAGAGGGCACGGCAGACATGAACTGCCGTGCATGCAGGTCGGAGCAGGAAGCGGAACGGCAGTGGAGTGACGGAGCCGGAAAGGGCGGGTTCCTTCACTGGCTGCCGGGCCGAGCGGCCCCAGGGGCCGCACGTAACACCGCAGGATCCGCAGTATCGACCGGCAGTACGGGAGAGATAAGGAGCAGACGCCATCAGGATCGCCCGGGCGAGGGATGACACCGCTCGGGTACCGCAGACCCCAGAACGGAAGGTGGTCCCCGGTCACGCATCCGCGATCCCCGCACATCCGCCCTCCCGGGTGGACGCGCGGAACAAGAAGGCCGGCGCAGTCAGCCGGTAGATGGTGTTGAAAGTTCGGGGCCCGGGTGCCGTACAGCACCCGGGCCCCTTGACGCGTACGGAAGAAGAGGTGCTATGCCCCCTGGCAGTCCCCGACCCGCCGACAATCTCGATGACGACGACTACCCCGCCTACACCATGGGCCGGGCCGCCGAGATGCTCGGCACCACTCCAGCCTTCCTCCGCACCCTCGGCGAAATCCGACTGATCACCCCACTGCGGTCGGACGGCGGTCACCGCCGCTTCTCCCGCTACCAGCTGCGCCTGGCCGCTCGCGCCCGCGAACTCGTCGACCGGGGTACCAAGATCGAGGACGCCTGCCGCATCGTCATCCTCGAAGACCAGCTCGAAGAAGCAATGCGCATCAACGAGGAACTGCGCGCCGACAGTACGAGGTCGCAGCCGAAAGCCTGACGTGGCCAAGAGCGCGGCTTGCGTGAGTCAGCACTGCTCTCCGAGATATCGACCCCTTCTCCGGACGACGGGCTCCGCGTTGGGTTCTCCGCGGGCACGGGGCGGCAGTTGGGCGCGGGCACGTAGCGGTGGCGGGCCGGGGTTCTCCGCGGGCGCCGGGGGCGGCAGGTCGGCCATCCGGCGTGCCGTTTGCTGTTCGGCCCGGGCCTGCGGTGCAAGATGATCGGCAGTTGCGTGTCCTGGCCTGTGTGCGCGTGTGGAGGTGCGGTAGTGGAGACAGAGGCGTGACAGCAGTGGGGGAATGCGTATCCGATCCGGTGGCTGCTGTTCTTGCAGCGCTCAATACGGACTCCACGCGTTACGCGCGGCGGGTCCGGCCTGAGAGGACCCGTGCCGCGTACGCGCGGGACTGGGAAATCTGGACCGGGTTCCAGGACTGGCTCGCTGAACACACTGGCACACGTCTCGCGGACGGTGACATCACGGTCGGTACCTTCCTCGCATTTGTCACGTACCTGGACCGGATCGTCTCGGCTCCGCTGAACACCATCGAGCGGCGGGTCATCGGGACGACGTCCGAAGCCCGCCGCCACGGATACACCGTGCCCCACGAGGCGTCCTCCGCGGCCTGGCAGGCCGTGAAGCAGCTCAGGCGAGCCGCCAGGGAGGGGGTGCCGGGCAGAGGGTGTGCCGGGGACGGCCGGGGTGCTGACGGGTGTCTTCCCCGCGCTGGAGCGGGCCTTTGACTACTCGTCCCAGAAAGGCGCGCCGGTCCTGCTGACCGGCTGCCAGACCCCGGCCGCGATCCGCGCCAGAGGCCGAGCGACTGACGGCCTGGCTCGCCAACCGAAGCCTTCGTGGTGCCGAATCCCGCCCGAATGCCGTCGCCGTGCCCGCCGCCTCAAGGCCACACCCGCAGCCGTTCCGCAACGGCCAGAAGGACGGCCCCCTCCTGGAGCCGGAGACCGGTGCCGATGTCGACGCGGTGGAGCGGACCCGCCAGACCTTGGAAGCCGCCGCCGCGCAGGTGGCCGCCACCCTCCAGGACAGCCGACGGGCACGCGAAGCCGCCCACGGCCCCTCCCGCAGCCCACCTCGGCGACGACCCCGCAGCCGCACACCCAGCCACCTGGCACCCCAGCACACACCGGGCCCAACCCCAGGAGTCCACGTGAACACCCCGGAAGACAAGCCCACCCCCGACGAAGCCCTCGCCCGCGCCCGAGCCGCCCGCGAGCAGATGGCCGCCGCGCTCGGCGAGGATCAGGAGCCCAGGGCCGGGGGATCCCGTGGGGCGCTACGGCGCCGACTGCTGGGCGGCGATGCCCTTGAACCCTGGACCGAGCCCGCGTCGTTTGCCGCGTGCTGCGGTCCCGGGCCGGGAGGTGAGGGCCGTGACGATCGTGTGGGCGGTCTGCGGGGTGAGGCCGGCGCTCACCTGTCCGGAGGCAAGGACCCGCGCGTACGCGCCCGTGCCGTGTGCGCGTAGAGCGTCGGCGAGCGCGGCCGCCGCAGTCTCCGCCGGCCCGGCCCCCCAACCGCTCTCGACCCCCTGCTGCGCCTGCTGGGGGAGGGCCTCGGGTCGGCTGAGGACCGCGGCCAGGGCCTGCGCCTCGGGTGCGTCCAGCGTCACCGTGACCAGCGCGGCGCCGAGCTGGTGGACACGGTGCCGGGTCAGACCGTGCGCGGCGAGCGCCTGGCGCAGCGCCGTGCTCGTCCCGGCTGTCGCCCTGCCGTCGGCGGACTCGCTCGTCCCGGCTGCGGCCTGTTCGGCGCGCTCGACGACGGCGGCCACGGCGACCGGCACGACGGAGAGGATCTCCGCGCACTCCGGGTCGAGCTGGGCGAGCGCACCGGCCAGGACCTCCAGGGCAGCGGCCGCATCCTCCACCGCGCCCGCGCTCCACCGCGCCGGGTCGGCGGCGTCGGCCAGCGTGCACGCCGCGACGACGGCCTCCTCCGCCAGCGCCTCGACCCCGCCGGGCTCACCAGTCAGCTTCATGTCCCACCCAACAAGATGCAGCCGCGCAAGGTCGTGCGCGCTGATCACATGATGACGTCCTCGATCCACCCCCTCGGTACAAGGCCGCGGGCACTTTGCCTCCCGACGCGGACGCGACGCGATGAGGCGCTACGGGCCGGTGAGGATGTCGTGGGTGCCGATGCGACGCCAGATGACGTGCGGGGTGCCGGGGCGTCGGGCGGCCCCGTACTGCCAGGTGGCGCGTCCTGCGGGGCCGGCGCCCATGGACCAGGTGAGTTCGTAGATCCCGGTCGCCCGTTGAACACGCTTGACGCGGAGACCGGCGCGGAAGCGTCCTCCGGCGCGCAGGTCCTCGACGAAGGCCACCACGGTCTGGTGGAACTTGCGGCGTTGTTCCGGGGTGAGGCGGTCCAGGTCGGCGGTGAAGCGCGGCAGGGTCTCGTACGTGGGCACGGTGAACTCCTCCAGGACGCACGAAGCCCCCGGCCGGTCGGCCGGGGGCGGTGGTGGCTGGTCGTGTTGAAGGGCGTTGGTGGCGCGGTGTGCTCAGTGGTTGGTCGGGGGAGTGGTGCGTTGGTGCGTGCTGGCGCTGGTGGACGTTGGAGTCGGCTGGAGTCGTATTTCGTGGCGGGTGGTGCTCGTGTGGTCGGCGCGCAGCATTCGCACGGCCGGGGTCAGCTCTCGTATCGGGCGCGCATCAGGTCGGCCCACTTCTGCGCGCGGGTCATGTCGGTGGCGCAGCTGGTGCAGTGGGGCACCGTGTCGATTCGGCTGGGGTACGGCGTGTTCGAGCGGACGTCGGCGGTCGCGCGCAGCGTGAGGGGCTGGCCGCACAGCGGGCAGAGGTCTCCGTGAAGCAGTTCGTTGGTCATGCGGCGGACTGTGCACACGTCGGCGGCTTACCGTCGCGGGCTGACGTGACGGCCCGCCTGGCGGGCGCTGCGGTAAAGACTTGGTGATGGCCTCCCGCCCGGCGGGAAGGACCCCGGATCGCGCTTTTGTGCAGGTCATGACCGGTGTTCCATGGCCCGGTGATCAGCAAATCGGAGCTCCGTCCGGGTGACGGAGTGCGCTATCTCTTCCGCGGCGTGATGGTCGGTGACGGCCACCGCCCCGTAGGCACGGCGCTGCGCGACGCCCAGGACGAGGCCGGCGTCCCGCCCGGGATCTGGCGGGGCCGGGGTCTGGAGGCGGTCGGCCTCACGGCCGGGGACGTGGTGGGCGAGCGGCAGGCCGAACTGCTCCTGGGGGAAGGCCGGCACCCGGACGCCGACCGGATCGAGCGCGAGCGCCTGGAGGCGGGCGACGATCCGGCGAAGGCCCGGCGGGCGAGCGTGCTGGGCAGGCCGATCGAGCACAACCGGTCGCCGAAGACGGAGAAGGCCAAGGAGCGCATCCCCTGGCTGGGCATGGACCTGGTGTTCCGGCCGCCGCCGACGGCGCACATCGCGTGGGCGCTGATGGACGACGAGGAACGCCGGGTGCTGGAGCTGTGCCAGGACATCTCCGTGGACAAGACGCTGAAGTGGCTGGGGGAGTCGGTCGCGCAGATCCGGTCGGGGAGCGGCGGCAAGCACCGTACACCGGTCCGCGACGGGCTGATCGTCGCTGTGTTCCGGCACTACGAGTCCAGAGCGGAGGAGTCGAAGCCGCTGCTCCACGATCACGCGGTCGTGTCAATCCGCGCCCGCCGGCCGGACGCCAAGGGCACGTGGGGCAACCTGTCGGCGGACACGCTGCTGTCCCACATCGTCGCCGCCGACACCCTGTACCTCCTGTTCTTCATGGAAGAGGTGTCCGCCCGGCTCGGGTGGGCCTGGGAGCCGCGCGAGGTGACACCCGGCCGCCGTCCCGTCATGGAGATCGCGGGCATCGACCAGCGGCTCATCGGCTGGCAGTCCACGCGCCGCCAGCAGATCGAGGAAGCGCTGTTCGTCCTCACTGCCGAGTACGTGGAAGAGCACGGGCACGCGCCGGGGGAGAGGGCCGCCTACGCGCTGGCCTGCCGGGCCGCCGACCGGACACGCCCACCCAAGCGCAAGGAGCCGCGGGCGCTGTCCGAGCTGCGCGAGAGCTGGCGGGAGTCAGCCATCGGCTCGTTTGGCGCCGACGTCATCGACCGGCTGGCGCAGCGGGCGCGAGCGGCGGCCGCAGCGGTGTGGGCGCGGGTGTGGCCGGTCGTCGACGTCGCCCTGGCGGCCGTTGACGTCGTCGCCGTGGTGTACGTGATGCGCGGGGCGTTCAAACGCCACCACCTGCTCGCCGAAGCGCGCCGCTACCTCTCCTACGTCCTGCGCGGCCGACCCCACCAGCCGGGCCTGGACGAACGAATCGTGCAGACCGTCGTCGACGACTACACCCGCCCCGTCGGCCGGGGCCTGATGATGACCGCCGACCTGCACGCCCTGTACCCCCGCGACACCGGCGACCAGGCCGTGCTGCGCCCGCTGACCCGCAACCGGACGCTCCCTCTCTACGCGCGGGCCCGCCTCGCCGCCGACGCGTTGAAGGCCCGGATGCACGCGGCGCGCCGGGCGGAGCGCCTGGGCTCCCGAGCCCGCCCGCACACCGTCGCCGTGCCCGGCACCTCGAGGACTGGCCTGCGTCCCTCGCGCCTGGACCGGGAGGCCGACCGCGCCCAGGAGCAGCAGCAGGGGACCGAGGCTGCCGCGCTGGAGCAGACCCGCGCCACGATCGAGGCCGTCGCCCAGATGGCCGCCAGGCTCCAGGACACAGTCCGGGAGCGCGCCGCCGCTCGCGCAGCCGCCCGCGCAGCCCGGCAGCAGCCCGCCCCGCCGGCGCCCGCACCGTCACACACCCCGCCGCCCGGCGCGCAGCCGACACCTGGCCGGACACCCACAGGAGGACTCGCATGACCACACCGGAGACCCCCGAGATCCCGGAGGTGAAGGACGTCCTCGCCCGAGCCCGCGCAGCCAGTGGGGAGATGGCCGCCGTGCTCGGTGAGGACCAGGAGCCCGAGCCCGAGGTGCCCGTGGGCTGGCAGCCGATCTGGAAGCGGCCCCGGACACCGAAGTCGAAGGCGGCCAAGAAGAAGCAGCTGGACGATCAGCGGGAGCGGCTCCAGGACGCCGCCAAGCGCCGCCTCGCCGCGGGGGAGTCGCGCCGGCCCCGCTCCCGGCAGAGCCGGATCGGCAACGCGGCTGCCCGCCGCGATGCCCGCGCCCTGTTCCGGGTGCGGCACTCCAACGCCTGGCTGCGGTGAGGATGCCGGAGATCGTCCACCGAGTGGAACCCGCGATGTTCTGCATCCCGTGGCGATGTACGACATCGAGTGGACTCCATCCGATGGGCTCCACCCGGTGGGCCGCACCGAGTGGACGACACCGTGGTGCGCACCGGATGACGATGGACGCCACTCTGCTGCGCACCACGATGTCCGCCACCGCACCCCGTGCGCACCATCCGACGATGTCCGGCACGCACGTGCGCACCCGATGCGCCGTGCTCGAAGTTCGCACCGCACCGGTGCGCTCGCCGTCGACGACCCCTTGTCCGGGTGCGGCCGGGCGCGTGCGACCCCCTTGTCCGGCTCAGCCGCACCCCCTTGACCAGCTCCGCCACCAAGGACGTTTCCCCTTGACACAGCCCGTTTCGGCTCGCGATCAGGTCGTGGTCAAGGGGGTGTGTGATAGGGGAGCCCGCCCGGCCGTGGCGCCCGGCGATGCGGTGCGGTGGGTGCGGTGGTGCGCACCGAGTTGGTGCGGTGCGGTGCGGTGGTGCGCACCACGGTGGTGCGTCGGGGATGCGCGCCGGACCGCACCACCGCTGTCCCGAAGGTGCGCTATGCGGTGGTGCGGTGCGGCGGGTGCGCTTCCATCGCCTGCTTCATCCCGGCGGCCCCCAGCTGGCGCAGGACGTCGGCGACGTCGCTGTGGTCCTCGGTGAGGCTGTTCTCGGTGAAGCGGGTGATGGTGTCGGCGATGCTCGGTGCACCGGCCAGGCACACGCTGTGGCAGAGGAGCTCCAGCAGCAGCCGCCCGAGCGCGGCGGCGAGGAAGGAGTGCGCGCACGGCTCCCCGTCGTGGTCGTCCTCGGCGGTGATGGGGATGAAGACGCGCGCGGCGACGTCCAGGAGCAGCCGGTGCAGCTCCGGGCCCGCGTCGGCGGCGACCGCGCAGGCGGTGTCGATGTCGCCGGCCTGCATCGCCCGGATGTAGGCGAAGGCGTCGGCGACGTCGGCCGGCTGCATTGGGGCGAGCGGCGCGGTGACGGTGTTCTCGGGCATGGGTGGCTCCCTCTCTTCGGGCCGCCCCGCTGATCGCGGCGGCCTCGAAGACACCTTCGAGCCGCAGCCCTGTGGACAGAGTCCGAGCACCGACGGTGAGCAGCCACGGCCTGGCCCCTCACCACGTTTCCCCTTGACACGGTCCGCTACCTGCGACATACCGCCCATTTCAACGGGGGAGAAATCTCCGTCCCGGCACGCTGCGCGACGACCGGGGAAAAGGCGCTGCCGCCCGGGACGTGCCGCTGGGAGACTTCGGAGATGACCACGCAGCGGCTGCCGTTCCCGGTCCCCGACGACCGGGCCCACTACTTCGTCACCTCCTACGCCGACATGCACGACCTCGTGAAGGACCTGGTCGTGCCCGACGGCGTGCCCGAGGCCGCGGCGACCGTCCTGCGTACGGCGCGCGAACTGCTGCGCCAGTCGTACTACTGCTACGAGTTCTCCACCGTGGCGGTCATGCACTCCCTGATCGCGGTGGAGATCGTGCTGCGCGACCGGATCCCGGACGCGGGCAAGAAGCCGCTGCACGGCCTCATCAAGCAGGGCGCGGCCGACGGCATCCTGACGTCCCGGCAGGCGGAGTACCTCGACTATGGTCGGCAGATCCGCAACGGGATGGCGCACGGCCAGACCACCCACGCGGTGATGCCGCCGGCGATGGCGGTGCCGATGGTGACGACGTCGTTCGCGATCGTCTCCGAGCTCTGCGCGGCGCCCACCGGGTGATCACGGCTCGGTAACGGTGAAGGGCGGATCGTCACACCGTCGACTTTCGCGACACCTCTAGCAAGTGAAGGGGGATTCCATCCGGACCCCCGCGCCACCTGCGTGAGGAGCTTCACCATGACGTACACCAGCAGTGCCGGGCAGCCCGATCCGGAGTCGCGCCCGACCTGGACAAGGGGTGCTGAGCGCCTTCCGGGCGGCCCGGAATCCAGTGCCGTGAACGGTGCCGTGAACGATTCCAACGTCGTGCCGATCACCGCAGCTCACACCGCCCGTCAGGGTGCCTCCCGGCACGCTGACACCTCTTCCCCTTCCCCTGAGACGTCGGCGAAGGGGAAGAGGTCCACTCCCACGGCCGGGAAGGTGCGGGCCGATGCGCTGCGGATGCTGGGGTGTGTGCGGATAGCGACGGTTCGGCAGATGGCTTCGGTGATCACGGCGGAGGAGTCGGACGGCCGGTCGTACGTGCGCAGGGCGATGGTGGAACTGGCGGAGCTCGGGCTGGCGGAGACGAACGGGAAGCACGGCAAGGACAAGATCTGGAACCTGACTCCTGCGGGACAGAGGGCTCTGGCTGACGGCAACGAGCTGCCACCGCGTCCGAAGGCCGGCACCGGAGCGAAGGCGGTGAAGGCCGGGTTCGGTCCGCACGGACTCGCGGTGACCGACACGGTCCTGGCCTACGGCGGTCGGCGCTCGCTGAACGACTGGCAGGTGGAGGTGAACCACGCCGTCAAGGAGACCGGCCTGAGCTTCAACACCGACGCCGTCCTCGCGTGGCCGACCAAGACCAGCGAGGTCCGCCTGTTCGAGCTCGACAACGGCACCATGTCCCAGGCCCGCCTCGCGAAGGAGGTCTGGGACTACGAGCGCTACGCCGGGCACCGCGTCTGGGAAGGCGCCCGCGGCACGATCGGCGGGACGTACCCGTTCTGGCAGCGCCACCGCTACACCCGCTCGAAGACCTTCCCGCGGCTGCATGTCGTCCTGGAAGGGAAGGCGGAGCACCTGCTCGACAACCGCCTCCAGGCGCTCACCGCCGACGTGCGGGGCATCGCCGTCGCGGTGTGGGTGAACACCCTGCCCCGGCTCCAGCAGGGCGAGCCCTGGTACGAGATCGGCGTCGACGCCCCGGACCGTCGCCGCGAGCGCTACCCCGAGCCCGCCGGCCGCTGACCCGGTGCGCGATGCCGGGCGCGTCGGCCCCGCCCGCTGCTATCGGTAGAGCGAGCGGACACGCCAGGGGCCCCGGGGGAAGGCATGACGCCCCCGGGGCCCGGCTCTGCGTACTCAGGCTGCTCAACACCAGTGCGCTCGCCTGGAATCGGTTAGGGCAGGAAGTTCTTCTGCCACTGGAGCGAGTCCATGCTCAGCGCGGCGTTCGCGAGGGCTTTCGCGGACGGGGTCTTGAGCGAGGCGAGACTGGTGTCGATCCAGTTCTGGGTGAGGCTGTAGCCCTGCTCCCGGTACTCCACCGCCTGGACCAGGCATTCGAGCTTGTCCGCGTCGCGGGCGACGATCGCCTCTGGGGTTTCGGCGGCCTCGTATTCGTCGACCGCGCCCTGAACCCCGGTGCGTACGGCCGGGTGGGCGTTGGCGACCTGGTCGGCGGTCACCTCACCGTTCGGAGCGGCCCTGATGTACGTCCGGCCGATGTGCGCGATGTCCCCGATCCGGGTTTCCTGGCTGTCGTGGAACAGGCACATCAACGCGACCCGGGCCGGGTCGGCCCCTTCCATCATGGCGAGGACGGAGCCGATCACCCCGACGCGGAAGGAGTGTTCGGCGACGGACTCCGGCTGCTTGTTGCCGGTGAACCACCATCCGGTCCGTGCGACGCGCTTGAGCACGCCCATCTCGGAGATGAAGCTCGCAGTGCCCTTGGTGGTGTCGTCGGCCATAAGGTCCTCCGGATATCAGCGGTTGTGATCGAAAACGTAGTGGACGTGGGCGAGTTCGCGCCGGGATCTCGCTGACAGCGCCGCCCCGTCCAGGAGTTGGCCGGCCTGCTCGCGCAGCGGGCCCGCGAGCGGTCCGGCGGCCTGCGGCAGCCACGGGAACGCGGTCAGCAGCGCCCACAGCGAGTGCGCGTACAGGTCGACGTAGCCGGGCGCCAGATGCAGCCCGAGGGCCAGGCCCCGCAGCAGGGTCACCGGATCCCAGCCCGACAGGTCCCGGTCCCGCATGAACGCGTCGTCCGGCTGCGGCAACGTCAACGCCCCCAGCCACAGCGCCCAGTAGTTGAGGTTCGCCGCCTCCGCGGTGTCGTCGTCGGCCAGGGCGCGGTTGATGAAGTCCAGCAGTGGCTGCGGATCTCCCAGCCGGGCGAGCGCGGTCGCGGTGGAGCGGGCCTCCGCCCAGTGCGGCGACCAGCCCCGCCTCGCCAGCACGTCCCGGCGCCGGTGAAGGGTGTGTGCGGTCCAAGCAGCCGCGTCCGGCCCCCGGTCGTACGAGGCGAGGTAGAGCGCCTGGCGGTGCAGCAGCACCCCGCCCTCGCCCTGTCGGGCCGCCGCTTCGGTCGTGCCCCGCAGGTGGTCGAAGAACACCGCCCGGTCCGCGGCCGCCAGCTGCGGCGCGACGGCGACCGGACCGCGCCGGGGGCGGGGTAAGCGTCCGGCGAGCGCCGGCGGGACGGTGCCGTTCAGCGCCCAGGCCAGCATGTGCGCGGTGTCCCGGGTATGGACCCACCCGGCCAGCGGGTGCGGCCCGCCGACCTCGCCGTCCAGCCCGGCCGCGATGATCCGGTCCGCGTCCATCGCCGCGTCCAGCCACACCACCAGCGCCACGTCGCCGCCGAGCGCCGGAAGCCGCCTGCGCAGCTCCAGCAGAGCCCCGGCCCGCATGTTCGCCAGCGGGCGCCGTCCCGACTCCCAGCCCTGCAGCGTGTCCACGTCCACGCCCAGGACCTCCGCCAGGGCGGCCTGCGTGCACGGGACCGACTCGCGGATCAGACGCAGCACGAAGCCGGTCACCACACCTGCTGATGTTCGTCGCGGCCTGCCCATACCGGCCTGCTCCCCGGTCGCCCTGCGCACCCAAACCCGTACTCACGGTCAGTCCTACCGCATCGGGTCCGCTCGTACGGTCGGGATGCGGTCGACGTCCGACGAACGAGACCGTGCCGCCCGCGACCACCGAACCGGCGAGGCACCGATGAGCAGCACACACGTGGTCCTTCACGCCCCCGAAGGACGCCTCGAAGCGGAGCTACCCCTGGACCGGGAGCTCCACAAGGGTCTGGTCAAAGCCGTGCTGGGATGGACCGGCGACCCCGGCCTGCCGCCTGCGGACCTGAAGCAGCTCACGCTGCTGCTCACCGGTGCCGCCCGCGCCGTCGCCGCCGACGTCCGCCGCGCCGCGGACCCGCTGCCCGAAGACCACGCCCCCCGCGCCCTCGCCGACGTCGTCCTCGAGGAAGCAGACCGACGCCTGTCCGTCCCAGCGGAGGGCACCGCGCGCTGCACCCAGCGCCACGCCCGCCTCGTACGCGCCCTGTACGAGCGCCTGGACCGCCTCGTGAGCGTCGCACCCCAAGCCGTCATGGCCCCCTGAGACCGCCGCGCACCCGGACGAGACCAACGACCCCGGGTGCGCGGCGCACTGCACCACCCGGCACCGCACCCGTTCCAACCCGAACGGGGAGAGCACCACCCGACAGACCGAGAGGGGCACCACCATGAGCACCGCAACGACCGAGCTGCGCCGGTTCCTGACCATCACCGGCCGGCGCTTCAAGACCGGCCAGAGCGCACCCGAGATGTTCTCCCCGGCCGTGGACAAGGCGTGGCACGAGCAGCTCGGCACCCCGGCCTACGAGGCCCTGTGCCTGGAGACCGCCGGCCAGCCCATCCGGCACGTCGCCAACAACGGCCACGGCCCGATCGCCTGGGTCGCCGCCTACGAAGAGGCGTATGGGCCCCTGCCGGAGATCTGGTTCACCGACGCCGACGGCAATCTCGACCAGGAGGCCGTCGCCCACTACCGGGAGACCGGCACCGTGGTCGCGGAGTGGGACTGCGGCCCCGCCGGCGGTGACGGCGACGACGTAGCGCCCGACCAGCCGGAGACCGCCCGCCGGTGACCACCGGCCGCACCAGCGCAGCGCCCCGGCCCACCGCCGGGGCGCTGCGCCTCGTTGAGGCCAGCACCACCCGGCCCACGTCCGTGGACATCAGCGACTACATGCGGCAGATGACAGCCCGCTGCCCCTACCTCGCCCCTTCCCTCCAACGGGGTCTGACGACCTGGACGGTCTACCGCGCCGACGGCGACGCCGATGCCGTCCAGGCCGAGCTGTTCCACGCGGGCGCCCAGGCCGCGGAATGGCTGCGGCCCTTGCTGAACCGGCCGCACGGCCTGCTGCGGTGCGAGAACATCGTCCTGTTGGGCGACGTATCCGGTACCCGGCACCGTGACCTGATGGCTTGGCCGCACTGGGCGTTGAAGAACCTATACGGGCCGGTCGGGGTGATGCTCGGCAAGTTCTACGCGGGAGAAGAGGAAGTCACCGCGGCCGGCCACCGGATCCCGGCCGCTCCCGCTTCGTTCCTCCCCGTGAGGGCCGCCGTCCGGCGCCGCGACCCACGCTTCCTGAGTGCGACCCCCGACCTGGCCGCCGTGCTCGCCGCGGCCGACGACGACGGCCGCGACGTGTTCGAGCACATCCCCACCGAGTGGACGGAGATCCGCACATGGGCCAGGCACCTGCTCCTCCCGGCGAAGCCGTCGCCCTCCTCACCGGCCAGACCGGCGAGCCCACCGCCATCCAAGTCCTGAGCGACCGGCGCGGCTCCCGGGCCTGGAAGCTCCAGGGCCTCAAGCGCACCGTCGCGCTGAAGGCCAACAACCCCGACGGCGACAACGCCCGCGACAAGGCCGCCGAGATGGCCCAAGAGGACGATCACCTCCTTCGCCTCACCAGCGCCGGCGCCCTCAGCCCCGACTACCGGGTGAGCGCCGGGACATGGGACGGCGGCCGGTGGCTGGCCGTCAACTGGATCGACGGTGCGCCCCTGTGGCGGGCCCTCGCCCTCGCCCGCGGCCCGGAAGGATACCGAGCCTCGGTCCGCCCCCGGCTCGCGGGCATCGCCCGCACCTGGACGGAGCACCTCGCCCGCATGCACGCCGCCGGGTGGGCCCACGCCGACGTCCAGCCGACCAACACCCTGGTCACACACGACGGCCACGCAGCCGTCATCGACTACGCCCTCGCCTGCGGCCCTGGCGACGGCCGCCACGTCCCCTACCGGGGAGCCCTCACCCACACCACCGCTCCCGAGCTCGCCACGCAGATCCTCGACACCCCCGCCGACACCCACATCCAGGCACAACCCTCCGGCGACATCTGGAGCCTGGGCGCCTCCCTGTTCTGGTGCTGGACCGGACAGCGCCCCGTCACCTACGACGACGACCTCGACCGGCTCGAGAAGCTGGCCGTCATCGCCCAGGGCACCACCACCGCGCTGCGCGACGTCCGGCCTTGGCCCTTCCCCGAGTTCGAGGACGCCATCACCGCGTGCCTGGCCCCTGACCCCGCCAACCGCCCCACCGCGAAGGAGCTGACCACCGCATGGTGACTCTGCGCTCCCTGGCCCTCGACGACGCCCCCGCCCTCACCCGCATCTACAGCGGAGCCTCCATCCGGCACACCACCGGCAAGCCCCTCACCCTCGACCAGGCCCACGAGAAGATCCGCGCGTCCCTCGCCCGAGCTGCCGAAACCCCGCGTGCACAGTGGAGCTGGGGGGTCCTCGCCGCAGACGAGATGATCGGCCTGATCTCCCTGCGGCGGCGCACCCCGTCCATGGGCACCATCAGCTACATCCTCCGGGAAGACAGCTGGGGCAACGGCTACGCCACCCACGCCGCCGACCAGGTCGTCACCGTCGCCTTCACCACCGTCGGCCTCAACCGGCTGGAAGCCATGCACCACCCCGACAACCCAGCCTCCGGCCGCGTCCTGATCAAGGCCGGGTTCACCCACATCGGGACGTCCGACCGGCAGGTTGAAGGCGGAACCACCGTGCCGTACCAGGTGTACGCCCTGCAGAACTCATGACGGCTGCCTCTGCCAAGCCACGGAGACAACGTGACGCCCCTGGGCAGGCACCGATGCACTTGATCGGCATGGTTTCAGCCACTGCATCTGATTGCCCGGCGGGGCCCGGACAGCTGCGGATACGGTCGATCGATTTGACGGCTGGCGGTGGCAGTCGGCTGGGAAGTGTCCGGTCGGCGTGTCGTCGCATCGTGGGTGGGGGTGGTTCGGTGGGCAGCACCGAGCAGCAGATCGAGGAGCAGTTGGCGCAGCTTCAGCAGAATGTCGGCGCTCGCCATGCGGAGGTCCTGAAACACGACGTCGATGACGACCAGTTCGCGGTGGAGTACGCCCGGCTGGTGAACTCCACAAGCAGGCTGGTGGAGTTCGAGAAGACGATCCCCGAGCGGCTGGCCGAGCCCGAGCGCAGACGCAGTGAGCGCATCGTGACGTGGTCCTGGCGCGGCCAGGCGGCCGTCGGAGCCGCGCTGATCGCGCTGGTCTTCGTCATGGACCGCTCGACCTGGTGGCTGGTCCTGCTGGTCCCGCACTTCGCGGGCACGGTGGCCGGCTGCTTCCAGAAGGTCGATGCCGAACAGCACCGTGACCGCCGCTTCGGAGCCGTCGGGCTGCACGTGGTCGCGCTCCTGGTGGCCCTGATCAGCCTGAGCGTGATCAGCCGGTGGTTCATCTTCGCCGCTGCCCTGGGCTGGATGCTGGTCGCCGGGTCTGTGATGGACAGCACGGGCGCGGACCCGAAGGGGGCGCGGCGGTGAGCGACGACTACGGCTATCAGGTCCGCCGTCTGGAGAGCCGGACCGGCGGGGTGGAGAGCGAGCTGCACTCGCTGCGTTCGAAGCTGGGGGAGCTGGAAGACCTCGACTACGAGCTGAGCGACATCCGCGGCGATGTCCGTCGCCTCGAGGACGACCTCAGCACTGTCCGCACCGAGCTGACCGAGCTGGACGACGACGTTCGCGGCGACATCCAGGACACCGAGCAGGCCCTCAAGCGGCTGACCGGCCGCGTCCAGGTCCTCGAAGCGCACCTGCTCGCCGCGGGCGGCGCCCCGCTCGCCGACCTCGACACCATCGACCCGGAGTGGATGAAGCTGGCCAGGACCGCCAGCCACGGATGGAACGTACGCTCCGGCCTGCTCCCCGGACACCAGCGCGAGGCCCACCGCCTCAACATCCGCCACTACGAAGGGGCAGTCGAAGAGCGCGACGAGCACCGCGACAAGGTGGTGGAGGCCGCCGGAATCCTGGCCAGCCAGCCGCGCACGTCCCGCGAGTTCAAGCAGGCCGTCATGGACTTCGGCATGTCCCGCACCCTCGCCGAAAGCCACGGCCAGCGGGCCCAGAAGCTGGCCGGCCCCGCCCAGGCCGCGCAGGCCGCACTAGCCCAGGACGACACTCTGCGGCAGGCCAAGGCATCCCTGATCGAGCAGGGCGACAAGGCGGAGCGGAAACTGAACTGGCTGCTACGCGGCCGCCTGGCCGACGCGATCCGCGTCCGCGCCCTGCTGCCCATGTGGTTCGTGACCGTGCTCGGTCCCGTCCCGCCGGCGCACAAGACGCAGGAATGGATGGACCACGCCACCCAGGTCCTGGCCTACCGGGTCACCTACGGGATCACGGACCAGGCCGTCGCTCTCGGTGCGGCACCCGATGAGTACGTGCCGCGCCGCACCGAGTGGCACCGTGACCTCACCAAGGACCTACGCCGCTGGTAGCCCGGCCGCGCAGCCGGGCACGCCCCACACCCGGCAGGGTGATTCGCTCCTTGGGGGCGGGGGAGCGTGAACGCCGTACGGCGCCTCCTACCCGCTGATGTACTTGCCCTTGAACCAGCACAAGCAGGCGGAGGGGCAGGCGGCGGTGGCACAGGACGTGAAGCAGGCGAAGCACTGGGAGGACTTCGACTGGGTGGTATGGAAGCTGGAGGTCCAAGACCCGCAGCAGCTCGCCGGTGAGGGTCCGGACCTGGACGAGCGCACCCAGGCGACGATGAAGCAGCTCGCCGCCTCGCTCGGCTGCGTCTACGGGCTGTGCGTCGACTACGACTCCTACGACAGCGGAACGCCCTACTACGCCTGGTGGGTCCGCATGCCCGCGGCCGAGCACGCCCGACGCGACAAGGACGGTCTGCCGCTGGCCCTCGCCCCGATCCGTGAATACCTGGACGGCCAGGTGCCCTCCGGCCTGGAGTGGGAGATCACCCCGGACCGTGAGCTGACGGTTGACAACGTCGCCAGCGCTGCCTTGCGGGCCGCCTACGCCGATGTGATCACCCCGTTCGAGCAGGCGCTGATGCCGCTGCGTATTGACGGTGCCGCCGACCTCGAACCGCGGGCCAAGGTCTGGAAGTGGGGAGAGCACCTACTGGCCGGCACGTTCGACCTGTGGCTGTGCGACGACCCGGACCGCCCTCACACCTGGCTCGTGGTCAGCATCGGCCTGTGGACCGAGCCGCAGTTCCTCGACCAAGAGCCCGCCGCCCGTCTCGGTCACTTCGACTTC
>NZ_WWGX01000044.1 GCF_009862265.1 Streptomyces sp. SID8352 | reverse complement strand
ACCCGGGACACGACGCCGACGGCCCCCGGGGAAGCTGACCGGCCGACGACCCAGGGCACAGGCCCGATGACCGCCGGGAAAGCCGACCCGGCAGCGGCCCGGGACACGGCCCCGACAGCCCCCGCGAAAGCTGACCGGCCGCCGACCCGGGGCTCGGCCCCGACGGCCCCCGGTGAGGCGGACCCGGTGACGGCCCCGGGCTCGGGCACGGCGGCCCCCGGGAAGGCGGACCCGGTGGCGGCCGGGGAGCCCGCGCCCGCCGGGCCCGCGCTGCTGCTCGGTCCCGGTCCCGCGGCGCTCGGCGCCCTTCCCGCCGGGGCGGTGGAGGAGCTGTGCGTACGGATGCTGTCGGATGCCGTCGCCCTCGGCCACACCGATGTCGTCCTCGCCGCGCACCCCGCCGCCGCCCCGCACCCCGGCGCCCCCCACCCCGGCGCCCGCGCCCTCGCGGCGGCGGCCGTACGGCTCGGCGCGCGGCTCACGGTGACGGAGGAGCCGCCCCTGCCCGAGACGCTGTTCCGGCGGCTGCGCCCGGCCCTGGTGCTGGGCTGCTCACCCACCGCCCTGCTCACCGCCGCCTCGCTGTACGGGCTGCCGGTCGCCCGGGTCGGCACCGGCACCCTGCTGGACCGGCTGGAACCCTACGGCCACGAGGACCGCGTCCCCCTCGTCCTCGCCCACACGCTGCTGCCGGGGCCGTCCGCCCCGGCCGCCGTGGCCGCGCGGCGTCCCGGCCCGGACGCCGGGGACGCGGCGGGGCTGGTGCGCGCGGTCGGTTTCGTGACGCGCCCGAAGGTGCTGCCCGCGCTGCGCGCGGAGACGGAGGCGTGGCTGCGCGCCCGGCTGCGGGGGGCGCCGCGCCGGGAGCGGGACGCCCTCGTGGGGCGGTACTTCGGGAGGCGGCGGCTGGCCGCGCTGGGCCTGCCCGGCGGCATCCCGGAAGGGCTGGCGTTCCTGCCGCACAGCCCCGCCGCGCGCGCGGCGGCCCGCCGGGCCCGCTCCCTGCGCCGGGGCCTACGGCGCCGGTGACCCGGTCACCGGGCCGGCCCCCCGACGGCGGCGGACGGCGAGGCCGGGGACGACGCGCCCCCGCCGTCCCGGCACCCGGCCCCGCCCCGGCCACCGCGCCCGCCCCGCCCCGCCCCGGACCGGACCGGACCGGGAACGGAACACAACCGGGCACCGGCGGAACGGGACTCGATATCCGCCGGATCAGAACCGGTGTCCGGCCGGAACGGGGCCGAAATCGCGGAACTCCCCTCCTCGGCACCGAGAATTCACCCGCGCCAGGAATGGAATTCACCGCCCCGCGCCCCGGCGGCCACCGAATCCGCCGGGCCCGTGACTAGCCTGTTCCACTCCCACTCTTGCGAAGATGAGAGGCCCGCGTGCCAAAACTGTCCGTCGTCGTCCCCTTCCACAATGTGGAGGCCTTCGCCGACAGCACCCTGAGAAGTCTCGCCAGCAACGCGGACCCCGGTGTCGAGTTCCTGCTCGTCGACGACTGCTCCACGGATTCCACCCCGTCGACGATCGACCGCTGGGCGGAGAGGCTGCCCAACGCCACGGTGATCCGGCACGAGACGAACCGGGGCATCGCCCAGGCGCGCAACAGCGGCATCGACGCCGCCACCGGCGAGCTGCTCACCTTCCTGGACGGCGACGACTGGTACGGCCCCGGCCACCTGGCCGGACTGGTGACCGCCATGGACGAGCTGGGCTGCGACTTCGCCCGCACCGACCATGTGCAGGCCACCGGCACCCAGCGGGTGGTCCGGCGGCCCCCGGCCGCGCTGCGCGAGCGGGTGATGGACCCGCGCGACGGCATCGCGCCGCCCCACCGGGAGACCATGGTCGACTACCCCTTCGTCTGGGCGGGCGTCTACCGCCGCCACCTCTTCGACGACGGAGCACTGCGCTTCGAGACCGGGCTGCGCACCGCCGAGGACCGCCTGTGGATCTGGCGCCTGCACCTGCGGGCCCGCAGCTACGCCTCCCTCGGCCTGCACGGCGTCTTCTACCGGCGCGGGGTGGCGACCTCCCTGACCCAGGTCAAGGACTCCCGCCAGCTCGACTTCATCCCCGCCTACGACCTGCTGCTGGCCGACCTGGCGGCGGACCGGGAGGGCGACCGCTTCCTCCCCAAGGCGGTGCGCACCTACTGCGCCATGATCGCCTTCCACCTCGGCAAGGCGGACGAGTACGAGCCCCCGGCCGCCGCGCGGCTGCGCCGGGAGGCGCGCGCCGCGCTGCACCGCATGCCCCAGCCGGTGCTGGAGGAGACACTGCGGACCATCGACAGGACCCGGAGCAGGCTGCTCGGCCGCCTGCGCAACGGGCGGAAGGCTGCCTGACCCATGCGCCACACGACCCAGATCTTCCAGGTGTCCACCCTGTACGGGGCGGCCACCCTCGCCGCGGCGCTGGACGCGGGCCTGTTCGGACCGCGCGGCGGTGCCCGGCGCGTGCTGCTGGTCTCCAACAACGCCGCCGTGCCGGAGACCGCGCTGCGCCTCGACGAGATGCGCGGATACGCGCCGACAGCCGCCCGGTTCGACGCGGTGGTGAGCTGGAACGAGGCCATCAGCCCGCACCATCCCAGCAGTTGGGGCCCGCGCGGCCACGACACGGTGCTCTGGCAGCGGGCGTTCCGGCGCGCCTGGGGCATCGGTGAGCTCGACCTGATCGAGCTGGCCGTCGAGTCGATCCAGGTCAACCCGGCCCGCGCGCTGGCGGCGATCTTCTCCGAGAGCACCATCGACGTCTACGCCGACGGCCTGATGAGCTACGGCCCCACCCGTGAACGGCTGCCGCTGGCCATGGGGAGCAGGGTCCGGCGGCTGCTCCACCTCGACCTGCTCCCCGGGCTGCGGCCGCTGCTGCTCTCCGAGTTCGAGGTCGAGCCGGTGACGGTGCCCGACGCGGCGTTCCGGGAGGTGCTGGACGCGGTCGCGGCCGACGCGGCTGACGACCCCCGGCTGGCGCCGGTGCTGGCGGAGGCCCCGACGGCGGTGCTGCTGGGCCAGTACCTGGCGGCCCTCGGCATCCTGAGCGCCGAGGCGGAGGAGGACCTCCACGTGCGGATGCTCACCGGTGCCGCGCGGGCCGGGCACCGCTCGGTCGTCCTCAAACCGCACCCGACGGCACCGGTGAGCTACTCGGCGGCGCTGAGCAAGGCCGCGGCGGACGCGGGCGTCCGGCTCACGGTGCTGGACGCGCCGCTGCTCGCGGAGACGCTGTACCAGCACTGCCGGCCCGAACTGGTGGTCGGCTGCTTCTCCACGGCCATGGTCACCGCCTCCGCCTACTACGGGGTGCCCGTCGCCCGGGTCGGCACCGGCACGGTGCTGGACCGCCTCACGCCGTACGCCAACAGCAACCGCGTCCCGCTGGCCCTGATCGACCACCTGGTGCCCGACCTGGAGCGCGACGGGACCCCGGCGCTGGTGGGCCCGGCCCCGGAGACGCTCGGCCCCCTGGTGCGCGCGATCGGGTTCTGCATGCAGCCCAGGACCTATCCGGAGCTGCGCGAGTCGGCCGCCGACCTGCTGCGCGCCGGGGGCCCCGCCGTGCGCTACGTCCCCGACCTGCGCCTGGCCGAGCTCTCCCTGCCTGGCAGCCGCCCCCGGCTCCGCGCCGAGCTCCAGATCCGCCGGGCCAAGCGCCTGCTCCGCAGAGCGGCCACCCGCCGCCCGGCCTGACCCCGCGACCCGCGCCGTGCCCCGGCGTCCCACGACGGGACGCCGGGGCACGACCGTCGTGGGCCGGCCCGGCCCCCTCCGCCCGCGCCGCGGCACCACCCGTCCCCCCGCCCCGGCCCGGTGGCGCCCCGCGTCGGCCCGGCGGCACCCCGCGCCGTCACCCCAGCCACCGCGCCAGCCCCGCCCGGGTCCAGATCCACGCCGCTCCGAAGGACAGCGCCCCCGTCACGACGGTCAGCGCCAGCAGCCCGCCGACCGCGGCCACCGCGCCCGACCCGGCGGAGACCACCCACGGCGACAGCGTCCGCAGCACCATCAGGTGCACCAGATACGCCCCGAAGGACACCCCCGCCAGCAGCGCCACGGGCCCCCGGAACCGCTCCGGCACCCGCACCCGCCCCGCGAGCATCAGCACCGCCCCCGCCTGCAGCGCCACCACCGCCGAGGCGTACGCCGCGGGGAAGTGCACCCGGTGCTCGTACACCGCCACCGCCGCCCAGCCGCAGACCGCGGCCCCCGCCCACAGCAGCCGGCGCCGTCGCCCGGCGAACGCCTCCCCCGGCAGCGACAGCAGCACCGCCCCGGCCACGGCGTACGCGAGCTGGTACACCCCGAACTGCCAGCCGAAGGCGGGCACCCGCGCCCCGGCCAGCCGTCCGGCGTCCCCCAGCAGAGACGGCGCGAGCGCCAGCCCGAGCAGCAGCGCCCCGGCGCCCCACGGCCGCTTCCCGGACCGCACCAGCACGGCAACCGACAGCAGCAGGACCACGGGGACGTAGGCGTACAGGTACCAGAGGTGGAACGCCGGCCGGACGGAGGCGAACAGCGCGTCGCGCGCGAGCCCCCGCACGCCCCCGTCGGCCTCGTCCCGCAGCCGCGCCCACATCAGGTATCCGGCGGTCCACACCCCCATGGGCACCACGATCCGCGTCAGCCGCCGCCGCACCTGGGCGCCGTCCCGGGGCGGCGCCCCGCACAGCACCACCCACCCGGCGATGGCGAAGAACAGCGGCACCGCGGCACGGCTGACGGCGTCGGCGACGAGGCCGGTGGTGTACACGGCCGCGCCCTTCGCGGGCGTGCGGTCCACGGCCGCCATGAGCTCACCGGCGGCGTGGCAGAGGATCACCCCGGCGGCGGCCAGGACCCGCAGCAGGTCGATGTCGTACCGGTGCTCCCCCCGGGCGGGGGCGGGCGCGGCCGACGGGGACACGGCGGGGGCGGGCGCGAGGCGCGGCTCGGAGGGGATGGGGCTCACTCCCGGACGGGACGGGCGCCCGGCGGCCGGGCGGGAAGGGATCGGCGCTGTCGCCCCGCGGCCCGGCCCCTGGCACGGCGCCGCGCGGCACACCGCTGCACGCTAGGAGCGCCCGGGAGACCGCGTCACCCGTTCCGGATGGCCGTCGGGTGAACTCCCGTGGGCGAACGCCCGCACCAGCCAATGGCATGAATATGTGATGTTCCTTCTGTCGGATTGTGCGGGACAGATGCTTTTCACCCCGGCGCGGGGCATCCTCGGTCCATGGCGACCGCGCAGGCAACGCACGAGTTCCCCCGTGAGCTGAACGACGTCCCCGGCTGGTTCCAGCCCCTCGACCAGGTGCTGTTCTCCTGGCTGCTGGAGTGGCAGGAGAACGACGACACCCGCGGCGACCTGCTCGAACTGGGCGCGTACATGGGCAAGAGCGCCATCCTGCTGGGCCACCACCTGCGGGACGGCGAGACCCTGACCGTCTGCGACCTCTTCGGCGCCGACGCGCCCGACGACGCGAACCGGGCGGAGACGGCACGCTCCTACGCCTCCCTGACCCGGCTCTCGTTCGAGCGGAACTACCTCTCCTTCCACGACGCGCTGCCCACCGTCGTGCAGGCCCCCACCTCGGCGATCACCGGCACGGTCGCGCCCGGGAGCTGCCGGTTCGTCCACATCGACGCCTCACACCTCTACGAGCACGTGCACGGCGACATCGGCGCCGCCCGCGAACTGCTGCGCCCCGACGGGATCGTCGTCCTGGACGACTTCCGCACCGAGCACACCCCGGGCGTGGCCGCCGCCGCGTGGGAGGCGGTGCTCAACCGGGGGCTGCGCCCGGTCTGCCTGAGCAGCCGCAAGATGTACGGCACCTGGGGCGACCCGGAACCCGCCCGGGAGCGGCTGCTCGCGGCGCTGCGCGGGCGGGACGACTGCGGGGTGGGCGTGGAACGGGTGGCGGGCCACCGGCTGGTCCGGGCCCGCGCCAAGGGCCGGACGGTACGTCCGCCGTCGCTGCCGCCTTCCCGGCACCGGGACGCCCCGGACCCTGCCGCCCCGGCGCGGACGGCGGACGGGAGCGGCGCCCCGGTCCCGGGCCAGACCCGGCAGCCGGGGGCACCCCGCCCCGGCACCGCGCCGCGCACCCCGCCGCGCGAGCGGGCCCGGCGGATCGCCCTCGACGTCCTGCCCCCGGCCGTCACCCGGGCGGTACGCCGCCACCGCGCGACCCGCCGCGCCCGCCCCGACCGCTAGCGGAACCCCGCGCACCCGGCACCCGCGCGCCGGGGCCGGGTGCCGGGACGGGGCCTCCTACGCGCCGGCGAGCGAGAGCTTCACCGCGAAGCCCAGGAACAGCGCGCCCGCCGCCGACGTCGCCCCCGCCGACAGCCGCCTGCGGCTGCGGAAGGCCGCGGCCAGCCGGGTGCCGCCGAAGATCAGGGCGCTCAGGTAGAGCACGCTGGCCGCCTGGGCGAGGGCGCCGAGGACGACGAAGGACAGCGTCGGGTGCGCGTACGCCGGGTCGACGAACTGCACGAAGAAGGCGACGAAGAAGAGGATCGCCTTCGGGTTGATCAGGCTGATGACCAGGGCCCGCCGGAAGGGCCGCTCGTCGTCGGCGACCGGCTCCCCGGTGCCCGGCGCCGCCCGCTCGTGCCGGGTGCGCCACACCCCCCACGCCGCCCGCAGCATCCCGACCGCGAGCCACGTCAGGTATCCGGCACCGGCGTACTTCACGATGCCGAACAGCACGTCGTTGGCCTTGAGCAGCGAGGCCACACCGGCCGCCGAGAGGGTCATCAGCACGGCGTCCCCGCACCAGACCCCGGCGGCGCCGGTGTATCCCGCCCGTACGCCCCGGCGGGCGGCGACGGACAGGACGTAGAGCGAGTTGGGACCGGGCAGCAGGATGATGAGGGCCAGTCCCGCCAGGTAGGTGGGGAGGTTTATGACGCCGAACATGGGGGGAGTGTCGCACGCCGGGCCCGCGCCGCGCGCGGACGTTTCGGCCGCCGGGAACGACGGCCCGGGAGCCCCGCCCCGACGCCCCCGCAGCACCGCCACACGCCGTCACGACACTGCGCCGCACCGTCGCCGCGGGGGCGTCCCGTCGCCCCGGCAGCACCGCGGCGCGGGGGCACGGGAGCGCCGGGTCACCGGGGCGCGGGGGCGCCGGGTCACCGGGGCGCGGGGGCGCGGGGGCGCCGGGTCACCGGGGCGCGGGGGCGCTCGCCGGGTCACCGGGGCGCGGGGGCGCCGGGGCGGGGGGGCGCGGGGGCGCCGGGGCGCGGCACTCGTCGGTCATGAGGGGCACGGCACTCGGCCGCGAGGGACGCGGCGCCCCGTCCCGGAGGAAGCGCGGCACCGTGTGACGGCACCGCCCCGCCCCGCCGCGCCACCGCTCCCGGCCTCCGGCTCCCGGTCCCGGCTCGGGCTCAGGTCCCGGCTGGGGCTCGGTCCCGGCTCCGGCCCCGGCCCCGGCTTCGCGTCAGAACGCGTCCGACGGGACGTACGTCCCCCAGATCGCGCGCAGGGCGTCGCACACCTCGCCGACGGTGGCGCGGGCGCGCAGGGCCTCCTTCATCGGGTAGAGGACGTTGTCCTCGCCCTCGGCGGCCTTGCGCAGGGCGGCCAGGGCCCCGTCGACGGCGGCCTGGTCGCGGGAGGCGCGCAGGGCGGCGAGGCGCTCGGCCTGCTGCGCCTCGATGGCCGGGTCGACGCGCAGCGGCTCGTAGGGCTCCTCGGCGTCGAGCTGGTAGCGGTTGACGCCGACGACGACGCGTTCGCCCGCGTCGGTCTCCTGGGCGATGCGGTACGCGCTGCGCTCGATCTCGCCCTTCTGGAAGCCGTGCTCGATGGCGTTGACGGCGCCGCCGAGGTCCTCGACCTTGCGCATCAGCTCCAGGGCGGCGGCCTCGACGTCGTCGGTCATCCGCTCGACGACGTAGGACCCGGCGAACGGGTCGACGGTCGCGGTCACGTCGGTCTCGTAGGCGAGGACCTGCTGGGTGCGCAGGGCGAGGCGGGCGGACTTGTCGGTGGGCAGGGCGATGGCCTCGTCGAACGAGTTGGTGTGCAGCGACTGGGTGCCGCCCAGCACGGCCGCCAGGCCCTGGACGGCGACGCGGACCAGGTTCACCTCCGGCTGCTGGGCGGTGAGCTGCACACCCGCCGTCTGGGTGTGGAAGCGGAGCATCAGCGACTTGGGGTTCCGCGCGCCGAACTCCTCCTTCATGACGCGCGCCCAGATCCGGCGGGCCGCGCGGAACTTGGCGACCTCCTCCAGGATCGTGGTGCGGGCCACGAAGAAGAAGGAGAGGCGGGGCGCGAAGTCATCGACGTCCATCCCGGCCGCGACGGCGGTGCGCACGTACTCGATGCCGTCGGCGAGGGTGAAGGCGATCTCCTGCGCGGGCGAGGCGCCGGCCTCGGCCATGTGGTAGCCGGAGATGGAGATGGTGTTCCACTTGGGGATCTCGGCCCGGCAGTACTGGAAGATGTCCGCGATCAGCCGCAGCGACGGCTTCGGCGGGAAGATGTACGTCCCGCGCGCGATGTACTCCTTCAGCACGTCGTTCTGGATCGTGCCGGTCAGCTCGCCGGCGCCCACGCCCTGCTCCTCGGCGACCAGTTGGTACAGCAGGAGCAGCAGGGCCGCGGGCGCGTTGATCGTCATGGACGTGGACACCCGGTCCAGGGGGATGCCGTCGAACAGCACCCGCATGTCGTCGATGGAGTCGATCGCCACGCCGACCTTGCCGACCTCGCCCGAGGCGATCGGGGCGTCGGAGTCGTGGCCCATCTGGGTCGGCAGGTCGAACGCGACCGACAGGCCCATCGTGCCGTTGGCGATGAGCTGCTTGTAACGCGCGTTGGACTCGGTCGCCGTGCCGAACCCGGCGTACTGGCGCATCGTCCACGGACGGCCGGTGTACATCGTCGGGTACACGCCCCGGGTGAACGGGTACGCGCCGGGCTCGCCCAGCTTCTCCGCCGGGTCCCAGTCCGCCTGGGTGTCCGGCCCGTAGACCGGCTCGATGGGCAGTCCCGACTCCGACTCGCGTGCCATGGTTGACGCCTCTCCCGCTGAGCGATTGCTTCGGCCTGCCCGACTCGTACCACGCGCACGCCGCGGCCGCCCCGCACGTCGTCCGGCACCCTGCCCCGCCGCCCGGCGGGCCCGCGCCGCCGTCCACCACGCGCTGTGCACCCTCCGGCACGGCCGGTTTCCCCGACGGACTGTATCGGCGCGGACCCACCGGGTGGAGGGGCACACGCTGGGAGCTTCCTCACAGCGGGGCGCGACGGCGCCTCCACGCCCGGCGTCCGGACCCGGTCACCACCCCCGCGTGCCGTTCGCGCGGTGCCGTGCGGGGGAACAACCCCGGGGGACGTCCGTACCGAGCCGTGGGCCGAGGGGGCCGTGATGCGCACGAGGGGCAGCAGGAGCAGGAGCGGGACGAGGAGCGGGGGGCGCGGCGCGGGCGCCGGGCGGGCGGTCGCCGCCGCGCTCGGGGTGGCGCTGGCGGCGGGCGGCTGCACGGTGACCGGCCCCGGTCTCACCGGCGCGGGCGGCACCAACCCGCCGGTGGTGGCCGGCGGCACGGCCCCGCCCCGGACCCCGTCCGGCGCCCCGGCCGTGCCGACCGTCCCGGCCGTCCCGGACGACGGCCGGCCCGCGGTGACCTCGCCGCCGTCCACCGTGCCCCCGGCGGCACCCCCGGCGGCCGCCCCGGTGCCGGGCACCCCGCGGGCGCCGTCCGCCCCCGCGCCGGTGCGGACGGCCCCGCCCCCGCCTCCCCCGCCGCCGGCACCGGTGCTGTGGCGGCCCGGCGACAGCGGGCGCGACGTGCGCGAACTCCAGGCCCGGCTGCGCCAGATCGCCTGGCTCTCCCGGGTGCCGACCGGCACGTACGACGGGCCCACCGAGCAGGCGGTGCGCGGCTTCCAGGACAAGCGCGGGCTGCCGGTCACCGGACGGACCGACACCGTCACCTGGCAGCGGCTGCGCGGGATGACCCGCGACCCCGGCCAGTGGGACCTGTACCCGATGGGCGGGCAGCCCGCCGACCCGCCGGACCCGCGCTGCCTGAGCGGCCGGGTGCTGTGCATCAGCAAGACCAGCCGGACGCTGCGCTGGATGATCGACGGCCGGACGGTGTCGACGATGGCGGTGCGCTTCGGCTCCGAGCGCACGCCGACCCGGGAGGGGGTGTTCCAGGTGTTCTGGAAGTCCCGCCACCACTGGTCGACGCTCTACGACACCGCCATGCCCTACGCCATGTTCTTCAGCGGCGGCCAGGCCGTGCACTACTCGTCCGACTTCGCGGCCCGCGGCTACGCGGGCGCCTCGCACGGCTGCGTCAACGTCCGGGACGAGGCGGCCGTCGCGGCCCTGTTCGCGCAGGTGCGCGACGGCGACAAGGTGGTGGTGCACCGGTAGGACCGCTCCCGGGGCCCGCCCGCGTTCCGGAGGGACCCGCGGTCCGAGCAGGGCGGCGTGCGCGCCGGGCCGGAGAGGCGTACGGGCCAGGGGCGAACGGGCCGGAGGGGCGTAGGGGCCGTGCGAATCGGCGTGCGCGCCGGAGGGGCGTGCGCGCGGTGCGAACCGGCGTGCGGACCCGGTCCGAACCGGCCGGGATCCGGTACGTCCGGGCTTGGCCCGGCGGATTCCGGCTCCCCCGGCGGCATCCGGCGCGATCCGGCCCACTCCGGGCCGACCGGGTCCGACGCATGCCACACGGGACGGTGGCCGGGGCGGTTGCGGAGCGCGGGCGTACGGCGGAGCGCGCGGGCGGCGGCGTGGAGGTGAGGGTGGGGGCGGGGGCGGGCTCTCGGCCCGGTCCGGGGGGAGTCCGGTCGCGCCCGTGGGGGGATGGGGCGCGGGCGGGACCGGGGGAACGTGCCCCGCCCGCGCCGAGGTGCACGAGCCGTGGGTACGGGGGGAACCCCGGCTCGGGCGGAGCCGATGACCAGTCGGCTCACTCTCTACTGCGCCGGGGGGCCCGAAAGTGTCACACCGGCGGCGGGCGCCCCGTCCCCGGCCGGGACCGCGCGGCGGACGGGGCCGGTCGCGGCGGACCCGGGGCGGAGGGAGCCGGGCGCCGGAACGGCGCCGGTCCCGGACGCGTCCGGGACCGCCGGGCGGCCGGACGGGGCGTGCGGGGGACGGCCGGCCGGGGCCTTGGCGGGCGGGCCGGAGGCGGTGGCGCCGGGACGAACGGCCGCGCCGTCGCCGTCGTCGTCCTGCTCGCCCTGGCTCCCCTGGCCGCCCTTGTTCGCCTGGTTCCCCCCGCCGTTGCCCTGGTTCCCCTGGCCGCCCTGACTGCCCTGGCCCTGGCCCTGGCCCTGGTTGCCCTGGCCGTTCCCCTGGTCGCCCTGACCGTTGCCCTGGTTGCCCTGGCCGTTGCCCTGATTGCCCTGGTTCCCCTGGCCGTTGCCCTGGCTCCCCTGGCTGCCGGGGTTCTTCCCGGCCTCCCGGCCGCGCGGCCGGGGGGAGGCGTCCTTGCCGTTGCCGTTGCCGTTGCCGTTGCCCGGGCGGACCCGGCCGTCGCCGTTCACCACACCGGAACCGGCGGAGAGGAGGTCGCGGCAGTACACCGCCACCCGGGAGGCACCGCCGGCCGCCTCCGCCAGCACCCGGCTGCGGGCGTTGTCGAGTTTGCGGCCGGTGCCCCGGTCTCGGCAGGCGGCCAGGAGGCGCTGCCGCCGGTCGCCCGCGCCGGGCGTCCGGCCCGTCCCGTCGGGGTCGTCCTCCCCCGCCGGTTCGCCCTTGGCCCCGTCCGGGGTCTCACCCGGCACAACCGGGCCGGCGCCGCCCCGGGTGCCGTCCAGCGGTTCCGGGGAGGGGGCGGGACGGCGGTGGGTCTCGGCGGCGGAGACGGTGGAGGCGGAGTCCGGCCGGGGACCGCCGAAGGGCGCCGGGAGGACTCCGGTTCCGGCCGCGACGGCGACCCCGCCGACCATGCCGACGGCCAGCGCGGCGGCCAGCCCGAACCGCAGCGGGCGGCCCCAGCGGGGCCGCCGGAACAGGCCCCCGGCACCGCCGAGCCGGACCAGCCCGGCGTCGGAGGGCAGCGCGCCCTTGCCGCGCCCGAGGCCCGCCGGGGCGCGGCCCGGCACCGCCTCCCGGTCGGCGCGCGCCGTGCGGAAGGCGGCCAGCGCGGCGGCCTCCCCGGCGAGTTCACCGTCGTTCCCGCCGGTGGGCGGAGGTGGGGCGGAGAGTGCGCCCAGGGCGTCGGCCAGCTTGCCGGCCCGCTCCCGGAGCACGGGGTCCTCCGTGTCCGGTGACTCTCCGCGCAGCAGGGTCTCCGCTGTTTCGCGGTCCAGCCACCTGTCCTGCTCGTCGGCCATCACATGTCCTTCTGCGTCCGCGCGACGCTTTGCGTCACAGTCGCGGACGTCGCCGGGCGGGTGCGTGGTTCTCGCTGCGAGGGCAGGGCGTCGAGGGCCGCGCCCGATTCCGCATCGCCGCCGAGCAGTTCGGCCAGGCGCTTCAGACCGCGGTGCGCGGCGGTGCGGACGGCGCCGGGGCGCTTGCCCAGGGTCTCGGCGGCGCTCTTGGCGTCGAGCCCGACGACCACCCGCAGCACGACCGCCTCGGCCTGGTCCTGGGGCAGTTGGGAGAGGAGGCAGAGGACGCTGTCGGTGCCGAGCGCCTCGATGGCCTCACCCGCGGTGTCGGACTCGGCGGCCCTGCCCGTCAGTTCGGTCTCGTCGCCGCCGATGACCGGGCGGCGGCCCCGCATGCGGATGTGGTCCAGGGCGCGGTTGCGGGCGATCCGGGCGGCCCAGCCGCGGAAGCGGTCCGCGTCGCCCCGGAACCGCTCCAGGTCGCGGGCGATCTGCAGCCACGCCTCGGACGCCACGTCCTCGGCGTCCGGATCCCCGACCAGTGTCCGCACATATCCGAGCAGTCGCGGGTGCACGGACCGGTACACGGACCGGAACGCGGTCTCGTCCCCGTCCTGTGCCGCACGCACCGCCGCGGTCAGCTCCGCGTCGTCCCCCAGCACCGCGCAAGCCCTTCTGCGCCCGGCCGGCGCCGCTGACGCGGGCCCGCCTCTCGACGTCGTGGTTGCTCCATTGATGGCAGCGGTGGTCCACCGCAGTGTGCGGCGGGACGGACCCGCCGCGGATCGGCGCGAAAGGAACGTTACGTCTTGAAACCGCCACACGTCCACGTCCGGCTCCCCATTGAACCGCGCCCCGGGGGTGTGACAGAAATCGCGGACCCGGCGCAGTAGGGAGTACGGGCCGCCGAGCGACCCGTACCGTGCGACGGCCGGGGCCTCTCCTGTGGGGGGTGGCGGCCCCGGCCGTCCTCGTTCTTAGGTGCTCCGACCAGGGCGTATGCGAGCGAAAGTGGCTTCACATGGCCAACGCGTGACCAACGCAGCCAGCGATCACACGATCCGCCGCCGCTCGCAGCGCAGCACAGCACGGATTGCAGGCCCCCGCCTGAACTTCGCAGATGACAGCGCTGCACCGCGTAAGCCGCAAGGCGCCAAAGCCATTGCCAAGGCTGCCACATCTATCTCTCGTCCCGGCACACGGATGCCGAGGGCCGTACGATGCAGGCGCGGGTGCCCACTGGATTGGGTACACGTCTACTACAGGCAGTCCGTACCGGAAGGGTGACAGGCGTATGGCAGCTAACGCCGACCACCTGAAAGCCCTCGTGCGGGCACACTCCGAAGCCAACGACGACCTCTTCTACAGCGTCGCCCTGCAAGTCGCGGCTAAGTCTGCCCGTCAGGGGCAGGGAAAGTTCGCCGTAGAGCTGCGTGAGCTGGTCGAGGCCGCCCAACAGAGGCAGGGCAAGCCGGACACCCGGCGTGCCGCTACCCCCGTGGTGCAGCCCCGCGGTGAGCTGACCAGTCTCCTGACGGCAGGTTACCCGGACACTCAGCTCGACGACATGACTCTGGACGCCGGACTGCGTGCTTCGCTGGATCGCGTGCTGCACGAACAGCGGCAGCGTGCACGGTTGGAGCGGTTCGGCTTCACCCCGGTGCACCGCATTTTGCTGTCCGGGCCGCCTGGAACGGGCAAGAGCATGACGGCAGCGGCACTGGCAGGGGAACTGAAGCTGCCCCTGTTCACCATTCGCCTGGACGGTCTGATCAGCCGATTCATGGGCGAGACCGCAGCCAAGCTGCGTCTGGTCTTTGACGCAGTGGCCCAGACCCGAGCGGTCTACCTGTTCGATGAGTTCGACGCTCTGGGAGCCGAACGGGCTGCAGGCAACGACGTCGGCGAAGCCCGCAGGATCCTGAACTCATTCCTGCTGTTCCTGGATGAGGCACCTTCCGAGAGTCTCGTGGTGGCCGGCACCAACCACCACCAGCTTCTGGACCAGGCTCTGTTCCGCCGCTTCGACATGATCGCCACCTACGGCCCTCCCACCGGGGAGGAAGCAGTACAGGTGCTGCAGCGACGTCTAGCCGGAATGGACACAAGCACACTACGGTGGGGCCTTGTGACAGAACGTGCATCGGGCCTGAGTCACGCCGAACTGGTCAAAGCGGCGGAAGCAGCGGCCAAACGAGCCATCCTGGCTGACCGGGACGTGGTGGACGAGCAGCTGCTGCTGGAAGCCCTGAGCGAGCGGCACGCCTCCCACCATGCCTGAGCCCGACTCTTCCGCACGGCTCAGTCCGCACCTGATCGTGCCCTGGGAGGCCGCTACCCTCACGCCGCGCTCCGAGGCTCCCGGCGGGAGCGGTCCGGACCTGGTTCAGCACACGAACCGGCAGGGGCACGCAGACGCATTGATGGATGGGCTGGAGACGGCCCGCCTTGAGGCAGTCCAGCTCGTGCAGCAGACGCCCGAGGATCGTCAGCCTGACGGTTTCGCGGTGCGTATCGAGGCCGCTCGCGATCACCCTCTGAGTTTGGAGCGCCTGGACGCATCCGGCCTGACACTCATGAGCAGCCACCCGCAGACCGAGAACACTCAGCAGGACGCGCTGGTCTGGATCCCTTTCGATAAAGTCGCCTCGTTCAGCCAGCGGATCGCCGACTTCACGGACGACACCACCCGCGGTAACCCTAAACAGGCCGTGCTGGTGGCCAATATGGAACAGGTCCAACGGGCTCTGCTGGAGCACCTCTGGCAGGAGCGGCAGGGAATGCCGCCGCTGGACGATGAGCGGTGGTGGGAGTTGTGGTTCGATCCGCGAATCTCGCCGGCGGCGGTCACTACTTTGCGTGCGCTGGCCGAAGAGCGTCACTGGCGGGTCAGTGAGCGGGCTATCCATGTCGGGGAACGCCTGGTGGCCCACGTCGCGACGACCGGCAACGAGCTGGCGTTCCTGTTGGCCACGAACGCCTGCCCTACCGAGATCCGTAGCCCTACCTTCGCCGAGGGCCTCTACGCCGTCGACCGCGAATTCCGCGTCGACCTCGTCAAGGATCTCGCCGCGCGCATCGAACCGGCCGCCCCAGAAGCCCCGGTGGTATGCATCCTGGACACGGGGATAGCTCAGGAGCACGCCCTGCTGAAGCCCGCGTTGCACGAGCGCGCCTACAGCGTGCTTCCTGGCAGCACGCCGGCCGACCGCATCGGGCACGGCACCCAGATGGCCGGGCTCGCCCTTTTCGGGGACTTCGCCGCAGCCCTTGAAGCACAAGGTCCCGTCGTCCTCGGTCACGGCCTTGAATCTGTGAAGATCCTCAACGACGCTCACACACCCGACGCGTCCCCACGCACCTGCGCGGAGACCACTGCGAACGCAGTCGCGACGGCTGAAATCGGCAACGGAGGCCCCGCACCGTCTGGACGGGTCTTTTCGATGGCCGTCACCCGGGAGTCCGGGAAAGGGGAGAACGGCGTAGACGGCACAGCGACCCTGTGGTCGGCCACCCTGGACGCCCTGGCAGCAGGCACGGACGTCGCCGTCCGGGATGATCGGATCGAGCTGATCGGAGCGCCCGATTCTGAAGCGTCACGCCTGATCATCGTCAGCGCCGGCAATATCCGCGGTGCCGTGCCCCACCAGATGCGCCGCGACGACGGCCTGCTGGATCCGCTGCTTCTGTCCGATCTGTCGCGCATCGAAGAACCCGCCCAGGCGCACAACGTACTCACCGTCGGGGCGTGCACGCATATGGACGCCGTCCCCGATTCCGCCCTGTTCCGCGGATTTCGTCCGCTGGCCGTTCCCGGTTCCCTGTCCCCGTTCAGCCGGACCTCGGTGGCACTGACGAGTGGCTCCATCGCCAAGCCCGACATCGTTCTGGAGGGCGGGAACATGCTCGTCGCCCCTGACGACAGCTTCCTGGACGCACACGATCTGGTAAGCGTGGCGACCACCCACCACGACCCGGCGCGTCAGCTGACCTGGACGAACGCCACGAGCGCTGCCACGGCCCAGGCGGCTGCGCTCGCCGCCACGGCGATGAGCACCTACCCCGGGCTGCGGCCGGAGACTGTTCGCGCCCTTCTCGTGCACGAAGCCCAGTGGACCCCTGCCATGGAAGAAAAGGGCCTGTTCAAGAAGACCGGCGCCCCCAAACTGGGCAGGGGCGACATGATGCGACAGGTAATCCGCCGGTACGGATGGGGCATGCCCACCGCCGAACGCATCCGCAGCAGCGCCTCGAACGCCGTCACGATGATCATCCAGAACACCCTGGTGCCGTACAAGGCCAAGGGCGGTCAAGTTCGCCTGGCTGAGCTCAAGTTGCACGAGCTGCCCTGGCCCCTGGAGCAACTGCGTGACCTGGCCGAGACCACCGTAGACCTGCGTGTGACGCTCGCCTACATGATCGAGCCCAACCCCGGCCGACGCGGCATGCTCGGCCGCTACAGCTACGCATCCCACGGCCTGCGCTTCGCCATCAAGGGCTCCACCGAATCCAGCGACTCTTTCCAGAGGCGACTGGCCGAACAGGCCGAACACGACAGCGACGGCCTTGGCAACCCCAAGGCGTTCGAGTCCAACAGCAGGTGGCTGGTCGGCCCCCGAGCCCGCAACCTCGGCTCGCTGCACGCCGACATCTGGCGCGGGTCGGCGGTCGAACTCGCCGACTGCGGCATGCTCGCGGTCTACCCTGTCGGCGGCTGGTGGAAGGCAAATAAACGCAAGGACAGGATCGGCCTGCCTGTCAGCTACGCCCTCCTGATCTCCTTGAGAACACCGGAGATCACCACCGACCTGTACACCCCCATCGCCGCACAACTGGGAGTTCCGGTAGAGGTCAGGCCAACCGCCCAGCCCGAGATCACGGACGGCATTCCAATTCAGATGCAACTCGGCTGGTAAGTGATCAATCGAGGCCACTATCTAGCTTTCATCTCAACCCAACCAGCTCCCTCCCTAAACTTTCACGCGACGAGAGCGCAGACACCGGGGTGGGACGATGCAGCAGACCGTACGACTGGAACTTCTGGGGCTTGCCGACACAGACGATGACGAGCTGCTGCGCCTTGGAGGCCAGCTGCGACGCTCAATCCAGGAGTTGGACGTACTGGACGTACGAGCCGGGCACTCTACGGATCAGATCTCGAAGGGGGAAAAGAGCGGCGAGCTGCTCGCTCCTGGATCGGTTGTCGTTACGGCCGCTTCCCTTGCTCTGCGTCAGGTTCTCCTGCTCGCCAACACATGGTTGAAGAACCGACCTGTGCGCGGCATCAAGGTGGAGTTGGAAGGCCACGTGATCGAGTTGAGTGATACCTCGGCTGCCGAGCGGACTCGTTTGATCGATATTTTCCTCGCTCACCGCGAGGTTCCAGGCGATGGCCACTCCGAAGAGCGCTCCGCCGAGCAGTCCTGACACTATGACCGCTCAGCCGATCGGCAACGGAAACCGCGGGGCTCTGCTCATCGGTACAGGGACATACGATCACCCAGAACTACCAGCGCTACGTTCACCCGAGGTGGACTGCACTCGCCTCGCCACCTTGCTGCGTGACCCAAAGATCGGCGCATTCGAGGTACAGACACTCATTGATGCCGACCGCGCCGCGTTGGAACGGGCAATCGGAGAGTTCTTCCTCAACGCTTGGGGCGACGACGTACGTCTCCTATACCTCTCTGGTCACGGGATCGTAAGTCGCAACGACAAGCTTTACTTTGCCATCCGCCAGACGGATCCTGGCCGACCCACCTATACAACGATCTCTGCGGCATTTATCCACGAGGTCATGGACGAATGCCGCGCTCGAAGCATCGTCGTGATCCTCGACTGCTGCTACAGCGGCCTCTTCCTCTCAGGGGCTAAGGGCGACGAATCGGCAAGATTCGAGGAGGCCCTGGCCGGGCAGGGCCGTGTCGTCATCACCGCTGGTACAAGGTCACAGAGAGCCTGGGAAGGGGAGCATTACGACGCCGAGACACCTGCACCATCTCTCTTAACCGGGGTGCTCATCGAAGGTATTTCCACCGGCGCTGCCGATCTCAACGGCGACGGTGTAGTCACCCTTCAGGAGCTCTACCGATATACCTGCGAGCGTCTCCACCGGGAGGGGGCCGCTCAAACCCCTCGCATGGGCGGCGAGATGCAGTACGACATCGCGCTCGCCAAAGTGCGAAAACAACAAAAGCCGCGGGCATCGCTACCAGACCGTACGGGCAGCCGGACTCGCACGTCTGCCGGTTCCCAAGCACAGCGAAGGTCTGAGTCATGGCAAGCCCGAGCAGCCCTCGGACCTGCTCGCCAGCCCATCCTGTCCGCCGGCGCGCTTGTGGTGCACGAGCCATACAAGCTGCATGCGATCGACCTCGAATCCCGACAGCGGTTGCCCCTGATCAAGATGTGGTACCCAGGTAACCCTGCCCTATATGGGGGCGCGGCTTACTTCCCCGGCAAGGGCAGTTACTTGCAAATGACTGACCTTCGGACCGGGAAGCACCGAGCGTCACACCCAGTCGCAATCCGCGACGGGTTGCTAGGCGTTTCGCAGGACGTGCTGTACGCAACTGCTCAGGACGGCACCCTGCACGCCTTTGTCCCGTCGACGCTTAGACTCCTCTGGTCGGTTACCACAGACGGGCTTACCGTCACTTCCCCACCGCAGACGGCTGCCAAATGTGCGCTGTTCACGGCTATGGTATCCCCAATTACCGGCGCGACAGCGAGCTTTAGCGGAGATCGCATGGTGGCTGTCACTGACGGGAGGGTGGCCTGGTCCTATCAGGCCGAGGCCCCGCTATCTCCGGATTGGGCCGCCACGGACAACGGAATCTACATGGCCTTGCAGCCGGAGAAATCTCTCTCGTGTCAGCGAATCGTGGCAGTGAACCCTGAGAACGGACGACCGCTTTGGTGGTTCGATACTAAAGCGCTCCTAGCATCGACTCCAGTCGCCACCGACGAGGTGCTGCTCTTCGGTGACATGGAAAACCGGCTTGTAGCTCTAGACACTAATACTGGGACCGTGCTCTGGGAGAAGAAGACCGACGGCCGCCTTCTCAGTCGACCGACTGTTGAAGGTGGCACTCTGTTCACAGCCGACCGCGCCGCGAAGCTGGTCAGGTGGAACCTGCTGACAGGTCGAAAGGTCCGCTCCTACGACCTCCTTTTGAGTCCAGACCGTCAAGGGTTCCCCACGATCAGCGACGGTGTCGTGTACGCGACTGGCACCCGAGGTGACCTACACGCTCTGCCCGTATGAGCTCATTGGCGCGACGGCCCTCGGGGTCGACTTGAAGGTCTGCCGCCGTGGCCAACGCGTGGCCAACAGCAGTCAGGAACAGGCAGAAACGCCCAGATGGAGACCGATCCAACCAGCAGCCTAGAGCCTCCACTATGGTCACTAAAATGCCTGATCAAAGGGCTTTCTAGCGGCCGTCCCAGCCAGGGGTGGCGGCCCCGGCCGTCGCACCTTCTCTCGCCCCCTCCCCCCAGCCCCCGTTCGCCCCCGTTCCCCCTCCTCCGGGACCGGCCGGCCGGGGTGCCGTCCGCCGGAGCGCCTCCCCGGGAGCCTGCGTGGCGGCGCCCTCCCCGGAGATGTCCGCCGCCGCCCCGCGCCCCCGTCCGGACGTTTCCGCGTACACGAATCTTTGCGTACGACGGAAAAGCTGCATACGCTCCATTCTGTGGAGCAGAACAAGAACCCCAACCACATCGAAGCGGTGGACCGCGCGCTGGTGCTGCTGACCCTGCTCGCCGAGCGCGGGCAGCTCAGTGTCACCGAGGCCGGGCGGGAGCTGGGGGTCGTGCCGTCCACGGCGCACCGGCTGCTGTCCACGCTGCTCCACCGGGGCTTCGCCGTGCGGGGCGAGAACCGGCTGTACCGGGCGGGGCCCCGGCTGCTTCCCCTGGGCACCTCGGGCGCTCCCCCGCTGCCCGAGCGGGTGCGCCCCCATCTCGGCAGCCTCTACGGGGCCGTGGACGAGACGGTGCACCTGATGGTGCGCACCGGCTCCGACGTGCTGTTCCTCGACGGGATCGAGGGCGCGCGGTCGCTGCGGGTGGGGCTGCGGGTGGGCCTGCGGCTGCCCGCGCACCGCACCTCCGGCGGCAAGGCGATGCTCGCCGACCTGGAGCGGGAAGCGGTGGACGCGCTGCACCCCGGCGGACCGCCCGCCGCACCCGGCGGACGGACCGGCGGGACGGCCGCGCTCCACGACGAACTGGCGGCGGTCCGGGGCCGGGGCTACGGCACCAACCTGGACGAGAGCGAACCGGGGGTGACGGCCATCGGCGCCTCGCTCGGCGTCGTCGACGGCCACCACGCGGCGCTGGCCATCGCCCTGCCCACGGTCCGCGCCCTGGCCGTCGGCGTGGAGGAGCTGGCCGCGCGGCTCCTGCGCACCTGCGAGGAGGCCCGCCGGGAGCTGGGCGGCCGGGCGGCACGACCCGCCGCGTATCCGGCGGCGGCCAGTAGCATCCAGTAGTGAGAGGTGGTGACATTTCCATCGATTGCGGTTAATCTCCCGTCGCACTTCGTGACCGACCGCGTGGGGGAGTGATTCACGAGTCCGCTCGCCGGACGACCGTCTGCCCGGGGAGTCCTCCGATGACCAGGTCCTTCTCGACATCATCCGCCGAACCGCTGCGCCAGCACGGCCGGCTCCGCACCGACGACGCGGACCTCGCCCAGCAGGTCGTGGCCGAGGTCTACGAGCCGCACACCCTGAGCCCCGTCGGCGGCGGCCCCCTCGACGCCCGCCTCAACGCCGTCCAGCTCGGCGGCGTGACCCTCGGCTACCTGACCTACGGCACCGAGGCCCACATCACCCTCCCTGCCAGCGAGCACTGGTACCACATCAACGTCACGCTCACCGGCAGCAGCCTCGTCACCCGCGAGAACGGCGACCGGGGGAGGACCCGGGGCATGGCCGAGGCGGCGATCCTGCTGCCCCACCGCGCCCAGACGATCGCCTGGGCACCGGACGCCGCGCAGTTCGCCCTCAAGGTCCCCCGGGCCGACCTGGAGGACCACCTCGCCGCCCTGACCCGCACGCGGGTGCACGGCCCCATCGACTTCGACCTCGTGGTGGACCTGGAGTCCCCGGCGGGCAAGGGCCTGCTGCGCTGCATCGACTTCGTCCGGACCGAGTGGGACGAGGACGGGGTGCTCGCGCGCAACGGGCAATCCCGCCGCCAGCTCGAGTCCATGCTGCTGACCAGCCTCCTCACCGCCGCCGACGGACCGCACCAGGAACTCCTGCGGCGGCTCGACGAGAGCGGGGCCCCGAGGGCGGGCACGGTCAAGAGCGCCCTCGACTTCATCCACGACCACGCGGACGACCTCCCGACCCCGGCCGACGTCGCCGCCGCGATCGGGGTCAGCGCCCGGACCCTGCAACTGCGCTTCCTCCACGACCTGGGCCGCACCCCCTCGCAGTACCTGCGCGACATCCGGCTCCGCGCGGTCCGCGACGCGCTGCTGTACCCGCGGGCGGACGGGACCACGGTCACCGAGGCGGCCTCCGCACACGGCTTCTTCAACCTGGGGCGGTTCTCCTCGCTGTACAAGTCGGTCTACGGCGAGTCGCCGTCGGAGACCCTGCGCAGGACCAAGGGGGTCTGAGGAGCCGCCCCGGAGCACCGAATCCCGGAGCGCGCTTCCCGCCCGCGGCCGTTCTCCGCCGTTCCTCCCGCGGGCCGCCCACGCCCGGTCTCCCCCGTTTCTCCCGCGGGCCGCCCACGCCCGATCTCCCCCGTTCCTCACCGGGCCGCCCGCGACCGGCCTCCCCTTCCTCCCCCGGGCCGCCTCACCGCGGCGGGACCGCGCACACGGCGGCAGGGCCGCGCCCGGATCGGACACGGCCCCGCCCCCCGCACCACCGTCCTCACACCACCTGGACGATGTGCTTGTACTCCTGGAACTCCTCAAGGGCCCGGTTGCCGTTCAGCCGGCCGAGACCGCTCTGCTTGTAGCCGCCCTCCTCGAACTGGTCGAGCACCACGGCCCAGCCGTTGGTCCACACGGTGCCCGCGTCCAGCGCGTCGGCCATGCGCAGCCCCCGGGCCCCGTCGGCCGTCCACACGGAGGCCGCGAGGCCGTACTGGGTGGCGTTGGCCCTGCGCACCGCCTCCTCCTCCGTGCCGAAGGTCTCGAACGTGGCGACGGGACCGAACAGTTCCTTCTGCACCAGCGGCGAGTCGGTGTCCCGCACGCCGAACAGCGCCGGGCGGTAGTAGGCGCCCGCGGACAGCTCCCCCTCCTCGGGGCGGCCGCCGGGCACGATGACCTCGGCGTCGCCGAGCGACTCGGCGATCAGGTTCTCCAGCCGGTCCCGGGACGCCTGGTCGATCAGCGGGCCCATCTGCGAGCCCTCGGCATCGCCCGGTCCGACCCGGACCCGGCCCAGGGCCTCGGCGAGCCGCGACCGCACCTCGTCGGCCACCGACTCCTGGACGAGGACCCTGCTGCCGGTCATGCAGAACTGGCCGGTGAAGGTCGTGATCCCGGCGACGATGGTCCCGACGGCCGCGTCGAGGTCGGCGTCCTCGAACACGATCATCGGGGTCTTCCCGCCCAGCTCCAGCGACAGCCGCTTGAGTGTCGGCGCGGCGTCGGCCATGATCCGGCGGCCCACGTCGGTGCTTCCGGTGTAGCTCAGCGCGGCCACGTCCGGGGAGGAGACCAGCAGCTTGGCGCCCGCGCTGCCGGACTCGTTGAACACGCTGAGCACACCGGCCGGGAGCGAGGGGCAGTCCGCGAGGAGTTCGGCGAGCCGGGTGTTCACCAGGGCGGTCTGCGCGGCCATCTTCATCACCACGGTGCAGCCGGCGGCCAGCGCGGGCGCGAAGGACCGCACGGACAGCACCACCGGCGAGTTCCAGGGGACGATGACGCCGACCACGCCCACCGGTTCGGACAGCAGGATGGAGTAGACGCCGGGGCGCGCCCGGTCGCCGGAGCCGGAGCCGGTGAGCGCCTGGGCGGCGTAGTACCGCAGCTTCGACGGCGTCAGGCTCAGCTCGAAGTGGGCCTCGGGGAGGATCTTCCCGTTCTCCCGGGCGAGCATCCCGGCGAGTTCGTCGGTGGCGGCCTCCACGCGGTCGGCCATCTCGTTGAGCACCCGGGCGCGCAGCTGGCGGTCGGTCCGCCAGGCGTGCGTGGCGAAGGTCTCCCGGGCGACCTCGATGGCCTCCCGTACCTGGGCCTCGTCCGCCTCGTAGTAGGTGCCGAGCACCCGGCCGTCGGCGGGCGAGACCGAGACGCCCGTGGTGGCGGAGGTGAGCCACTCCCCTCCGATGAGGTTGCGGGCGGGCCCCGGCTCCCCGCCGGTGGAGGTGTGTTCCGCGGCGATACTGGTCACGGCGATCTTCCTTCTCAAGTCTGCGTTGGCTGGGGGCGGTCGCCGGTCAGGCGCGGGACGCCGAGAAGCGGACCGTCAGGGGGTCGGGGCCGAAGCCCCGTCCGCCCAGGGACTCGGCGAGGGTCACCAGCTGATCGGTGAACTCCGCGAGTTCCGCGAGGACCGCGGGGTCCACGTCGGGCGTGCGGAACGCCGTGTCCACGAAGAAGGCGCTGTTCGGCGCGGTGAGCGCGCCGAACCAGGCGAGGACGTCGCGGAGGTGGCGCTCGGCCGAGAGGAAGTGCTGCGGCGCGGCGGCGACGGTGAGCACCCCCGTCGGCTTGGACCGCAGCGCCTCGTTGGGCAGCATGTCGATCAGGAGCTTCAGGGTGCCCGTGATCGAGCCCCGGTAGACCGGCGAGGCCAGGACGACGGCGTCGGCGGCGCCGATCCGCTCCACCGCCTCGTCGTCCCAGGTGGCCACCACCGGGCCGACCGACGTGCGCGGCGCGATCCGCTCCGTGCTCCAGCCGGGGTGGCGCTCGCGGACGGCGGCCTCGGCCAGGTCCAGCGCGCGGGCCAGCTTCCCCGGCGGTGTGGGACTTCCGTAGACGATCGCGAGTTTCATCCCGTCACCGCTCCTCTCATTTCGGGTTCCAGGTACCGGCCCCGGAAGAACAGCAGTGGCTCGCCCGCCGCGCCCGTGTCCAGGCCGGTGACCGAGGCCACCACGATGGTGTGGTCGCCTGCGTCGATCTCGTCGACGACGGCGCACTCGACCCAGGCCAGGGCACCGTCGATGAGCGGGAGCCCGGCCGGGGACGGCCGCCATGGGACGCCGGCGAACTTGTCGGTGCCCGAGCGGGCGAAGCGGTTCCCGACCGCCTGCTGGTCGGCGGCCAGCACGCTGACCGCGAACAGCCCCGACTTCCGGATCCTCGGCCAGGTGGTCGAGGTCTTCTGCACGCTCACCAGGACCAGGGCGGGGTCCAGGGAGAGGGCCGAGAACGACTGGCAGGTGAATCCGACCGGTTCCCCGCCCTCCCTCGACGTCACCACGGTGACCCCGGTGCAGAAGTGGCCCAGCACGGCCTTGTAGTCCCGTGCGTTCACACCGAGAGACTGCGTCATTTTCCGACCTCCCTGGTCCTTTCCCGGGTCAGTCCCGCAGGCCCGCTTCCTTCATCAGGGGGAGAATGCGCTCGCCGAAGTACTCCAGTTCCTCCACGTAGTCGAGGAAGCCGACCATCATTCCGTCGATTCCCACCCGGGAGAGTTCCACGAGCTGTTCGACGATCTGCTCGGGCGTGCCGATCAGGGGGTATCCGCCGTAACCGAGGATGAACCGCTCCTGGAGCGCCTTGACCTTGTCGAAGGAACCGCTCTCGGAACCGAGGCCGCCGGAGACCGCCTTGGCCACCTCCCAGTCGCCCTTTTCGAGGATGTGGTCGAGGAGCGCCTTGGTCTCCTTCTCGGTGTCGCGGCAGATGATGTTGCCGTAGCTGAGGATTCCCAGATCGCGGTTCTGCGCGTGGGCGATGGAACGCACCCGGGCCGCGGTCTCGCCCGCCTCGGCCGGATCGGCGAAGGCGATGAAGTTGAAGTCGCACTCGCGCGCGCAGAATTCCAGTCCGGCGGGCGAGTTACCCGCGTTCACCAGCACCGGGTAGGGCTGCTGGATCGGCTTGGGGTCGGAGAAGGCGTCCTTGATCTCGAAGAACTCGCCGTTGAAGTCGACGCCCTCGCCCTCGGTCCACATGCGCTTGGCGATGGTGATCCACTCGGAACCGTAGCGGTAGCGGGCGTCGTGCTCGCGCTGCGTTCCGCCGAACATCTCCATTTCCGCCTTGTACCAGCCCATGGTCATGTTGAGACCGAACCGGCCGTTGGAGATGTGGTCGACGGTGACGGATTCCTTCGCCGCGACGATGGGGTGCTTGGTCGGCACGTGGGTGGTGGCGAACACCATGATGTTCTCGGTCGCCTGGGCGATTCCGGCGGCCCAGGTGTGGGCCTCGTAGTTCGAGCCGTTGAAGTTGGTCTCGCCGCCCATTCCCCGGTACCGGGCGACGGGGAGCATGGCCTCGAAACCGAGCCGGTCCGCGATGCGGGCGATCTCCTGGGTGTGCTGCCAGGTGAGTTCGTAGGACGACTCGGCGTGCGTCGCCATCAGTCCGTGGCTGCAGTTGGAACCGAAGATGCCCAGCTTCATCTTGTTGTCGTTGAACATGGCGACACCACTGGCACGACGGGCCTCGACGAGTTCTTCGTACGACAGTCCGGGGGCGGTCTTGGCGCTCATATCGACTCCTGTTGTGCGCTGCTACCACGACGTGGGCGGTAGGGCTCGAAACACCGTTCCCACAAAGTAGGCAGGGCCCGCGGAACGGACTACCCGCAAAGCGAACGTCCGGAGGCCGACAAACGAAACACCGGCGAATGACCGGGGCGGGGCGTGCCGGATTCCGGGCGGCCGGGGAATGGGACGGGGCCGGGTGGACGCCGGAACGGTTGCCGACGGACGGCCGGTGCGGGGGGCGCCGTCCCGTCGGGCGCGGCCGGCAGCGGTGACCGGTCCCGTCGGCGGGCGGGACCCCCCGGAACGGCCGGCACCCGCGCGGAGCGCGGACGGCGCCGGGCGACGGCGCGGCGGCGCGGCCGGGCCCCGGGGACCGTCGCCACGCGGGAGCGGCACCACAGCACACCGCTCACCGGGCAGCCGTCCGGGTCACCCCCCTTGCGGCGACGGCATGTTGACGGAGGGGCCACACCCGTGCGGCGACCGCACGTTGACGGACACGGACGGCGCCGGTACACCGAAGGTCCCGGGCCACCCGCCCGGCGTCAACAGTGGCCGACTCCCCCACAGCAGCGGCGCGTTACGGGAACGGACCGTGCGGCGGCCGATCCGCCGAAGCCACGGCACACCACCGGCCGGGACGGCAGCGGACCCCGGGGATCACGCGCCGCCCGCCGGGCGCGAACGGCGGGCGGCCACCGCCGTGCCGGAGGAGCAGCCGGGCGATGCGGGGCCACCCACGGGCCCTCCCGGAGGCTTCCTCACACCCAGGTGCCCGGTCGGCGCTCCCACGCCGGTCGCCCCGGCCACCCGGGGAGCCGACCCGCCCGGAAGCGGCGGGTACCGGGCGGCGGGTACCGGGTCGTGGGGCCCCGGCTGACGGGACACCCCGCCGGGTGCAGGCCGCCCGGCGGGACCGTCAGGCCCTCGTGCGGTCGCGGCGGGAGAGGACCGCCCGGAGCACCCGGCGCCCCTCCGTCGCGACCTCCAGCGCCCCGCGCAGACCGGCGGCGCCGTGGCCCGCCAGGAGTTCCAGCACCGCGGTCTGGCGGCGCAGCTCCGCGTCGACCAGCGGGAGCGCGTCCTGAGTCCCGGCGCCCTGGCCGGGGTCCAGCAGGCGGTGGACGCCCAGCGAGGCCGCCGAGCACACCCCGGCCCACTCGCGCAGCCCGGCCTCCGTGCGCTCGACGGGGGCCGCGTCCAGCATCCGCCGGACCAGCGCCACCGCGTCGTCGGCGTCGCCGACCCCGCCCGGGTCCCCGGCGCCCGCCAGGGCGTCCTCCAGGTCCCCGGCACCGCCCGCGCCGCCCCCGTCCGCGCCACCGGCACCCCCACCGGCACCGGCACCGGCACCGGCGAGCCCGTCCCGCACCCGTTCCAGTTCCTCCGCCCAGGCGTGCCGGGCGGTGTCCTCGTCGACCCCGTCGGAGAGCGTCGCCCAGAGGGGCCGCAGCAGCGCGTCGTCACCGCCCAGCAGCGGCAGGCAGCGCTCCACGCAGGCCAGTCCGCTCGCGGCCAGCCCCCGCGCGTCGGCGCGCGCGATCAGTTCCACCAGGCTCATCAGCTCTCCCTGTTCGTACCGCTTCCAGCAGTTCGTGGCCGCGGAGCCCGTTCCCGTCCGTGGGGAGTCGCGCGCGGGGACCGGCGGTTCCCGGCCCCACCGGACCGGAAGACCGGGCGACCGGACGGCCGACCGGGTGAGCGGCCGACCCGGGTGAGCGGCCGGGCGTTCGCCCCGGGACCGCCGTCCCGGCCGTCGGACCACCGCCCGTCCCGTCCCGTTTCCCCCTCCGGCGCGCCCGCTCGGGACGGCCCTCCCCCGACGTAACGGTTCTGTTGGTGCACACACCACCACAGGGACCGGGGCGTGCACAGCCCCCCGGAGCCAATCCGCGCGGGACCGCCCGGACCCGCCCCCCGGATCAGGCGATCCGGTCCGCCAGCGCCCGGAACTCCGCCCAGGACAGCTCGGGCCGGCCGGCGTCCCAGAGCTTCTGCACGGTCGCCGCCAGCGGCAGCCGGATGCCCTCCGCCACCTGCGCCTGGGTCTGCGCCCTCGGCAGGTCGCCCCAGACCGCGAACCCGCCGCCGATGATCCGGTCGTCGTACTCGGCGGGTACCGGCTCGGTCCCGCGCAGCACCCTCGGGGTCCACTGCTCGTAGATGCGCTGACCGGTCGGGTAGACGAAGGTCTGCGGCTCGCCGAGGACGTAGTAGAGGAACTCGTCGTTGTAGTTGAGGACGGTGCGCCCGGCGCTCAGGTACTCCGTGGGCGGGCGGGCGCCGATCTCCTTGCCGGTCCAGTAGGCGACCTCGATCTCCTTGAGCGGCTGGACGGCGGTGTCCCTGAAGAAGCCGTCGTTCCAGGCGCGCGGGACGCGCCGGTGGGCCTGGACGGTCCGGGCGCGGCCGTTGAGCCAGCCGGTGGTGAGGTCCGCGACGGTGCCGCCGGGCCCGTAGGCCTTGCGGGCGGCGGCGGCGAGCTGCGGGTAGGAGGCCTGCGGATCGGGGACCACGAGCGCCTGGTACTCGTCGGCGCCGAGGTGGAACCGGGAGCCGGGGAAGAGGTCGGCGTACTCGTTCAGCAGGTCGTCGACGATCCGGGCGGCCTCCGGCTTCGAGATGTCGATGGCGCCGCGGGTCGCGACCCCCCGGGCGTTGCGGAGCTGGAGGTCGGGGTGGGCCGCGAGCACGGCGCCGAGATGGCCCGGCGAGTCGATCTCGGGGACCACGGTGATGTGCCGGGAGGCGGCGAGGTCGGTGATCTCCGTGACCTCGGCCCTCGTCAGGTGGTCGTCGGAGACGATCTCGGGGTGCGAGGCGGACTCGATGCGGAAGGCCTGGTCGTCGGAGAAGTGCAGGCCCAGCTCGTTGAACTTCAGGTCGCCGAGTTCGCGCACGCGGTCCTTGATCCAGGCGGCGCTGTAGTGCTTGCGCGCGATGTCGAGGCTGAAGCCGCGCCGGGCCTTCGCCGGGCCGTCCCGGACGACGCCCTCGGGCGCGGTGCCGCCGCCGCTCACCGCCTGCTTGAGGGTGCGGGTGCCGTAGAAGACTCCGGCCTCGGCCGGACCGCTGACGGTGACCCGCCCGTCCCGCACGGTCAGGGTGTACGACTCCGGGTCGGCGCCCTTCTCCGGGCGCACCTCCAGCCGCAGGTCCCCGGCGCGGGTGTCGTCCTTCTCCCCCGCGTACGTCAGCCCCAGCTCCCCGGCGACCAGGCGCCCCTCGTCGGCGAGCGCGGCGTCGGCCACGACGACCCGCCGGCCGCTCCCGGGCCGCCAGCCGGGGCCGCGGGCCGGAGTGTGCTCGCGCACGGCGGGTATGGTGCGCGGCGCCGCGGAGAGGGCGTAGCTGCGGGTGGGGGACGGCGGGGTGGAGGGGGCGGCCTCGCCGGTGGGGGTGCCGGCGGCGGGGCCGGACGGGCCGCCGTCGTCGTCGGTGGCCCAGAGGCCGACGCCCACGCCGAGCGCGGCGACCGCGGCGAAGGCGGTGCCGGCCACGAGGGCCCGGCGCCGGGTGTCCGCCGGGCGGCGGTGTCCGTTCCGGCGCGCGCGGCCGGGTTCTCCGTGCTGGCTCACAGGGCCAACCTAGGGCCGCCGGGGCGATCGCGCGTCCACCACATGTTCCGAAACTCTCCCGTTCAGGTGAAATTCGGACTCTGGACGGCTTCCTCTCGCCCTCGGTCGATAACGTGACGCCACATCTCACGCACCTTCCCCTGCCGACACTCGTGACGCCCACAAGGACCCACGCTTCCGTGCACCGCCTTCCCGAACCCTCGGGCCGCGTGGCCATACCGGTTCCGGCGTGCAGCCGGGCCGTCCCGGGCACCGCCTCCGGCCTGGAGCGCTTCAACGCCGCCCCGGCCGACGAGGCCGTCCGGACCCTCCTCGCCTGCCTGAGCAGCCTGCGCTGGGCCCACCGCCTGGCCCTCCACCGCCCCTACCCCGACCTGTCCTCGCTGCTGGCCGCCTCCGACGAGGCGGCGTACGACCTGTCCCCCGCCGATCTGACGGAGGCCCTGGCTGCGGAGGCACTGCCCGCGCTGCCCCGGGACACCTACGCCGCCGCCGACACGGCCCTGCGGGCGGGCACGGCGGCCTACGAGAGCCGGTTCGGGCACGCGTTCGTGATCTGCCTCGACGGGCTGAGCACGGGCGAGGCGCTGAACCACGCCCTCACCGGCATCCGGTCACGATTGGCCAACGATCCGGACGATGAGCGGCCGGTCGCGGCGGAGGAGCTGCGGCGGCTCGCCCGGGGCAGGCTGACCGGCGCCCTGGCCCCCGGCCCCCTCCCCCCGGCGCCGCGTATCCGGCAAATGAGGAGGAATCCCGCCCGGACGGCCGATCAGTAGCCCGTCCGGTGCTCCTTTGTGTGCAAGTTCGATCACATCGGCAGGCCCCCCGTGAGCACCGCGTCCGGGCGTCGCTACCATGCTGGGGGCCGGTGGACCGTACCCGGCCGGGCCCGACCGACAAGGAAAGCCGGCGCGGCCCCGACCCCCGCTCCCGGAGGAAATTTCCGTGCCGGCTGGAACGCTGTACCGCGGCCGGGAAGGAATGTGGTCCTGGGTGGCTCACCGAGTCACCGGCGTCCTCATCTTCTTCTTCCTGTTCGTCCACGTGCTGGACACCGCGCTCGTCCGTGTCTCCCCCGATGCCTACGACAACGTCGTGGCCACGTACAAGTCGCCGATCGTCGCGCTGCTGGAGTACGGCCTCGTCGCCGCCGTCCTCTTCCACGCGCTCAACGGTCTGCGGGTCATCGCCGTCGACTTCTGGGTCAAGGGCGCCCGGTACCAGAAGCAGATGCTCTGGACCGTCGTCGCGCTCTGGGTCGTGCTGATGCTCGGGGCCGTCTACCCCGTCCTCGGCCACGCCGCTCGTGAACTGTTCGGGAGCTGACGCACATGTCCACCACTGAGAACACCGCCTCCGGCATCGGCCCGGTCGAGGGCGCCTCCCTCTACACGGTCGACGACCCGGCGCCGCTCATCGAGGCACCGCGCCAGCGCACCAAGAAGACCCCCAAGTCGACCCGGGGCAACTTCGAGCTGTACGGCTGGCTCTTCATGCGCCTGTCCGGCGTGGTGCTGATCGTCCTGGTCATCGGCCACCTGCTGATCCAGCTCGTGCTGGACGGCGGCGTGTCCAAGATCGGCTTCGCCTTCGTGGCGGGCCGCTGGGCCTCGCCGTTCTGGCAGGTCTGGGACCTGCTGATGCTCTGGCTCGCGATGCTGCACGGCGGCAACGGCCTGCGCACGGTCATCAACGACTACGCGGAGCGCGCGAACACCCGCCTCTGGCTGAAGGGCCTGCTCTACACCGCCACGGTGTTCACCATCCTGCTGGGCTCGCTGGTGATCTTCACCTTCGACCCGAACATCCGCTAGGCACGGGGCTGCGAGAATCATGAAGGTACACAAGTACGACACCGTCATCGTCGGCGCCGGTGGCGCCGGTATGCGGGCCGCCATCGAGGCGACCAAGCGCAGCCGCACGGCCGTCCTGACGAAGCTCTACCCCACCCGCTCCCACACGGGCGCGGCGCAGGGCGGCATGGCCGCCGCGCTCGCCAACGTGGAGGAGGACAACTGGGAGTGGCACACCTTCGACACGATCAAGGGCGGCGACTACCTGGTCGACCAGGACGCCGCCGAGATCCTGGCGAAGGAGGCCATCGACTCGGTCCTCGACCTGGAGAAGATGGGCCTGCCGTTCAACCGGACGCCGGACGGCACCATCGACCAGCGCCGCTTCGGCGGCCACTCCCGCAACCACGGCGAGGCCCCGGTCCGCCGGTCCTGCTACGCGGCCGACCGCACCGGCCACATGATCCTCCAGACGCTGTACCAGAACTGCGTCAAGGAGGGCGTGGAGTTCTTCAACGAGTACTACGTCCTGGACCAGCTCATCACCGAGGTCGACGGCGTCAAGCGGTCGGCCGGCGTGGTCGCCTACGACCTGGCCACCGGCGAGCTGCACGTCTTCCAGGCGAAGTCCGTCATCTACGCCTCCGGCGGCACCGGCAAGTTCTTCAAGGTGACCTCCAACGCGCACACCCTGACCGGCGACGGGCAGGCGGCCGTGTACCGGCGCGGGCTGCCGCTGGAGGACATGGAGTTCTTCCAGTTCCACCCGACGGGCATCTGGCGCATGGGCATCCTGCTGACGGAGGGCGCCCGCGGTGAGGGCGGCATCCTCCGCAACAAGGACGGCGAGCGCTTCATGGAGAAGTACGCGCCGGTCATGAAGGACCTCGCCTCCCGCGACGTCGTCTCCCGCTCCATCTACACGGAGATCCGCGAGGGCCGCGGCTGCGGTCCCGAGGGGGACCACGTCTACCTGGACCTCACGCACCTCCCGCCGGAGCAGCTCGACGCCAAGCTGCCCGACATCACCGAGTTCGCGCGGACGTACCTGGGCATCGAGCCGTACACCGACCCGATCCCGATCCAGCCGACGGCGCACTACGCGATGGGCGGCATCCCGACCAACGTCGAGGGTGAGGTCCTGGCGGACAACACCACCGTCGTCCCGGGCCTGTACGCGGCCGGCGAGGTGGCCTGCGTGTCGGTGCACGGCGCCAACCGCCTGGGCACCAACTCGCTCCTCGACATCAACGTCTTCGGCCGCCGGGCCGGCATCGCCGCCGCCGAGTACGCCCAGAAGGCGGACTTCGTCGAGCTGCCGGAGGACCCGGAGTCCCTGGTCGTCGACCAGATCGAGCGGCTGCTCTCCTCGACCGGCACCGAGCGGGTGGCCACCATCCGCCGGGAGCTGCAGGAGACCATGGACGCCAACGTCATGGTGTTCCGCACCGAGCAGACCATCAAGACGGCCGTCGAGAAGATCGCCGAGCTGCGCGCCCGCTACCGGAACGTGGCGATCCAGGACAAGGGCCGGCGGTTCAACACCGACCTGCTGGAGGCCGTCGAGCTGGGCAACCTGCTCGACCTGGCCGAGGTCATGGCCGTCTCCGCGCTCGCCCGCAAGGAGTCCCGCGGCGGTCACTACCGCGAGGACTACCCCGACCGCGACGACGTCAACTTCATGCGCCACACCATGGCGTACCGCGAGGTGGGAGACGACGGCACCGAGTCCATCCGGCTCGACTACAAGCCGGTCGTCCAGACCCGCTACCAGCCGATGGAGCGTAAGTACTGATGGCTACCCCCGTTATGGACAAGGCGGCAGCGGCCCCCGAGCCCGGCTTCGCCGACTCCCCCAACATCACCCTCACGGTCCGCGTCCGGCGCTTCAACCCGGAGGTCTCGGCGGAGGCCGTCTGGCAGGACTTCCAGCTGGAGATGGACCCCAAGGAGCGCGTCCTGGACGCCCTCCACAAGATCAAGTGGGAGCTGGACGGCACGCTGACCTTCCGCCGCTCCTGCGCCCACGGGATCTGCGGTTCGGACGCCATGCGGATCAACGGCAAGAACCGGCTGGCCTGCAAGACGCTGCTCAAGGACGTCAACCCCGAGAAGCCCATCACGGTCGAGCCCATCAAGGGCCTGACGGTCCTCAAGGACCTGGTCGTGGACATGGAGCCGTTCTTCCAGGCGTACCGGGACGTGATGCCCTTCCTGATCACGAAGGACACCAACGAGCCGACGCGTGAGCGGCTCCAGTCGGCCGAGGACCGCGAGCGCTTCGACGACACGACGAAGTGCATCCTCTGCGCAGCCTGCACCTCCTCCTGCCCGGTGTTCTGGAACGACGGCCAGTACTTCGGCCCGGCCGCGATCGTCAACGCCCACCGCTTCATCTTCGACTCGCGCGACGAGGCCGGGGAGCAGCGGCTGGAGATCCTGAACGACCGCGACGGCGTCTGGCGCTGCCGCACGACCTTCAACTGCACGGACGCCTGCCCGCGCGGCATCGAGGTCACCAAGGCGATCGCGGAGGTGAAGCGGGCGCTCATCACGCGCCGCTTCTGACCCGCCGCCGCACCTCCCCGGAGCCCCCGTTTCCCACCGGAAGCGGGGGCTCCGGGCGTGAGGGGCCGGAGCTCCGGGTAATGCCCCTGGCATATGCCACCCGATGGAGCGAACAGAGGCGAACCCGGCCACCGGGCGGGGCACGGCCGACGATGATGTTCTCGACACCAGCCCGAAGGAGGCACGTGATGTCCGCCGCATCCGTCGAGCGGCCCCATACCCCGCGTCCGCTGATCACCCTGGCGCACCGGCTCATGGACCGCGAACCGGGCCTCCGCGCCGAGATCGTCGGGAATCAGATCCTCGCGACCCCGCCGCCGGACGGCCCGCACGCCGTCGTCCTGACCGACCTGATGCTGCCGCTGGCAGCCGCGGGCCTGCACGGGCCCGACACGAAGATCCTCCAGGGCGTCGGCCTCTGGCTGCCCACCGGCACCGAGGACTACGCCGTTCCCGACCTCGCGGTGGTCGACGCCGACTTCGCCGAGCACCTCGTGGAGTTCAACTCCTACGACCCCGTCTGCTTCCGGATGGTCCTGGAGGTGACCTCCAGCAACCACGGGTCGGACCTGCGGACCAAGGTCGCCGCGTACGCCGCCGCCAAGATCCCCGTCTACGTGATCGTCAACCGCCGGCACGAGCGGCTCCATGTGCTCACCGACCCGGCCGCCGGCGACTACGCCACCCATCGCGTCCACTCCCCCGGCGAGAGGGTCACCCTGCCCGGCTCCCTCGGCGCCGAGGTCGTGCTCGACGTCTCGGCGGTCCTTGCGGCCGGACGGCCCAACCCCGACCCCGACGACGACTGACAATCGGCCGATCCGGGCGATGACCGTCCTACCCTGACGCCATGTCAGATGACGAGTCGTACGAACTGCTCGGGTTCGACAACGTCCTGCTCCCCGTGGGCGACCTCGGCGAGGCCGTGGGCTTCTACCAGCGCGCGGGCTTCCCCGTGGCCTTCCGGCTCGACGAGGCGGGGATCGCGCTGCTGAGGGTCGGCGGGGAGACGCCGGGCATCCTGCTGCGCGCCGAGGACGGCTTCGGCCAGCGCCCGCCGCCGTGGCCCCAGGTGCGGGTGTGGCTGGAGGTGCCGGACGCCCGGAGCGCCGCCCGGGGCCTGCGCGCGGCGGGCGTCACCCCGCTGGACGAGCCCCTCTCCGTCTCCACCGGCTGGACCGTCGAGTTCGCCGATCCCTGGGGCAACGTCGTCGGCCTCACCGACTACACCAAGCGCCCGGAGCTGGGCCGCCGCCCCTGACCGGTCCGGCCCGTCCGCCACCGCGGCCGGAGTGCGCGAAGGCCCTCCCTTCGGCGAAGGCCCTCCCTTCGGCGAGGGCGCGGCGGGACGCTCGTTAGGCTCTGGTCCTGTGCCAGTGCGGAACGACGGCCCCGGTGACGCGGCCCCCCTCAGCAAGTCCGGGCAGACCCGCGCCCTGATCCTGGAGACGGCCATGCGGCTGTTCCAGGAACGGGGGTACGACCGGACGACGATGCGGGCCATCGCCCAGGAGGCCGGCGTCTCCGTCGGCAACGCCTACTACTACTTCGCCGGCAAGGAGTACCTGATCCAGGGCTTCTACGACCGGATCGCCGCCGAGCACCGGGCGGCGGTCCGCGACGTCCTGGCCCGGGAGACGGACCTGGAGGCGCGGCTGGCGGGGGTGCTCAAGGGCTGGCTGGACATCGCCACGCCGTACCACGAGTTCGCGGTGCAGTTCTTCAAGAACGCGGCCGACCCGGACAGCCCGCTCAGCCCGTTCTCCGCCGAGTCGGAGCACGCGCGCGAGGAGGCGATCGCGGTGCACCGGCAGGTGCTCTCCGGGGCGCGCGCGAAGGTGCCCGGGGAGCTGCGGGACATCCTGCCCGAGCTGATGTGGCTCGCCCAGATGGGGCTGGTCCTGTACTGGATCTTCGACCGGACCGAGGGGCGCGAGCGGAGCTACCGGCTGGCGGAGCGCGGGGCCCGGCTCACCGCGCGCGGGGTGGCGCTGGCCCGGTTCCGGGTGCTGCGCCCGCTGGTGCGCGAGGTGCACGACCTGTTCGCGGACTTCCTGCCCGGCATCACCAACGCCCTGCCCGATCCGGCCCGCAGGCCCCCGGCGCCCCCCGGCCGGGAGCCGGGACCGGACGACGGCCGCCCCGGGGAGGGCGCCGGAGAGCCCGGGGAGCCTGCGGAGCCCGGGGAGGGCGCCGGAGGACCCGGGGGAGGTGCCGGTTCCGCGGGCCGGGAGCCCGGGGGCGGTGCCGGGGAGACCCGGAGCGGTGCCGGGGAACCCGGTCCCGCGGGGCGGGAGCCCGGCCGGACTCCCCCGGGCGGCGGTCAGGACTGACGGGACGCCAGCTCGATCACGGTGATGTCGGACTGCGCGCCGACCCTCGTCGGCGGCCCCCAGGCGCCCGCGCCCCGGCTGACGTAGAGCTGGGTGTCGCCGTAGCGGTCCAGTCCGGCCAGGGTCGGGTTGGCGGCGCCCGCGATGAGGCTGCCGGGCCAGAGCTGGCCGCCGTGGGTGTGGCCGGAGAGCTGGAGGTCGACTCCGTGGTCGACGGCGTCGTGGATCTGCACGGGCTGGTGGGCCAGGAGCACACAGGCGCGGGCGCGGTCCCGGTCGCCGAGGGCGCGGGCGAAGTCGGGGCCCTGGCCCTCGCCCTCCCCCGCGAGGTCGTTGACGCCGGCCAGGTCGAAGTGGGGCAGCTCGGTGCGGGCGTTCTCCAGGGGGACCAGGCCGAGCCGCCGCACCTCCTCGACCCACTGCGCGGCGCCGGAGAAGTACTCGTGGTTGCCGGTGACGAAGTAGGCGCCGTGCCGGGCCCGGAGCCCCGCCAGGGGGGCGGCGGCCGGGCCGAGGTCCTTGACGCTGCCGTCGACCAGGTCGCCGACGACGGCGATCAGGTCGGGCTGGGTGGAGTTAATGGTGTCGACGACGGTCCGCGCGAAGCCCCGCCCGAGCAGCGGCCCGAGGTGGACGTCGCTGACGACGGCGATGCGGTAGCCGTGCGCGGCGCGCGGCAGCTTCGCCAGCGGCACGGTGACCCGCTTGACGCGCGGCCCGCGCAGCACCCCGTAGGTGCCCTGCGCGACCGTTCCGGCGGCGACGGCCACGGCGGTACCGGCGACGACGCGTGAGACGAACAGGCGGCGCGAGGGCAGGGCGAGCGGGCTCGCGCCACCGGGCGCCGAGGCGGCCCCGGGCGGCCCGGAGGAGGCGGGGGCGGCGCCCACGGCGACGGGCTCGGGCGCCTGGGCCCGGACCCCGGCACCGGCGCCCTCGGGCCCGTCCGGGCCCGTCCCGCCCGGCCCGGTCCCGGGTGCCGCGCCGTCCGGGCGGTCCGGACCGGCCCCGGCGGGCCGCGTCCCGGCCCCCGCCGTCCCGGTCCGGGTCCCCGCCGCCCGCCCGGCGGCCCGGCGTTCCAGGTACCGGCGCAGCAGGGGCCGCACGGCCTCCCCGGCGAGCAGGGCCAGGACCAGGTAGAGCACCAGCGCCAGCCAGAGGAAGCCCGGCCAGGCCAGGGTCCGCTGGAGCCAGAAGGGCGCGCCGGTGCGCTCCGCGACCAGCGCCCCCACGGCCAGCGCCCAGCCCCCGGCGACCACGGCGGCGCCGACGCGGCGGGCCCGGCCCGGTGCCCGGGTCGTGTCCCTGAACAGGCGCCGCCACACGTACCAGTTGGCGGTCACCAGGATGCCCACCACGGTCAGCGCGACGAGCGCGAAGACGACCACCATGCCGTCGTTTCCCCTCGGTTATGACGTGCGGCGCAGGGCGCGCAGTCCGCGCAACCCGATGACGCCGACGACCGTCCCCAATACGAAGGAGACGACGGCCAGCAGCAGGTGCACCCAGAAGTACGCCGTGGGATCGCCGTCCTCGAAGGCGAGCCCGCTGCCGTCCTTGACCAGGTTCTTGACGAAAGTGACCCAGATGAACCAGCTCCACACCCCGAAGGCGAGCAGGAACATGGAGACGGGGCGGCTGAGCTTCATGGTTCCAGTATCGCGGGCGCGTGTCCGGTTCCCTCCCCGGGGTGGGGAGGCGGACGGGACTGCGGCGTCCGGGGGCGGTACGTTCTCGGTCGTGCCCCCACCCATGAAGATCCTCCGGCGCTCCCCCCTGGTCGCCGCCGCCGTCCTGACCGCCGTCTCGCCCCTGGCCCTCGCGGTGCCCGCCGCGCAGGCCGCGCCTGGCCCCGAGGCGAGCCCGTCGGCCTCCCCCTCGGCCACTCCCCCGGCGTCCATGTCGGCGGTCGGCGGGGCCCGGCTGGCGCTGCCGGGCACCCAGGTGGAGCTGGCGGGCGGGGCGCCGGTCCTGCCGAAGGACCTCACGGCGCGCTCGTGGATCGTGGCCGACGCCGAGTCCGGGGACGTGCTGGCCGCGCACAACGCGCACTGGCGGCTGGCCCCGGCGAGCACGCTGAAGATGCTGTTCGCGGACACCCTGCTGCCGAAGTGGCCGAGGACCGAGAAGCACCGGGTCACCCCCGAGGAGCTGGCGGACCTCGGCGCGGGCTCCAGCCTGGTCGGGATCAAGGAGAACGAGACGTACACCGTCGAGGACCTCTGGCGCGGGGTCTTCCTGATGTCCGGCAACGACGCCGTGCACGTCCTGTCCGCGATGAACGGCGGCGTCGCGGACACGGTCGACGAGATGAACGAGCACGCGGCGGAGTTGCAGGCGCTGGACACGGAGGTGGTCAGCCCGGACGGCTACGACGCCCCGGGGCAGGTCTCGTCGGCGTACGACCTCACGCTGTTCGCCCGGTCGGGGATGCAGAAGAAGGACTTCCGCGAGTACGCCTCGACGGTGCGCGCCATGTTCCCGGGCGAGACCAGGAAGGGCGCGAAGGGCAAGCCGTACCGCAAGCCCTTCGAGATCCAGAACACCAACCGGCTGCTGCGGGGCGACGGCGACGTCAGGGTGTACCCGGGGATCGCCGGGGTGAAGAACGGCAACACCACCAACGCGGGCGCCACCTTCACCGGGGTCGCGGAGCAGGGCGGCCGGGTGCTGCTGGTGACCGTGATGAACCCGGCGAAGGCTGAGCACAACGAGGTCTACAAGGAGACCGCCCGGCTGTTCGACTGGGGCTTCGCGGCGGCCGGCAAGGTGCGGCCGGTGGGGACGCTGGTGGCGCCGCGGAGCGCCCGTGGCCCGGAGGCGGAGGGGCGGTCCGGCCCCGCTCCGGAGCCGGAGGCGCCGGGAGAGGCCGGCGGCGGGACGGGTGCCGCCGGGGCGGGCCCGGTCGCGGGGGCCGCCGCCGCGGACGGGTCCACCGGGGCCGGGATCGCCGCCGGGATCGCGGGCGGGGCGCTGGTCCTGCTCGTGGGCACGGCGTACCTGGTCAACCGGCGCTGGCCGGTGCCGGACCTGGTGCGCCGCCGGAGCCGTCCGTGAGCTCCTCCTCCCTGCCGCCGGTCGCCGTCCAGGCGGCGCAGTAGAGCACCAGCTTCGAGGTGAAGTTGATCCAGAGCAGCAGGGCGACGGGGACGCCGAAGGCCCCGTACATGCTCTTCGCGGCGACGCCCTGCATATAGCCGCTGAGCAGCAGCTTCAGCAGTTCGAAGCCGACGGCGCCGATCAGCGCGGCCACCACCAGGCGGCGCCGTCCGGGGTGGACGCCGGGCAGCAGGGTGAGCACGTAGAGCAGGAGCAGGAAGTCGGCGAGCACGGCGACGGCGAAGGCGGCGACGTAGAGCAGGACGCCGCCGAAGCCGCCCTGGGGGATGCCGAGTTCGCGGGTGATCCAGCCGACCAGGGCGCTGGCGACGGTGGAGATGCCGACGGTCAGCAGCAGGGCGCCGCCGAGGCCGAGGAGGACCCCGGCGTCCTTGCCGCGGCGCAGCAGGGGGTTCTCCTCCTCGTCGGGCCGCTCCCAGACCGCGCGCAGGCAGCCCCGGGCGGAGTCGACCCAGCCGATGCCGGTGAAGAGGAGCAGGGCGGCGGCGATGAGGCCGACGGTGCCCGCGTTGTCGATGAGGCCCTGGATGTCGAGCTGGTCGGAGATGCCGGGCACCTGCTCGGCGAGCTTCTCCTGGAGCCGGTCCTGCTGCCCCTTGCTGAGGGTGGCCGCGGCGATGGCGGCGGCGAGGCTGAGCAGGGGGAAGAGCGCGACGAAGCTGGTGAAGGTCATCGCGGCGGCCAGCCGCGTCCACTTCACGCGGTCCAGCCGCTCGTACGACCGCCAGGCGTGGGTGCCCGTCAGCCAGGCCACCCAGGGGCCCACGACGGGGAGTTTTTTCAGCCAGTCCATGATCCGACCCTGCCCCCGTTCGCCCGGTTCCACGTCTCCGTACCGTCGTCGGTACGGAAGACCAGTGTCCGCGTACCCCAGAAACGCAGGAGGGTGGCCAGGGCCATGCCGATTCCGGCGCCGGAGAGGGTGTCGGCGCGCTGCGAGGTGAGGCCGAGCCCGTAGTGGCTGGCGGCCAGGCAGAGCAGTTGCACGACGGCCCCGGCGAGGTTGACGGCGAGGAAGAGCAGGCAGGGGCGCAGCCCCCGGGGGCGGGAGTGCCGGTAGGTGCCGAGGGCGTTGCCCGCGTAGGCGACGGCGCAGCCGGCCAGGAAGGAGAGGGCCTTGGCGGTGAGGGGTCCGGCCCCGCCGGGTCCCCGCAGGAGGGTGAAGAGGCCGAGGTCGGCGGCGTAGGCGAGGAGCCCGGCGCAGGCGAAGCCGGTCAGCTCGCGCCGCCGCCCGGTCACCAGTGGGCCACCGCCAGGGCGTACATGCCGGCCCAGGCCAGGCCGATCAGGGCGAGGGCCCGGTCGCGCAGGACGACGTCCTCGGGTTCGCCCGCGGTGCCCCGGTCGGCGAAGACGGCGTAGCGCAGGACGGCGAGGACGAAGGCGGCCATGGAGAGCTGGCGCCAGGGCAGCAGCCCGGTGTGCGGGCCGCCGCCGTCCTCCATGGCCCACATGCAGTAGCCGAGGACGGCGACGCCGGCCGCGAGCTGCCAGACGAAACGGAGGTAGCCGGTGGTGTACTCGGTGAGCAGGGCGCGTGTGGCGCCGCCCCGGCCGGCCATCTGCACGGCCTCGCTGTAGCGCTTGGCGGCGACCATGAACAGGGCGCCGAAGCCGGTGGTGATCAGGAACCAGCGGGACAGCGGGATGCCGAGGGCGAGTCCCCCGGCGGCGGCGCGCATCAGGAAGCCGGTGGTGACGACGGCGAGGTCGACGACGAGGACGTGCTTGAGGCTGAGGCAGTAGGCGAGCTGGAGGGCGAGGTAGGCGGTCAGCAGGGCGGCGAGGGAGGGGCCGCAGAGACGGGCGGCCAGGAGCGGGGCGAGCAGGCCGAGGGCGCCGCCGGTGGCGTAGGCGACGGGGACGGGGACCTGTCCGGCGGCGACGGGGCGGTGGCGCTTGACGGGGTGGGCGCGGTCGGCGGCGGCGTCGCGGGCGTCGTTGACGAGGTAGACGGCGGCGGCGCAGGCGGTGAACAGGGCGAAGACGAGGGGGAGCTGGGTCAGGGCGTGCCGGGTGAGGAGCTGTCCGGCGGCGGCCGGGGCGGCGGCGACGAGGAGGTTCTTGACCCACTGGCGGGGGCGGGCGGTGCGCAGCAGTCCGCCGGGGAGGCCGCCGCGGCGGGGCGGGAGGGGCGGCGGGAGCTGCTCGGGGGCGCGCTGGCGCAGCAGGGCGGCCGTGTCAGGCACGGGTGCCTCCCCGCATCCAGCCGGTGCCGAGGCGCGCGGTGAGGGCGCCCAGGGCGGCGCCCGCGGCCACGTCGGAGGGGTAGTGGACGCCGGCGACCAGCCGGGAGGCGCAGACGGCGGCGGCCAGCGGCCAGGCGGCGCGGACGCCGAGGGTGCCGAAGACGACGGCGGCGGCCCCGGCGGAGGTGGCGTGGCAGCTCGGGAAGGAGTGCCGTCCGGCGGTGCGCACCAGGGGGGCCACATGGGCCGGGCGGGGGCGGCGGACCAGGCGTTTGACGCCCATGCCGGTGAGGTGGGCGGCGGCGGTGAGCGCGGTGCCGCGCAGCCAGGCGGTGCGCCGGGGGCGGTCGGCGACGGCCGCGGCGAGCCCGGCGGCGAGCCAGAGGGCCCCGTGCTCCCCGGCCCGGGACAGGGCGCGCGCGGCGGCGGCGACGCGCGGGTCGGCGCCGTACGCCCGGAGCGCGGAAACGATCCGGTGGTCCAGATCGGGGTCGTGGGGGTGGTCCAGGTCGTCCATGTGCACTCACTGTTCACCCCTGCGGCCCGGGAAGTCCGGCACACTCGGGCGACATACCATTAATCACCCGTTTCGGGGAGAGAAGGGATGTTTCTCAACCAACCGACCTCGTACGGGCGATACGGTCACCGGCATGTCTGCCGACACCCTTCCCGACGCCGGCCCGGAGGAGCAGTGGGCCGCCGTCAGCGGCTGGGGGCGCACCGCGCCCAGCACCGTCCGGCTGGTCCGCCCGCGGACGTACGAGGAGGCGGCCGAGGCCGTGCGGGGGTGCGGCGCCCGGGGCGGGATCGCCCGGGGGCTGGGGCGGGCCTACGGCGACGCGGCGCAGAACGCGGGCGGCGCGGTGCTGGACATGACGGCGCTGGACCGGGTGCGCGCGATCGACCCGGAGGGCGGCACCGTGCGCTGCGACGCCGGGGTCTCGCTGCACCGGCTGATGGAGCTGCTGCTGCCGCTCGGCTGGTTCGTGCCGGTCACCCCGGGGACCCGCTACGTGACCGTGGGCGGGGCGATCGGCGCCGACATCCACGGCAAGAACCACCACGGCTCGGGCTCCTTCTCCCGTCATGTGCTGTCGCTGGAGCTGCTGACCGCGGACGGCGCGGTGCGCACCGTGCGGCCGGGCACGCCGCTGTTCGACGCCACCGCCGGGGGCATGGGGCTGACCGGGGTGATCCTCTCGGCGACGGTGCGGCTCCAGCCGGTCGCGACGGCGCTGATGTCGGTCGACACCGAACGGGCCGCCGACCTGGACGACCTGATGGCCCGGCTGACCACCGCCGACCACCGCTACCGCTACTCGGTCGCCTGGATCGACCTGCTGGCGCGCGGCGCGGCCACCGGGCGGGCGGTCCTCACCCGGGGCGACCACGCCCCGCTGGAGGCGCTCCCGGCCCGCGCCCGGCGGGATCCGCTGGCCTTCCGCACCTCCCGGCTGCCCGCCGCCCCCTCCCTGTTCCCGGAGGGGCTGCTGACCCGGGCCACGGTGGGCCTGTTCAACGAGGTCTGGTACCGCAGGGCGCCGCGGCACCGCACCGGGCAGCTCCAGCGGATCTCCGCCTTCTTCCATCCGCTGGACGGCCTCCCGCACTGGAACCGGATCTACGGGCGGGGCGGCTTCGTGCAGTACCAGTTCGTGGTGGGGCACGGCCGGGAGGAGGCGCTGCGCCGGATCGTGCGGCGGATCTCGGAGCACCGCTGCCCGTCCTTCCTGGCGGTCCTCAAGCGCTTCGGGCCCGCCGATCCGGGCTGGCTGTCCTTCCCCGTGCCCGGCTGGACCCTCGCCCTGGACCTCCCGGCGGGGCTGCCGGGGCTCGGGGCGTTCCTCGACGGGCTGGACGAGGAGGTGGCCGGGGCCGGGGGCCGGGTCTACCTGGCCAAGGACTCCCGGCTGCGGCCGGAGCTGCTGGCCGCGATGTACCCGCGGCTGGACGCGTTCCGGGAGCTGCGCGCGGAGCTGGACCCGCGCGGGGTGTTCGTCTCCGACCTGTCCCGCCGCCTCGCCCTCTAGAACCGCGGGGCCCCGGCCCCTCCGGAACCCCAGGAGTTGTCGTGAAGGACGCCTTCGGCTTCCCCCAGTCCGTCCTCGTGCTCGGCGGCACGTCCGAGATCGCGCTGGCCACGGTCCGCCGCCTGGTCGCCCGCCGGACCCGCACCGTCTGGCTGGCGGGGCGCCCCTCCCCCGCGCTGGACGAGGCGGCCGGGGGGCTGCGGGCGCTCGGGGCGGAGGTCCGCGTGGTCGGCTTCGACGCGCTGGACCCCGGCTCCCACGAGGAGGGGCTCGGCAAGGTCTTCGCCGAGGGCGACATCGATCTGGTGCTGATGGCCTTCGGGGTGCTCGGGGACCAGGCGCACGACGAGCGGGAGCCGCTGAAAGCGGTCCGGGTGGCGCAGACCAACTACACGGGGGCGGTCTCGGCGGGCCTGGTCACCGCCCGCGCCCTCCAGGAGCAGGGGCACGGCTCGCTGGTGGTGCTCTCCTCGGTGGCCGGGGAGCGGGCGCGCCGGGCGAACTTCATCTACGGCTCCAGCAAGGCGGGGCTGGACGCCTTCGCGCAGGGCCTCGGGGACGCGCTGTACGGCACGGGGGTGCATGTCATGGTCGTCCGGCCGGGGTTCGTGCGGTCGCGGATGACGGCGGGGCTGGAGGAGGCGCCGTTCGCGACGACGCCGGAGGCGGTGGCCGCCGCGGTGGAACTGGGGCTGCGGCGGCGCTCGGAGACGGTGTGGGTGCCGGGGGCGCTGCGCGTGGTGATGTCGGCGGTGCGCCATCTGCCGCGCGCGGCCTTCCGGCGGCTGCCGGTCTGAGCCCGGCGGGCGCCCGCCGCGGGGAGCGGGCCGACGGGGTGGACCGGCGGGATGCGGACCGGCGGAGTGCGTACGGCCCCCGGGTGCGGGGGCGCGGGGCGCGGACCGGCGGGGTACGTGCGCACCCGGACGCGTGCCGGTCCCCGGTGCCGCGCCGGAGGGCGCGGACGGGGGCCCGGGGCCGGTGTCGCACGGCTTCGTCCGCCCGGAGGGGGCGTGGTCCGGCGGGCGTGATCAATACATCCGGGGCCCGACCGGCCATTGCCGTCGTCGTCCGCGGGGCGGTCGCGCGGCGTCGGGTGCGTGCTCCCGCGCGCCGGGCCCGGGCCTTCGCACGGGACGTACTCGGGGCCGGGGCAGGTGCGGCGGGAGTGCGGGCACGGCGTCGTGGGGCGGAGGGGAGTTGTCGGACGGGCCTCAGCGGGCGGGGACGGAGCCGGACTCGACGCGGCCGGTCTGCGGGGGCACGACGGCGCTGCCGAAGGGGAACTCCCGGAGCTTGCGCCACTGGGCGTCGGCGCCCTGCTCGTAGAGGGCGAACCCGGTGCAGGGCCACTGGGCCTCGTAGTCGGCCAGCTCCTCGTAGGCGCGGTCCATGGCCTCCTCCGCGATCCCGTGGGCCACCGTGACGTGCGGGTGGTAGGGGAACTGCAGCTCGCGCGGGACCGGCCCGGTGGTCTCGCGCACCCGCTGCTGGAGCCAGTTGCAGGCCGCGCCGCCCTCGACGACCTGGACGAAGACCACGGGCGAGAGCGGGCGGAAGGTGCCGGTGCCGGAGAGCCGCATCGGGAAGGGCCGCCCCGCGGCGGCCACCTCGGCCAGATGGATCTCGACCGCGGGCACCGCGCCGCCGTCGATCTCCGTCGGCGGCAGCAGGGTGACATGGGTGGGAATACCGTGAGCGGCGGCGTCGCCGAAGCCCGCGCGCAGCTGTTGCAGCCGGCTGCCGTGTGGCTCCGGGACCGCGATCGACACGCCGATCGTTACGGTCCCCACGTCGTCTCCCTGGGTGTGTCGGGTGCCGCCCGCCCCTCGGCGCGCGGCGGTGGCCGCCGGTGCGGCCACCCGGTTATCGACTGTACGGCCACGGGCCTGCCGCGGGCAGGCGCAACCGGAGTGATGTGCAGCGCTACGGCGCGGCGCCCGGCGCGTGGCCGGGCCCGGCCGGGTGGCGCGCGGTCAGCGCAGGGCGGGCAGCAGGCCGATCCCGTCGTAGGCCCGGGCGAGGGTCTCGGCGGCGACGGCGCGGGCCTTGTCCGCGCCCTTGGCCAGGACCGAGTCCAGCGCCGCCGGGTCGTCCAGGTACTCCTGGGTCCGCTCCCGGAAGGGGGTGACGAAGTCGACGACGACCTCGGCGAGGTCGGTCTTCAGGGCGCCGTAGCCCTTGCCCTCGTAGCGCTGCTCCAGTTCGGGGACCGTGGCGCCGGTGAGGGTGGCGTAGATGGTCAGCAGGTTGCTGACGCCGGGCTTGTGCTCGCGGTCGAAGCGGATCACGGTGTCGGTGTCGGTGACCGCGCTGCGGACCTTCTTGGCGGTGGTCCTCCCCTCGTCGAGGAGGTTGATCAGACCCTTCGGGGTCGCCGCCGACTTGCTCATCTTGGCGGTCGGGTCCTGGAGGTCGTAGATCTTCGCCGTCTCCTTGAGGATGTAGGCGCTCGGCACGGTGAAGGTGTCGCCGTAGGTCTGGTTGAAGCGGTCCGCGAGGTCGCGGGTCAGTTCGAGGTGCTGGCGCTGGTCCTCGCCGACGGGGACCTGGTCGGCCTGGTAGAGCAGGATGTCCGCGACCATCAGCATCGGGTAGGTGAACAGGCCGACGGTGGTGCGGTCGCTGCCCTGCTTGACCGACTTGTCCTTGAACTGCGTCATCCGGGAGGCCTCACCGAAGCCGGTGATGCAGTTCATCAGCCAGCCGAGCTGGGCGTGCTCGGGCACGTGGCTCTGGACGAACAGCGTGCAGCGGTCCGGGTCGAGTCCGGCCGCGAGGAGCTGGGCGGCGGCGATCCGGGTGTTCTGCCGCAGCTCCTTCGGGTCCTGCGGCACCGTGATCGCGTGCAGGTCGACCACCATGTAGAACGCGTCGTGGGTGTTCTGCAGGTCGACCCACTGGCGGACGGCACCGAGGTAGTTGCCGAGGTGGAACGAGCCGGACGTCGGCTGGATACCGGAGAGCACGCGCGGGCGGTGCGCGGCGGAGCCGTCCCCCTCGGGGCGGGGGTGGCTGGCGGACGGGCGTTCAGAGGCCATGGGCCCATTCTCGCAGGCTCCGGAGGGCGGTCGGGCACGGGTTCGGTCCGGGGCGGCGCCGGGGGGTCCCGGGCCGGTGGCGAGGGGTTCCGGCCGGCGGCCCGGAGCGCGCCGGGGCCGGGGGCACGGGGACGGCGGCGGGGCACCCCGGGGCCGGGGGCCGCCGGAGACGGCCGCGCGGCGCCCCGGCCGGTGCCGGGACGCCGCGTGGGAGCACCGCCGGGGTGCTCGCGGGCCTGGATCAGCCCAGGTCGATGCCGGGGTAGAGCGGGAAGCCGGCGACGAGGTCGGTGGCGCGCCGGGAGATCTCGTCCGCGATCTTGGCGTCCAGGACGTGGGCCGCCTTGGAGGGGGCGCCGGACTTCGTGGTGCCGGCCTCGGCGGCGGTCAGGACGCGGTCGATCAGCCCGGCCACCTCGTCCATCTCGGCGGTGCCGAGACCGCGGGTGGTCAGCGCGGGGGTGCCGACGCGGATGCCCGAGGTGTACCAGGCGCCGTTGGGGTCGGCGGGGATGGAGTTGCGGTTGGTGACGATGCCCGCGTCGAGCAGGGCGGCCTCGGCCTGGCGGCCGGTGAGGCCGTAGGAGGTGGCGACGTCGATGAGGTTGAGGTGGTTGTCGCTGCCGCCGGTGACGAGGGTGGCGCCGCGGCGCGTCAGCCCCTCGGCGAGCGCGCGGGAGTTGTCGACGACGCGCTGGGCGTAGTCCCGGAAGGCGGGCTGCCGGGCCTCGGCGAGGGCGACGGCCTTGGCGGCCATCACGTGCGGCAGGGGGCCGCCGAGGACCATCGGGCAGCCGCGGTCGACCTGGTCCTTGAGGGAGTCGTCGCACAGCACCATGCCGCCGCGCGGGCCGCGCAGGGACTTGTGGGTGGTGGTGGTGACGATCGGGGCGTGCGGGACCGGGTCGAAGTCGCCGGTGAGGACCTTGCCCGCGACCAGCCCGGCGAAGTGCGCCATGTCCACCATGAGGGTGGCGCCGACCTCGTCCGCGATCTCGCGCATGATCCGGAAGTTGACCAGGCGCGGGTAGGCGGAGTACCCGGCGACGAGGATCAGCGGCTTGAACTCGCGGGCCTGGGCGCGCAGCGCCTCGTAGTCGATCAGGCCGGTGGCCGGGTCGGTGCCGTAGGAGCGCTGGTCGAACATCTTGCCCGAGATGTTCGGGCGGAAGCCGTGGGTGAGGTGGCCGCCCGCGTCCAGGGACATGCCGAGCATCCGCTGGTTGCCGAAGGCGGCGCGCAGTTCGGCCCAGTCGGCTTCGGTGAGTTCGTTGATCTGGCGGGCGCCGGTCTTCCGCAGGAAGGGGACCTCGACCCGGTCGGCGAGCACGGCCCAGAAGGCGACGAGGTTGGCGTCGATGCCGGAGTGCGGCTGCACGTAGGCGTGCCGGGCGCCGAAGAGTTCGCGGGCGTGCTCGGCGGCGAGCGACTCCACGGTGTCGACGTTGCGGCAGCCGGCGTAGAAGCGGCGGCCGACGGTGCCCTCGGCGTACTTGTCGCTCAGCCAGTTGCCCATGGTGAGCAGGGTGGCCGGGGAGGCGTAGTTCTCGGAGGCGATCAGCTTGAGCATCTCGCGCTGGTCGGCCACCTCCTGGCCGATGGCGTCCGCGACGCGGGGCTCGACGGAGCGGATGACGTCGAGGGCGGCGCGGTAGGCGATGGACTCGGGGGTGAGCGGCTGCTCGGACATGGGACCTCCGGACGTGGCGTACGGCGTTCACGGGTCGGCCCAGGCGCACGGCACAGTGCCGGTCCCCGGCGTACGGGGACGGGGGCCGCTTCCCGATGGTTGGTCCCATCCTTGCGCGCCAGTCACGGCCCGGCGCCCACCCTAGCGGGTGGCGGGCGGGCCCCGGGGCGGGTGTCCACGTGGCGGAAGGCGCCGTGCCCCGGGCGGGCGTCGGGTCTCCGGGCGGGGCGTCGGGTCCCCGGGCGGCGGCGTCGGGTCTCCGGGGACGCTCCGGGCTTCGCGGGTGACGGGGCCCCGGGCGGCCCGGCGCGGCTCGGCGAAGCCCGGCGCGGCTCGGCGGAGCCCGGCGGGACGGCGCGGCCCCGCAGGACTCGGGGCCGAGCGGTCAGAGGATCACATGGGGCAGGAAGCGGGCGTACTCGTCGGTGACCAGGCCGGACGACTCCCGGATGCCGAGGCCGGCCGGCTCGTCCTCCACCGTCCAGGCGCCCAGCACCACCCGGTTGCCGTCGAACTCGGGCAGCGGGGCGAGGGCCTGGTAGCAGCAGGGCTCGTCGCGCGGGGCGGGGTCGGAGCCGGGCTCGTGGACGGTGATCCCGGCGCCCTCGCGGCCGAGGAGCGGCTTGGCGACCCAGCCGGGGCCGTCCGCCAGGTCCCCCGGGCCGTCGAGGCGGGCGGGCAGCAGGTGCGGGTGGCCGGGGTACAGCTCCCAGAGGACGGCCAGCAGGGCCTTGTTGCTGAGCAGCATCTTCCAGGCGGGCTCGATCCAGAGGGTCGAGCCGGTGCCGCCGCCGTTGTCGAGGGTGTCCAGGACGTGTCCGGCGAAGCGGTCGGTGGTCAGCCACTCCCAGGGGTAGAGCTTGAAGACGCTGCGGATGAAGCGGAGCCGGTTGTCGACGAAGCGGCCGGAGAGCGCGTCCCAGCCGATCTCCTCCATGGAGATCCAGTCGGTGTCCAGCCCGGCCTGCTCGGCCGTCTCCTTGAGGTAGGCGACGGTCATCAGGTCCTCGCCCGCCTCGTCCTCACTTGAGTGGGCGAAGTAGAGGGGACCGGGCGGGAGGAGGGCGGCCTGCCGCGTCCAGGCCCCGACCAGGCGCTCGTGCAGCGAGTTCCACTGGTCGGCGCCGGGGAAGCGGTCCTCCATCCAGAACCACTGCGGGGAGGCCGCCTCCACCAGCGAGGTCGGGGTGTCGGCGTTGTACTCCAGGAGCTTGGCCGGACCCGTGCCGTCGTAGCGCAGGTCGAAGCGGCCGTAGACGGACGGGAGTTCGTCCCGGCGGTACCAGGCCTCGGTGACCGCGGCGGCGACCCGGGGGTCGGTGATGCCGAGGTCGGGGAGGCGTCCGGCGGTCACGATGTGGCCGGCCGCCTCCAGGCACATGCGGTGCAGCTCCCCGACGGTCTCCTCCAGTGCCTCGATCTCGTCCAGCGGGAAGACGTAGTGGGCGCTCTCGTCCCAGTAGGGGCGCAGGGAGCCGTCCGGGTGGCGGGTGAGCGGGTAGACGAGCCCCTGCTCCTCGACGGTCCGCTGCCAGTCGGGGCGGGGCGTGATGGTGCGGCGTTCCACGGCGGCTCAGCTCCCGCCGCTGCCGGAGCCGGAGCAGCCGAAGCCGCCCCGGTCGACGGCCTGGGATCGGCTGAAGGTGCCGTCGTCGGCCCAGCCGGCCGTGACATCGCTGTCGTAGTACCAGTCGCCGTCCACCGCGCGCGAGCCCCTGCCGGTGCCCTTGGAGTACGAACCGCCGCCCTGGTGACCGGCCTTGGAGCCCCCGGAGGAGCCGGACCCGCAGTACCGGTCGGCGACGACGCGGTAGCCCCGGAGGTAGGTGTAGCTGTCCCGGTCCACGCACCGCCGGTCGGGATCGGAGCCGCAGGCGCTCAGGGCCACCGCCAGCACCCCCATGCCACCGAGCACCACCGTGCTCGACCTCAGCCTCCGTCGGCCGTCCGCCATGTCCCCGTCCCCCGTACTCCGCGTGCTGCCAAGACAGTTGAGCCGAACGAGTGTACGCCCGGGGTCGGGAAGGGCCGCGCGGGGCCGGGAAGGGGCGGGGCACTGCGCGGCCGGCCCCCTCCCCCGGGCCGGGTCGGGGTCACTCCCCGCCCGGGGTGCGGCGCCCGCCCGCCGGGTCCCACCGGATCCCGGCGGCCCCGGCGGCCCCGGCGGCCCCGGCGGCCCCGGCGGCCCCGGCGGCCCCGGCGGCCTGCGGCGGTATCCGGTGGGCAGGCCCTAGGGTCGGATCATGACGACAACCGACAGCACGCCCGCGGGGGCGTACGCACCCGAGGTGCCCGTCCGGCTGGACTGGGACAAGCACGCCCCGGACGTGTTCCGGGCGATGGTCCGGCTGGACACCGCGGCCCGGCAGGGCCTGGACCCGGCGCTGCACCTGCTGGTGCAGATCCGCGCCTCGCAGCTCAACCACTGCGCCTTCTGCCTGGACATGCACAGCAAGGACGCGCTCGCGGCGGGGGAGAGCGCGGAGCGGATCATCCAGCTCGGCGCGTGGGAGGAATCGCGCCACTTCTACACGGAGAAGGAACTGGCGGCGCTGGCGCTGACGGACGCGGTGACGGTCCTGACGGACGGTTTCGTGCCGGACGCCGTGTACGCGAGGGCGGCGGCGGTGTTCGAGGAGGCGGAGCTGACACGGCTGATCTCCGCCATCGCGGTGATCAACGCCTGGAACCGCTTCGGGGTGACCTGCCGCAAGACCCCGGGCCACCACCAGCCGGGGCGGCAGGGATGACCGCCCGGACCACGCACCTGGAGGCCGGGGTCCGCTCGGCGCTCCGGAGGCTGGGCGAGGCGGCCAGGAAGGGGCTGGGCGACGCCGGGCTCGCGGAGCTGGTGCAGATCCGCGCCTCGCAGCTCAACCACTGCGCCTTCTGCCTGGACATGCACCTGGGGATCGCCCGCAAGCAGGGCGTGAGCGAGCGGCAGCTCGATCTGCTCGCCGCCTGGGAGGAGTCCGGCGAGGTCTTCGACGCGCGGGAGCGGGCGGCGCTGGCGCTGACCGAGGCGGTCACGCTGCTGACGGACGGCTTCGTGCCGGACGCGGTGTACGCGGAGGCCGCCCGGCACTTCGACGCCGGGGAGCTGTCCCATCTGCTGGCGCTGATCACCGTCATCAACACCTGGAACCGGCTGATGGTCGCCCGGCGCATCCCCCCGGGGAGCACCGAGTGGTGAGCGGGGCGGCCCGGCACGGCGGGGCGGAGGCGTCCGGCGGGGCGGAGGTCCCCGGCGGGGCCGCGCTGCGGGGCGGGGCGGCGCGCTTCCGGGCACTGCACCACGGCCGGGCGCCGGGCGACCCGCTGGTGCTGCCGGGGCCGTGGGACGCGGCGAGCGCCCGTGCCTTCGAGGAGGCGGGGTTCCCGGCCCTGGCGACGCCGAGCGCGGGCGTCGCGGCCTCCCTCGGCTACGAGGACGGGAGCACCCCTGCCGACGAGATGTTCGCGGCGGTCGCCCGGATCACCCGGGCGGTGGACGTGCCGGTCTCGGCGGACGTGGAGGACGGGTACGGGCTCGCCCCGGCGGAGCTGGTGGAACGGCTGCTGGAGGCGGGCGCCGTGGGCTGCAACCTGGAGGACTCCGCGGGCGGGGTACTGCTGGAGCCGGGCGAGCAGGCGGACCGGCTGGCCGCGGTGCGGGAGGCGGCCGGGGACCGGCTGTTCCTCAACGCCCGCGTCGACACCTTCCTGCTGGGCGTCGCCGATCCCGACGTGGCACTGGAGCGGGCGGCGGCGTACGTGGCGGCGGGCGCGGACTGCGTCTATCCGCTGGGCGCCCCGCCCTCCGCGCTGCCGGTGCTGCGGGCCGGGATCGAGGGGCCCCTCAACATGGCCGCGATGCCGGACGGCCCCTCCCCGGCGGAGCTGGGCGGCCTGGGCGCCACCCGGATCACCTTCGGCCCGGGGCTCCAGCGGCGCGCGCAGGAGGCCGTGCGCGCCATGGCGGCGGAACTCGCGGCGGCCCGCCCCGGTTCCTAGGCCGCCCCGGTTCCTGGGCCGGCCCTGTCCCCGGCCCACCCGGTTCCCGGGCCGGCCCGGTGCCGGAACGGACCGCCGCGGTCCGGGCACCGGCCACCCGGACAGCCACGGACCGGGCGCCACGGGTACGGGCCCCGCCCCGCCGACGCGTGGATGCCGGCGGGACGGGGCCCGTGGTGCGGTGCGGGTCCGCGGGGATCAGATGAGGCCGAGGGCGCGGACGGCCTCGCGCTCCTCGGACAGCTCCTGCACGGAGGCGTCGATGCGGGTGCGGGAGAACTCGTTGATCTCCAGACCCTGGACGATCTCGTAACGGCCGTCCTTGGTGGTGACCGGGAAGGAGGAGATGATGCCCTCCGGCACGCCGTAGGAGCCGTCCGACGGGATGCCCATGGAGGTCCAGTCGCCCTCGGCGGTGCCGTTGACCCAGGTGTGGACGTGGTCGATGGCGGCGTTGGCGGCGGAGGCGGCCGACGAGGCGCCGCGGGCCTCGATGATGGCGGCGCCGCGCTTGGCGACGGTCGGGATGAAGTCCTCGGCCAGCCACTTCTCGTCGTTGACGACCTCGGCCGCGTTCTTGCCGCCGACCGTGGCGTGGAAGATGTCGGGGTACTGGGTGGCGGAGTGGTTGCCCCAGATGGTGAGGCGCTTGATGTCCGCGACCGTGGTGCCGGTCTTCTTGGCGAGCTGGGTCAGCGCGCGGTTGTGGTCCAGGCGGGTCATCGCGGTGAAGCGCTCGGCCGGGACGTCCGGGGCGGCGGCCTGGGCGATCAGGGCGTTGGTGTTGGCCGGGTTGCCGACGACGAGGACCTTGATGTCGTCCGCGGCGTGGTCGTTGATGGCCTTGCCCTGCGGCTTGAAGATGCCGCCGTTGGCCTCCAGCAGGTCGCCGCGCTCCATGCCCTTGGTGCGGGGGCGGGCGCCGACGAGGAGGGCGACGTTGGCGCCGTCGAAGGCGACGTTCGGGTCGTCGCTGATGTCGATGCCCTGGAGGAGCGGGAACGCGCAGTCGTCCAGCTCCATCGCGGTGCCCTCGGCGGCCTTGAGCGCCGGGGTGATCTCCAGCAGCCGGAGCCTGACCGGCACGTCCGCGCCGAGCAGCTGGCCGGAGGCGATGCGGAAGAGCAGGGCGTAACCGATCTGGCCGGCCGCGCCGGTGACGGTGACGTTCACGGGAGTGCGGGTCATGGCGTTCTCCGTATACAGCTGGCGGTGGGGCGTCCCGCCCCGGGCGTCTGATCGATCTCTTGACGCCAAGAGATCGATCGGCCGCCAGGCTATCGCGCATCGGGCCCCCCGGGGCTGTCAGGGTCCCTGTGGCCCGTCCCACAACGGCCCCGTGCCGCCTGTTCGGCGCAGGAGCCCGCGGTTCGCGGACGGAAACGGGACGGGAGGCCCCGCCGGGGCGCCGGAAGGGGCCGCTGAACGCACCCGGCACCGGGCCCGGCCGGGGTGCGGAGGGACGCGGGGCGGGCGAAGAGGACGGGGGTCGTCCGGGAGTTCGGGGACTGAAGCGAAGCCCGGCGCAAGGACCGGGGACGGGGCCGATGGGCCGCACGGGACCGGAGTGCGTGACCGCGAGGGGCGGGGTGCCCTCCCATATGGGAAGGGACGCGGGACGGGACCGCCCGGAACCGGGTGCGGGACCGCCGCAACCGTGCAGCCTGACCGCCGGGACCGGGTGCCCTCCCGCAACGGGAAGGGACGCGGGACGGGACCGCCGGAACCGCGCACCGGGACCGCCCGGACGCGGGACGGGACCGCCCGGAACCGGGTGCGGGACCGCCGCAACCGTGCACCCGGACCGTCGGGACCGGGTGCCCTCCCGCAACGGGAAGGGACGCGGGGCGGGGCCGCCGGGACGGGGTGCGAGGGCCGCCGGGACCGTGCAGCCCGACCGCCGGGACGGGGTGCGAGAGCCGCCGGGCACGCGAAGAGGCGGCCGCCTGTCCGGGAGAGGTAGGACGAAGGCGGCCGCCGTTCGGGGGTGCCGTTGCCGGACTCCCGTGGGGGGTACTCTCCGCGTGCCCACCGGGCCCCGACGTATACCGTCCCGCCCGGGATTTTCTTTCACCCGGGGCTCCGCGCAGCAGATTCCGGCCCCGGGAGTACGGAGGCCCCGGCGGCGCGGGCCGGTGGCGCGGGGCCGCCCGGGTCGCGCCGCCCCGGCGCTACCGCGTGCAGCCCTCCTGGCCCGCGGCCAGCGTCACGCAGGCCCGCGCGTCGGCCGCGTCGCGCACCGCCACCATCGGGGTGTACGCCGAGGTCGAGCCGGCCGCCACGACGGGGCTGCTCTGGGGGTCGCCGCCCGCGCTGATGCGGACCTGGTCGCCCGCTCCCGCCTGGGTGACGCGGGCCCAGGCCGTGCCGCAGGTGCTGCTGTAGCGGACCTCGACGGCGGCGGCGCCGACGGTGGTGCTGGCCGCGGTGGTGACGAGTTCGCCGCCGCAGCCCATGGTCTCGGGGTCCTTGCCGGTGCAGACGTCGCCGCCGCACTTCACGCCGGGCGGCAGCGCGGCCGTGGTCGCGGCGGTGGGCGAGGGGGACGGCTCGGCCTCGGCGGCGGGCTTCTTCCTGTCGCCCCCGTTCAGGACGAAGACGGCGCCCGCGATCACCACCAGCACGCCGACGAGCCCGACGATCAGCGTCGTGGGCGTCAGCCGTCCGCCCGGGGCGGACCGGCCACGGCCCGGCGAGGGCGGCGGGCCTCCGGCCGGGCCGCCGTTCCCGGCGGCGGGCGGCGCGCCCTCGGGGCGGGCCCGGTGGACGGGGCCGGTGGGCGAGGGCCCCCGGTACCCGGCCATCCCCCAGGAGTTGCCCTCGGTGGGGCCGCCGGGGGCGCCGAAGCCCTGCGCGCCGAAGTGGGCGTCGGGGCTGTCGGCGGCGGTCGGCTGGGCCGGGACCACCGGTGCGGCGGCACCGGGTCCGGGCGCCCCGCGCGCGGCGCGGTGGGCCCCGCCGCCCCGGGCGGCCCCACCGCCGGCGGCGGCACCGGCGGCGGCGCCGGGCTCACCGAGCGCGGCCCGCGCCTGGGATATCCGGATGGCCTCGATGGTCATGTCGTGGCGCATCTCGGAGCGGCTCCAGGCGCGCTCGGCCAGTTCCCACATGGTGGTCAGGTGGACGGGGTGGGTCCCGGTCACCTCGGCGAGCGCCACGATGGCGCCCTTGGGCGCGAGCAGGCGGCCGTTGAGATAACGCTCCCAGGACGTCTTGCTGTAGCCGGTCGCGTCGGCGAGCGAGGCGATGCTCAGACCGCCGCGGTCCACGAGTCGGCGCAGTTGGCTGACGAACTCGGCGATCTGCGGATCGAGTCCGTCCGGCAAGGCCTTCCAACGAGGCATTGCTTCCCCTTCTCCCCCGGTGACGTGTTCTCCCCCGGTGACGTGCAGTGGTGGCTCCCCGTCGTCCCCCGCACCCCCGCGGGCGCCCGTGCGCGCGAGGCCGTGCCGGATCCTCGTCCCGGCTGCCCACAGGGATGCGCCCGGCCTCGGTTCCAGTTCCCGGGGGGCGGTTCGCACGGGTGCGCGAGGGCGGTGGCGTGCACCGTGGCACACCTGCGGGTCCCCGGTCCAGTGTCCCATCGGAGCCACCGCGGCCGGAACGGAACCCCGGGGCCCTGGTGCGCCCGCCGTCGTTTCCCGGTCTCATCCCGTCCCTCCGGACTCCGTGGCGGAACGGTCACTTCCGTGCCACAGCGGCCGGTCCGACATTGAACCAGGGCCATGACGTGCAGGAATGTTGATCTCGCCGCAGGCCCGTCCCCGCACGGGGGTGGGGGACGGGCCGCGGTGTCACCGGCTGACGGTGAAGTGCAGGGTGTCCTTGAGGAACGGAAGTTCGAGCAGGGGCTCCGGCTGGGCCATCAGCGCCAGCACGACGATCACGCCGCCCAGGGTGCCGTAGGTCATGATGTCGGTGAAGCGGGAGCGGACGGCGAGCATGCCGACGTCCCGCAGCAGCCACCGCAGCGCCCCGCCGAGCAGCAGGGCGGCGCCGGTCAGCACCAGCCCCCAGCGGAAGACGTCGAGCGCGGTGATCAGCAGGCCGATTCCGGCCAGCCCGATGACCAGCAGCACGGGCCACTGCCGGGCGGGCGCCGGGGCGTCGCCGGGGGCGGCCCGGCCGCCGCCCTCAGGGCGGGCGGTGTCCCGGGTGAAGAGGGGGAAGCGGCGGCTGACGCGACGCGCCACACCGTCGGGGCCGGGGGCGCTGAGGGCGGCCGGAACGGTCGGCTCGTCGTCGAGCACGCCGCCCGCGTCCGGCGCGGCGCCGGTCCCGCGTCCGCCCCCGACCGCGTTGCCGCCGGTGTTCCTCCTCGCCTCAGGCGGCACTGCGTTCCGCCGCCTCGACCACGTTGACCAGCAGCTGGGCCCGGGTCATGGGGCCGACGCCGCCGGGGTTCGGGGAGATCCACGCGGCCACTTCGGCCACGTCGGGGTGCACGTCCCCGACGATCCTGCCCTCGGCGTTGCGCGAGACGCCCACGTCGAGGACGGCGACGCCCGGCTTGACGTCCTCGGCGCGGATCAGATGCGGGGACCCGGCGGCGGCCACGATGATGTCGGCGCGCCGGAGGTGGGCGGACAGGTCGCGGGTGCCGGTGTGGCACTGGGTGACGGTCGCGTTCTCGCTGCGGCGGGTGAGCAGCAGCGGCATCGGGCGGCCGATGGTGACCCCGCGCCCGACGACCACGACCTCGGCGCCCTTGATCTCGACGCCGTAGCGGCGCAGCAGGGTCAGGATGCCGTTGGGGGTGCAGGGCAGGGGGGCGGGCTCGTTGAGGACGAGGCGGCCCAGGTTCATCGGGTGCAGGCCGTCGGCGTCCTTGTCCGGGTCCATCAGTTCGAGGATGCGGTTCTCGTCGATGCCCCTGGGCAGCGGGAGCTGGACGATGTAGCCGGTGCAGGCCGGGTCCTCGTTCAGCTCGCGGACGACCGCCTCGATCTCCTCCTGCGTCGCCGTGGCCGGCAGCTCGCGCTGGATGGAGGCGATGCCCACCTGGGCGCAGTCGCGGTGCTTCCCGGCGACGTACTTCTGGCTGCCGGGGTCCTCCCCGACGAGGATGGTGCCGAGGCCGGGCGTGACGCCCCTCTCCTTGAGCGCCGCCACGCGGGCGGCCAGTTCGGACTTGATCGCGGCTGCGGTGGCCTTGCCATCGAGAATCTGGGCGGTCATGCCCCCATCCTCGCGGATGACCGGCCCGTGGTTCCAATCCGGTCGCGGTCCGGCCGCGGGTCCGGCGCGCGGCGGAAGGCCCGGGAGCGGGACGGGGCCGGGGCCGGGGCGGCTCCGACGGCGGAATATGCGCGATTGATCACCGATGTTGCACTTGCACAACACCTCGCGAATGTGGCTGGACAAGCCGCACAACTGTCCAGAACGATGTGGTCACAGTGCCGCGGGCAGTACCGGGGGGACGGACCGCAACCATTCTGTAGGAATTCCTCCGCACCGTGCCCGCGCGTCCCCGCACAGAAGCACGACCGGAGGAAGGACCGCCATGAGTTTCGGCGACCCGAACAACCCCTACGGGCCCCCGCCCGGCCAGCCGCCCGCCCAGCCCCCCGGCCAGCCCGGTTACGGCTACCCGCAGCAGCCCCCCGCGCCCCAGCAGGGCTACCCGGGCTACCCGCAGCAGCCGGGCTACCCCGGCTTCCCCGGCGGGAACCAGATGCTCCCGATGACGATGCCGGGCCTGCTGATGACGGCGCGGGTCTTCCTGTTCCTCATCGCGACCGTACAGATCATCATCGGCTTCATCTGGCTCTACGTGGCCACCATCGCGAGCGACATCTCGGACGCGGCGGACAGCGTGAGCACCTCGTCCGACGACCCGTTCAGCGCGCTCAGCGACGGCGGCGACCTCGCGGCCGGGGTGCTCATCGTCATCGCCCTGGTCGTCTTCGGGTTCGCCACCCTGTCCATCCTGCTCGGCGTCAAGTTCAGCCGCGGCGGCCAGGGCATACGCATCACGACCGTCGTGTACGGCGCGCTGGGCGGCGTGGTCGGCCTCATCGCCCTGTTCGGCGCCCTCGACAGCGGCCTGGCCAGCGCGATCATCTTCCCGCTGATCTGGGTCGTCTTCGCGGTGATCATCACCATCGCCCCGGTGGTCCCCAGCGGCACGGCGTGGTTCGCCCGCCCCCGCTACTGAGCCACCGCACCACTCCAAGGGCCGTGTCCCACCCACCGGGTAGGGCACGGCCCTGGCGTTGACTCACCCCGCGATCACCCTGCGTTCACCCTGCCGGGAGCGAGGCGAGGAAGTGCGTCCAGGCGTACGCGGGCACCAGCAGCACGGCCCCGCCGGGGTCCTTGGAATCCCGCACGGGCACGACACCGGGGACGCCGTCGGCGACCTCTACGCATTCACCGCCGTCCGGGTTGCTGAAGCTGCTCTTGCGCCAGGTGAGGCAACCCCGGTTCCCAGCTCCCCCGTTCAGCACGGCGCTACCCCTTGAGCGCCGCGATGAACGGCACCCAGGCAGCCATCGGGAAGACCACTACGGCCCCGCTGGGGTCCTTGGAATCACGGACCGGCACGAGACCGGGGACACCGTCGGCGACCTCTACGCATTCACCGCCGTTCGCGCTGCTGTAGCTGCTCTTGCGCCATCGCATGGAGGTCAGGTCGACGCTCCTGTTCGGATGCATTCCGGCTTTCCTCCGCTGCTGCCTCGATCAGAGCCATGGAGGCCCCCGGTGACAGTGCGGTGGCCCTGAGCAGATCGTACGACTCGCGGTACTCCATCACGAGAGCCGGATAGTCGATGACTTGGCCGCTGTGCAGCCCCTCGGTGTACACGAGGGGCGGGGCGTCATGAAACGTCATGATCCTCGTCAGCCCCATCATGAACGGGTGCACCAAAGTTTCCGGAACGATCTGCACAATGCACTTCGTGGCCCGGACGACGCGCAGTATGTGGTCGAGGAGTTCAGCCATCCCAGCAGGCGGAAGCACCTGCCGCCGGATGATCGACTCGTCGAGAATGGCCCAGAACTTGGGTGGAGACTCCCTCTCGAACAACGCCGCCCGCTCCATGCGGGCGTTCACGACCTGCCCGACCTCCATGTCGGAGGCTCGCGGCATCCCGGAGTGGGCGATTGCCGTGGCGTACGCCTTGGTCTGAAGCAATCCCGGCACCAGCAGGGGGGCCCAGTCCTCAATGCTGCGTGCCGACTTCTCCATGTCGGCGACATCCGCGAAGTGGGGTGCGATACCCACCCGCCGGGCCTTCGCCGCGTCGTCGCAGCGGCGTTCGAAGAAGCCGTCCGTGTCCAGCCGCAGGTCGACGTGGCGGGCCAGGTCGACCGGCATGCGCCGCTCACCGCGTTCGATCTGGCTCAGGAACGAGATGCCCCGGTAGCTGCCCTCGATCAACTGCTCCAGTGTCAGGCCGGCCGCCTCCCGCTTGTAGCGCAACTCCGCGCCGTAGAAGCTGGGGACGCTCGCCGACGCGTCGGGGTCCTTCCGTGCGGGCACAACCGATCACCACCGTTTACCACTTGCCGTGCGCAACCCGAAGGTCTTCCACCGTACGCGCCGTGACGCCACTCTGTGAGTGCTTCGTCACAGTCCGCACAGGAACGGAAGGCACCCCCATGGACCCCCACCCCGACACCACCGCCTGCGTCGAACGGCTCCGCGCCGCGCTCGCGGCGCACGGCATCCGGCTCCCGTCCCTCGGGGTCGACCTGCCCGGCTTCGCCGCCTCGTACGGCCCCGGACCGCTCGTCTCGCTCGGCAACTGCAACCGGGAGACGGCCACCGCGCTGACCGAGGTACTGCGCAAGGCGGCCGACGCATGACAGCGCTCTGCGGACTCGTCCTCGGCCTCCCGGCCCGCCCCGGGAGCGTCGCGGAGGTGCGCCGCGCGGCGCGGGAGCACTTCGGCGGGGACTGCCCCGACGTCCAGCTCTGCGTCAGCGAGCTGCTGACGAACGTGATCACCCACATCGGTGAGGGCACTCCGGTGACCGTCCGGCTGGGGAGCACGGCGGAGGGCGGCGTCCGCGTGGAGGTCACCGACCCGGGACGGCACTCCTGGCTGGTGCCGCGCCGCCCCTCGGGGGACGACGAGGGAGGACGGGGGCTGCTCCTGGTCGACGCGCTGGCCGTGCGCTGGGGCGTGGACCAGGGGCCCGAGGGAAAGACCGTGTGGTGCGAGCTGCCGGGCGGCGGTTGAGCCCCCCGGAAACGCCGGACGGGGCCCGGGGCGGCGATCGCCCCGGGCCCCGTCCGCGCACGGATCAGTGGAAGAAGTGCCGCGTCCCGGTGAAGTACATGGTGACGCCGGCCTTCTGCGCCGCCTCGACGCACAGCTCGTCGCGGACCGAACCGCCCGGCTGCACCACGGCCTTGACCCCGGCCCCGGTCAGGACCTCCAGGCCGTCGGGGAAGGGGAAGAACGCGTCGGAGGCCGCGTAGGAGCCGCGCGCCCGCTCCTCGCCCGCCCGCTCCACCGCGAGCTTCGCGGAGTCGACGCGGTTGACCTGGCCCATGCCTACGCCGACCGAGGCGCCGTCCTTGGCCAGCAGGATGGCGTTGGACTTGACGGCGCGGCAGGCCCGCCAGGCGAACGCCAGCTCGGCCAGCTCGGCCGGGGAGAGGGCCTCGCCGGTGGCGAGGGTCCAGGTGGCCGGGTCGTCGCCGTCGGCCTGGAGGCGGTCGGTGACCTGGAGGAGGGCGCCGCCGTCGATCGGCTTGACCTCGACCGGGGCGGCGGGCGCCTCGGGGGCGCGCAGCACCCGGATGTTCTTCTTGCGGGTGAGGATCTCCAGGGCGCCGTCCTCGTAGCCGGGCGCCACGACGACCTCGGTGAAGATCTCCGCGACCTGCTCGGCCATCTCCCTGCTGACCGGCCGGTTGACGGCGATCACACCGCCGAAGGCGGACAGCGGGTCGCAGGCGTGGGCCTTGCGGTGCGCCTCGGCCACGTCCGCGCCGATCGCGATGCCGCACGGGTTGGCGTGCTTGATGATCGCGACACAGGGCTCGGCGTGGTCGTACGCGGCGCGGCGGGCGGCGTCGGTGTCCGTGTAGTTGTTGTAGGACATCTCCTTGCCGTGGAGCTGCTCGGCCTCCGCGAGACCGCCGGTGCCGCTGGTGTAGAGGGCGGCGGGCTGGTGCGGGTTCTCGCCGTAGCGCAGGGTGTGCGCGCGGTCGTGGGCGGCGCCGAGGAAGGCCGGGAGGCCGGAGTCGTCGACGGGCGCGTAGTCCGCGGCGAACCAGGAGGCGACGGCCACGTCGTACGCGGCGGTGTGCCGGAACGCCTCGGCGGCCAGCCGCTTGCGGGCGGTGAGGTCGAAGCCGCCGTCCCGGACGGCGGCGAGCACGTCGGCGTACCGCTCGGGGCTGGTGACCACGGCGACCGAGGGGTGGTTCTTGGCGGCGGCGCGCACCATGGAGGGGCCGCCGATGTCGATCTGCTCGACGCACTCGTCCGGGGTCGCGCCGGAGGCGACGGTCTCGCGGAACGGGTACAGGTTGACGACGACGAGGTCGAAGGGGGCCACGCCCAGTTCGTCGAGCTGCTGCCGGTGGCTGTCGAGGCGCAGGTCGGCGAGGATGCCGGCGTGCACCTTGGGGTGCAGGGTCTTGACCCGGCCGTCCAGGCACTCGGGGAAGCCGGTCAGCTCCTCGACCTTGGTGACGGGGACGCCGGCGGCGGCGATCCGGCCGGCCGTGGACCCGGTGGAGACGAGTTCGACGCCCGCCTCGTGCAGCCCGCGGGCCAGCTCCTCCAGCCCGGTCTTGTCGTAGACGCTGACGAGTGCCCTGCGAATGGCCCGCTTGTTGCTCTCGGCGGTCACTGGATAACTACCTTTCGTCCCTCAATGCGATAGCCGTTGCGGGCGAGCCGCCCCACGACATCGACGAGCAGCCTGCGCTCGACTTCCTTGATGCGCTCGTGCAGAGCGCTCTCGTCGTCCTCGTCCCGGATCTCCACCACGCCCTGCGCGATGATCGGCCCGGTGTCGACGCCGTCGTCGACGAAGTGGACGGTGCAGCCGGTGACCCTGGCGCCGTACGCGAGCGCGTCGCGCACCCCGTGGGCACCCGGGAAACTGGGGAGGAGGGCGGGGTGCGTGTTGACGAAACGCCCGCCGAACCGCGCGAGGAACTCCTTCCCCACGATCTTCATGAACCCGGCCGAGACCACGAGGTCCGGCTCGTGGGCGGCGACCGCCGCGGCGAGCGCCGCGTCCCACTCCTCCCGGCTCGCGTGGTCCCGCACCCGGCAGACGAAGGTCGGCAGCCCGGCGCGCTCGGCGCGGGCCAGCCCCTCGATGCCGTCCCGGTCGGCTCCCACGGCGACGATCTCGGCGCCGTAGGCCCCGGCACCGGCGTCGGCGATCCCGTCGAGGAGTGCCTGCAGATTGGTGCCTGATCCGGAGACCAGGACGACGAGGCGTTGGGGGCGCTCGGCCACGGGCTTGGCGGCCACGGTGGGGGCCTTTCTCGGGGAGCGGGTGTCCGGTCCGGCCGGCCCGTACGGGGACCGGCGCGCGCCGGTTCTTTGTACGGTCGTACGAATGCTTCGCGCCCCGGGATACGGGGAAGCCTACGAAACGGCCGACCGTCAGCAACGATACCGGCACACCGGGCGGCCCCCTCGGGACGGGGGCGCGGCCGGGCGGTAGCGTCTGCCTCGGACCGGACCGGGGAACGCGACCCGTACGCCACGCGTTCACCAGGGGGACCGCCCGACGCCGACCGTGCGCGAACCCGTTCGCACACGGCCCGCACCGGCCGGTCCGCGGCTCGTTTGTCGCCAGTTCGTTATCGACCGTTCGCTATCGCCAAGGGGAAGACGCTCACTTGATGCCGGACCGCAGCCTGCGACCGATCACGCTCCCCCAGCGGTCGGCGCAGCCAGGGAAGAGCAGCGCCGTGCTGCTGCGGGAACGTCCCTCCTCCCCGCCGGACGGCGGGGGCGGGAAGCGTGGGGAGGCCCCCGTCCAGGACGACAACCCGTTCGCGGCACCGCCCGAGGGCAGCCCCGACAGCCCGTGGCAGCCCCGGCACCCGTCGGGCGACGAGGGCTCGCAGGGCCAGGGCGGCCAGGGCCAGGGCCAGGGCGGCGGGCGCTCCCCGTGGGGCCGGGGGTGGAGCGACCGCCAGCCCGGCCGCTCCTCCGGCGGCTTCGGCGAACGCCCCGGGAGTTCCGGCGGCTCCGGCCCCGAGGGCCAGGGCGGCGGCCAGGGCCCGCGCTGGGACCCGACGGACCCGGCCCAGCGCCGCGCCCGCTACGCGCTGCTGTGCGGCATGTGGGCCCTGTTCTTCGCCCTCTTCGACTGGCCGTACGTGGCGCTGCCGCTGGGGTCGCTGGCGCTGTACTGGGGCATCGCCTCGCTCCGAGCCAAGCCCCGCGCCGCCGACCCGGACGCCGAGGCCCCGCCCCGGCCCACCGACGGCCGCCCGCAGCGCACCGCCGCGATCACCGGCCTGGTCACGTCCTCGCTGGCGGTCCTGCTGGTCTTCGGCACCTTCGCGACCCAACTGGTCTACCGCGACTTCTACACCTGCAAGAACGACGCCCTGACCAACGAGGCCCAGCAGTCCTGCAACCGCCACCTGCCGGAACAGCTCCGGGGCGTCCTGGGCACGGAGAGCTGACACCGCTGCCGACCGGCCCGTCCGGCAGGTGAAGGCGGGGCCCCTTGAGGGCCGAAGCGGGGGCCCGGGGCGACAGAACCCGGGCACCCCCAGCCCGTCCGGCGCTTGAGGACACGGCCCCTTCAGGGCCGAAGCGGGGGCCCGGGGGCGGCAGCCCCCGGGGACGGGACGGGCAGGGGCGGCGGGGGCGAATCCCCCCCCCCGCCCGCCCCCGCGCTCCCCCGCCGGAACCTCCCCGGGACGGCCCCCCGCACCGCCCGGAGCCACCGCCCCGCGGAACCCCCCGCCCGGCCCCCGGCCGGCACGCGCACCCGTACCAACCCCCGCACCACTCCCCACCGCACGCACACCGCCACCGGCGTCGCCACCACCCCCACCCACACCAGCACCGCCCCGCCGACCTCCCACCACACCGGCCCGAACCGGGCCAGCCGCGCCTCGCCCAGCGGCCCCCCGGCCACCCCCGCCAGCACCGCCGCCAGCAGCCCGCACACCGCCGCCGCCAGCCACCCCGCCGCCAGCGTCCTCCGCGGCGACCAGGGCCGCCCTCCCCCGTCCGGGTCGCCCACCGCCGCCGCGCGCCCGGTGAACCACCCGGCCGTCACCCCCGCCGCCAGCGGCACCACCGCCACCGCCCAGTGCCACGGCGTCCCCGACCCCGCGTCCGGCACCGCCGCGAGCAGCGGGAAGGGCGGCAGCGGGGCCGTCGGGTCGGAGCCGCCCGGCGCCACCACGTGCCCCGCGCCCAGCAGGAAGCCCGGCCCGAGCGCGTACGCCGCCGCCCAGACCGCCGCGTTGGGCACCAGCGCGAGACAGAGCAGCAGCACCGCGAACCGGCCCGACCATCCCTCGGTGAGCTGCCCGAAGGCGTCCCGCGCCGCGCCCCCGTGCCCCACGACCGAGACCCCGACCAGCAGCGCCCCGCCCCCGGCCAGCACCGCCGCCGCCGCGCCCGCGGCCCGCGTCGCGGCGCCCAGCCGCGCGTCCGGCTCCACGAGCAGCTCCCGCACCGGGCGGGGCAGCTTCCGCAGCATCTGGCCCACCGGGCCGCCCGGCCGGCCGAACGCCGTCCACGCTCCCCCGCCCGCCGCGGCCATCACGACCGGCGGCAGCCACACCAGGACCCACCAGGACGGCCGCAGGGCGCCCCCCACCGCGTAGAGGGCCACCAGCAGGGCGACCCCGAGGTAGCCGAGCACGACCCCGGTCCAGGCGTTGCGCGCGGAGACCGGGGGCGGTCCGTCGGCATCGCCGCGCGCCCCGCTTGGCCTGCCGTCGGGCCCCCGGCCGCCCACCGCCACGCCGACGCCGTCCCCGGGGTCCGTCGCGTCCCGCGCCGCGCGGTGCACCAGCCACACCGGCAGCGCGAACAGCAGCAGCGGGGTCAGGCCCACCGGCGCGGGCACCCCCGACAGGGTCTCGGCACGCACCAGTTCGGCCCCGTGCCCCAGCAGCCACAGCGCCGCCGCGACGCGCAGGGCGCCGCCGGGGCCGCCGTCGGGGTAGGGCGAGCTGACCCACAGCAGTGACACCACCGCGGCGATCGCGGCCAGGCCCAGCACGGCCGCGATCGCTCCGCCGAGCGCCCCGGCGGACAGTCCGGGCGCCCGGTCGCGCCACCGGTCGCGCCACCGGGCGCGCAGCAGGGAGAGGGGGATGCGGCGGGCGGTCGTCTGGATCACGCCGCCATGCTCCCAATGACACCCGCTTCCCCGACGCAACAGGCGAAGCCCCGACGTGTCGCCCAATATATGGTTATGTACTTTTTCGCACGGAGGGGTGCCCTGTGACACGGAGCCCGGCGACCCCGCTCCCTCCCCCCGCGACGCGCCGACGCCTGCGTGAGTCCGCCGCGTTGACGCGCACTCAGCTCGCGGAACGGGTCGGCGTCACCAGCGGGACGGTCCGCGCGTGGGAGAACGGGCGCACGACTCCGCGCGGCCGCAAGCGGGAGGCGTACGCGAGGCTGCTGCACTCCCTGGCGAACGTCACGCCGCGCCCTGACGCCCCGTCGGAGCGCCTTCCGTCGGCCTCCGGCCGCGAGCCGCTCCCGCCCCTCGCCCCGGCCCCGGCCGCCCACGCACCGTCCCCCGCCGACGGACCGTGCCGCGACGGCGGCCCGACGGCCCGGCCCACCGAACCGCCCCGGCCCCAAGGCCCCCCTCCGGGCCTCCGGCACGGCCCGAACCGCACACCGGGCCCTGACGGGGCCCCCTCCCCGGAACACCCGGCGGCACGGCACGAACAGGACCGGGACCGGGACCGGGAACACGCCGCCGCGACGGCCCCGGACGGCGTACGGCAACCGGAGCACACCGCGCCCCCGCCCCCCGAACGGAACCCGGCGCACAGGACGACGCCGGACGACGTGCGGAGACCGCACCGCACCCGGACCCCGGACCACGAACCGGAACCGGAGCACACCGCGACCCCCGATCACGAACCCGAACCCGTGCGCGCCGCGTCTCGGGACCACGCACCGGAGCCGGAGCACACCCAGGCCCCGGGCGACGAACCAGAACCCGCGCGCACGACGGCATCGGACGAAGAACCGGAACCCGCACGCATGACAACGACCGCCCACGAACCGGAACCGGAGCACACCGCGACACCGGACCACGAACCCGAACCCGTGCGCGCCGCATCCCGGGACCACGCACCGGAGCCGGAGCACACCCAGGCCCCGGGCGACGTGTCCCCACCCGCCCGCGCTGCCACCCCGGCGCGCTGGCGAGGGCGCGGCCTGGGGCTCGGTGCGAGGCGGAAGGCGAAGCGCGAGCGCACCCCCGTGTCGGAGTCCGCCCCCACGGCGGAGGCCGCCCCCGTGCCGGAATCCGGCCCCACGGCGGAGCCGGCACCCGTACCGGACAGCGCACCCGGGCCGCGGCCCGCGTCCGTACCGGACGTGACATCCGTACGGGAATCGGCGGCCGGGCCGGAGGCGGCGGCCGAGCCGCAGCCGACGTCCGCGCCGGAACCCGCGCCCGGCCCCCGGCGCGCGCGGAAACCCGCCCGGAAGACACGGCTCCCGCGAGGGGCGGGGCCCGCGCCCGAGCCGGTGACGGAGTCCGGCCCCGCCCCGGCCACGGCACCGGCCGGTACGGCCCGGCCCGTGTCCGCCACCGCCCCCGCGCCCCCGCCCGCCCCGGAACCGAGGCCCGTACCCGTCGTGGTGGCCGTCGGCGCCGGGGCCCGCGCCGGGGGCGGGGGCGGGAACTCCGCGGCCGCCCGCAGGGGGCCGGGGGCCGCCGCCGACAGCCTCGTGCTCCCGGCGCGGCCGCTCGGCGCGTCCCTCCCCGAGGAGCTGCCGCCCGCCCTGACCCCCGTTCAGGCCTTCGACGCGCTGTACGAGTTCGCCGCCCCCGCCCTGCTCCGCCAGGCCTATCTGCTCACCGGCCGCCGCGCGTCGGCCCGCGAGGCGGTGGAGGCGGCCTTCCGGCACGCCTGGGAGCAGTGGCCCGAGGTCGCCCGCGACCCCGACCCGGCGGGCTGGGTGCGGGCGGCGGCGTACGACCGCGCGCTCTCCCCCTGGCACCGCTTCCGCCCCCACCGGAACCCGGAGCCGCCGCCCCCCGAACCGGAGCAGCGCGCCCTGCTGACCGCCCTGCTGCGCCTCCCCCCGCCGTACCGCCGCACCCTCGTGCTCTACGACGGCGTCGGCCTGGACCTCCCGGAGACGGCCGCGGAGACCGAGGCCAGCACCCCGGCGGCGGCGGGCCGGCTGATGCGCGCCCGCGAGGCCCTCCGCGGGCCGCTGCCCGAGCTGGCGGACCCGCTCGTGCTGCGCGAGCGGCTGGCCGAGCTGGCGTCCGCCGGACGGCCGCGCGCCTCCGGCCCCCCGGCGGTGCGCGCCGCGAGCGAGCGCCGGGCCCGCGTCCTGACCCGGGCCGCCATCGCCTTCACGGCCGCCCTGATCGGGACCACCGCCCTGGCGCTGCGCACCGCGCCCACCCACTACGAGCCGCCCGTGTCCCCCGGGGCGCCGGTGCACGGGCTGCCCTCCCGGGCCGCGCCGGGCCCGCTGTCGGACGGGCAGGTGGAACTGCGCCACAAGCTCCGGGACACCTGGCAGGGCGGCCCCGAACGGCTGCTCCCCCGCGCCGACTGACCCCGGCCCGACCGCCGTACCGTCCGGCCGCGACCGCCGGGGCCGGGGCGGATCCGGCACGGCCACGGGCGGGTGCGGCACGGACGGGTGCGGCACGGACGGTCGGGTACGGCCGGCCACCATCGCCGCATGGGCATACGGCCGCGGGTGGCCGCGCACGGCCGCAGGTGGCCGCGTGGCCAGGGGATGGCCGGGCGTGGCCGGGCGTGGCCGGGGAACGGCCGAGCGTGGCCGGTGTCTGCCCATGGGTGGCCGGGGTCTGCCCATGGGTGGGCACCGGTGGCCGAAGGGCGGCCCGGCGGCTCCGGAAACGCCGAGTGGGCCCGGCTCCTCGACGGAGCCGGGCCCACTCGATGTGCGGCGCGGGGGCCGGTCAGCCGGCCAGGATCGCGCGGGCGAGCTTGGCGGTCTCGGTCGGCGTCTTGCCGACCTGGACACCGGCGGCCTCCAGGGCCTCCTTCTTCGCCTGGGCGGTGCCGGACGAACCGGAGACGATGGCACCGGCGTGGCCCATCGTCTTGCCCTCGGGCGCGGTGAAGCCCGCGACGTAGCCGACGACCGGCTTGGTCACGTTCTCCTTGATGAAGGCCGCGGCCCGCTCCTCGGCGTCGCCGCCGATCTCACCGATCATGACGATCAGGTCGGTGTCGGGGTCGTCCTGGAAGGCCTTCAGCGCGTCGATGTGCGTGGTGCCGATGATCGGGTCGCCACCGATGCCGACGGCGGTCGAGAAGCCGATGTCGCGCAGCTCGTACATCATCTGGTACGTCAGCGTGCCGGACTTCGAGACCAGGCCGATGCGGCCCGGCTTCGTGATGTCGCCCGGGATGATGCCGACGTTGGACTGGCCCGGGGTGATGATGCCGGGGCAGTTCGGGCCGATGATCCGGGTCTTGTTGCCCTTCTTGCCGGCGTACGCCCAGAAGGCGGCCGAGTCGTGCACGGCGATGCCCTCGGTGATCACGACGGCCAGCGGGATCTCGGCGTCGATGGCCTCGACGACGGCGTCCTTGGTGAACTTCTCCGGCACGAAGATGACGGAGACGTCGGCGCCGGTCTTCTCGATGGCCTCCTTGACGGTCCCGAAGACGGGTACCTCGGTGCCGTCGAAGTCCACGGTCTGCCCCGCCTTGCGCGGGTTCACGCCGCCCACGACGTTGGTGCCGTCACCGAGCATGAGCTTGGTGTGCTTCATGCCGGTGGCACCGGTCATGCCCTGGACGATGACCTTGCTGTCCTTGTTGAGCCAGATAGCCATGGTGTGTTGGTGTCCTCGTCCTGAGTGCTTACTTGGCGGCGTGGGCCAGCTCGGCGGCCTTGTCGGCCGCGCCGTCCATGGTGTCGACGCGCTGCACCAGCGGGTGGTTGGCGTCGGTGAGGATCTTGCGGCCCAGCTCGGCGTTGTTGCCGTCGAGACGGACGACGAGGGGCTTCTCGACCTTCTCGCCGCGGTCCTCCAGGAGCTTCAGCGCCTGGACGATGCCGTTGGCGACCTCGTCGCACGCGGTGATGCCGCCGAAGACGTTGACGAAGACGGACCGGACGTCCGCGTCGCCGAGGATGATCTCCAGGCCGTCCGCCATGACCTGCGCCGAGGCGCCGCCGCCGATGTCCAGGAAGTTGGCGGGCTTGACGTTGCCGTGGTTCTCACCGGCGTAGGCGACGACGTCCAGGGTGCTCATGACGAGACCCGCGCCGTTGCCGATGATGCCGACCTCGCCGTCGAGCTTGACGTAGTTGAGGTTCTTCTCCTTGGCGGCGGCCTCCAGCGGGTCGGCCGCGGCCTTGTCGTGGAGCGCCTCGAAGTCGGGGTGGCGGAACTCGGCGTTGTCGTCCAGCGACACCTTGCCGTCCAGGGCGATGACCTCGCCCGAGGCGACCTTGGCCAGCGGGTTGACCTCGACCAGGAGGGCGTCCTCCTTGATGAAGGTGTCCCACAGCTTGACGAGGACGTCCGCGACCTTGCCGGCGACCTCGGCCGGGAACTTCGCGGCCTCGACGATCTCGCGCGCCTTCTCCGGCGTCACACCGTCGATCGCGTCGATCGGGGTCTTGGCGACGGCCTCCGGACGGTTGGCGGCCACCTCCTCGATGTCCATGCCGCCCTCGACGGAGGCGATGGAGAGGAAGGTCCGGTTGGCACGGTCGAGGAGGAAGGAGACGTAGTACTCCTCCACGATCTCCGGAGCGGTCTCGGCGATCATCACCTTGTGGACCGTGTGGCCCTTGATGTCCATGCCGAGAATGTCCGTCGAGCGGGCGACGGCCTCGTCCGGAGTGGCGGCCAGCTTGACACCGCCGGCCTTGCCGCGGCCACCGACCTTCACCTGAGCCTTGACGACGGACTTGCCGCCCAGACGCTCGGTGATCTCGCGCGCCGCATCAGGCGTGTCGATGACTTCACCGGCCAGCACCGGTACATCGTGCTTGGCGAAGAGGTCCCTCGCCTGGTACTCGAACAGGTCCACGCGCTTCCGTCCCTATCAGTGATCTCGCGGTTCGTTGGATGCGTGGGCGTGCCGCGAGGGCAACGTGACGCGCGCTTCTGTGTCACAGGGGGAGCGCACACGGTGACCGAGCGCGCGGCATGTCCGTCTCGCAGGGTATCCCCGGTTGAGGAGGGTCCCTAAATCGCGGGTCACACCTGAGCGGTGATACCTGTCACATGATGCCAGCCACCTGGCACGACGTGCCGGAACCGGACGCTCCGGAGGAGGCCCGCGCCGAAGGCCGCACCACGCCGCGCCCCACACGGAGGCCCCCCGTCCGCCCCGGCCGTACGGCACCCGTCCCACACCGCCGACCGGACCCGGCCGAACCCCGGCGGGGGATGCGCACGGACCGGGCGGGCCGTATCCCGCCGAGGTGCCGGGACGAGGCTGCCGGAGCGGACTCGCAGGTCGGATACGCGGGTCATCCGCAACCAGGCGCGCGCCCCGAGCCGGGTCCGGCCGGGCCGAGGAATCCCGCCGGGGTCACGGGAACGGGGCGGCGGGGACGGCCCCGCCATGGCCACGGCGTCGCGGCACGGGACGGGACGGCGCGGACAGGGACGGCGCGGGACGGGACAGGCGCGGGACGGGACAGCGCGGGACGGCGCGGACTGGGCGGCGCAGGCCGGGACGGCGCGGACCGGGACGGCGCGGACCGGGGCAGTCAGACCAGGGCGGCATGGGTCGGATGGGTGGGCCCGGTCCGGGCGTGGGCGCGGGGCGCTGCGCCGGAGGCATCCCCCGGAGGCCCCCGCCGCACGGGTGGGGACCCGGGCGCGGGGCCGGGATGCCGGGAGGGGCCTCACCGGGTTGGGGTTCGCCCGGTGGGGCCCGTCCTGCTCCCCGGGGCCGCGTCACGACCGCCGGGGTGCGGGCCGGGGCGGCCCCACCCCAATGGAACCCCTCCGACCCCGTCCGCGGGGCTCGGCCGGACGGAGGCCGGACGGCTTCCGGCCCTCCGGTGCGACCCGCACCCACACGGAGACTGCGCCTGCCCCGCTCCCCACCGGTCACGCTCGCGCGGGCGCGCACGCACCGGGGCGCGGCCCGCCCGGCGGGGCGGGGAGGAGGCTGTTGGGGCGTGATCCTCGCACGGAGGTCCGGAGGTCGCGCAAGCCCCGTGTTACCGATGGGTAGTCATGTCCGGTTCGGTACCGGCAGCGGACCGTCCTCGATCGCCGCCGCCATCACCTCCGGGAACCGGTCGGGCGTGCAGGCGAAGACCGGCACGCCCAGCTCGGCCAGCGCCGCCGCGTGCTCCCGGTCGTACGCCGGCGTCCCCTCGTCGGACAGGGCCGGCAGCGTCACGAACCGCACGCCCGCCGCCCGCATCGCCGCCACCCGCCGCAGCGTCCCGTCCCGCGTGCCGCCCTCGTACAGATCGCTGATCAGTACGACGATCGTCTCGGCGGGCCGGGTGATCCGGTCCTGGCAGTACGCCAGCGCACGGTTGATGTCCGTGCCACCGCCCAGCCGGGTGCCGAAGAGGACGTCGACCGGGTCGTCCAGCCGGTCGGTGAGGTCGGCGACCTGGGTGTCGAACACGACCAGCCGGGTGCGCACCGCCCGCAGGGAGGCCAGCACCGCCCCGAAGACGGACGCGTGGACCACCGACGCCGCCATCGAACCGGACTGGTCGACGCAGAGGACGATCTCCTTGCGCACCGACCGCGCGGCCCGCGCGTGGCCGACGAGCCGCTCGGGCACGACCGTGCCGTGCCCGGGCAGGTAGTGCCGGAGATTGGCCGCGATCGTGCGGTTCCAGTCGATGTCCCGGTGGCGGGGGCGGGCGGTGCGGGCGCCGCGGTCCAGGGCGCCGGTGAGGGCGGTGCGGGTGCGGGCGGCGAGCCGATTCGCCAGGTCGTCCACGACGCGGCGCACCACGGCCCGCGCCGTCTCCCGCGTCGTCTCGGGCATCGCCCGGCTGAGCGACAGCAGGGTTCCGACGAGGTGCACGTCCGCCTCGACGGCCTCCAGCAGCTCCGGCTCCAGCAGGAGCGCGCCGAGGCCGAGCCGGTCGATGGCGTCCCGTTGCAGGACCCGGACGACCGGGGAGGGGAAGTACGTCCGGATGTCGCCGAGCCAGCGCACGACGGACGGCGCCGACGCCCCGAGCCCCGCGGTGCGATCCCGCCCCGGGCGGGGCGCCTCCCGGTCGCCGTAGAGCGCGGCGAGGGCGCCGTCGACCGCGGCGTCCCGCCCGGACAGCGCCCACCCGGTCCCGTCCGCCCCCGCGTCACCCCCGAGCACCATCCGCCACCGCCGCAACCGCTCGGCCCCGCCGCCCGAGGCGGTGGCGGCACCGGGCCCGGCGTCGGCGTCGGCGTCGGCGTCGGCGTCGGCGTCGGCGTCGGCGTCGGCGTCGGCGTCGGCGGGACCCGAACCCGCTCGGGCGGCGGGAGCGGCACCGGCCCCCGCCGACCGGCCGACGGCCCCGGCCGCCGCCGTCGCCGGGTCCGTCGCCGTGCCCTCGCGCCCGGCCGGGCCGGTACCCGGTGGTCCCGCCGCCGTCCGCTCGTCCGCGCCGCGGCGCGGGGCGGTGCCGTCCGCTGCCGTGGGAGCGTCGAGGTCCATGAGCCCGGGGGGCGGGGCGGGGATCCCCCCGGACACCGCCGTCGTCCCGGTGGCCGGGTCCGCCGACGGGGCCGGGACGGGACCCAGGAGGGCGTGGAGGACGGGGAGGACCGCGTCGGCCCGGGCGGAGTCGGGGGCCGGGGCGAAGCCGGGGACGGTGGGCGGGGACGCCCCCGTGCCGCGCCCACCGGGGCCGCTCCGGATCCGGTCGCCCAGGGCCCGGCGGACCCCCGGCTCGTACGCCGAGAAGGTGCGCCGCAGCAGGGGCAGCACGTCCGTGAACGCCTCCCCGGGGACACCGGTCAGCCAGGTGTCGACCAGGGCCAGCAGCCGCTCGTCGTGGAGGAGGAGCAGCCCGCCGCCCGCGCCGCCGACGAAGCCCTCGATCCAGGCCGCCGCGTCCGCCGGGGGCGTGCCGGGCGAGAGCACCAGGCCCATCGGGCGGGCCGCCTCGGCGGGCGCCAGCGCGCCGTCGTCCAGGAGGAGCCGCACCGCGCGGCCCCGGATCACCCCCGGGACGGTGGTCCGCGCGCCCAGGGTGCGCAGGACGGCGTGCCAGCGGGCCCGCAGACCGCCGCGGCCGGGCACGGCGGCGAGCAGGCCCACCGCCGTGTGCACGGCGTCGACGTGGCGGCGCGCCTCCTCGGCCGCGTCGGCGCCCAGCGCGGTGCAGGCGAGGGGCAGGCCAACGAAGATCCGCGCGGCGAGCCCCGCGGCGACCTCGGCAAGGGACTCCGTCCCGGTGCCGCGCACGTCCCCATAGCGCAGGGCGCGGACCAGGGCGGGCAGGGCCCGGGCGAGACGGCCGACGTCCGTGTCGAGCGCCGCGCGGTCGGCGAGGGCGGCCATCACGGCGGGCAGCGCGTCCGGCAGCCCGGCGAGCAGGCAGCGTTCCGCGAGCGCGGTGACGCCGGACAGGTCCCGCGCGGCGGCGGCGTCCGCCTCGGCCCGGGCGGTCGCGGCGGCGAGGACGGTCGTGCCCCACACCCCTGCCTCGGCGACCCGCACCGCCAGCTCCGGCTCCCACCGCAGCCGCCAGCCCTCCCGGAAGGTGCCCGTGCCGGACCGCGCGGCGGCCGGTTCGCCCCAGCCGACGCCGAGCAGGCGCAGCCGGTGCAGCAGGCGGCTGCGGGCCGCGTCGGTGTCCTCGCGCAGGTCGAGGTCCAGCTCGCGGTCGCGGGCCTCGGGGGCGAGCCGGAGCCGCCGCCGGGTCCGGTCGAGGTCCCGCTGCAACGGCACGGCGGGTGCCCCCTCCGGGACCCCGCCCAGGACGTCCCCGACGACGAGCCGGTCGCGCACCAGGGCCAGCGGCACGTCCGAGCCGTCGCACATCACCGCCCGCACGGCCTCCGTCGTCTCGCCCAGCCCGGCCAGCGGGCGACCGCGCAGCGCGGCGAGGGTCCCGGCCAGCCGGACCGCCTCGATGACATGGGCCGGGGAGACCGGCCGGTCCTCCTCCCGCAGCAGCCCCGCCACCTTGGTCAGCCAGCGCTCGACGGGACGGTCCGGCGCCTCGAACAGGTGCCCGTACCAGCCCGGCGCGTCGATGCCCGCCCCGTACCCGCCGGACCTGGAGAGCCTGCGGTGGGTCCACGGGACCCAGGTCAGCTCCACCCGGGTCCTCGGCAGCCCCTTCAGCAGCGCCCGGTCGGCGGCGACGGTGGTACGGCGCCGCAGCGCGGGCACGTGCCAGGCCCCGCACACCACGGCCACGGTGCCCGGGAACTCCCGCCGGGCGGCGCGCAGCCGGAGCCGCATGTGGGCCTCGCGCACGAGGTCCCGGCCGTCCGCGCCGCCGTCCCCGGTGCCGTCCGCGCCGCCGGTCTCCCGCAGCGCCGTCATGGCCTCCTCCAGCGCGGTGAACGGCACGAGCGCGCCCTCCGGCGTGCCCGCCGCCCCGACCCGGTGCTCGACGACGTCCTCCCACCAGCGTTCGGGGTCGTCGTGCCCGGCGGCCCCGGCGAGCGCGGCGAGGGGATCGGCCCGGACGGCGTGCGGGCCCGGCACGGACTCCCCCGCCGGGCGCCCGCCGGAACCGCCCGCGCCCGGCGCGCCGTCCGCGGGCGCGTCCCCCTCCGCGCCGCCCCCCGCGCCACCGTCACCCGCGCCGCCGTCACCCACCGGGCGGGCCAGGGTGTGGGCGGCCGGGAGGTCGATGAAGCGGGCCGGCACCCCGTGGTCGAGGGCCCAGCGCAGGGCCACCCACTCCGGGGAGAACGCGGCCAGCGGCCAGAACACCGACCGGCCGGGCTCGTCCACGGCGTGGGCGAGCAGGGCGACGGGCGGGCGCATGGCCGGGTCGGCGGCCAGCGGGATCAGCGGATCGGCCTCGGGCGGCCCCTCGATGAGCACCGCCGCCGGGCGGGCCGCGTCCAGCGCCGCGCGCACCGCCCGCGCCGACCCCGGCCCGTGGTGGCGCACACCGAGCAGCAGCGGCGGCCCGTCGGCGGGCGCGCGCCCCCGGGCACCCCCCGTACGGGGGGTGCCGCCGCGGGCGCCCTCCCCGCCGGGCCCCTCCCCCGCCCCGGCAGCACCTCGTCGGCGCCGCGCGGGCGCCGGTCCGCCACCGGATGCCGCGGCGCCCCCTCCCCCGGCCGTCGGCGTGTCCCTCACGCGGCCACCTCCCGGCAGGCCCGGTAGAAGTCGCTCCAGCCATCGCGTTCGCGCACCACCGTCTCCAGGTACTCCTGCCAGACGACGCGGTCCCCCGCCGGGTCGCGGACGACGGCGCCGAGGATGCCCGCGGCGATGTCACCGGGCCGCAGCACCCCGTCGCCGAAGTGGGCGGCCAGGGCGAGGCCGCCGGTGACGACCGAGATGGCCTCGGCCGTGGACAGGGTCCCGCTCGGCGACTTCAGCTTCGTCCGGCCGTCGCCGGTCACTCCGTCGCGCAGCTCGCGGAAGACGGTCACGACGCGGCGGATCTCGTCGATGCCGTCGGGCGCGGCCGGGAGGTCGAGGGAGCGGCCGATCTGGTCGACCCGGCGCGCCACGATGGAGACCTCCGCCTCGGCGCTCTCCGGCAGCGGCAGCACCACGGTGTTGAAACGGCGGCGCAGGGCACTGGACAGCTCGTTGACCCCCCGGTCGCGGTCGTTGGCGGTGGCGATCAGGGTGAAGCCGCGGGCGGCCTGGACCTCCTGGCCCAGCTCCGGCACGGGCAGGGTCTTCTCGGAGAGGATCGTGATGAGGGTGTCCTGCACATCGGCCGGGATACGGGTCAGCTCCTCCACCCGGACGGCGCGGCCCTCCGCCATGGCGCGCATGACGGGGCTGGGCACGAGGGCCTCGCGGCCGGGCCCGTGGGCGAGCAGCCGCGCGTAGTTCCAGCCGTAGCGGATCGCCTCCTCCGGGGTGCCGGCCGTGCCCTGCACCAGCAGCGTCGAGTCGCCGCTGACGGCGGCGGCCAGGTGCTCGGAGACCCAGGTCTTCGCGGTGCCGGGCACACCCAGCAGGAGCAGGGCGCGGTCGGTGGCGAGGGTGGCGACGGCGATCTCGACGATGCGGCGCGGCCCCACGTACTTGGGGGTGATCACCGTGCCGTCGGGCAGGGTGCCGCCGAGGAGGTAGGTGGCGACGGCCCACGGCGACAGCCTCCAGCGGACCGGGCGCGGGCGGTCGTCCCGCGCGGCCAGCGCGGCGAGTTCGCCCGCGAAGGTCTCCTCGGCGTGCGGACGCAGCACCTCGGAACCGGGCACCGCCCCGGCGTCGGCCCCGGCCCGCCCCGCGTACTCGGGGCCCTTCTCCTCCGGGGCCCCGGAGCCGGGTCGTGCGGATGTCGGTTCTGCGGACACGGGCATGGCTGAGTCCCCCTCCAGCTCATCCGGTTCGTTCTGTGACCCACCGTGCACCACCCCACTGACAATCACTCTGACCTGCATGAACGCCCTCACCTGACCGGTTGTCGGTGGGGCCGTCTACCTTCGGTGGCATGACTCAGCGACGGGGGCGCGGGATCGTGGCGGAGGTGCCCGCGAGGGCACCCGACGCCGTGTCGCGCGAGGCGGGAGAGGGACCGGCAACGGCCGCGCGATGGACCGGAACGGGACGTTCCGGTGACGGGGCGGTGCGGGGGCCGTGCGAGGACGGGGCGGGCCCGCCGCGCCGCGTTGCCGCGTCCGTGCCGGACGGCGCGGAGCCGGTGCACGCGTGCGACTGCCCGGATGACGGCACCCTCCGCGCCCATGTCCGGGGGCTGCCGCGGCTCCGGGACGGCGGAGGGGAGGCCGCCGTCCCGCGCGGCACCCCGCCGGACCGGGCGCGCCACCGGCTCGGGGAGGGACGGGAACGGCCCGTGGCGGGGGGCACGGCCGATCCCACGGGGGCACGGGACAGTGCCACATCGCCGCCGGCGGCCGGGGGCGGCGCGGTACCTGAAACCGGGGGCGCGGGCCCGGGGTCGGAGGACGACGGACCGGCGGGCGGTGGCGCGGGTCCGGGGATGCCGGACGACGGGCCGGGGACCGGGGGCGGCGGGCCGGACGCCCGGGGCCGGGCACGCGAGGGTACGACTCCCCGCACGCGGGACGACGAACCGGGAACCGGAGGCGCGGGCCCGGAGACGGAAGGCGCCGGACCGGGAACCGAGGGCGACGGGCCAGAGGCCCGGGACCGGGCAGGCAGGGACGCAGGACCGACGGGCGGAGGCGCGACCCCAAGAACGGAGCACACCGACCCGGGAACCGGAGGCGCCGGACCGGGAGCCGGAGGCAACGGGCCAAAGGCCCGGGACCGGACGGGCAAGGGCGCGGGACCGACAGGCGAAGGCACAACCCCAAGAACGGAGCACGCCGACCCGGAAGCCGGAGACGACGACCCGGGGGCCGGAAACAACGGACCGGAGTCCCCGGGCCGGGCGGATGGGGTCGGCGATCCCGGGGCGGCGCGGCGACGGGCGGAGCGCCGTGCCGAGCGGATCACCTCCGGCGCCACGGAGCTGGAGCGGCGCCTCGCGGACCTGCTGCGCGGCGGCCTGGCCGGGGCGGAGGCCGCCGGGTACGGGATGTGGGAGGAGACGGCGGCCCGCATGGTCGACGCGCAGGCGCCGGGGCTGGCGGCGCGGGTGCGGGAGCTGGGGGCCGTACCGGCGTCCGGGCCGGGCTGGCCGGTGCGGCTGCTGGAGGAGTGCGCGCTGCTGCACCTCCTGGACCGGGGCTGGCTGCGCCGGGAGGAGCTGCCGGACGCCCTGGCCGCGGCGGTCCGCTCCCGCGTGGGCCTGCCGGCGCGGGCGGAGGGGCCCCCGGTGCGGGACCGCTGGCTGGTGCTCGCCCGCCACGACACCTCGGACCATCCCCTGACGGTCCGCCACACATGGCTGTACGGAACGGGGTCGGACCGCACCGTCCTCTGGCTGTCCTACGGGTCGCCGGGCCGGCCGCTGGAGCCCCCGTTGCCGGTGGGGCTGGCCCTGGACGCGGAGGTGACCGCGCGGCCGGGCGACGGCCGGGGACGGGTCGCCCTGGGTGAGCGGTTCGGGAGGCCCGCGCCGACACGGGCCCGTCCGCCGGGGGTGACGACGGGCGGGGCGGCGGCCCGGTACGGGGCGGCCCTGCGCGACGACCCCTGGCTGGAGTCGGTGCCGGTGACCCTGGAGCGGGCGGTGCCGGTCCGGGACGGCGACCGGTGGCACCTGGCGGACGCCGACGGGAACACGTCGCTGCCGCTCACCCCGGCGGCCCACGCCCGGGCCGGGCTGTGGCGGCTGGTCGCGCTGTCCGGTGGCGCGCCCCTGCGGGTCTTCGGGGAGTGCGGGCACCGCGGCTTCACCCCTCTGACCGCCTGGCCGGAGGCCCCGGGTCCGGTGGTGCCGCTGTGCTGACCCGTCCAGCGGGCCCGCGCGGGGGCGCGTCCGCTCCGGCCGTCCGGTCCGCCGCCGTACCGCCCGCGTCCGTGACCGCCCGGTCCCGTACGCCGTTCCCGGGCCCGCAGGCCCCGCCCACCGGAAGGAACCCGATGACCAGCACGGCACCGGTCCCCTCGGCCCCGCCGTGGGGGGACCTCGTCACCGCGGCCCTGCTCGGCACCGACCGGCGCACTTCCCCGGGGCTCGCCCCGGGCCGGGACGCGCCGGCCGCGCTGCTGGACGCGGCGGCCGTGGCGACCGTGCGCCGCCGGGCCGGGCTCCGCCCGGGGACCGCGGGCCGGCGCCTGGCCCCCGCCCCCGATGACCCGCGCCCCCGGGTGCCGGACGCGGCGGCGCGACGGCTGGCGGCGCTGCTCGCCGGCCGTCCCGGCACGGCGGGCGGGGGGCGCCGCGGCACGGCCCCCGACCTGGTGGAACTGCTGCCGCAGTGGCTCGCGACGGCGAACGCGCAAGGCTACGCGCCGCCGCCCGAGGCGCTGCCCGCCCTGCTGGACGCGGCGCGGGCGCGGACGGACCTGCGCCCGGAAGCGCTGCGGTTCGCCGGGCCGCGCGGTCTGTGGCTGGCCGGGCTGAACCCGGACTGGCGCTTCGCCCTGCGCACGACGTCCGGCGGGGCCGCCGCCACGACCGGCCCCGGGAGCGGGGAGCGGGTGCGGCGGCTGTGGCGGGAGGGCCTGTTCGCGGAGCGCGTCACCCTGCTGTCGGCGCTGCGGTCCCGTGAACCGGCGGCGGGCCGCGAGCTGCTCACCGGGACCTGGGCGACCGAGCGGGCCGAGGACCGGCTGATGTTCCTGGACTCCCTGCGTGTGGGGCTGTCCGAGGCCGACGAGCCGTTCCTGGAGCGGGCGCTGACCGACCGCAGCCGCACCGTCCGGGCCACGGCGGCGGAGCTGCTGACCGCCCTGCCGCGCTCGGCGCTCGCGACCCGGATGGGCGCCCGGGCGCTGGTCTGCGTCTCCCTGGACCGCACCGTCGGCGCCCCTGCCGTCGTGGTGGAGGCCCCCCACGAGTGCGATCCGGGCATGGAGCGGGACGGCGTGGTGGCGCGGCCCCCCTCCGGCCGGGGCGAGCGGTCGTGGTGGTTCGGCCAGGTGGCGGAGGCGGCGCCGCTCGGCATCTGGTCCGCGCGGCTGGGCGGGAGGACCCCGGAGGAGATCGTCGCCCTTCCGGTGCGGGACGACTGGCGGGGCGAACTCCACGCGGCCTGGTGCCGGGCGGCCGTACGGCAGCGGGACGCCCGGTGGGCGCGGGCCCTGCTGGGCTCCCCGACGGCACCGGAGGCGGGCGGTCCGGGGGCGGTGTCCCTGGCCGAACGGGCGAGGCTGCTCGACACCTTGGAGACCGGGGAACGGGCCGACTGGGTCGCCGGGTTCATCGGCGCCCACGGGCTGTCCGAGGCGTTCCAGCTGCTCGGCGTGTGCGCGGTGCCGTGGGCCGCACCGCTCGGCCGGGCCGTCGTCGACGCGCTCAACATCGCACGGGACGCGGGGAGTTACCCCTGGAGCTTCAGCGGCGTGATGGGCCTGGCGGAGCGCTGCCTGGACCCCGGCGAGACGGCCCGGCTGGACGGCCTGCTGGCGGTGCCGGACGAGCCGGAGGACGCGTCGCCCGGCGCCGGGAGCTACTGGGCGGAGGCGTTCCAGCGCCTGGCCCGGACGCTGCGGCTGCGGGCGGTGATGACCGAGGAGCTGGCGGCGGACGGGTGACCGGCGCCAGGGGCTCCCGGTGGGCCCGGCGGACCTCCGTCCGCCGGTCCTGCGGGCGGCGCGCCCCGTACCGCCGGGGCGGTGGGCGCCGCCGGGGCCGGTGGGCGCCGCCGGGGGCTCACGCCTCCGCGGGCTCCCGGACGTTCGCCCGGACCCACTCCACGATCGACGCGGTCGTCGCGCCGGGCGTGAAGATCTCCGCGACGCCCTTCTCCTTCAGCGGCGCGATGTCCGCCTCCGGGATGATGCCGCCGCCGAAGACCAGGATGTCGGCCGCGTCCCGCTCCTTGAGCAGTTCGATCACCGCGGCGAAGAGCGTGTTGTGCGCGCCGGAGAGGATGGACAGCCCGATCGCGTCGGCGTCCTCCTGGATCGCGGTGCCCACGATCTGCTCCGGGGTCTGGTGGAGGCCGGTGTAGATGACCTCCATACCGGCGTCGCGCAGGGCCCGCGCGATCACCTTGGCCCCGCGATCGTGGCCGTCGAGCCCCGGCTTGGCCACCACCACGCGGATCGGACCGGCTGCCACACCCATCACTGCCTCCATGAAGCGACTACATCCATCCGTACCGTCAAGTACCGCACACATCACCCGCGCCGTACAGCAGGAGCACGTCACGCCCGGGGCGCACGGCCCGCCCGGCACCGGCGGGCGCCCCCGATGTGCGGGGCCGCCGTACCGCGCCGCCCGCGGAGCCGACCGGGGAAGTGAACGAACGTTATCGCCAGCATCCCGCAAGCCGCCGTGTCATGGTGCGGACAGAGGGGGAAATCACACGGTGACACCTCCCCGCCGCGCACGGTCGCCGGGCGCCGCGGCGACACCACCCGCAGCCGGAGCCATGCGTTCCGGGCGCCGCGGGGCGCCCCCGGGCGGGCAGCGGCGCCACAGGCACCCCGGGCGCCACCGCCGTACCATCGAGAGACCGGCAACACCCGCACAGAGATCCGCACCCTTCGCTCCTCTCTCGCACAGACCGGCGATCACCGGCGTTTTCGGCTCTCCACCAGGGCACCCGGGGACAGAGATGTCCCGCGGCGTGCCGACAGGAGGTCGGTCCATGAAGGTCACGACGGCGGCACTGCCCCTTCTCCCGTTCTGCCAGCGCCTCCTCCCCTCCATCCCCTCCCTGCCGGACCTGCCCGGAATCTTGGGTCTCCCCGGGCTCTCGTCACTCCCGGGGCTCTCTGGGCTCACCGACGGCCTGGCCGGACTCCCGGGGCTGTCGGCCCTGTCGGCCCGCCCCTCGCTCCCCGACCTCTCGGGCCTCTCGGGCCTCTCGGGCCTCCCCTGGCTCTCGGGGATCGCCGCGCTCCCCGGGCTGACCGGCCGGCTGACCGGCTCCTCGCTTACCTTCCTCAAGGCGACCGCGCTGGAGACCGCGATCCTCGCCGGACACCTGCTCCTCTACCCCTCGGGCATCGTCCAGGAGCGCCGCCCCGACCCCTGGCCCCCCGGCACCCCGGCCTCCGGCCCCGGACCGGCGCCGTCCCCGCCCCCGTCCCCGTCCCCGTCCCCGCTGACGCTCACGGCCCGCCCCCCGGTGGTGCTGCTGCACGGCTTCATCGACAACCGCTCCGTCTTCCTGCTGCTGCGCCGCAGCCTCGCCCGGCACGGCGGGCAGCCGGTCGTCTCGCTCAACCACTCGCCGCTGGCCGGCGACATCCGCGCCGCCGCGGAACTGCTCGCCGGATACGTCGAGGAGATCTGCGGGCGCACCGGCACCGAGCGGGTCGACCTCGTCGGCCACAGTCTCGGCGGGCTCATCGCCCGTTACTACGTGCAGCGGCTCGGCGGCGACCTCCGCGTCCGCACCTGCGTGACCCTCGGCACGCCGCACACCGGGACCCGGGTGGCGCCGCTGGCCAACGCCCATCCGATCGTGCGGCAGATGCGCCCCGGCTCGGCGGTGCTGGAGGAGCTGGCCCGCCCGGCGCCCGGCTGCCGCACACGGTTCGTGAGCTTCTGGAGCGACCTGGACCGGGTGATGGACCCGCTGGAGGCGGCCCGCCTCGACCACCCCGACCTGACGGTGGAGAACGTGCGGGTGAGCGGCATCGGACACCTCGCCCTGCCGGTGCACCCGGCGGTGGCCACCGGCATCCGGCAGGCCCTCGACGCCTCCGGACCGCTCCCGGAGGCGGGCGAGGGCCTTCCCCCCGGCTCCGTCGGGGGCATCACCGTGGCCTGATATCCCCCATTCGCCTCGAACATCCGTCGAACACAAAGCCAAGGTCCTGCCCCCAACCGCCGAATCACGGCCGATCGCCCGCTTCGCCCGCACGCGAAACCCGCGGAAGATTGTCGCGCCCGCATACCGCCGGGTACAGTCGCCGCACTGCTCTGGCAGCCCTGTTGTCGAGGCGAAAGAGAAGTTGGTGAACGACCGTCACCCTCCGGGGGGCACCATCACCCCGGGCCCGGCCTCCGACGCCTCCGCGGAGCACTACGCGCCGTACGGCACCGGGGAGCCCGTCCACGGCGACCTCACCACGTACGCCACCCACGACACCACCGGTTTCACCACCGGCGGCCACGGCACCGGCGCCTTCGCCACCGACCCCCTCTTCGGCGCCCTCGCCGCGCAGGACACCGGCGGGTACGGCACCGGCGGCGGATACGGCACGCCCGGCGTCCAGGACACCGCCCAGTGGTCCACCGGCGGCCACCGGACCCTCCACCACGACGGTTACGCCGCCCAGGACCACGGCGCCCACGACACCGGCACGTACGGCACCACCGGCTGGACGGCGGCGTACGCGCCGGCCGACGCCGCCTCCGCGCAGGGCGCCGCCACCGGGACCACCGGCCAGTGGGAGACCGGCCAGTGGGAGACCGGCGCCTGGACGTTCCCGGAGCCCTCCGGGGGACCGGCCGACAACACCCAGCAGTGGACCTGGGACACCCGGACCTTCGACACCGGTTCGCTGGCCACGGGCACCTTCGCGACCGGTTCCCTCGACACCGGCACCTTCGCGACCGGCACCTTCGCCACGGGTCCGGCGGTCTCCGGCGTGTTCCCCGCCGACGCCTTCACCCCGGACGCCTTCGCCTCCGGCACCGCCGACACCGGCGCCTACGACGCCACGCAGTGGAACTCCGACGGCGGCGCCACGACCGGCGCCACCGACCCGGAGCCGCCCGGCACCCGGGCCGACGGCGCCCCCGGGGAGACGCCCGCCCCGGACGCGGACGCCCCCGGCGCCTCCCCGGACGGCGGTGGGCCCGCCACACGCGAGGACGGCCTGGCCGACACCGGTGAACTGCCCGCCGTGGCCGACCTGCTGGAGGAGCAGGAGGAGCGGGGGCCACGTGTCCCGGCCCCCCGTACCGCCGCCTCCCACGGAGGGTCCCGCTCCCGGCGCCGCCGTCCCGCCAAGCGTTCTGCCCTGCTGACCATCGCCGTGCCCTCGGCCTGCGTGATGAGCGTGGCCGGGATCGCGGCGGCCTCGGTCGGCGGCCTGACCGGCGACGAGGGCGCCGGGACCCGGGCCGCGGCGGCCGACGACATCGACCCGGACGCCCAGCCGGTGCGGCCGTCCACCGCCAACAACCGGCTCGACACCCAGCTCACCAGCCTCGCCGCCGGGGCCGACGACTTCGCGGACCGGGCCAGCCGGACCCAGGAGCGGATCGACCTCAAGGCCGAACAGGTCGCCGAGAAGAAGCGCGCGGCGGAGGAGGCGGCCCGCAAGGAGCGGCTGCGCCCCAAGTTCGCGCTCCCGGTGGCGCAGCACGGGCTCAGCGCCTACTACGGCCAGGCCGGCATCAACTGGATGTCCGTGCACACCGGCATCGACTTCCCCGTCAGCTACGGCACGCCGGTGATGGCGGCGACCGACGGCACGGTGCGCACCCAGTTCAACTCCGCCTACGGCAACATGCTGATCCTCACCGCGAAGGACGGTACGGAGACGTGGTACTGCCACCTCTCCACGTACCACGTGCCCTCCGGCACGCCCGTGAAGGCCGGCGACCGGATCGCGTACTCGGGCAACTCGGGCAACTCGACCGGACCGCACCTGCACTTCGAGGTGCGGCCCGGCGGCGGCGCCGCGATCGACCCGCTGGCCTGGCTGCGCAGCCACGGCGTCGACCCGTCCTGACCCACCGCGGCGGGTCCGCCACCGCGCACGTCCCGGGCCGGCCCACCACACTCCCGTCCGGCCGGACGGCTCCGCCGGGGCACGGCCCGCGCCGACGGGCCCGAGCGGCGCGCGACCGCCCCCGGGCCCGGCCGCTCAGAGCTTCTCGACCGGCGCGTACCGCAGCAGCAGCCGCTTCGGCTTGGTGTCCCCGAAGTCGACCGTCGCCTCGGCGTTGGCCCCCGTGCCCTTCACCCCGACCACCGTGCCCAGCCCGAACTGGTCGTGCGTGACCCGGTCGCCGACCGCCAGCGACACCGTCGGCTTCTCGGCGGTGCGCCGGGTGGCGAAGCCGGAGGCGCCCGACGCCGAGGAGCGGGAGCGGGACGACGACAGCGACGCCGCGATCCCCGACACCGGCCCGGAGGACACCGGCGCGCTCGCACCGGTCCTCTTCCACTCCAGGTGGGGCGCCGGGATCTCCTCCAGGAAGCGCGAGGGCGGGTTGTACGAGGGCTGCCCCCAGGCGCTGCGCAGCGTCGACCGGGTCAGGTAGAGCCGCTCGCGGGCGCGGGTGATGCCGACGTAGGCGAGGCGCCGCTCCTCCTCCAGCTCCTTGGCCTGGCCGAGGGCGCGCATGTGCGGGAAGACGCCGTCCTCCATGCCGGTGAGGAAGACGACCGGGAACTCCAGGCCCTTGGCGGTGTGCAGGGTCATCAGGGTGACGACGCCGCCGCCGTCCTCCTCGTCCGGGATCTGGTCGGAGTCCGCGACCAGCGCGACCTTCTCCAGGAAGTCGGCCAGGGTGCCCCCGGGGGCCGTGCCCTCCGCGTCCCCGGCACCCTCCGCCGCCTCCGCGCCCGCGCCGCGCTCCTGCTCGAACTCCAGGGCGACGGCGGCGAGTTCCTGGAGGTTCTCGATGCGCGTCTCGTCCTGCGGGTCGGTGGACGCCTGCAACTCCGCCAGGTAGCCGGTGCGTTCGAGTATGGCCTCCAGGACCGTGGCCGGACCGGCGCCGGACTCGACGATGGTGCGCAGGTCCTCCATCAGGGTGTTGAAACGCTTGACCGCGTTGGCCGACCGCGCGGCCATCCCGTACGCCTCGTCGACGCGCCGCAGCGCCTGCGGGAAGCTGATCCGCTCCCGCTGGGCGAGGGCGTCGATCATCGCCTCCGCGCGGTCGCCGATGCCGCGCTTGGGCACGTTGAGGATGCGGCGCAGCGGCACCGAGTCCTCCGGGTTGGCGAGCACCCGCAGGTAGGCCAGGACGTCCCGGACCTCCTTGCGCTCGTAGAAGCGGACGCCGCCGACGACCTTGTACGGCAGACCGACGCGGATGAACACCTCTTCGAAGACCCGGGACTGGGCATTGGTCCGGTAGAAGACGGCGACGTCACCGGCGCGCGCGTCGCCCGCGTCGGTGAGCCGGTCGATCTCGTCGGCGACGAACTGCGCCTCGTCGTGCTCGGTGTCCGCGACATAACCGGTGATCGTCGCGCCCGCGCCCTGGTTGGTCCACAGGTTCTTGGGGCGGCGCGACTCGTTGCGCTCGATCACGGCGTTGGCCGCGCTGAGGATGGTCTGCGTGGAGCGGTAGTTCTGCTCCAGCAGGATGGTGGTGGCGTCCGGGTAGTCCTCCTCGAACTGGAGGATGTTGCGGATCGTCGCCCCGCGGAAGGCGTAGATCGACTGGTCGGCGTCGCCCACGACGCACAGCTCGGCGGGCGGGACCTCGGCCTCCGGCGGCACCTCGACCGGGTGCTCACTGGTGCCGACCAGCTCACGGACCAGGGAGTACTGGGCGTGGTTGGTGTCCTGGTACTCGTCGACCAGCACGTGCCGGAAACGGCGGTGGTAGTGCTCCGCGACGTCCGGGAAGGCGCGGAGCAGATTGACCGTCGTCATGATCAGGTCGTCGAAGTCGAGGGCGTTGGCCTCGCGCAGCCGGGACTGGTAGAGGGCGTAGGCCTGGGCGAGGGTCTTCTCGAAGCCGTCGGCGGCCTGGGCGGCGAAGTCCTCCTCGTCGATCAGCTCGTTCTTGAGGTTGCTGATCTTGGCGCTGAAGGACTTGGGCGGGAAGCGCTTGGGGTCGAGGTCGAGATCGCGGCAGACGAGGGCCATCAGGCGCTTGGAGTCGGCGGCGTCGTAGATCGAGAACGACGAGGTGAAGCCGAGCCGCTTCGACTCGCGGCGCAGGATGCGCACGCAGGCGCTGTGGAACGTCATGACCCACATCGCGTTGGCGCGCGGGCCGACGAGCTGCTCGACGCGCTCCTTCATCTCGCCCGCGGCCTTGTTGGTGAAGGTGATCGCGAGGATCTGGCCGGGGTGGACATCGCGCTCGGCGAGCAGATGGGCGATGCGGTGGGTGAGCACCCGGGTCTTGCCGGAACCGGCACCGGCCACGATGAGCAGCGGAGTGCCGGAGTGCACGACGGCGGCGCGCTGGTTCTCGTTCAGCCCCTCCAGGAGGGCCGCCGGGTCGAGCACCGGGCGCGGGGCACCGTTGCGGTAGTGGGTGTCCCGCTCCGGCGGGGTGTCGAACCTCCCGCCGAACAGGTCGTGCGGGACCGGCTCCGCGGCGTGGTCGTCCTCGGGCGGGGGCGGGGGCTCCTCCTCGTGGCCCGCGGGGGCCTGGAGGCTCGCCAGGAAGCTGTCGTCAAAGAGGCTGCTCATCGCTCTCCGAGTCTAGGCCGCCCCACCGACAACGGGTCCCCGCCCCGGAAATTCCCCCACGGGGGGCGGGGGTGACGGCGACCGCCGGTGACGGTTCGGCGGGTGGCGGGCCTGCCCTGCGGGCGGTGACGGTTCGCCGGCGGTGGCGGAACCGCGGTGGGCGCGGTGACGCGGTGGGCCCGGTGACGCGGTGACGCGGCCCGTGCGGGTGCCCCGGCCGGTACTGCCGTCGCCGACGGGGCCGTGGTGCCGGTGCCGACGTCATCGCCGGTGCCGGGTCGTGGCCGGGGGCGTCCCGGGGGGCGGGGCCGGGGTTCGCCGCCGGGGCCGGGGCCGGGGTCAAGGTGGGGATCGGTGCCCTCCGCCACCGGTGTTCCGGAAGGGGCGCGGGACCCTTCGTCCGCACCGCCGCGCTTCGGCACGCCTCCGGCCCCTGCGCCGCGCGCCGGGCTCACGGGGTGCCGGGTGCCCCGGGCGCCGGACGTCCCGGTCACCGGAGCCGTCCGCCGGTCCCGTCGGAGAGCCCCGGCCGACTCCTTGGCACCTGCGTGCGACGCCGCCCGTCCGGTCACGGCCAGCCGACCGCGCCGTCGCGCACCACCAGCGGCTCGGCCGACGACGACTCGTAGAAGCGCGTCCAGCCCAGAACGACGCCGCCGTCCTCCCGCCGGTGCCGGTCGGCCGCTTTGGCGGCGAGCCAGCACAGCAGGTCGCCGACGAGATCGAACGCGTCGGGGTGGATCTCCTGCCGACTGGTCAGCGCCCACCCGCCGGGCCGGGCGCCCTCACGGCGGCACAGCGCAGAGACGAGCGCGCCGCCCACCCGGTACGCCGCTCCGCCACCGTCCAGGAGGGGCCGGGGATCGTCCCCGGCGACGGGCTCGCCGTCGGGGCCCTCGACGCAGACCGGGAACGCGGTCACGATGCCCGGCACCTCGGGCGCGGGCCCGAGCCCGAGGTGCCAGCGCAGCTCGGCGGCCTCGCCTTCGGACAACTCGTCGCGCAGGTCCAGCGTGAGCGTCAGCTCGTAGAAGTCGGCCATGTCCGCAGGCTAACGAGGGGGTCGGACAACGGGAGCGGCGCGGTTCGGCCCCGCCCGGAGCGGAGCGACAGAGGCCCGCGGTCCCGCCCGGGCGCGGAAGCGGTGGCGGTACCGCCGCGCCCGCGCCCACCCCCGGGACCACGGCGGTCAAGGCCATCGCCTTCGCCCGCGCGCAGACCGGCAAGCCGTACGTCCGGGGCGCCACCGGCCCCGGCTCCCACGACTGCTCCGGTCTCACCCAGGCCGCCTGGAAGGCCGCCGGCGTCGGCCTGCCGCGCACCACCCACGACCAGGTCGCCTTCGGCACCACTCTCCCCCTGGCCCGGGCCAGCCGGGCGACCTCGTCTTCTTCTACGCCGACGTCACCCACGTGGGGCCCTGCATCGGGGACGGCACGATGATCCACGCGCCGAAGCCGGGAGCGTGCGTCCGCGAGGAATCCGTCTACTACGAGGTGAGTCGTCCATCCACAGCGTGGTGCGACCGGCTTGATCCGCGCGGCTCTCTAGCATCGCCCCATGTCCACCACCGCCACCCGCTCCGCCCCGCGCATCTGGCTGGCGCGGCGCCCGCCCGCCGCCGGGGCCGCCGTGATGGCGACCGGCATCGTGTCGGTCGCTCTCCATCTGACCGGGCACGAGACGACGTCCCGTGTCGTGCTGGCACTGGCCTGCGCCGCCTGGCTCGGGCTCGCGGTGAACTTCGTCTCCCTGCTGCTGACCGACCTGGCGAAGTGGGCCGACCGGGCGGGAACCCCGGGCGCGCTGACGGCCGTCGCGGCCACGACCGTGGTCGGCACCCGCTTCGCGCTGCTCGGCTGGACGTCCCTGGCCGCGGCGGGGCTCGCCCTGGCCGCTCTGCTGTGGCCCACCCTGCTGGTGCTGGTCGTACGGAACTGGGGGCGCCGGATGCCCGGTGCGGTGTTCCTGGGCTGTGTCGCCACGGAGGGGCTCGCGGTGCTGGCGGCGACGCTGGGCGCGACGACCACGACGGCCTGGCTGGTGCACGCCGCGCTCGTGCCCTTCTGGCTCGGCCTGGTGCTCTACCTGATCGCCCTGTTCCGCTTCGACCCGCGGCAGGTCGCCCGGGGGGCCGGCGACCACTGGGTCGCGGGAGGGGCCCTCGCGATCTCCACGCTGGCCGGTGCCAAGCTGCTCGCCGCCGCCCGCACGGACATGTACCTGTGGACCGACGACGTCCAGTCCGTCCTGCACGACGTCACCGTCGGCCTGCTCGCGCTCGACCTCGCCTGGTACGCCGTCCTCGCCGTGGCCGAGGTGGTGTGGCCGCGGTTCGACTACGACGTGCGCCGCTGGTCGACCGTCTTCCCCCTCGGCATGACGGCGGCGGCCACCCTGTCCGTCTCCGCCGCCATCACCGTGTCCTGGCTGGACGGACCGGGGCGTGCGCTGGTGTGGGTGGCCGTCGCCGCCTGGCTGGCCGTCGCCGCGGGCGCGGTGGCCGCGGCCCGGACCGAACTGCGGTCCATCGCGCGGGAACCGGCCGGGGTCAGGTCCACAGCACGGCGATGAAGATGTTCACCAGCGTCAGCAGGCCCACCAGGCCGAACAGCGGCTTCTCCACCCGCTCCTCGTCGCGCTTGACGTAGACCAGGCCGAGGATGACGACCAGCACGGCCAGCTTCACGCCGATCTTGATGTTGTCGACGGAGTAGTCCTGGGCCTGGTTGAGCCCGACCAGCACCACCCCGGTCACCAGCATGGTCAGCGCGCCGTGCAGCATGGCGGGGACGAAGCGGGCGGTGCCCTGGCCCATCGCCTTCATCTGGGTCAGGAAGCCGCCGAGCAGCGCGGCGATGCCGACGATGTGCAGACCGACGAAAACGTGGATGAGTACGTCCATGGTTCCGGAGCCTAGCCAGCGCCCCTCCCCGCTCCGACACCGGCCCGCCCCGCGCCGGTCTCCGCCCACCGCCCGCCGCGCGCACCCCCGCGCTCCGGAGCACTCCCATAGCAGTCCGTCACCCCCGGCCGGCCCCGATCCGGCAATACGGTCATCACCCCCGGCCCGTCGGCGCACCCACCGCTCCCCCCGCGATCACTCCCGGTCGCCGAACGGTCCCGTGCCGCCAGTTCCGTCCTTTCCGCCACCGGCCCGGCACGACCCGGCCTAGCGTCCTCCCGCAGCGGATGACCGGACCCGGACGGCGGGCCGGTCCGTACGGAAGGACGTGAACCCCTGGTGGCAGCGCATCGCAGGCCACGGCAGCGCGCGACGGGCACCGGAGCGGCCCGCACGGCGGTCGCCCTCACTCTCGCCGGAGCGGCCACCGCCGCCGGGCTGGGCGCCGGGACCGGACACGCCGCCCCGGAGCCCGCCCCGGCGCAGGCCGGGGCCACGGTCGACCGGCTCTACCGGGAGGCCGAGGCCGCCACCGAGAAGTACAACGGCGCCAAGGAGCGGGCCGACTCCGCCGAACGGCGACTGGAGCGGCTGCGCGACGAGGTCGCCCGCAGGGAGGACCGGCTGAACACCGCCCGCGAGACGCTCGGCTCGGCCGCCGCCGCCCAGTACCGCGGCGGCGGACTCGGCCCCGCCCTGCGCCTCGCGCTCTCCTCCGACCCCGACCGCTATCTGGACGGCGCCGCCCTCGTCCAGCGCGTCGGCACCCGGCAGAAGGCGGCCGTGGGCGCGGCCCGCGCCCAACTGCGGGAGATCGAGCAACTGCGCGGTGCCGCCCGCATCGAACTGGCCGCCCTCACCTCGCGCCGGGCCGAACTGGAACGCCACCGCGACACCATCACGGCCAGGCTCGCCGCGGCCCGCCGCCTCCAGGCCCGGCTGGACGCCGAGCGGCGCGCCCGGCTCGGCCCCGATCCCGCCTCGGCCTCCCCCGCTTCCGCCGCTTCCGCCGACGGCCGGGCCCTCCCGGCCCCCTCCGGCCTCCCGGGGGCTCCTGGGCCCCATGCCGGAGCGCCGGGGTCCGCCCCGCGCACCCCGGGCGACCCCGCGCCGGGCTCCCGCGCCGCGGCGGCCGTCGCCTACGCCCACCAGAAGCTCGGCAGCCCCTATGTCTGGGGCGCGGCCGGCCCGCACGCCTTCGACTGCTCCGGCCTCACCCAGGCCGCCTACCGCGCGGCGGGGGTGTCCCTGCCACGCACCACCTACGCCCAGATCGGCGCCGGGCAACGCGTCCCCCGCTCCCAGCTCCGCCCCGGCGACCTCGTCTTCTTCTACCCCGGGGTCACCCATGTGGGCATCTACGTGGGCGGCGGCCGGATGATCCACGCCCCGAACCCCTCGGCTCCGGTGCGCCTGGCCCCCATCGACGAGATGCCCTTCGCCGGGGCCACCCGAGTGACCTGACCCCCCGCCCCGTCCCCCTGCGGCACGCCGGTCCGCCGCTCCGGTGGGACACCCTCGGTCCGCCGCCCGCGGGTCCGCTGACCCACGGCGCACCGGCACCGTGGCACACCACCCCGGTCCAGCGGGACCCGTTCGGCACCGGTGCCGGTACTGGTGCCGGTGCCGGTGCCGGTGCCGGTGCCGGTGCCGGTGCGAACGGTGGGAGGTCGGGGGCCCGAGCCGAAAGGTAGAGGGCCGAGCAGCCCGAGCCGGGAGGTCGAGGGTCGACCCACCGGAGCCGGGAAGCCGAGGTTCGGGTGACCCAAGCAGGAAGCCGGGGGCGGCCACCAGACCTGGAAGCCGAGGTTCGGGTGCCCCGGGCAGGGAAGCCGGGGTCGGCCGCCGGAGCTGGAGGGCCAGGAGTTCGGATGGCCCGAGCAGAAGCCGATGTTCGGGCCATCGGGGCAACGGGACCGGGGTTCAGGCCGCCGGAGTCCAGGCGGTGGACGCGACGACGATCACTCCGGGGCATCCTCGTGCCGCCCGGCGCCGTCTCCTTTCGATGCCTGCCGGCCCCAGGCGCCCGACGTCACACCAGTCGGCGGGCCGTCGCCCAGCGGGTCAGTTCATGGCGGTTGGACAACTGGAGCTTGCGCAGCACGGCCGAGACATGCGACTCCACCGTCTTCACCGAGATGTAGAGCTGCCGGGCGATCTCCTTGTACGCGTAGCCGCGGGCGATCAGGCGCAGCACCTCCCGCTCGCGCTGGGTGAGGCGGTCGAGGTCCTCGTCGACCGGCGGGGCGTCGGTGGAGGCGAAGGCGTCGAGGACGAACCCGGCCAGGCGCGGGGAGAACACCGCGTCCCCCTCCTGGACCCGGAAGACGGAGTCGACCAGATCCGTACCGGTGATCGTCTTGGTGACATAGCCCCGCGCACCGCCGCGGATCACCCCGATCACGTCCTCCGCCGCGTCCGAGACCGACAGGGCGAGGAACCGGACGGGCCGCTCCGCGTCGGCCATCAGCGGGGCGCAGCGCCGCAGCACCTCGACCCCGCCGCCACCGGGAAGGTGCACGTCGAGCAGGACGACCTCGGGTCGCGTCGCGGTGATGACGGTGACCGCCTGGTCGACGTCGGCCGCCTCGCCGACGACCTCGACCCCGGTCTGCGCGGTCCGGCCGATCTCGGCCTGGACGCCGGTGCGGAACATGCGGTGGTCGTCGACGAGGACCACCCTCACATGGCGCTCCGCCCCGCCGCCCGCCGTCCCCTCGGACCCGGCCGCCTCGCCCGTTCCGCCCGTTCCGTCCGTCTCGGTCGGCTCGTTCATGACGTCTCCGCCCTCTCCATCTCCAGCTCGACCTCCGTGCCGCCGTCGGGCACCGCGCGCAGCCGCGCCGTGCCGCCGTTGCGCTCCATACGGCCGATGATCGATTCTCTGACGCCCATCCGGTCGGCGGGTATCGCGTCGAGGTCGAAGCCGGGGCCGCGGTCGCGGACGGACACGAAGACCGTCCTCCCCTCGACCTCGGCGTAGACCTGGACGGCCCCGCCGTCGCCACCGTACTTGGCCGCGTTCACCATCGCTTCGCGCGCGGCCTGCATCTGTGCCCCGATCCGGTCGTCGAGCTGACAGTCGCCGACGACCACGACCTCTATGGGCACACCGTGTTTGTCCTCGACCTCGGCGGCGTTGCGCTTCACGGCCTCCGCGAGGGTGGCCGGCTCGTCGTCCTCGTCCTTTCCGTTGCCCTCCGGTTTGTAGAGCCAGGCCCGCAGGTCCCGCTCCTGGGCCCGGGCCAGGCGGCGCACCTCGCCCGCGTTCTCCGCGTTGCGCTGGATCAGGGTCAGGGTGTGGAGCACCGAGTCGTGCACATGGGCCGCGACCTCGGCGCGCTCCTGGGCCCGGATGCGCATCAGCCGCTCCTCGGAGAGGTCCTGGGTCATCCGCACCAGATAGGGACCGGCGAGGAGGGTGATGCCCACGAGCACGGCCAGGGCCGCCTGCAGGACGGAGCCGAGGTGGGCGGCGGACCCCTGGAGGACGAAGATGCCGGTGACACCGGCGGTGACCAGCAGGACGCCGACGACGGACCGCAGCAGGGTGACCGTCCGCCCGTGGCGTCCCACCTCGGCCCAGCGGGCCCGGCGCGCGTTGTCCGCCTGGCGCCAGACCAGGGCGACGCCCGCGCCGACCAGGACCGTTGGCCAGAGGTAGGCCTTGGCCCCGTCGCCCAGATTGACGTTGCCCACGAAGACCATGGCCGCCACGACCATGAGGAGCAGGGCGACGAGCTGCCCCTTGTCCGGCCTGCGGGCGACCACGCGGCGCCGGCCGTCCGCCGAGACCTCGGTGGTGACGAAGGACGGCGGCTTCTGCGTCTCGACACCGCCGACCCCGAGCGGCACGAAGAACCAGAACGCCGCGTAGAGCAGGGCACCGAGACCGTCGGCCATGAAGAGGCCGACGAAGACGAGGCGGACCCAGACGACGGGCAGGCCGAGATGGCCAGCGAGCCCCCGCGCCACGCCACCGAGCCAGCGTCCGTCACCGCTGCGGTAGAGCTTGCGCGGCGGCCGCGGTTCGACGAGTGGTGCTGCGGCTTCCGGCATGCCAATGATGGTCACACGGCGGATCGGGGGCGGGCATCAGGGTCGGTCCCCGAGACACCCCTGATCTTCGCCCGGCGCGTCGCCCCCGCTGGACCCCAAGGCTGCCTCGGGGCCGATATCAGGGACGGACCAGGGTTGTACCGGCTGCCGCCACGCCGCCCCGCCCGTCACCATGGACCCATGACAGATCACGAGCACGCCGCGACGGGTACGGGACCCGGCCACGGACCGCGTTCCGCACCGGGCGCCGGGCCGCGGGACACCGCGTCCGCCGCGGCCGGCGTCCCCGGCGGCGGCTCCGGGGCCCCGGGCTCCGACGCCCCGTTCCGCCGCGACCGGCGGCACAAGACGCTGGCCGGGGTCTGCGCCGGTCTGGGGCGGCAGTGCGACATGGATCCGGTGATCTTCCGGATCACGCTCGCGGTGCTCTCCGCGACGGGCGGCATCGGCCTCATCTTCTACGGCTTCGCCTGGCTCTTCGTCCCGTACGAGGACGAGGACGAGAACGAGGTGCGCAAGCTGCTGACGGGCCGGGTCGACGGCCAGGCGCTGGCGGCCGTGATGTTCGCCCTGGTCGGCTGCGGGGTGTTCCTGACCATGCTGAAGAACGGCGGGGTGCTCACCTTCGCCGTGCTCCTCTCCCTCGTCCTGGCGGGGGCCGGCTACTGGTCGCGGCAGCGAGGGGCGGCCGATCCGGACCCGCTCTCCGCGCAGGCCGCCGCCGACGCCCCCCCGGAGGCGCAGGCGCCGCCCATCTCCTTCCACTGGCCGTCCTGGTGGCGGGACCCGATAGTCAAGGACGGCACCCACGTCGGGGGGACGGGATATCTGTGGGGCCCCGAGGACGCCCCCGCCCCGAACGCCGAGCGGGCCCTCGACATCAGGGTCGATCTCAAGGCCTTCCCCTGGTACACGGACAAGGGGAGCGGCAGCCACTGCTCCCGGCGGCCGCGGTCCCGCGATCCCCGGGGCATCGGCGGCTGGGTGTTCCTCCTCGCACTGCTCGCCGGCTTCCTCGGCACCCGGCTGACCTGGGACGACCATCCGCTCGGGGTCAGCCTGCAGACCGGGCTGTCCTGCGCGCTGGCCGTCTTCGGCATAGGCATCGCGGTCAGCTCGTTCCTCTGCCGCACGGGAGCGGGGACGGTCTTCCTCGCCATCGTCACGGCGGGCCTGCTAGCCGGAGCCACACTGCTGCCGCCCGACGCCGGTACGCACTGGAGGAACACCACCTGGCAGCCCACCACCGTGGCCGATGTCCGGACGCTGTACGAGATCGGCACGGGTACGGGCACCCTGGACCTGTCCCGGCTGAAGCTGCCGGAAGGCCAGAAGCTGGCCGCACGGGCGGAGGTGGGCGTGGGACGCATACGGGTGGTCGTGCCGAAGGAGGTGACCGTGCGGCTGAGCGTGGAGGTCGGACTGGGCGACATCCAGTTGCCGGGCGACAACGCGAAGGACGTGGACGTGGCGCCCCGCAAGCACCGGGAGCTGACCCTGCCGGGCACCCCGGGCGGCGCCGGGGCGGGCACGGTCGACCTCGATCTGCGGGTCGGCGTGGGACAGGCGGAGGTGAGCCGTGCTGCGTCATGACTTCCAGCCCGGCCGACTGGTCGTCGGGCTCACCCTGATCCTGGCGGGCGTGCTCTACGCCGGTGATGCGACTGGCTCGTGGGACATCCCGTGGTTCGTGCTGTTCCCCGTCATGTCGGCCGGGCTCTGCCTCGCGGCCACGGCGGGCCTGGCCGCCCGCGGCATACGTCGTCGCCGGGTTTCGCCGGACGAGCGGCAGGGGGTACCCGGCGCGGATCCGCCGGAGTGACGGGCGGCCGGGTCAGACGCCGGGCAGGCGTCGGCGGCGGCGCCGGTGCAGCGCCGCGTCCAGGGAGAGCACCGGGGCTCCGGCGAGGAGGAGAGGCAGCCAGGCCATGAGGTAGACCAGGTCGTTGCCGTAGTAGTAGGGGTCGGTGGCCCAGCTCACGGTCAGCCAGAGGCTCAGTGAGATCAGCGCGCCGCCCAGCGCGGCCAGGCGGGTCAGCAGACCGAGCAGGACGCCGATGCCGACGGCCAGTTCACCGAGGGCGATGGCGTACGCGAAGCCGGGCGGGCTCTTCAGGGCCAGGTCGACAAGGGCGGGGATGGCCGAGGAGTCGCGGACGGCACGCATGGTGTCGCCGATGGAGCCGGCGCCGGAGTCCTTCGGGAAGGCGCTGTCGGTGAGCTTGTCCAGGCCCGCGTAGAGGAAGGTGACGCCGAGGAAGATCCGCAGCGGGAGGAGCGCGTACCGGGAGACACCGGCCCGCCATCCCCCGCCCCCGTCGGCGGCACCGCCGAAGCCACCGCCGCCACCGCCACGGAAGGAGTGGGTGCCCGTATGCGTGTCGTGGTTCATCGTCGTCAGTCGCCTCTCGCCCGCCGGACCGGCCGCCGCGATCCGACGATACGTGCGGGGCGCGGGCGGTGCTCGGTACGGGTGGGGCGGTTTCCGATCCGGGCCCGCCGGTGGGTGCCCGGCGGGCCGGTGAAGGGGCGGAGGGACCGCCGGTGGGGGGCGGTGGGGTCAGTCGGTCACGTCGATGGCGTAGCGGTTGGTCTCGACGCCCGCGCCCGTGACCACCTGGACGTCGACGCGTCCCGGTTCGACGTCGGCGGGGACCGGCACGGTCAGCAGGTCGTCGGCGGGGTTGCTGAAGCCGCCGGGTACGGGGACCAGTGGCACATGGACGTTGACGGTGCCGATGCGGACGACCATGCGGGCCAGCCGGTCGGCGCGCTGGGCACCGGGCGGGACGAATCCGGCACCGCGGATCTCGATGTCGTCGCCGGTGCGGATGGGGGCGTCCAGGTCGCCCGCCTCCCGGGACCGTACGACGGAGAGGATGACCGGGCGGCCGCCCTCGGCGTACTTGCCGGCCAGGTAGGTGGCCGCCGAGATGAGCACCACCACGGCCAGGCCCCAGGGCAGGTCGGGCAGTTGCTCCGGCCGCCGGGCCAGCCGGACCGCCGCGAAGACGAGGGCGACGGCGCTGATGACGACGTACTGGATGTCGGCGAAGGTGCCGCGCCCGGCGTCGTCGGTCAGCAGGTCGGCCGCGCGCGGCCGGTCGGCGCGGATCTTCTGCAGGCGCTGCGCGAGGACACGCAGGCCGACCACGCGGCGCACCAGGACCGCGATGCCGCACACCACCGCGAGGACGGTGACCGCGCCGGCGCCGCGGGCCAGTTCGAGACCGGAGATCAGCGCGTCCCGCTCGGCGTGCCCGGAGGCGGCGGCCAGTTGTCCGACGAGCACGAGAACGGCGTAGGCGACGAAGAGCACCCAGGCGACGGCCACCGCGCGGGAGGTGGAGAGGCGGTTGTCCTCACCGACTACCGGAGCCAGCGCCCCGCCGCGCGCCCGGTGGAACCAGGCGGCGGCGGTGAGCGCGCCGGCCACGACCAGGGCGGCGGCGAGTCCGGCGGTGCGTGCCGCCGTCCAGCCGGGGCCGATGGCGGTGAGGGCCTGCGTCAGCAGCAGCGCGACGACCACGGCCCACACCAGGCCCACCGTGCGGCGCCGGAGCCCGGCGAGCCAGGCGGCACCCTCGGCGCGGGCGCGTTCGGCGACGAGGTCGGCGGACTGGGCCAGTTCCTCCGAGACCCACTGCCGGGAGGCGGAAGCCGAGTGGGCGACCGCGGCGGGGAGTCCCTGCCCGGCGGCGAACTCGTCGCGCCGGAGCAGGAACGCGGCGACCGCGCGGCGATGCCCCTCGCGGGCGCCGTGCGGGCAGTCCCCGCAGGCGCAGCCGCCTCCGTGTGCCGCCTCGTACCTGTCCCCGTCCGAGCCACTGCCGTGTCTCGCCTCCTGCACCGCCACGCCCGACGCCCGCCTTCCCGAACCCTGCGTCACCAACCGCCCGCACCACCGCGCCACGTCCGGCCCGATGCCCTCGACGGATTCTCCAAGTACCTTGGGATGACAGCGAATTGTGCCGCATACCGCACCCTTCGTGTTCGGCGCCCCCGGTCGCCTCTGCTCAGGCCGGGTGATGTGCCCGCCGTCGTGTTGACCGGCTGCCACAATTCCTCCATGACCGCGATCATCCAGCGTGACGGGACCTGGGCCTTCGACGGAAGCTCGGTGCGGATCACGCCGGGGCTCCACCGCTCGGTGTCTCTGTTCCGCCGGACCTGTGGGGAGATCCGTGTGCCGCTGACGGCGGTGGCGGGCATCGCCTTCGCCTCGGACGGCCGGGGCGGGCGCCTGAGCCTGCGGCTGCGCGAGGGCGCCGACCCCCTGCTTCAGACGACGGGCGGGCGGCTGCCCGAGGCGGCGGACCCGTACCGGCTGGTGGTGGACGCCGACCGGGCCGGGGTCGCGGAGTACCTGGTCGACGAGGTCCGCCGGGCACTGCTGCTGGACGGGGTGCCCGAGGAGCCGGCCGGGGAGTATCTGCTGCCGGGGCCGCCGGTGCCGGTGTCGGTGCGGTCGTCCGACGGGACGGTCTCCTTCGACGGCACCCGGGTGCGGATGGACTGGGCCGACACCTCCGCCCGGAGCAAGCGCGCCACCGGGCCGCTGGTGATCGGGGCCGGGGAGCTGGTGCGGGTCGAGTGGGTGCCCAACTCACTTCAGCGGAACGGTTTCCTGCGCTTCGTCACCCGGGAGTCGGAGCGGCACGGGCGGCTGCCGCCGAAGAAGGACCCCCTCGCGCTGGACCTGTGGGGCAGTCCCCGCCGTGATCTGCTGACGGCGCTGGTCGCGGCGGCGGTCACCGCGCGGCTGCCGCATCCGTCGCGCGAGGGCGAGGCCGTGTTCCCGGGGTCCGCCGCGCCGGTGCGGGAGGCCGAATCGGGCGCGGGAACCATGGCGGGCGTCGGATCGACGTCCGGCACGGGGCCGACGCCGGACACGCGCCCCATGCCGGCCATGGGACCGACGCCGGGCGCGGCGCCGACGCCGGGCGCGGGACGGCCCCACGTGACCGACGCGACCGACACGGCTGCGGAGCCCGTGGCGCACATGGCGCTCCCGGGGCCGCTCGACGACTCGGCGCCCGTTCCGTCGCCCCGTCGGGGTTCTTCGACGTGCGAGGAGTCGGCGGCGTCGCCGTGCCCGGAGCCGGGCGTGGTCCGTTCTCCCGCTCCGGGAGTGTCCCCGGCCGGGGTGGCCGAGTCGCCCCGGGCGAGGGGGACGGCGCCCACGCCCGCCTCGGCATCCGCGTCGGCGCCCGCGCCGATGGCCGGGGCGGAGGACACCGCGTCGGCGGCGCATCACGACGTGCTGCTGCGGCGGCTGCGGGAACTGGGTGAACTGCATCGCGCCGGTGTGCTCACGGACGAGGAGTTCACGAGAACGAAGGCAGCCGTGCTCCGCGGCTTCTGATCGGCACTTCCCCCGACATGCACGACGGTCGGCACCGCGCCTGCCCCGGACCACCTCCCCGTCGGGTGCCCGAGGACCCACCCCCGCAGGTGCCCTGGGAACCCGCCCCCTCGGCGAGCGGCTCCGTCGACCCGCCCGGTCGCCCCCGCTCCCTCAACGCCCACCCGGTCGACGCCGTCCGGTCGGCCCCCGCTCTCTCAACGCCCACCGGGTCGGCGCCTGCTCCGTCGGCCCCGCTCCGTCGGCGCTCCGCCGCCACCCGTCCCCGTGGCCACCGCCCGTTGCCACCGCCTCGGCGGTGCGTCTCCCGCCGTGCCCCGGTTCCCCGAGCGGCCCGGCAGCGTCGGTGCCCCGCCACTTCGGCACGGCACCGCATTCCCCGGCATCCCACCTCCGCGTGTCCGTGCCCCGCGAGCACCGTGCCGGGAGCACCGCTCCGGTCCGCGCCGGAGCCGTGCCGGGAGCACCGCTCCGGTCCGCGCCGGAGCCGTGCCAGGCCCGCGCCGGGCCGTTCCCGTCCGCCTCGGCGTCCGGCCGAGCCCCCGCCGTCACCCCCGTCACCCCTCTTGCCCCCCGACGTCCCGCATCCGGGCGTATACGCGACAGAGGGTGTCGGGATTCGGCGCGAGACTCGGCGTATGAGACCGAGCACCACCGCCCGCTGGGCGGACTTCGTCGCGGCCGAGCCCGAGTTGGCCGCCACAGTCGAGGCGCGCTTCGACGCGTACACCCATCACACGCTGGCCACCCTGCGGAGTGACGGTTCGCCCCGGACGTCGGGGATGGAGGTGCGGTTCTGGGACGGCGAGATGTGGTTCGGGATGATGCCGGACTCGGCCAAGGCGCTGGACCTGCGCCGGGATCCGCGCTTCGCCTTCCAGGCCAATACGGGCGAGGGCACGGCGATGGGCGGCGGGGACGTCCGGATCAGCGGGCGGACGGTCGAGGTGGAGGACCCGGCGGCCAAGGGCGGATACGTGAAGGAGGTGGAGCCGCCGGAGCCGTTCCACCTCTTCCGCGCGGAGCTGACGGAGGTGGTGCGGACCCGTGCCGACGAGCAGTGCCTCGTGATCCAGATCTGGCGGCCCGGCGCACCCCTGCGCACGGTCCGGCGCACCTGACACCGCGCGAACCACGCCCCACGCGCCCACCCGGCACGCCGGTCCCCACCCGTGCCCCGGCCCCGCCCGTCCGTCCCACGCGTTCCACCCGCCCCACGGCACCTCCGCCGGGCGTCCGGAACGCGTCCGGAACGGCATCCGGCCCAGCGTCCGCCGCGGGCCCGGAACGCGGAAGACCCGGGGGAACCGGCCGCCAAGGACCGGCTCCCCCGGGTCACCCCGGGAGCCCCTCGCTCAGGGACCGCCGGGAAACCCCCGCAGGGGTTACTCCCACTCGATGGTGCCCGGCGGCTTCGAGGTCACGTCGAGGACGACCCGGTTGACGTCGGCGACCTCGTTGGTGATCCGGGTGGAGATCCGGCTCAGCACGTCGTACGGCAGCCGCGACCAGTCGGCGGTCATCGCGTCCTCGGAGGAGACCGGGCGCAGCACGATCGGGTGACCGTAGGTGCGGCCGTCGCCCTGGACGCCGACGGAGCGGACGTCGGCGAGCAGCACCACGGGGCACTGCCAGATCTCGCGGTCGAGACCGGCGGCGGTCAGCTCCTCGCGGGCGATGGCGTCGGCCTCGCGCAGCAGGTCGAGGCGGGCCTTGGTGACCTCGCCGACGATGCGGATGCCGAGGCCGGGGCCGGGGAAGGGCTGGCGCTGGACGATCTCGTCCGGCAGGCCCAGCTCCTGGCCGACCATGCGGACCTCGTCCTTGAAGAGCTGGCGCAGCGGCTCGATGAGCCGGAACTCCAGGTCCTCGGGGAGCCCGCCCACGTTGTGGTGGGACTTGATGTTGGCCGTGCCGGTGCCGCCGCCGGACTCGACCACGTCGGGGTAGAGGGTGCCCTGGACGAGGAACTCCACGGCGGGGCCCTCGTCGGCGATGATCTCGGCCTGCGCCTGCTCGAAGACGCGGATGAACTCCCGCCCGATGATCTTCCGCTTCTCCTCGGGGTCGGAGACCCCGGCCAGCGCGTTCAGGAAGCGCTCGCTGGCATCGACGACCTTGAGCTGGACGCCGGTCGCGGCGACGAAGTCCTTCTCGACCTGCTCGGTCTCGCCCTTGCGCATCAGACCGTGGTCGACGTAGACGCAGGTGAGCTGGGAGCCGATGGCCTTCTGGACGAGGGCGGCGGCGACGGCGGAGTCCACGCCGCCGGACAGACCGCAGATGGCGCGCTTGTCGCCGACCAGCTCACGGATGGCCGTGACCTGCTCCTCGATGACGTTGCCCGTGGTCCAGTCCGGGCTCAGGCCCGCGCCCCGGTACAGGAAGTGCTCCAGCACCTGCTGGCCGTGCGTGGAGTGCATCACCTCGGGGTGGTACTGGACGCCGTAGAGCCGCTTCTCGTCGTTCTCGAAGGCGGCGACCGGGACGACGTCCGTGGAACCGGTGACGGCGAAGCCCTCGGGGGCGGCGGAGCAGGCGTCACCGTGTGACATCCACACCGACTGCTCGGCGGGGGTGCCCTCGAAGAGGGTGGACGACGGCTTGGAGACGGTCAGCGCGGTGCGGCCGTACTCACGGGCGCCGGAGTTGTCGACGGTGCCGCCCAGGGCCAGCGCCATGAGCTGGAAGCCGTAGCACATGCCGAAGACGGGGACACCCGCCTCGAACAGGGCGCGGTCGACGGTCGGGGCGCCCTGCTCGTACACGGACGAGGGGCCGCCGGAGAGGATGATGGCCGCCGGGTTCTTGGCGAGCATCTCCGCGACCGGCATGGAGCTGGGCACGATCTCGCTGTAGACCCGCGCCTCGCGGACGCGACGGGCGATGAGCTGGGCGTACTGCGCGCCGAAGTCGACGACCAGAACGGTCTCGGGGGCGGCGGCAGCGGGAGTCGCTGATGACACGGGGGCCTTCCGGCGGTCGGGCTGGGGGCTTGTGCTTCCGATTCTACCGAGGCGGGCGGGCGCGGCGGCCCGGGCGCCCGGCGGACCCGCACGTCTCACGATCCGAACCGGCTTGGACACGGTGTCCTCGCGCGGCATACTGGGCCCATGCTCACGCACCAGACCTTCCTGTTTACCTATGGCAACCGGCCCACCGGCTGCCATGGTCGTGCTGCTTGAGCAACTGACAAGCGACTTCCCAGGCGCCCCGGGCCGACAAGGCCCGGGGCGCCTGTCGTCTCCGGCCGTGTCGGGTCCGGGGCACCGCCCCGAGCGAGGAGCCCCGCCATGACCGTGACCACCGAGAACCAGAACGCCACCGCCCCCGGGAACGACGGCGCGAACGCCGCCCGCGGCGGGGACGGCCCCACGACCGGCCCGGAGAACGCCTCCGGGAACGGTTCCGGGGCCGGGAGCACCGCCGCGACGCCTTCCGTGCCCGCCGGGCGGGCCGCAGCCGAGTCGACCGGCGCCCGCACCACCGAGGCCGCCGGGCTGATCAACGGCGCCCGGGAGCGCATCGACGCGCTCGACGACCGGATCATCGGCCTGATCCAGGAACGGGTGGCCGTCTCCGGCGTCATCCAGGAGGCGCGCATCACCTCGGGGGGCCGCCGGGTGAACCTCTCCCGCGAGATGGAGATCCTCGACCACTACCGGACCGCGCTGGGCAGGCCGGGCACCGCCCTCGCGATGACGCTGCTGGAGCTGAGCCGGGGGCGCATCTGAGCGCGGGGCGCGCTGGGGCGGGCCGGGGGGGGTGGTCCGGGGCGGGGCCGGGCAGCAACCCCGCCCACGCCCACGTCCGCGTCCGCGTCGGCAGCCGCAGCCGCAGCCGGACGGCGCCCTCTCCCGCACCCGGAACTCATCCCGGGCCCTTCCCCGGGCCGGGCCGGGGGCCGGACGCCGGGGCAGGCCGGGGCGGGCCGGGCGCCGGGGTGGGTGCGGGCCGGACGGCGCCCGCCCCGCGCCCCGGAGGCGTCGTAACTGAGTTCGGGCGCGCTCTCACTCGTACGGAGCGTGACCGGCACCCGACCGGTTCGTTGGTCCCGATGTCCGTGCCAGCCAGGGGCGGGCCCGAAAAGAACCACGCGTGGCTCGCTGGGGCGATGAGACGTGCGGATCGCACCGTGCGTCGTGGGACCTCGCCCCAGGAAGTGACCGGACGGCAGGGGACAGCAGCCCGGTCACCCAGGAACGGCCGGCTCCGGGGACGCCCGGGGCCGACCGTCGGGAGCGTCCCGCCCCGGACCGGACCCGGTCTCCACCGCACACCGCACACCGCGGACCGCACACCGCATCGCCGTCCCCGCTCCCCCGTCCGAGCCCCGTACACCGTGACCCGCTCGCCACGGCCGGCGCCACGGCCACGGCCCGGGGCCGGAGAACCGCGGCTCCGGAGCACCTCCGCGGAACCCGAAGACCGGCGGCGCATCCTCCCCCCAGCGCCGTCCCGGCACCGGCGCGTCCTGACGCCCCGGTGCGGCACACGAAGGGCCCCGGTGGGCACCCGTCCACTGGGGCCCTTCGCCCGCCCGGAACCGCCCCGAGCCGGCACCCCGCGCGTCCCGCGCCCCGCCCCGCGCGCCCCGCCCGACCCCGGCGCCACCCGCGCCCCCGCCCCTCCCCGGCGCAACCCCACGAGACACCCACCCCCACCCCCGCGCCCCCTTGTGACGCACGCCACATAAGAATTCTGTGAGGTGAGAACAACCAATCGCCGGGCTCGCTGATCAAACAGGCCGAACCACTGGAACAGTCCGGTCCCGGGGTCCGCCGTGTCCGAGGGCGGGACCTCCTCGGAGCCCCGTACCGCGAGGCCGCGGTACGACCGATGTCACGAGGTCCACATGAAGCTTCGCCGCGCCGCCGTCACCGTGGCGGCGATGTCCGCCATCGCCCCGCTGGCCCTCGCCTCCGCCCCGGCCGCCCTGGCCACCGGCGGGGTGTCCCCCGCGGCGACCATCCTGGCCACCGGGGACGAGACCCCCGGCACGGCCGGGGACACCGCGGCCGACGACGACACACCCCCGGCCACCGGCGAGGGCACCGCCTCCCCGAGCGAGGAGGGCGCCCCCTCCGGCGAGGACGGCGAGGACGGCACCGACAGCGGCCCGGGCGACACCGAGGGCACGGAGGACGGCACCGGCGACGACACCACCGGCGGCGAGACCGACGGCACGGACGACACCGACGGCACCGCCACCCCGGACGCCTCCACCACGCCCACCGCCACCCCGACCACTCCCGCGCCGACCACCTCGGCCCCGTCCCCGTCCGCCGAGCCCTCCGGCCCGGCGGAGTCGACCGCGCCCGCCGACCCGGAGGACCCGGAGCTCCCCGACGTCCCCTACTGCGAGGAACTGGACGAGGACTACGCGAGCGCCAAGGTGTCCGCCGACGTCAGGGGCCTGCCCGGGCGGATCGTCGCGGGCGACGGCCGGCACCCGTTCCAGCTCGTCGTGACGAACCGGTCGGCCGTCGACGTCCGGCAGGTGGCGTTCTACGCCGAGGTGGAGAACTACGAGCTGACCGAGTCCGAGTACCTCAGCCCGCACGTGACCCTGGAGTTCCGCGAGCCGGGGACGGGTGCCTGGCAGCGGATCGGCGACGACGAGTGGGCCGGTGACTACTTCCTCTTCACGGACGGGCTGAAGGCGGGCGCCACCACCACCGTCGACCTGCGGGTCTCCGTCGGCGCCGGGGCCCCCGCGGGTGACGCCTACACCTTCGGCGCCGGGGCCTACCTGGACGACGTCGAGGGCGAGTCGTGCCTCGCGGAGGGCTGGGGTCAGTACGACTTCCAGGTCCTCGCCCCGGGCTCGGGCAACCCCGACCCCGGCACCGCCCAGCCCAACGGCACCCGTCCCGGCACCGGTGCCGGGCCGACGGTGAAGCAGCCGCAGGGCGGGATCTCGGCGCTGCCCCAGGGCTCCCTCGCCGCCACCGGCACCGGCTCGGGCCTGCCGGTGATCGGCCTGGCCGGCGGACTCGCGGTGCTGGCGGGCGCGGGCGCGGTGCTCACCGCCCGCCGCCGCGGAGCCGGTGCCCTGGGCTGACCGCCCGGCACGGCCACGGAACGGGAAGGACCTGCGCTCGGAGGGGGGCGCAGGTCCTTCTGCCGTACGGGCCCGGAACGTACGGGGCGGTCCGGGGGAGGCGGCCACCGCTACTCCCTGGGCGGCACCACCGGCATCCCCAGCAACGGCAGCCGCAGCGCGCCGAACGCCCGCTCGGGCACCGCCGGGGATCTCGGGGCGACCGGGGCCAGCCGCGCGTACGGCGCGCCCTGCGCCGGGCGCGGATCGGCCTCGCCCCTGTTCGGCCAGTAGGACATCGCCCGTTCGGCCTGCGCCGTGATGGTCAGCGACGGGTTGACGCCCAGGTTCGCGGAGACCGCCGAGCCGTCGACGACCGAGATGCCGGGGTGCCCGTAGAGCCGGTGGTAGGGGTCGATGACGCCGCTCTCGCGGGAGGCGCCGATGGGGCAGCCGCCCAGGAAGTGCGCGGTGAGCGGGGTGCCCATCAGCTCTCCGACGTTGGACCCGGCGAAGCCGTTGATCTCGGCGGCGAGGGCCCGGGCGCCCTCGGTCGCGGCCCTGATCTGCTTCGGGTTGGGCGCGCCGTGGCCCTGACGGGCGGTGAGCAGCCCCTTGCCGACGCCCGACGGCTTCAGATGGGTCGTCAGGGAGTTGTCCAGGGACTGCATCACCAGGCCGATGATGGTCCGCTCGGACCACTTGCGGTTGGAGATCGAGCGCAGGACCCGCAGCGGGTGCCGGGCCGCGTTGCCCAGGAATCCCAGGACGCGGGAGGTTCCCGGGGCGTCGGGCCCGGCGTAGGGGACCTGGAGGATGGACAGCCCGCCCATCGAGTTGGAGCCCCGGCCGTAGCGGACGGGCTCGATGTGGGTGTCGGCGTCCGGGTGGACGGAGGAGGTGATGGCGACGCCCCGGGTGAAGTCGGGCCCCGCCGTCCCGCCGGTGGCCCTGCGGTAGCGGCGGTCGTCGGTCTGGGCGCCCACCAGCGCCTCGGAGTTGGTGCGGGTCAGCTCGCCGAGCCGGTCCGAGAGCCCGGGCAGCCGCCGGCTCCGCTTCATGCGGTGCAGCAGGGTCTGGGTGCCGTAGGTCCCGGCGGCGAGGACGACCCGGCGGGCGGTGAAGACCCGGCCCGCGCCCCTGCCCCCGCCCCTGCCCCCGCCTCGGCCTCGGCCTCGGCCCCGGCGCCCGCGGTCGGTGGGCAGGGTGGTGACGGCGTAGCCCCCGCGCGAGTCGTCGGTGAGGGAGACGACCGTCGTCATCGGGTGGACGGTCGCCCCGGCGCGCTCCGCGAGGTACAGGTAGTTCTCGTTGAGGGTGTTCTTCGCGCCGTGGCGGCAGCCGGTCATGCACTCGCCGCACTCGGTGCAGGCCCGGCGTTCGGGCCCGGCGCCGCCGAAGTACGGGTCGGCCACCCGCTCCCCCGGCCTCGCCCGCGCGGTGCCGTCGGCGTCCTCGCCGTCGCCGAAGAAGACGCCGACCGGTGCCATGTGGAAGGTGTCGCCGACCCCCATCCGCTGGGCGGCGGCCTTCAGGTGCACGTCGGAGGGGGTCATCGTCGGGTTGAGGCGGACCCCGAGCATCCGGCGGGCCTGGTCGTAGTACGGCGCCAGCTCCTCTCGCCAGTCGGTGATGTCCCGCCACTGGGGGTCCTCGAAGAACGGCCGGGGCGGTACGTAGAGGGTGTTCGCGTAGTTCAGGGAGCCGCCGCCGACGCCCGCGCCGGCCAGCACCATGACGTTGCCCAGCAGGTGGATGCGCTGGATGCCGAACATGCCGAGCCGCGGGGCCCACAGATAGTTCCTCAGATCCCAGGAGTTCCTCGGCAGGGTCTCCCGGGTGAAGCGGCGGCCCGCCTCCAGGACGCCGACGCGGTATCCCTTCTCGGCCAGCCGGAGGGCGGACACCGAGCCGCCGAAGCCGGAGCCCACGACCACCACGTCGTAGTCGTACGCGTGGCCGTCCCCGGGCCCGCCGATGCCGGCGGACCCCTCCGGGGCCCCTGAGGGGTCCCGGTCCCGGCCGGACTTCTCCTGCGACACGTGTTCTCCTCGGTGGACGGCGGCGGACGGCCGGCGGGGCTCCCTGCGGGAGGGGCGGACTCCCGACGGGGGCGGCGCTCAGCGGACGCGGAGCGCCTTCATCACCCGCAGGCTGCCGCTCATCAGCCGGGCGTACTGCGCGTCGTCCATCCCGAACGCCGGGGCGAGCTGCATCAGCCGCTGGTGGGCGACGGTCTGGGACTCGGTGTACTTGAGGATGCCCTCGGATCCGTGCCTGCGGCCGAGCCCGGAGTCCTTCATGCCGCCCATCGGCGACCGGACGCTGCCGTAGGCGGGCGCGTACCCCTCGTTGATGTTGACGGTGCCGGTGCGCAGCCGGGCGGCGAGCGCGTGGCCGCGCCGGGCGTCCCGGGTCCAGACCGATGAGTTCAGGCCGAACGGCGTGGCGTTGGCCCGCTCGACGGCCTCCTCCTCGTCCGTGAAGCGGTACACCGATACGACCGGCCCGAAGGTCTCCTCGGAGCAGATGGCCATGGGCTCCCGGACGCCGTCGAGGATGGTCGGCTCGTAGAAGTAGGGGCCCGCGTCGGGGCGGGCCACGCCCCCGGCGATGACCTTCGCGCCCTGTCGCACCGCGTCCTCGACGTGCCGCACGACGACCTCCAGTTGCCGGGGTCCCGCGAGCGAGCCGAGGTCGGCGCCGTAGGCGAGGGCGGAGCCCAGTCGCATGGCGCGGGTGCGGGCGGCGAAGCGCTCGACGAAGGCGTCGGCGACGGAGGCGTGGACGTAGAGCCGCTCGATGGAGATGCAGAGCTGCCCGGCCGAGGAGAAGCAGGCGCGGAGGGCGCCCATCGCGGCCTTCTCGATGTCGGCGTCCTCCAGGACCAGCATGGCGTTCTTGCCGCCGAGTTCGAGGGAGGCCCCGACGAGGCGTTCGGCGGCGCCCCGGGCGACCTCCCGCCCGGTGCGGGTGGAGCCGGTGAAGGAGACGTAGTCGGCGTGCCGGACGATCTCGGGGCCGACGACCGGGCCCTCGCCGAGCACGATCTGGAAGACCTCGGCGGGCAGTCCGGCCTCGACCAGCAGGTCGCGCGCCCACAGGGCGGTGAGGCAGGTCTCGGTGTCCGGCTTCATCACCACGGCGTTGCCCGCGGCGAACGCCGGGAGGGCGTCGCCGACCGACAGCTCCAGCGGGTAGTTCCAGGGGGCGATCTGGCCGACGACGCCGCGCGGGTGGCGCAGTTCGGTGACCTTGGTCAGCCCGGGAAGGACGCCGGTGTGGCGGCGGGGCCGCAGGTGGGCGGGGGCGCGCAGGCCGTAGTACCGGGCCTCCAGCGCCACCGCCAGGACCTCTTCGGCGGCATGCGTGCGGGCCTTGCCGGTCTCCAGCTGGACGAGGTCGAGCACCTCGGCCTGGCGTTCGAGGAGCAGGTCGTGGAAGCGGAGCAGGACGGCGGCGCGCCGCCGCACCGGTGTCCGGGCCCAGGCGCCCTGCGCGGCGCGGGCCCGCGCGAAGGCCGCGGCCACGTCGCCGGGGGCCGACTCCGGCAGGTCGGCCAGCTTCTCCCCGGTGTACGGGGTGTGGTTGGCGGTGCGGCCGGAGCCGAGGACGTCCTTGGTGAGCCGGGCGACCAGGGCGGGCGTCACCACGTCGGCGGCGGTGCGGGCGCCCGCAGGGGCGGGGGCGAGGGGGTTGGTCCCGGCCGGTGCCGCGCCGGTGGCGGCGGTGCCGGTGCCGGGGATGTCCGTGCCGGGGATCTCCTGTGCCTGCGCGTCCGTCATGAGCCGCAGGGTATGCCGGACGGAGGGCTTTGTGTACCCGTGGGTAATGCGATTCACGGGACCCGCGCACCCCGCCAGTGTTCGCCGGCGAGGAAGCCGCCGATCAGCGCGTCGCCCGCCGGAGGGGACGGGACCGGCGGCGGGCGGCCGGGTCCCGCGGCGGGCTCCGGCCCGGCGCCGGAGCGTCCCGGAGGAGGCCGGAACGGATCGGGCGCGGCCGGAAACGGCCGCTCAGGGCTTCGTGATCTCCCAGTTGTCGATCACCGTGCGGGCGATGCTCCGGCCCTCGTCCGCGAAGTACCCCTTGCCGGGGTAGTCGATCGCGACCTGGTACATGTCGCCGTTGCCCGCCCGGTAGTACACCACCCGCAGCTCCCGCTGCCGGGGTTCGCGCATGTCCGTGGTCGTGTACGAGACGGTGTTCTCGGCCGCCTTGCGGTCGTCGAGGGTGCGCTCCTTCGGCTCGCCCCGCGGCGCGGGCTCGTCCGCCATGTTCCGGGAGTACTCGCCGTCCTTGAACATGTCCCACTCCGCCCACGCCTTGGCGATGGCGGTGCCGGGGATCTTGTCGTCCTCGTCGTCGGCCTTGACGTCCCGGTCGACGACGACGGTCACCATGCCGCTGGGGTCGGTGAAGACCTCGGTGGTGCCGTCCCAGTCCTCCTCGTGCTCCAGCTTGGTGAACACCCCGGGCACGGCGAGGGCCATCCCCGTCCGGCCCCCGAGGTCGTGCCGCTTCCACCCGTCGGGCAGCGGTCCCGCCCACGGGTCGGCGAGCAGGAGGTACCCGGCCACCGCCGCCGCGACGACCGCCGCGCCCACCGCCGGCCACGTCCCGCGGCCGGGCCGGAAGCCCCGGCGGGCCGGGGCCGGCGGCGGCACCGGGGCCGGCCGGGTCGTCGAGGTGTCCGGAGGGTTCGCGGCGGCTTCCAGCAGGGCGCGGGTCCGGGCGGCGTCGGGACGGCGGGCGGGGTCCTTCTCCAGCAGTCCGGTGATGACCTCGGCCAGCGGCCCCTGCGCGGAGGCGGGCGGCGCGGGCACGGCGTTGAGCACCGACTGGAGCGTGGCGGGCGTGTTGCTGCGGCGGAACGGCGAGACGCCCTCGGTGGCCGCGTAGAGCACCACGCCCAGCGACCAGAGGTCGCTCGCCGGGCCGGGCCGCTGGCCGAGCACCCGCTCGGGGGCGATGTACTCGGGCGAGCCGACGAAGCCGCCGGTGTCGGTGAGGTTGGTCTCGCCCTCCGTCAGGGCTATGCCGAAGTCGGTGAGGACGACCCGGTCGTAGCGGCCGAGCATCACGTTGTCCGGCTTGACGTCCCGGTGCAGGATGCCCGCGGCGTGCGCGGCCTCCAGCGCGCCGAGCACCTCCAGGCCGATCCGGGCCGCCTCCCGCGCGCTCAGCGTGCCCTCCTGGAGGGCGTCGCCCAGCGACCGGCCGCGCACCAGCTCCATCACGATCCACGGCCGGCCGTCGACCACGGTCACGTCGTGCACGTCGACCACGGACGGGTGGTCGAGGCGGGCGGCGGCGCGGGCCTCGCGGCGCATCCGCTCGAAGGCGTTGGCCCGCTCCCGCTCCGGGAGGTGGTCGGGGACGCGCGGTTCCTTGACGGCGACCTCGCGGTCCACGGTCTCGTCGTGCGCGCGCCAGACGGTGCCCATGCCGCCGTGGCCCAGCTTGGAGACCAGCCGGTAGCGCCCGCCGATCAGCCGCCCGGCGCCGGGCTCCGCCGGTGCGGACGGGGACCGCCCCGCACCGTCCGGCGCGGGGGGCGCGGAGCCCCCGGGGGCGGGGGAAGCGGGCACCCGCTGGGACACGGGTGCGACCTGGGTGGGTGCCGCGTAGGGGTTGCCGGGGTGCGGCACCGCGGCGGGAGGGCCGGGCGGCCGCAGCTCGAAGCTCGTCGGCTGGTCAGGCCCGCTGCGGGCTCCCCCGTTGTCGCTCATGCCCCCATCCATATCCTGTCCGCCGCGTCCGCTTCCACAGCGGGTGCGCGGTGGTCACAGACCCGTGACGCGAACCGCCGGTTATCTGCCGTTCGGTCCGGTTGCGGACGACCCGGTCGCCGAGGCCCCGGAGGCGGAGGGCCACGCGGTGAGGTCCCCGGCGGCGGGGTCCACCGGGACGGAACCGGGAACGGAACCGGGGGCAGAGGCTCCGGCGGACCCCGCGGCGGCCGTCCCGGCCGTGCCCGGCGACGCGGACGGCACGGACGACGCCGACGACGCCGACGACGCGGACGACGCGGACGACGCGGACGGTCCCGCGGGGGGCGGTGTCGCGGAGGCCGAGCGGACCGGGGCACCGCCGCCGCCGTCCCCGTCCGCGAGCAGCGCCGCCGCGAAGAGGCCGGCCCCGGCCGCGCCGACCAGCAGCAGCACCGCCGTCAGCAGGCCCCGGCGGGAGTACCGGCCGCGCCGCTCCCCGTCCCGCTCGGGGGTGCGGCCGGTGTCGAGGAAGGCCCTCAGCAGCCGCTCGGCCTCCTCGGCGTCCAGCCGCAGCCCGGGGTCCCGCTCCAGGAGCCCCCGGACGACGGGCAGGATCGGCGCGACCTGGGCGGGCGGACGGATCTCCTCCGAGACGACGGCGTGCAGCACCCCGCCCAGCGAGTCGCGGTGGAACGGCGAGGTGCCGCTCAGCACCGCGCAGAGCAGCACGCCCACCGACCACAGGTCGGAGGCGGGCCCGGTGCCGGCGCCCGACATCCGCTCCGGCGCGGTGTACTCGGGCGAGCCGACGAAGGAGCCGCTCTCGGTGAGCGTGGTGGAGCCCGCGACCTGGGCTACGCCGAAGTCGGTGAGCACCACCCGGCCGTCGTCGGCGACCAGGACGTTGGACGGCTTCACGTCCCGGTGCAGGATGCCGGCGGCGTGCGCGGTGCGCAGGGCGCCGAGCAGGGCGATGCCGATGCGGGCGGCCTCGGGGGCGTCGACCGGGCCCCGGCTGTGGACGCGGTCGGCGAGGGAGCCGCCGTCGATCAGTTCCATGACCATGTACGGGCGTTCGTCGTCCTCGACCACGTCGTGCACGACGATGACGTGCGGATGGCTGAGCCGCGCCACGGCCCGTGCCTCGCGCAGGGTGCGTTCGCGGCGCCGTCCCGCCTCGGCCGCGGAGAGGGTGTCGTCCAGGGGCAGGGCCTTGACGGCGACCTGCCGGACGAGCAGTTGGTCGGTGGCCCGCCACACGATGCCCATTCCGCCGCGGCCGAGCCTCTCCCCGAGCCGGTAACGGCCCGCGATGACAAGCCCGTCGGGCCCCTCGGTCACCATGTGTCCCATGATGCCCCACCTGGCGCTCCGTCTCCGGAAGGCCATGCCAGGGGTGGCCGACAACCGACGGGGGTTGTTCGCATCACGGCCGGGGGTCCGGGGACGCCGGGAAGCGCCCGGCACCGGGCCGTACCGCGCGGGCCCCGGGCGGTACGGCGGGCGGAACGGCGCACCTGACGAAGCGACGGGCACATCAGTGCGACGGGCCCGGGGAGGGCGGACCGGGGGACTGAGGGGGCGGCGGACCGGGGGACGGCGGACACCGCCGGACCGGCCGGGGCGGGCACCGGCCGGCCGGGCAGCACCCGGGCGGGCGTGGGCGGCGCGCGGCCGGGGCTCGGGGGACGCGAGGGCCCGGACCGCCCGGTGCGACGCGCACGCGACAACCTCACGCGGCCACCCCACGGGGCCGCGCGGGCCGGACGGGGGCAAAGGCCCCCGGCGCTCAGGCGGGCCGCCCCTCCTGCCAGCTCTGCAGCACCGTGCGGAACTGCTCGCGCGCCTCCGCCCAGTCCTCGGCGGGCGCCGACAGGTACAGGGCGTACTCGACGCCGTCCCGGGACATGTACATCTCCTCGATGGCGCGCCTGGGCCCGGGGAAGGGCGTGTCCTTCGCCAGCGCGGTCCACGCGTACTCCCAGCGGGAGCTGTCGCGGTCGCGGTAGGTGGTGCGCTCCAGGTCCAGCCGCCGGTAGTCCACCAGTCGCTGGAGCTGCTGTTCGAGGTCGAGCTGATGGGCGTACGGGTCGTTGAAGTCGGGCGAGGTGTCGACGGCTATGCGCAGGAAGTGCTCACCGCCGTCGGGGCTGTAGTCGATCTGCCGGAGATCGCCCTGGTCGTCGAACGCCCGGCGCTCCCAGCCCGCGGGCAGCGAGAGGCCGAAACCCAGCGGGTCGTCGTGGCGGACCCACCCGGCGGGCACCGTGCCGCCGTCGGCGGTGGCGGCCGGGGCCGAGGGGTCGGCGGGGCCCTGGGAACCGGCGGGGGTGGTGGGGGCCGGGGAACCGGCCGGGGTGGTGGTGTCGGCGGGGGCGGACGGGGAGGTGCCGTCGGCCCGCCGGGTCCCGGCGCCGTCCCGTTCCCGCCACACCACGGCGGCGGCGCCCGCGAGCAGCACGACGACGGCGACGGCCAGGGCGAGGGTGCGCAGCCGCCTCCCCCGGGAGCGCACGGAGGTGGCGGGGCCGGGCGGCGGCACGAGCGCGGTGGGGCGGGTCGCCGAGGGGTCCGCCCCGGCGGGTCCGCCGGCGCCCGGAAGGACCACCGGCCCGGCGGGAGGTCCGCCCGGCTGCCCGGCGGGGTACCCGCCGGACCCGACGGCCGGGAATCCGCCCGCGTACCCGCCGGGGTGTGCGGCCGGATGACCGGTGGGCCCGCCGGGGTGACCGGCCGGGTGACCGTGTTCGGCCGGGTGACCGGCCCGGTGACCGGTGGGCCCGCCGGTCCCGTCGGGCCGGTACCCCGAGTAGCGCGTCGCCACGTACGCCTGCGCCGCGTTCGGCCGCCGCCCTTCCGCCGCCTCCGCGAGCATCTGCTCGGCCTCGGTCGCGTCGGGGCGCTGGGCGGGGTCCTTGGCCAGCAGGGCGCTGATGACGGGGGCGAGCGGACCGGCTCGGAGCGGCTCGGCGGCCTCCTCCTCCACGACCGCCTGCATCGTGGACAGCGGCGAGGTGCGCCGGAACGGCGACCTGCCCTCCACCGCGGTGTACAACGTCGCGCCGAGTGCCCACAGGTCGGAGGCGGGGCCCGGGTCGTGGCCGCGCACCCGCTCGGGGGCCAGGTAGTCGACGGAGCCGACGACCTCACCGGTGCGGGTGATGGTGGAGTCGCCCTCGATCTGCGCGATGCCGAAGTCGGTGAGCAGGACCCGGCCGTCGTCGGCGAGCAGCACGTTGCCGGGCTTGACGTCGCGGTGCAGCACCCCGGCGGTGTGGGCGGCGCGCAGGGCCCGCAGCACCCAGAGCCCGACGCGGGCCGCCTCGGTCGGCACGACGCGCTCCTCGTCGCGGACCGCGTCGGCCAGCGAGCGGCCCTCGACCAGTTCCATCACGATCCAGGGACGGCCGTCGTGCTCGAACACGTCGTGCACGGTGACGACGGCCGAGTGGTTGATCCGCGCCGCCGCCCGGGCCTCGCCCCGGGTGCGCGCCAGCAGGACGCTCCGGTCGCCGTCGGAGGCGTAGAGGGCGGCCGTCAACTCCTTGATGGCCACGGCCCGGTGCAGCACCTCGTCGTGGGCGCGCCACACCCGGCCCATGCCGCCGCTGCCGATGGCCTCGTCGAGCCGGTAGCGGCCCGCGACGACCCGGCCCTGCATCTGATTCACGTTGCCCCGCAATGCTGTTGTCAGGGGCCAGACTAGGCACCGGCCCCCGTTCGGGGAACGGTTGGGGCGGCGGGGCGGCCCCGGTGTGAGAGTTGTCGCTTTGCGTTCCGGCGCACAACCATCGTGGCGGGTCGGCGGTCAGCGCGTGTACCGGTAGGTGTCGGAGGCCTGTTCGTAGAGCCGGGTGACCTCGTCCCGCCGGGTCACCGGGCCGCGGACCTGCACCACGTGGTAGCGGCCGTCGATCAGGATGGCCACGTTGCGCACGTACAGCTCGCCGCCCCGCGAGCCGGTCCAGGTGAACTCGCCCTCGGCCATGGTGCGTCCGCCGACCTCGATGGTCCTCAGCCCGCTGGAGGTGGCCCAGGTGGAGGACCGGTACGGGGCCAACTCCCGCTCGCCCTCGCGCTGGTAGACCATGGGGTCCTCGCCGTACTCGCCGGTGCCGTCCCGGCCCGGCACGACGACCAGCTCGAAGTCGCCCTTGCGGTAGACGACCTGGCCGCTGCTGTTGCGGGGGATCCGGGTCCAGCCCCGGGCCACGGCGACGCGGAAGCCCTCGGGGTCAGTGCGCAGGGTGAAGCCGTCGGCGGCGCCGGGGCCGGTGGTCTGGGTCTCGGCGGAGCCCGCCGTCCCGGCGGAGTCCGGTTCGCTGCCGGAGGAGGTCTCCTCGGGGCGGGGGTCGCCGCTGGCCTGCGGGGAGCGCGCGGGCGGCTCGGCCGGGACCCGGCTCTCCGCCGGGGCGGAGCCCGCCCGGCCGGGACCCTCCGCCTCGTTCCGCGGCATGAAGAACATGGCGTACGCGACCGCCCCGGCCAGGGCGAGCAGGATCACCAGCAGCAGCGTCCGGCCGAGGCTGCGCGGTGACCGCTCCTCCTCCCGGCCCCGCTTGTGCCGCGCCTGCTGGGCGAGCTGCCCGCCGCCGCGCCGTCTGCGCACCAGTTCGCCCCGGCGCCGCACGACGGGCAGCCGGGCGGTGTCGGCCGGCGGGGCGGGGACGACGTACAGCCCGGCGTCCGGCTCGGGCGCGGAGCGCACCAGGGAGCGCAGCCAGCCGTTCAGCTCCTCGAAGTCGATCCGCTCGGTGGGGTCCTGACGCAGCAGCGACTCCACGACGGGGCGCAGCGGGCCGCACTCCTCCGCGAAGGCGGGCGGCTCGGAGCAGACGATCTGCACCAGCTCGGCCGTCGAGTCCTCCGGGTAGGGCGCGTGCCCCTGGACGGCGCGGAAGAGCAGGGCTCCCAGCGCCCAGAGGTCGGTGGCGGGGCCGATGGGCGCGGCGAGCTGCCAGTTCTCGTGCACCGGCCCGGCCTGTTCGGGTGCCCACCGCTCGGTGACCGGGCCCACCACGGCCATCCGCGCCTGCCGGGCCCGCTCGGCGGCGAGCGCGGTGGCGGGGCCCCGGGGGGCGGGGACGCGGGCCTCGGGGCCGTCCCAGCCGCCGGCCGCCGGGGCGGAGGGAGCGCCGGGGGACGCCACGGCGGGGACCCCGGCGGAGGGCGGGGCGGCGACGGCCGGGGGGCCGCCGTGCCCGGCGGGGTCGGGGGTGCGGGGCGTGGCGCCGTGCCAGGAGGCGGAGCGCACCCCGTAGGGGTCGGCTATCCGGCCCAGCAGCGCGGTCTCCTGGGCGTCCGGCCCGCCGGAGGCGTCCGGTGCGGCGGGCCCTTCCGGAGCCGGTTGGCCGGACGCGGCGGCCGGGAGGTCACCGTAGGGGTGCTCCGGGGCGCCTTCGAGGGCCGGGCGGGCCCGGAAGCCGTCGGGGAGCGGGCCGCCGGGCAGGGCGGCACGGCCGTCCCGCGCCTCCTGCACCCGGGCGGCGGCGCGGGCGCCCTCGCGATAGGCGGCGATGGCCCCGGCCCGCGCGGCCCTGATGTCGGCGCCGGTGTCGGAGGCCGCGGGGGGCAGCCCGGCGGGGCCGCCCTGGCCGAACGCGGGCAGCCCTTCCTCCCTGGCCCGGATGGCGGCCCGGCGGGCGGCCTCGGGGTCCGCGGCGGCGCCGGGCCCGACCGCATGCGGGCCCGGGACGGGCTCCGGTCCGGGTGGGTAGCCGGCGGGGGCGGCGTCCGCCCGGCCGTACGGGTCCGCGCCGTGGCCGTCCCCGTAGGGGGCCTCACCGTAGGGGACGGCGGCGCCGTGGTCCGTGCCGTAGGGGGCGGCGGCCTCGCCGGTCCCGTACGGGTCCTCCCCGGGGTCCGGGTCGTACGGCGACTCGTGGTCCGGTCCGTACGGCTCCATGCCGTAGGGCTCCGGTCCGTACGGCTCCCCGTGGGCCTCCGCTCCCTCGTCCCCGTCGTCCTCGCGGGCGGGGACCGGGTCGTAGCCGCACAGCGCCTCCTCCGCGGCGCCGACGGCCAGACCGGTGAGCACGACCCGGCCGTCGTCGCAGACCAGCACCGTGCGGGCGGTGATGTTGCGGTGGACCCATCCGTAGCCGTGCAGCACGCGCAGCGCCATCAGCACGTCGGCGGCGACCTCCGCCGCCCGGTAGGGCGTCAGCGGCTCCTCGGCGAGCAGGGCGGCCAGCGGCCGGGCGGCGACCAGTTCGCTGACGATCCACAGCGAGCCGCTCTCGGGGAACACGTCGAAGACCTGGTCGAGCCGGGGGTGGTCGGGCACCGCGGCGGCGGCCTGCGCGGCGTCCATGGCCCGCCGCACCACCGGATCGGCCGAGGGCCCGGTCCCCGCGTACGGCTCGGGCGTCCGGCGCGCGGCGCCCCGGGGCCCGCCGTCCCGCGCGGCGAAGCCGCCGGACGGATCCTCCGCGTCGACCACCTCCGCGTCGACGACCTCCGGCAGCGGCACCTGGCGCACCAGGACCTCCTGGCCGCTGTAGGTGTCGAAGGCCCGGGTCTCGGCGAGTTCGTACTCGTCGGAGGGGGGCAGCGGCAGGCGGTAGCGGCCCGCGAGCACCCGTCCCGCATAGTCGTCCACGTCACCCACCCCCGGCAGCCGCCCGTCGGTCAATTCCGTTCGCCGCGCGGCCCGTTCCGGCTGCGTGCGGTTCGCATGCGTTCACGATACGTGCCGGAGGCAACCCGCAATGAGGGGATGCCATATCTGGGCCGTCCCAAACCCCGGGCGCCCACGCTCAGGACGCGGACCGGAAACTTCCGCTGAGGGTGCGCCAGGTGTCCCGTCGCAGGTCACCGTCCCAGTCGGCGGCCCTGGCGGTGTACATGAGCGCGTAGCCCTGGTGGTCGTTCACGACGAATCCGCGGTCAACGGTGCGGTACCCGGTGCCGTCCTCCGTGTAGGTGAACTCCCAGTCGGCCGCGTTCCAGCCCCGGTACTCCACCTTCTCGATGCGGATCCTCTCGTACCGGGCGCGGACCATGTAGCGCTCCTGGTTCTGCCAGTCCGCGACCGGGTCGTCCTTGGGCGTGGAGGTCCAGGCGATCAGCAGCTTCTGGCCCTTCGGCCCGGTGAAGCGGTCCCCGGCGGTGCCCGTGGTACCGAACGACCAGCCCTCGGGCAGGCCGATGGAGTAGCCCTGGGTGCCCCGGTGGGTGGCTGCCGCGCCGGCGCCGCCCTCGTCGGGGGCCGCCCCGTCGCCGCCCACCGCGCCGCCCCGGTCCGCGGCGGCGCCGTCCTCCGCGCCCTCCTCGGCCGGCCCGGAGGCGCTGCCGTCGGTCCGGGTGTCGCCGGGGCCGCCGCGCCCGGCGGTGGTGCTCGCGCCGGAGGCGGTGCGGGCGGCGGCGGCACGGGCGTCCTTGTCGTCGTCCCCGCCGCCGAGCGTGAGCGCCAGTACGGTGCCGAGGACGGCCAGCGCCACGACCACAGCGATGATCACCAGGGTGCGGCGCGGCACCACGTCGGTGAGCGGCGCCCTGGGCGCGGGCCGGGGCGGCAGGTCGGGCGGCGCCATCACGGGCCAGCCCGCGCTCCGCCCGCCGGTGGCGCCGTTCGCCGCGCCGACTCCCGGGGCGGGGCCCCCGGGGGGTCCGCCCGGCATCGGGGGCGGCGGGGCGCCGGGCACGGCGGGGGCGGCGCGGCCGGCGGCCGGAGCCGCGGCGCCCGCTCCCACGGCAGCCCTGCGTGCCGACCGGGACGGCCGCTGCCGGCCCTGCTGGGCGGGGAGCGGCACGACCCTGGTGGTGCCGGCCGTCTCCGCCGCGTCGGCGCGGTCCGCGTCCCGGATGACCCGGGTGAGCAGCGCGCGGGCGCCCGCGTCGTCGAGGCGCTGGGCGGGGTCCTTGGTGAGCAGCCCGTGGATGACGTCCCGCAGCGGGCCCGCGTTCCTCGGCTCCTCCAGCGACTCGGTCATCACCGCGGTGAGCGTGGCGATGGCCGAGCCCTTGTCGTAGGGCGGGACGCCCTCCACCGCCGCGTACAGCAGGCCGCCGAGCGACCAGAGGTCCGCCGCGGGGCCCGGCTTGTGGCCGCGGGCCCGCTCGGGCGAGATGTAGGAGGGGGCGCCGACGAGCATGCCGGTGGAGGTGATGGACGGGTCGCCCTCCACCTGGGCGATGCCGAAGTCGGTGAGCACGACCCGGCCGTCGTCCGCGATCAGCACGTTGGAGGGCTTCACGTCACGGTGCAGGATGCCCTCGCGGTGCGCGGAGCGCAGCACGTCGAGGATGGCGAGGCCGACCTCGGCCGCGCGCCGCGGCTCCAGCAGGCCGTCGTCGCGGATGACCTCGGCGAGGGACTTGCCCTCGACGAGCTCCATCACGATCCAGGGCCGGTCGTCCTCCTCGACGACGTCGAAGACGGTCACGGCGCTGGTGTTGCGGATCCGCGCGATGGCCTTGGCCTCGCGCAGGGTGCGCGTGATCAGGCGGCGCTTCTCGTCCTCGTCGATGCTGCCGGGGAACCGCAACTCCTTGACGGCGACCGTGCGTCCGAGGGTCTCGTCGGCGGCGCGCCACACCGTCCCCATGCCGCCGCGGCCGAGCACGTCCCCCAGCCGGTACCGCCCGGCGAGGAGACGTGCGTCCTTGTCCGTACGGGGTGTGCCCGCGCGCTCCGGCTCCGACATGCGTCCCCTCATGCAACCCGCCCTGACAGAGCCTTCATTGTCCCTCACCCGGCAAGTGCTCCACGCCGCAGGGTCCCCTCGTGGCGACCGGGCGCGCGGCGGACGTCAGGGGGCGTGACCCCCTGTCACCCGCGCTCCGGCGGCGCCCCGCACGGCCTGCCGCCGCCCCCTGCCGCACGCCTCCCACCTGCGCGTTCGGGCACCGACGGCCCCGAGTCCCGGCCCGAACGGCGGTACCGAACGGTCCCGTTCGGACCGGCCGGACCGCGCGGCGGGGCCGCCCGGCGGGGTCCGGAATCCCCTGCGGAGGGGCCGGGGACACCGGACCGCGCTCCCGGACCACGCTCCCGGACCTCCTCCCGGGCACCCGCCCGCGACCGAGGTCGGGGCGGTGCCGGAGGCGCGGCGGTGCCGGCGTCGGGTCGGGCCGGGGCGGAGCCCGGACCGGAGCCGCCACCAGCACCGGAGCCGACGTCAGGACCGGGGCCAGGCCCGGAGCCGGAGCCGGAGCCGACGTCAGGACCGGAGCCGACGTGAGGACCGGGGCCAGACCCGGAGCCGGAGCCGACGTCAGGACCGGTCCCGGAGCCGGGACCAACCCGATGCCGGGTCAGGATCGATGGCGGTTCAGGACCGGAGCCGGAGCCAGGGCCGGAGCCTGAGCCCCGGCCGAAGCCTGGCCCGAGGGCTGGACCGGAGCCTGGCCCGGAGCCGGAGCCGACGTCAGGACCGGGCCCGGAGCCGGGCCCGACCCGATGCCGGGTCAGGGCCGGAGCCCGACCCGGGGCAGAGCCGGGGGCAGGCCCGGGACCGGAGCCCGGCCCGGGGACAGGCCCCGGGCCAGGCCCGGGGCACGGCTCAGTGGGGCACGATGTCCGGCGCCCCCAGCCGGGCCGCGTCCGCCGTCAGGTCGTCGGGCTGGCGCTGCGACTCCCGCTCGGCCTGGACCCGCTTCTCGTAGTGCCCGACCTCCCGTTCGACCCGGTCCCGGTCCCAGCCCAGGACCGGCGCCATCAGCTCGGCGGCCTCCCGGGCGCTGCGGGTGCCCCGGTCGAAGGTCTCGATGGAGATGCGGGTGCGCCGGGTCAGCACGTCGTCCAGATGGCGGGCGCCCTCGTGCGAGGCGGCGTAGACGACCTCGGCGCGCAGGTAGTCGTCCGCGGCGTGCAGCGGCTCGCCCAGGGCGGGATCGGCGGCGATGAGCTGGAGCAGTTCCTCGGTCAGCGTGCCGTACCGGTTGAGCAGGTGCTCCACCCGCACCACGTGCAGCCCGGTGCGGGCGGCGATCCTGGCCCGCGCGTTCCACAGCGCCCGGTAGCCCTCGGCGCCGAGCAGCGGCACCTCCTCGGTGACACAGTCGGCGACCCGGAGGTCCATGCCGTGCACCACCTCGTCCACCGCGTCCTTCGCCATCACCCGGTACGTCGTGTACTTGCCGCCCGCCACCACGACCAGGCCGGGCACCGGGTGGGCGACGGTGTGCTCCCGGGACAGCTTGCTGGTGGCGTCCGACTCCCCGGCCAGCAGCGGCCGCAGCCCGGCGTAGACCCCCTCGACGTCGTCCCGGGTGAGGGGTATGGCGAGCACCGAGTTGACGTGCTCCAGCAGGTAGTCGATGTCGGCGCTGGAGGCGGCGGGGTGCGCCTTGTCGAGGTCCCAGTCGGTGTCGGTGGTGCCGATGATCCAGTGCCGCCCCCAGGGGATGACGAAGAGGACGGACTTCTCGGTGCGCAGGATCAGCCCGGTGCCGGAGTGGATGCGGTCCTTGGGGACGACCAGGTGGATGCCCTTGGAGGCGCGGACGTGGAACTGGCCGCGCTCGCCCACCATCGACTGGGTGTCGTCGGTCCACACCCCGGTCGCGTTGACGATCTGGCGGGCGCGGATCTCGTACTCGCCGCCGCTCTCGACGTCCTGCACCCGCGCCCCGACCACGCGCTCGCCCTCGCGCAGGAATCCGGTCACCCGGGCCCGGTTCGCGACCGGGGCGCCGTACGACGCGGCGGTGCGCACCAGGGTGGTGACGAAGCGGGCGTCGTCCATCTGGGCGTCGTAGTACTGGAGGGCGCCGACGAGGGCGTCCTTCTTGAGGGCGGGCGCCACGCGCAGCGCGTGCCGGCGGCTCAGGTGCCGGTGCAGGGGGAGGCCGCGGCCGTGGCCCCGGGCCATGGACATGGCGTCGTACAGGGCGACGCCCGATCCGGCGTAGAGCCGCTCCCAGCCCTTGTGCTGGAGCGGGTAGAGGAACGGCACGGGCTTGACCAGGTGCGGCGCCAGGCGCTCCAGCAGCAGCCCGCGCTCCTTCAGCGCCTCGCGGACCAGCGCGAAGTCGAGCATCTCCAGATAGCGCAGCCCGCCGTGGACCAGCTTGCTGGATCTGCTGGAGGTGCCCGAGGCCCAGTCCCGGGCCTCCACCAGAGCGGTCGACAGGCCGCGGGTCACCGCGTCGAGCGCGGTGCCGGCGCCGACCACTCCACCGCCGACCACCAGCACATCCAGCTCGCGCTCGGCCATGGCCGCGAGCGCCTCGGCGCGCTGCGCCGGGCCCAGGGTCGCTGTCCTCACTGCTGCCTCCCGCTGTCCGTGGTGTCGGCACACCCGTCGGGCGAGCCCGCCGGTGTCCCGTACCCCTCTGCGCAAAGTCTGACCGTCCCGTCCGGGTTCAGCCACCACGTACCCCCAGCCTGTGGACAACTCCGGGGCGGGGCGGGTGAGCGGAGACAACACTCAACGGGATTCGGCCGACCAATCCCACAAATCGGTCATATTTACTCCTAGTCTGACCGTGTGCCCGCCCATTCTGTCCACCGGGCTTGCGCACCTGTCCCGCTTCGGTTATTGGGAAGGACGGCCCACGCCATGCCCGCAGATCTCGCCGTCATCGGACTCGGTCCCTACGGCCTGCCCCTGGCCCAGGCCGCCGTGGCCGCCGGCATCCCCACCCTCGGCTACCGCACCGGCCCCGAGGCCGGACCGCTGAGCCCCGCCGAACTGCGCCGGATGCTCTCGGGGGGCTTCCGGACGGCGGCCGGACCGGCCGAACTGGGACGGGTGCGCACCGCCGTCATCTGCGCCCCCACCCCGCCCGGACCGGACGGCTCCCCCGACCTCGCCCAGGTCGGGGCCGCGGCCCGTACCCTGGCCGCGCACCTGCGCCCGCACACCACGGTGATCCTGGAGTCGCCGGTGCGGCCGGGCACCACGGAGGAGTTCCTGCGGCCCCTCCTGGAGGAGGGCTCCGGGCTGCGCGCCGGGCGCGACTTCCACCTCGCCCACTCCCCCAGCCGGGTGGACCCGGGCAACCGCGACGCCGCCCCCGCCCACACCCCCAAGGTCATCGGCGGGCTCACCCCCGCCTGCACCGAGTCGGCCGCCGCCTTCTACGGCCGGATCACCGACAAGGTGGTGCGGGCGCGCGGCCTGCGCGAGGCGGAGACGGTGCACCTCCTGGAGACCAACTTCCGGCACGTCAACATCGCGCTCGTCAACGAGATGGCCGTCCTCTGCCACGATCTGGGCATCGACCTGTGGGACGTGATCCGCTGCGCGGAGACCAGGCCGTTCGGCTTCCAGGCCTTCCGCCCCGGCCCCGGCGTCGGCGGCCACTCGGTCCCCCAGGACCTCACCGGCCACGCCCCGCGCGGCCTGCGCATGGTGGAGCTGGCCCAGCAGGTGAACCGCCGGATGCCCGGCTACGTCGTCCGGCGCGCCGCCGCCCTCCTCAACGAGCACGGGAAGTCCGCGCGCGGCGCCCGCGTCCTGCTCCTCGGCGTCACCTACAAGGCGGACCTGGCCGACCAGCAGGCCGCCCCCGCCGAGGAGATCGCCACCCTGCTGACGGGGCTCGGCGCCACCGTCAGCTACCACGACCCGCACGTCCCGAACTGGAGCGTCGCCCGGCGCCCGGTCCCCCGCGCCGACTCCCTCTACGAGGCCGCCGCCGACGCCGACCTCACGATCCTGCTCCAGCAGCACCGCACGTACGACCTCCAGGGACTCTCCGTGAAGGCGCAGCTCCTGCTGGACACCCGGGGCGCGACCCCGACCGGGGCGGCGCACCGCCTATGAGCGGCGCACCGCCCGTGCGCGGCGCACGGAGCGCGCGTCCCGGCCACCGGACGACCCGCCCGCCCATGGCGGAGGGCCGGCCTCCCCGGGCGGGGCGGCCGGCCCTCGGGCCCGGGGTCAGCGGCGCGGCTGCGAGTCAGCGACCGTGACCTCGACGCGCTGGAACTCCTTCAGCTCGCTGTAGCCGGTGGTGGCCATGGCCCGGCGCAGGGCGCCGAAGAAGTTCATCGAGCCGTCGGGGGTGTGCGACGGACCGGTGAGGATCTCCTCGACCGTGCCGACCGTCCCGAGGTCGACCTTCTGGCCGCGGGGCAGCTCCTCGTTGACCGCCTCCATGCCCCAGTGGTGCCCCCGGCCCGGCGCGTCGGTGGCGCGGGCCAGCGGGGAGCCCATCATCACCGAGTCGGCGCCGCAGGCGATCGCCTTGGCCAGGTCGCCGGAGCGGCCGACGCCGCCGTCCGCGATGACGTGCACGTACCGGCCGCCGGACTCGTCCATGTAGTCGCGGCGCGCGGCGGCCACGTCCGCCACGGCGGTGGCCATCGGCACCTGGATGCCGAGCACGCTGCGGGTGGTGTGCGCGGCGCCGCCGCCGAAGCCGACGAGGACACCCGCCGCGCCGGTGCGCATCAGGTGCAGGGCGGCGGTGTAGGTGGCGCAGCCGCCGACGATGACGGGCACGTCGAGTTCGTAGATGAACTGCTTCAGGTTCAGCGGCTCGTGCGAGCCGGAGACGTGCTCGGCGGAGACGGTGGTGCCGCGGATGACGAAGATGTCCACGCCCGCGTCGACGACGGCCTTGGAGAACTGGGCGGTGCGCTGCGGGGAGAGCGCGGCGGCGGTGACCACGCCCGAGTCGCGCACCTCCTTGATGCGCAGGCCGATCAGCTCCTCCTTGATCGGGGCGGAGTAGATCTCCTGGAGGCGCCGGTTGGCGGCGGCGGCGTCCAGCCCCGCCACCTCGTCGAGCAGCGGCTGCGGGTCCTCGTAGCGGGTCCAGAGCCCTTCCAGGTTCAGCACTCCGAGACCGCCCAGCTCGCCGATGCGGATGGCGGTGGCCGGGGAGACGACCGAGTCCATGGGGGCGGCCAGGAAGGGCAGCTCGAAGCGGTAGGCGTCGATCTGCCAGGCGATCGAGACCTCCTTCGGGTCCCGGGTCCGGCGGCTGGGGACGACGGCGATGTCGTCGAAGGCGTACGCCCGCCGGCCGCGCTTGCCGCGCCCGATCTCGATCTCAGTCACGTCTGTGGCCTTTCCCTGAAGCGTTCAGCGTCTTCCAGTATCCCCGACGGACACGGCGAGGGCGGCCCCGGATGGTCCCGGGGCCGCCCTCGCCGGAGCGCTGCGGCTACGAACGGCTGTAGTTCGGCGCCTCGACGGTCATCTGGATGTCGTGCGGGTGGCTCTCCTTGAGCCCCGCGGAGGTGATCCGCACGAACCGGCCCTTGGACTCCATCTCCTCGATGGTGGCGGCGCCCACGTAGCCCATGGTCTGCCGCAGACCGCCGACGAGCTGGTGCAGCACGTTGGCGAGCGGGCCCCGGTAGGGCACCTGGCCCTCGATGCCCTCGGGCACGAGCTTGTCGTCGGAGGCGACCTCGGCCTGGAAGTAGCGGTCCTTGGAGTACGACCGGCCCTGGCCGCGGGACTGCATGGCGCCCAGCGACCCCATGCCGCGGTACGACTTGAACTGCTTGCCGTTGATGAACTGGAGCTCGCCGGGCGACTCCTCGCAGCCCGCGAGCAGGCTGCCCAGCATCACCGTGTCGGCGCCGGCGGCCAGCGCCTTGCCGATGTCGCCGGAGTACTGGAGCCCGCCGTCGCCGATCAGCGGCACCCCGGCCGCACGGGCGGCCAGGGACGCCTCGTAGATCGCCGTGACCTGCGGCACGCCGATGCCGGCGACCACGCGGGTGGTGCAGATGGAGCCGGGGCCCACGCCCACCTTGATGCCGTCGACACCGGCGTCGATCAGCGCCTGGGCGCCGTCGCGGGTGGCGACGTTGCCGCCGATCACGTCCACGCCGACGCTCGACTTGATCTTCGCCATCCAGTCGAGGGCGTTGCTGTTGTGGCCGTGCGAGGTGTCGACGACCAGGAAGTCGACCCCGGCCTCGGTGAGGGCCTGGGCGCGGTCCAGCGCCTCGGGGCTGGCGCCCACGGCGGCGCCGACGATGAGCCGGCCCTCGGCGTCCTTCGCCGCGTGCGGGTACTGCTCGGCCTTCACGAAGTCCTTGACCGTGATCAGGCCCTTGAGGAGGCCCTGGTCGTCGACGAGGGGAAGTTTCTCGATCTTGTGGCGGCGCAGCAGCCCGATGGCGTCCACGCCGGAGATGCCGACCTTGCCGGTGACCAGCGGCATCGGCGTCATGACCTCGCGCACCCGGCGGGAGCGGTCGGTCTCGAAGGCCATGTCGCGGTTGGTGACGATGCCGACGAGCCTGCCGGCGGCGTCGGTGACCGGGACCCCGCTGATGCGGAACTTGGCGCACAGGGCGTCGGCCTCGGCGAGGGTGGCGTCCGGGTGGATGGTGATGGGGTTGGCCACCATCCCCGACTCGGAGCGCTTGACCAGGTCGACCTGGTTGGCCTGGTCCTCGATGGCCAGGTTGCGGTGGAGCACGCCGACGCCGCCCTGGCGGGCCATGGCGATCGCCATGCGCGACTCGGTCACCTTGTCCATCGCCGCCGAGAGCAGCGGAATGTTGACCCGTACGTTGCGGGAGACCCGGGACGAGGTGTCGACCGCGTTCGGGAGCACCGCGGAGGCGCCCGGCAGCAGCAGCACGTCGTCGTAGGTCAGCCCGAGTGTCGCGAATTTCTCGGGCACTCCGTCGACGTTGGCAGTCATGACACCTTCCCCAAATGGCCTTGATCGGTGCGGATGTCCATGCTAACGGGAACAGGACGTGTCTCATTCCACGATCATGGTCCGCTCCGGCCCCTCGTAGCTTCGCACGGGGCCGCCGGGGCCCCGCTCACCGGGTGGCTACTGCTCGGCCAGGGCGCGCAGTCTGCTCAGCGCGCGGTGCTGGGCGACCCGGACGGCGCCCGGTGACATGCCCAGCATCTGGCCGGTCTCCTCGGCGGTGAGCCCCACGGCGATCCGCAGCAGCAGCAGCTCGCGCTGGTTCTCCGGCAGATTGGCCAGCAGCTTCTTGGCCCAGGCCGCGTCGCTGTTGAGCAGCGCGCGCTCCTCGGGCCCGAGGGAGTCGTCGGGGCGCTCCGGCATCTCGTCGGAGGGGATGGCCGTCGAGCCGTGGCGCATCGCGGCACGCTGGAGGTCGGCGACCTTGTGGGCGGCGATGGCGAAGACGAACGCCTCGAAGGGGCGCCCGGTGTCCTTGTAGCGGGGCAGCGCGAGCAGCACCGCGACGCAGACCTCCTGGGCGAGGTCCTCGACGAAGTGCCGGGCGTCACCGGGCAGCCGGGACAGCCGCGTGCGGCAGTAGCGCAGCGCCAGGGGATGGACGTGGGCGAGCAGGTCGTGCGTGGCCTGCTCGTCCCCGTCGACGGCACGATGCACGAGCCCGCCGACCGTCCCCTGGTCGGGGGCCGCCTCGTCGTCACGCATCGGCCCATGGTGCCTTGCGACCGTCAGATCCGTGGCTTCGTGCCCGCTGTTGTGCACCGAAGCGTTATGAGCAGGTGCGCCGGAACTCATCCCCTGCGCCCTCCCCTTCCGCTCGACCGACTCGTCCCCGAGGAACTCCACACCTCAAGGATGCGCCATCCGCGGCGAAACGAGCAGCGGGCCTCCCGCGGAGCGCTCCGTCACCCCCGCCCACCACGCGGTGAACGGGGGCGGCCGCTCCCCCGACGGGCCCGTCGGGCCTGCACCACACGGGGTTCCCTAACGGACGAGGCCCCAGCGGAAGCCGAGCGCGACCGCGTGCGCGCGGTCGGAGGCGCCGAGCTTCTTGAAGAGCCGCCGGGCGTGGGTCTTGACGGTGTCCTCGGAGAGGAACAGCTCACGGCCGATCTCGGCGTTGGAGCGGCCGTGGCTCATGCCCTCCAGCACCTGGATCTCCCGCGCGGTGAGCGTGGGCGCGGCGCCCATCTCGGCGGAGCGGAGCCGGCGCGGGGCCAGCCTCCAGGTCGGGTCGGCGAGCGCCTGGGTCACGGTGGCGCGCAGCTCGGCGCGCGAGGCGTCCTTGTGCAGATAGCCGCGGGCACCGGCGGCGACCGCGAGGGCCACGCCGTCCAGGTCCTCGGCGACGGTGAGCATGATGATGCGCGCGCCGGGGTCGGCGGACAGCAGCCGCCGGACGGTCTCGACGCCGCCCAGGCCGGGCATGCGCACGTCCATCAGGATCAGGTCCGAGCGGTCGGCTCCCCAGCGGCGGAGGACTTCCTCGCCGTTGGCGGCCGTCGTCACGCGCTCGACGCCGGGCACGGTCGCGACCGCGCGGCGCAGCGCCTCTCGGGCAAGCGGGGAGTCGTCGCAGACGAGGACGGAAGTCATGGCCGTCCTCCGCAGCAAATGCGCGTCACGTTGAGCCTCCAGGCTGGTACGAATCGTCACCTGTGCGGTCGACCGCCTCGGACGCCCGCCCGAGCACGTGGTTCCTTCAACCGCCTCCGCACTCTCAACGATGGTCACCCGAAAGAGTTACGGGGCTGTGCGTCGACTTCGACACTCTACGTGAGGGGCCGGACACGCCGCAGACGCACGCGGCCAACCCACCCGCTTTCATCACAACCCATGCCCCATTCAGCCGTTTTTCTTCCTCTTCGGCGGTGTCTGCGGCTAGATTCGCAATGAGTCATATTTTCATCTCCTTAGATCGTAGTTGCACGGTCGCGAGCACGGTATCCACCCATATCGGCCACAAGGGGTCACGCAATGGCAGATTTCTCCCGCCTTCCCGGACCGAACGCGGACCTGTGGGACTGGCAGCTCCTGGCAGCGTGCCGCGGGGTGGACAGCTCGCTCTTCTTCCATCCGGAGGGGGAGCGGGGCGCGGCGCGCAGCGCCCGCGAGAACTCGGCCAAGGAGGTCTGCATGAGGTGCCCGGTGCGCGCCGAGTGCGCGGCGCACGCGCTGGCCGTGCGCGAGCCGTACGGGGTCTGGGGCGGACTCACCGAGGACGAGCGCGAGGAGCTGATGGGCCGGGCGCGGCACCGGCTGGTCGCCACCTCGGCACCGGCGCACGGCGGCGGCGACGCCGCGGCGCATCCGCATTGACCGGACCGCCGGCCGCATTCCCTGAAGGAACGTTTCTCCGATACCGGAGCCGGACCCTGGAGCCCGACCCCGGGCGGACGGTCCGGGCCGTCAGGGTGCCTGGACGAGGCCCCCGGCCGCCCGGGCCAGTTGCTCCAGCGTCGCCGCCACCGCCGGCACCTGCGCCAGGTCGGGCAGGGTGAGCGCGACGATCTGCCGCCGCACCTCCGGTTCCAGCGCGACGGTGCGTGCGCCCCGGGGCCGCACGGAGTCCACGGCGAGCTGGGGCAGCACGGCGACCCCGAGACCGGCTCCGACCAGGCCGACGACGGCCGGGTAGTCGTCGGTGGCGAAGTCGATGCGGGGGGTGAAACCGGCCCCCTCGCAGACCTCGACGAGCTGGCCCCGGCAGCGCGGGCAGCCCGCGATCCAGGGCTCACCGGCAAGCTCCCCGATGGCGACGGACCCGGCGCCCGCCAGGGGGTGGTGCTCGGGCACCAGGGCCACCAGCCGGTCGGTCAGCAGGGGCCGGACGACGAGGTCGTCCCACTCCTCGGCGCCCGCCGCCCCCTCGTAGCGGAAGGCGAGGGCCAGGTCGCAGTCGCCCTCCCGGAGCAGGGCGACGGACCTCGGGGGCTCCGCCTCCTCCAGGAAGACCCGGGTGCCCGGGTGCGCGGCCCGCAGGGCGGCGAGGGCGGTGGGGACGAGGGTGGAGCTGCCGCTGGGGAAGGAGACCAGGCGGACCCGCCCGGCGCGCAGCCCGGCGATGGCGGCGACCTCCTCCTCGGCGGCGGTCAGCCCGGCCAGGATGCCGGAGGCGTGCCGCACCAGGGCCTCGCCGGCCTGGGTCAGCCGCATCTCCCGCCCGTTGCGCACCAGGAGGGGGGTCCCGACGGAGGTCTCCAGGGCCTTCATCTGCTGGCTGACGGCGGGCTGGGTGCAGCCCAGCTCGCGTCCCGCGGCGGAGAAGGAGCCGGTGGACGCCACGGCGCGCAGGACGCGGAGATGACGGGCCTCGATCACACCACCAAGGATAAGCGGAGCTTTGGGCACACGCCTGGCCCCGCTCCGCCGCTTTGCCCCTCGGGGGCGGGCCCGGGTGGCGCGATCCGGTGGCGGGCGGGCCGGTGCGGAGCGGGCGGCGGGCCGGTGGCGGCGGGAATCCGGGCAGGTGGGGGCGTACGCCGGAGCGTTCACCCGGTCTTCACGGGCCGGGGGCCCGGTGGAGCGGGGGCGTGCCCGGGTGGCCGGGACCATAACCTTGCGCCATGACAACGGCATTGATTACGGGAGCGACGGCGGGCATCGGCGCCGCGTTCGCGCGACGGCTGGCTGCCGAGGGGCACGACCTGGTGCTGGTGGCCCGGGATGTCAAGCGGCTCCGGGAGCAGGCGACGGAGCTGCACGACCGGCACGGCATCGAGGCGGAGGTGCTGGTGGCGGACCTCTCCGGGGACGAGGGGATCGAGGCGGTGGCCGCCCGGCTGGGCGAGCGCCGCGACCCGGTCGACCTGCTGGTCAACAACGCCGGTTTCGGTAACAAGGGGCGCTTCCTCGACGTCCCGATGGCCGACGAGCTGCGGATGCTGAGGGTGCACTGCGAGGCGGTGCTGCGGCTGACGGCTGCGGCGGCCGAGGCGATGCGGGAGCGGGGCCGGGGCGATGTCGTCAACGTGGCCTCGGTCGCGGCGTTCGTCCCGCGCGGCACCTACGGCGCGTCCAAGGCGTGGGTCGTGCAGTTCACCCAGGGGGCGGCCCGGGACCTGGCCGGGAGCGGGGTGCGGCTGATGGCGCTGTGCCCCGGCTTCGTGCGCACCGAGTTCCACGAGCGCGCCGGGATGGGCACGGACAGCATCCCGAACTGGATGTGGCTGGACGCCGACAAGCTGGTGTCGGCCGCGCTGGCGGACCTGGCCCGCGGCAAGTCCCTGTCGATCCCGGACCCCCGCTACAAGGCGCTGATGGGGGCGACGAAGCTGGTGCCGCGCGGCATGCTGGGCGGGCTGTCCTCGGTGACGGGACGCAAGTACGGGCCGCGCTAGCGCGGGACGCGGGTCGGCCGCGCCTGATCGGCCGCACTCGGCACGGGCAGCGGCAGGCGCGGACGGGTGGCCCCGGCGCCGACGACCGGACCGCCCCGGGACCTCGCCGACCGGAGGAGGCACCGGCACTGCGAGCAGGACGCCCGCTCATGGGGGCCGCGCTGGCGCGGGGACGCGGGTCGGCCGTACTCGCGCGGGCAGCGGCAGGCGCGGGCGGACGAGTGCCCCGGCCGACGACCGGACCGCCCCGGACCGCGCCGGCCGGAGGGGACGCGGGCGCGCAGGCCGCGCGGGCGCGGATCGGGCCCCGCACCGACCCCGGTGCCGTCGGGTGGGCGGCGGGACGCCGACGGTCCCGGGAGACGCGCCGCCCGCCCCGGGAACGCGACGGTGCCCGGCGCCCCCGGGAAAGCGGGGGTGCCGGGCACCGTCGGGCGTTCGGCGCGGTACTCAGTGGGCGTGGCCGTGGCCGTGGCCCGCGGCGGCCGGCTCTTCCTCTTCCTTCTTCTCGACGACCAGGGTCTCGGTCGTCAGCAGCAGGGAGGCGATGGAGGCGGCGTTCTCCAGGGCGGAGCGCGTGACCTTCACCGGGTCGATGACGCCGGCCTTGACCAGGTCGCCGTACTCGCCGGTGGCGGCGTTGTAGCCGCTGCCCTTCTCCAGCTCCGCCACCTTGGAGACGATGACGTAGCCCTCCAGGCCGGCGTTCTCGGCGATCCAGCGCAGCGGCTCGACGGCGGCGCGGCGGACGACGGAGACACCGGTGGCCTCGTCGCCGCTCTTGCCGAGGTTGCCCTCCAGCACCTTGACGGCGTGGACCAGGGCGGAGCCGCCACCGGAGACGATGCCCTCCTCGACCGCGGCGCGGGTCGCGGAGATGGCGTCCTCGAGACGGTGCTTGCGCTCCTTCAGCTCCACCTCGGTGGCGGCGCCGACCTTGATCACGCACACGCCGCCGGCCAGCTTGGCGAGGCGCTCCTGGAGCTTCTCGCGGTCCCAGTCGGAGTCCGTGGCCTCGATCTCGGCCTTGATCTGCGCGATGCGGCCCTCGACCTCGTCCTTCTTGCCGGCACCGTCGACGATGGTGGTGTCGTCCTTGGTGACGGTGATGCGGCGGGCGGAGCCCAGCACGTCCAGACCGACCTGGTCGAGCTTGAGGCCGACCTCCTCGGAGATGACGGTGGCGCCGGTGAGGACGGCCATGTCCTGGAGCATCGCCTTGCGGCGGTCGCCGAAGCCGGGGGCCTTCACCGCGACGGCGTTGAAGGTGCCGCGGATCTTGTTGACGACCAGCGTGGACAGGGCCTCGCCCTCGACGTCCTCGGCGATGATCAGCAGCGGCTTGGAGGAGTTGGCCTGGATGACCTTCTCCAGCAGCGGCAGCAGGTCCGTGATGGAGGAGACCTTGCCCTGGTTGATGAGGATGTAGGGGTCCTCCAGGACGGCTTCCATGCGCTCCTGGTCCGTCACGAAGTACGGCGACAGGTAACCCTTGTCGAAGGCCATGCCCTCGGTGAAGTCCAGCTCCAGGCCGAAGGTGTTGGACTCCTCGACGGTGATGACACCGTCCTTGCCGACCTTGTCCATCGCCTCGGCGATCAGCTCGCCGACCTGCTGGTCCTGGGCGGACAGCGCGGCCACGGCGGCGATGTCGGACTTCTCGTCGATCGGACGGGCGGTGGCGAGGAGGTCCTCGGACACGGCGGCGACGGCCGCGTCGATGCCCTTCTTCAGCAGCGCCGGGGAGGCACCGGCGGCGACGTTCCTCAGACCCTCGCGGACCAGCGCCTGGGCCAGCACGGTCGCGGTGGTCGTGCCGTCACCCGCGACGTCGTTGGTCTTGGTCGCCACCTCCTTGACGAGCTGGGCGCCGAGGTTCTCGTACGGGTCCTCGATCTCCACCTCGCGGGCGATGGTGACGCCGTCGTTGGTGATGGTCGGGGCGCCGAACTTCTTGTCGATGACGACGTTGCGGCCCTTGGGGCCGATGGTCACCTTGACCGTGTCGGCGAGCTTGTTGACGCCGCGCTCAAGGGCGCGACGGGCGTCCTCGTCGAACTTCAGGATCTTCGCCATGGGAGCGTGAGCCCTCTTCCGTAATCCGGGGAAAAACTGACTGCGCCCCCGACGCCCGGCTTCTTATCGTTCGCGGGTGCCAGGGGCGCAGCTGAGGCAGGTGCCGAGGTGGATCGGCGGTGCCGGGGCGGACCCGGCCTGCGTCCTACTTCTCGATGATCGCGAGCACGTCGCGGGCCGAGAGGACGAGGTACTCCTCGCCGTTGTACTTCACCTCGGTGCCGCCGTACTTGCTGTAGAGCACGACGTCACCGACGGAGACGTCGAGCGGAAGACGGTTGCCGTCCTCGAAGCGGCCCGGGCCCACGGCCAGGACGACGCCCTCCTGGGGCTTCTCCTTGGCGGTGTCCGGAATGACCAGGCCCGAAGCCGTGGTCTGCTCGGCGTCGAGCGGCTGGACCACGATGCGGTCCTCGAGCGGCTTGATGGCAACCTTGGAGCTGGTGGTCGTCACGATCCGACCTCCCCCTTCGGAGATCTCACGGGGTTAACTGTCTGAGGTGGCGACCAGGTGGATCCGTCGTCGCGGGTGCCGGACCTGCCCGTCGCGTTGTTGGCACTCTCCAGGGGGGAGTGCCAGACCCGAGACTATGACCGGGATTAGCACTCGGTCAAGCGGAGTGCCAGTGGACGCGGCGCGTCGCGGAATTTCCCGGCGCCCGCCGGCCCTGCGCGCGCCCCCGGCGGACGCCCCCCGGGGGCCGTCCCGGGCACCGGCGCGGGGCCCGGCGCGGGGCCCGGCCGGCGCGGGTCACAGGTAGTCCTCCAGCCGGGCCACGGCGTATCCCTCGGCGGTGACCCGGTCCAGGAAGCGGCGGGCCAGGTCGGTCATCGTGCCGTCCCAGTCGCCGCGCCCCCGGAAGTGGGTGAGGACGATGTCACCGGGGTGCAGGTCCTGGTCCCACTCGCGGTACTCCCAGTGGTCGACGTAGACCTCCTCGTTCCAGATGGGCGCGTACCGGATGCCGCAGGACCGGGCGGCGCGCAGGGTGTCGCGGTTGTAGTTGCCGTAGGGCGGGCGGAAGAGGGCGGGGCGGGTGCCGTACCGCTTCTCGATCACGTCCTGCATCCCGCAGATCTCCCGCCTCTGCTCCGCGTAGGAGAGGGCGGGGAGGTACGGATGGGTCAGGGTGTGGTTGTTGAGGGTGACCCCGGCGTCCCGCATGCCGGTGAAGTAGCCGTAGTCGTCCTTGATCTCCTTGTCGGTGAGGAAGACGGTGTACGGGACCTTCAGCTCGCTCATCATGCGCAGGAACGCCGGGTCCTTCTCGGCGCCGTCGTCGATGGTGAGGAAGACGACCTTCTCCTCGGTGGGGACGGTGGTGAAGACCGGGGGCAGCTCCTCCTGCCCGTCCACCTCGAAGCCCTCGCGGGCCGTGATCCGGGGCCTCTCCGCCGGGGGCGGCGGCGCGGCGAGCGGCACCGCCGCCAGCTTCCACCGCCGGGCGGCGGCGGCCCTGGCCGCCTGGGCCGCGCGCAGCTTGGAGGCGTAGGAGTCGAGGGCGCGAGCCGGGGGCGCCTGGAGCGGCTGCTGCCCGGCGGCGCCCCGCACCCCGGGAGGGTCCCCGCCCTGCGCGCAGCCGGCGCCCAGGACGGCGGCGGCCACGAGGACCAGGCCGGTGCGGGCGGTACGGCGGGCGCAGGCGGCGCGGAGGGCGGGGCGCGCGCGGGGCGTCCGGGACGCGGAGGAGGTTGCCCGAAGCGACCATGACGGCCCTCTCTCCGGCATCCGCTTTTTATCTGTTTGTACGACTTCGTGCATAGTGCGGCATGCTCGCAGTCCCCGGCCCGGGGACCCGGTCCGACACCGCGCCGGGAGCGGACGGTCCACCGACTGGCCCACAATGTCCCGGTGAACCAGCTCGACGCCCTCCGCTCCCCCGAAGGCCGCGCCCTCCTCGACGAGGTCCGCGACACCGATCCCGCGCACGAGCTGGCCGTGGCCACCCGGCTGCGCCGCACCCACCCGGCCGAGCTGGTGTCGGCGGCGCTCGGGCAGGCGCGGCTGCGGCAGCGCGCGGCGGCGAAGTTCGGGGCCGAGGACGCCGGGCGGATGTTCTTCACGCCCGACGGGGTCGAGCAGTCGACCCGCGCCGGCGTGGCCGCGCACCGCGCCGGGCGGCTGCGCGAGCTGGGCGTGGCCTCGGTGGCCGACCTGTGCTGCGGGATCGGCGGCGACGCGATCGCGCTGGCCCGCGCGGGCATCCGGGTGCTCGCCGTGGACCGCGACCCGGTGACCGCGGCGGCGGCCCGCGCCAACGCCGAGGCGCTGGGGCTGGAGGGGCTGGTCGAGGTGCGCGAGGCGGACGTGACGGAGGTCGACACCACCGGGTACGACGCGGTGTTCGTGGACCCGGCACGGCGCGGCGGGCGCGGCGGCCGGGGAACGGGCGGGCGGATCTTCGACCCCGAGGCGTACTCGCCGCCGCTGTCCTGGGCGGTGGGGGCGGCCCGCCGGGCCCCGGTCGCCGCCGCGCTGAAGGTCGCGCCCGGCATCCCCCACGAGGTGGTGCCCGAGGACGCCGAGGCCGAGTGGATCTCCGACGGCGGGGACGTCAAGGAGGCGGTGCTGTGGTTCGGCACGGCGCCGGGCACCGTGCGGGCCACGCTGCTGCCGGGCCCCCGCACCCTCGTCGGCGCCGGCCTGCCCGACCCGCCGGTCCGCGAGCCCGGCCGCTACCTGTACGAGCCCGACGGCGCCGTCATCCGCGCCCATCTGGTGGCCGACGTGGCCGAACGGGTCGACGGCGGGCTGCTGGACGCGACCATCGCCTATGTCACGGCGGACGAGCTGCGGCCCACGCCCTACGCGACGGCCTACGAGATCACCGACCGGATGCCGTTCCATGTGAAGCGGCTCAGGGCGCTGCTCCGGGAGCGGGAGGTCGGCACGCTGACGGTGAAGAAGCGGGGCTCGGCGGTGGAGCCGGAGGAGCTGCGCCGCAAGGTCCGCCCCCAGGGGCCGAACGCGGCGACGGTCTTCCTCACCCGGGTCGCGGGCGCGCCCACGATGCTGCTGGGCCACCCGGCCCGGTGAGCGGGCGGGCGCCCCGCCCGCGCCGTCCGCGGCCCGCCGGGGAGCCGGGAGGCCGGGCGCGGTCCTACGACGAGGGGCGGCCGGGCCCGCGGGGCGGCACGGCCAACGGAGCGGCCGCGCCGCCCCGCCCACGGAGGGGCCGCCCCGGTCCCGTGCCGCTCACCGCCCCGGCCCGGTCACCCCCACCGACTCGAAGCGCCAGCGGTGCACCGGGCGGGTGACCAGCTCGGCCGCCGGTTCGGGCAGCTCCGGCAGTTCGGCGTCGTACGGGGCGTCCCACCAGGTGATGACGAGGACCCGGTCCTGGGGGGCGCGCAGGGCCTCCCGGCGCAGGGGCTCGGCGCCGAGGTCGCGCGAGCGCGCCCACTCCAGCAGTTCCCCGCCCCGGCCGGGCACCGCCCGCGCCTCCCACATCAGCGCGACGGTCACGGGTACAGGTTCTCCTTGCTGACCTCGTGCACATGGTCGTGGCCATGACCGTGCACATGGTCATGGCCGTGGTCATGCCCGTGGTCACGGCCGTGGCCGCTCCCCGGGACGTGCGGGTCGGTCACCGGCAGGGAGGAGTCCGCCGACAGGTCCCAGTCGGAGGCGGACCGGCCCCGGGCGACCATCTCGGCGCCGAGCGCGGCGACCATCGCGCCGTTGTCCGTGCACAGCTTGGGGCGCGGCACCCGCAGCCGGATGCCCGCCGCCTCGCAGCGCTCCCGCGCCAGCTCCCGCAGCCGGGAGTTGGCCGCGACCCCGCCGCCGATCATCAGGTGGTCGACGCCGTTGTCCTTGCAGGCCCGCACGGCCTTGCGGGTCAGCACGTCCACCACGGCCTCCTGGAAGGACGCCGACACGTCGCGCACCGGCACCTCCTCCCCCGCCGCCCGCCGGGCCTCGATCCAGCGGGCCACGGCCGTCTTGAGGCCGGAGAAGGAGAAGTCGTACGGGGCGTCGCGCGGCCCGGTCAGCCCGCGCGGGAAGGCGATGGCGCCCGGGTCGCCCTCGCGCGCGTACCGGTCGATGACGGGGCCGCCGGGGAAGCCCAGGTTCAGCACCCGGGCGACCTTGTCGAAGGCCTCGCCGGCCGCGTCGTCGATGGTGGCGCCCAGCGGGCGGACGTCGGCGGTGATGTCCGTGGAGAGCAGCAGCGAGGAGTGCCCGCCGGAGACCAGCAGCGCCATCGTGGGCTCGGGCAGCGGGCCGTGCTCCAACTGGTCGACGCAGATGTGCGAGGCGAGGTGGTTGACGCCGTAGAGGGGCTTGCCGAGGGCGTAGGCGTACGCCTTGGCGGCCGAGACGCCGACCAGGAGGGCGCCGGCGAGACCGGGACCGGCGGTGACCGAGATGCCGTCCAGGTCGCGGGCGCTGACGCCCGCCTCCTTCAGCGCGCGGTCGATGGTGGGGACCATCGCCTCCAGGTGGGCACGGCTCGCCACCTCCGGGACGACCCCGCCGAACCGGGCGTGCTCGTCGACGCTGGAGGCGACCGCGTCGGCCAGCAGGGTGGTGCCGCGGACGACACCGACGCCGGTCTCGTCGCAGGAGGTCTCGATCCCCAGGACCAGGGGTTCGTCAGCCATTGATCTCGGTTCCTCGCTCGGTTCCCGGCAGGGGGTCGGTACCCGCCACGGAGGCGGACGGATCGGTCAGGCGCATGACCAGGGCGTCCACGTTGCCCGGCTGGTAGTAGCCGCGGCGGAAGCCGATGGCCTCGAAGCCGAAGCGCTCGTAGAGCCGCTGGGCGCGGGTGTTGTCCACCCGGCACTCCAGCATCACCTCGGCGCACTCGAAGGCGGTGGCGGCCCGCAGCAGCTCGGTCAGCAGCCGGGCGCCCAGTCCGGTGCCCCAGCGCCCGCGGGCCACGGCGATGGTCTGCACGTCGCCCTGGTCGCCGGAGGCGACGAGGCCCGCGTAGCCGACGATCCGGCCGTCGGCCTCGGCGACCAGATAGCGGCGGGTGGCCGCCGGACCGCGCGCGTGCGCCAGCTCGGACCAGAACATCCCCCGCGACCAGGCGTCCTCCGGGAACAGCTCGCGTTCCAGCAGGAGCACCGCGTCGATGTCCCACCAGCGCATCTCGCGCAGGGCGGCGGGGCCGGGCGGGGGCTCGGGCTCGGGGACGGGCCCGGCGGGGCCGGGTTCGGGTGCCGTCACTTGGGGGTGACCACCTTGTAGTTCTTGGGGACCTGGGCGTCCGGCCGCCGCAGGTAGAGCGGCCGGGGCGCGGGCAGTTCCTCCCCGGCCGCGAGCCGCTCGGCGGCGAGGCGGGCCAGCGCGGCGGCGGAGACGTGCTCGGGCTCGTGGGCCCGGGGGAAGGTGTCCGGGTACAGCAGGGCCCCGGCGCCGACGGCGGGGAGCCCGGCCACCCGCTCGGCGATGTCGGCGGGACGGTCGACGGCCGGGTCGGTCAGCCGGGTGCGGGAGTCGGCGTACCGGGCCCAGTAGACCTCCTTGCGGCGGGCGTCGGTCGCCACCACGAAGGGGCCCTCCAGGTCGGTGGCGCGGGCCAGGCCGTCCAGGGTGCACACGCCGTACACGGGCACGCCGAGCGCGAGCCCGAAGGCGTCCGCCGTCATCAGGCCGACGCGCAGCCCGGTGTACGGGCCGGGACCGGTCCCGGCGACGACGCCGGTGACGGCGTCCAGCCGCAGACCGGCCTCGGAGAGCACCCGGTCGACGGCGGGCAGCAGCAGCTCACCGTGGCGGCGCGCGTCCACCTGGCTCGACGAGGCGATGACGTCCGTGCCGTCGTGCAGCGCGACGGTCACGGCGGGCGTGGCGGTATCCAGAGCGAGCAAGAGCACGCGAACAGCGTACGGCGCCGCGGCGCCCGTGTCGGACGGCCGGGAGCGGTCGTCACGGACTGCTACCGTCGCCCACGGAACGCGTACGGCGTCCGGAGCGTCCGGACCCCGCGGGGCGCGCGCGGCGCCCGGGACGCACGGGATACGACGACGGGGTGGTCGCCAGTGGCAGCCAGCAGCGCCGGATTCGTGGCCGCACTCACCACGGCGGCCCTGGTGACCGTGGGCACTCTCGCCTACCGCGCGGCGGCGGAGGCGCCGGAGCCCCCCGCCCGGCCGCGGGCGTCGGGCCCGCCCGCCCCCGGCGCCGTCAAGGCGCCGCGCGACCGCCGTCACCCGGAGGCGCTGCCCGCGCGGTCCGGAACGGGTGAACGGGTCGTGTACTCGGTGGACGACGACCGGGTCTGGCTGGTCGGTGCGGACGGCGCGGCGCGGCGCACCTTCCGGGTGACCCCCGGCACGGTCGACCCGGCACCGGGCGGCTACGCGGTGACGTCCCGTTCGAACCGGGTGATCGGCACCGACGGCGTCCCGATCGAGCACGTGGTGCGGTTCACCGCGGTCGACGGGGTGGTCATCGGGTTCAGCGCGGCCGTGGACGACGAGCCGCCCGAGCCCGACCTGTCGGCGCCGACCGGCGGCATCCGGGAGTCCCGGGCGGACGGCGACGCCATGTGGGACTTCGCGACCATCGGCCGCCAGGTGGTCGTCATCCGCTGACCGCGCGGGGTCGGGGGCGGGCGGCGCGCGGCGGACGGGCGGGGCTGCCCGGTCAGGCGGCCTCGCGGGGCCGCTCCGGTGACACCGACGGGCTCGGCAGCGGCCCGGGCGCGGACGGCGGGGTCGAGACGGCCGCCGCGGCGGCACCGGCCGCGAGCAGTTCCTTCATGGACACCGCGGGAGCGGTGCGCGACGGGTCCCTGGTCTCCGGCATGGACGCCTCCTGGGGCTCGGGGGCCGTCCTGGTTAGGCGTGCCTAACCACGGCCCGGACACCATGTGACCACGGAGGGAGGCCGAAGGCAACATTTTTCCGACACGATGTCGGAAACCCGGTGATCCGCCTCCGCCAACGGACGCCCGGCCGACGCCGGCCGACGCCCGCCGGACCCACGGACCACCGGCGGCCCACGCGGGCACCGGGCGGCACCGGGCGGCATCGGGCGGCATCGGGCGGCATCGGGCGGCATCGGGCGGCATCGGGCGGCCGGATCATCCGCTCCTCCCGCGGCGGGACGGGCGCGGCGGCGGGGACCGGCCCCGCGGCGGGACGGGCGCGGCGGCGGGGACCGGCCGTGGTGCGCGGGAACGGGACGGGCCCGGGGAACGCCCCTCGGGCCCGTCCCGGACCGGACGCCCTCCGGACGCGGAGCCGGTGACAGGCGGGGCGGGCGGAACGGCGTGCGGGCCCAGCGGCGCGACGGACGGGAAGCACACCGTACGGTCCGGGCCGGAACGGCCCCACGACGAACCGCGGCCGACCCCGGCACGGCACGACGAACCGGGCCGGACCCGGGGCGGACACGCTCCGGACGCGAAGCGGAGCACCGCTGAACGGAGGCCGCACGAGCCGATGTGGAAGGACCCCGCGGCGGACCGCCCGGGACCGGACACGGGACGGAAACGGGCGCACGGCGAGGGGACAGACGCGACGGCACGGGCCGGGCTCGGGACGAGGACCTGGCGGGAGGACGCCGGACGGACAGGGCCGGGACGAGGCGGGACGGAACGGGACGAGGCGAGGCGAGGCGGAACGAGGCAGGGCAAGCGCCGTACAGGCCGGGGTGCGCCCGGAGCGGAGGGGCGCACCGGGAGCGGGAGGGAGGCCGTGCGCGCCGGCCCGCGCCGGCGCGGGGCGCTCAGCCGGTGAGGGCGTCCAGGTCGGCCCCGGTCCAGCGGGCGCCGACGCCCTTGAGGGTGACCCGCCGCACCTCGTCGGTGGTGTCGCCGACGGCGCGGTGGATGGTGAGCTGGAGCCGGTCCTCGGTCAGTTCCTCGACCTTGCCCTCGCCCCACTCGACCACGATGACCGAGTCGGCCAGGGAGACGTCCAGGTCGAGGTCCTCCATCTCGTCGAGCCCGCCGGACAGCCGGTAGGCGTCGACGTGGACGAGCGGCGGACCGTCGCCGAGCGGGGGGTGCACCCGGGCGATCACGAAGGTCGGGGAGGTGACGGCGCCGCGCACCCCGAGGCCCTCGCCGATCCCCCGGGTCAGGGTCGTCTTGCCCGCGCCCAGCTCCCCGCTGAGCATCAGCAGGTCACCGGCGCGCAGCGTGGCGGCCAGCCTGCGGCCGAACTCCCGCATCCGGTCGGGGGAGGTGACGGTGATCTCGGCCTCGGGAGCGGGCTCGGCGGGGCCGGACGGTGCTGCGGGTGCTTCCATGGCACCCCACGGTAGCCGCTGGACGGCGCCCGGCGGCCCGCCCCCGGGGCCGTCGCGGCCGACGTCCCCGGTACGGCCCCCGGCGCGTCCGCCGCACGGCCGCCCGCGCCCGGTCGCCTCCACGGCCGCACCCCGTCACCGGTGCCGTACGTCCCGGCCGGAGCGCCCGGCCCGGAGCGGTCCCCGCACGGCCGCGCCACGGTGCCGCCGACCAGGCGGGGCCCGTCACGGCGCGCGGCGCGTGTCGCCCGGCCCGTGCCGTCAACCGTCCCGCGTCCGTCAACCGGTCGCCGGGGCCCTCAACCCGCCGGGCCCCGGGCCCCGCCGTCCCCCGGGCCCGCCGCGTCCCCCCGGGCCCGTTCACGGGCCCGGGCGATCAGGCCGGTCAGGCGGTCCGTGACCAGTGCGGGGTGTTCCAGCATCACCAGGTGCCCGGCGTCGGGCACCATCACCAGCTCGGCCCCGGGCAGCAGTTCCGCGATGGCCTCGCTGTGCCCGCCGGGCGTGACCAGGTCCCGCACCCCGGCGAGCACGAGCACCGGCAGTTCGCGGAAACGGGCCAGGGCGGCGGTCTTGTCGTGGTCGTCGAAGGCCGGGTAGAACTCGGCGACCACGTCGATGGGCGTCGACTCGATCATCCGCTCCGCGAACCGGGCCACCGCCGGGTCGATGTCCCGTCCGGCGAAGGAGTAGCGCTTGACGATCCCGGCGAACAGGTCGGCGGTGGCCCGGCGCCCCCGCTCCACCAGCTCCGCCCGCTGCCCCAGCGCCCTCAGCACACCCGGCAGCAGCCGCCGCACCGCGTTGACCCCGGCCACCGGCAGCCCGAAGTTCACCTCGCCGAGCCTTCCCGAGGAGGTGCCGACCAGCGCGACACCGGCCACCCGCTCCCGGACGAACTCGGGGAACTGGTCCGCCAGGGCCATCACCGTCATCCCGCCCATCGAGTGGCCGACGAGCACCACGGGCCCCTCGGGCGCGGCGGCGTCGAGGACGGCGCGCAGATCGCGGCCCAGCCCGTCGATGGTGACCGGCTCGCCGTCGCGGCCCTGGGTCACGCCCCGTCCGGAGCGGCCGTGGCTGCGCTGGTCCCAGTACACGCCGCGGACCGCGCCGCGCAGGGCGGCGCGCTGGAAGTGCCAGGAGTCCTGGTTGAGGCAGTAGCCGTGGCAGAAGACGACGGTCACCGGCGCGGGCGCCCGCCGCCCGGACGGCCGCCGCGCTCCCCCCGCGGAGCCGCCCCCGGCCGCGGCGCCACCGTCGGCCCCGGCCCCCGCCGCACCGGCGGCATCCGCTCCGTCCGCGTCATGGGCGGCGCGAGAGCCACGGGGGGCAGGTGCCCCCTCGGCCCCGGTCACGGCCCCGGTCGTGGCCCCCTCGGCCGCGCCCGGCCCCCCGTCCCCGTCGGCCCCGCCGATCTCCACGGCCCCGTCGGCCCCGTCGATCTCGTCGATCTCGTAGTACAGCTCGGTTCCGTCGTCGGCGTACGCCCTGCCGGGGGTGCCGCGCAGTTCGCCGAACGGGCCCGCCGAGTCCAGCACCATCCGGGCCTCACGGCGCATCTCCCGGCCGACCGTGAGCCGTTCCACCGCCACACCTGCCGCCGCGCCCGCCGCGACCACGCCCAGGGCCAGGCCCGCGATGCCGGTGGCCCGGCGCCAGCCGCCGGTGGCCGCGTCCACGACGGCGTCCGCACCGCTCTCGCTCACGTACCGCTCCTCCTCGCCGGGGCGCCGCGCCGGTCGCTCTCGTCTCCGTCCGGCATCACCCGGACGGGTGCATCATGCACGGGACGGGGTCACCCGCGCACGGTGCTCCGCCGGTCCACGAGGACCCGGGGGACGCGCGGACCGATCCGGGTGACGATCTCGTACGCGATCGTGCCCGCCGCCTGCGCCCAGTCCTCGGCTGTGGGCTCGCCCCGGTCGCCCGGCCCGAACAGCACCGCCTCGGTGCCGGGGTCGGGCAGGTCGCCGCCGAGGTCGACGACGAACTGGTCCATCGCCACCCGCCCCGCGACGGTCCGCCACTTGCCCTCGACCAGGACCGGGCCGGTCCCGGAGGCATGCCGGGGGACGCCGTCCGCGTAGCCGAGGGCGACGAGGCCGAGGGTGGTCTCGCCGGGGGTGGTGTAGTGGTGCCCGTAGCTCACGCCGTGGCCCGCGGGCACCCGCTTGACCAGGGCCAGCGGGGCGGACAGCGTCATCACCGGGCGCAGCCCGAAGTCGGCGGAGGTGCCGACCTCCGGGCTGGGCGACAGCCCGTACATCGCGATGCCGGGCCGGACCAGGTCGAAGTGGGTCTCGGGCAGGGTGAGCGTGGCCGGCGAGTTGGCGATGTGCCGCACCTCCGGGCGCACCCCCTCCCCCTCGGCGTATCCGGTCATCTCCCGGAAGCGGGTGAGCTGGGCGGCGATGGAGGGGTGTCCCGGCTCGTCGGCGCAGGCGAAGTGGGACCAGAGCCCGGTGACGCGCGCCAGGCCCGCGCGCTCGGCGGCGAGCGCGGCGGCGACCAGCGCGGCCCACTCCGGGCCCGGCTGGCAGCCGTTGCGGCCGAGGCCGGTGTCGGCCTTGAGCTGGATCAGGGCGGGGCGCCCGGCGCGGCGGGCCGCCGCGGTGACCTCCTCCAGGGCCCACATCCCGCTGACGGAGACGTCGATGCCCGCCTCGACCGCTTCCCGCCAGGGCCCGCCGGGGGTCCACAGCCAGCACATGATCCGCACTCCGGCGAGCGCGGGCTCGGCGCGCAGCGCGAGCGCCTCCTGCGGGGTGGCGGTGCCCAGCCAGCCCGCCCCCGCCTCGACGGCCGCGCGGGCGCACGGGACGGCTCCGTGGCCGTAGGCGTCGGCCTTGACGACGGCCATCAGGGCCGCGCCGGGTGCCCGTTCGCGCAGGGTGCGCACATTGTCCCGCAGGGCGTCCAGATCGATCTCGGCCCGGGCCCTCGGGCCCGTTTCCGGCCGTACCACACTCTCACTCATCACCGCACAGTCTCTCAGAGCAGGCAGGATGCCCACCGGTCGGAGGGCCGGGCGGGGCCCGGGGCGGCCCGGACGGCGCGCCGGAACGGGTCCGTGGGGACGCGTGGGGCGGGTGCGCCGGAGGGTGCGGCGCCGGGCGGGGAACACTGGGGGCATGCGGAGTGCGTACAGCGTGGAGACGGTCAGGAACGCCGAGCGGGAACTGATGGCGCGGTTGCCGGAAGGGGCGCTGATGCAGCGCGCCGCCGCCGGACTCGCCGCGGCCTGTGCCCAGTTGCTCGGCCGGGTCTACGGCAGCCGGGTGGTGCTGCTGGTCGGCAGCGGCGACAACGGGGGTGACGCCCTGTACGCCGGGGCGCGGCTCGCCGGTCGGGGGGCGGGGGTCGCGGCGGTGCTGCTCACCCCCGGCAGGGCGCATCCCGGGGGCCTGGCGGCGCTGCGCCGGGCCGGGGGGCGGATCGCGCCGGACGGTGCCGGGGAGGAGCTGATCGGCCGGGCCGACCTCGTCGTGGACGGCATCACGGGCATCGGCGGGCGGGGCGGGCTGCGGCCGGGGGCGGTGCCGCTGGCCGCGGCGGCGGAGCGGTCCCGGGCGGCCGTGGTCGCCGTGGACCTGCCGAGCGGGGTCGACGCCGACACCGGCGAGGTGCGCGGCGCGGCGGTGCGGGCCGATCTGACGGTGACCTTCGGCACCCACAAGCCCGCGCTGCTGGTCGACCCCGCCCGGGAGTACGCCGGGTCGGTGCGGCTGGTGGAGATCGGGCTGGCGCTGCCCGGCAGGGGGGCGGTGCTGGAGGCCTTCCAGCACGCGGACGTGGCGGCGCTGCTGCCGGTGCCGGGCGCGGAGAGCGACAAGTACCGGCGCGGGGTGGTGGGCGTCGCCGCCGGGTCGGCGCGGTATCCGGGCGCGGCCGTGCTCGCCGTGGCGGGCGCGCTGCGGGGCGGGGCCGGGGCGGTGCGGTACGCGGGCCCGGCCGGGGACGCGGTGATCGCCCGGTTCCCCGAGGCGCTGGTGTCGGCCGGGGGGCCGAAGGGGGCGGGGCGGGTGCAGGCGTGGGTCGTCGGCCCCGGGATCGGCGACGACGCCGCGCCGGTGGCCGAGGCGGTGGCGGCGGAGGTGCCGCTGCTGATCGACGCGGACGGGCTGCGGCTGGCCGACGCCGGGGCGGTGCGGGCCCGTACGGCGCCGACGCTGATGACCCCGCACGCCGGGGAGGCGGCGGCCCTGCTGGGCGTGGGCCGCGAGGAGGTGGAGGCCGCCCGGCTGGCGGCGGTGCGGGAACTCTCGGCGCGCTACGGGGCGGCGGTGCTGCTGAAGGGCTCCACCACGCTGGTCGCGGCGGCGGACGGAGGGCCGGTGCGGGCGAACGCCACGGGAACGCCGTGGCTGGCCACGGCGGGCAGCGGCGACGTGCTGTCGGGCCTGGCCGGTTCGCTCCTGGCGGCCGGGCTGCCGGCCCCGGACGCGGGCGCGGCCGCGGCCTACCTCCACGGGCTGTCGGGGCGCCTGGCGTCCCGGTCGGCCCCGGCGACCGCCCACGAGGTGGCGGACCACCTGCCGGACGCCTGGCGCTGCATCCGCGCGCTCTGACGCCGCGTCGGCCGGGCGGTGAGTCCCCGGGGCGTCCCACCTCCGGGGGCGCCCCCACCCGGGCGGGGATCCCCCGGGGCCGCCCTCCTCCGGCTCCCCTGGGCGCAGCCCCCTGCGGCTCCCCTGGGCAGCCTTCCCCCGGCGCCCCAGGGCGCAGCCCTCCCCCGGCCCCCGGGAGAGGTCCCCTCGCGGCGCGGCCCCGCCGCCGCCCTGGAGCGGCCGCGGGCCCGGCCCGGGGCCTATCCCTCCGCGATCACCACCGCCGACGCCACCCCGGCGTCGTGGCTCAGCGACACGTGCCAGGAGGCCACGCCCAGTTCAGCCGCCCGCGCGGCCACCGTGCCGCTCACCCGGAGCAGCGGGCGTCCCGCCTCCCCCACGTACACCTCGGCGTCCGTCCACAGCAGCCCGCCGGGCGCGCCCAGCGCCTTGGCCAGCGCCTCCTTCGCCGCGAACCGCGCCGCGAGGGAGGCGACGCCGCGCCGCTCCCCGCTGGGCAGCAGCAGTTCGCCGGGCAGGAACAGGCGCCGCGCCAGGGCCGGGGTGCGGGTCAGCGACGCCCCGAACCGTTCGATCTCGGCCACGTCGATCCCGACCCCGATGATGCTCATGCCGCACACCCTACGGCGACGGCCCGGCCCCGCCCCGGCACCGCCCGCGGCCACCCGCGGAGCCCACGGCGACCGCGACGGCCCCGGCGGTCACGACGGCCCCGCGACGCCGACGGCCACGACGGCCCCGGCCGCCCGGAGCGCGGCCGACCGGGCCCCGCTCCGCCGGCACCGGCCTCACTCCACCGTCACCGACTTCGCCAGGTTCCTCGGCTGGTCCACCTCGTTGCCCCGGGCGGTCGCCAGCTCGCAGGCGAAGACCTGGAGCGGCACCGTCGTCACGAGCGGCTGGAGCAGCGTCGGGGTGGCCGGGACCCGGACGAGGTGGTCGGCGTAGGGCACGACGGCCTCGTCGCCCTCCTCCGCGATGACGATGGTCCGCGCCCCCCGCGCCCTGATCTCCTGGATGTTGGAGACGATCTTGTCGTGCAGCACGGACCGGCCGCGCGGCGACGGCACCACCACCACGACCGGCAGGTCCTCCTCGATGAGCGCGATCGGCCCGTGCTTCAGCTCCCCGGCGGCGAACCCCTCGGCGTGCATGTAGGCGAGTTCCTTGAGCTTGAGGGCGCCCTCCAGCGCGACCGGGTGGCCCACGTGGCGGCCGAGGAAGAGCACCGTGTCCTTGTGGGCGAGGGAGCGGGCCAGCTCCCGCACCGGCTCCATGGTCCCCAGGACCCGTTCGACCGCCTCGGGCACCCGGGACAGGTCGCGCACCACGGCGCGGATCTCGTCGCCGTACTGGGTGCCGCGCACCTGGCCGAGGTAGAGGGCGACCAGATAGCAGGCCACGAGCTGGGTCAGGAAGGCCTTGGTGGAGGCGACGGCGACCTCGGGCCCGGCGTGCGTGTAGAGCACGGCGTCGGACTCGCGCGGGATGGTGGACCCGTTGGTGTTGCAGATGGCGAGGACCCTGGCGCCCTGCTCGCGGGCGTGGCGCACGGCCATCAGGGTGTCCATGGTCTCCCCGGACTGGGAGACGGCGACGACGAGGCTGCGCTGGTCGAGGATGGGGTCCCGGTAGCGGAACTCGCTGGCCAGCTCGACCTCGCAGGGCACGCGCGTCCAGTGCTCGATGGCGTACTTGGCGATCAGCCCTGCGTGGAAGGCGGTGCCGCAGGCGATGATGACGACCTTGTCCAGCTCGCGCAGCACCCCGGCGGGGATGCGCACCTCGTCCAGGCTCAGCGTGCCGGAGCCGTCGATGCGGCCGAGCAGGGTGTCCGCGACGGCCTTGGGCTGCTCGGCGATCTCCTTGAGCATGAAGTAGTCGTAGCCGCCCTTCTCGGCGGCCGAGGCGTCCCAGTCGATGTGGTAGGCGCGCACGTCGGCCGGGGCGCCGTCGAACCCGGTGACCGTCACCCCGTCCCGGCTCAGCTCGACGACCTGGTCCTGGCCCAGTTCGACGGCCTCCCGGGTGTGCGCGATGAACGCGGCCACGTCGGAGGCGAGGAAGGACTCGCCGTCGCCCAGGCCCACCACGAGCGGGGAGTTGCGCCGGGCGCCGACCACCACGCCGGGGGCGTCGGCGTGCACCGCGACCAGGGTGAAGGCGCCCTCCAGCCGCCGGCACACCCGCCGCATCGCCTCCGCGAGGTCGGGATGGGCGGAGAACTCCTCGGCGAGCAGATGGGCGACGACCTCGGTGTCGGTCTCCGAGGCCAGGGTGTGGCCGCGCTCCTCCAGTTCGGCGCGGAGCGGGGCGAAGTTCTCGATGATGCCGTTGTGGACGACGGCCACCCGGCCCGCGTTGTCGACGTGCGGGTGGGCGTTGGAGTCGGTGGGGCCGCCGTGGGTGGCCCAGCGGGTGTGGCCGATGCCGGTGGTGGCGGCCGGCAGCGGCCGTTCGGACAGTTCCTTGTCCAGGTTGACGAGTTTCCCGGCGCGCTTGGCGGTGGCCAGGCCGCCGTCCGCGGGCAGGGCGACGCCCGCCGAGTCGTAGCCGCGGTACTCCAGACGCTTCAGCCCGGCCAGTACGACGTCCAGCGCCGACTGCGGACCCACATATCCCACAATTCCGCACATAAAAGGCAGCCTAAGGGCTGGCCGGTGATCCCCGGTGGATCAGCGCGCGGCGTCGGACACCGGAGGGCGCGGGTCGGCCCCCGGCCCCGGAGTCACCCGCGAACCCGGCCCGGAGCGGCCTCGAACCGGCCCCGGAGCGGCCTTGATCCCACCTCGGAGCGGTCCCGTCGTGCCCGGGACCGGACGTTCCCGCCGGGGACCGCACGGCCCGGCGGGTCACCGGCGGCCCCGGCGGGTCCCCGGTCAGCCCAGCTTGGTGACCTGGGCCCCGGCGACGTCCTCGGGGAAGGGGAAGTCCTTGCCGGTGGCGGCGGCGCCCAGGTTGAGCTCGGCGAAGGCGGCGAGGGTGGAGCCCTTGCGGGTGACGATGACCTTGACCGGGAAGCTGGAGCCCTTCTCGGGGTCCAGCGTCAGGGTGAGGGCGACCGTCTCGTCGGCACCGGCGGGCGCCACGTCGCCGGGGACCACCTTGTCGATCCTGGTGCGCTGCCCCTTGGCGGTGAAGACGAAGCCGTCCTTGCACGCCTCGAAGGACTTCCGCAGGGCGTCGACGGCCTTCGTGGCACCGTCGCCCTGGTAGGACGAGAGCGTCAGCAGCCCCTTGGACATGCCGTACATGCGCTCCGTGGGGTCGCTCCCCTGCTCCTTCCCGGAGGGCTCCTTCGGCGCCGAGGCCCAGGACCGCTTGACCGCCGCGGCCGGGTCGGCCTGGGCGACGCCGCTCTGCGCCAGGGCGAGCGGCAGACAGGCGGCGTCCTCCGCCGTCACCTCGTCGCGCGTGGCGTCGTCGACCTTGACGACCTCGGTGACCGTGATGCCGTCGAGGTCGGACTGGGTCAGCGCGCGCATGTCCAGTTCGGCGCTGGAGTGCGTCCGCTGGTTCTCCGGGGACGGGGTGGCGCTGCCGGTGGCGCTGGCGCTCGCGGAGGGGGTGGGGCTGGGGGCGGTGCTCGCCCTGTCGTCCCCCTCGCCGTCGTCCGACGAGCCGCCGCAGGCGGTGACGAGGAGGGCCAGGGCGGCGGCGGACGCCGCGAGGGCGGTACGGCGGACGGCGGTCGTGGTCACGGCGGGGACTCTTTCGTAGCCGGGGCCCGGTGAACTCCGGGAAGTCTGCGGGCACTTTACGCACCGGTGGCGCGGATTCCGCCACCCGGTCCGGCAGCCGGAACGCGACCGTGACCGGCGTGTCCGGCGTTGTCCGGCGTGACCGACCTGTCCCCCCGCCCCGCGCGTCCGGACGCCTCCCGCGCCCCTCTCCGCGCCCAACCCCACGACCGCGCCGCGCCGGATCCACCGGTGTCCCGACACGTCCCGCCACATCACCGCACGTCCCGCGCCCGCCCCCGTGTCCCCTTCCGCGCCGCCCGGCCCCTCCGCCCCGTCCGGCGTGACACAGCCCACCTGTCGCCCCGTTCAAACTCCGTTAACAATGGACTGTGATCTCTCCGGTCTCCTCGATACCCCGGAGCGCCCACCGGCAGCGGCCGGAGGCGACTCCCTACGTCGACCTCACCCGAGCCGAGTGGAGCGCGCTGCGCGACAAGACGCCGCTGCCGCTCACCGCCGAGGAGGTCGAACGGCTGCGCGGCCTCGGCGACGTCATCGACCTCGACGAGGTGCGGGACATCTACCTCCCGCTGTCGCGGCTGCTCAACCTCTACGTCGGCGCCACCGACGGCCTGCGCGGGGCCCTGAACACCTTCCTCGGCGAGCAGGGCTCCCAGTCCGGGACCCCCTTCGTCATCGGGGTGGCCGGCTCGGTCGCCGTCGGCAAGTCCACCGTCGCCCGGCTGCTCCAGGCACTCCTGTCCCGCTGGCCCGAGCACCCGCGCGTAGAACTGGTCACCACGGACGGCTTCCTGCTGCCGACCAGGGAACTGCAGGCCCGGGGGCTGATGTCGCGGAAGGGTTTCCCCGAGTCCTACGACCGCCGGGCGCTGACCCGCTTCGTCGCCGACATCAAGGCGGGCAAGGACGAGGTCACCGCGCCCGTCTACTCCCACCTCATCTACGACATCGTCCCGGACGAGAAGCTCGTGGTCCGCCGCCCCGACATCCTGATCGTCGAGGGGCTGAACGTCCTCCAGCCCGCACTGCCCGGCGGCGACGGCCGCACCCGGGTCGGGCTCGCGGACTACTTCGACTTCAGCGTCTACGTCGACGCGCGCACCGAGGACATCGAGCAGTGGTACCTCAGCCGCTTCCGCAAGCTGCGCGCGACCGCCTTCCAGGACCCCTCCTCATACTTCCGCCGGTACACGCAGGTGTCCGAGGAGGAGGCCCTCGACTACGCCCGCACCACCTGGCGCACCATCAACCGGGTCAACCTGGTGGAGAACGTGGCGCCCACCCGGGGGCGGGCCACCCTGGTGGTGCGCAAGGGACCCGACCACAAGGTGCGGCGGCTCAGCCTGCGCAAGCTGTGACGGAGGGGCCGCGGCCGGTAGAAATGCCGGATGCTGCATCTGCGCCTGATCGTCCCGGCCGACCGGACCGACGACGCCGTCCGGCTCGTCCGGGAGACGGTCGGCACCACCCATCTCGTCGTCCTGCCGGGTGCCGCCCGCGAACCGGAGGGCGACGTCGTGCTGTGCGACGTGGCCCGCGAGTCGGCGGACGAACTGGTGCGCCGGCTGCGGCGGCTGGGCATCCAGCGGGACGGCGCGATCACCGCCGAGTCGATCGGGATGTCGCTGTCCGACCACGCCGACCGGGCCGAGCGGGAGGCGCCGGGGTCGCCCGCGGACGCGGTGCTGTGGGAGCAGCTGGAGGAGGCGACGAACGAGGAGTCCTCGCTGTCGATCACCTATGTCGCCTTCATGGTGCTCGCCACGATGATCGCGGCCTGCGGGGTGGTCCTCGACAACGCGGTCCTGATCGTGGGCGCGATGGCGGTGGGCCCGGACTTCGGACCGCTGGCCGGGATCTCCACCGCCGTGGTGCAGCGGGCGCCGCGGCTGGCGGCGCGGTCGCTGCTCGCCCTGCTGGTGGGCTTCGCGGTGGCGATGGCGGCGACGGTGGTGCTGAGCTGGGGCATGACCGCGCTGGGACTGTTCAGTGCGGAACGGCTGGAGGGTCCCCGGCCCAACACCGGCTTCGTCTACTCCCCCGACGCCCTCTCGTTCGCGGTGGCGGTCATGGCCGGCATCGCGGGCACCCTGTCGCTGACCTCGGCCAAGTCCGGCGCCCTGGTGGGCGTCGCCATCTCGGTCACCACGGTCCCGGCGGCGGCGAACACGGCGGTGGCCCTGAGCTTCGGCGACCTCACCCAGACGGTGGGCTCCGCCGAGCAGCTCCTGGTGAACCTGACCGGCATCACGGTCGCCGGGACGGTGACCCTGCTGGCCCAGAAGTCCCTCTGGTCCACCCAGCGCAAGCGCCTGACGAAGCCCGGAACGCCGTAACGCGTTTGGATCGGGCCGGATCAGGGAGCGGGGTCCGGCGCCGTGCATCGCAGGGCGGAGGAAGGAGTCAGGACGGAGCCCCGGCGACCGACGACAACGCGGCGAGGTGCGGCGCCGGGGCCCGCGAGCCCGGCCTGATCCAGACGGGAGACCCTAGCCCAGGGAGGACTTGACCGCGTCGGCCAGCCGTCCCGCCACCGAGCGGGCCTGGTCGAGGTCCGCCGCCTCCACCATCACCCGCACCAGCGGCTCGGTCCCGGAGGGCCGCAGCAGCACCCGGCCGGTGCTCCCCAGCTCCCGCTCCGCCTCCGACACCGCGGTGGCCAGCTCCGCCGACGTGCCCACCCGCGCCTTGTCCACGTCGCGCACGTTGACCAGCACCTGCGGCAGCCGCTCCATCACCGACGCCAGCTCCCGCAGCGACCGCCCGGTCTGGGCGATCCGCGCCGCCAGCATCAGCCCGGTCAGCGTGCCGTCCCCGGTGGTGGCGTGGTCGAGGATGATCACGTGCCCGGACTGCTCGCCGCCGAGGGCGTACCCGTTGGCCTTCATCTCCTCCAGCACGTACCGGTCGCCGACCCCGGTCTGCACGAACCGGATGCCCTCGCGCTCCATGGCCAGCTTGAAGCCCAGGTTGGACATGACGGTGGCGACAACGGTGTCCTCCCGCAGCGCCGACCGCTCCCGCAGCGCGAGCGCCAGCACGGCGAGGATCTGGTCGCCGTCGACCTCCGCGCCGGTGTGGTCCACGGCGAGGCAGCGGTCGGCGTCGCCGTCGTGCGCGATGCCGAGGTCGGCGCCGTGCTCCACGACGGCGGCCCGGAGCAGGTCCAGGTGGGTGGAGCCGCAGCCGTCGTTGATGTTGAGGCCGTCCGGCACGGCGCCGATGGTGACCAGTTCGGCCCCGGCGCGGGCGAACGCCTCCGGCGAGACCCGGGAGGCCGCACCGTGCGCCTCGTCCAGGACGATCTTCAGCCCGTCGAGCCGGTTGGGCAGGACGCCGATGAGGTGGGCGACGTACTGGTCGAGCCCCTCCTCGTACTCGCGGACGCGGCCCACGCCGGAGCCGGTCGGGCGGTCCCAGGGGGCACCGGTGCGGTGCTCGGCGTAGACGGCCTCGATGCGGTTCTCCAGCTCGTCGGCGAGCTTGTGGCCGCCGCGGGCGAAGAACTTGATCCCGTTGTCGGGCATCGCGTTGTGGCTCGCGGAGAGCATCACGCCGAGGTCGGCGCCGAGGGCCCCGGTGAGGTGGGCGACGGCGGGCGTCGGCAGCACGCCGACCCGCAGCACGTCCACGCCGGCGCTGGCCAGCCCGGCCACGACGGCGGCCTCCAGGAACTCCCCGGAGGCGCGCGGATCGCGTCCGACCACGGCGGTCGGCCGGTGTCCGGCGAAGGTGCCCGCCTCGGCCAGTACGTGCGCCGCGGCGACGGAGAGCCCGAGCGCCAGCTCGGCCGTCAGATCCGCGTTGGCGACGCCGCGCACGCCGTCCGTGCCGAAGAGTCGTCCCACTTGTCCTCCTGAGGAAACGTCAATTCCGGAAGCGGCTGCCGGTGCGGCCCGCCCAGTCGACTCCCGAGGCCCGGGACGCGCGGTAGGCGCACTGCCAAGCCATACGAACACACAAGCATCAGAGCGTCTTGTGTCGTTATACGCCTAACGGCGGGGATACACGAACGCCCCGGCAGCACATAGGCGTGCCGCCGGGGCGTTCGGAGTACGTACGGGCGAGCCGGACCGGCTCGCGAGACGCACGAGCAGGCAGCGAAGCTTAGCGCTTGCTGTACTGCGGGGCCTTGCGGGCCTTCTTCAGACCGGCCTTCTTCCGCTCGACCGCGCGGTCGTCGCGGCGCAGGAAGCCGGCCTTCTTGAGCGGGCCGCGGTTGTTGTCGACGTCGGCCTCGTTCAGCGCACGGGCGACACCCAGGCGCAGCGCACCGGCCTGGCCGGAGACGCCGCCGCCGGCGATGCGGGCGATGACGTCGTAACGGCCCTCCAGCTCGAGCACCTTGAAGGGCTCGTTGACCTCCTGCTGGTGCACCTTGTTGGGGAAGTAGTCCTCAAGGGTGCGGCCGTTGATCTTCCACTTGCCGGTGCCCGGGACGATCCGGACGCGGGCGATGGCGTTCTTGCGGCGGCCCAGGCCGGCGGCCGGCTGCGGCTCGCCGAAACGGGAGGCGAGGGACTCGGAGGTGTACTCGCCCTCGACGGGCACCTCGGACTCGCTGGTGTAGCTGTCGATGTCGATCTCTTCGAGCGGCTGCTCGGCAGTGGTCTCGGCCACGATGCTCCTCAGATTCTCTTCAGTCTTAGGGGGTGGCCGGACTTACTGCGCGACCTGGGTGATCTCGAACGGCTGCGGCTGCTGCGCGCCGTGCGGGTGCTGGTCACCCTTGTAGACCTTCAGCTTCGAGAGCATCTGACGGCCCAGGGAGTTCTTCGGGAGCATGCCCTTGACGGCCTTCTCGATGGCCTTCTCCGGGTTCTTGTCCAGCAGCTCGTCGTAGCGCACGGAGCGCAGACCGCCCGGGTAGCCGGAGTGGCGGTACGCCATCTTCTGGGTCCGCTTGTTGCCGGAGAGGTGCACCTTGTCGGCGTTGATGATGATGACGAAGTCACCGGTGTCGACGTGGGGCGCGTAGATCGGCTTGTGCTTGCCACGCAGGATGGAGGCGGCGGTGGAGGCCAGACGACCCAGGACGACGTCCTGAGCGTCGATGACGTGCCACTGGCGCGTCACATCGCCGGGCTTGGGGCTGTACGTACGCACGGTTCGTAGCCTTCGCTTCTTCAGTGATGGGTCCTGACAAGGTCACCGAAGACGATCAGACAGCCCTGACCGCACCACGGTGACGCAAACCGTGTGCTGGTCGCTGGTCATCGGTCCCGGTGGACCGGTGTAAGGGCCCCTCACGTGAGAATGAGCAAGCCAATACACATAACGACTGTGCAGAATACCCGTCCGGTCGCAGCCGGGTCAAAACGGCGCTGCCGACGCCCGCACGGGGTCCCGGGCTTCCCCGGCACGGTCGTGACCGTCCATGGTAGCCCGTACCGTCACCGGGGCGTTCCGCGCCCGTCGCGCCACGGTCACCGCGAGCACGCACAGCGTGAAGGCGTCCTTGAACGCCCGCCGCCGCACCCCCTCCAGCCAGGGCCAGGTCACCCCGGGGAGCTGGGGCACCAGCGCCGCCCAGAACCAGGGCCCCCGGGCCACCGACCCGGCGTACGGCAGCCCGGCGAGCAGCAGCGGCACCACGACCAGGAGGTAGTGGTCGTAGGACGGCCGGGAGACGAGGAAGGCGGAGAGCATCAGCCCGGTGCCGGTCTCCGCGTACCGCAGCGGTCCGGCGTCGCCCCGCCGCCAGCGCAGCAGGGCGCACAGCACCCCCGCCGCGGCCGCCAGCGCCGCCGCCCCCTCCGCCGCCGCCCCCGGCACCCCGAGCCGGGGCAGCACGGCCGCCGGGGACGCCTCGTAGAGCCGGACGAAGCCGTCGTCGCCGTGGAGCAGGAAGGGGAGGGTGCGGGTGAAGAAGCCGCCGGGGCCGGGCATCAGCAGGGCCGCCGCCCCGGAGGCGGCCACCGGCACCAGGACGGCCACCGCCAGGGCCCGACCGCGCCCGGCGAACAGGAGGAGCAGGGCCACCGGCGCCAGCAGCGGCTTGAGCGCCACCGCCGCGCCGATCACACCGCCCGCCGCCGTCCACCGCCCCCGGCTGGCCAGCAGCAGGCACAGCGGCAGTGCCGCGGCCGCCGTCACGGTCCAGTTGCCGAGCCGCACCAGGTGCCCGAAGGGGGCGAAGCCCGCCGCCAGCCCGGTCAGCCCCAGGGCGGCCAGGCGGCTGCCGAGCGGCACCCGGTGCAGCGCGAGGGCACAGGCCCAGCCGAGCGCCAGCAGCAGGACCACCGCGCAGGGGGCCGCCGCCCGCAGCACGGGGGCGGGCAGCAGGGCCTCGGGGGCGGCGGCCAGGACGGCGCTGGGGAGGTAGAGGAAGTGCGGGTCGTCGTAGGGGGAGCCGCCGGACAGCCAGGTGCGGGCGGCCCGCACCACGATCGCGTTGTCCATCCCGCCGGGCGGACCGGACCGGGCCGCGGCGGCGGCCGAGGCGGCCAGCACCGCCGCGAGCACCGCCCACGGTGCCCGGCCGGCCGGTCGCACCCACCATCCGCGGATGTCGCCCTCGCGCGTCGCCATGCACCGAACCCTAGGGTCTCGGGCCCGCTCCGGCCCGGACCCCGCCGGGCCGCGCGCCCCGACGGAACGGCGGGGCCGGGCGGACTCCCCGACGGGACGGCGGGTACGGGCGGACCTCCCGGCGGCGGGGCGGGTACCGGGACCGCGCGGGGCGGATGCGTCGTCGGCCCCGTGCCCGCCCACTCCGGAGGCGGCGGGCCGCCGGGGCGCTCGGTGGGCATGGGGCGCGGGGGCGCCGCGAGGTCGCCGACGGCGCCGCGGGACGGTGCCGGGCACCTCTAGGATGCCGCCCATGAGCTTTGGGCAGGGGGGACCCCAGCAGCCGTGGGACCCGTGGCGGCCGCACTCCGAGCAGACCGGGAACGGAGGTGCCGGGACCCCGGACTGGGCCGCGCTCGCGGAGCGCTCCGCGGCCCGCGGCAGGCGCCGGAGACTGTTCCTCGTCGGCGGCGGCGCGCTGGCCGCCGTGGCGGCGGCCGTCGCGGTCGCGATGGCCGTGGTCTCCTCGGGCGGCCCCGGCGGGGCGGCGGCCTCCCCCGCCCCCGGGACGGCGTCGGCGGCCGGGCCGTCCGGCGCCACCGCCTCGGCCCCCTCCTTCGCCCCGACCAGCGCGCCGCCGCCGCTGGACCCGAAGGACTTCGTCTCCAGCGCCGCCAAGGACCGGGCGCCCCTCGACCCGGGGACCCTCTTCCCCGGCACCCGCATGACCATGGGCGACGCGGTGTACGGGAAGGGCCCGGTGGCCGACACCCGGTCCTGCGCCACCGCCGCCCGGGGCACGCTGCCGCAGGCGCTCGACGCCCACGACTGCACCCGTCTGATACGCGTGACGTACCGGCGGGACGGGGTGGCGGTGACGGTCGGGGTGGCCGTGTTCGACACGGCGGCGAAGGCGTCCGCGGCGCGGGCCGGTACCGACCGGCGGAGCACCGTCCGCTCCCTGTCCGGCGAGGGGGTCCCCGTCTTCTGCGCGGGCGCCGTCTGCCGTTCGACCACCAACTCCTACGGCCGCTACGCCTACTTCACCCTGGCGGGCCGCGTCGACGGCAAGGACGTGACGCAGGGCGACGCGGCGGTCTTCCGGGCCGGGGACGACCTGGCCGAGTTCACCTTCCGGCAGATCCACCGCCGGGGCCGGGCCCAGGCCTCGGCGGCGGCCGTCGCGGACTGACCGCCCCCGGCCGGACGGCACCGCCCGGGAGCACGGCCGCCGCGGGCACCGGCCCGGGCGACGGACACCGCGGACCGGGGTTCCGGCGGCTGGAGCCACCCGCGGGCACGGACACCGGTGGTCGCACCCGGCGCCGCGCCCGCACGGGAGGGTCAGAGCCGCTTGGCGCTGCGCAGCGTCTTGGCGTAGTAGCCGTTGCCGTCCAGGCGGGAGACGCCGCCCACGTCGCCGATGGTCGGGCCGTTGATCTCCTCACGGCTGGAGACGAAGATCAGGTGCCCCTCGGTGTCGTAGCCGAGCACCATGCCGACGTGGTCCAGCCGCTCGGCGGTGCGGGTGTCGAGCTTGAAGAAGACCAGGTCGCCGGGCTGGAGCTGGTCGATGGCGGAGGGCCGGTCGTCCGGGGTGATGCCGGTCAGGGGGAGCACGTCGGTGCCCTCCTCGGAGCGGGCCATGCCGTTGGCGGTGCGCGGCAGCCCGTCCCCGGAGGTGTCGGAGGACATCAGCGGGTAGCGGGCGCGGTAGCCGAGGACCATCCGGATGAAGCCCGAGCAGTCCAGGGACTTGGCGCGCATCGTCTCCGGCTGGCCCACCGAGCCGTCCCGGAAGGGGTACGTGACGCCGAGGTAGTCGTAGAAGTCGGACTGCTCCAGGCGCAGGTCGCCGCCCTCGGCGCCGGTGGTGTTGAGGGGGCCGAAGTTGGCGTCGCCGGCGTAGACGAGGCCGGTCTCGTCCTTCTTCTGCGGGGCGCCCGCCACGTACTGGAAGGCGATGGCGAAGAGGTCGTCCTCCTTGCTGTCCCGGGACTCGGCGTACCAGTCCTTGAACCACGCCTCCTTCTCGGCGCCCTTCTTCCACAGCTCCGGCATCAGCCGGACCCAGTCGGTGGTGGAGACCTTGGAGGCGGTGGAGGCCGGTTCGGTGAAGGTGCGGGCCGGGCCGGTCAGGGTGGCGGTGCGGGCCCCGTCGGTGAAGACGCCCATGATCCGGCCGTCCTCGCCGCGCAGCACGGAGCGGGCCGGGTTCTCCAGCCGGGACCAGCTCGCCTCGCCCTCCTCCTTGGCGGAGGGGCGGCTGCCGTCCAGGACGCCGACGTTGCGCACCGAGGTGACGCCCTCCTGGTCCTGCTTGCGCAGCTCCAGGGTGAGGTAGGTGGAGGCCCCGACGAGTGCCAGCACCACGAGACCCGAGACGACCGGGCGCGACTTCTTCTTCGTCTTCGCTGCCATGGTGTTCTCCTCTGCTTCTCGTATGTCAGACGGTGGGCATGACGCCGAGCAGCAGTCCTGCGGCGACGACGATGTAGGCCATGAGGGAGACCGTTCCGGTGGCCAGCAGGGTGGCCCCCTTGGGCTGGCGCACCATCTGGTAGGCGACCAGTCCGGGCACGATGAAGCCCAGTGTCTGGTTGCCGTAGAGCAGCGGGAACTCCATGGAGAGCACGATCATCACCGTGGCCTGGAGCAGCACGCCCAGCAGGACCACGGCGGCGAACAGGCGCTTGCCGTAGAGGATCACCAGCCGCTGCATGAGCTTGGTGCCCGCGTAGGTCAGCGCGGTGACGCCGACCATCATGGCGGCGCGCTGGAGGTCCTCGATGAGGGTGAGGGCGATCCAGCCGGGCGTGATCATGCCGCCGGGCGACAAATTGGTGGTGAGGTAGCACAGCAGGGAGAAGAACAGCCCGATGGCGATGCCCAGGGCGGCCATCTCGGGGGTCAGGGCGGCGGTGGTCAACGGGGTCTCCGGGCGGGCGGGCGGGCGGACCCGCCGTAGGGGTCGTCGTGCGGATCGTCATGGGGCGGCCAGGACTGCTGCGTGGGGACGTACTGCCCGTAGTGCCCGTACTGCTCTTCCTGGTACTGCTGCCGCTGCTGCGGCGGGTACGGCTCGGTGTCCTGCGGGTGCCGCGGGTCCTGGGGATGCTGCTGGGGCGCGTGGTGCGGCTCCCGCTGCGGCGGGTACTGCGGGGCGTCCTGCGGATCCTCGGGGTGCTGCTGCCGGGGGTCCTGCGGGCCCCGCTGCCGGGGCGCCTGGTGACGCGGCTCCAGCGGCTCCCGCTGATGCGGCTCACCCTGGTGCTGCCGGTGCGGCTCACCCTGATGCGGCTCACCCTGGTGCTGCCGGTGCGGGTCCTGCGGCTGCTGGTGGGGCTCCCGCTGCGGCGGGTACGCAGGCTGCGGGTGCTGCTGGTAGGGCTGGTGCTGCTGTTGCTGGTAGGGCTGCTGCCCGTAGGGGCCGGCCGGCTGCTCGGGGATGCGGACGACCGGGATCTCCTGGGTCCGCGTGGCCTGGTAGCGCTCCTCGTAGGCCATCGGGTACGAGGCGTAGGGGTCGATGCGCTGCGGCTGGGCCGGTGCGGCCGCGGCCGGGGCGGCGCCGTCGCCGGCCTCGCTCTCGTCGGCGGGCAGTTCGGCCAGGTACTCCAGGAGTTCCTCGCCCTGGCCGTGGATGTTGCCGATGGCGACCAGGGAGGAGCCGTCGGACATCCGGCCGAGCAGGGCGGGCATGAACTCGTCGGCGGCGCGCCGCTCACCGCCGAGGTCGACGGCGCGGTCGCGCCACTGCGCGGGGATGGCGTCGATGGCGCTCTTGGCCGGGTGCCCGATGACGAAGACGTTGTCCGGCTCCAGGTCCGGGATGATCTCGCCCATCTGGCCGTTGCGCTCGACGCGGTCCGGGCGGCAGTTGATCACGACGTTCAGCGGGCGGCGGATGGCGCCGAGGTCCAGGAGCTGGTTGATGTTCATCAGCGTCGACTCGGGGTCGTTGGCCGCGAAGACGTTGGCGAAGGCGAGCCGCTTGCCCTCGGGGGTGGCGTAGCGCTCCACGGAGAGCACACCGGGGTCCGGCGGGGCGTCGTACATGCCCTGGAGGGCGACCTGGCGCTCCACGCCGAGCAGTTCCGCCACGACCAGCGCGATGGCGACGTTCTCCTTGAAGGTGAACCAGCTGAAGCCGCGCAGCTCGTCGTCGGTGACCATCTCGGGGTCGGCGTAGACGAGCTTGCAGTTCCGGGCGTCGGCCTCCTCCTGGAGGATGTGGAAGCGGTCCTTCTCGGCGGTGACGCAGATGCCGTTCTCCGGCATCGAGCGGCACAGCGAGCGGGCCACGTCGTCCAGGGTGGGGCCCATCTCCGCGAGGTGGTCCTCACGGACGTTGCACAGGACGCCGATGGTGGAGCGGATCAGCTTGCTCTGGTTGACCTCCTGGAGGGCCGGCATGACCGCCATGCACTCGATGACCAGCGCGTCGGGGCGGTAGGTGGCCGCCCGGCGCACGATGCCGATCTGCTCGACGACGTTGGCGATGCCGAACTTGCGGTAGACCGGCTCCTCGGTGGCGTCGGGGTGGATGAAGCGGGCCGCCGTGCCGGTGGTCTTGGCGACGGTGACCAGGTCACCGCCGCGCAGCGCGCCCGCGCACAGCCGGGTGATGGAGGACTTGCCCCGGATGCCGTTGACCAGCACCCGCGAGGGGATGGAGTGCAGCGCGGCGTAGTGGCGGCGCTGCTCCACGATGCCCGCGGCCAGCAGGAACAGGCTGCCGACCAGCAGCACGAAGTACAGGTAGAGCACGACGGGTCACCTTCCTCCGACGCCGGTCCGGGTGTCTGCGGCCCGGCGCGCCTGGCTCTGCCGCTGGGCCTGCAACTGCTGCCGGATCAGTTCGAGGCTGCGCACGACGGCACCGACCTCGTCCTGGTAGCGGGGGTACTGCACGGTCTTGAGGTCTCCGTCCGCGAGCTTCTCGGCGCCGGCGGCCAGGGCCCGCAGCGGCCTGGCGACGACCAGATGGATCCAGCCCAGGCAGACGACGATCGCGGCGAGCCCGAGCATTCCGGCGAGGACGCTGCGGTCCTCCCGCTCGTAGGCGGCGATCTCGAAGTGGTTGGCCTTCTGCCAGCTCACCACCGTCCAGCCGAGATCGGCGGCGACACCGCCGCCGGAGAAGGGGGCCGCCGCCGCGACGGTGACGGCGCCGCCGTCCCGGATGAGGAGGCCGTTCTCCATGGGCCCGGCGCCCACCGGGAGCTGCCCGGCCCGCACCAGGTCGGTCAGGGAGGAGTGGGGCAGCTTCTCGAAGGCCAGGAACCCGGCGTTGCCGGCCACGGTCTTCGCGTCGGGGCCCACCACCCGGACCTCGCCGAGGCCGGGCCGCTTGAGCAGGGAGTTGAGGAACTCCACCCGCACCTCGCCGACGAGGGTGGCGCCCTTGGGCTCCGCCACCGGGGCGCCCGCCTGGATCACCGGCTTCTTCCCGCCCTGGCCGGAGACCCGGACCAGGGGCAGTCCCTTGCCGTCCTTCCAGGAGTGCGGGTCGCCCCCGGCCCTGGCGAGGACGGCTCCCCCGGCGTCGGTGACGTAGAGGGCCTGGTAGCGGGTGTGCTTGCGCAGGGCGTCCTTGAGGACGGTCTCGGTGGCGGCCGCGTCCTTGCCCTCGATCAGGCGGGAGGTGGAGACGAGGTCGGCCTGGGCCTCGTTCAGTGCCCGGCGGACCCGGTCGCCGATCAGGTCGGTGCGGTCGCGCTGGTCGTTGACGATGGTGGCGGGCACGCTGACCGAGCCGTCGGTGCGGTTGACCAGCAGGCCGACGGGGACGCACCAGAGCAGCAGCAGGACGGCGGTGATCCCGAGCGGGGCGCGGACGCCGAGGCGCAGTCCGCGCACCCGGGCGGCGGGCGGCTGCTCGCCCCCCATGCCGTTGAGCTGGGTGCGCAGCCGCTCCAGGGCGGTGCCGACCCGGGCGGCCTCGCCCCAGCGGGGCACGGCGACGGGCCGGGTCAGATCGCCCCGGGCGAGCCGGCGGGACTCCAGGAACAGCCGGAGCAGGGGGCGCTGCACGGCGGCCCACAGCACGGCGGCGGCCAGCAGCCCGAGCCCGACCAGCGCCCCGGCGGCGATCAGCCCGTACAGCTCGCGGCCGGACTCGGCGGCGCCCTGCTGCTGGACCACGGGGAGCATGGCGACGACGGTCAGGCCCAGCCCGGCCGCGACGCTGTCCTTCTCCTCCGGGTCGGAGGCGGCGAGGGAGGCGTATCCGGCGGTGGCGACGCGGCCGTTGTAGCGGTCGCCGAGGAGGCTGCCGCTGACGCCGGGGTAGCCGCGCGCGCCGGGCTCCCGGGCACTGACGGGGTGCTGCTCGGTGCGCTCGGCGGCCTGGTCGGCGAGGCGGCTCATCTGCTTCTGGAGGAAGTTCAGCTCCTCACGCTGGGTGTCCGAGTTCAGCGCCTCGGACTGCTCGAACCCGGCGGTGGCGAGGATCTCGCCCTCGCGCGTGGCGACCGCCATGGTGCGGAACGGGCCCAGGGTGATCTGCGGCACGGTCAGGCTGTTGGAGGCGATCAGCAGCTGCTGGGGCCGGTCCTTCCAGTCGAGCACGGCCATCGTCATGAGCCGGACGTCACCGGTCTCCAGCCGCACCATGCGGGGGGTGAGGGCCTGCTTGCCGGTGAGGACGTCCTTGTCGAGCCAGGCGAGCGGGATGTGCTCGCCGCGGGCGGCGAGGACCTTGCCGTCCTCCAGGTCGATGACCGTGGTGCCGGTCCACTTCTGGTAGGCGCTGCCGAGGCCGGACAGCACGTCCTCGGCCTTGGTGGGCCGGCCGGCGTTGAGCGCCGCGGCGGTGCGCTGGAGGTCGGTGACGCGCTCGTCGATGGAGGCGCGCAGCGCGATGGCGCCGTCCTCCGCGAAGTGCTGCTGCGAGGAGAGGACCGCCTTGGGCACCGCCTCGTCGGGACGGGGACCGAGCACCTTGGCCGTGAGTCCGGCCAGGGCGAGGATGAGCAGGCAGAGCAGCGCGATCGGGGGACGGATGCCACCCAGGAGCGGCATGTCCGCCCGTCTGCGGCTGCGTCGCCGCCCCTTCCGTCCGGAGTGCGCGGCAGGACTCGATGTCACCGGTCTTCTTCCTTGGTCGCTGCGGGTGTCCAGAGCGGGAAGTGGACACACCACTGCCGCAGTGCACGGCGCTCTGATTTAAAGGACAGTTAAAAACTGTCAAGGTTGCTCAACTGGCCACACCATCACATGTGTTACTGATCACTTCTTCAGCACCAACGGCTGCAATCCGTCACCGCCGGGGGCACCGCGGTTGTAGAGGAATCCTCGGGTCCGGTCGGAGGCCAGCCGGTAGCGGGCCAGGCGCTCCTCGGACACCTCGCCGGGACGGTCGAGCGCGTCGCGCACGTCCACCAGCCGGTGGTCCTCCACCGCCCCCTCGGGGAGCTTCTCCTCGGGCTGGAGCTCCGGCGGGATCTCGATCAGCGTCGTGCGGTACCGGGCGTCGACGGTCCAGCCGCCCCCGGCCGCCTCCCGGAACTCGAACCAGCCGATCGCGCCCTCCTCGGTCAGTCCGGTCGGGGAGGAGTGCCGGGCCACCTGGTTGCCGAGGCTGTAGGCGACCCAGGTGCCGTTGACCTTCTGGATGGGTTCGACCACGTGCGAGTGGTGCCCGATGACCAGGTCGACACCGGTCTGCTCGCTGATCTGCTCCGCCAGTCGGACCTGGACGACACCCGGCTCGTTGTAGTGCTCCGCTCCCCAGTGGATGGAGAGGATCACGACCTCGGCGCCCTTCTGCCGGGCCCGGGTCTCGGCCTTCTTGATCTCCTTCAGACCGGTCCGGTTGAAGGCCCAGCTCACCTTCTTCGGCACCGGGTGGACGAACGACTCCCAGGAGAACGAGAGGTGCGCCACCTTCACCCCGTTGACCTCGCGGATGTTGACCTTCTCCGCCTCCTCGGGGGTGCGCGCGGAACCGGTGTGGCCGAGACCCGCCTCGTCCATCGCGTCCAGCGTCCGCTTCACGGCCTTCATGCCGTGGTCGAAGGTGTGGTTGGAGGCGGTGGAGCAGGTGTCGTATCCCACACCCTTCAGCGCGGTGAGGATCTGCGGGGGCACCAGGAATTCGGGGTAGCCCTGGAAGGGGCCCTTCGGGTCGCCGACCGGGGTCTCCATGTGGCAGATCGCGAGGTCGGCCTTGCTGATCACCGGCTGGACACCGGCGAGCAGCGGGCCGAAGTCCAGTCCCTCCTGGCCCTTGCCGGTCTTCTGGGCGTCCTTGGCCGCCTGCTCGACCAGCTCGGGGTGGATGAGCACGTCGCCCGCCGCCGCCAGCGTGAAGGACCGGCCGCCGGGCTTCGCCTGCGGCTCCGCGGACCGGGACGTGCAGGAAACGGTGAGACCGGTCACCAGCGCCAGAGTGGCGGCAACACGACCCATACGGAGAGACTTACGCAATGTCACCGAGACATGGTCACACGCGCCCCTTCCGCGCCCCTGGCTTTGCCGTCACAAAACTGTCACGTTTGCTTGTCTTTATGACCGCGATAGGACTATTTCTGACAGTGACGGGATGTCAGGACTCCCCGGGCGCCGATACGGACCAAACCGTTCCGGCCAACCGGGAGTTGGTCGATCTGCGCGGGCGCATCCTCGGCTACACCCAGGGCTTCCGGCCTGACGGCGACTACGACGCCCCCGACGGGGAACAGCGCGAGCAGCTCGCCCGCGCCGTGGGCCGTCTCGTCGAGGGCGACGCGCGGGGGGCGGAGCGGCTGCTCGCCCCGCTCGGTCTCGGGGTCACCCGGCTCACCGACACCGACTCCCGCCGCCGCTACGACGAGATCGCGGCCACCCGCCCCGGCCCCGGCACCCACTGGGGGCGGCTGTACCTGACCGCCGACTCCCGGGTCCGCTGGAACGTCCAGGTCCCGCACCCCGTCGCCGACCGGGCCACCGAGTCGCTCGGCGTCCGGCTCCTGGAGGGCACCCCAGGCGGCTCCCTGGTCCTCGCGGGCGCCCACCGCAGGGCCGGGGACGAGGGCGCCGCCGACGTGGCCCACCGCGAGGACAGCGCCTTCCACGCCATCGTCCTGGAACTCCAGAAGCGCGGCGTGCCCGGACTCCAGCTGCACGGCAAGTCCGGCTCGTCCGCCAAGAAGTACGACGCCGTCCTCTCCACCGGCGCCGCCCGCAGCGCCCCGGCCGAGGTGCACGCCCTCGCCGACCGGCTGAAGGCCGACGGCATCCGGGTCTGCCGGGGCTGGGCGGCCCGCTGCCCGCTGGAGGGCGCCCGGAACGTCCAGGGCAGGGCGGCCCAGCGCCGCCACGTCACCTTCGTCCACCTGGAACTCGCCCCCGGCTTCCGCACCGGGGGCCGCGACACCGAGGAGCTCGCCGCCGCGGCGGGCGGGCTGCTCAGCGCCTGGGCGAAGGGCTGACCGCCGCCCGCCGCCGTTTCAGCAGCAGCCGGCGCCCGGCAGCGTCCTCTTGTTCCGCGCCTCCCGGCTCCGGGCGGCCAGCAGGCCGTCGGCCGGATAGCCGACCTCCTCCAGGGTCAGCCCGTGCGGACGCACCACGTGCACCGCCGAGTCCCGTACCCGGGCGGCCAGCACCTCGGCCGGCCACGCGGGCGGCCGGTGGCCGTCGCCGACGAAGAGCAGGGCCCCGACCAGGGAGCGGACCATGTTGTGGCAGAAGGCGTCGGCCCGCACGGTCGCGGTGACGATCCCCTCCCCGTCCCGCACCAGGCTCAGCTCCTGGAGGGTGCGGATGGTGGTGGCGCCCTCCCGCTTCTTGCAGTAGGCCGCGAAGTCGTGCTCCCCCACCAGCCCGCGCGCCGCCTCGTTCATGGCGTCCACGTCCAGCGGCCAGTCGTGCCAGAGCACATGGCCGCGCAGCAGCGGGTCCACCCCGCCCGGATGGTCGGTGATCCGGTAGGCGTAGCGCCGCCAGACGGCCGAGAACCGCGCGTCGAAGCCGTCGGGCGCCTCCCGCGCGGACCACACCCGCACGTCCCGGGGCAGCCGCCCCGCCAGCCGCTTCAGCAGCTTGTCGCGGTGCTCGGCCCACACCTCGCGCGGCAGGTCCACATGGGCCACCTGGCCCCGGGCGTGCACCCCGGCGTCGGTCCGCCCCGCCACCGTCAGCTCGTGGGTCTCCCCCGAGCGGGTCACGGTCCGCAGCGCGTCCTCGATCTCGCCCTGCACGGTGCGCCGCCCGCCGGCCTGCTTGGCCCAGCCGGAGAACCCGGACCCGTCGTAGGACAGGTCGAGCCGTACCCGGACGCTCCCGGACCGTACTTCGTCACTCACTCCCGCATCCTCTCAGCCAACCAGAACGGGCCCGCCCCCCGGTGAGGAGGGACGGGCCCGTGAACGCCCTGGAGGGGCGGGACACCTACGCGTCCTTGGACTCCTCGGCGTCCTTGGTCACGTCGACCTTGGCGTCGTCGGCCGGAGCGGCCTCGACGGCCTGGGCGGCCTCCGCGTCCTTGGCGGCACGCTTGGTGGCGGCCTCGGCCTCACCCGTCGCCTCCTGCGCGACCGTCAGCGCCTCGACCAGCTCGATCACGGCCATGGGCGCGTTGTCGCCACGGCGGTTGCCGATCTTGGTGATGCGGGTGTAGCCACCGGGGCGGTTCTCGTAGCGCGGGCCGATCTCGGTGAAGAGCGTGTGCACGATGCTCTTGTCCGTGATCACCTGGAGCACCTGGCGACGGTTGTGCAGGTCGCCCTTCTTCGCCTTGGTGACCAGCCGCTCGGCGTACGGGCGCAGCCTGCGCGCCTTGGCTTCGGTGGTGGTGATGCGGCCGTGCTCGAAGAGGCTCTTCGCGAGGTTCGCGAGGAGCAGCTTCTCGTGCGCGGCGCTGCCGCCCAGACGGGCACCCTTGGTGGGCTTCGGCATGGTGATTCTCCTCAGTGTCTGCCCCGGCCGTACCAGGTACCGGAGTCAGTATCCGAGCAGGCGGCCGCCTGTCGGAGATCCGGGAGCCGCCCGCGGGGGGGGGTGGCTCCCGGAGGGGGACCGTCGGTCCCGAGCCGTCAGTACTGCTCGGTCTCGACGAACCCGGCGTCCGCGTCGTCGTCGGCGCCGAAGGCGTCGGCGGCGGCGGTCGGGTCGAACCCGGGGGGCGAGTCCTTGAGCGCGAGGCCCATGCCCGCCAGCTTGGCCTTGACCTCGTCGATGGACTTCGCGCCGAAGTTGCGGATGTCCAGCAGGTCGGCCTCGCTGCGCGCGACCAGCTCACCCACGGAGTGGATGCCCTCGCGCTTGAGGCAGTTGTACGACCGGACGGTGAGTTCGAGCTCCTCGATCGGCAGCGCCAGATCGGCGGCGAGCGCGGCGTCCGTCGGGGACGGGCCCATGTCGATGCCCTCGGCGTCGATGTTCAGCTCGCGCGCGAGACCGAACAGCTCGACCAGGGTCTTGCCCGCGGAGGCCATGGCGTCGCGGGGACGCATCGCCTGCTTGGTCTCGACGTCGACGATCAGCTTGTCGAAGTCGGTGCGCTGCTCGACACGCGTGGCCTCGACCTTGTACGTGACCTTGAGGACGGGCGAGTAGATGGAGTCGACCGGGATGCGGCCGATCTCCTGGCCCGCCTGCTTGTTCTGCACGGCGGAGACGTAGCCGCGGCCGCGCTCGACCGTCAGCTCCATCTCCAGCTTGCCCTTGCCGTTGAGCGTGGCGAGGACGAGGTCGGGGTTGTGCACCTCGACACCGGCCGGGGGCGCGATGTCGGCGGCGGTGACCAGACCCGGGCCCTGCTTGCGCAGGTACATCACGACCGGCTCGTCGTGCTCCGAGGAGACGACGAGCTGCTTGATGTTGAGGATCAGGTCGGTGACGTCCTCCTTGACGCCCGGCACGGTGGTGAACTCGTGCAGGACACCGTCGATGCGGATGGACGTGACCGCCGCACCCGGGATCGAGGAGAGGAGCGTGCGCCGCAGGGAGTTGCCGAGGGTGTAGCCGAAGCCCGGCTCCAGCGGCTCGATGACGAACCGGGAGCGGAACTCGTCGACGACCTCTTCGGTCAACGAGGGACGCTGAGCGATCAGCATGTGTATTCCTTCAGTCAGGGGCGCCCGCTATTTGACGCCCGACTCTGTACTGCAAGGGTACGGGCGATACGGCCGAAAGGGGCCGTACCGCCCGGAAAACCCTGGTGCCGCACGGTGCGGGACGAACCCCCGCACCCCCGGCCGGACACCGCCCGGACCGGACCTACGCGTCAGACGCGGCGGCGCTTCGGCGGACGGCAACCATTGTGCGGGGTGGGCGTGACGTCCTGGATCGAGCCGACCTCGAGGCCGGTGGCCTGGAGGGAGCGGATCGCGGTCTCACGACCGGAGCCCGGGCCCTTGACGAACACGTCGACCTTGCGCATGCCGTGCTCCTGGGCGCGGCGGGCGGCCGACTCGGCGGCCATCTGCGCGGCGAACGGCGTCGACTTGCGCGAGCCCTTGAAGCCGACGTGGCCGGCGGAGGCCCAGGAGATCACGTTGCCGGACGGGTCCGTGATCGACACGATGGTGTTGTTGAACGTGCTCTTGATGTGCGCGTGGCCGTGAGCGACGTTCTTCTTTTCCTTGCGGCGCACCTTCTTGGCAGCGCCCTGACGTCCCTTGGGGGGCATGTCGTTCTCCTACGGGAGGTGGTCGGTCCTACAGCGAAGACCGCTGGACGGCGAGTCCGCTGCGGACTACTTCTTGCCCGGCTTCTTCTTGCCGGCGATGGCGCGACGCGGGCCCTTGCGGGTACGTGCGTTGGTGCTGGTGCGCTGACCGCGGACGGGCAGGCCGCGGCGGTGGCGCAGACCCTGGTAGGTACCGATCTCGACCTTGCGGCGGATGTCGGCCTGGATCTCGCGACGGAGGTCACCCTCGGTCTTGATGTTGTTGTCGACGTACTCGCGGATCGCGACCAGCTGCTCCTCGGAGAGGTCCCGAACACGGGTGTTCGGGTCCACGCCGGTGGCGGCCAGCGTCTGCTGGGAAAGGGTCCGGCCGATGCCGAACACGTAGGTGAGGGCGATCTCCACGCGCTTTTCGCGCGGGATGTCAACACCGGAAACGCGTGCCATTCAATGGCTCCAGTTGATGGTCGGAGGTCTTCCGCAGAACCGGCTCCCAGCCGCCGTACCAGGTACGAACTGGGTCCCCGGCCTCCGAGCCGGGGGTGTCGGGCACCAGGGCGCCCGGGTCCTGCGTATGAACGAAATCAGTTCGCGTCGCGCGAAGTTCTGCGAATCGCAGAGGGAACGGTCGTGCGTCAGCCCTGGCGCTGCTTGTGGCGCGGGTTGTCGCAGATGACCATGACCCGACCGTGACGGCGGATCACCCTGCACTTGTCGCAGATCTTCTTGACGCTCGGCTTGACCTTCATGGGATGTGAGGTTCTCCGGGTCAGTTGCCGACGGCCCTACGCGGATCGCGGGTGAAGGCGAGGCGCGCGGGACGCAAGCAAGATCTACTTGTACCGGTAGACGATCCGGCCACGCGTCAGGTCGTACGGAGACAGCTCCACCACGACCCGGTCGTCAGGGAGGATGCGGATGTAGTGCATGCGCATCTTGCCGCTGATGTGTGCCAGGACCTGGTGGCCGTTCTGGAGCTCGACCTTGAACATGGCGTTCGGCAGAGACTCGACGACAGTGCCCTCGATCTCGATGGCACCTTGCTTCTTGGCCACGCTTCGCCCTTCGAATCGACTACCTTGATCAACTCGGGTGCCTCGCGCGAACGAGCCGCATGCAGACATGAGGATGCACCAGAGCCGACGAGTCAGTCTACGTCAGCACCCTCGGAAAGGCGAAACGAGGAATTCTGCCCCACCCGCGAGATCATCATGCGAGCGGATCCGGGGCCGCCGTCACGCCCAGCTCGGCCAGCTTCGCCCGGCCGCCGTCGGGGGCGGTCAGCACCAGGGGCCCCTCGGGGGTCAGGGCGACCGAGTGCTCCCAGTGCGAGGACCAGGTGCCGTCGGTCGTGACGACCGTCCACTCGTCCTCCAGGACCTCCGTGCGGGGGGTACCGAGGGAGACCATGGGCTCGATGGCCAGGCAGAAGCCCGGGACCAGCTTGGGGCCCTTGCCGCGCCGGCGGTCGACGTAGTTCAGCAGGTGCGGGTCCATGTGCATCTCGGTGCCGATGCCGTGGCCGCCGTAGTCCTCGATGATCCCGTACTTGCCGCCGCCGGGCCGGGGCTGGCGGCGGATGTAGGTCTCGATGGCGCGGGAGATGTCGACCAGGCGGTTGCCCTGCCGCATGGCCGCGATCCCCGCCCACATCGACTCCTCGGTCACCCGGGACAGCTCGACCAGCTCCGGGGAGTGACCGGAGCCCACGAAGGCCGTGTAGGCGGCGTCGCCGTGCCAGCCGTCGATGATCGCGCCGCAGTCGATCGAGATCACGTCGCCGTCCTTGAGGACCACGTCGTCGGAGGGGATGCCGTGCACCACGACCTCGTTCACCGAGGTGCAGATGGTCGCCGGGAAGCCGCCGTAGCCGAGGAAGTTCGGCTTGGCGCCGTGCTCCGCGAGCACCTTGCGGGCGACCTGGTCCAGGTCCCTGGTGGTGGCGCCGGGCACCGCCGCCTCCCGCGTGGCCGCGTGGATGGCGGCGACGACCAGCCCCGCCTCACGCATCCTGGCGATCTGCTCGGGGCTCTTGATCTGCACCATGGGGGCTGCGGCCTTTCTGGACCGGGGAAGTGGGGAACGTGTCCACGATACGGGCCGCGGCGGACCGCACCGTGCCGTGTCCGCCCCACGACCACGGCCGCGGCTCCCGAGGGGGAGCCGCGGCCGTGTGGTGGCGCGGACGGACCGCGAGGGTCACTCGTCGCGCTTGAGCGCTTCCAGCGCGCGGGTGGTGACCTCGTCGACCGCACCGGTCGCGGAGATGGTCACGACCAGGCCCTGGGCCTTGTAGTAGTCGATGATCGGCTCGGTCTGCGTGTGGTAGACCTCAAGCCGGGTGCGGACCGTCTCCTCGGAGTCGTCGTCGCGCTGGTACAGCTCGCCGCCGCAGACGTCGCAGACGCCCTCGGTCTTCGGCGCGTTGTACGTCACGTGGAAGACGTGCGCCGAGTCGTTGCGGCACACCCGCCGTCCGGCGATCCGCTTGACGACCTCGTCCTCGGGGGCCTCCAGGTCCAGCACGGCGTCGAGCCGCATGCCCTCGGAGGCGAGCAGCTCGTCCAGCGCCTCGGCCTGCGAGACGTTGCGCGGGAAGCCGTCCAGCAGGAAGCCGCCCTCGGCGTCGGGCTGCAGCATGCGGTCCTTGGCCATGGCGATGGTGACCTCGTCGGGAACGAGGTTGCCGGCGTCCATGTAGGACTTGGCGAGCTTGCCCAGCTCCGTCTGCCGGCTGATGTTGGCGCGGAACAGGTCACCCGTGGAGATGTGCGGGATGTGCAGCGTTTCGGCGAGGCGGGTGGCCTGCGTACCCTTTCCAGCACCCGGCGGCCCGACGAGGACGATTCGCATCAGCGGAGGAACCCTTCGTAATGACGCTGCTGGAGCTGGCTCTCGATCTGCTTCACCGTCTCAAGGCCGACACCCACGATGATGAGGATGCTGGTCCCGCCGAACGGGAAGTTCTGGTTTGCCCCGAAACCCGCCAACGCCATTGTCGGTACGAGAGAGATCAGCCCCAGATACAGCGAGCCCGGCCAGGTGATCCGGTTGAGTACGTAGCTCAGGTACTCCGCGGTCGGTCGGCCAGCCCGGATGCCCGGGATGAAACCACCATACTTCTTCATGTTGTCCGCGACTTCCTCGGGGTTGAAGGAGATCGCCACGTAGAAGAACGCGAAGAAGACAATCAGAAGGAAGTACAGGCTGATGTGGGCCGCCGCTGCCGGATCGGCCAGGTTCTTCTGGATCCACACCGCCCAGCCCGACTGCGAACCCGAGAACTGCACGATGAGCGCCGGGATGTAGAGCAGCGAGGCCGCGAAGATGACCGGGATGACACCCGCCTGGTTCACCTTGAGCGGGATGTAGGTGGATGTGCCGCCGTAGGAGCGGCGGCCGATCATGCGCTTGGCGTACTGGACGGGGATCCTGCGCTGCGCCTGCTCCACGAAGACGACCAGGCCGACCATCACGAACCCGACGAGCATCACGATGCCGAACTCGATCCAGCCGTCGGCCAGCGTGCCCGAGGTCTTGATCGTCCACAGGGCGGACGGGAAGGTCGCGGCGATCGAGATGAACATCAGGATCGACATGCCGTTGCCGATGCCCTTGTCGGTGATGACCTCGCCGAGCCACATGACGACGGTCGTACCGGCGGTCATGGTCAGCACCATGATGATGGTGGTCAGCATCGAGCGGTCGGGCACGATCTGGCCGGCGACGGTGCAGCCGGAGAAGAGCGCGCCGCTGCGGGCGGTGGCGACCAGGCCGGTGCCCTGGAGGACGCCGAGGGCGACGGTCAGGTAGCGGGTGTACTGCGTGATCTTCGCGGTACCCGCCTGACCCTCCTTCTTCAGGGCCTCCAGGCGCGGGATCACCACGGTCAGCAGCTGCAGAATGATGCTCGCCGTGATGTAGGGCATGATGCCCAGCGCGAAGATCGTGATCTGCAGCAGGGCCCCACCGCTGAACATGTTGACCAGACCGAACAGGCCCTGATTGCCGGACGCCTGGTCCACGCATTCCTGGACGTTCTTGTAGTCGACGCCCGGAATCGGAATATTGGTGCCGATTCGGTACACCACAATGATGCCGAGCGTGAAGAGCAGCTTCTTGCGCAGGTCGGGCGTCTTGAACGCCCGGGCGAACGCGGTGAGCACGGTGCCTCCTGCGACCCCCGCGCTACTGCGTCAAGGGTGACGGTCTTGAGGTTCGACTGACGACAATTGAGTAACGGATGACTGCCGTTCAGGGTGCCCCATGTGTGGCAGCCGTGAAAGGACAGCGCAGGCCACCTTACCGGCGACACCGCCCCCCTAGGAACGACCAACCGGGGATACCCCATTTGTGGGGTATCCCCGGTCGGGATCGCTCACGTCATCGAGGCGCCCGAAAGGATCAGACGAGCTCGGTGACGGTACCGCCCGCGGCGGTGATCTTCTCCTTGGCGGAGCCGGAGACGGCGTCGACCGTCACCTGCAGCGCCACGGTGATCTCACCCTGGCCGAGGACCTTCACGAGCTGGTTCTTGCGAACGGCTCCCTTGGCCACCAGACCCTCGACCGTGACCTCGCCACCCTCGGGGTAGAGCGCGGCCAGACGGTCCAGGTTCACGACCTGGAACTCGGTCTTGAACGGGTTCTTGAAGCCCTTCAGCTTCGGGAGGCGCATGTGGAGCGGCATCTGGCCGCCCTCGAAGCGCTCCGGAACCTGGTAACGGGCCTTGGTGCCCTTCGTACCACGACCGGCCGTCTTACCCTTCGACGCCTCACCACGACCGACGCGGGTCTTGGCGGTCTTGGCGCCCGGGGCGGGACGGAGGTTGTGGATCTTGAGCGGGTTCTGCTCCGCCATGATCAGTCGACCTCCTCGACCGTCACGAGGTGGCGGACGGTGTGCACCATTCCGCGGAACTCGGGGCGGTCCTCCTTGACGACCTGCGTGTTGATGCCCTTGAGACCAAGGGAACGCAGGGTGTCGCGGTGGTTCTGCTTGCTGCCGATGTAGGACTTGACCTGCGTGATCTTCAGCTGCGCCATGATCACGCACCCGCCCCGGCGCGTGCACGCAGCAGGGCCGCGGGGGCGACGTCCTCGAGCGGCAGACCGCGGCGGGCCGCGATCTCCTCGGGACGCTGCAGGCCCTTCAGGGCCTCCACGGTGGCGTGCACGATGTTGATCGCGTTGTCGGAGCCGAGCGACTTCGACAGCACGTCGTGGATGCCCGCGCACTCCAGCACGGCACGCACGGGACCACCGGCGATCACACCGGTACCCGGCGAGGCCGGCTTGAGCAGGACGACGCCGGCAGCCTTCTCACCCTGGATGGGGTGCGGGATGGTGCCCTGGATGCGGGGGACCTTGAAGAAGTGCTTCTTGGCCTCCTCAACGCCCTTGGCGATGGCGGCCGGCACCTCCTTGGCCTTGCCGTATCCGACACCCACGGTGCCGTCACCGTCGCCCACCACGACCAGCGCGGTGAAGCTGAAGCGACGACCACCCTTCACAACCTTGGCGACGCGGTTGATCGCGACGACGCGCTCAACGTAAGCGGTCTTCTCGGCGGCAGCTGCGCCGCCGTCACGGCCCTTCCGGTCCCGCCGCTCGCCGCCACCGGCACCGCTGCCGCGGCGCTGGGGTCCAGCCATTGGAATTACCTCTCTCTGTTTCCGCTAGCTCCGGAACCGACTCAGAACTTGAGCCCGGCCTCGCGGGCGGCGTCGGCCAGGGCGGCGATGCGCCCGGCGTACTGGTTGCCACCGCGGTCGAACACCACGGCCTCGACACCGGCGGCCTTGGCACGCTCGGCGACCAGGGCCCCGACCTGCTTGGCCTGCGCGGACTTGTCGCCCTCGCCGCCGCGGACCGACGTGTCCAGGGTGGACGCCGACGCCAGGGTGTGACCCTTGATGTCGTCGATCACCTGGGCCACGATGTGACGGTTCGAGCGGGTCACGACCAGACGGGGACGCTCCGCGGAACCCGCGATCCGCTTGCGGATGCGGATGTGACGGCGCTTGATCGCGGCGCGCTTGTAGGCGTCGCCCTTGAGGATCTTCTGCCCGTATGCCATGGCTTACTTACCCGCCTTTCCGACCTTGCGGCGGATGACTTCGCCCTCGTACTTGACGCCCTTGGCCTTGTACGGGTCGGGCTTGCGGAGCTTGCGGATCTTGGCCGCAACCTCGCCGACCTTCTGGTTGTCGATGCCCTCGACCGAGAAACGGGTCGGGGTCTCCACCTTGAAGGTGATGCCCTCGGGGGCCTCGACCAGGATCGGGTGGCTGTAGCCGAGGGAGAACTCCAGGTTCGAACCCTTGGCGATCACGCGGTAACCGACACCGCTGATTTCGAGCTTCTTCACGTAACCCTGGGTCACGCCGGTGATCATGTTCGCCACCAGCGTGCGGGACAGGCCGTGCAGGGCCTTGCTCTGACGCTCGTCGTTGGGGCGGGTGACGTTCAGGACGCCGTCCTCACCCTTGGCGATGTCGATCGGCGCGACGACGGTGTGGGTCAGGGTGCCCTTGGGGCCCTTCACCACGACCGTGCGGCCGTCGATGGTGACGTCCACTCCGGCGGGAACCGCGATGGGGAGCTTGCCGATGCGCGACATAGCTGTTTCCTCCGTTCCCTTCCGCTACCAGACGTAGGCGAGGACTTCCCCACCCACGCCCTTCTTGCCGGCCTGCTTGTCGGTGAGGAGCCCGTGCGACGTGGAGATGATCGCCACGCCCAGGCCTCCGAGCACCCTCGGCAGGTTGGTGGACTTCGCGTACACCCGGAGACCGGGCTTGGAGATCCGCTTGATGCCCGCGATGGAGCGCTCACGGTTCGGGCCGAACTTCAGCTCGAGGACGAGGTTCTTGCCGACCTCGGCGTCCTCGACCTTCCAGCCCGTGATGAAGCCCTCCTGCTGGAGGATCTCCGCGATGTGAGACTTGATCTTGGACGCCGGCATCGTCACGGAGTCGTGGTACGCCGAGTTCGCGTTCCGCAGACGGGTCAGCATGTCTGCGATCGGATCAGTCATGGTCATGAATTGGCCTTCGGCCTCTCTCGCCGGGGTTTCCTGGTGCGCCATCCCTCTCCCCGATCCGAGACGGGACGGGTGCGGCGCGGTGGACCTACGGCGTAGTAAGCAAACAGTAGCGGGCCTGGCCCGCGGGCGTACGGGTGGCAGACGCCCAACCCCACAAGCCTAAGGCATGCGGGGCCGGACCTCTGCCGACCCGGTGCTTACCGAGAGTCTGAATAACCCGGAACTACCGGATTACCAGGAGCTCTTGGTCACGCCCGGCAGCTCGCCGCGGTGAGCCATCTCACGGAGGCACACGCGGCACAGGCCGAACTTGCGGTAGACGGAGTGCGGGCGGCCACAGCGCTGGCAGCGGGTGTAGCCACGCACACCGAACTTGGGCTTGCGAGCAGCCTTAGCGATCAGAGCCTTCTTCGCCATCTCGCTCACGCCTCCTTGAACGGGAAGCCGAGGTGACGAAGGAGCGCACGGCCCTCAGCGTCGTTGGTCGCCGTGGTCACCACGGTGATGTCCATACCCCGGACGCGGTCGATCTTGTCCTGGTCGATCTCGTGGAACATGACCTGCTCCGTGAGACCGAAGGTGTAGTTGCCACGGCCGTCGAACTGCTTGGGGGACAGACCGCGGAAGTCGCGGATGCGCGGGAGCGCCAGCGACAGGGTGCGGTCCAGGAACTCCCACATGCGGTCGCCACGAAGCGTGACGTGGGCACCGATCGGCTGGCCCTCGCGCAGCTTGAACTGCGCGATGGACTTGCGGGCCTTGGTGACGGCCGGCTTCTGACCGGTGATCGTGGTGAGGTCGCGGATGGCGCCCTCGATCAGCTTGGAGTCGCGGGCGGCGTCGCCCACACCCATGTTGACCACGATCTTGACGAGGCCGGGAACCTGCATGACGTTCTCGTAGGAGAACTCCTCACGCAGCTTGCCCGCGATCTCCTCGCGGTACTTCGTCTTCAGACGCGGAGTGGTGGTGGTAGCCATCAGATGTCCTCACCCGTCCGCTTGGCAACGCGGATCTTGTTGCCCTCGTCGTCGAAGCGGTAACCGACGCGCGTGACGACCTTGTTCCCGTCCTTCTCCACGACCAGCTGGACGTTGGAGACGTGGACCGGGGCCTCGGTGGTCACGATGCCGCCGGCCTGCGAACCGCTGGCGGTCGGGCCGGCCTTGGTGTGCTTCTTGACCCGGTTGACACCCTCGACCAGGACGCGCTCCTCGCGCGGGTAAGCGGCAATGACCTTGCCCTGCTTGCCCTTGTCCTTACCGGTGATGACCTGGACCAGGTCGCCCTTCTTGATCTTCATGCTCACAGCACCTCCGGCGCGAGGGAGATGATCTTCATGAACTTCTTCTCGCGCAGCTCACGGCCGACCGGGCCGAAGATACGGGTGCCGCGGGGGTCGCCGTCGTTCTTCAGAATGACGGCGGCGTTCTCGTCGAAGCGGATGTACGAGCCGTCCGGACGGCGGCGCTCCTTGACGGTGCGAACGATGACCGCCTTGACGACGTCACCCTTCTTCACGTTGCCACCGGGGATCGCGTCCTTGACGGTGGCGACGATGACGTCACCGATGCCCGCGTAGCGGCGACCGGAGCCACCGAGCACACGGATGCAGAGGATCTCCTTCGCACCCGTGTTGTCGGCGACGCGCAGTCGCGACTCCTGCTGGATCACGTCTATCTCCTGATTGTCTGCCGGTTCCCCGGGGGCCGTTCACCACGTGGGCGGACGGCTCCCGGAGCCTGGCGGAACGACCTGCGAGGGGCGCCTCGCAGGAGAATTACTTGGCCTTTTCGAGGATCTCGACGACGCGCCAGCGCTTCGTCGCGGACAGCGGCCGGGTCTCCATGAGGAGGACACGGTCGCCGACGCCCGCGGCGTTCTGCTCGTCGTGCGCCTTGAGCTTCTCGGTACGGCGGATGACCTTGCCGTACAGCGCGTGCTTGACCCGGTCCTCGACGGCGACGACGACGGTCTTGTCCATCTTGTCGCTGACGACAAGGCCCTCACGGGTCTTGCGGAAGCCGCGCGCGGTGTTCTCTTCAGTCACGTTGCTCTCGCTCATCAGGCGTTCTCCACCGTCTCGATGCCGAGCTCACGCTCACGCATGAGGGTGTAGATCCGGGCGATGTCCTTGCGGACCGCCTTCAGTCGGCCGTGGTTCTCGAGCTGACCCGTGGCCGCCTGGAAGCGGAGGTTGAACAGCTCTTCCTTGGCCTCGCGGAGCTTCGCCAGAAGCTCCTCGTTGTCCAGCTCGCGCAGCTCGGACGCCTTGGTACCGGCCGACATCACGCTTCACCTGCCTCGCGCTTGACGATCCGGCACTTCATCGGCAGCTTGTGGGCCGCACGGGTCAGCGCCTCACGGGCGATCTTCTCGTTGGGGTACGACAGCTCGAACATGACGCGTCCGGGCTTGACGTTGGCGATCCACCACTCCGGAGAACCCTTACCGGAACCCATGCGGGTCTCGGCAGGCTTCTTGGTGAGGGGACGGTCCGGGTAGATGTTGATCCAGACCTTGCCGCCACGCTTGATGTGGCGGGTCATCGCGATACGAGCCGCCTCGATCTGGCGGTTCGTGACGTAGGCCGGGGTCAGCGCCTGGATGCCGTACTCGCCGAACGCAACCTGCGTGCCACCCTTGGCCATGCCGTCGCGCTTCGGGTGGTGCTGCTTGCGGTGCTTGACCCTACGGGGGATCAGCATGGTGGTCAGGCCTCCGTTCCGGTGCTCTCAGCCGGAGCGGCAGCCGCCGGAGCCTCGGCCTTGGGAGCCTCGGCGGCCGGAGCCTGCTGCTGCGGCTTGCGCCCGCGACGCTCGCCACCGCGGCCACGGGCCGGGCGGTCGTTGCCACCACGGGCCGGGCGGTTGCCGGCACGGGCGGCGGCGTTCTCGGCGCGGACCTCGGCGATGTTCTTGACGTCGCCCTTGTAGATCCAGACCTTCACACCGATGCGGCCGAAGGTCGTCTTGGCCTCGAAGAAGCCGTAGTCCACGTTCGCGCGGAGCGTGTGCAGGGGCACACGGCCCTCGCGGTAGAACTCCGAGCGGGACATCTCGGCGCCGCCGAGGCGGCCACCGCACTGGATCTTGATGCCCTTGGCGCCCGCCTTCATGGCCGACTGCATGCTCTTGCGCATGGCGCGGCGGAAGGAGACGCGGGAGGAGAGCTGCTCGGCGACGGCCTGGGCCACGAGCTGGGCGTCCGTCTCGGGGTTCTTGACCTCGAGGATGTTGAGCTGGACCTGCTTGCCCGTGAGCTTCTCGAGGTCACCGCGGATGCGGTCGGCCTCGGCGCCGCGGCGGCCGATCACGATGCCCGGACGCGCCGTGTGGATGTCCACGCGGACACGGTCACGGGTGCGCTCGATCTCGACCTTGGAGATGCCGGCGCGCTCCATGCCGGACGTCATCATCCGGCGGATGGCGACGTCTTCCTTGACGTAGTCCTTGTAGAGCTTGTCGGCGTACCAACGCGACTTGAAGTCGGTCGTGACGCCGAGCCGGAACCCGTGCGGGTTTACCTTCTGGCCCATTACCGGGTTCCTTCCTTGCTGCTGACGACCACGGTGATGTGGCTGGTCCGCTTGCGGATCCGGTAGGCGCGGCCCTGGGCACGCGGACGGAACCGCTTCAGGGTCGGGCCCTCATCGACGTAGGCCTCGGAGATGAAGAGGCTGTCGACATCGGTGTGGTCGTAGTTGTGCGCGGCGTTGGCGATGGCGCTGTCCAGCACCTTGCCGACCGGCACGCTCGCGGCCTGCGGGGCGAAACGCAGGACCGCCTGAGCCTCCGTGGCATCCATGCCACGGATGAGGTCCACCACGCGGCGGGCCTTCATGGGCGTGACGCGGATGTACCGCGCCTGGGCCCTGGCTTCCATGGTTGTCCCTTCAGTGTCTGTCATTGGTCATTCCACCCCGCGTCAGCGGCGCTTCGACTTCCGGTCGTCCTTGACGTGACCCCGGAAGGTGCGGGTCGGCGAGAACTCGCCGAGCTTGTGGCCGACCATGGACTCGGTGACAAACACCGGGATGTGGGTCTTGCCGTTGTGCACCGCGATCGTGTGTCCGAGCATGTCCGGGACGATCATCGAGCGACGGGACCAGGTCTTGATGACGTTCTTGGTGCCGGCTTCGTTCTGGGAATCCACCTTCTTGATCAGGTGGTCGTCGACGAAGGGCCCCTTCTTCAAGCTACGAGGCATCTCAACCCGTCCTTAGCGCTTCTTGTTCGTCTTGCGGCGGCGGACGATGTACTTGTTCGACGCCTTCTTGGGCGAACGAGTACGGCCTTCCTTCTGGCCCCACGGGGACACGGGGTGACGGCCACCGGAGGTCCGGCCCTCACCACCACCGTGCGGGTGGTCCACCGGGTTCATGACCACACCACGGACGGTCGGGCGGACGCCCAGCCACCGCTTGCGGCCCGCCTTGCCCCAGTTGATGTTGCTCTGCTCGGCGTTGCCGACCTCGCCGATGGTGGCGCGGCAGCGGACGTCGACCAGGCGGATCTCACCGGACGGCATGCGCAGGTGGGCGTAGGCGCCCTCCTTCGCGAGCAGCTGCACGGAGGTACCGGCCGAGCGCGCGAGCTTGGCGCCGCCACCGGGGCGGAGCTCGATCGCGTGGATCGTGGTACCGACCGGGATGTTGCGCAGCGACAGGTTGTTGCCGGGCTTGATGTCGGCCGTCGGGCCGTTCTCCACCCGGTCGCCCTGCTGCAGGTTGCGCGGGGCGAGGATGTAGCGCTTCTCGCCGTCGGCGTAGTGCAGCAGCGCGATGCGCGCGGTGCGGTTGGGGTCGTACTCGATGTGCGCGACCTTGGCCGGCACGCCGTCCTTGTCGTGACGACGGAAGTCGATCACGCGGTAGGCGCGCTTGTGTCCGCCACCCTGGTGGCGAACGGTCACACGACCGGCGTTGTTACGGCCGCCCTTGCTGTGCAGGGGGCGGACCAGCGACTTCTCCGGCGTGGACCGCGTTACTTCGACGAAGTCGGCGACGGAGGAGCCACGGCGGCCCGGCGTCGTCGGCTTGTACTTGCGGATTCCCATTGTCTCTCAGTCCTCGGAAGTGTTCCGAAATCCGGGACGATCCGGACCTCCGTCAGGAGGTCGGACCGCCGAAGATGTCGATACGGTCGCCCTCGGCAAGGGTCACGATCGCGCGCTTGCTGTCGGCGCGCTTGCCGAAGCCCGTGCGGGTGCGCTTGCGCTTGCCCTGGCGGTTGATCGTGTTGACCCCGGTGACCTTGACCGAGAAGACCGACTGCACGGCCTCCTTGATCTGGGTCTTGTTGGCCCGCGGGTCGACGACGAACGTGTACTTGTTCTCGTCGAGGAGGGCGTAGCTCTTCTCCGACACGACCGGCTTCAGCAGCACGTCACGGGGGTCCGTGTACGCCTTGCTGGCCGGGGTGACGACGGTGTTCTTGCCCTCGGCGGCGTGGCGGCGCGCCTTGGCGACCCGCGCGGCCTTGGCGGCCTTGGCCGCCTTGGAGGCGATGGAGGGGTGACGCGTAGCCATCAGGCCTCGCTCCCTTCGGTGTCGTTGGCCTTGTTCGGGCCGGCGACGAAGGACTCGAAAGCGGCCTGGGTGAAGACCACGTCGTCCGAGACGAGAACGTCGTACGTGTTGAGCTGGCCCGGCTCCAGGATGTGGACCTGGGGCAGGTTGCGGGCGGACAGCCACGCGGCCTCGTCGGCGCGGACGGCGACCAGGAGCAGGTTCTTGCGCTCCGAGATCTTGCCGAACAGCGTCCGGGCGGACTTCGTGGAGGGGGTCTCGCCCTCGATCACGCCGGTGACGACGTGGATGCGGTTGTGGCGGGCCCGGTCGGTGAGGGCGTGGCGCAGGGCCGCGGCCTTCATCTTCTTGGGGGTCCGCTGCGAGTAGTCACGCGGCTGCGGGCCGTGGACGACGCCACCGCCGGCGAACTGCGGAGCGCGGGTCGAGCCCTGACGGGCGCGGCCGGTGCCCTTCTGGCGGTACGGCTTCTTGCCGCCACCGCGGACCTCGCCACGACGCTTGGTCTTGTGCGTGCCCTGACGCGCGGCGGCGTTCTGCGCGACGACGACCTGGTGGATCAGCGGAATGCTGATCTTCTCCACGCCGAAGATCTCCGCGGGGAGTTCGACGCTTCCGGTCTTCTCGCCGGCAGGCGAAAGGATGTCAACAGTGCTCATCGGTTACCTCAGGCCCCCTTGGCCGCGGTGCGGACCAGGACGAGGCCGCCGTTCGGACCGGGAACCGCGCCCTTGATGAGCAGCAGACCCTTCTCCGCGTCAACGGCGTGGACGGTCAGGTTCTGGGTGGTGACCCGCTCGTTGCCCATGCGGCCGGCCATGCGGAGGCCCTTGAACACGCGGCCCGGGGTGGCGCAGCCACCGATGGAACCGGGCGAGCGGTGCTTGCGCTGCGTGCCGTGTCCGGCGCCGAGACCGTGGAAGTTGTGGCGCTTCATGACACCGGCGAAGCCCTTGCCCTTGCTCTTGCCGGTGACGTCGACCTTCACGCCGGCCTCGAACACCTCGGCGGTGACTTCCTGGCCGAGGGTGTACTCGCTGGCGTCCGACGTGCGGATCTCCACGAGGTGGCGGCGGGGGGTGACGTCGGCCTTGGCGAAGTGGCCCTTGAGGGGCTTGTTCACCTTGCGCGGGTCGATCTCGCCGAAGGCGATCTGGACGGACTCGTAGCCGTCGGCGTCGTTCGTGCGGACCTGGGTGACGACGTTGGGGCCGGCCTTGACGACGGTGACGGGAACAACGCGGTTGTTCTCGTCCCACACCTGCGTCATGCCGAGCTTCTCGCCCAGGATGCCCTTGATCTGCTTGGTCATCTTCAGATCACCGGCCCTCAGAGCTTGATCTCGATGTCGACACCGGCCGGGAGGTCGAGTCGCATCAGAGAGTCAACGGTCTTGGGCGTCGGGTCGAGGATGTCGATCAGGCGCTTGTGCGTGCGCATCTCGAAGTGCTCGCGCGAGTCCTTGTACTTGTGCGGCGACTTGATGACGCAGTACACGTTCTTCTCAGTGGGCAGCGGCACCGGGCCCGCGACCGACGCACCAGTGCGGGTCACCGTCTCGACGATCTTCTTCGCCGAGGAGTCGATGACCTCGTGGTCGTAGGCCTTGAGCCGGATGCGGATCTTCTGTCCCGCCATGGCTACTTCGTAGTCCTGTCTCTCGTAAACGCTCCGGAGCCCGGTGTTCCGTACTTCTCTTCTCCGACCCACGCGGTCGGGCGTGTCGCGCTTCCGCTGACACAGATGTCCCTTGTTCGAACATCCCTGCACGGGGAAGTGCGGGCCCTTCCGGAACCGCGGACCGGGGGCGAGAGGCCCACCGGGCGCCTGGCCGGTACCCCGCTGACACTTCCCGGAAGATTCCCGTACGTCCGCCTCAGCGCTGCCCGGTGGGCAGTTGGGGCGACGAGTACTGTGGGACTCGCTTCCGGTCCTCCCGGCGGGAGGCGCACAGCATCGGCACTCGACCGAGCAACCCCGCTAGTCTGCCACACGGGGCGCCGCACTGGCCAATCGAAGCGGATGACTGTACCCCAGCTCACCGCCGCTCACACGCGGCCACCCCCGCACACCCCCGCGTCAGAGGTCGTCCGGCGCTCATCCGACGATCTTGATCCGGGGGACGGTATGACGGCGACCGGCACGAACGGGACAAACGGGGGCGGGGCCGGGACCCGGGCCGGGGACGGAACCCGGCCCCGGGCCACCGACGGAGCCGAGGCCGGAGCCGGGACCGCGGACCGCGGACCGCGGACGGCGGGAGCGTCCCCGCCACCGGCGACGGCCGGGCCGACGGGGGCGTCCCGGGCGCCGGGGACGCCGAGCGGCGGCGCCTGGCGCGGGACGCGGGTCGCATGGACAAGTGGTCGATGGCGTTCCTGGTCGTGGCGCCGGCGCTGTGGCTGTGCCTCGCGGTCCTGATGCCCTCCTCCTACGGCCCCGAGAGCTACGCCGGTGAGCCGCGGTGCGAGGGCCCGCTGATGGCCCCGTTCCAGCGGCCCGGCCACGGCTGCGACAGCGAGCTGCGCCAGTGGCCGGCCCCGCTGGGCGTGCTCGGCCCGGCGACCCTCGCGAGCGTCGTCGCGGCGGCGACCACGGTCCACGCGCGGCTGCTGGGCCGTCTGTCGAGACTGACGGCGGGCGGCGACGCGCGGTCGTAGGCGGGCGTCGGCGTCCCTGGCCGGACGGCGCCGGGACGCGGGACGGCCCGGGTCCTGTCCGGCGACCGCCGCCGTCGCCCGTGGGACGGCCGCCCGGCGTCAGGTGCGTGCCCGCGGCACGCGGGTGTGCCAACTCAACCTCTGCCCTTGGTCGTTGAGTTTGACGGGCATCGCGACGAACTGCTCGTCCGACGCGGCCGGCACCGGCGTGACCGCCGACTTCTCCACGGACTCCCGCTCGACGACAGTCTCGGTCGTCTCCGGCGTTTCCTTGATCATCGGATCCGCCGTTGATCAGACGCTCCCGGCGCAGGTCACCAGACGATCTCCCGGTGGCAGCTCGACGGACTCGGCATGACGATTGGCTGAGACATCGTTCTCAGGAGTCCTGATGAACTACAGGATCAGTGTCCTGTTCCGGGCCATTCCCCTGCTCATGAGCGCCGTGTCCGCCGCCCTGGGCGGCTATGTCCTCGCACACGCGTCCGGGCCGAGCGCGCGGGTCGCCGGCCTGGTCCTCGTCTTCCTGGCGTCGATCTGCCTGTGCCTGTTCGCCACCGCGGCGACGATCATCAGACAGCTCATCGACCGGTACACGGCCCTGGACCGGATGATGTATCCGGTGCTCGGCTTCGCGGTCAGTGGTGTCACCATCGGCTACGGGCTCTCCCTGCTGGCCGGGACGCCCGGACCGCCGGCCGATTTCATCGCCGGACACGTGGTCTTCGGGCTCGGCATGATCTGCGTCTGCGTCTCCTGTGTGGCGAGTGCCTCCACCCGGTTCGTGCAGATCACCAAGAACTCCGCGCTGCCCGAGGGATCTCCGCCTCTCACGCCGGCGCCCTTCGGCCCGCTCACCGTCCGCACTCTGCCGGCGCTCCCGGCCCTGGCGTCCCTCGCCACCTGGGCATGGGCCATCGTCCTGCTCGCGGGCGGAGGCGGCGGAGGAGAGGACGAGCGTTTCACCGCCGGCCACGTGATGGTCGGCCTGGCGCTCGTCTGCACCAGCCTGATCGGACTGGTGGCCAGCATTCTGCGGCAGATCCAGAACACCTACATCCCCCGCGAGCGCGTCGTCTGGCCCACTGCGGCCGCCGCGCTCGGCGCCATGGGTGTCGTGTGGGCTCTGGTTCTCATCTCCGTGCACACCCGGTCCTCCCAGCTCGCCGCCGCCTACGTTCTGATCGGTCTCGGACTGATCTGCTGGAGCATTCTCAGCAAGGTGCTGCTGCTGGCCCTGGTCTGGCGGCGAAGGGCTCCGCTGGCCAACCGGGTTCCACTGATACCGGTCGGCACGGCCCTGCTCTGCCTGTTCCTCTCCACGTTCCTGTTCGAGTCCGCCGACCCCTCAGTGATCATTGCGGCGCGGGTCCTGGTCGGTCTCGGAGGCGTTTGCTTCTCGTTGTTCTCGATCGTCTCCATTCTCGAGAGCGGCACCGGCGGCAGCGGTGGCACCGACCCGGAAGAGGCCGACGCCGTCGGAGGCCAAGCACCGTTGTAGTACAAGGGTCTTCCGTTTGGATCGGGCCGGGGCCCGCGAGCCCGGCATGATCCGGACGAGAGGCCCTAGGCGGGCTTGGCGACGGTGAGGAGGACCGCGGAGTCCTCCAGGGCGTCCAGGGCGTGCCGGGCGGGCGGGATCACCACGAGGTCGCCGTCCCGGCCCTCCCAGGCATCGTCGCCGCTGGTCAGGCGCACCCGGCCGCGCAGCACCTGGAGGGTCGCCTCACCGGGGCTGTCGTGCTCCGCGAGGCCGGTGCCTGCGGTGAGGGCGAGCAGGGTCTGCCGGAGCACCAGTTCATGGCCGCCGTGCACCGTGGTGGCGCTGCGCCCGCTGGAGGAGGCGGCGGCGCGTTCGAGGTGTTCCCGGGCGAGCGCGTCGAGCGAGATCTTCTGCATGCCCCCAGTCTCGCCACCGCCCCTCCCCCGCCCAAGGGCCGAGTGGGGTATCCCGGGCCGTGACGGCACCGCGCCCCCGTCCCGTGGTGCGGGGCGGGGGCGTGGTGGGTGGTGCGGGGTGGGGAGGGTGCCCCGCGTGTTGGGGCCCGGTGGCCGTGGCTGGTTGTCGCGGTCACCGGGTCGGGGTGGCGGGCGTCAGGTGCGGCGCCGCCGTCTGGTGATGGCCAGGGCTGTTCCTCCGGTGATCAGGAGGGCGGTGGCCAGGGCGGCCGCGATGAACACCGTGGTGCCGGTGCGGGCCATGATCCCGGAGATCCCGCCGGGGGCCGGGGTGCTGGGCTGGCCGGGCTGGCCCGGGGTTGCGGGCTGGCCGGGCTGGCCGGGGGTGGGCTGGCCGGGCTGGGTGGGGACGGTTGCGGTGGCCTCGGGTGAGACGACCGGGGTGGTGCCGGCGCGGCCGGAGGCGGTGGCGGTGTTGGTGACCTTTCCGGTGGCGGCCTCGTCGGCGGTGATGGTGTGGGGCCTGGTGGTGCATTCCATGGTCTCGCCGGGGGCGAGGCTGGTGGCGGGGCAGGTGACCTCTCCGGCGGTGGGGTCGGAGACCTTGATGTCGGTGACGGTCAGGGTGCCCTGGTTGGCGGCCAGGAGCTTCCAGTCGATCCGGTCACCGGTGCCCGTGGTGCCGTCGCGGTCGGTGTCGGTGACGTCGGCCGTCTTGGTGAGGGTGAGCAGGGCCCGTCCGTCGGACGGGACGGTCACCCCGGACGGCGGGGAGACGGGCGTCCCGCCGGAGGGCGGGGTGCCGGTCGCGGTGGCGGTGTTGGTGATCGACCCGGCGTCCGCGTCGGCCTGTGTGACCGTGTAGAGGGCGGTGCAGGTCAGCGTGGCACCCGGGGCGAGGGAGGCGGCCTGCTCGGGGCAGTCGACTGCGCCGAGCTTGCCGGTGCCGGTGAACTCTCCTTCCTTGACCTTGACGTCCTTGAGGGTGACGTTGCCGGTGTTGGTGACGGTGAACCGGTAGGTGATCTCCTCACCCGCGACGAGTGTGGCGGGGGTGTCGTCGCCGGCACTCTTGACCACGGTCAGCGCGGGCTTCGGGTCCTGCGGCACGCTCACCTCGGACGGCGGGGAGACGGGGACCTCACCGGAGGGCGGGGTGCCGGTCGCGGTGGCCGTGTTCTTCACCGAGCCCTGGTCCACGTCGGCCTGGGTGACCGTGTAGACGGCGGTGCAGGTGAGGGTGTCCCCGGGTGCGAGGGAGGCGGCACCTTCGGGGCAGTCGATGTCGCCGAGCTTGCCGTGGCCGGTGAACTCGCCCTCCTCGACCTTCACGTCCTTGAGGGTGACGTTGCCGGTGTTGCGGACGGTGAAGGCGTAGGTGATCTCCTCACCCACGACGAGTTCACCCTCCGCACCGCCGGTGGCGGACTTGACGACGGACAGGCCGGGCTCGCCGGGCGCGTCCACCGTGGTCTTCGACGGCGGTGAGACGGGCGGCTCGCCCGACGGCGGGGTACCGGTCGCGGTCGCGCTGTTCTCCACCGAGCCCTGGTCCACGTCGGCCTGGGTGACCGTGTAGAGGGCGGTGCACAGGACGCTGTCGCCCGGCGCCAGGGAGGCCGTACCGGCGGGGCAGTCCACCGCGCCGAGCTTCCCGTGGCCGGTGAAGTCGCCCTCGTCGACCTTGACGTCGGTGAGGGTGACGTTGCCGGTGTTGGTGACGGCGAACCGGTAGGTGATCTCCTCACCTGCGACGAGCCTGTCCACGGAGGCGGTCTTGACCACCGCGAGAGCAGGCTCCTGCGGCGCCGGGACGATGGTCTTCGACGGCGGCGACACCGGCGGCTCACCGGAGGGCGGCGTACCCGTCACCGTCGCACTGTTCTCGATGGACCCGGCGTCCACGTCGGCCTGGGTGACCGTGTAGGCGGCGGTGCAGGTCACCGACGCACCCGGCGCCAGCGACACCGCGTCCTCCGGGCAGACCACGTCGCCGAGCTTGCCGCTGCCGGTGAACTCTCCTTCCTTGACCTTGATGTCCTTGATCGTGACGTTGCCGGTGTTGGTGACGGTGAAGTCGTAGGTGACCTCCTCGCCCAGGACCAGCTTGTCGGGCTCGGCACTGCGGCCCGTCTTGACCACGCTCAGGCCCGGCTCGGCCGGCGGGGTGACGATGGTCTTCGACGGCGGCGACACCGGCGGCTCACCCCGAGGAGGAACACCCGTCGCGGTCGCCGAGTTGGTGATCGTGCCCGCATCGATATCGGCCTGGGTGACCGTGTAGGCGGCGGTGCAGGTCACCGACGCACCCGGCGCCAGCGAACCCGCCCCGGCGGGGCAGACCACCTCGCCGAGCTTCCCGCTGCCGGTGAAGTCGCCCTCCTTGATCTCGATGTCCTTGATCGTGAGGTTGCCGGTGTTGGTGACCTCGAACAGGTAGGTGATCTCCTCACCCACCGCCGGAGCGGCCGCGGAGACGGACTTGACCACCGACAGACCCGGGTCGTCATCCGTCTCCACCGTCGTCTTCGACGGCGGCGACACCGGCGGCTCACCCGACGGCGGCGTACCCGTCGCCGTCGCCGAGTTCTCCACCGAACCCGCGTCCACATCGGCCTGCGTGACCGTGTAGGCGGCGGTGCAGGTCACCGTCTCGCCAGGAGCCAGGGACGCGGTCCCCTCCTCCGGACAGTCCACCGCACCCAGCTTGCCGCTGCCGCTGAACTCGCCCTCGACGACCTTCACGTCCTTGACCGTGACGTTCCCGGTGTT
>NZ_WWGX01000043.1 GCF_009862265.1 Streptomyces sp. SID8352 | reverse complement strand
GGGCGTCGGTGCCGTGCAGGTCGTCGTCCTCGACATGGACCGCCTTGTCCGCGCCCATCGACAGCGCCTTGCGCAGGGCGTCCCTCGCGTCCTCCGGGCCCATCGTGAGGACGGTGATCTCCACATCGTCACCCGCCTCCCGACGGGCTTCCGCGATCTGGAGGGCCTGCTCGACCGCATACTCGTCCAGCTCCGAGAGCAGACCGTCCACATCGTCGCGGTCGACGGTCAGGTCATCGGCGAAGCCCCGCTCGCCAGTCGCGTCGGGCACGTACTTCACGGTGACAACGATCCTCAAGCTCACGCCGGCTCTCCTACTGCATCGTCAATTTCAGTGCTGCCTGCCTGTTGGCAGCATAGGCGCCACCAGCGGCCGGTTCCGGTCGGGGCGACCGCACCCCACTCGGATATTACTCGTCAGTACACTCAGTTCCTGCCCACTGAGCAAGCGCTTTGAACTGTGACCTTCGCAACGCAGCGTAACCGGAACCCGACACCCTCGCAGCACCGCGCGGGTGCCCGCGGGAGGGCGGCGGCGCGCACGGCTCGGGGTCGCTCACTCGCGCAGGCCGTGGTAGCGCCCCGCGTGGTACAGAAGGGGGCCGCCACCCTCCCCCGGATCGCCCGCGAGCACCTCGGCCAGCACGATGCGGTGGTCCCCCGCGGGCACCCGGCCCACGACCCTGCACACCAGCCAGGCGAGCACCCCGTCCAGCAGCGGGACACCCTCCGGGCCCTCGCGCCAGGCGGTCGGGGGCCCGAAGCGGTCGGCGCCGCTGCGCGCGAAGGTGGCCGCCAGGTCCCGCTGGTGTTCGGCGAGGACGTGCACCCCGACGTGCCCGGCGGCGGCGACCGCGGGCCAGGTGGAGGAGGTGGTGGCGATCCCGAAGGAGAGCATCGGGGGCTCGGCGGAGACCGAGGCCAGGGAGGTGGCGGTGAAGCCGGCCGGACGGCCGGAGCCGTCGCGCGCGGTGATCACGGCGACCCCGGCCGCGTGCCGTCGGAACACCGACCGGAAGAGGTCGGCGGTGGCCGGGCGGGGCGCGGCGAGGTCGGGCGCGGCCGTCATGCGGGGTGTCCTTCCGCGGGAGGCCCGCCCCCGGGGTGCCGGGAGCGGCGGCTGGGCGGGCTGGCGATCAGTGGCGGACACAGTCAAGTACGTCCCGGGATCAGGAAGCAGTGGAGTGTGACTCACGGCGGGCGTGGCGGTGATCACACCACCGCCCCCAGGGCGGCGATCACGTCCGCCTTGCGGGGCAGGCCGGCCGCGCGGCGGGCGATCCTCCCGTCGGCGTCGAGGACGAGCACCGTCGGGGTGCGCAGCACGCCGAGGGCTCGGACGAGTTCCAGGCGCGCCTCGGCGTCGATCTCGACGTGGGCGACACCGGGGACCAGTGCGGCGACCTCGCCGAGCACCCGACGGGTGGCCCGGCAGGGGGCGCAGAAGGCGGTGGAGAACTGGAGGAGGGTGGCGCGGGCGCCCAGTTCGGCGCCGAGGGCCGCCGCGTCGAGCCGCGGGGCCCGCCCCGGTCCGGGGCCGGACGGCACCGGGATGCCGGAAGCGGGCGCACCGGACGCGCGGCCGGCGGGCGCCGGGGCCTCCGGCGCGGGCACCGGGGTGCCCGGTGCGCGGGGGCCGGAAGGGCCCGGGGCGGGCGGTACGGAACCGGCCGGTCCGGAGTCACCCGATCCGTTTCCGGCGCCGTCGCCCTCGTGTCGCCCGATCACCGGTGTCCTCCCGTTTCCGCCGCTCCGCGGCCCGTCGCGGGGGCACGGCGTCCGCGCCCCCGGTTCACCCGTCATCGGTTGCAGCGCCCGGCGGGGACCCGGGATTCCCGGGATTCCCGGGAGGGCGTCGGGTTTCGGCCAGGATGGGGCCGGTGACGTGACGAGGATCTCGCGGCACGGGGGCGCACGGGCTGGTTCCCCGACCGTTCATGGGGCACGATCGGCGGCAGGCCGCAAACCTACGGCTGCGTAACTTTCGACTGGGAGCCCTTCCCAGGCCGAGAAGGAAGGGTCCGTCCCGCCCATGGCAGATCTCGTCTACCGCCCGGTCATCGGTCTCACCCGCACCATGTTCAAGGTGTGGGACCTCAGGATCGACTGCCGCGGTTCGGAGAACATCCCGCGCTCGGGCGGCGCCGTGCTGGTCAGCAATCACATCAGTTACCTGGACTTCGTCTTCAACGGCCTGGCGGCGCTGCCGCAGAAGCGCCTGGTGCGCTTCATGGCGAAGGAGTCGGTCTTCCGGCACCGGATCTCCGGACCGCTGATGCGCGGCATGAAGCACATCCCGGTGGACCGCGGGCAGGGCGAGAAGGCCTACGCGCACGCCCTGGCCTCGCTGCGCTCCGGCGAGGTCATCGGGGTGTTCCCGGAGGCGACGATCTCCGAGTCGTTCACGCTCAAGAGTTTCAAGTCGGGTGCCGTGCGGCTGGCCCAGGAGGCCGGGGTGCCGCTGGTGCCCATGGCGGTCTGGGGCACGCAGCGGCTGTGGACGAAGGGGCACCCGCGCAACTTCAGGCGCAGCCACATCCCCGTCACCGTCCGGGTCGGCGAGGCCATGGAGGCCTCCCGGGAGCAGTACGCGGGCGCCCTGACCCGGCGGCTGCGCGAGCGCGTCCAGGAGCTCCTGGAGGCCGCCCAGCGCGCCTATCCGACGCGCCCCAGGGGACCGGAGGACACCTGGTGGATGCCGGCCCACCTCGGGGGCACCGCCCCGACGCCCGAGCAGGTGCGCACGGCCGAGGCCCGCTGAGCCGTACGCCGCCCGGGGTCCGCCGGGTCACGGGCCCGCCGGGTCACAGGGCCGTGGGAAGGTCCTCCCACGGCCGGGTCCGGCCGGCGGCGGCCCGCAGCGCCCGCAGGACGGCCGGGTGGGGCGCCGCGTACAGCACCGGGTCGTCCGCCTCGCCCGCCGCGGGATCGGGCACGAAGGCCAGCCGTTCCCGCCCCAGCGAGAACCGGGCGTCCACGCCCGGCCGGTTGCCCCTCGGGTCCTGCCGGTGCCAGGCGCCGTTGAACCGCACGGCGACCAGCCCGTGCACCACGCCGAGCCGCTGGTAGCACAGGGCGGTGGGGATGTCCTCGGCGCGCAGCAGCGCGGCCAGGGCGTGGGCCTTGGCGTAGCAGATCCCCGTGCGCCGCTCCAGGACGTCGGAGGCCCGCCAGGTGACGCGCGTGTCGCCGGAGTCCAGGGAGTGCGGGATCGTGTCGCGCACATGGTCGAAGGCCAGCTCCGCATAGGCATACGAGTCCTGCGCCCGCCTCGCGAGGCTCCGGGCCACCTCCCTGACTCGGGGATGATGATGGTCGATGGCCTCGTCGGCGGCCAAGTAGGCGGACAGGTCGGGATTCTGCTGGATCAGTCGCATGCGCGCAGAGCATAGGAACGCGGCGACCCTACAGTCAATAACTTTTCATGTCACCGCATATCTATGCACCTCTGCCCGCTCCGCCGGACGCCCGGTTCAGCGGGCCATCTCCTCCTTGAGCGCCGCGACGAACGCGTCCACGTCGTCCTCGGTGGTGTCGTAGGCGCACATCCAGCGCACGTCGCCCGCGGCCTCGTCCCAGAAGTAGAAGCGGAACCGCTGCCGCAGGCGCTCGCCCACCGCGTACGGGAGCCGGGCGAAGACGGCGTTGGCCTGCACCGGATGCAGGATCTCCACCCCGTGCACGGCGCGCACGCCCTCGGCGAGGCGCTGGGCCATCTCGTTGGCGTGCCGGGCGTTGCGCAGCCAGAGGTCCTTGGCGAGCAGCGCCTCCAACTGCACCGACACGAAGCGCATCTTGGACGCCAGTTGCATGGACAGCTTGCGCAGGTGCTTCACCTGGCGCACCGCGTCCGGGTTCAGGACGACGACCGCCTCCCCGAACAGGGCGCCGTTCTTGGTGCCGCCCAGGGAGAGCAGGTCGACCCCGGCCGCGTTGGTGAGGGTGCGCATGGGTACGTCCAGGGAGGCGGCGGCGTTGCCGAGGCGGGAGCCGTCCAGGTGCACCGTCATGCCGTGGGCGTGGGCGTGGTCGCAGACGGCGCGGATCTCGGCGGGGGTGTAGAGGGTGCCGAGTTCGGTGCTCTGGGTGATCGAGACGACCTGGGGCATGGCACGGTGCTCGTCGTCCCAGCCGTACGCCTGGCGGTCGATCAGCTCGGGGGTGAGCTTGCCGTCGGGGGTGGGGACCGTGAGCAGCTTCAGCCCGCCGACGCGCTCCGGGGCGCCGCACTCGTCGACGTGGATGTGCGCGCTCTCGGCGCAGATCACGGCGCCCCAGCGGTCGGTGACCGCCTGGAGCGCGACGACGTTGGCCCCGGTGCCGTTGAACACCGGGTAGGCCTCGGCGGTGGGTCCGAAGTGGCCGCGTATCACCCGCTGGAGGTTCTCCGTGTACGCGTCCTCCCCGTACGCCACCTGGTGCCCGCCGTTGGCCAGGGCCAGGGCGGCGAGCACCTCGGGATGGGCCCCCGCGTAGTTGTCGCTCGCGAAGCCGCGCACCGCCGGGTCGTGGTGGCGTCGTGCGTCGGTCTTCGGCGGGTTCACGGCTTCTCGGTCAGCCACAGACGGTTTCCGTTCACTTCCGGGGCGGGCCTGTCCCAGATCCCGGCGACCGCCTGGGCCAGCTCCCCGACATCCGTGAAGCCCGCGAACTTCGCGTGGGGGCGTTCGGCGCGCATCGCGTCGTGCACCAACGCCTTGACCACCAGGATCGCAGCCGCCGAGGTGGGCCCGTCCTCGCCCCCCGCCTTGCGGAAGTAGTCGGCCATGGCCAGCGTCCACGCCTCGGCCGCGGCCTTGGCGGCCCCGTAGGCGGCGTTGCCGGCCGTGGGACTGCTCGCCCCGGCGGCGCTGATCAGGACGTAGCGCCCGCGGTCGCTGCGCTGGAGTGGCTCGTGGAAGGCGAGGGAGGTGTGCTGCACGGTGCGGATGAGCAGGTGCTCCAGCAGGTCCCAGTCGTCGAGGTTGGTCTTGGTGAAGGTCTGGCTGCCGCGCCAGCCGCCGACGAGATGGACCAGCCCGTCGATCCGGCCGTAGTCCTTCTCGATGCGGTCGGCCCACGCGCGGGTGGGGCCGAGTTCGAGCAGGTCGACCTTCTCACCGGTGACCGTGGCACCGCCGTGCGCGTAGCGCGCCGCGTCGACGGCCTCGGCCAGCCGCTCCGGGTCGTTGTCCGCGCCGACGACGGTCGCACCCGCCTCGGCCAGCCTCAGCAGGGCGGCCCGGCCCGCGGGCCCACCCGCTCCCGCCACCGCGATCACCGCGCCGTCGAGCGCCCCGTTCCCCATGGTCCTCGCCTCCCGAACCCTCGTGTCCGGCCGGGCCCGCCCGGCCGGTTCCTTTGTGCCGGTGCCGTCGCTCACGCGGCGGCTCGTCCGGCCCCGTCCGCGGTGATGCCCCTCGTGGCGGCGATCACCTTCCTGAGCTTCTTGGACAGGGCCTCGTAGAACATGCTGAGCGGAAACTCGTCGGGAAGCACGTCATCGACGAGTTTCCGGGGCGGCAGCGAGAGGTCCAGGGCCTCCGGGCCCTTGGCCCACGTGGAGCCGGGGTGCGGGGCGAGGTAGCGGGCGACCAGCTCGTACCCGGCGAACCAGTGGACGAGTTTGGGGCGGTCGATGCCGTCCCGGTAGAGCGTCTCGATCTCGGCGCACAGCTCGTTGGTGACCTGCGGGGCGCGCTGCCAGTCGATGAACAGCCTGTTGTCGGTCCAGCGGACGGCGTCGTGCCGGTGCAGATAGGCGAAGAGGAGCTGGCCGCCGAGGCCGTCGTAGTTGCGCACGCGCTCCCCGGTGACCGGGAAGCGGAACATGCGGTCGAAGAGCACCGCGTACTGCACGTCGCGGGCCTGCGGAACGCCCTCCGCCGCGAGCTTCACGGCCTCGCGGAAGGCGGTGAGGTCGCAGCGCAGCTCCTCCAGGCCGTACATCCAGAACGGCTGGCGCTGCTTGATCATGAACGGGTCGAAGGGCAGGTCGCCGTGGCTGTGGGTGCGGTCGTGGACCATGTCCCAGAGGACGAACGCCTCCTCGCAGCGCTTCTGGTCGTGGACCAGGGCGGCGACGTCCTCGGGCAGCTCCAGGCCGAGCACGTCGACGGCGGCCTCGGTGACCCGGCGGAAGCGGGCCGCCTCGCGGTCGCAGAAGATGCCGCCCCAGGAGAACCGCTCGGGGGCCTCGCGCACGGCGATGGTCTCGGGGAACAGGACGGCGGAGTTGGTGTCGTAGCCGGCCGTGAAGTCCTCGAAGGTGATGCCGCAGAACAGCGGGTTGTCGTAGCGGGTGCGCTCCAGCTCGGCCAGCCAGTCCGGCCAGACCATGCGCAGCACGACCGCCTCGAGGTTGCGGTCGGGGTTGCCGTTCTGCGTGTACATCGGGAAGACGACGAGATGCTGGAGCCCGTCGGCACGGTGGGCGGCGGGCTGGAAGGCCAGCAGGGAGTCGAGGAAGTCGGGGACGTCGAAGCCGCCGTCGGCCCAGCGGGTCAGATCGCCCGCGAGGGCCTCGTGGTAGGCGGCGTCGTGCGGCAGCAGCGGGGACAGGACGCCCACGCACTCCACGACGCTCCGGACGGCCTCCTCCGCGTCGCGGCGGCGCGGCGCGTCCGCGGCGTCGAAGTCGATGGAGCCGTCCGGGGACTGCCATGGCCGGATCCGCTCCACGGCATCCTTGAGCACGGGCCACGCCGGGTGATCAACCACCCTGCTCACCGGAGGAATTTTCCCCTCCCCGCCCATCCGCACAAGAATTTCCGTCATGTCCCATCCTCCACGGGAGAAGCTTGCGTGAACCCACCGTACGCATACAAGGTTTCTCCAATCAAGGGGATACCCCGTAAATTATCCTGCCTCACCCGGGCTCTCGCCGCATTTTTTCCTGTCGGGCGCGGTGTCCGTATACCCGGAGCGGCCCGGGGGAAACGGTTCCAGCGAGGGCACCGCGTCGTGATCCGGCCAGGGCCGGGACCGTGCCCGCCACCGCCGCCGTCGACGGAAACGAGTCAGCCGTGAACCTCCTCACCATCGGTCACCGCGGAGTGATGGGTGTCGAGCCCGAGAACACCCTGCGGTCCTTCACCGCCGCCGAGCGGGCCGGTCTCGACGCGGTCGAACTCGACCTGCATCTGAGCAAGGACGGCGCGCTCGTCGTGATGCACGACGCCGAGGTGGACCGCACCACCGACGGGAGCGGTGCCGTCGCCGATCTGACCCTGGCCGAGCTGCGCGCCCTGGACGCGGGGCTCGGGGAACGGGTGCCGGTGTTCGAGGAGGTGCTGGAGGCGGTGTCGCTGCCGGTGCAGGCCGAGATCAAGGACACGGCGGCGGCCCGGACGCTGGCCGGTGTGCTGCTCCGGCGTGCCCTGGTGGACCGGGTGGAGGTCATCTCCTTCCACGCCGAGGCCATCGCGGAGACCGCCCGGCTGGTGCCGGGGGTGCGCACGGCGCTGGTCGCCCAGTACTACGGCCCCGAGGTGGTCGACCGGGCGGTGGAGGCGGGCGCGGGGACGCTCTGCCTGGACATCAACAGGATCACGCTGGAGACCGTGGAGCGGGCCCGGAGGGCGGGCCTGCGGGTCTGCGCCTGGGTGGTCAACACCCAGGACCACCTGCGGCTGGTGCGCGCGTTCGGGCTGGACGGCGCCACGACCGACCACCCCGGCATCAAGCGCACCGGGCGCTTCACGGCCTGAGCCCGCGCGCCGCTCCCGTCCGTACGGCCGTCCCGGAGCGGCGGCACCCGGCCCGGCGGCGTCGCGTCCCGCCCCGGCGAGCCCGGCGGCGGGGACGGCACGGCCGCCGGGTGCGGTCACACGGCCGGACGGCTCGTGGCCGGGCCGGGCGCCGTCGGGCCGGGCGCGGCCGGAGTGGGGCGTGGCCCCGCTGTCGGCGCGTCAGACCAGCGGCTTGGTCAGCAGTTCGAACCGGAGATCGTCGCGCTGGGGTATGCCGAAGCGCTCGTCGCCGTACGGGAACGGGCTCATCCGTCCCGTACGGCGGTAGCCACGGCGCTCGTACCAGGCGATGAGGTCCTCGCGCAGCGATATCACCGTCATGTGCATCTCCGCCGCGCCCCACTCCTCGCGGACCAGCCGCTCCGCCTCCGCCATGACCGCCCGGCCGAGGCCCGCGCCCTGGAGCCCCGGGCTGACCGCGAACATCCCGAAGTAGGCGTTGCCGCCCCGGCGTTCGAGCTGGCAGCAGGCCACGACCGCGCCGTCCCGCTCCACCGCGAGCAGCCGGCTGCCGGGCGCCCCGATGACCTCCCGGACGCCCTCGGGGTCGGTCCGCTGCCCCTCCAGGAGGTCCGCCTCGGTGGTCCACCCGGCCCGGCTGGACTCACCCCGGTACGCCGACTCGATCAGGGCGACGAGGGCGTCCACGTCGGCCTCGTTGGCGTCGCGGAAGGTGAGCGGTGCGGCGGCGGTGTCCATGCGGGGCTTCTCCGGATCTCGGTCTCGGCGCGGGGCACCGCAGAGGATAACGCCGCCCGCGCCGCCGGGAGCCCCGTCGGACGAACCCGGTGGCCCGTCGCCCCTCCGGCCGCGCCCGCCGCACGTCCGGGCCGCGGGGCCGGGCCGGCACGTGCCGCGCGCGGTCCGTGCCGCGCGGAGCGCGTCCGGCGGCCTCAGATCCGCAGCGCGTCCAGGCGGCCCTCCAACTGGCCCAGGAGTTCGCCGAGCAGGTCGGAGAGCTCGTTCCGCCGGAGCGGCTCGACGCCGGACAGCACGGCGGACTCGTAGGCGAGCTGGTCGGGCAGGACCCCGTCGACGAGGTCGCGCCCGGCGTCGGTGAGCCTCAGATGGGCCACACGCCGGTCCCGGGTGTCGCCGCGCCGCTCGACGAGACCGCGTTCGCTGAGCTGCTTGAGCCGCTTGGTGACGGCCGCACCGGAGGAGAAGGTCTCGCGGGCCAGCTCGCCCGGGGTCAGCTCGTGCCCGGTGCGCCGCAGCGCGCCCAGCAGGTCGAACTCGGCACGGCTGAGCCCGGCCCGGCGCAGCGGGGCGTCCTCGGCCTGCTGGAGGAGGGCCGCGCAGCGGTTGATGCGGCCGATGATCTCCATCGGCCCGGTGTCGAGTTCCGGATGCACGGTCCGCCACTGCCGTACCACCGCGGCGACCGTGTCCCCCCTGGCGCCGCCCCTGGTGTCGGTCTCCGAGCCCCCGTCGGTTGCGGTCATGACCGTACGTCCTCCGTTCTCGTGCCCCGGTCCGGACGCGCCGCCCGGCGTCGCACCGTTGCGGCGAGCGTACGGTGTCCCGACCGCTCAGCGAGCACGACCCTCTCCTCGGGGACCGCCCGCTGCCGCCATTCGCCCGCGGAGGCGTCGGCCGCGGCCCGCAGGTCGGTCAGCGCGGTGGCGAGCGCGCGGCGGGCGGTGTCCAGGGCGGCGGGGGCCGCGGCGGGCTCCGCCAGCAGGCGCGCGGCGTGCTCGCGGGCCCGGTCGGCGGTGGCGAGCGCCCGCTCGACGCGGTCGCCGGAGCGCCGGTCGGTCACGACCACGGCGGCGAGAAGGCCGAGCAGGGCGCCGACGAGGGTGTCGACGATCCGCTCGGCGATCAGCGCGCCGGACTCCTGGCGGCCGGCGAACTCGGTGATGAGCAGGGCCATCGGGGTGACGCACACGGTGCCGAGCCAGTAGTTGCGGCTCATCAGGGCCTCGGCGCCGAAGGCAAGGGCCAGGCAGAACAGCACGAGCGGCAGCTGCCCGAGGTGGACCAGCGGGGCGATGGCGGCGAACAGCAGCACCCCCGCGAGGTTGCCGACGACACGCTGCACGGTCCGGCTCCAGGTCAGCGTCAGGTTGGCCTGGTAGAGCGCGGCGGCGGTGACCAGCGCCCAGTAGGGGCGGCCGATGCCCAGCGCGAGGGAGCCGTAGCCGGCCAGGGCGCAGCCGAGGGCGGTGCGCGCGGCGAGGGGCACGAGCGGCCCGAGCCGGGGGCGCGGCGGCGCGGGCGGGGCGATGGACGCGGCCCCTTCGTCGGCCCCGGCCCCTTCGTCGGCCCAGGCGCCGGGCGGTCCGCCCTCGACGGTGTCCCGGACCCCGGCCGGGAGGAGGCGTCCGCCGCCGCGCAGGGCACGGGCGGCGGCACGCAGCGCCCCGGGGTCGGTGTCGGCGGGGGCGGCGAGGGCGACCTCGGCCCGTGCCAGGAGCCGTGCCAGGGACCGCCGGGTGGTGGCCCGCGCACCGGAACCGGACCCTGCCGGCAGGCTGTGCCAGGCGGCCTGTACCGCGGTGTACCCGGCGGCGCGGGCCTCGGCGTGGCCGTCGCCGGTGCCGCCGGTGGCGGCGTACGCGGCGGCCGCGTTCAGGGCCTGGGCGGTGGCGCGGCGCTCGGGGCCGTGCGGGCGGATAAGCCCGGGGGCCATGCAGACGAGCCAGGCCCAGGCCCCGGCACCGGCCGTGAGCGCGAGGTGGCCGGGTATCCCGGCCGGGGTCTGCGGCAGGAAGAGGGCGGCGGAGCTGACGAAGGTGGGGATGACGTGCCCGGGCGGTCCGACGCGGGTGGCGTCGCACACCGCCCTCTGCGCCGCGGCCAGCAGGGCGCCGACGGCGACCAGGACGACGGCGTCGCGTGTGAGGGCGGCGGTGACCAGGGCGACGGCGAGCCCGGCGAGCATGCCGAGCACCACCCGGGCGAGGGCGCGGGCCCGGGCGGCGTAGGGGCGGTGGTGCGCGTAGAGGGCGCAGAGGGAGCCCGCCATGGTGTACATGGCCAGGTCGAGGCGGCCGAGGGCGAGCAGCAGCAGATTGGGCGGGGCGGCGGCCACGACGGCGCTCAGGGCGGGCTTGAACCAGATCTCCGAGGGACGGTGCGGGCGCAGCACACCGGCCAGGGAGAGACGGCGGCCGAGCGGGGTGCCGGTGGTGGGGAACGTGCTGCGCATGGAGAGTAGCTTAACAGGTGTTTTATCTGTGAAGCATTTTCGCCACTCCGGCTCCACCTCCTGCCGACGCTCCGGGGCCGGTCGGGCGGTCGGGCGGTCGGGCGGTCGGGCGGTCGGGCGGTCGGGCGGGGCACCCTGCCCCGCCGGTCCGCCCCGGCACCTGTCACCCCGGCGCCTCCGGATCCGGAGGCGCGGGGAGTCGGTACGGATGCCCGCGGCTCCGGGCGCGGGGGCGCCCTGGGGCCGACCGGCGTACGGCGTGGCCGGGGGCGACGCCACGGCACCGCGCCCGGCCGGCCGGGTCGGGCGAACGCCCCACGGATCAGCTCGCCCTCCCCGGGCGGCCGCCCCTCCCCCGCCGCGCCCGTCCGCCCTGCTCGGAGCGGGTACGGCGGACGGCCCCGGGCGGCGCCGGCCGGTCCCGGCGGGCACCGCGCGCTCCCGGCAGTGACCCCTTCGCGCTCCCTTGCGCCCGCGTGGGCGCCGCGCGGCACGGGCAGCCCTTGACCGGGGCCCGGGGCCGCCGGGCCCGGTGGGGAGGTGGGCGTGGGGGGACCGACGGCCTTCGGCTGGCTGCTCGTCGTGCTCTGCGCGACGACCGGCGCCTACTGCCTGCTGCGCATGCGCAGCCGGGTCGAGGAGCAGCGCCGGGCGGCGGGGGGCGAGGCGCTGACGGGGTTCGGGATGGCCGCCATGGCGGTCCCGGCGGCGGTGTTCGTCCCGCCCTCCGGGACGTGGACGGCGTACGCCGTGGTGTTCGGCGCGGCGGGGCTGCGCGCCCTGTGGGCGGCCCGGTCCGACCCGCACCACCTGCACCACGTCGTCGAGGCGGCGGCGATGGTCCGGATGGCGCTGGCGATGGCCGGCGCCCCCGCGAGCGCGGGCGGTCACGCCCACGGCCACGGCACCTCGGGCGTGCCGCTGCTGACCGGGATACTGATGCTCTACTTCACCGGGTACGTGCTGCTGGCCGGGGTCCGGCTGGTCCCCGCACCGGCGGTGCCCGGCGGCGGCCCGGCCCCCGGGTGGGGCGACCGCCCGGAGCTGTCGCGGGCGTGCAGGCTGGCGATGGGGATGGCGATGCTGGTGATGCTCCCGGCCATGTGAGGCGGGACGCCGGCACCGGCACCGGACGCACGCGGTCCCGTCCGCCCCCGCCGCGACCGCGACCGCGCCGGTACGGGTGCCTCGCCGCGCTCCCGGCCGACGAAACGGCACCCGGCACCGGCACCCACGCGAACGCGCCCGTGTCCGGCGGGCGTACCCATGTCCCCGCCGACGCGCGGCGCGGCCGTTGTCTGCGTCACTTCGGCCACCGGGGCCGTACGGTCCGGGCCCCGCGCTCATAAGCTGCCCCCATGTTGCTCCCCGCGGCTCTGCTGCTGCTCGGTGCCCTGACCGCCGTCGCCGCTCCCCGACTGCTCGCCCGGGCCGACTGGCCGGACCGGGAACCGGTGGTCGCGCTGTGGGTGTGGCAGTGCGTGGTGGCGGCCGTCCTCATGTGCTGCGTCCTGTCGATGACGCTCAGCGCGGCGGCGGCCTGGCACGCGGTGGGCGGCCGGGTCTTCGCGACGGCTCCTCGCTCGGTGGTGGAGGCGTACGCGCTGGGCACCGCCGGCCCCTGGGCGGCCGTGACCGCCGTGGTGCTGGCCTGCGGCGGGCTCTGGAGCGCGGCGATGCTGGCCCGGGAGGTCGTGCGGGCCGGCGCCCGGCGCCGGGCGCGGCGGGCCGGTCTGCGCGAGCGGGCGCCGCTGCTCCCCGGCGAGGTCCCCGGCACCGACCGGCTCGTGGTCCTGGAGGGCGAGCGGCCGGACGCCTGGTGGCTTCCGGGCACTCCCTCGCGACTGGTCGTCACCACGGCCGCGTTGCACCGCCTGAGGGGCCGGCGGTTGGACGCGGTCCTCGCCCATGAGCGGGGGCACGCGCGGGCACGGCACGACTGGCTGCTGCACTGCGCGTCGGCGCTGGCGGACGGCTTCCCGCGGGTTCCGGTGTTCGCCGCGTTCCGCGACGAGATGCACCGGCTGGTCGAGTTGGCCGCCGACGACGTCGCCTCCCGCCGTCACGGCCGTCTGACGACCGCTCTGGCTCTGGTCGAACTCAACGAGGACCGGGGCGTGTTCCGCCCCGCCCCGACCGACCGCGCCCAGGTCCCGCAGCGGGTGGACCGGCTGCTGACCGCGCCGGACCGGCTGCCCGCCGCGCGACGGCTGCGTCTGACGGCCGCGGCGGCACTGGTCCCGGTGGTGCCGGTGCTCCTGGCCTTCGTCCCGGGCCTGCACGCCCTGCGCTGACCCCGACGGGCGCCGGAAGACAGCGCCCACCCGCACCGCCCGACGCCCCGCCGCACCCGCATCCGCGCGCTCCCCGGCCCGGCCGCCCGCCGAACCGACCGTCCCCGCCCGTCGGCCCACCCCGCCGCGACGGCCCGCACCCCGCGCCACGCCTCCGCGCCGCGCGCCCCTACGCCACCACCCCCGCGCCCCGGCGCACCTCGCGCGCGGGGCGGTCGCCGAGGGAGTGGCCCCGTGGACCGGCCGTCGGGGAGGATCGCGGCATGCCCTCCCCGTGCACCGCCTCCCCGCCCCGTCCCTCCACGCCGCCGGAGTCCCGGGGGGCGGTCCGCGCCGTCCGGGTCCTCGTGCTGTGCTCCGCCCTGCTGACCCTCGCGGTCGTCGTCGAGTGGGGTCCGCTGGTCCGCTTCGACCGGACCGTCGCGGACACCACGCACCGCTGGGCGCTCGCCGAGCCCGGCGTCACGCATCTCCTGCGCGTCCTGACCGACTGGGTGTGGGACCCGTGGACGATGCGGCTGCTGAGCGCGGTGGCGGTGGTCTGGCTGTGGGCGCGGCGCCGGGACCGGTGGACGGCCGGGTGGCTGGCGGCGACCTGTCTGCTGGGTGCCGCGGCACAGCAGGGGCTCAAGGCGGCGGTGGACCGCCCCCGGCCCGTCTGGGCCGTTCCCGTGGACTCCGCGCGCTACGCGGCCTTCCCGTCGGGGCACGCCATGACCGCCGCGTTCGTCTGTCTCCTGCTGGTGTGGCTGCTGTACCGCCACGGGGCGTCCCGGGGGGTGCGGCGGACCGCCGTCGTCCTCGCGGCGCTCTCCGTGGCGGGCGTCGGCTTCACCCGGGTGTGGCTGGGCGTGCACTGGACCACCGATGTCGTCGGGGGCTGGCTGCTGGGCGCCCTGGTGGCGGCCCTCGCCGTGCTCGCCCACCGGCGGTGGCGGCCCTGGGACCGGCGGCCCGCCAGGGCCCGTTGAGACACGGGACCGGCCGACCCGCCGACCGGTCTTCCGGAGACCTCCCACGGGCGCGCTCCGCGGTCCCGTGGGGACGGGCGACCCACCGGGCCCACTGCCCCGTGACCGCCCGCCATGGGGTGCGGGCTCCGCACCGTCGGTCGCGGTGCGGAGCGGCCGTCGAACACGCCGCCCGTCTCGGACGATCCCCCGTGTCGCCCGAGACAGGCGGCAGCCGGGCCGCATGTGGAAAGGGGGCGGCCCCTGCTGCGCTGAGTATAGTTGGCTGGCAGCCAGTCAACGCAGGAGTTACAGGATGTCCCCGCGCAGCGCCTCGGTCAATGAAGAATTGCGAAGACGCTCCAAGGAGCGCCTGTTGCAGGCCGCCGTGGAACTGGTGCACGAGCACGGGTACGAGGCGACCACGCTCGGCGCGATCGCGGACCGGGCGGGCTCGGCACGCGGTCTGGTCTCGTACTACTTCCCGGGCAAGCGGCAGTTGGTGCAGTCCGCCGTGCACCGGCTGATGCACCGCACCCTGGAGGAGGCCCTGGAGCGCGAGCCGCGCACCGACGAGGGGCCCGAGCGGATGGCGCGCGCCATCGACGCCCTGCTGGGCCTGGCGCGGGACCGGCCGGTGCTGATGCGCCACCACATGGCGGGGCTGCTGCAGGCCGAGGGGTTCGTGATCTGCCCGGAGCAGCGGCGGCTGGCCGAGCTGCTCCGCGACACCGTGGTCCGGCACGGCTCGCAGGACGTGGACCGGGACTACCCCATGCTGCGGGCCCTGCTGATGGGCGCCGTCTTCGCGGCGCTGGTGCCGGGGGTGCCGATGCCCGTGCCGCAGTTGCGCGCCGAGTTGTTCAAGCGCTACCGGCTGGCGTGGGAGCTGGGGGTCCCGCCGGGTTCCGAGGCCCCGGACACGGGGGGCGGCGCGGATGTTTCGCGGTTCTTCGCGACGGGGGCCGAGTCCTCGGGCCCGGCCCCGGTCGTCCCGGCGCAGGACGCCCGGGGCGGGCCGGATCAGCCGGTGTAGGGCCCGTCCCGCGGGTCCGGCCGCGGGGCACGCGGCGCGGCGGGGGAAGCGCGCCGGGCCCGGCGCGGGGCCAGAAACCCCTCGTCGCGCGCCCGGCCGATCAGCCGGAGGGAGTCCCGGCGGCTGTGCCCGGTCGCGCCCATCACGGCGAGCACCGGATCGGCGCCCGCCTCCTGGGCAGCGCGGTACTCCCGTGCCGCCAGCCGGCACCCCTCCCGGCCGCGCGGCCACTCCGGCCGCGCCCGGCGGGGCGCCGCGCAGCCCGCGGCGGCGGGCACGCAGGCGTCGAGGAGCGGGCCCTCCAGCCACTGCCCGAGCACCGCGAGGTCGTCCAGGGACAGCGCCGGTTCGGCGCGCACGTCCTCGACGCGGACGCCGTGCGGCGAGAGCACGGCGAGGGTCTCGACCACGGCGCCGTCGGCGAACGCGAGGCGGACGTCGAACCAGGAGACGGCGGCACCGCCCCCGCGCACGGTCCAGGTGTGCCGCACGGACAGCTCGCACTCGTCCGGGCAGCGGTCGGACAGCCCGAGGGAACGATGAACGAAGGATGTTTCGAGCACACACGCAACGTAACCGCATGATCACATTCCATACGAACGGAACACGCGCGCGGCACCCCACCGGACGAGCGGCGGCCACCCGTCCCGCCCGGCCCTCGGGCGCGGCTCAGGCGGGGGCGGGCGCGGCTGAGGCGGGGGCGTCCCCGGCGCCCGGCCGCCGGGGCTGCTCCCGCCGGTAGCGCGTGTACGCCTCGCGCAGCGCCGGTCCGGGCCAGTCGTCCGGCAGGAGCGGCGCGGGCAGCACGGGGTCGGCCAGCAGATGGCGCACGACGGCCGCGAAGGCGGCGAGGCGCCCGGCCGGGGTCCCCGCCCGGCCGACGTGCCCGAGCAGTTCCCGCGCGGTGTCCGCCCAGGCGTCCAGCGGCCACAGCAGGGCCGCCAGGTCCGCCGCGGGACGGTCGGGGCGGCAGCGTCCGGGCTCGGCGACACGCGCCAGGTCGGCCGGGAGCGGGCGGCGCAGGTTGGCGGGGCGCAGCCAGACTCCCTCGCGGAGTTCGGCCAGCCGCAGCGCGGTGAGCCGGGCGCGCAGGTCGGCGCGTTCGGCGGGGCCGCGTCCGCTCGCGGTGACCACGACCAGTTCCCAGTCCCCGTCCCAGGCGCGGGTGCGCGGGCGCACCGCCTCGTCCTGGCGCCGCTGGCGGTCCAGCAGCCGCGCGCCGAGGCGGTAGCCGCCCTCCGTGCGGCGCAGATCACCGGCGGAGGCCATGCGGCTGAGCGCGGCCCGCGCGGTGGAGCCGCCGACGCCGAACCGGTCGGCGAGCCGGACCAGTTCCCGGGCCGGGAGCTCCGGGGCGTCCGCGCCCAGCAGCAGGCTCAGCACCACCGACCGCGCGGAGAGCGGGCGCGGCGCCGCCCCGGCCCGGGGCGCGGGGTCGTTCGTCGGCGCGGACACGGACGTACTGTACGTGCGCCGCCACCCTGTTGCACTATTGCTGCGGTCGCGGGAATCCCGCAACATCGTGGTATGACGACACGCGCGCAGCACTCCGACGAGGGTTCGGCCGGCCGCCCCGCAGGGCACACCACGCACGACGTCACCAACCAGCCCCCGCCCCTGGCCCCCTACGACGCCTCCGCCGACGCGGCCCTGCTGGAGGGCGTGCGGCGGGAGGGGGCGGGCTGGGCCGAGGAGTCGCTGCGGCGGCTCGGACGGCGGGCGGGCAGCGCCGAGGCGCAGGAGTGGGGCGAGCTGGCCAACCGCCACGAGCCGGAGCTGCGCACCCACGACCGGTACGGCAACCGGGTCGACGAGGTCGACCACCACCCGAGCTGGCACAGTCTGATGCGGGTGGCCGTCGGCGAGGGCCTGGCGGGCGCCCCCTGGGCGGACGGACGGCCGGGCGCCCATGTCGCGCGGACCGCCGGGGGGCTGGTCTGGGGTCACACAGAGGCGGGCCACGGCTGCCCCGTCTCGATGACGTACGCGGCCGTCCCGGCGCTGCGCCGCCAGCCGGACCTGGCGAAGCTCTACGAACCGCTGCTGACCGCCCGGGAGTACGATCCCGGGCTGCGCGTCCCGACGGAGAAGCGGGGCCTGCTGGCCGGGATGGGGATGACCGAGAAGCAGGGCGGCTCCGACGTCCGCGCCAACACCACGGCGGCCGCCCCCACCTCCGAGCCCGGGGTGTACACGCTGCGCGGGCACAAGTGGTTCACCTCGGCGCCGATGAGCGACCTGTTCCTGGTGCTGGCCCAGGCGCCCGGCGGGCTCTCCTGCTTCCTGGTGCCGAGGGTGCTGCCCGACGGCGGGCGCAACCCGTTCCGCATCCAGCGGCTCAAGGACAAGCTCGGCAACCGTTCCAACGCCTCCTCCGAGCCGGAGTTCGACGGGACCGTCGCCTGGCTGGTCGGGCCCGAGGGGGAGGGCGTCAGAACCATCATCGAGATGGTCAACTGCACCCGGCTGGACTGCGTGATGTCCTCGGCGACGCTGATGCGCAAGACGCTGGTGGAGGCGGGCCACCACACACGGCACCGCAGCGCGTTCGGCGCCCGTCTGGCCGACCAGCCGCTGATGCGCAACGTGCTGGCCGATCTGGCGCTGGAGTCGGAGGCGGCGACCGCGCTCACCCTGCGGCTGGCGGGCGCGGCCGACCGCGCGGTGCGCGGGGACGCCGGGGAGGCGGCGTTCCGGCGGATCGCCACCGCCGTCGGCAAGTACTGGGTGACCAAGCGGGGCCCGGCGTTCACCGCGGAGGCCCTGGAGTGCCTGGGCGGCAACGGCTACGTGGAGGACTCGGGCATGCCCCGGCACTACCGGGAGGCCCCGCTGCTGTCGATCTGGGAGGGCTCGGGGAACGTCAACGCCCTCGACGTGCTGCGGGCGCTGGACCGCTCCCCCGCCACCCGGCACGCCCTGTTCGCGGAGCTGGCCCGGGCGCGCGGCGCCGATGCCCGGCTGGACGCCGCCGTGGCCCGGCTGGAGTCGGACCTGTCCGGGGCGTCGGAGACCGGGGCCCGGCGGCTGGTCGAGCTGATGGCCCTGGTCCTCCAGGGCTCCCTGCTGGTCCGGCACGCGCCGCCGGCCGTCGCGGACGCCTTCTGCGCGTCCCGGCTCGGCGGCGAACGGGGGTACGCCTTCGGCACCCTGCCCGACGGGTCGGACCTGGGTGCCGTCCTGGCGCGCGCGCTGCCGGACGAGGGCTGAGGGGCGGCTGGGAGAGGCGCGGGAGTGGCGCGACGCAGGACCACGCGGGAACGGCGCGGGAGCCACGCGCGGGTGGGACGCGGCAAAGGCGCGGGCGCGGGCGCCGCGCGGGTCGACACCGACCTCGTGACCTGCGGCGACGCCCTGTCCGGAGGTGACCGCCCGCACCCCGGGGCAGACTGGCCGGTGCCGGGGACAAAGGCGTCACAACCCAGTCGAAGGCGTCGAGAAGGACGCCCGGAGGTGATCGGCATGACCGAGACACTGCTCGCCGTCGGCACCCGCAAGGGCCTGTTCATCGGGCGCCGACGCGGTGGCACCTGGGAGTTCGACGGAAGTCCCCACTTCAACGCCCAGGCCGTCTATTCGGTCGCCCTCGACCTGCGCGGGGACACCCCGCGGCTGCTCGCCGGGGGCGACAGCACGCACTGGGGCCCGTCGGTGTTCCACTCCGACGACCTGGGCCGCACCTGGCGGGAGCCGAGACGGCCCGCCGTGCGGTTCCCCCCGGACACCGGTGCCTCGCTGGAGCGGGTGTGGCAGCTCCACCCGGCCGAGGCCGAGCCCGGCGTGGTGTACGCGGGGACCGAACCGGCCGCACTGTACCGCTCGGAGGACCGCGGGGAGAGCTTCGAGCTGGTCCGCGCCCTGTGGGAGCACCCCACCCGCTCCCAGTGGGTGCCGGGCGGCGGCGGTGAGGGGCTGCACACCGTCCTCACCGACCCGCGCGACCCCGCCTCGGTGACGGTCGCCGTCTCCGCCGCGGGCGTCTTCCGCACCGAGGACGGTGGCGCGAGCTGGCGGCCGTCCAACTCCGGCGTCTCCGCGGAGTTCCTGCCCGATCCCGCCCCCGAGTTCGGCCAGTGCGTGCACAAGGTCGCGCGGGACGCGGCCGACCCGGACCGGCTGTACCTCCAGAACCACTGGGGGGTCTACCGCAGCGACGACGGGGGCGACCACTGGACGGACATCGGGGAGGGCCTGCCGTCCACCTTCGGCTTCGCCGTGGCCGCCCATCCACACCGGGGCGGCACCGCCTACGTCTTCCCGATCAACGCCGACGTGGACCGGGTCCCCGCCGGGCACCGCTGCCGGGTCTACCGCACCGAGAACGCCGGGCGGAGCTGGGAGCCGCTGACGGCGGGCCTGCCCCGGGAGGACCACTACGGGACGGTGCTGCGGGACGCCCTGCGCACCGACGACGCCGAGCGCGCGGGCGTGTACTTCGGCAACCGCAACGGGGAGCTGTTCGCCTCCGACGACGACGGCGACTCCTGGCGCCTCCTCGCCTCCCACCTGCCCGACGTGCTCTGCGTCCGCGCGGCGGTCGTCGGGTGAACGGACCGGGCGGAGCCGGGGGTTGCCGCCGCACCGCCGGTTGAACCGGGGCCCCCGCGCGGCAGTAGGGTGACGCCCGTGGCACCACGACCCTTGAATGACATCGTCGAAGCGGGCTGGGCGCAGGCCCTCGAACCGGTCGCCGGGCGGATCTCCGCGATGGGCGACTTCCTGCGCGCCGAGATCGCCGCCGGGCGCACCTACCTCCCGGCCGGACCCCACGTCCTGCGGGCCTTCCAGCAGCCCTTCGACGACGTGCGGGTCCTGATCGTCGGCCAGGACCCCTATCCCACCCCGGGACACGCCGTCGGGCTCTCCTTCTCCGTCGCCCCCGAGGTGCGGCCGCTGCCGGGCAGCCTGATCAACATCTTCCGGGAGCTGACCGCGGACCTCGGGCTCCCCCAGCCCGCGGGCGGGGACCTGACCCCGTGGACCCGGCAGGGCGTGCTGCTGCTCAACAGGGCGCTGACCACCGCCCCGCGCCGGCCCGGCGCCCACCGGGGCAAGGGCTGGGAGGAGGTCACCGAGCAGGCCATCCGCGCCCTGGCCGCGCGCGGAAAGCCCCTGGTCTCCATCCTCTGGGGCCGGGACGCGCGCAATCTGCGGCCGCTGCTCGGGGAGCTTCCCGCCCTCGAGTCCGCGCACCCCTCGCCCATGTCGGCCGACCGGGGCTTCTTCGGCTCCCGGCCCTTCAGCCGGGCCAACGACCTGCTGCTGCGGCAGGGCGCACAGTCGGTGGACTGGCGCCTGCCGTGACCGGTAGGGCGGAGGAGGCGGCGGGGGACGACGGGTTCCTCGCGGTGGACTCCGGCGGCTCCGGACTGCGGGCCGTCGTCGGCACCGTGCGGCGCGGCCCGCTGGAGCGGCGCGCCTCCCGGGAACCGGTGCGCACCGGCCCCCGGGGCATCGACCCCGGGCACTTCCTGGAGCAGGTGGTGCCCATGGCCCGCGCGCTGGCCGCCGGGAGCGGTGCCGGACGGCTCACCACGGTGGCCGTCGGCGCCGCCGGGATGGCCACCCTCGGCGACGCGCTGCGCGCCGAACTGCCGGGCGCCCTGGCGCGGGAGCTGGGAGCCCGGGTGGTCGCGCTTGCCGCCGACGCGGTCACCGCCTACGCCGGGGCACTCGGCCCCCGGCCGGGCGCGGTGGTCGCCGCCGGTACGGGACTGATCGCCACCGGCACCGATCTGGTCCGGTGGCGGCGGGCGGACGGCTGGGGACACCTGCTGGGCGACTGCGGGGGCGGGGCCTGGATCGGGCGGGCCGGCCTGGAGGCCGCGCTCCGCGCCCACGACGGGCGGGACGGCGGTTCGGCCGCGCTGCTCGCCCGCGCCCGGGAGCGGTTCGGGCCGGTGACGGGGCTGCCCGGCGCGCTCTACCCGCGCACCGACCGCCCCGCCGTGCTCGCCTCCTTCGCACCCGACGTGGCCGCCTGCGCGGACGGCGACCCGGTCGCCGCCGGCATCCTGCGGGCCGCGGCCGGCCACCTGGCCGACTCGGCCGCCGCCGTCTGCCCCGCCGGGGACGGGGCCCTGGTCGCGGTCACCGGGGGGCTGCTGAAGCTGGGCGCCCCGCTCACCGCCCCGCTCGACAAGGAGCTGTCGCGCCGCCTGCCCCGGGCACGGCGGACGGCCGCCGGGGGCGATCCGCTGCACGGCGCGGTGCGGCTCGCGACCGGCCTGGCCACGGACTCCCCGGGCCTCCCCGAGGACGGGCTGATGCTCCATGTGACACGGACGGAAACGGACTGAAACCGCTCGACCGCGGAGGGGAATCGTGCCGATGCCGTCCGATCCGTACAACCTGCTCCAGACAAAACCGGACGGATGGTACTCTCCCGCACCCTCCCCGAACGCGGAAGGCGCGGAAACCAGTAACATGCGGCGCCATGAGTTCCCCCACTGGGCCCGCCGGCCTGCCTGTACGAATGCCGCGCCCCCGCCAGCCCGGACGGCACCGCCGTCCCGAGCCGCTGGTGGCCCCCGAGGGCGCGCCCGCGCTGGTCCTCGCGGTGCCGGGCATGCCCAGTAGCGCCACCCGCGGCCTCGCCGAAGAGGTCATCAGCATCGCCCGCTCCGAGCTGCCGGGCCTCGACGCCCGCATCGGCTACCTCGACGGCGACGACGTGGAGTACCCGTCGCTGCCGGTCGTCCTGCTGCACGCCGCCGAGGAGCGCGTCGCCCGCTACGAGCAGGCGCTCGCCGCGGGTCTGGAGGCCAAGGAGCCCGAGGGTCCCGTCGCCGTCGTCGTGCCGCTGCTCGCCGGTCCGGACAGCGCGCTGCTGCGCCGGGTCCGCCAGGCCGTGATGGACAGCAGGGTCGCGGCCGAGCTGACCGATGTGCTGGGCCCGCACCCGCTGCTGGCCGAGGCGCTGCACGTGCGGCTCTCCGAGGCCGGTCTGGCCCGCGCCGACCGGGCGAGGTTGTTCACCGTGGCCACCGCCGCGGACGGCATCGTGCTGGCCTCCGTGGGGGGCGACGAGGCGGTGCAGGCGGCCGGGATCACCGGCATGCTGCTGGCCGCGCGGCTGGCCGTGCCGGTGATGGCGGCGGCCCTGGACCAGGAGGGCTCGATCGCCACCGTGGCCGAGCGGCTGCGCTCCTCCGGTTCCCGGCAGCTCGCGCTGGCCCCGTACCTGATCGGCCCGGAGATCGAGCGGAGCCTGCTGGCGGAGGCCGCCCGGGAGGCGGGCTGTGCCACGGCCGACCCGCTCGGCCCCTACCCGGCGATCGGCAAGCTGGCGCTGGCCAAGTACACGACGACGCTGGGCATCGCCCCGCAGCCGTCGCAGGGCTCCCCGGTCCGCTGACCCCCGCCCCCGCACCGCCGAAGGGCCCGCTCCGGAGGGACGGGCCCTTCGCCGTCCCCCCGGGGGGCGTACGGCGGGTCAGCCGAGGACGACGCAGGAGGCGGCGGCCACCGGCAGCGATCCGGCGCGCGCCGGCAGGCCGGTGCCGGGGTCGGTGGTGAACCAGGTGACGTCCCCGGAGCGCTCGTTCGCCACGTACAGCAGGCCCTCCGACAGCGCGATGTCGCGCGGCCAGCGGCCGCCGCAGGAGACGGTGGCGAGCAGCCGCAGGGCGTCCCCCTCGACGGCCAGCACCGAGACCACGTCCTCGCCCCGCGTGGCGGTCCACACGAAGCGGCCGTCGGGCGAGACGACGATGCCGGACGGATAGGCGTCGCCCGCGGCGGGTCCGGCCAGCAGCCGCACCTCGGTGAGCGGCCGGAGCACCCCCTCGGCGGCGTCCCAGCGGCAGACGGTCACGGTCGGCGCCAGTTCGTTGACCACGTAGGCGTGCGCGCCGTCCGGGTGGAAGGCCAGGTGGCGGGGGCCGGAGCCGGGGCGCAGGGCGATCTCCCGGTGCACGGTGAGGGCGCCGTCCGCCAGGGCGCAGACCCGCACCGAGTCGGTGCCGAGGTCCACGCTGACCGCCCAGCGCCCGCTCGGGTCGGACCGGACCTGATGGGCATGGGGTGCCTGCTGGCGCTGGGTGTGCGGGCCGGAACCGGTGTGCCGCAGGACTCCGGAGGCGCCGCGCGCCAGGGTGCCGTCGGAGCGGACCGGTACGGCGCTGACGCTGCCCGAGCCGTAGTTGGCGGTGAGGACGTGCCCCGCGTGCAGGGCGAGGTGGGTGGGCCCGTCGCCGTCGACGGGCACCGGGCGGCCCGCCGGTTCGGTCCGGTCCCCGGCCACCCGGTACGCGGCCACCGTGCCCGGCGCGGTCTCGCTGACCGCGTAGAGCATCTCCCCGCCGGGGGCGAGGGCCAGGTAGGAGGGGTCGGGCAGGGTGCCGTCCGCGCCGAGGGCGGTGAGGGCGCCGCTGTCCGGGTCGACGGCCGCCGTCACGACCCCGGGTCCGCCGGCCGCCGTGAACGACCCGATGAACGCCCGCCGCTGTCGTCTCCCGCCGTCTGCCACCACTGGCCCCTCTCTGCCCCGCGCCCCGGCGGGGTGCCGTCGTCCGATGCGTGCTCCGGGCGACCGTAGCAGTCGATCACCTGCGGTCTAGACCAAAGGGGGGACTTGGGTCTTCGTTTGGATCGGGCCGGATCGGGGAGCGGTGCCAGACCCCGCGAGCCCGGCGTGATCCAAACGAGAGGCCCTGGGTAGCGCCGAGGCGGGGGGAGACCTCCCTCAGGCACCGACCAGGGGCGAGCCGGACCGGGCGCGCAGCGGGGCGGCGAGTTCGGCGAGGGCGCCCTCCAGGCCGTGCAGATGGGCGTGGGCGGGTCCGGCGGCGAGCGGGCGCTCCGCGCGGGCGGGGACGGTCCCGCCGCCGGTCAGGGCCTCGACCGCGCTCTCGACCCGCCAGCAGGCGGCGGCCAGCCGGGCGTCGTGCGAGGCCTCCGGGTCGGCGGCGACGGCGGCCAGGCCGCGCACCTCCCGGGCGCAGTCGTCGAGCAGGGCGAGCACCCGGCGGGCGCGCCGCTTGCGGCTCCGCACCGGGTGCAGGGGGTGCACCAGCGGCGCGACCGACAGCCGCACCCGGGCGAGCGCCTGCTCCAGCTCGGCGACCCGCGCCCCCGGGTCGGCGGAGTCGTCCCCGGCGAGCCGGGCGGCGGCCTCGGCCGTGCAGGCCCGCACACCGCGCAGGGCGTGCTCGATCCAGGCGTGGGTGACGGCGTGGGTGGTGACCGGCAGGACCAGCAGCACGGCGAGGGCGGCGCCGAGCGCCCCCACGCCCGTCTCGACGAGCCGCAGGGCGAGCAGTCCGGGGCCGAGCACGCCGAGCAGCCCGTAGAGCAGCTCGGCGAGCACCGTCACGCAGAGCATCATCCAGGTGTAGGACACGGCGGCCGTGTAGAAGACGCCGAAGACGCAGACGGCGGTGAGGACGGCGGTGGGCACCCCGGACCCGGCGACCGGGACGGCGACGAGGAACCCGGCGCCGATGCCGATGACGGTGCCGAGCACCCGGCGGAAGCCGCGCACCAGGGTCTCGCCGCGCGAGGTGGTGTTGACGAAGACCCACCAGGTGGCACCGACCGCCCAGTACCAGCGGTCCCCCGACACGAGTTGCCCCACGACCAGCGCGAAGGCGGCGCCGGCGGTGGTTTGGACCGCCTGGCGGGTGGTGACGCGGGCCAGACCCCGGCCGGGGGGCGGTGCGGGCGCGGCGGGCGGGGGCGTGCGGCGCTCGTAGCACCACAGGCCGAAGCGCGTGGCGCCGGCGGCGGCCACGGACAGCAGCAGGGCGGCGGACATCTCGGGCAGCAGGTCCGCGGTGGCGTGCAGGAACTGGGCGATGAAGAAGGTCATGAACGCGAACACGCCGAGGCTGTGCCCGCGCGGCCCCCAGCGCCGGGCGTACACCCCGGCGCCGACCACGGCGAGGAAGACCAGGTCGCGGACGACCGGGTGGTCGTGGAGCACGGCGGCCAGGGCGAGCACCGGCAGTCCGGCGGCGGGGAGCAGCGCCGTGGTCACCGCCTGGCCGCGGACGGCCGGGTCGGTGACGGTGAACAGCGCGAGCAGCGCGGCGAGCCCGCCGACGACGACGCCCACCAGGGAGATCCCGGCCGACCCGCAGACCACGACGGCCAGGCCGATGCCGAGGACGCCCCGCGCGGCGAAGCGCAGCCGCGCCCGCCCCGGGTCCGGAGCCATGAACACCCTCTTCAGCACCACGTATCGCCCCCTTTCCGCCCGGATCGCCGTCCGCGCGGTTCTCGGCATGAAAAAGGCGCCGCGGGGTCCGCAGCGCCATCGACACCCCCATGGGAGCATCCTTTCCGCCAGTGGCTCAACAGGCCACTTTTCCACTGTGCCATTGGTACGCTCGATGCGGTATTCCGGCAGCCACCGGCGTACCAATGGCCGACGAGGGGAGCGGACGGGCGCCATGGCCGTCGACGAACTGGACACCCGCATCCTGCGGCTGCTGCTGGAGCGGCCGCGCACCAGCGTGCGCGAGTACGCCCGCCTCCTGGGCGTCGCCCGCGGCACTCTCCAGGCCCGGCTGGACCGGCTGGAGCGGGAGGGCGTGATCACCGGCGCCGCCCCGGCGCTCTCCCCCGCGGCGCTCGGCCACCCGGTGCTGGCGTTCGTGCACATCGAGGTCACCCAGGGGCGTCTGGACGAGGTGGGCGAGGCACTGGCCGCCGTCCCGGAGATCGTGGAGGCCTTCTCCATCACCGGCGGCGGGGACCTGATGACCCGGGTCGTGGCACGGGACAACGCGCATCTGGAGGACGTGGTGCAGAAGCTCATCAGCCTGCCCGGGGTGGTGCGCACCCGCAGCGAGGTCGCGCTGCGGGAACGGGTGCCGTACCGGCTGCTGCCGCTGGTGGAGTCGATCGGCCGCGCTGCGCGGGGGTGAGTGCGCGTGCCCGGTGCCGGGCGCGCGGTGCGGGGCACGGCACCGTCCCCGTGCCGCGGGTCCGCTCCGGGCCCCCGCTCCGGGGCCCCGCTCCCGGTCGCGCCTCACCCGCGGGCCGCACCGCCGGGGCGCTCCGGCGCCGCTGCTTCCGGCCCCGTCCCGGACCGGCGGACCGGTCCCATCGCGAGCGCCCTCCGGTCGGTGTTCCCGCGCGGGCTCCCGGGAGCCGAGGCGGCCCACGGCCGGGATGCGCTGCGTCGCCGTGCCGTGCCTCCCGGAGACCGCCGGCGAACCCGGTCTCGCCGCGGCGGACCTGCTGCTGCGCGGCGGGCAGCGGGAGTTCACGGCGCGGGGCGCCCTCGACCGGCTGGAGCGCTCGGCCCGGCGCGTCTGAGCGGGGGCGGACCGGGACGGGGTGCCGGAGGCCGGTCCGCGGGGGCCCGTGGGCAGCGGGGGCGGACGGCCGGGGCGAGCGGTCGGCCGTCGGCCGGGAAGCCCCTCGGCCGGGGCGGATCGGCCGGGGCCGATCGCGCGGCAGGGCGGATCGGTCAGCGGTGGCCGGGTCTGCCGCGCCGCCCGCTCCGGGAGCCGCCCGCACCGCGGGTGTTGCCCGCACCGCGCGCCGTGCCCGAGCCGCGCCGGGCGCCGCCGGAGGACTTGCCGGGCGTCGGCTTGCGCCGCGCGGCGTCCCCGTCGGCGCGCCCCCGCCCGCCCTTCCGGTCCGTCGCCTGCTCGGCCCGGGGGCGGCCCCGGGTGCTGTTGACGGTGCGGCCCCGGACGACGCCGATGAACTCCTCCACCAGGTCCGTGTGCGCGTCCTCGCGCCAGGAGAGCGCCACGCCGGACCCGGGGGCGTCGGTGACCGGGCGGTGCGCGAGGTCCTTGCGGTGGTGCAGCCGGGCCAGGGACAGGGGGACGACGAGGACGCCGATGCCCGCGGCGACCAGTTCGACCGCGTCCGCGGTGGTGGCCGGGCGTTCCAGGGCGGGGCGGCCGGGCGGGGTCTCCCAGCCGAGCACGTCGTCCAGGGGGTGCAGCACGATCTCGTCGGCCAGGTCCGCCAGGGTCACCTCGTCGGCCGCGGTGACCAGGTGGTCCTTGGGCACCACGACGACCGTGGTCTCGGTGTACAGGGGGATCGCGCTGAACACCGCGCGGTCGACGGGCAGCCGGACGAGTCCGGCGTCGGCACCGCCGTCCCGCAGGATCCGGTCCGTGCCGTCCGGGGGGACCTGGGTCAGGGACAGCGGGACGTCCGGCAGCCGCTCGTTCCAGATGCGCACCCATTTGTCGGGCATCACCCCCGGGACGTAGGCGAGCCGGAACGCGGGGGGGTCTTCCGAGCCTGTCACCCGTCCAGGCTACCGGGCGCGGCGGCCCCGGCCCGACCACCGGGGCGGCCGGTGGCGGTGGGAGCGCCGCCGGGTGTGGTCGGCGGCCCGGTGCCCACTGGATACCCTGGACCCCATGACGTCGCACCAGAGCACCCAGACCATGAAGCCCGCGACCGCGGCGAAGAAGCTGGGTGTCTACCTTGAGGCCACCCCCGCCGAGTTCCGTGAGGGTGTCGTCTCCCGTTCCGAGCTGAACGCGCTCCAGGCCGACCCGCCCGAGTGGCTGCGGAAGCTGCGGAGCGAGGGCCCCCACCCCCGTCCGGTGGTGGCGGCGAAGCTCGGTGTGTCCATCGCGGGCCTGCGGCGCGGCGGCGTGGACGAGGCGCTCACCACGGAGCGGATCGAGGAGCTGAAGCGGGAGCGCCCCGAGTGGCTGGAGCGGGAGCGGACGGTACAGGCCGACGTCCGCAAGGAGGCCGCGCGCGTGCGGAAGCTCCACGAGGAGCGCGCCGAGCGCGCCTCCGGCGACTGACCGGCGCGTCCGGCGGGCGCCCGGCCTCACCCGCCGGTGCCCGCCCGCCGGGCACGGGCGTACGCGGTCATCAGCGGCACCGGGTCGTGCCGGAACAGCGCGCGTCCGGCGGCGGTCCGCGCCTCGCGCTCCGGGCCCGGCGCCGTGAGCCGCCGCAGGGAGGCGAGCAGGGCGGCGCCGTTCCCCGCGAGGTCGGAGACGCCCAGGTCCGCCATCCGCCGTACGCCGTCCGCTCCGTGCCCCGGTATCGGGCGGTGGCCGATGACCGGCAGCCCGGCGGCGAGGGCCTGCACGGCGGTCTGCCCGGCGGCGTTGTCGATCAGCGCGCGGGCGGCCCGCAGCAGGCCGGGCATGTCGCCGACCCAGCCCAGGGGGAGCACGCCCGGTGTGCCCGACAGCTCGCCCCGCAGCCGGTCGTTGGCGCCGCAGAGCACCACCGCCAGATAGCCGTGCGCGGCCAGCAGCCGGACCGTGGCGTCCAGGCGCGAGCCGACGCCCCAGGCCCCGGCGGACAGCACGACGGGCACCCGGCCGGGGCCGTGCCGCCCGAGGAACAGCCGCCAGGTGTCGCCGGGGCCACCGGAACCGGGACCACCGCCGGGGTCCGCTGATTGCCCGGCGGACCGCCCCGCGCCGGGAGCGGTTCCGCCGTCGCTGCCGCCGACACCCGGTGCCTCCGGTGCGTCCGATGCGTCCGGTGCGGCGACCAGGGCGAGGGCGGGCCCGGCGGAGGCCGTCGGTGCCCCCGCCCCGGCGCCGGCCGCCCCGGCGTCGACCGCCAGGAACCCGGGGGGCACCACGGGACCGCAGACGGTGGCCGGTGCGCCGATGGCGCGCCGCACCTCGCGGGCCGCGTCCGGCGTCAGGCAGAGGTAGTGGTCGTTGCCGGGGTGCAGCCACTGGCGGTGCACGGCGAAGTCGACGACCAGGACCACGCTGGGCACCGGCAGCAGTCCGCGGGCCCGCAGATGGCCGGTGAGCTGGGCGCCGAGGTGGAAGACCGGCACCACCGCGTCCGCCTCCCACGCCGCGGCCAGCCGCAGCAGCCGCCCGCCCGCCAGCCGGGCCAGCGGTGTGCCGCCGGGGCGGCGGCCGGGGCCGGGGCGCAGGAACAGTCGGTACACCGCGCCGTAGGCCCAGGGGGCGTGCCGCACCGAGCCCCGGTAGAGGAACCGCAGGGCGCGGCCGAGCCCGAACGGCAGGAGCGCGAGGACGTCGGTGACGAGCGCGTCACCACCGCCCTCCCGGGCGCGGCGGGCCACCTCGGCGGCGACCGTGTCGTGCCCGGCGCCCATGCTCGCGCTGACCACCAGCAGGCGGCCGGGGCGCCGCGCGGGCTCCACGGGCGCGGGACCGGACGCCGGTGCGCTGGGAGGATGCACGGTGCGTCAGGTAGCCCGGAACGGTGCGGTCAAACCATGTCGAGAGCGGGCGATCCGGTCACCCTCCTGCTGACATCTGCACCGGCAACCTGCCCCGGTCTCCGTCCCGTCCCCCGTCTTCCTCTCCGTCTCCAGCTCCCTCTCCCTCCCCGTCTCCGGGAACGCCAGGTGACCGGCGGTCGGGGCCGACGGCCCGTCGGGTCCGCGCCGGGAGCGGTCCGGGAGGCCCCGGGGCGCGGTCGTCGGCTCGCGCGATGCCCGGTCCGCGGCCAAGGTGGGTGCCATGGTCCACGCGTTCTCCCGCACCCGGTCCGGCCCCCGGCCGGGACGTGCCGCCGCGCCCGACGCAGGCCGCGCACGGCCCCAACGGCCGGACGGCGGTCCCGGCATCCGCACCCGCACGGCCCTGGTGACGGGGGCGTCCTCGGGCATCGGCGCCGCCGTGGCCCGCAGGCTCGGGGACGACGGCGGCTGGCGGCTGGTGCTCAGCGGGCGCGATCCCGACCGGCTGCGCGACGTGGCCGAGGAGGCGCGGGCCACCGCCTTCGCCACCGATCTCACCCTGCCGGGCGCCGACCGGCTGCTCACCGACTTCACCCAGGCCACGGTCGGCCCGGTCGACCTGCTGGTGGCCGGCGCCGGGATCGGCTGGGCGGGGAAGTTCCGCGACATGCCCCCGCACGCCATCGACGAGGTCTTCGGCATCGACGTCCTGGCCACCCTGCGGCTGGTGCGGCTGCTGCTGCCGGGGATGGTGGAGGCGGGCTCGGGGCGGGTGGTGCTCATCGGCTCGCTCGCCGGGGCGGTCGGGGTGCGCGGCGAGGCCGTGTACTCGGCCGCCAAGGCCGCGCTCGGCACCTTCGCCGACTCGCTCCGCTACGAGCTGCGGGGCACCGGGGTGGGCGTCACCCATGTGGTGCCGGGGGTCGTGGACACACCGTTCTTCGAGCGCCGCGGGGCGCCCTACCGGCGCTCCCGGCCCCGTCCGGTGCCCGCCGAGCGGGTGGCCGACGCGGTGCGCGACGCCGCCGTCCGGGGGCGCGACGACGTGTACGTACCGGGCTGGTTGTGGCTGCCGTGCCGGGTCCGGGGCACGGTGCCGGGGCTGTACCGGCGGCTGGCCACGCGGTTCGGATGACGTACCGGGCGTGGGGCCGGGGAGCGGGGCCGACGGGGGGCCCGGAGGCCGACCGGGGCGCGGGCCGCGCGGGGAGCCGGGCAGCGGGCCGGGAAGGACCGCGGGATTCGGGGAGTGCGCGCCGGTGACCGTTCCCACCGTCGTCCTCGCGCTGCTCGCCGCCCTGTGCAACGCGGCGGCCTCGGTGCTCCAGCGCCGGGCGGCGGCCCAGGACGAGGAGCGGTCCGGGGCCGCCCATACCGTGGTGCGCTCGCTGCTGCGGCTGGTCCGCGACCGGTACTGGCTGGGCGGTGCGGCGCTGCTCGCGGTGACGGCCGTGCTCCAGTCGGCGGCGCTGGCGGTGGGCAGCCTGTCCGTGGTGCAGCCGCTGATGGCGACCGAGCTGCTGTTCACGCTGGCCGTGGGCAGCGCGGTCTTCCACCGGCGCCCGGACCGGCGGACCTGGCTGGCGTTCGCGGCGCTGGCCGTGGGGCTTGCGCTGTTCCTCGGTGCCGCCGCGCCCTCGCCGGGCCGGGACACGGCGGTTCCGGGGCGGTGGGGCTGGGCGGGCCTGGCGCTGTTCGGCGCGATGGCCGGGTTCACGGCCGTGGGGCGGCTGGTGCGGGGCGCTCCCCGGGCGGCCCTGTTCGGGTCGGCGTCGGCGGTGGGCTTCGGCGGCACGGCGGGGCTGATGAAGGAGGTCACCGGGCGGCTTCCGCAGGGCGCGGGCGCGGTGCTCACCCAGTGGCCGCCCTACGCCACGGCCGGGCTGGGGCTGCTCAGCTTCCTGTTGCTGCAGAGCGCGCTGCGGGCCGGGACCCTGGCCGCCTCCCAGCCGACGCTCACCCTCGGGGACGCGCTGACCAGCGTCGCCCTCGGCTGGGCCCTGTTCGGCGAGCAGATCGCGCTCGGGGTGCGGGTGCTCCCGGAGCTGACCGGCGCGGCCCTGATGGGCCTGGGCAGCATCGGCCTGGCCGGCGCCCCGTCGGTGCACGGTGCCTGGGACACCGCCCCGCCGGTCCGCGCGGGACCCGTGCCGGGGCGGCGGGGGCGGAAGCGGGAGGAAGGGTGACGGAGGAGGGGGACGCAGGAGGGGTGACGGCCGACGGGGCGGGCGGGCGCTGGGGCGGCACCGGGCGGAGAGTCCCAGCGGGCCGGGACGGTACGCGGAGCTCGGCAGGAACCGGAGGGCTTCGGGCCCGGGTGCGGGGGTGCGAGGTGTGGTGCCGGAGACGGGAGGCATGGTGAGCGGGATACGTGCGGTGACCGGAGCGCGTGCGGTGAGCGGGACGCGGGCGGTGACCGGGGCGGCTGGAGCACGGAAAAGAGTGCGCTCCGGCCGGGCGGTGCGGTACGCCGCCGTGCCGGTGGCGGCCGGGCTGGCGCACATCGGCACGGCGGGCACCTGGCTGCCGGGCGTGCGGCGGCGCTGGTTCCCCGGGCTGGCCGGGCAGGGCAGCCCCGGGCACATCGCGCTGACCTTCGACGACGGCCCCGATCCCGCCTCCACCCCGTGCTTCCTGGACGTCCTGGACACGCTCGGCGTCCGGGCCACCTTCTTCGTCCTCGGCGAGAACGTCGTACGGCATCCCGCCCTCGCCCGCGAGCTGGTGCTGCGCGGGCACGAGGCGGCGGTGCACGGCTGGACGCACAGCCGCCCGTGGCGTCCGGCACCCCGGCGGGACGCCGAGGAGGTGCGGCGGGCGGCCGACGCGGTGGGCCGGGCCACCGGGAGCGCGCCGCGCTGGTACCGCCCGCCCTACGGCATCCTCACCTCCGGACGCTGGGCCGCCGCCCGCCGGGCCGGGCTCCGTACGGTGCTGTGGACCGCGTGGGGCGAGGACTGGCGGCGGGACGCCACGCCGGAGTCGGTGCGGACGACGGCCGCCGCCGGTCTGCGCGGCGGCGGGACGCTGCTGCTGCACGACACGGACCACGCCTCCGCCGCCGAGAGTTGGCGGGCCACCCTGGGCGCCCTCCCGGACATCGTGGCCGACTGCCGCGCGGCCGGACTGACGGTGGGCTCCCTGGGCGAACACGGGCTGACGGAAGGCGGGACGCCGGGCCCGGAGCGGGTGCTCCGGGCGGGCCCGGTGAGGGGTTGACCCGCCGACAGGATCCGGCAGATGTCCACGGGGATCGTCCGGGAGGGGGAACGGGTCCTGGGCGTACCGGCGTTGCCCGGGGACGGTGAGGAGCCCTGGTGGCATCCGCAGTGGATTCCGTGGGCGCACGACAACGGGGACGCACAGATCATCGACATGCGGGAGGGACCGCACCAGGGGCGGATCGGCAGGCAGTGGCACGACGGCTCGGGTGACTTCAGCCGCAGCCCGCCCCCGCTGTCCGCGTACCTCGGCGCCGTCGCGGACGTCCTGGAGCGGGGAGGGACGATCGGCTCACTGGCCCCCTTCCTCCACGAGTCCTTCGACGACGGGGAACGGGAACTGTACTGACAGCCGCTGGACGCGTCGAAGAGATCGCCCTACGCCCCCGCGGGAATGCCCGCGCCCGCGGCACCACCACCGCGCTGAGGGGCGCGGCCCCGTCGCGTCCCGCCCCCGCTCAGCCCCCGGCGGCCGCGAACGCCTCGCGGACGGCGGGTCCGTCGGAGCCGTGGGCGAGGAGGGCGTGGAGCAGGAGCCGCGCCTGGTGGGGCCCGAGGTCACCGGCGCCGATCAGACCCCGTTCGAGGAGGTCCCTCTCTGATCCGGGGAAGCCGTAGGTGCCTGACAGGACCGGCCCGTTGCCGATGCGGGAGGCCAGGACCACGGGGACGCGGGACGCGAGCCGGGCGAGCGGCCCGACGAGGCGCTCCGGGACGTGCCCGGCCCCGAGCGCCCCCACCACGAGGCCGTCGCAGGCCCCCTGCCAGGCGTCCAGCAGCACACCGTCGTCGCCCAGGGTCACGGTGTACAGCCCGACGCGGGCCTCGCGGACGGGCGGTCCGATCAGGACGCCGCGCGGCGGGAGGCCGCCCAGGAGGCGCACCCGGTTCTCCACGATCCGGGCGACGGGTCCGCAGGACGGGGAGGTGAAGGCGGCGGGGCTGGTGGTGTGGGACTTGCGGACGGCGCGGGCCGCGTGCACCTCGTCCCCGAGGACCACGAGGCAGCCGGCGCCCCTGAGGGCGGGCGCGGCGGCGGCGAGCACGGAGGCGTGGAGGTTGGCCGGGCCGTCCGCGCCGGGCAGGGTGGGGTTGCGCATCGCTCCGGTGACGACGACCGGCTGTTCGTGACCGTGGCGGAGACCGAGGAGGAAGGCGCTCTCCTCGATGGTGTCGGTGCCCTGGGTGACGACCACCCCGTCGGTGCCGCCGCCGTCCAGTTCCGCCGCGATGACGGCCGACAGTTCGGCCAGGTCGTCGAAGGCCAGCGAGGCTCCGGGCAGCCGCCGGACGTCCCGCACCCGGACATCGATGCCACTGGCCGCCAGGGCCGGGACGGCGGCGAGGAGTTCACGGGCCGAGAGCGCGGGGACGACACCGCCGGTGGCGGGGTCGGTGGTCATGGCGATGGTGCCGCCGAGGGAGAGCACCAGCACGCTCCGGACCGGCTCCGTCATGTCTCCCGCTCTCCTCTTCCGGCACCGCCGGGGCGCGGTGCGCCGGTCCTTCCGGTGTCCGGCGTCGATGACCCGCGGATCCCGCCGTCGCGTCCGGCCGCCCCGCCCCGGTTCGGTGCCGGAGCGAGCGAGTCCCGTCGCCGGACCGTACGGCCGTCGCACCGGCCGACGTCTCGGAACCCGTGCGGGCCGCGCGCCTCCGCCGGGGCACTCCCGATGCTAGTCGCGCGGGCGCGGTCGGCCACCCGGACCGGGCACGCGAGGGCGGAGCGGGCCGGGCACGGCAGTGCGGAGCGGGCCGGGCCGGGCAGGCGAGGGCGGGCCGGGTACGCGCCGACAGGGCCCCTCCCGGAACGGGGCAGACGGGGGTCGGGGCAGGGCGGACGGGGGTCGGGCGGATGGGGCACCGTGCCCGTCGGTCCTGCCCCTCCGGTTGCGGGGTCGGGCCCACGTGATGCCCTCAGTGCCGGCGACGACGGGAGACGCCTCCGGAGTCGGTGTCCATGACCACGCACGGGCCGGTGGGTCCGTCCACCGGCACCGGAGACGGACGCGGGCGGGGCACCCCGGCAGGTGTCCTGCGGTCGTCACCACGCGGGCGGCGCGGCATGCCGGGGACGGCCGCGCGGCGCCGGGGCGCCCGGGGAGGGCCGGTCGGCCGAACGGCCGGAGCCGTCTCGCGATGTCGTCCTCCTCCGGGCCAACATCCTTCCGTCGAGCACGCGTTGTCCCGGGCGGGCCGCCCGGGGAGGACGGGCTCCCCCGGGTGCGCGCTCCGCCGAGCGGCCCGTACTCCCAGTCAACCGGAGCGGCCGGGCGCGGGCCGGGCGCGGCCGGGGCGTGTTCCGGCCGCGATCCGCTCCACCGCGCGGGCCGCCTCCGGGGTGTGCCCGACGAAGTGCACGTCCCACCGCGCCCCGCGCGCGAGTTCGGCCTCGACGGCGCTCCACACGGCGGCGGCGCTCACCCGGTACGGCAGCCCGCCACGGCCGGAGCCGAGCAGGGGGAAGCAGACGGAGCGCAGCGGCGGGGCGTACCGGGCGTGTTCCTCGGCCAGCAGTGCCAGGGCGCGCGAGGTGGCGCGGGTGACGTCGGCGGGCAGCACGTCGTAGTCGTTGGTGCCGGCCCGGGGCACGGCCACCGCCGCGTGGTAGATCCGGCGCACGCCGGACCCGGCCAGCGCGCCGGACCCGGTCGCCGCCACGGTGCCGGGGAGTACCGGGCGGCCCCCGGTGGCGTGCCGGGCGGCCCAGGTGCGCAGTTCGTCGTGGACCGGGTCGTCCAGCAGGTCACCGGTGACACCGCGAACCGAGGCGGCCCGGCGCAGCGAGGCGGAGACCGAGGACTTGTACGACTCGGGCAGCGCGAAGTGGGTGTTGACCGGGGAGACCACGACATCCAGGTCCCGCAGCAGGTCCACCGGGTGGATGTGGAGGGTGAGGCGTGCGCTGCGGTCGCCCGCGAGGACGTCCAGGGTCCGGTGGGTGGCGCCCTCCCGGTCGGCCCCGTCCGGTTCACCGCCGCCCTCCACGAGTTCCACGATGTGCTCGGCGACCTGTCCGAGCACCATGACCTCGTGGTGCTTGCGGAAGCGCTCCACGCTCACCCGGTACACCTCGGCCGCGCGGGCCCGCCGGGAGGAGGCCGGCCAGTCCCGGGTGCCCTGGGCGAGGCCGAGGGTGTACTCGGCGGCGGTGCGCAGGGTGCCCGGGTCGAGCCGTTCCACCGCGCGGCGGAGCAGTGCCTCCACGGCGCCCTCGCGGGTCCGGGTGGCCGTCAGTCCGGCGGCGGCCGCTTCGAGGAGGGGCAGGTCGTCGCGGCCGCGCAGCCGCAGCGGCCCCGCCCTCCGGACCACCTGTAATTCCGCGAGTACCGAGGCGTGTTCAAGGGACGGCGGTGCCATGCCGACCACCATGGCACCGGACGTCGCGCCGGGACAAGCCGACGTGCGGCCCGTACCGCGAAGGCGCGTCCGGGGTACCGGCCGAGGTGTCCCGGGAGCCGGGCCCGGGCGCGGCCCCGGTACCCCGGATCCGTGGTGCGAGGATTCCCGGGCGCCCCCGGACGGAGCGGTCCCGGGGCGCCCGGCCCCCGTCGCTCCCCTCGCCCTCCCCCACCGCCGCTCCCCATGCCTCCCGTGTCTCACGGACCGCGGCCGTCCGGTCCCGTGAGGCGAGGGGGCCGCGGCGGCAGCGGCTCCTTCGGATGCCTCCCGGCCGGCGCCCGGTCAGCGTCCGGAGCCCGCCCCGGGGGCACCGGGACCGGTCCCCCGGCGGCGGACACCCTGTCCCGGGGGCCCCGCCCCCGGTTCCCCCGGTGCCCCCAGATCCCTGCGCATCGCGCGCCGCAGCTCCCGCAGCGACTCCCACAGGGCGTCGATCTCCCCCGGTACGGCGTCGAGCGCGTCGCCGTGCCGGGGGGTGCCGTCGTCCAGCCGCCGCAGCCTGCCGTAGAGCGCGCCGAGCGCGTGGGCGACCTCCCCGGCCGGGACGAGCACGGGTTCGGGCAGCCGCATCTGCGCCTCGGCGTACACGTCCCGGTGCAGGTCCCGGGCCTCGGTGAGGCGCGGACGCACCGCCTCGGTGTCCTCCGGGCGGCCGAGCGCGTGCAACTGGTCCGTGAGGGCGGCCAGATACTGCCGGGAGGCGGCGTTGAGGGCGACGTAGCAGTCGCGCCGCTCCTCGATCTCCCGCGCGCGTTCCCGCACCCGCTCGGCCCGCTCCTGCTCGCGCCGTCGGCTGCGCTCGGCCGCGCGCTGGGTGAGCAGGGCCGACAGCAGGGTCCCGATCACCCCGACGACCGCCACGACCAGCGCCCCCGCGCCGTCGACGCCCATCACCCGCACCCCCCGTCCGACGGCTGCTTCCACCGAACCAGCACCGGACGACCGGGGGAATGCCCCGCCCCGGCCCCGCCCGCCCTTCGCCCGGCCCCCGCCCAGGCGGGAGGGCTCCCGCGGGCGGCGGCACGGCACGGCACGGCGGGGGCGGACCGCGCCGGACCCCGGCCCGCGCCCCGGGCCGTTCTCGGGGACTGCCCCGGGGTGTTCCCGCTCAGCCCCGGAAGAGACTCAGCCGCACATGGCGGTCGGGTTGCCGGGGTCGGGGTCCACCGGCTCACGGATGGACCGGAGCGGCTCGACGGTCGGCTCGGCGACCGGAGGGCCACCGGCCCCGCCTCGCTTCGTGGCTCTTCGGCATGCGACGGACCACCCGCGTGAGACGATCGCGGCCGACGGGCCGCCTCGGATCAGAAGAGACGAACTCCCGTACACAACACGCAACATGACGTCTCATCGGCAACGGTGAAGTGAGGTTCGGCATGACGCCCACGGCTCGACTGCATCTCAGCCCGGAACTGCCCGCACTGCTGGATCGGATCGACGCGGTGGGCAGGTCGCTCGACGCGGAGGCCGACGCCGCGGAGGCCCTCGGCAGACTCCCCGAACACAGCGCGCGAGCCCTTCTGGACACGGGAATCGTCCGAGCGGAGTTGCCGAGGAGTCTCGGCGGACACGAGTTCGCCCCCCGGCAGTTGATCGAGACGGTCGAGCGGCTCAGCTATCACGACGCGGCGGCGGGCTGGACGATGTTCGCACTGCAACTGGTGACCGGCTCCACCGCGGCCTACATCGGGGACGCCGCGGCGGCCGACCTGTTCCCCGACGTCGCCGGCGGACAGTACGCGCTGGTCGCCGGGCACGGCGCCCGGCCCGGCCGGGCCGTTCCGGTGAAGGACGGCTATCTGGTGAGCGGCAACTGGCAGTTCGCCTCCGGAATGGCGCACGCCACCCACGTCCACAGCCTGATCCAGGTCGAGGACACCGGGGAGATGCGGGTCCTCGTCATGCCGAAGTCGCAGGTGACGCTCGACGGCAACTGGGACGTGCTCGGGCTGCGCGCGACGCACAGCATCGACTACCACTGCCACGACGCGTATGTCCCGCACGAGTACACCTACCCCGCCACCACGACCACCCCGGTCAACGGCGGCGCCGTCTACCGCCTCGGCCTGGTCGACATGGCCGCGATCGGGCACACCGGCTGGGCACTGGGCGTCGGACGACGGCTGCTGGACGAGCTGAAGGAGGTCGTCCGGGCCCGCACCGGAACGCGCGGTGCCGCTGTCGACACCTCCCAGTTCCACGCGGAGTACGCGACCGCGGAAGCCCGGCTCCGGGCCGCCCGGGCGTGGGCGTCGGAGGCATGGGGCGACGTGGAAACCGCTCTCGACTCGGGCGACCCGCTCACCACGGAGCAGGAGACGCTTCTGCGCCTCGTTCTCAGCCACGCGACGTCGACCGCGCGGGACGTGGGCAGCACGGTCCACCGCTGGGCGGGCTCGGCAGCGATCCGACGCGGCCCGATCGACCGCTTCCTGCGCGATCTCAACACCGGGACCCAGCACATCACCGCAGGTCCGGTGGTGCTCCAGAGCTGCGGAGTGTGGCTCAGCGGCGCCCGGCCCGAGGCACGATGGCAATTCCTCGACCTGGTGCAGTGACGCCGCGCCGGGTCGTCCGCGCCGACGGACGACCCGTCCTCAGGTGAGCTGCGGGGGAATCCGGCCCGTCGGCCGTGCGCCGTCGCGGCTCGCGCAGGACATGGAAGCCCTCGCGATCCAGCACGGAACCGTTCCCTCGGCTCACGCGACCATCCCCCTCCGGCCGGTCCGACGGCGAAGCCGGGGCGGGCCCTGAGACGGACATCGTCTGCGGGACGGACCCGAGCCGGCCGGAAGGTGAGCCGGACATCACCCACCCAGGAACGACAGCCGCACCTGACGCTCGGGGTTGTCGGTGTTGGTGTCCACCACACACACCGACTGCCAGGTGCCGAGCCGGAGGCGGCCGCCGACCACGGGGAGTGTGGCGTGCGGGGGGACGAGGGCGGGCAGGACGTGGTCGCGGCCGTGGCCGGGGGCGCCGTGGCGGTGCTGCCAGCGGTCGTCGGCGGGGAGCAGCGTGTGCAGGGCGGTCAGCAGGTCGTCGTCGCTGCCGGCGCCGGTCTCGATGATCGCGATCCCGGCGGTGGCGTGCGGCACGAAGACGTTGAGCAGGCCGTCGCGGCCCGCCGCCACCTCGCGCAGGAAGGACTCGCAGTCGCCGGTGATGTCGGCGACCCGCTCGGCGGAGCCGGTGGTGAGGTCGAGGACTCGGGTGGTGAAGGCATCGGGCATGGCCCCCATCCTGGCGCATGCGCCTCCGCCCCGCCCGGGGCGCTCCGGGCCACGCCCGTCCGGCAGCCGCGCGGCCGTTCGGGAGCCCGGCAGGGTGCGCGAACCCGGCCCTCGGCCCACACCCGGCCCGCCCCCGACGCCCAACCCCCACCGCCTCCGCCGCCCCCACGGGAAGATCCGCGACGATCACGCGGTTGGTAGAAGCGTGAACGATGTGCGTGAGGTCGAGGTGGTCGTCGTCGGAGCCGGGCAGGCGGGGCTGGCCGGGGCCTACCACCTGCGGCGCACCGGGTTCGAGCCGGAGCGCGACTTCGTGGTGCTCGACCACTCCCCCGGCCCCGGCGGCGCCTGGCAGTTCCGCTGGCCGTCGCTGACGTACGGCAAGGTGCACGGGATGCACGCCCTGCCGGGCATGGAGCTGACCGGCGCCGATCCCGCGCGCCCTTCCGCCGAGGTCGTCTCCGGGTACTTCGCGGCCTACGAACGCGCCTTCGACCTGCGCGTGCGCCGGCCCGTCGACGTCGAAGCGGTGCGGGAGGGCGGCGGCGGGAGGCTGCGGGTCGAAACGTCGGACGGGGTCTGGTCGACGCGGGCGCTGATCAACGCCACCGGCACCTGGGACCGGCCGTTCTGGCCGCGCGTCCCCGGCCTGGAGACCTTCCGCGGACGGCAGCTGCACACCGCCGGGTACAAGGGGCCCGGGGAGTTCGCCGGGCTGCGGGTCGTCGTGGTCGGCGGGGGCGCCTCGGCGACCCAGCACCTCCTGGAGATCGCTCCGCACGCGGCGGCCACCACCTGGGTCACCCGGCGCCCGCCCGTGTTCCGCGAGGGACCGTTCGACGAGGAGGCGGGGCGGGCCGCGGTCGCGCTGGTGGAGGAGCGGGTGCGCAGGGGGCTGCCGCCGATGAGCGTGGTGTCGGTGACCGGACTGCCGCTCAACGACGCGATCCGGGAGGGACTGCGGTCGGGCGTGCTGGACCGGCTGCCCATGTTCGAGCGCGTCACCCCCGACGGGGTGGAGTGGGGCGACGGGCGGCGGATCGAGGCCGACGTCATCCTCTGGGCGACGGGCTTCCGGGCGGCCATCGGCCATCTGCGCCCGCTGCGGCTGCGCGGGGCGGGCGGCGGCATCCGGCTGGAGGGGACGCGCGCCGCCGCCGACCCGCGCGTCCACCTCGTCGGCTACGGACCCTCCGCCAGCACCATCGGCGCCAACCGGGCCGGGCGCGCGGCCGTACGGGACATCGGGCGGCTGCTGTCCGCCCCGGAGCCGGCCGCCGCGTGAGGCCGCCGCCGTGCGAGGCCGCGCCCGGTCACCCGGCGGCGGCCTCCTCCCCCGGCGACGCGCTCCGCCGCGCGCGGTCGGACTCCTCCAGATCGCGCCGGTGCCGGGCGAGGTCGGCGGTGAACCGGGTGTCGCCCGGCCGGACGGTGACGAAGTAGAGCCAGTCGCCCGGGGCCGGCTCGACGGCGGCGCGCATCGCGTCGGCGCCGGGACCGGCGATCGGGGTCGGCGGCAGCCCCATGCGCCGGTACGAGTCGTAGGGGCTGTCCTTGCCGGTGTCCTCGGTGGTGGGGGCGTGGGCGGGGCGGCCCAGCGCGTAGTTGAGGGTGGAGTCCATCTGGAGGGGCATGCCGCGCTCCAGCCGGTTGAGGATCACCCGGGCCACCTTGCCCATGTCGTCCTTGGTGGCGGCCTCGGTCTGCACGATGCTGGCGATGGTCACGGCCTGGTACACGTCGAGGGCGTTGCGCTGGGCCCCGGCGGCCACCGGAGCGCCGCGGAACGCCTTGTTCGCCCGGTCGACCATGGCCGTCAGCATCTTCTCCGGGGTCGGTTTCCCGCCCAGCGGATAGGTGCCGGGGAAGAGGTAGCCCTCGGGGTTGCCGTCGGCCTCCTCGGGCAGTTCCAGCTCCGCCGCCGCGACGGACCTCCGGGTGGTGCCGGGCTCCAGGTCCAGGGCCTTGTCGATGCTCTCGTAGACCCGTGCGGCGCGCCGTCCCTCGGGGACGACCAGGGAGGCGGGTTCCGTGTCACCGCCTCCGCCCAGGGCGAGCAGTGGCACCGCCGCGGCGGTCACGGCCACGACGATCCCGGCGGCGACCAGGGCGACGCGGCCCCTGCGTGTCAGCCGGACCCCCGGGCGGGTGCGGCGCGCGGCACGCGCGGCCCGGGTGGTGCGCGCCGTGCGCGGGTAGCGGGAGCCCCGGGCGCTTCGTCCACGGGTGCGCGCGCCGTGTGCGCCGCCCGCTCGCCGGGTCCCGGAACCGCCGCGCGCGTCCGCCGCGCTCCCGGCGCGCTCCACGCTCCACCCGTTCCCCGTGCCCCTTGCGCCCCGTGACGGAGTGTTCTTCTGCATGCGGGCACGGTAACCCCGACAACGGGAGAATCCCGACATATCTTCATCTTGTCGGCCCCGGTCGCGGCTCCGCTCCCGGACCCGCCCTCGGCTCCGGACCGGCCCCGTTCCCGCCTCGGGAGCCGGGTCAGGAGCGGGTCGGTTCGAGGGCAGGCCCCGGGGAGGGCCCCGAGGCGTCCGGACCGCCGGGCTCCGGGAGCTCCACCGGCTCCGGAACGGGCATCACGGCGAGCCCCACCGGTTCCGGGACCGGGACGGCCGCCGGTTCCCCCACAGCCTCCCCGCGCACCAGCGCCGCGTAGCGCCCGTCCCGTTCCAGCAGTTCCTCGTGCGTCCCCCGTTCCACCAGGCGCCCGGAGTCCAGGACCACGATCTGGTCGGCGTCCCGGACGGTGGACAGCCGGTGGGCGATGGTGAGGGTGGTCCGGTTGGCGGACAGGGCGTCGATGGCGGTCTGCACGGCGGCCTCGGTGCGCGTGTCCAGGGCGCTGGTCGCCTCGTCGAGGACGAGCACGGGCGGATCCCGCAGGATCGTGCGGGCGATGGCGAGGCGCTGCTTCTCCCCTCCGGAGAAGCGGTGTCCGCGCTCGCCGACGACCGTGTCGTAGCCGTCGGGGAGGGCGGCTATGTGGTCGTGGATCTGCGCGGCCCGCGCCGCCTCCTCCAGCTCCCCGTCGGTGGCGTCGGGCTTGGCGAAGCGCAGGTTGTCGGCGACCGAGGCGTGGAAGAGGTACGTCTCCTGGGAGACCACGCCGACCGCGCGGGCCAGGGTGTCGAAGTCGAGGTCGCGCACGTCGACGCCGTCGAGTGTGACCCGGCCGCCCGTGACGTCGTACAGGCGCGGCACCAGGTGGCCGAGGGTGGACTTGCCGGCGCCGGTCGGACCCACCACGGCGAGGCTGCCGCCCGCGGGGACGGTGACGTCGACGCCGTCCAGGACCGGGCGGCCGTGGCCGTCGTAGCGGAACTCGACGCCCTCGAACCGGATCTCGCCCCTGACCCGGTCGAGACGGACGGCGTCCGGCCGTTCGGTGATGTCGGCCGGCAGGTCGAGGTACTCGAAGATGCGCTGGAAGAGCGCGAGCGACGTCTGGATCTGCACACCGGTGGAGAGCAGGCTCACGGCCGGGCGGAACAGCCCCTGCTGGAGCGAGACGAAGGCGACGACGGTGCCGAGGGAGACCTCCGGGCCGCCGAACCGGAGCGCGATGCCCGCGGTCCAGTAGATGACCGCGGGCATGGCGGACATGACGATGGTGATGACCGCCATGCGCCAGCGGCCGGCCATGCTGGCGCGCACCTCCAGGTCGACCAGTTGCTCGGACTCGTCGGCGAAGGAGCGGGTCAGCGAGTCGGAGCGGCCCATGGTGCGGCCGAGCAGGATGCCGCTGACGGAGAGGGACTCGGTGACCGTGGCGGCCATGGCGGCCATCTGCTTCTGCCGCCGGGTGGTGATCCTGCGGCGCTCCCGTCCCACCCGCCGGCTGATCCACACGAACACCGGCAGCAGGAGCAGCGAGACCGCGGTCAGCCGCCAGTCGAGGACCAGCATGGCCACGACGGTGGCGACGACACCGGTGAGGTTGGAGACCAGCGAGGTCGCCGTGGAGGTGACGGTGGCCTGCATGCCGCCGATGTCGTTGGCGATGCGGGACTGGACCTCGCCCGTGCGGGTGCGGGTGTAGAAGGCGAGCGACATGCGCTGCAGCCGGTCGTAGACGGCGGTGCGCAGATCGTGCATGACCCGCTGGCCGACCGTCGTGGAGATCAGCGTCTGCAGCACGCCGAAGACGCTGGTCAGGACGGCGCCCGCGATCATGCCCAGGGCGAGCAGGCTCAGCAGCCCGGTGCGGCCCCGCGGGATCGCGACGTCGAGGATCTCCCTGAGCAGGAACGGTGTGGTGACGGAGACCAGTGACGCGGCGCCGACGAGCAGCCCCACGACGGCCAGGCGCCCCCGGTAGGGGCGGAAGAGTCCGAGGATGCGGCGCATCTGCCGGGGCTGCCCTCCGGCGTCGGCGGGCGGGGTCCAGACGGGTTCACGGTCGGGACGCATGGGCTCCTACGGGGGTCGGTGGCGACGCCGGACGGCCCGGCGGATCACCCTCATTGTTACCTCACTTCACAATGAATGTCGTCCTGATAATGTTCCCGGCATGACCGCTCCCGATCCCGACGGCCTCCTCGCCGAGCAGTTGCTGCGGCTCACCCGCCGGGTGCACCGCATCCAGAAGCGCCACCTGGAGTTGCACGAGTTGGGCATCACCCCGGCCCAGGGCCGCCTGCTCCGCACCCTGGCGCACTACGGGTCTCCGCCGCGCATGGCCGACCTGGCGGCGCGCCTGGAGGTGGTGCCCCGCGCGGTGACCTCCCTGGTGGACGGGCTGGAGCGAGCGGGCAAGGTGCGCCGCGTCCCGGACCCGTCCAACCGGCGGGTCGTCCGGATCGAACTGACCGACGAGGGACGTGCGACCCTGGGCGAACTGCGCGCCGCGCGCCGTCGCGCCGCCGAGGAGATCCTCGCCCCGCTCACCGCCGAGCAGCGCGCGGTCCTCGGCGGGCTGCTGGACACGCTGGTCGACGGGCCGCCCGGCACGGGCTGAGTCCTCACGGGGCCGCGCCCGGGGGCCGGGCCCGGCCGTGTCCGACCACCGACGGGGCAGGGGCCGGGCGTGCTCCGACCGCAGACGAGGCAGGGGGCCCGCCGCCGGGGCGGGAGGGGCGTAGCCGGGGCGGGAGGGACCCCGCCGGGCAGAAGCCCCCGGCCCGCCTACGCCGCCAGTTCGGCCCGGTCCCCCATCACCACCACGGGACGCTTCCCCGGGTCCAGGGTGCGCAGCAGGTACTCCATGCCGGCCCGGGACAGACTGACGCAGGCCGAGGTGCCGCTGCCGTGGTCCATGTGCAGCCAGATGCTCCCGCCCTTGGCAGCGCCCTGCGGGCGGGTCGGGTCGTTCGGCGGGGTGCCCTTGACCCGGTTGTAGTCGACGGCGATCACGTAGTCGAAGTCGTGCCAGTACGGCTTCGCCCACCAGCGCGGCGCGGCGAAGGACTCCGACCGGGTGTACGGCAGCCCGCCCGGGGACGGGTCGGGCAGCACGCCGCCCGCGTCGCTGAGCGTGAACACCCCGACCGGGCTGCGCTTGTCGTCCTCGCGGTGCTCGGTCGCCCACCCCTTCCTGCCGTTGTGCGCCGCCCAGTCGCGCACCCGGTGCCAGGCCGTGCCCTCCTTCGTGTAGAGCACGACCGTGGAGTCGGCGGAGTCCGGGCCGTCGCCGTAGACCGCGACGACCTGGCGGGAGGCGGCGGGGATGAGCTTCTGGAAGCGGTCGCCGATACCGGGCACACGGGTCGGGTCGGCGCTCTCCCGCGCGGGCCCGGCGCCGCCGCCGTCCCCCGCGGCCCGGTCCCCGGGGGCGGTGCCGCTCCGGGGCGGGCCGCCTCCGCAGGCGGTCAGGGTGACCAGGAGCAGTCCCAGGGCCGCCGTCGCGACCGTCTTCCGCCGTGCACCACCGCTTCGCATCCGTCCATGGTCCCACCCTCCCGGGGGCCATCGCGCCGCGTCCGCCCGGGAGTTCACCGGACGACGCCCGCCGCTCCGCCCCCGCGGCCCCGTCCGCCGGGACCTCGCGGTCCCCCGCGTCTCCGCCCGAGGCCCCCGCGCGTCCCCGCTCCCGGCCGGGAAAATAGCTTGCTTCCGTGCCCTTTCGACGCGAACCTTTCACGGTTTGCGGCCTCCTGACGCCGCTGCCGCCCGGCACGCACCGACACGAGCACTGGGACACGATGCGGATCCAAGACCTCCCCTACTCCGACCCCGGCGTGCCGGACGCGCGTTCGGGTCCCCGACTCCTGTGGTGGCTGTTCCGGAACCAGCTGCGCGGCCAGGCCGCGGCGCTGGCCTGGGGACTGCTGCACTTCACCTCGGTCGCCGCCCTGCCGTTCTGCGTCGGGCTCGCCGTCCAGGCCGTGGCGGACCGCTCCGGCGGCCGGCTCGCCCTCGCGGGCGGGCTGCTGGCGCTGTGCTGCGCGGGCAACGCGGTCGGCGACACCTTCCTGCACCGCGCCGCCGTCACCAACTGGATCACCGCCGCCGCCCGCGTCCAGCAACTCCTGGCCCGGAGAACGGCGACGCTGGGCTCCGCGCTGACCCGGCGGGTCGCGGCCGGGGAGGTCGTCGCGGTCTCCACCGGTGACGTGGAGAAGATCGGCTGGTTCGTGGAGGCCGTCTCCCGTTTCACCGCCGCGGCCGTCGCCGTCCTCCTGGTCTGCGTCGGCCTGGTCGTCTACCAGCCCGCCCTGGGCGTCGTCGTGGCGGTGGGCCTCCCGGTGCTGGCCCTCGCCGTGCTGCCGCTGCTGCCGCCCGCGACCCGGCGGGCCGACGTCCAGCGCGAGAAGGCGGGGCGCGCCACCGAACTGGCCGCGGACACCGTCGCCGGCCTGCGCGTGCTGCGCGGCATCGGCGGCGAGGAGCTGTTCCTCGACCGCTACCGCGAGGCCTCCCAGCAGGTGCGCCGCGCCGCCGTGCGCAGCGCCCGGATGTGGTCCCTGATCGCGGCGATCCAGGTCCTGCTGCCCGGCCTGCTGCTGATCGCCGTCGTCTGGCACGGGGTGAACCTCGCCCGGGACGGCCGCATCGACGTCGGCGGACTGGTCACCGTCTACAGCTCCGTCATGATCCTCACCTATCCGCTGCGGCACTTCGAGGAGATCGCGATGGCCTACGCGTCCTCGCGCCCCTCGGCCAAGCGGGCCGCGCGGGTGCTGGCGCTGGAGCGTGCCACGGACACCGGCGGGTCCCGGGCCGCCGAGGTTCCCACCGGTGACCTGCGCGACCCCGGGACCGGCCTGCTCGCCCCGTCCGGCCTGCTGACGGCCGTGGTGTGCGGCGACCCGGACGCCGCCGGGCGGCTGGCGGACCGGCTCGGCGGGCATTCCGCGCAGGACGGCGCCTCGGCGCTGCTGGGCGGCGTGCCACTGGACGAGCTGCCCCTGGACAGCGCGCGCACCGCGGTCCTGGTCCAGGACAAGGACCCGGTCCTGCTCTCCGGCACCCTGCGCGAACTGCTCGACGTGCCCGCCTCGGGGAAGGTCGAGGCCGGGGAGGCGCTGGCGGCGGCCCAGTGCGGGGACGTGCTCGCCGCGCTGGCGCAGGGTTCGTCCGGCGCCGAGGACCCGATGGACGCCCGCGTCACCGAGCGGGGCCGTTCGCTGTCGGGCGGCCAGCGCCAGCGCCTCGCCCTGGCCCGTTCCCTGATCACCGACCCGGAGGTGCTCGTCCTGGACGAGCCGACGTCCGCCGTGGACTCGCACACCGAGGCGCGGATCGCGGAGGGCGTACGGGGTCTGCGCGCCGGGCGCACCACCGTCGTGTTCACCTCGTCGCCGCTGCTGCTGGAGCGCGCGGACCGGGTCGTGTTCCTCCACGGCGGCCGGGTGGCCGCCGCGGGCACGCACCGGGAGATGCTGCGGGCCGAGCCCCGGTACCGGGCCGTGGTGACCCGCGACGCCGAGGCGGAGGCCACCCCGTCCGGCGACGGCGCCCCGGCCTCGGCCCCGGCGGAGCGGACCCCCGACGGCGCGCTCGCCGCGGGTGTCCCGCGTCCGGACGCACCGTACCGACTGCGAGAGATCGAGGAGACGGCATGATCGGCGTCGCGCCCCCGTCGTACGACCCGGCGGCCCCGACCTCGGCGACCACCCTGCCCGTCGGCGCACCGGCCACGGTGCGTGGCTATGTGGCCGAGCTGCTGCGCCGGCACCGGAGCGCGTTCGTGCTCCTCGTCGTCGTGAACACCGTCGCCGTCGTGGCCTCCATGGCCGGGCCCTATCTGCTGGGCGGGCTGGTGGAGCGGGTCTCGGACGGCACGCGGGAACTGCGTCTCGCACCGACCGTCGCGCTGTTCGTCGCCGCGCTCGTCGTCCAGGCCGCCTTTGTGCAGCAGGTGCGGCTGCGCGGTGCGGTGCTCGGCGAACGCATGCTGGCGGACCTGCGCGAGGACTTCCTCGTCCGCTCCGTCGGTCTGCCGCCGGGGGTGCTGGAACGGGCCGGCACCGGTGACCTGCTCTCCCGGATCACCACGGACATCGACCGGCTCGCCAACGCCATGCGCGAGGCCGTGCCCCAGCTGGCCATCGGTGTGGTGTGGGTCGTGCTGCTGCTCGGCGGCCTCGTGGTCACCGCGCCGACGCTGGCGCCCGTCGTGCTGCTGGCGGTGCCGCTGCTGGTGATCGGCTGCCGCTGGTACTTCCGCCGGGCGCCGTCGGCCTACCGCTCGGAGGCCGCCGGGTACGCCGCCGTGGCCGCCGCGCTCGCGGAGACCGTGGACGCGGGCCGCACCGTCGAGGTCCACCGCCTCGACGCCCGCCGCGTGGAGCTGTCCGACCGGCGCGTGCGGGAATGGACCGCGTGGGAGCGCTACACGCTCTGGCTGCGCTCCGTCCTCTTCCCGGTCGTCAATGTCACCCATGTGACCGTGCTGGCCTCCGTCCTGCTGGTCGGTGGGGTGTTCGTCCTCCAGGGCTGGATCGGCATCGGCCAGCTCACGACGGCGGCCCTGATCGCGCAGATGCTCGTCGACCCGGTCGGCCTGATCCTGCGCTGGTACGACGAGCTGCAGGTGGCGCAGGTGTCACTGGCCAGGCTGGTCGGGGTCCGCGACATCGAGCCGGAGGCCGGTGACCCCTCGCTGGCCCCGGAAGGACGGCGGGTCCGCGCCGAGCGGGTGCGCTTCGGCTACCTGGAGGGGGTGGACGTCCTGCGCGGGGTGTCGCTGGAGGTCGCCCCCGGCACACGGATGGCCCTGGTGGGCCCCTCCGGCGCCGGCAAATCCACATTGGGCCGGCTGCTCGCCGGGATCTACGGTCCCCGGGGCGGCCGGATCACGCTGGGTGGGGCCGAGCTGTCCCGGATGGCCGCCGAGCGGGTGCGCTCGCACGTGGCCCTGGTCAACCAGGAACACCACGTCTTCGTCGGCTCCCTGCGCGACAACCTCCGGCTCGCCCGGACCGGCGCCGACGACACCGAGCTGTGGACCGCGCTGGACGCGGTCGGGGCGGACGACTGGGCCCGGGCCCTCGACGGCGGGCTGGACACCGAGGTCGGCTCGGGAGGCTTCGCCCTCACCCCGGCACAGGCCCAGCAGATCGCGCTGGCCCGGCTGGTGCTGGCCGATCCGCACACCCTCGTGCTCGACGAGGCGACCTCCCTGCTCGACCCCCGGGCCGCGCGCCGTCTGGAACGCTCCCTGGCACGCGTCCTGGACGGCCGCACGGTGATCGCCATCGCCCACCGGCTGCACACCGCCCATGACGCGGATCTCATCGCCGTGGTCGAGGACGGGCGGATCAGCGAGCTGGGCGGCCATGACGAGCTGGTCGCGGCGGACGGCGCGTACGCGGCGCTGTGGCGGTCCTGGCACGGGTGACGGGCCCCCGGCGGGGGCGGCGGTGCCAGGACCGGGGCCGGGCGAGGTGGGTGTGCCCCAGGTGGGGCCTGCCGTGTCCCGGAGGTGGGCCCGCTCTCCGGGGCGGACAGGCTCTGCTCACGGCCGGACGGGCTCCGGTCACGGCCTGCGGGCTCCGGTCACGGCCGTTCACCGCGTGCCGTCCGCCGGATGCGCGGACGGGCCGGTGGTGGGGCCACCGCCGGGACGCGCGCGGGCCCGGCGGTGGAGGTTGCCGTCGGCCGGGTGGGGGGTCGCCGGGTGCGCCCGCGTACCCGGCCGCCACCGTGTGACGACGCCCGGCCCGGTGGTCCGCCCCGCCCTGCCGGATGGCGGACGGCCGGTGCCTCCTCGCGGGACGGGGTGGAACACCGACGTCACCGGCCCATGAGCGGTACGCGGGGCCCCGGGCGCGGACCGGCGGGTGCCCGGCCCGGGCCCTGCCGTTGCGGGGTCCCGAGCGAGGGTGGAAGGCTGGAGGGAGGCACCGGTTCGGGAAGCACCCGGGAACCGCGCGGTTCGCCCGGGGGCGAGGCCCGCGCCGCGTGCAGTGGCGGCCCACCGCCGGACACGGCGGGAAGGGGTCCGCACCCACCCCCTGGAGGTACCCGTGAACAGCGCCGACGGATGGGGAGATGACGTCTACCAGCCCGACGGATCCGAGCAGCGGGAGGACACCGGGCTGCTCGACGCCGAGGACACGCTGGAGCACGACGGTGTCAACGACCCCCTCGACCGCGGCTGGTCCCCGCCCGAACGCCCCTGGGCGGTGGAGCACACCGGTGTGACGGCGAGCGAGCGGCACCGGGGCGAGAGCCTGGACCAGCGGCTCGCCGAGGAACGGCCCGACCAGCCCCTCCCCGACGGCGACGGACTGGGCGACTCCGACGGCACCGACGGCGAACTGCTGGACGACGAGGTCGGCGCGGAGCGCTCAGGCCGTCTCGTGGCCCCCGACGAGGGCACCCACGAGGACGAGGAGCCCGCGCTGGTCGCCACGGACGTAGGCATCGACGGTGCGGCCGCGTCCGCCGAGGAGGCCGCCGTGCACATCGTCGACGAGGACTCCCTGCCCCGATGAGCCCACCCGCCACGGAGTGTCCCCCGCGCCACGGACCGGCGGCGCGCCGGACACCCGGCGCCCGGACCGCGCACCCCGCGCACTTCGCCCCTCTCGCACAAGGAGCCGGCATGCAGCAGGACAAGCACCCCGAGTACCGGCCCGTCGTCTTCCGCGACCGCTCCGCCGGCTACGCCTTCCTCACCCGGTCGACCGCGACCAGCGACCGGACCATCGTCTGGGACGACGGCGAGACCTACCCTGTGGTGGACGTGGAGATCTCCTCGGAGAGCCACCCCTTCTACACGGGCAAGGCCCGCACGGTGGACTCGGAGGGACGGGTCGCCCGCTTCGAGCGGCGCTACGGCGGGGAGGGACAGGGCTCCGGCGGCACGGGCTGACCCGCCCACCGCGCTCCCGGTCGGCCGCGTCCGGGGGACGGTGGTGTTGGGGCGTTCGGGCGTTCGGGCGACGGTGGCGTCTCCCGGAGGCCTCGGATGAGTCGGCCGCCTCAGATGAGGTTGAGCGCCGCCGCGCATCCCACGCCGCCGAGCAGCATGAACGCGGGCATCAGCACCTTCAGCTCCACCCAGCTCCCCGCCCGGAACCGCATGCCCTTGGGGGGGCCGATGGGGTACCAGCGCTTGCGGCCCACGGGTATCGGCCACAGGATCGGGCAGCCCGAGATGGTCAGGGCGTCCCCGATGTCGTGCACCAGCGCACCCAGCACGATGGGCAGGCCCAGCCACAGGTACTCCTGGCCGGGGTCGGTGAACAGCCAGCCCGCGCCGCCGTCCGACCTGTCCAGTATCCCGGCGAGTATCCACGCGCTGGTCGCGGCCAGCAGCCAGACCAGCACGTCACTGCCCGACCCGCGCGTCGCCCGCCACAGCAGACCCTCGATGGCGAGCACCATGTGCACGAAGAGGATCGCGAGCACCGCCCAGCGGCCCCCCATGACGGCCAGGGCCGAGGCGCCCCCGCCTATCAGGACCGCCCAGAGCCAGGTGTGCGTCAGGGTGCGGTGGCCGCCGGAACGACGCGGGTCGCCCTGCTTCCTCGTCGCCCTGTACACGGAGTACGACAGCTTGTCGACGATCTCGCACAGGGTCCGCGAGACCGGCCCGAAGGCCCGCGAGATGGTCGCCGCCTTGTGGTCGAGGTCCGGGGCGAGAGCGGCTCCGGCGCAGATCAGGGCCCCGACGAGCAGCACCGGCCAGGGCATGGGACGCCCCGCGGCGGCTGTGGCCGCCCCGACGCCGAGCCAGGCCGCGGCGCCCGACAGAGAGTGTGCTGGTCCCATCATCGCCGCTGCCCGCCCCATTCGTCGTCTGTCGCTGTTCAGTTGGCCGGTCCCGATGACGCGCCCCCGGCGCCCCAGCCTAGCGTTCGCGATCTTCGTGGCGGCAACCGATTCCCGCATCGCGGCCCCGGGCGGGCAAGATGGGTCCGTGACCCTCATCGATCAGCTGCCGCCGACCGCCGACCCCGACGCCCTGTACGAAGCCTTCGAGTCGTGGGCCGGGGAACGCGGTCTCGCCCTCTACCCGCACCAGGAGGAGGCGCTGATCGAGGTGGTCTCCGGCGCGAACGTGATCGTGTCGACGCCCACCGGCTCCGGCAAGAGCATGATCGCGGCAGCTGCCCACTTCGCCGCCCTCGCCCGGGACGAGGTCACCTTCTACACGGCGCCGATCAAGGCCCTGGTGTCGGAGAAGTTCTTCGAGCTGTGCAAGCTGTTCGGCACCGAGAACGTGGGCATGCTGACCGGCGACGCCTCCGTGAACGCGGACGCCCCCGTCATCTGCTGCACCGCCGAGGTGCTGGCGTCGATCGCCCTGCGGGACGGCAAACGGGCCGATGTCGGCCAGGTCGTCATGGACGAGTTCCACTTCTACGCCGAGCCCGACCGGGGCTGGGCCTGGCAGATCCCGCTGCTGGAGCTTCCGCAGGCCCAGTTCGTGCTGATGTCGGCGACGCTGGGGGACGTCTCGTTCTTCGAGAAGGACCTCACTCGGCGCACCGGCCGGCCCACCGCCGTGGTCCGCTCGGCCACCCGCCCGGTGCCCCTCTCCTACGAGTACCGCTACACGCCGCTCACCGAGACGCTCACCGATCTGCTGGAGGCCCGGCAGGCCCCCGTCTACATCGTGCACTTCACGCAGGCGCAGGCCGTGGAGCGGGCGCAGGCGCTGATGAGCATCAACATGTGCACCCGCGAGGAGAAGGACCGGATCGCCGATCTGATCGGCAACTTCCGCTTCACCACGAAGTTCGGCCGCAACCTCTCCCGCTACGTCCGGCACGGCATCGGGGTGCACCACGCCGGCATGCTGCCCAAGTACCGGCGCCTGGTGGAGAAGCTCGCCCAGGCCGGGCTGCTGAAGGTCATCTGCGGCACCGACACCCTCGGCGTGGGCGTCAACGTGCCCATCCGCACCGTGCTGTTCACCGCCCTGACCAAGTACGACGGAAGCCGGGTGCGCACCTTGCGCGCCCGGGAGTTCCACCAGATCGCGGGCCGCGCCGGGCGCGCCGGCTTCGACACCGAGGGCTTCGTGGTCGCCCAGGCGCCCGAGCACGTCATCGAGAACGAGAAGGCGCTCGCCAAGGCCGGTGACGATCCGAAGAAGCGCCGCAAGGTCGTCCGCAAGAAGGCGCCCGAGGGCTTCGTCGCCTGGTCGGAGAGCACCTTCGACAAGCTCATCGGTTCCGAGCCGGAGCCGCTGACGTCCCGCTTCCGGGTGACGCACACCATGCTGCTGTCCGTGATCGCCCGGCCGGGCGACGCCTTCGCCGCCATGCGCCATCTGCTGGAGGACAACCACGAGCCGCGCAGGCAGCAGCTGCGGCACATCCGCCGGGCCATCGCGATCCACCGCTCGCTGCTGGACGGCGGCATCGTCGAGAAGCTGGACCGGCCGGACGCCGAGGGCCGCGTCGTCCGGCTGACCGTGGATCTCCAGCAGGACTTCGCTCTGAACCAGCCGCTCTCCACCTTCGCCCTCGCCGCGTTCGAACTGCTCGACCCGGAGTCGCCGTCGTACGCGCTCGACATGGTGTCCGTCGTGGAGTCCACCCTGGACGACCCCCGGCAGATCCTCGCCGCCCAGCAGAACAAGGCGCGCGGCGAGGCCGTGGCCGCGATGAAGGCCGACGGGGTCGAGTACGAGGAGCGCATGGAGCGCCTCCAGGACGTGACCTACCCCAAGCCGCTGGAGGAACTCCTCTTCCACGCCTACGACACCTACCGCCGCAGCCACCCCTGGGTCGGCGACCACCCGCTGTCGCCGAAGTCGGTCATCCGCGACATGTACGAGCGCGCGATGACCTTCACGGAGCTGGTCTCGCACTACGAGCTGGCCCGCACCGAGGGCATCGTGCTGCGCTACCTCGCCGGCGCCTACAAGGCGCTCGACCACACCATCCCCGACGACCTGAAGTCCGAGGACCTCCAGGACCTGATCGAGTGGCTCGGCGAGACGGTGCGCCAGGTCGACTCCAGCCTGCTGGACGAGTGGGAACAGCTCGCCAACCCGGAGGAGATGACCGCCGAAGAGGCGCGGGAGAAGGCCGATCAGGTGCGCCCGGTCACCACCAACGCGCGCGCCTTCCGCGTCCTCGTCCGCAACGCCCTGTTCCGCCGGGTCGAACTCGCCGCCCTCGACCGGGTCGAGGAGCTGGGCGAGATGGACGCCGACGCCGGGTGGGACGCGGACGCCTGGGGCGAGGCCATGGACAAGTACTGGGACGAGTACGACGAACTCGGCACCGGCCCCGACGCCCGCGGCCCCAAGCTTCTGGTGATCGAGGAGGAGCCGCGCAACGGCCTGTGGCGGGTGCGGCAGATCTTCGACGACCCCGACGACGACCACGACTGGGGCATCAGCGCCGAGGTCGACCTCACGGCCTCCGACGCGGAGGGCCGGGCGGTCGTCAAGGTCACCGATGTCGGCCAGCTCTGAGCACGGGAGCACTCCACCCATGACGAATCCGGCAGAGAGCCTGGTGGCACTGCTCGACCTGGAGCGGATCGAGGTCGACATCTTCCGGGGCCGCAGCCCCGAGGAGTCCCTGCAGCGGGTGTTCGGGGGCCAGGTGGCCGGCCAGGCACTGGTCGCCGCGGGACGCACCACCGAGGGCGACCGTCCCGTGCACTCGCTGCACGCGTACTTCCTGCGCCCCGGCCGGCCCGGCGTGCCCATCGTGTACCAGGTCGAACGGGTGCGGGACGGGCGGTCGTTCACGACCCGCCGGGTCACAGCCGTGCAGCAGGGCCGCACGATCTTCAATCTCACCGCCTCCTTCCACAAGCCCGAGGAGGCCGGCTTCGAGCACCAGGCCCCGCCCGTCCGCGATTTCCCCCACCCCGACACGCTGCCGACGGTCGCGACCGAGATCCGGGAGCACCTGGGCGCCCTGCCCGAGCAGCTGGAACGGATGGCCCGGCGCCAGCCCTTCGACATCCGCTACGTCGACCGGCTGCGCTGGAGCCACAAGGAGATCGCGGGCGCCGAACCGCGCAGCGCGGTGTGGATGCGCGCGGTCGGACCGCTCGGGGACGATCCACTGGTCCACACCTGCGCGCTGACCTACGCCAGCGACATGACCCTCCTCGACGCCGTACGCATCCCCGTGGAGCCCCTGTGGGGCCCGCGCGGCTTCGACATGGCGTCGCTGGACCACGCCATGTGGTTCCACCGGCCCTTCCGCGCGGACGAGTGGTTCCTGTACGACCAGGAGTCGCCGATCGCGGTGGGCGGTCGCGGCCTGGCCCGCGGCCGCATCTTCAACCTCGAAGGGGAGCTGATCGTGTCCGTCGTGCAGGAGGGCCTGTTCCGCAAGGTGGGCTGACCCTCCTGACCACGGGTCGCCCACGGACCCGCGCCGCGTCGTGCGACGCTCCGCGGGCTTGGACGCCACGGCGATGTGCCCCCGTGTCCCGGCTGCCGACCTCGCCGCCGCACCTCCCGGCTCTCCGTCTCCGGCGCCCTCATCCACGCGGCGAAGCCCCCCGTGCCGTCGATCAGCGCCTGGAAGCGGAGGGAGTGGAAGAGGCCGAAGACGGGGTGTCCGCCCGGGAGTTCGGCGTACACCACCGGCGTCGTGGGGACGGGCCGCAGAGCGGTGACGAGGGCCCCGGGATTCCCGGCCTCCGCCGACTCGTCCAGGCCGCCGTGGACGACGACGGGATCAGGCGGGGGAACGGCGCAGACGTCCCAGCAAGGCGCGGAGCCGTGCGTGCGGCCTCGGCGGAACGGGTGTCCCAGCGTCCGCGACCGCCCGGACCCCTCGGTCGCGACCGACCGCCGGAGCCGGGCCGGGAGCCGGAGCAAGGTTGAGGGCGGGGGTGTCCGGCACCGGGTGGAGGGCCCCACGGCTCGGTCGCGGCGCCGCCGGGGGCAGCCCGGCTCGGGCATCGAGGGCCGAGTAGCGGTGGCCGTCCAGTGTCCGGCGGGGTGTGCTCCCTTTCCGCAGGGCCGGGCGGCCGGGCCGCGGTACCGGGGGCCGACCGCGCGCGGCGTCCACCGCGCGGCGCAGGTCCCTCCGGAGCCGTTCGACCTCGTCCGGGTCCGCCGCCGTCATGATCTCCCGGGCCATGCGCGCCGAGGCGGACCCGGGCGCGCCCTGGTGCGGTGGGGGTGGGAGGAAGCGGCGGAGATGGGCCTGTTCGTACGGGTCACTCACGATGTCCGTGACCTCGGCGGGGTCGAGGAACGCGGCCAGGGCCGCCGCGCGCCCCCACGGATGCCCGGCCTCGCGGAGCAGGCGCTCCAGATGCCTTCCCCGCCAGTTGCGGGGACGCAGGTCGAGTCCCCGCGCCAACTGGTCGCGCGGGCCTTCGGACATGCAGCCCTTCAGTACCCGGGCGTGGGACTCGTCAGTGGCGAATCGGCGCAGCTCGGTGGCCGAGTACAGCCAGACGACGGACCGGTAGCGGTTGACGTAGAAGGCCACGGGCACCAGGAGGCCGAGCCGGGCGAGCCGTGTGAAGCGGTCCTTCGCCACCCGCATCAGGGCCGCGCCCTCCGCCGTGCCGACGGCGGTGGCGCCGTCGTACGGTTCCGCGCGTCCGCGCGCCCCTGCTCGCGGGCGGATCGCCTCGGTGCCGGTGAGGGCGGGACCGCCGCCCCCGTGGTCGGGCGGCGCGGGGATGTCGCGTGGGGATGCGGCCGGGCCGGGTCCACCGGCCACGGCTCCGGGACCCCGTGCCGCGCGACGCCGGACCGGGAAGGGTGAGCGGGCGCGGGTGTTCGGCCTGGCGCCGGTCGTGATCCAGGGCGCGGCGAGGTTTCCATGCATGGTCTTCTCCCCGTGGAGTAGGCGGCCGGCGCCGACTGCGCCCGCCAGGAAATGACCGTAGCGGCTGGCACGAGATCCGTGGTGAGCCTGTGGAAAACTCTGAATCCATCCCGCAGGAACAGCGAAGGCGCAGGTCACAGGCCCGTTGGAGAGATCCCTCCGGGCTGTCGCGCGTCCACGTCGAGGTGCTCTCCGACTCTGTTCACCAGCAGCGTCATCTCATAGGCGATCTGGCCGAAGTCGGCCTCGGCACCGCTGAGAACGCACAGGCAACTGCCGGTGCCGGCGGCGGTGACGAACAGCACGGCGTCGTCGAACTCGACCATGGTCTGCCGTACCCGGCCTGCCCCGAAGTGACGCCCCGAGCCCTTGGCGAGGCTGTGCAGCCCGGAGGAGACGGCGGCGAGATGCTCGGCGTCCTCCCGTCGCAGACCGGTGCTCGCCCCGGTCACCAGGCCGTCGTTGGACAGGACCAGGGCATGCCGCACGTGTTCCACGCGCTCCGTCAGGTCGTCCAGCAGCCAGCCGAGTCCCTGGTTGTGCGCCATCTTCCGGTCTCCCCCTGTTGTCCCCGTATGCGGCGTCTCCCCCGGGCCGGGGGATCTGTACGCAAGCCTTCACCACACCCGGCCCACGAGCAAGGAGGATGGGACTCCGGCGCGGAAGTTGACCGACGGGGAATGGCGGGCGACGGTCCCCCACGGCGTCCACGGCACCGGACCGTCCGCCGTCCGCCGTCCGCCGTCCGCGTCGGCAACGGCCTCAACTGGCCCTTGTTCCGTTCCCGCTGGGGACCAGGGGCTGTCCGGCACAGCGAGGAACGCGGTGGAAGGACGTGATCCGGCCGGTCGTGGGCGTGTCGCGGGGAGGGGACGACGACCGGCCTTGCCTCCGCCCCCGTCCCCTCCCTCGACGGCGCCGAAGCCGGTGAGCGATCATGCGGACATGAGCGACGACCGCACGCGTGTCCGGGAGTTCTTCGGCGACCGTGCCGCCGGCTGGGAGCGCCGGTTCCCCGACGACGGCCCCTCCTACGCCGCCGCGATCGGCCGGCTGGAGTTGCGGAGAGGGAGCCGGGTGCTCGACGCCGGCTGCGGCACGGGCCGGGCGCTGCCGCCGCTGCGGTCGGCGGTGGGGCCGTCCGGTGTGGTCGTCGGAGCCGATCTCACGTGCGCCATGCTCCGGGAGGCGGCGCGCGCCGGCCGGGACCGTGAGGGGCACCTGCTGCTGGCCGACGTCACGGCGCTGCCGCTGCGGTCGGGGGCGTTCGACGCCGTGTTCGCCGCGGGGCTGCTCTCGCACCTGCCGGATCCCGCCGAGGGGCTGCGGGAACTCGCGCGGGTCGCCCGCCCCGGTGGGACGCTGGCGCTGTTCCACCCCATCGGCCGGGCGGCGCTCGCGGCCCGGCACGGGCGGCGGCTCACGCCGGACGACCTGCGCGCCCAACCGGTTCTGCGCCGCCTGCTGGAGCGTTCCGGGTGGCGGATGACGTCGTACACGGATGAGGAGACACGCTTTCTGGTGCTGGCCTCCCGGGAGCACTGACGCCGGGCCGCCCGTCCGGGCGGTGTGCGGCGCCATGCAACGCGCAGCAACCCGGCCATGAGGCGGTTCCCCGCGCGGGTGAGCGCCGCCCGCCGTGCCGGTCCGCGCCTCCTCGGCCGCTCCGCCGGGCGGGATCGGTGAGGAGGCACGGCACCGCCTTGGGCCGGTGGCCGACGTGTCGAGACCGCCCTCTACTCGGTGGCCGACGTGTCGAGGTGCCGCACGGGGCAGCCGCCCGTTCCCGGGACCGGGCGGGTACCGAGATCGGCCAGCCGGTAGCCGTTCGGATAGCCCTTGACCTCCCAGTTCTGCCGGGCGTGGTGGGGGGTCCGGCGCGGTGGAAGCAACCGGACGGCGCGCCCGCGCAGCCGTACCGCGCCACGCACGACCGCGCGGGTGGCGGGGCTCGGCGGGGTGTAGCGGAAGGCGCGCAGCAGGTGGTCGTCGAGCAGGGCCAGCGTCCCGGTGCGCAACACGGGGGCCAGGGGGCGCGGATACCAGGACGTCATGAGGTCGAGGGTGGCGTCCGACACCCTTCGGGCGCCCTCGTCCCAGCCGAAGTGGGCCTCTTCGTAGGCGTCGAGGCACGCCTCGAAGTCGTCGTAGGTCTCAGGGATGTCCCTGATACCCATGTGCCGGCCGAGGGTGCCATAGTGAATGGCGCAGGCGGTGGTCTCGTGGCGGGAGAGCCTCCGCCATCCGAAGGCGTCGATCCAACGTTTGGGGGTCACGACGAAGGTGCAGAGCACATAGCGCATGTCGTCGTTGGTGATGTCGTAGCTGCGGTGCATCTGGTTGATGCGGCGGATCGCCGTGCGGCCCTGCTCGCTGCCGAAGCCGTGTTCGACGACGGCGTCGAGGAGCAGGGTGGTGTCGTCGTAGCGCTTCTGGGTGCGGTCCGTGAGTTCCGCTGTCTCGGCCAGCAGGCGGCCGATGCTGGGGACGGCATAGGTGCGGTAGAGGGCGAGTTCCAGGGCTCGGGTGAAGTCCCAGGGGAACTCGTACGCCGAGGTGAGCCGGTAGATCTCGGACGCGTCGCGCCGCGGGTCCATCCGTCGGATCTGTCGCAGCCGTTCATATCGCTTCACGGTCGCCGTTCCCTTCCGCCGTCGAAGCAGTAACTCCATAGTGGATTACGGTAGATGACGGGCCGTCCGGTCACCCACCGGTGATCGTGCCCGGCGTGCCGGATCTCGTCGGTCGTACCCGGGCGGGGGCTGAACACGAGGGGGCACACGCGCTCGCCGTGGCGGACCCGGTGGTCTCCGACGGGGCCGGGTGGTGAGGGGCGACGTGTCACCGGGGCAGGGCCCGCCCGGTCTCCCCTCGTCCCGTCGGGTCCGCGGCGGGCAGGGACCCGGTTCGGGCCGGTGCGAAGGCCGTGACAAGGGGGTCCGGTCGCACTAGGGTGCGCGCCGTTGGACAACCGATGGGGAGGCTGGGATGGCCGGGCCAGAAGAGGAACCCCTGGACTCCCGCACGGAGGCGGACGGCGCGCTGTACGTGCTCACCGCGGTGCTGCTGACGCCCGCCCAGTTCCCGGGTGTGCTGGGCGACGACTACCCGGAGGCGTGCGGCGCGCTGGACCTGTCCGCGAGGGGCGGGGGATACGGGCTGGTGCTGGGCCAGGACGGCGAAGGGGCGCGGTGGACGGTCGTCGTCGACGATGTGCCCTTGGTCGCCGTGGCCGTGGCGTCCTGGGACTGCGGCTTGGGGTACGACCTGTCGCCGGACGAGCACTCCGTGGTGGCCTCGCTCCCGGGCTGGCCCCTGGCCGTCGCGGTGGCGGCTCCCGGCGTCCCCGCGCCGCACGACCCCGATCCGTGGGTGAGCGGGCGGCCCGCGCTGGCACCGCCGGACATCGAGGTCTGGGGGCCCGGGCAGCGGCGGCTGGGAGCCGATGAGATCGCCGTGCAGTGGTCGCGGTGGCGGAGCCAGGTCGACGACGCGGACTTCATGGCGCCGGACGCGGGCAGCGGAAGCGGGGCGGTGCCCGAGGCCACGAAGGAGGCGGAGGCCGTACGGAACGGGGCGGCCCCCGGCGGCCGGCCCGGGGCGGGCGGGCACGCGGGGGTACGGCGGGTGCTCGCCGAGGCCCGTGCCTATGTCACCGCGCCTCCGCCGCCGGGCCGGGTGCGGTCCTCGTTCGCGACCGGTGGTGCCAGGACCGTAAGGGCCGACGGTCCCGGCTGGTCCCTCGTGGCACGGACCGATGACATCGCCTTCGTCCTGCTGGACGAGGAACCCGGGCGGATACTCCCCGTGGGGCGGGGCCCCGAGCTTCCCGGACTCCTGGAGGCGCTGGACCGGTTGGCGGTCCGGCCTGGCTAGGTCCTGTCCGGCGATCGCCGTCGTCGCCCGTAGGGCGGCCGGGCGGCGTCAGGTGCGTGCTCCGGGCGCGCCGGTCCCGGTGAGGCGGTGGTCGACCAGAGCGGGCACGGCCGGGTACACCTTCCTCGGCACCCGGCCGTCCCGCTCCGGCCGGCGCACCGTGAGGGTCGGCATGCGCCGGGAGATTCCCTCGACGGCGCGCCGGAGTTGGCGGAAGCGCCACGGTCCCCCGGCCCTCTCGACGACGACCAGAACCCGATCGCGTGCCCCCGAGCCGGTCGAGGACGTCAAGGATCCCGCAGTCGGGATGCTCCGGCAGCCCGCACGGTTCGGGCTCGGCGGCTCCGGTGGCCACCCCGGTGCGCGTCACTGACACGAGACTGCCTCTCACCGATCCTCGCCGTCGCCAAGGGCACCGTTGAGGCGATGCGTCCCTGAACACTCCGACCCGAGTTGTTCACGGGAACACGCCACTGTCCGTCGCGGGCCGCCGGAGTCCCGTCGCGTTCCGCCGAGGTCGGTCCGATCGCCCACCTCGCCGCGGGTACGGGCCGCCGCTGTCGCGGGGCGATTTCCTTCCGGTGTCTGTGTCCGCGCCTCCCACCGGGGTACCGTCTGATTGACCGTCAGTTGGCGCTGCAGGGGGACAGGATGACAGGTGTGGAGATCGCGATCGGCTGCCTGTTCGCATGGGCGGCTCGCAAGGCGCGCCGGGTGGGGGAGCAGGCCGACCAGGAGGTGGACCGCGCCCTGGACGCGGCGATGGACCGGGTGCACACGGTGGTCAGCGAAAAGCTCGGCCAGGAGACCGCCCTGGCCCGTCTGGACGAAGAGGCCTCGGCCGGACGCACCGAGCCGACGCCCGAGACCCAGCAGTGGCTGCGGTTCGCCCTCAAGGACGCGATCGACCGCGACGCCGCCTTCGCCGAGCTGCTCCGGGAGGCCCTGGCCCAGTACGCGTCCCGGCCAGGACGGGGCGAGTGGAGCGGGCCCACCGTGGGGCACAACGTCTTCCACGGCCCCACGGCCCTCCAAGTCGGGGACAACCCCTCCCAGTTCAACAGTTTCGGTGGGTCGAGATGACAGGGCCCACGCCTGATCCCGAAGCAACCGGCCAGGGGTCCCACAACAGCTTCGACGGGGACGCCGCTCTGCAGATCGGGCGGAACGGCCATCAGGTGAACGTCTACCAGGCCCCCAGTCCGCCGCCTCCGTACCCTCCTCCCCTGCCTGCGGCCCCCGGCGCCAGGGCCGGGGCGGCCGTGTGGAACGGGGCGGGGTTCCTCCTGGCGGCGGTCTGCCTCGCCGCGCTGATCGGGGGGACCGCGTTCGCGGTCAAGTCGTACGGCCCCTGGGGGGAGAACGAGCGGGGCGCCGCACCGCCGCCGGGCTCCGTCACGAGCCAGGACCCCGCCGCCACTCCCACGCAGGCCCCTCCTCCCTCCGGCCCCGCTGACGACACCCCGCCGACCGCGCGGACGGCGCCGACGGCCTCGACGGTACCCCGGAGCGGTGTCAGTCCCGTTCGGTGGCGGGGAGAACTCCGCATCGGGACGGCCGGGGTGGACCTCGACTCCGTCCCACCGGAGCAGAGCACCGACGCGTCCTACGACGCCGTGCTGTTCACCACCAGCGGCTCGCTGTTCGGCGGTCGGTCCGGCGGTCCCGACGTGGCGCCGTGGCCGGGGCCGGGAACGCCCGGCAGGAAGGAGTGCGTCGAGCGGCTCGCGACGCACGGGTCGTACACGGCCGAGGTGACGCGGGAGAGCGTGCTGTGCCTCAGGACGCAGACGGGACGCGTCGCCGCCCTGACGATCACCGACATGGGTGACCTCTTCACCGATGCGACGGTCGAGGCGGTCGTCTGGGAAGCACGGGACAGCGCCTGAGTCCGGAACCGTGCCGTGCCCGGGAACGGGGACCTCTGACCCGGGTCCGGGACTCAACGATGCCGACCGCCACCCCGGCCCGGGGCGGCGCCGGCCGACCCGGTCCGAACGCCCCACGGCGACGGGCCCTTGGTGTCGCGGGAACGCCGACCGCACCGTAACCGGAGCGGGTTGGGGCCGGATCCGGGCCGCGGGCTCCGCGTTCACCCGTCCGCGCGGAGGGCCGACGGGCGTTCCGGCGGTGCGGAGGGAAGCCCGTGGCGGTCCGAGGTTCCCGTGTCGGCGGCACCGGTCGGCCGACGGGGCACATCCACGACGCGACCGGCAGCACCGCTCAGCCGGTGCGCCGCCGGACGGCCCTCCGCGGAGTCGGCGACAGGCGCCGTGCGCACCCGCACGCAGGAGGGCGCGGCCGTGCGCGAGCACGGACGTACGGGTGCGCGGGCGTACGGGTGCGCGAACGTTACGAGTGCGCGGGGGGCTTCCGGCGGGGCGTCAGGCGGTGTGTGGGCAGCAGTCGCGGTGGGCCGTGCGGGGCAGCGCGCCGATCAGGAAGACCTTGAAGACCTCGTGCAGCTCCCGGTAGAGCGAGGCATGGTCCTGCTCGGCGCCCACCGCCCAGCGGGTCAGGACGCCGAGGTAGGCGTCGCGGAGCAGCAGCCCCAGCCGGTCGGGGTCCAAGCCCTCGCCGATCTCCCCCCGGGCCTGTCCGTCCGTGAGGATCGCGGTGAACAACTCGGCGGTGGCCGACTCCCGGGCACCCAGGCAGCCGGCCCGTACCGCGGCGGTGACCATGGAGCGGTTGACCTCCTGTCGGTCCTCGTTCAGTTCGACGAGGGCGGCGAGGCAGCGGTGGAAGCGGCTGACCGTGTCCCCGGGTTCCAGTCCGCCGGCCTCCGTGACGAGCGAGCGGCGCAACTCGGTGCCGCGGCGGGCGCTCCACTCAGAGATCAGGTCGTCCTTGCGCGGGTAGTAGTTGAAGAAGGTACCCCGGGCCACATCGGCACGTGCCGCGATCTCGTCGATCGAGGTGTTGTCGTAGCCGTGTCGCGCGATCAGCTCCACGGCCGCCTCGAAGAGGCGTTCCTGCACTCTGGCCTTATTGCGCTGACGGCGTCCCTGAGGCAGAGCGACGGCAGAGTCGATCATTCATCCCTCCAAGCCGCATCATATGTGTCAACCAATTTAACTCGGCAGAACTCGACGCCGGGCACTCGTTACTGCACAATGGGCCTTTTCCCGCCCCGATTCGGCACAGGACGGCGAGCGGGCAACACCGGCCCCGGGACGCCGACGACCCACGCCCCCTCCGTGCAGGGGCGAGGCCACGAGGGACCGGACGGCCGCTCAGAACGCCGCCGCTCCCCTTCCGGCGAACGGGCCCCGGCGTCGGCCGTGCCGCGCTCTCCACCGCCCCGACCGTCGGGCTCCCGGCAGTCCGCGGCCCGCGCCGCCGACGCCTCCCACCTGGGACGCGGCGGCACTCTCCGGGCCGGCCCGCGCGGGCATCCGTCGCCGGGGTCGCCCGCACCGCCCGGCTCCGATCCCGGACCGCGCGCCCCGGGCCCGGCACCCCGCCGCACCGCAACCCCGCCCCGGTCTCCCCCGCCGGGCGGGCCCTGAACGTCGCCGGTGGCGCCGCCGCGACCAACGCTCGGCACCGGACGATCGGGCGCACATCAACCCTGTCGGGCACGGAGTGCCGCCGGACGGGACCCCGCCCACCAGGGGCTTCTCCCCCGCACCGAGCGGACCGCACGACGCCTTCCCCTCACACCCCAGGAGAGTCCGATGTCACCGGGTGCCATATCCATACAGCCTCCGTGCGTGACAAATATCACTCTGGTCAATTTTCGACAAAAGCTGCCCTGAAATCGCCCCCGATGCCAATGCATACGTGAATCCAGGGCTATATTTTTGAGCGGGATGGTTCGAATCTTGTCGATTGATTCGCGGAAAAATACCCCAAATGCCCCTTTCGCACCATGGAACCAACGGTTGAATTCCGGTCGAACGGGCGAATCTTGATCTTGAGTGCAAAGACAGTCCCCGATGTAACATCACAACCAAACGGTCATCGAGGTTGGTTTAAGGATCCATTGATGGACTCTGTGAATCTTCAAAATCGACGTCCGAGGACCTCCCCCCACGGGACTGCGGAACGACCTGTGCTGCGGGATGTCTCCCATCGCTTCCGGACCGACCGGGACATCGACCCCGACTGGTCGGACTCCCTCGCGAGAGTCCGCCTCCTTTCCTGCCGCGAGTCCGAGGTGTTCCACCTCCTCGGCTCCGGCCTCTCGAATCGCGCCATCTCATCGCGCATGCGCGTGACCGAACGCACGGTCAAGGCGCACGTGGCCCGCATCATGGAGAAACTGGAACTCGAGTCCCGACTCCAGGTCGGCCTCGTGTCGCTCTCCCACCGCCAGTCGGACAGGGGGCTGGCCGCGGGATAACGGCGCGAACCCGCCCCCCTTTCCCTGCCGCTCACCCCCCTCCACCGAGCCTCGCCCCGGCGTATCCCCCACTGACGCCGAGGCGAGGCTTCGCCATTGCCGCAGGTCAGCGAGTTATCTTGACACCCAACGTGAGGCGCGTCATAGTATGAAGCTCATCGAACCTTTGGTATTCGAAGTGGAGTCAAGGCATGTACAGCCGCCTCCTAGTATTAGCTCTCGGGACGTTCGCAATCGGTACCGACAGCTTTGTCGTGGCGGGAATCCTGCCCAATGTCGCGGATGACCTCAACGTCAGCAACAGCGCCGCCGGGCAGCTCGTCACCGTATTCGCGCTCTCGTATGCGGTGCTCTCCCCCGTGATGGCGGCGGCGACCGCGCACTGGCCCCGCAAGCAACTGCTGATCAGCGGCCTCCTCGTACTCGCCCTGGGCAACGTGCTGACCGCCGTGCTCCCCACGTTCGGCCTGGTCGTAGCCTCGCGGGTGGTCGCGGGACTCGGCGCCGCGATGTTCACCCCGACCGCGAGCGTGACCGCCTCGACCCTGGCGCCGCCGGAGAAGCGGGGCAAGGCCCTCGCCATCGTGATGGCCGGCCTCAGCGGCGCCACCGCGCTCGGCGCGCCCATCGGCACCGTGATCGGCAGCCAGTCCGACTGGCGCACCACGATGTGGTTCGTGGTGGCGCTCGCCCTGGTCGCGGCCGTGGGCGTCATGACCATGCTGCCGGCCGTCCCGTCACTGCCGCCGGTCAAGCTGAGCCAGCGGCTCACGCCGCTGCGCGACACCCGCATCGTGTTCACCCTGCTCACCACGGTGCTGGTGCTCATGGGCCTCTACACCGTCTACACGTACATCGCCATCTCCTTCGACCGCGCGACCGACGGCAACGGCACGACCCTCGCCGTGCTGCTGTTCATCTGGGGCATCGCCGCCACGCTCGGCAACCTGGGCGGCGGCTCGCTCACCGACAAGCTGGGCAGCCGGGTCGTCATCAACAGCGCCATCGTCATCGCCGCCCTCAACTTCCTGCTGCTCCCGCTGAGCAGCAGGAACACCGTGACCGCCGCCCTCGCCCTCGTGGTGTGGGGCCTGTGCGGCTGGGGTGTGCTCGTGCCGCAGCAGCACCGCCTCATCCAGATCAACCCGGCCGGCGCCCCGCTGAGCATCGCGCTCAACGCGGCCGCCCTCTACCTCGGCGTCTCCGCCTCCGGCGGCACCGGCGCGGCCGGCATCTCCCTCTTCGGCGCGTACAACCTCGGCCTGGTCGGCGCCGTGTTCATCGTGCTGGGCCTGGGCACCGCCGAGATCGCCCGGAGCCTGATCGCCCGGCGCGGCAAGCCCTCCTCCGACGGGGCGCCACAGGCCGCTCCGGTGGCGGAGCCGTCACCCCGCACCTGAGAACCGCACCCTCCGGCAGGCCCCTCCGGCGCGCCCGGAGGGGCGGGCCTCTTCCCGGGAGAGGAAACATGATCCATCCCAGTCGGTTCCCGGCCATCGATCTGCCGCACGACGACGTGGTGTCGTACGTCCTGGAACACGCGCGCGAGCACGGCGGGCGTCCCGCGCTCGTCGACTCCGTCACCGGACGCACCCTGACCTACGGACGCCTCGCCGACCTCGTCGACTCGGTGGCGGCCGGACTGTCGCACGCGGGGATCGGGCCCGGCGACGTGGTGGCCGTGCACGCCCCCAACTCCCTGCTGTACCCGGTGGCCTGCCTCGCCGCGCTGCGCGCGGGCGCCGTGGTCACACCGGTCAGCGCGCTCGCCACCGGGGCCGAGCTGATCAGCCACCTGAGGAGCAGCGGGGCGCGCACCGTGGTCAGCGCGGCCGCTTTCGCGCCGCTCGCCCTCGCGGCCCGCGCCGCCGGGGCCGTCGACGAGGTCGTCCTGATGGAGAAGGAGGACGGGGACACCACGGGTCTGCGCGACCTCGCGGACCTGAGCACCGCCGCCCCGGACCCGGGGCCGCCGCGGCACCCCGCGGACCCGGCCGACGTGGCCCTGCTGCCGTACTCCAGCGGCACCTCGGGCACCCCCAAGGGCGTCCTGCTCACCCACGCCGGTCTCACCGCGAACATCGCGCAGATGAGCCACGCCATGCGGGTCGGCCCCGGCCACCGGGTCCTCGCGGTGCTCCCCTTCTTCCACGCCTACGGCTTCTCCACGCTGATCGGGCTCAGCCTCCGCAACGGCGCCACACTGGTGGTCGTGCCCCGGTTCCGTTTCGAGACGTTCCTCGACACGCTCGCCGAACACCGTGTCACCCACGCCCTGATCGCCCCGCCCATCGCCGTGGCCCTGCTCAAGCACCCGGCGGTCGACCCGGCGGCCTTCGCCACCGTCCGGCAGATCCTGTGCTCGGCCGCCCCGCTCAAGAGCGACGTGGCCGCCGGGGTGGAGCGCCGGACCGGGGTCCCGGTGGTGCAGGCGTACGGCATGACGGAGATGTCACCGGGCATCACGGTGCCGCCCGAGGGCGAGACCCCGCCGCCCGGCTCCGTGGGCCGACTGCTGCCGATGACCGAGCTGCGGGTGGTCTCCGTGGCCGACGGCCGGTCCCTCGGTCCCGGTGAGGAGGGTGAACTGTGGGTGCGCGGGCCCCAGGTGATGAAGGGGTACGCGCCCGGCTCCGGTGAGCCCGGGGAGCGGGCCCTGGACGCCGAGGGGTGGCTGCGCACGGGCGACGTGGGCCTCGTCGACGACGACGGCTGGATCCGGTTGCGCGACCGGGTCAAGGACCTCATCAAGTACAAGGGCTACCAGATAGCCCCCGGTGAGCTGGAGGGCTGTCTCCTCGGCCATCCGCTGGTGGCCGACGCGGGCGTGGCGGGCGCCGTGGACGAGTACGGCGAGGAGTACCCGAGGGCGTACGTGGTCCTCGCCCCGGAGGCCGTACCGCGCCCGCCGGGGGCCGTGGAGAGCGAGCTGATGGAGTACGTCGCCGCGCGGGTCGCGCCGTACAAGAAGATCCGCGAGGTGCGGATCGTCGACGCGCTCCCGCGCTCCGGCGCGGGCAAGGTGCTCCGGCGCGAGCTGGCCGGGATCCCGGCGGCCCGCTCGGGGCGGCCGAAGGAACAGACGGAACAGAGGGCCGAGCAGAAGGCATGAGTGTGAAATTCGGAGTGGTGACCTTCCCGGTGTTCGACGGGATCGCGGTCACGGAACTGGCCCGCATGGTCGAGGACCTGGGATTCGAATCGCTGTTCTTCACGGAGCACACCCACATCCCCGCCTCGCGCGAGTCCCCCTCCCCCACCGGAGGGGAACTGCCCTCCCGCTACTACCGCAATCTCGACCCCTTCATCGCGCTGACCGCCGCGGCCTCAGTCACCGAGCGGATCCTGCTGGGCACCGGCATCTGCCTGGTCAACCAGCGCGACCCGATCATCCTGGCCAAGGAGACCGCGAGCCTCGACCAGCTCTCCCGGGAGCGCCTGGTGCTCGGCGTCGGGCCGGGCTGGAACACGGAGGAGATGCGCAACCACGGCGTCGACCCGGCCACCCGCTTCGAGCGGATGGGCGAGCACGTCCGGGCGGTCAAGGCGATCTGGACCCAGGACGAGGCCACCTTCCACGGCAAGTACGTCGACTTCGACCGCATCTGGTCCTGGCCCAAGCCGTCCCGCCAGCCGCATCCGCCGGTCCTGGTCGGCGGCAACGGACGGGACGTGCTGCGCCGCGTGGTGGAGTACGGGGACGGCTGGTTCCCGCTCGCCACGCACTTCGGCCGGCTCGTGCGCCAGGCGGAGGAGCTGCGGGTGCTCGCGCGCGCGGCCGGGCGCGCCCCGCTGCCCATCACCCTGTACGGCGGACTGCACACCCCCGAGCAGATCCCCGACTACGCGGCGGTCGGGGTCACCCGCATCCTGATGCCGGTGACCGCGGGCGGCCCCCAGCAGGTCAGGGCCCAGCTCGAACACATCACGCAGTTGCTGGACGGTCTGCTGCACTGACCGCCGGCACCGGTCCCTCCGACCGGATCAGGCACCACCGGGCCCGTGCGCCGTACCGGCGTACGGGCCCCGTCAGTTCCGCAACCGTCGAACTGTTGCGTGTACTTAGGTCCAATTTCCTGGCCGCCGTGGAGATGGTTCACTCGACCGAGGCGTCTATGGAAGGTTTCGACCGATGAAGCCGAACGAGAAGACTGTTTTCCTCTTCCCCGGTCAAGGTGCTTTCGACGGAGCGGCATTGCGGCTCGCCCACTCCCGGCACCCGCAGGTGGAACTCGTCCTCAAGGAAGTCGACACCGTGGCCGAGGAACTCTTCGGCCGGGGCGTATCGGAGCTGCTGCTGGAGGGAGAACCCCTCGACGCGGCGTCGATTCTGCGCCACCCCGCCTGGGTGTCCCAACTCGCCATCTACGCGAGCGACATGGCCGCGTTCAGCGTGCTCGACGCCCACGGAGTACGGGCGGGCGTCCACGTCGGCCACAGCCTCGGGGAGATCGCCGCGCTGGTGGCCGCCGGGGCGTTCAGCGTCGCGGACGGCGCGCGGATCACCGCCGAACGGGCCCGCGTCATCATGGAGGCCGGACTCGGCACCGGCCGGATGACCGCGCTGTCCATGCCCGCCGACCAGGTGCGCAAGGTCATCGACCTGGTCGGCGACGAACTCCTCGCGGTGGCCAGTGAGAACCACCCGACGCAGACCGTGATCAGCGGGCCGGCCGGGGCGCTGGCCCGCGTCGTCGGCATCGCCGGGCACATCGACGTGGGCGCGGTCGAGCTCAACTCCCCGTTCCCGTTCCACAACCCCGTCCTGGCACCGCTGGTGCCTGTCTTCGCCCAGCGCATCGCCGGGCTCGCCCAGCGCCCCCTGGAGGTCCCGGTCTACTCGCCGATCCTCGAGCGCCATTACACGGACTCCGACGTGCTGACGGAATGCCTTTCCCGCCACTTCGTGCTCCCGGTCAGGTTCACCGGGGCCATGCGGAGGCTGAACGCCGAGGGCTTCTCCGTATTCGTCGAGTCCGGCGCCCTGGGCGCACTCGGAAAGCTCGTCCGGCGCAATCTCCCCCCGGCCGAGGCGACCGTCAGGTCGTCACTCGCCCTCGACGCGGAGGGCGGGCTGTCCCTGGACGCGCTCCTCAACGGACTGGAAGGCGGCAGCGTGCCCACCATCGAGGAATTCTGGGAGGCCTTCGGTCCCCGCCTGGTCGAACTGGTCCGGGCGGAGCTGAACGGAGGACCGGCCGCGGCCCCTGCGACGGCGGCCCCCGCGACCGCCACCGAACAGCCCCCCGCACCGGCCGCGGCGCCCGACGCCCCCGGCCTCCCGTCCACCGAGGAGGTGGCGGCGCTCGTGCGCACCACCTACGCCACGGCCCTGGAGTACCCGGAGGAGGTCTTCACCGAGGACGTGCTCCTGGAGGCGGAACTCGGCGTCGACTCCGTCAAGCAGGTCGAGCTCCTCGCCCGGGTCACCCGGCACTACGGGCTCCCACCGCGCGAGGCCGGGTTCCGGCTCGCCTCGTACGACACCTTCGGCAAGGTCGTCGACCTCGTCCACACCAACCTGAAGGGCGGGACAGCCCTCACCGGCTGAGCCACCCGCAGGGCCGCCGTGCGCCGCGTACGCGAACAGGACAGCCGGAAGGGGTTAGCGATCCATGCGACAACTCAAGGGCAAGCTGGCGTTGGTCACCGGAGGGGCCAGAAACGTCGGGCGCGCCGTGGCCAGGGAACTCGCCCTGCGGGGCGCCCACGTCCTGGTGAACTACTTCCACTCGCACGCGGAGGCGCAGACCCTGCGCGACGAACTGCGCGCGCTCGGCGCCGAGGTCGACCTCGTGCGCGGCTCGGTGGCCCGCCAGGACCAGGTGGACCGGATGTTCGCCGAGATCGACGAGCGGTTCGGGTACCTCGACATCCTGGTCAACAACGCGGCCAACGGCGCGCTGGTCCCGCTCGACGAGATCACCGACGCCCACCTCGACCGGGCGATCGACACCAACTACAAGGGGGGACTGCGCTGCGCCCGCGCCGCCGCCCCGCTGATGGCCCGGCGCGGGGGCGGCTCCATCATCCAGCTCTCGGCGCTGGGCAGTTCGCAGATGGTCATGGCCAACTACCTGGCCTGCGCGCCCGCCAAGGCCGCCGCCGAGGCCGCCGCCCGCTATCTCGCGGTGGAGTTCGCGCCGCTCGGCATCCGGGTGAACACGGCGTCGGCGGCCATGCTGGTGAGCGAGGTCGCGGACCAGTTCCCGCAGGCCGCCGAGATGCAGCGCACCATCACCGGGTCCACTCCGTTCGGCCGCCTCGGGCGTCCCGAGGAGTTCGCCGCCGTGGTGGCCTTCCTCGCCTCGGACGACGCGAGCTGGATCACGGGCCAGGTGGTCCTCGCGGACGGCGGGCTGAGCCTGGGCGCGGCGCTGATGTCGCCGCAGCCGCGGACCGGCGCCGACCCGGTGCCCGGGGACGCCGCCGGAGCCGGTGGGTCCTCGGCGGAGGGGGCGGCGTCCCCGGGGGCGGCGTCCGCCGAATCCCCGGTCCCGGCCACGGCGTCCGCGCCCGAAGCCGTACCCGGAGCCACGCCCTCACCCGCCGTCCGGGCGGCCCCCGTCGCCGAACCGGCCGCGGGCGGAACGCCCGGAGCCGCGCCCGAGCCGGCACCCGCACCCGGGCCGCAGGCCGTGCCACACGCACTGGCCGTGCCGGGCCCCGAGGGTGTACCGGGCACCGAGCCCGTATCCGAGGCCGAGGCCGACACCGACGAGATCGCCGTCGTCGGCATGGGCCTGGCTGTCGCCGGCGCCAACGGCCCGGAGGAGTTCTGGGAGTTGCGCACCAAGGGCGCCGAACTCTTCGTCCCCGTACCGGAGGACCGCTGGGAGCGGGGCACGTTCCACTCCTCGGACACCGCGGCCGAGGACAAGTCGTACCAGGACACCTGTGTGTTCATCACGGACTTCGAGCCGGTGCGCGGGTCCGTCGACACGATGGGGGACGCGGCCGACCACGAGCTGACCACCACCTGGCTGCGGCACAGCCTGGTCCAGGCCCTCGACGGGGTGCACCGGGACGACGACTCGCGCTACGCGTTCCTCGTCGGGTACACCCCGGACGGCAGCCAGCACCTGGAGGAGGCGGGGGTGCTGGCCGGCATCGGCGACCGGGCCCGCGAGGTGGCCGACGGACTGGGGCTCGGCGACCAGGACCGCGAGCGGCTGCTCGGCACGGTGCGCGACACGCTCGCCCGCCGGTACTGGCGCGGCGCCCAGGACCCGGCCCGCTTCCTCCCGCACCACGTGGGCCAGTTGGCGATGGACGGCATCCTGCCCAGGTCCACCGAACTGCAGATGGTGGACACCGCCTGCTCCTCCTCCCTCTACGCCGTGGACATCGGGGTCAAGGGGCTGCAGACGGGCAAGCACGACATCGCCGTCTGCGGCGGGGCGTTCGCCCTCGCGCCGCGCGGCACCGTGCTCTTCTCCAAGCTGCAGGGCCTGTCCAAGCGCGGCGCCGTGCACTCCCTCGACGCCAAGGCCGACGGCGTCATCTTCGCGGACGGCGCGGGCGTCGTCGTGCTGAAGCGGCTGCGGGACGCCCGGCGCGACGGGGACCGGGTCCTCGGCGTCCTCAAGGAGTTCGGCGCCTCCTCCGACGGCAAGGGCAAGGCCATCTACGCGCCCAACTCGGCGGGCCAGGACCTGGCGGTGCGGGCGGCGCTCGACGGCGACGTCGGCGCGTCCGACGTCGACTGGATCATCGCGCACGCCACCGGCACCCCGGCGGGCGACCTCGCGGAGTTCACGACGCTGCGCTCCCACTTCGGCCGGGACCGCACCGGATACGTCACCTCCAACAAGTCCCTGATCGGGCACACCGGCTGGGCGGCCGGGGTGGTCTCGGTGATCGAGGCGCTGCTCGCGATGGAGCACGAGACGATCCCGCGCCAGTTCCGCTACTCCTCGCCGCAGCCCGACTTCGACCTCGGCACCACACGGCTGGAGATACCGAAGGAGCCGGTGCCGTGGCCGGCAGGGTCCGGGCGCCCGCGCACCGCCGCGGTCTCCGGGTTCGGCTTCGGCGGCACCAACGCCCACCTCATCGTGCAGGAGGACCGTCCGGACCTGCCCGCTCCGCGGCGGCCGTCCTCCGCCGCCGCCTCGCGTCGCGTCGCGGTGGTGGCCTGGTCCGCGCACGTGCCCGGGCTCGACCGGGACGGGGTCACCGAGTGGGTCACCCGCGGGAGCGACCGGCCCGGGGACAGCTTCGGCGAGACGTATCCGCCGCCGCCGTTCCAGAAGGTGCGGATGCCCCCGGCGACCGTGCGCACCATCGACCGCTGCCAGTTGATGATCCTGGAGTGCGCCCACGACCTGCGCGGGCGGCTCACCGGCTTCTGGGACGCGAACACCACGTCGGCCGGTGTCTTCGTCGGCAACATGGGCCCGACCCGGGCCGCCATGCTCTTCGCCAACCGCTGCTTCCTCGACGACGTCGAGAAGGCGCTGACCACGGACGCCGCCACCGCCGCGCTGCCCGGTCTGGACGCGCTCCTGACCGGGGTCCGGGATCGGGTGCGCGGCCAGATCCCGGCCTCGAACGAGGACTCGTTCCCCGGGATGATGCCCAACATCATCTCGGCGCGCGTCGCCAACCACTTCGACCTCAAGGGCCCCAACATCACGCTCGACGCGGGCCCCGCCTCCGCGCTCGCCGCAATCGAGACCGCCTGCCGCTATCTGCGCACGGGCGAGCTGGAGTTCGCGCTCGCGGGAGGCATCAACGGCAACTCGCTGCCCGAGTACGACGCGCTGCTCGACGGGGTGTGCGGGCGCGGGCCGGGACGGCCGCCGCTGGCGGAGGGCTCCTTCCTGTTCACCCTGGCCACCGAGGAGACGGCACGGGCGGCGGGCCTCGACATCCTGGGCTACGTCGACGAGCTGACCGTCGGCGGCGAGGCTCCCGGGGACGCCGGACGCATCGACGTCATGCCGTCCGCCGACGGCCCGGGGCGCTCCCACTACCTGGGCGCGGCGGGCGGCCTCGCCGTCCTGGAGGCGCTGCACCGGCCCGCCGGGCGGATCACCGTCACCTGCGCGCCCGACCCCGGGCTCCCCGCCACCCACCTCACCCTCACGGTCACCGGCGCGCTGACCCCGGAGCCCGCGGCGGAGGAGGCGAGGACGGCGTCCGTACGGCCCGCCGCGGTCACTGCCGCCGCGCCCACCGGGAAGCTCCCGGCGCCGAGCGCCGCCGAGCCCGCCACGCCTGCCGTGCCCTCCTCCGCCGGAGCCCCGGGGACGGGGAGCGGCGGCGGAGCGCGCGGGGGTACCGGGGCACCGGGCGGGCCCGCGCCCACCGGTCCGGGCGGCTCCCCGGGGCACACCGTCGTCCGCCATGTGCCACGGCTGACCGAACTCGCCGACACCACCGGCTCGGTGGACCGCGTCCCGTTCCTCCCGGCGGGCGTCGTGGTCCTCACCGACCTGCCGGACCTGGGCGCCAGCCTGCGCCACCTGCCCGCCGACGCGACCGTCCTGTCCACCGCGCCCGTCGACGTCACCAGGCCAGGCTGGCGCCATCTGCCGGAGGTGACCGAGGAGGCGGTGGGCGCCGCGCTCGCCGAGCACCGAGGGCCCGTCCGGCACCTGCGGGTCGTCACCGACCTCGCGCGCACCGCGCCCCTGCCCGCGTCCCTGGAGGGCGGGGCCGCCTCCCTGATCGCGCTGCACGACGCGGCGTTCCTGACGCTGCGCCACGCCCACGACGACCTGGGCACGGCCGGCTCCTCCTTCGTGACCCTGCTGACCGGCGCCCTCGACAACGGGGTGCCGCACCCCTTCACCGGCCTGTTCACCGGACTCGTCAAGTGCGCCCACCTGGAGCTGGCGGACTGCCTGGTCTTCGCCCTGGGCACCGGTGAACGCGGGCTGCGCGGCGCCGCCCTGGCGGCCGAGCGCGAGTCCACGGCGACCCGCCTGTTCCCCGTCGTCCTCCTCGACGGCGGACGGCGCCTCGGCCACACCCTCGCCGAGGCGGCCCCCGAGCCCGCCCCCGGTCCCGCCCTGCTGGGCCCGGAGGCGGTGGTGCTCGCCGTGGGCGGGGCCCGGGGCATCACCGCCGAGGTCGTCAAGGGCCTCGCCGCCCGCCACCGCCCGCGCGTCTACCTGATCGGCAGCAACCCGCTGGACAGCTATCCGGCGGAGGTCTTCGAGGGCGACGACGAGGCGTTCGCCGCCACCCGGCAGTCCTACATCCGCAAGCGGCTGGCCGGAGGCGGCGGGAACGTGGCGCGGATCAACCGGGAGTTCGACCGGATGACCGACGCCCGCGCGGCCCGCGCCAACATCCGCGCCATGGAGGAGCACTGCGGGCCGGGCCGGGTCACCTACCTGAGCTGCGACGTCCAGGACGCCGACGCCGTCGGGGCCGCGGTGGGCCGGGTCCTCGCGGAGCAGCCGGGCGGTGTGGACCTGCTGATCAACGCGGCGGGTCGCCAGCGCTCCGCGCTCATCAGGGACAAGTCGTTCGCGGAGTTCACCTCGATCCGCGACCTCAAACTGCGCAGCTACCGCAACCTGCGGCGCGCCTTCGCCGCGCGCCCGCCGCGGAGCTGGTGCAACTTCGGTTCGCTGCTGGGCTACTTCGGCCAGCTCGGCGAGCCGGACTACGCCTCCGGCAACGACTTCCTCGCCTCGGCCGCGACCTGGGGCAGCCGGGCGCGCGGCGCCGAGGAGTTCACTGTCGGCTGGACCCTGTGGGACGGGGTCGGGATGGGCGCCAACGAGCTGACCAAGGCGTACTTCAAGCGGGCCGGCTCCTACAGCCACATGCCGGTGGCCGAGGGCGTCGACCACTTCGTGCGGGAGCTGGCGACGGGCCGCAACGAGCCGTCGGTGGTGCACCTCGGAGCCGCCGAGCGGGCCACCGTGGAGCGCTTCTACCCGGGCTACCTCGACGCACCGCGCCCGTCCGGCGGCGATTGGTTCTATCTGCGCCGCAAGGTGTCGTCGGGGCCGGACGAGGCGGTGCACGAGTGCGTGTTCGACCTGGCCGCCGACGGCTACCTCCGCCACCACCGGGTCCGCGGCGTGCCCACCCTGCCGGGCACCTTCGTCACCGAGATCGCCGCGGAGGCGGCCCGGGAACTGGTGCCGGGGCTGAAGGTCGTGGCCTTCGAGGACCTGGTGTTCCACCACTTCCTGCGGGTGTACGAGGACACGGCGTCCACGCCCAAGCGGATCGCGGCGAAGGTCGTGGCCCGCACCGCGGAGCTGACCGCGGTGGAGATCCGGATCACCACCGACGTGCGCTCGCCCGGCGGCGTGCTGCTCGTCGAGGACCGGCCCCACTTCACCGCCCGGGTGCTGCTGGCCGCCGAGTACAGCGCGGCGCCCCGCTGGGAGCCCTGGGACCCGGCCGGGGAGCGGCCGGTCGCCGATCCCTACCACGTGCCGGCCTCGCCGGTGTCGCTGACCGGGCCGTTCGTGTCGACCCACGACACCCGGCTCCACCCGCTGGGCAAGCGCTCCACGTACCGTCTCGACCTCGCTCCGGACGACCCGGCGTTCAGCCGCTTCACCGCGCCGTCGATCCTCCTCGACGGGCTGGCCCGCACCGGGGTCCTGCATCTGGTCGACGGCCGTCTGGTGCCGATCGCCGCGCCGCTGTCCATCCGCCGGATCGACTTGTACACGGCGGGCAACGACCTCCAACTCACCGCGCAGTACGGACGGCTGGACCTCTACGCGACGCCGCCCGCCTTCGACATGACCGAGCGGGCGCCCGACAACCGCTTCGTCGCGGTGGCCCCCGGCGGCCGGGTCGTCCTGCAGATGAAGGACGTCTCCGCCACCGTCATCGGCTACGTCGACGCCGTGACCGGGGCCCTCCACACGCCGGACAAGCGGCCGGTGCCCGATCAGGAACAGCGGACCGCCCCCGTGGGGGCGAACGGCCGATGACACCGAAGAAGGAGACCGCCGTGCCGACCACCGAGCCCGCCGGGAAGGCCGCGCCGGGGCAGGGCCGCCGCCTGGCGCCCGGGCCCGAGGGCAGCGTTCTGTTCGGCGCCCTCAGCAGCTTCCGGAAGGACACCCTCAAGCTCCTGGTGGAACTGCAGCGGCAGTTCGGCGGCATCGCGCGGATGAAGATGGGCCCCTACCTGGTCCACCAGATCACCCAGCCCGAGCACGTCAAGCACGTCCTCCAGGACAACTCCCGCAACTACGTGCGCGGGCGCTTCTACCGCGGCTTCCACCTGTTCTTCGGCCGCGGCATGCTCACCACCGACGGACCGGAGTGGCGCACCCGGCGCTCCGTCACCCAGCCGTTCTTCAACAGGTCCCGGCTGCGCGAGAGTTCGGACACCATCACCGGAACGGTCGAGGAACTGCTCGCCCGCTGGGACGAGAAGGCCGCCAGGGGCGAGGACGTCGACATCACCGACGACATGATGTGGCTGGCGATGGGTGTCATCGGCCGCCTGCTCTACGGCGTCGACCTGCGCGACTACTCCGACCGGCTGATGCCGGCCGTGCGCTTCTCGCTCAAGGCGATGATCCTCACCGGCGAGGTCAAGCAGATGCTGCCGCGCTGGGTGCCCACCCGGTACCAGCGCCGGCTCAAGCACCACCAGAAGGTCCTCAACGGCGTCATGGACGAGATCATCGACCTGCACCGCGACGGCGGCGGCAGCCCCGACAGCGTCGTCGCCGCCCTGCTCGACGCCACCCACGCGGTCACCGGGAAGCCCTTCACCCAGACGCAGATCAGGGCCGAGCTCAAGACGCTGTTCCTCGCCGGGCACGAGACCACCGGCTGCGCCCTGACCTGGACGCTCTACGCCATCGCCCAGCACCAGAACGTCCGCGACGAACTCGACGAGGAGCTGAAGCGGGTCCTCGGCGGACGCGTCCCGACCGCCGCCGACCTGCCGGACCTGCCGTATCTGCGGCAGGTCGTGGACGAGTCGCTGCGGATGTACCCGCCGATCTGGCTGTTCCCCCGGGACACCGTGGAGGACGACGAGATCGGCGGCTACCACGTGCCCGCCGGGAGCACCGTCCTCGTCCCGGTCTACGCGGCCCACCACAACGCCGCCGTCTGGGAGAACCCGGAGGCCTTCGACCCCCGGCGGTTCTGCCCCGCCCACCAGGGGAAGTCCACCGGCGCCGTCGGCGGGCGCGCCGCGGGCCGGGACCGCTACGACTACTTCCCGTTCGGCGGCGGCGCCCGCAAGTGCATCGGCATGGACCTCGCCCTGCTGGAGATCCAGTTCGCCGTCGCCATGATCACCCAGCGGTTCCGGCTGCACCTGGTGTCGGGTCATCCCGTCACCCCCGGCGCGCTGGTCTCGCTGCGGCCCCTGCCCGAGGTGCTGATGCAGATCAAGTACGCCGACCAGGAGGCGGTCCGGACATGAGCACAGGCGTCGCCCAGGACGGCGGCCCCGGTGCCCCGGACGGGGCGGGCCCCGTGGTGGCCCCGGTGCGCCGCATGCGGTGGCGGCCGGTGCGGCAGCCCGTGCCGCCCGCGCACACCGCTCCGGCCATCGCGGGGGCCCGGATCGCCGTCCTGGGCGGCACCCCGCCGCTCGCCGCGCGCGTCGCCGCCCGGCTGCGCGAGTGCGGCGCCCGGGTCGTCACGGACCCGGGTCCCGGCGGGGACTGGCGCGTGGACGGGCGGCTGCCCGACGGCCTCGTCGACCTGACCCTCGCCGAACCCTTCGACCCGGAGCGCGGCGACGCCCACGCGCCGGCGCTGCTGCGCACGGTCGCCGCCCTGCGCGCCTGCTACCCGGAGTGGGAGCGGGAGACCGCGACCCGCAGGCTGTTCTACCTCGCCGTCACCTATCTCGGCGGGGGCATGGGCTTCGCGCCCGAGGACCACGCCCCGGGCGCGGGGCCGCAGCCGCTCGGCGGCATCTGGGCGGGCCTGGCCAAGACGCTGCACCGGGAGATCCCCAACTGCAACACCCGGATCCTGGACACCTCGCTCGACGAGACGGACCTGCTGCCGGAGCGGATCTGCCGCGAGCTGTACCGGTGGGGCCTGTTCGAGATCGGGCACCGGGGCGGGCACCGCTTCACCCTGCGGGCCGAGGCGGAGGACGCGGGCCCGCCCGCGGTGCCGCTCGGCCCCGACGACCTGGTGCTGGTCTCCGGCGGCGGGCGGGGCATCGGCTGGCTCATCGCCACGGCGCTGGCCCGCGCTCACGGCTGCCGCGTCGTGGTCACCGGGCGCGGCCCGCTGCCCGACCCGGCGGCCGCGCCCTGGCTGACCGCCGGCGACGCGGACTTCGCGGCGTACGAGCGGGGGCTGTGGGGTCTGCGCGCCGAGGGGCGGCCGATCACCGTGATCCGCGCGGCCATCGCCGCGGCGCGGCGCGAACGGGAGCTGCTCGCCCATCTCTCGGGGGCGCACCGCGAGGGCCTCAGGATCACCTACGGCACCTGCGACTTCACCGACCCGGACGCGGTCGGCCGGCTGCTCGACGGGCTGGACGGGCCGCCGACCGCCGTCATCCACAACGCCGGTGTCGACACCCCCGCGCGGTTCCCGAAGAAGACCGACGAGGAGTTCCTGCGCACCGTCACCACCAAGACCGACGGCTTCCTCCACCTGTTCCAGCGGGTGCGCGCGCTGCCGCTGAAGTTCTTCTGCGCGGTCGGCTCGCTCACCGGGCGGCTCGGCGGCATGGTCGGACAGCTCGACTACGGCGCCGCCAACGAGGGGCTCGCCCGGCTCGCCCTGTGGGCCGACCGGGTGGCGCCGTTCCCGGTGATGACGCTGTGCTGGCCGACCTGGGACCGGGTCGGCATGGTCGCCAACTTCGAGGCGACGCTGCGCTACATGGCCGCCCTCGACGTCGACGAGGGGGTGCGCCTCTGGCTCGCGGAACTGGCCGCGGGCACACGCGGGGAGGTCACCTACGTGGGCCCGTTCGGCCGGGCGCTCGGGCCGCTCCAGGCCCTCGGCTACCCGGGCAGCGAGGAACTGCCCGGCTACCGCGCCCTCGTCCCGGCGCTCTTCCACCTCGGCGACGTCAGCGACCACGCGCCGCACCGCGGCCTGACCGCCCGGATCACCCTCACCCGGGAACGCGTGCCGGTGCTCACCGACTTCGAGGTCGACGGAGCCCCCGCCCTGCCGGTCTCGCTGCTCCTGGAGAACGCGCTGTGGGCGGCCGCCTGGCTGCCCCCGGAGGACCTCGCGCCCCTCGTCCCCGACCGCTTCGAGGACATCCGGGTGCGCCCGGCCGCGCTGCGCCTCGACGCGGGGGCGGCGCCCCTGGAGCGCACCGCGCGCGCGGCGTACGTCGACGGGGCGTGGCACGTGGAGGTGGTGTACCGCACGGGTGCGGCGCTGCCCCGCGAGGCGGCCCGGCTGCGCGTGGTGCACCGGGCGGCGGACGGGCCGCGGGCCGTCCCGGGAGCGGGACCGGGCGGAGCGGTGCCGGAGGGCGCCCCGGCCCGGCACGGTGCGGGGGGCGCGCCCCGGGGGCTGCGCTGGCGCGGCCGGGTGCTACCGCTCGCCTCCTGGCAGGACACCGCCGGGGCCCTGGTCGCCGCCCGCCTCACCGAGGCTCCGGCCAACGACGTCTGGATGCTGCCGCGCTGGCCCGAGCAGAGCCTGCCGCTGACGGCACTGGAGAACCTGCTGCGCCGCACGCCGGCCGACGGCCCCGGCGGTCCGCCCGAGCTGCGGGTGCGCCGGATCTCGCTGCTGCGGCCGCCCGGGACGGCCCGGATGTCGGGCGCCCGCCTGCTGGTCGAGGGAGACCCCCGGCGGGGCGACTGGCTCGTGTCCGACGAGGCGTCGGGCGCGCACGTGCTGCGCGTCCACGCAGCCAGCTACCGAGGAGACGCACCATGACCGTTCAGCTCACCGGACCCACGGACCGTGACAACGAGTTGTCCATGATGGGCGTCTACACGCCCCGCTACGTCGAGGACCCGTACCCGCTCTACCGTCGTGCCCGGGAGATCAACCCCGTCCTGTGGGACCCGACGATGGGCGATGGCGGCGCGTGGATGGTCACCGGGTACGAGCCCGCGCTGACGACGCTGCGCGACTCCGTCTTCTCCGCGCGCCGCCCCCAGTGGGATCCCGGCACGCACTCCCCCGAGCAGGCGGCGCCCCTGCGCGCCCTGTACTCCCAGCTCTTCGTCACCGACGCCCCGGACCACAAGCGGCTGCGCAAGCTGATGACGAAGCCGTTCCTGCCGCGTGCCGTGGAGGCGATGCGCGACGGGATCGAGCGCGGTGCGAGAGCCCTGCTGGACGCGGTCCTGCCACGCGGCGGGATGGACTTCATGACGGACTACGCGATGGCGCTGCCGTCCGCCGTCGTCTGCGGGGTGCTCGGAGTGCCGGTCGAGGAACGCGAGCTGTTCTGGAAGCGGATCCTGAGCTGGGGCCTGCTGGTCGACGAGGGGCCGCTGAGCAAGGAGCACCCGGGCTACCACCTGGCGAGCGTCGGCAAGTACATGGACTACTTCCGCGAGCAGTTGCGCCGCCGGGAGAGCGAGCGGACCGACGATCTGATGCAGACCCTGGCCGACGCCTGGGCGGACGGCGGTTTCACCAGCGAGGAGGAGTTGCTCGGGAACCTGATCTTCATGCTGACGGCGGGCCAGACGACCACCGCCCACCAGATCGGCAACAGCGTCCTCGCCCTGCTCGACCACCCCGACGTCCTGGCCCGGCTGACCGCCGACCCGTCCCTCGTGCCGTACGCCACGCCCGAACTCATGCGGTACGACAGCTCGGTCCAGCTCACCAAGCGCCGCCCGGTGCGCGATGTGGAGCTGGGCGGCCAGACCATCCGGGCCGGTGAGGAGATCTATGTGTGGATGGGCGCGGCACACCGCGACCCGAAGGCGTTCCCGGACCCGGACCGGCTCGACGTGGACCGTCCCCGCAGCCAGAACCTGGCCCTCGGCCACGGCGCCCACTACTGCCTCGGCGGCCAGCTCGGCCAGCTCATCAACGAGGTGGCGGTGCGGCAGTTCGTGGAGCGGGTGCGCCGTCCGGAGGTGGACCGCGCCAAGATCCACCGCACCGAGACACCGACCTTCCGCGGCCCGCACTCCATGCCCATGACCTTCACGAGCTAGGTCCCGTCGTCACCGTGCCGCCGCCCGGCCGGAGCACCGCGGGCGGCGGCCCGGGGACGGGACCGAGGGGGTGTCCGGCCGTCCGCGGCGCCACGGCACCCGTGTCCGGCACCCCCGCCCCCCGCCGCACCATCGCGAGAGGAACCCCGACCATGCCCCAGACGCCCCAGCCCCTGCCGCCGTTCCCACCGAAGCCGCAGCCGCTGCCCGACTTCCCCGGGTACACCACCCTGGACAAGGAGGTGCGGATCGACCGGCTGCCGGTGGAGGGCGCGCTGCCCGAGTGGCTCAGCGGCACCCTGATCCGCAACGGACCCGCCAAGTTCGAGGTGGGCGACTACCGCCTCACGCACTGGTTCAACGGCATCGGCATGCTGCACTCCTACTCCTTCGGCGAGGGCCAGGTCTCCTACGCCAACAAGTACCTGCGCACGACGGCGTACGACCTGGCGGTCACCAAGGGGCAGCTCTACGGCAAGCAGTTCGGCGTCGACCCGTGCGAGGAGCTGTTCGGGCGGCACTTCGCCGCGTACTCGCCGAACATCTCCGACAACACCAACGTGAACCTGACCCGGCTCGCGAACCGGTTCTTCGCCTTCAACGAGCAGCCCCTGAACATGGAGTTCGACCCGCGCACCCTGGAGACCGTGGGTGAACTGGCCTTCGAGGGCCACATCCCCGGGGAGCTGTCCACGCCGCACCCGCACTACGACTTCGAGCGCCGCGCGCTGCTCAACTACACGACGGAGATGCGGGACCGGACCGTCTACCACGTCCACTACACGCCCGAGGACACCCTGCGCCAGACCCGCCTCGCCACCATCGAGACCGGCGAGGACCCGCGCTACATGCACAGCTTCGCCGCCACCGAGAACCACGTGGTGCTGGTGGAGATCCCCGTCGTCATCGACCGCGAGCGGTTCCTGGAACCGGGCAACACCTTCGTGCAGTGCTTCAGCTGGCAGCCGGAGCGGGGCACCCGCTTCCTGGTCGTCGACAAGCGCGAGGGCCGGGTGACCCGGACCTTCGAGGGCCCGGCGTTCTTCGCCTTCCACCACATCAACGCCGCCGAGGTGGGCGGCGACCTGCTCATCGACATCGCGGTCACCGAGACCCCGTACGAGAGCGTGCTGGGGCTGGCGCCCTCGGAGGACCAGTTCGACCTCCAGGCCTACGGCTACGCGGCCCGCCGCTTCGTCCTGCCCCTGGGCGGTTCCTCCGACTCGGCGCGGGTCGTGGACCTGACCGACGCCGGTGTGGAGATGCCGCGCATCAACTACCGCGCGCACAACGGGAAGCCGTACCGCTACGCCTACGGGCTCGGCCACTCCCCGCGCAGCCTGCGGGCGATGAACCGGCTGCTGAAGCTCGACGTCGTGGCGGGCACCCACACCTCCTGGTACGAGAAGGGCAGCTTCCCCAGCGAGGCGGTGTTCGTGGGCCGGCCCGGCGCCACCGCGGAGGACGACGGCGTCGTGCTCTCCGGGGTCCTGGACGCCCGCACCGGCACGTCGTTCCTGCTCGTCCTGGACGCCGCCTCGTTCCAGGAGCTGGGGCGGGCCCGGGTTCCGCACCACATCCCGAACGACTTCCACGGCGTGTTCTTCGGCGACCTCCCCCGTCCGGGGGGTGTCTGACGCGCGAGCGCGGGAGCGGGGTCCGGTGCCGGTGCCCCCGGGGCGGCGGGACGCCCCAGGTGCGGAGCCGGGCGGAGCCCGCTCCGGCGGCGCGTGGGGCGTGCGTGACCGCCGCCGGGGGGCCGCGGGCACGCGGCGGACGGCTCCGGGGAGGCCGGGCCCGGTGGCGGGGCACCGCCGGGCCCGCCCCCGGGGCCTGCCGGTGCCGGGGTCAGGGTGTCCAGGCGCGGTGCAGGAAGCCCATCGTGCCGATGGATATCCCGCCGTCCGCGTAGAGGGTCTGCCCGGTGACGTAGCGGGCCTCGTCGGAGCCGAGGAAGGCGATCACCCCGGCGATGTCCTCGGCCTCGCCGAGCCGGCCGAGCGGCAGGTGTCCGCCGCGCCGCGCCCGTTCGGCGTCGTCGGGCCCGTAGAGATCGGCGGCGCCGTCGGTGTGGATCAGGCCGGGACCGACGGCGTTCACGCGGATGCCGGAGCCCGCGTATTCGGCGGCGGCCTGCTCGGTGAGGGCGACGATCGCGGCCTTGGCGGCCGGATAGATGCCGGAGTTCGCGCGGGCCGTCCGCGCGAGAAAGGACGTGACGTTGACTATGGCGCCGCCACCGCTCCGGGCGATGACCGGAGCGAATGCCTGGGTGCAGACGAGATTTCCCAGCACATTGGTGTCGAGGACCCTGCGGTAATGCTCGACGTCGATATCGGAAAGGGTGCTGAACGTCCAGACCCCGGCATTGTTCACCAGCAGGTCGAGCCGTTCGAGACCGTCGGCGACAGCCCGGACCGCGGCGGCGTCCCGTACGTCGCACACGGCCGCGACGCCTCCGGTCCGCTCCGCCGTCTCCCGCACGCAGGCGTCGACGTCGAGGCAGACGACCCGGTGTCCGCGCTCGGCGAGAAGTACGGCGGTGGCCCTCCCGATTCCGCGGCCCGCACCCGTGACCAGGGCGGTGGGCGCGGAAACTTCAGCACTCATGGAATTCTCCTCCGACTTCATTCGGGGCCGAATTTCTCCGGGCAGCGTACGCGCCGTCAAATGCCCGGTGCAACAGGCTCCATGAGAATGCACACCTCACATGAATATCGCAACGCATCATCGGCCAGTGGACAACGGACGGAATGAGGAACGGAAATGACGACAGCCGAGCAGTCGGCCGTGGGCCGGACCGGGCAGACCATCAGTGCCGAGCCGCGCCGCATGCTCATCGACGGCGCGTGGGTGGACGCCCTGGACGGCGCCACCTTCGACTCGGTCGACCCGGCCACCGAACGGGTGATCGCCCGGGTGCCCCGGGCCGGGGCCCGGGACGTGGACCGGGCGGTGCGCGCGGCGCGCGCCGCCTTCGAGCCGGGATCGCGCTGGCGCACCATGTCGCCGTCGAAGCGCGGGCGTCTCGTCCACCGTCTCGGGGACCTCGTCCTGGAGCACGCGGAGGAGCTGGCGCTCATCGAATCGACCGACAACGGGAAGCCGCTGACCCACGCGGCGTTCGCGGACATCCCGATGACCGCCGACATGTTCCACTACATGTCCGGCTGGGCCACCAAGATCGAGGGCAACACCATCCCGTTCTCGGCGGCGGCCCCGGGCCGCTTCCTCTCGTTCACGCAGCGCGAACCGGTCGGTGTCGTCGGCCAGATCATCCCGTGGAACTTCCCGGTGATGATGGCGGCCTGGAAGCTGGCGCCGGTCCTGGCCGCGGGCTGCACCGTGGTCCTCAAGCCGGCCGAGCAGACCCCGCTCGGCGCGCTGCGCCTGGGCGAGCTGATCCAGGAGGCGGGCATCCCGGACGGTGTCGTCAACATCGTGACCGGCTTCGGCGACGCGGGCGCGGCCCTCGCCGCCCACCACGACGTCGACAAGGTCGCCTTCACCGGTTCCACCGAGGTCGGCAAGGAGATCGTGCGGGCCGGCGCGGGCAACCTGAAGAAGCTCACCCTCGAACTCGGCGGGAAGTCGCCGAACATCATCTACGCCGACGCCGACCTGGAGCGGGCGGTGGCCGGTTCGGCCGCCGCGATCTTCTTCAACCAGGGCGAGTCCTGCATGGCCGGGTCCCGGCTCTATGTGCAGCGGCCGGTGCTGGAGGACGTGGTCCGGGGGCTGGTGGCCGAGGCGGAGAAGATCAAGGTCGGGGTGGGCACCGATCCGGCGACCCAGATGGGTCCGCTGGTCTCGCGGGAACAGTTCGACCGGGTGATGGGGTACGTCGAGTCCGGCACGGCCGAGGGGGCCGAGCTGCGCACCGGCGGCCGGCGCATCGGCGACACCGGGCACTTCCTGGAGCCGACGATCTTCAGCGGCGTCACCCCGGACATGAAGGTCGTGGCCGAGGAGATCTTCGGGCCGGTGCTGACGGTGCTGCCCTTCGACGAGCTGGGTGACATCGTCGCCGTCGAGCGGGACAACGTGTACGGCCTGGCCGCCGGGGTCTTCTCGCGGGACGTGGGCACCGCGTTCCGCACGGCCAACGCGATGCGGGCGGGGACGGTCTTCGTCAACACGTGGAACACGCTCGACGCGGCGCTCCCCTTCGGCGGCTACAAGCAGTCGGGCTGGGGCCGCGAGATGGGCCACGCGGTGCTGGAGAACTACCTGGAGACCAAGACGATCATCGCCGACCTGTCCTGACCCGGTCCGGCGGCGCCGGGGCGGAGACGACGAGGGGTGGCCGGTCCGGCACCGGCCACCCCTCGTCCCCGCACCCGCGGGGCCGTGGTCACCGCGCGCCGGGGGACGACGGCCCCCGGCGCGCCCGCCGGGTCACGGCTTCAGCTCGGCCACGGCGGCGAGCGTCCTGGGGTCGTCGTTGCGGATCAGCAGCGTGGTGATCAACGACTCGTCCCAGCGGGCCAGTTCGTCCCGCAGCTTCTCCCGGGGACCGACCAGGGACACGTCCTCCACCATGGCGTCCGGCACCGCGGCGATGGCGTCCTTCTTGCGTCCGGCGAGGTACAGGTCCTGGATCTTGGCGCACTCCGCCTCGTAACCGAGCCTCGCGACGACGTCGTTGTGGAAGTTGGCGCCCTTGGCCCCCATGCCGCCGACGTACAGCGCGATCCAGGGCCGCACCGTGTCCCTGGCCCGCTGGACGTCGTCGTCGAGGACGAGCGGAGCGCCGGCGGCGATCTCGAAGCCGGCGCGGTCGGTGCGCTCGGCGGAGCGGCGGGCGAAGCCGAGTTCGAGCTGCTCGCGGTGGAAGGCGTCGGCGCGCGGGGAGAAGAGGAAGGGCAGCCAGCCGTCGGCGATCTCGGCGGCGAGCGCGATGTTCTTGGGGCCCTCGGCGGCCAGGTAGAGGGGCACCTCGGGGCGCAGCGGGTGCACGGTGGACTTGAGCGGCTTGCCTAGTCCGGTGCCGCCCGGATACGGCAGGCGGTAGTGCGCTCCGTCGAAGGAGACCGGGGCGCGGCGCGCGATCACCTGGCGCACGATGTCGAAGTACTCGCGGGTCCTGGCCAGCGGCTTCGGGTACGGCTGCCCGTACCAGCCCTCCACCACCTGCGGGCCGGACGCGCCGAGGCCGAGCACGAAGCGCCCGCCGGAGAGGTGGTCGAGGGTGAGCGCGGCCATCGCCGTGGCGGTCGGGGTGCGGGCCGACATCTGGACGATGTTCGTGCCGAGTCTGACGCGCCGGGTGCGCGTGCCCCACCAGGCGAGCGGGGTCAGGGCGTCCGAGCCGTACGCCTCGGCGGTCCAGACGGAGTCGAACCCCAGCCGCTCGGCCTCGGCGATCAGCGCCTCGGCCGTCTCCGGCGGCCCGGACGACCAGTAGTTGGTCTGGAATCCCAGCTTCATGCGTTCTCCCTCGAACTCGTGCGGCGACGGTGGGGACGGGGGTGGTGGCACTCAGCCCGCGGCGCGGACCGGTCCGTTCGGAAGTGCGGCGAGCACGGAGTCGAGCAGCCCGGGGAAACGCTGGTCGAGATCCTCGCGGCGGAGGCGCACCTGGTGGTTGCGCCCCTCCAGGCGGGTCATGGTGAGCCCGGCCTCGCGCAGGACCTTGAAGTGGTGGGACAGCGTGGACTTCTGGACGCCGATGTCGAACTCCTCGGGACGGCAGGCATGGTATTCACCGTCCGCGAGAACGGAAACGAGCCGCATGCGAATCTCGTCCGAGAGCGCCTTCATGACACCGAGGATCTCGATCTCGTCAATGTCGGGCTGACTGAAGTAGCGGGCCATACTATCACCTCATTGCTCTTCATTGCGCAACGCAATGGTAACAGGTGGACGGACATCGAACCGTACTGATGAAGGCATCGACGCTTGATCCCCTTACGAGGAAGGCGAACTGACGCTAAATCACTTCGCCGGCCGGACCGCGGGATGATCACGGTCCACTCATGTACTTTGGTCCATTGTTTTCGCCGCACCCCGGCTGATTGAATTCCCTATCCGGTCCGCAGGGGCCGTGCTCCCGCTTTGGCCGGCCCGAAAGGAGCACTCCTCCCGCGCAGCGGAAACGACGGCCGGGCCGCGGCCGCCGGGGACGCGGGGCCCCGGCCGCCCGGTGGGCCGAGAACCGCCGGGCTCCTGTGCGGAGGGGCCCGGCACCGCACCCGGCACCGCGCCGAACGCCCCCGGGCACGCGGCGGGAACCGTGCCCCGGACCCACTCGCCCCGCACCCCGCCCCCTTGAACCGGTGACCGCCGGACGGCCCGCCGCCCGGACGGCCGCCGCCGGGGTCCCGGACCGTTCGTCGATGCCCGGTCCGGTGCCCCGGGGACACGTGTGACGACCCGAGACGCCCGAAGGCCGAACGAGGGAGTGCGCATGACCGTGTGGACCACCGCCGCGCCGGACAGCCCGGCGCCGTCATCCGAGACCGAGCGCGCCGAGGACTTCCTGCGGGCCCTGCGCGGCAGCAACGGGCAGACCCTCGCCCGCCTCCGCGCCCGCGGCCTGCCGGGGCTCGCCGACGACTTCGACCCCAGGGACCCCGGCACAATCCTGTCCCTGGCCCTGAGCACGCTGCGCTGCCTGAGCGCCCCGGCCGCCCGGCCCGGCGGCGGCCCCACGGCGTGAGACCGCCGCCGGGGCGCCCGAGCCCCGGGCCCGCCCGCCGCGCCGGGCCGCGGGGCGGGGGGCGGGGCGCGGGGCGGGGCGCGGGGCGGGGCGACCCGGCCACCCGTGGGCCAGGTCGCTCCGGACGGGGCGGCGGGGGCGCGGACCGGACGGGGCGGCGGTCCTGTGCCATCGTCGACGGCATGACTGTCCTCCCGGCGCACTGGCGCCGATCCGGGTTCCCCGCCCTCCCCCGCCCCCGCTGCGCGCGCTGCGGGCGGCGGATGCGCGTCTTCCCGGGCGACCCGGTCGGAACGCCCGGGGACGGGGACGCCTCCGACCCCGTGGTGACCGTTCTGGTGGAGTGCCCGGCCCCGCACTGCGGCGGCACCGGCACCGGCGCCTGACCGCCGCCCGGACCCGCCCTCCCCCGCGGGGCCGGCATCCCGGCCGGGGGCGCCCCCGCCGCTCACCGGGGGCGCCGCACGGGGTCGCGCGAGCGACTCCGGGCCGCTCCGCTCACCCCACCGGGGGCGTGTCCAACGTCCCCTCGATCACGCCCAGTTCGGCCTCCGCGAAGGTGCGGACCATGTCACCCGTCGCCGCCGCGCGGTGGTCGGCGCTGGTGTTGATGTACGCGGTGGTCCCGTCGATCGCGACGAGTATCCGCACGGCCGCGACCCACGGGTCGACACAGCGGAAGTCCCCCGCCGCGACCCCGGCGGCGACCACCCGTTCGATCCGCCGGCACCACCGCAGCTCCTGCTCCACCACGTGCTCGCGCAGTACCGGACGGTAGCGGGACAGGTGCCGTGCGTTCAGCCACAGCTGGCTGATGTTGTCGAACTCGGCGCTGGAGATCAGCCCGAAGAAGTTCCGCAGCGTGCCGAGCGGCGCGTCCGTGCCCGCCTCCGGCAGCAGGGTGTCCAGCTCTGTCATCGTGGCGCTGGCGAAGGCCTCGGCCACGAGTTTGTCCGCCGCCGGGAAGTAGTGGCCGACCAGCCCCGCCTGGACCCCCAGCTCATCGGCGACCCTGCGCAGGGTCACGCATTCCAGCCCCTCCGTGAGGCCCACCCTCGCGGCGGTGGTGACGATCTCGTTGCGGCGCTCGGCGGGCGCCTTGCGCACTCGTTTGCCTGGACCCCTTGACGTCATGGGACGAATGTTATTGAGTATGCGACCAATTAGGCAATTGGTCGGATGCCCAATAGCAGTCCGGGCACCCGACGTGGTCAGGAGAAGCATGTGAACGACCCCCGCACCGACGCCGGTGACCTCGCCGAATACGGCTACCAGCAGGAGCTCAAGCGCACCCTGTCCGCCTGGGCCGTATTCGCGATCGGCTTCGCCACCATCTCCCCCGTCGTCGGCATCTACGCCGTCGTCCAGCTCGGTTTCGTCTTCGCGGGTCCCGCCTGGATCTGGGCGGTCGTCGTGGCCTTCCTCGGCCAGCTGCTGGTGGCCACCGTCTACGCCGAGCTGTCCTCGCAGTTCCCGATGACCGGCGGCGTCTACCAGTGGGTGCGCAGGCTGGGCGGCCCCCGGCTGGGCTGGCTGACGGGCTGGCTCTACCTCGCCTCGGCCGTCGCCTCACTGACGACGGTCGCCTACCTCGGCGCCAGCTGGCTGTACATGCTCTTCGCCGACGGAGCCCCGTCCCCGGCCACCCACGTCCTGCTCGGCGTCGTCTTCGTCGCCGTCGCGCTCGGCATCAACCTGCTTGGCGTCAACCCGGTCAAGCACTTCCTCAACGCGGGCATCATCGCCGAGGGCGTCGCGTCCATCGCGGTCAGCCTGATCCTGCTGGTGTTCGCCCGCCACAACGGCTTCGGCATCCTCTTCGAGACCCTCGGGGCCGAGAACGCCTCCGGCGGCTCGGTGCTGGCCGGGTTCCTGACCTGTCTCGCGGTGGCCGGCTGGGCCTTCCTCGGTTTCGACGCCACCACCCAGGTCGCCGAGGAGACCGAGCAGCCCCGGCGCAGCGTGCCCCGGGCCCTGCTGCGCGCCTACCTGTTCGTCGCCTTCACCGTGCTGCTGACCGGCCTGGCCGTGACGATGGCGCTGGACAAGCCCCGGGACGCCGTGGCCGGCGCCCTCGCCGACCCCGTCTTCTCCGCGGTCACCGACGGACTCGGCGGCTGGAGCGAGAAGCCCTTCATCCTCGTCGTCCTGATCGCGTTCTTCGCCTGCGCCATCTCGATCCAGACGTACATCGGGCGCGCCGTCTTCGCCTTCGCCCGCGACCGGCAGCTCCCGTTCTCCGCCACCCTGGCCACCATCGGCCCGCGGCAGATCCCCTACGTCTCGCTCATCGCGACGGCCGTCCTGGCCGGGCTGGGGCTGCTGCTGGGACTGAACGGCAACGCCGCGGCGACCCTGATCGCCTTCGGCTCCGGCGGCTTCTACTTCATCTTCCTCACCGTCGCCGTGGTGGCGCTCGTCGCCCGGCTCACCGGCCGCTGGAACCCCGCGGCCGGACGGCTGCGGCTCGGCCGCGTCGGCCTGGTCGTCAACGTGGCCGCCGTGGTGTGGCTGCTGTTCGAGGCGGTCAACATCGCCTGGCCCCGCGCCGAACTCGCCCCGGTCGGCGGGAGCTGGGTCCAGACCTGGGCCGTGATCCTGGTCTTCTCCGCCCTCTTCGTCCTCGGCATCGCCTACGTCGCGCTCGCCAAGCCCCACACCCGGCTCCCGCGGGCCGCGGAAGCCCGCCCGACCACCGAAGAGATGAAGGCGTCCTGATGCCGACAGAACTCTCCCCCGCCGTCGTCTTCGACCCCGGCACCGGACTCGGCAGCCGCGAGGTGGCCGCCCGGCCCGCCGGCCCGGGCGAGGTCGAGATCGACGTCCGCGCCGCCGGCGTCTGCCACTCCGACCTGCACATCGTGACCGGCGACTGGCCCACCGAGCGCCCGCTCGTCCTCGGCCACGAGGCGGCCGGCGTGGTCACCGCCACCGGTGCGGGCGTCACCTCCGTCCGCCCCGGCGACCACGTCGTCCTCTCCTGGTTCGCCCCCTGCCGGCGCTGCCGCAAGTGCGTGGCCGGCCAGGCGTGGCTGTGCACCGGCACCCGGGCCGTGGAGAACACCCTGCCCGACGGCACCACCCCGTTCACCGACGCGGACGGCGAGCCGATCTGGCCCTACCTGGGCCTGGGCGCCTTCACCCGCCGCCTGGTCGTCCCCGAGAGCGCGGCGGTCAAGGTCCCGGCCGAGCTGCCGTTCGGCATCGGCGCGCTGCTCGGCTGCTCCATCACCACCGGTGTCGGCGCCGTGGTGAACACCGCCGGGGTCCGCCCGGGCGAGTCGGCGGTCGTCATCGGCACCGGCGGGGTCGGGCTGAGCGTGGTCATGGGGCTGCGGCTGGCCGGTGCCGATCCGGTCGTCGCCGTCGACCTCTCCGCGGACCGGCTCGCCGCGGCCCGCCGGTTCGGCGCCACCCACACCCTCGACGGCGCCACCACCGACGTGGCGGCCTGGTGCCAGGAGCACCTCGGCGGCGTCGACTACGCCTTCGAGGCCATCGGCAGCCCCCGGGTCGTCGAGACCCTGCCCGGCATGCTGACCTCCGGCGGCGCCGCCGTTCTGGTGGGCATGGCGGCCGCCGAGGCCACCGGGTCGTTCAACCTGTTCGACCTCGCCGACCAGGGCAAGCGCATCCTCGGCTGCAACTACGGCTCCAGCATCGGCGAGCGGGACATCCCCCGGCTGGCCCGCCTCTACCTCGGCGGACGGCTCCCGCTGGACGATCTGATCGGCCGCACCCGGCCGCTCTCCGAGGCGGCGGCGGCCTTCGACGACCTCCGGTCGAACACCGGGCTCCGCACCATCCTGGAGCCCTGAGCCGGTCCACGCCCCCGCCACCTCCCCCCTCACCCCCGGAGATCCCATGTACGCCGTCACCGACCCCGCCACCGGCGAAGTCGTCGAGACGCACCCGACCGCCACCGACGCCGAGGTCGAGGCGGCCGTGACCGCCGCCCACACGGCCGCCACCGAGTGGGGGCGCACCGGTACGGTCCCCGAGCGCGCCGCCCTGCTGCGCCGCCTCGGCGACCTGCACACCGAGCGCCGCGACGAACTGGCCGCGGGCATCGTCCGCGAGATGGGCAAGCCCCTGGCCGAGGCCGAGGACGAGATCGACTTCTGCGCGGACATCTACCACTACTACGCCGACCACGCGGAGGAGTTCCTCGCCGACGAGCCGCTCGACGTGACCTCCGGTCCCGGCGGAGCCGTCGTCCGGCGCGGACCCGTGGGCGCGCTGCTCGGCATCATGCCGTGGAACTTCCCGGCCTACCAGGTGGCCAGGTTCGCGGCCCCGAACCTGGCGGTCGGCAACACCGTCGTCCTCAAGCACGCCCCCCAGTGCCCGGCCACCGCCGCCCTCCTTGAGCGGCTGTTCTCCGAGGCCGGTTTCCCCGAGGGCGCCTACGTCAACGTGTACGCCACCAACGAGCAGGTCGCCGGGATCATCGCCGACCCCCGGGTGCGGGGCGTCTCGCTGACCGGCTCGGAGCGCGCCGGTGCCGCCGTCGCCGAGACCGCCGGGCGGCATCTGAAGAAGGTCGTCCTCGAACTGGGCGGCTCCGACCCGTTCCTCGTGCTCTCCACCGACGACCTGGACGCGGTCGTCGACGCCGCGGTCGCGGCCCGCCTCGACAACACCGGCCAGGCGTGCAACGCCGCCAAGCGGTTCGTGGTCGTACGGGAGCTGTACGACGCGTTCGTCGAGCGGTTCACGGCCCGGCTGCTCGCGGACGCCACCGGCGCACCGCTCTCCTCCGCGGCGGCCGCCGAGCGGCTCGCCGAGCAGGTGGACGAGGCCGTGGCCCAGGGCGCCACCCTGCACAGCAGGGGCGAGCGGCACGGCGCCTTCTTCCCCGCCGGGGTCCTCACCGGGATCGCCCCGGACCACCCGGCGGCCCGTGAGGAACTCTTCGGTCCCGTCGCCCTGGTCTTCCCCGCGGCCGACGAGGACGAGGCCGTCCGTATCGCCAACGACACCCCCTACGGGCTCGGCTCCTACGTCTTCACCACCGACCCCGAGCAGGCCGCGCGGGTGGCCGACCGCATCGAGGCCGGGATGGTGTTCGTCAACGGCGTCGGCGCGGAGGGCGCGGAGCTGCCCTTCGGCGGGATCAAGCGCTCGGGCTTCGGACGCGAGCTGGGCCGGGCCGGCATGGAGGAGTTCGTCAACAAGAAGCTGATCCGTACGGTGGCCTGACGGCCGGAGCCGGGGCCGGGGCGCCCGGACGGCGGGAGGCGTGCGCCCCGACCACCGGGCCGGTGCGCGCGGCGTCCTCGGCCGTGCCGCGCCGGGCGTCCGCGCACGACGGAGCACCGCGCGTCGGCGCGCGGCACGGCTGAGCACCGCGCGTCGGCGCCCTCGCGGGGCCCGTGCCAGGTGTACAGGTGCCCGCGTGCCCGAACGCGCCGAACGCGGGAACGCGCGCCCCGAGCCGGGCGTCTCCGGCCCGTACGGCGCTGTCCGTCGACCGGCCCGCCCACCGCTTCGGGCGGGCGGGCCGGTCGCCGTGCGACCTGGCCGGATCCGCCCCGCGGCCTCCGGTCACGCCCCCGCCCCCGTCCGGCGGTCCGACACGGGGCGCGTGGACGGGGCGGAGGCCCCGTGGACCGCCCCCGCTCCGCCGTGCGGGCACGCCCGCCGGTCCGCGTGGTCCCCGGACGGGCTCCGGCCCGCTCAGCGGCCGATCTGCTTGCGACCGACGCGGCGCAGCCGCCGCCGCTGCGAGGGGTCGAGGGTGAGATACGCGGCGCTCGGGACTCCCAGGACGATCAGCAGGACGGCCCACCAGGGCAGCCAGATGAGCAGGATGAGCCCGACCGCCACACCCCCTGCGGCCACCTTGGCATTCGTTGACATGGCGTCGCCTCCTCAGCGGCACTGCGCCGCTCTCTGTCCTGAGAACGGCCCCGCGCTCCGCGCGGTTCCGCTCCGCGGAGCCCCGGAACCCTGAAGAAACCCTGAGATCCGGCGCGAGCCGACGGAGCCGACCGGACCGACAGCGGCGGTCTCCGCGGTCCCGTCTCCCGGCGGCCCCGGGCGGCGTCCGGGGCGGCCCGCCGCCGACGTGGGCCCGCTCCTTCCATAGTGATCCACGACACGCCCCGGTCGCACACCGCACTCCGGGAAAGGGGGTATATTCGGCGCCCGCCCGCCAACTAGTCAAATTTGAGGACTCATCATCGCTGTGCAGACGGCCCACCCGGAACCGCCCTCCCCCGGCCCCGACGACGGCTCCGGCCTCGCCATCGGTCTGATCCGCTGCTGTGCCGTGCTCCTTCCCGGTGACCCCGCCCGGACCGCCCGCGTGGCCTTCTGGCACCCGGACGGCGAGCCGCCCGCCGGAGTCCCCTCGGCGTTCCTGGAGGACCTGACGGTCGTGGTGCCGGACGGGGACGGCGTCGTGGCGGTGCGCGTGCCCGCCCTCCCGCTGCCGCTGCGGGACGCCCTCCCCGTCCTCACCCGCGCGCGGGTGGCGCCGTACGCCCACCGGGCGGCCGCCTTCTGGGGCGCGGTGGCCGTGGAGGCCCTGTCCCTGGTGGCGCGCGGGCGGCTGCTGCCGGGGCTGTCGCCCGCGGGACACGACGCCTGGCGCGTCGGCCCGCTGGACGCCGGGGACACCGAGCGCGTCCGGCACCTGGCCGCCGCGATGCCCCCCGAGGCGCACGCGGTCCCGCTGGACGGCGGCGGTCCCCCGCGGCTGCCCGTCCCGGAACGCCTGGTGCGGGCCTTCCTGGACGGCGTCGCCGACACCCTGCCCCGCTCCCCCGCCGCCCCGCTCGTGACGGACGGCCCCCTGTTCGCCGCCCTCGAGCCGCGCGGGGCGCCCGGGCTGGGCGCGTGGGCGGACGAGGTGGCCGCGGGGCACGACGCGGGCGTGCGGCTGTCCCTGCGCGTCGAGGTGCTCGGGCTTCCCGAGGATGCGGCGGCGGAGGCCGCACCGGTGTTCCGCGCCGTACCGCAGGTGCACAGCGTCAGCGATCCCTCGCTGGTCACGGACGCCGCCGCGGTGTGGTCCGACGAGGCCGACGCGGCGTTCGGACCGCGCGCCCGGATGGACACCCTGCTCGCGCTGCGCCGCGCCGCCCGGACCTGGCCCGCGCTGACACCGCTGCTGTCGGCCGCCGTGCCCGACGCCGTCGAGCTGACCGACCAGGAGGTGGCCGGCCTTCTCGGCGCGGGCGCCCGGGCGCTGGCCGGGGCCGGTGTGGACGTGCACTGGCCGAGGGACCTGCCCCGGGGCCTCACCACCGGGGCGGAGATCGGACCGCCCGAGGGCTCCCCCGGACGGGATCCGGGCCCGTCCGGGGGAGGGACGTCGTTCCTGTCCGCCGACGCGCTGCTCGCCTTCGACTGGTGGTTCGCGCTGGGCGGGCGGCGGCTCACCCGAGAGGAGCTGGACCGCCTCGCCGAGGCCGACCGCCCCCTGGTCCGGCTGCGCGACCGCTGGGTGCTCGTCGACCCCGACGAGGTCCGGCGGGCCCGCGCGCGGGAGAGCCGCACGGTCACGCCGGTCGACGCGCTCGCCGCCGCCCTGACGGGCTCGGCGGAGGTCGACGGGCAACTGGTGGAGGTGCGTCCCACGGGCCCGCTGGCCGCCCTGCGGGACCGGCTCGCGGACCCGCAGGCCCAGGAGCCCGTACCGCAGCCCGCCGCCCTGGCCGCCACCCTGCGCGACTACCAGCGGCGCGGCCTGACCTGGCTGGTCCGGATGACCTCGTCGGGCCTGGGCTGCTGCCTCGCCGACGACATGGGTCTCGGCAAGACCGTCACCCTGATCGCCCTGCACCTGCACCGGCAGGGCGACGCGGCGACGGCCGGCCCCACCCTGGTGGTCTGCCCGACCTCCCTGATGGGCAACTGGCAGCGGGAGATCGAGCGGTTCGCGCCGGGCACACCCGTACGCCGGTTCCACGGCGCGCGGCGCGATCCGGGGGACCTGCCCGGCGACGGGTTCGCGCTCACCACGTACGGCACCATGCGGCTGGACTCCGCCCGGCTCGCCGCCGTGCCGTGGGGCCTCCTGGTGGCGGACGAGGCGCAGCACGTGAAGAACCCGTACTCGGACACCGCCCGGCGGTTGCGCGCCATCGGCGCGGGCGCGCGCGTGGCCCTGACCGGCACCCCCGTGGAGAACGGCCTCTCTGAGCTGTGGGCGATCCTCGACTGGACCACGCCGGGACTGCTGGGCCGCCTCGGCACCTTCCGGCGGCGCTACGCGCGCGCCGTCGAGGACGGCCGGGACCCGGCCGCGGCCGAGCGGCTGGCCCGGCTGGTGGGGCCGTTCCTGCTGCGCCGCCGGAAGTCGGACCCCGGCATCGCGCCCGAGCTGCCGCCCAAGACGGAGACGGACCGTCCGGTGTCGCTGACGACCGAGCAGACGGCCCTGTACGAGGCCGTGACGCGCGAGGCGCTCGCGGAGATCTCCGGCTCCGGCGGCACGGCCCGCCGGGGGCTGATCGTGAAGCTGCTGACGGGCCTCAAGCAGATCTGCAACCACCCGGCGCAGTACCTGCGGGAGGAGGAGCCCGTGATCGCGGGCCGCTCGGGGAAACTGGACCTCCTGGACGAGTTGCTCCGCACGATCCTGGCCGAGGGGTCGAGCGTGCTGGTCTTCACCCAGTACGTGCGGATGGGGCGGCTGCTGGAGCGCCATCTGGCGTCCCGGGGCGTGCCCTCGCTGCTCCTGCACGGCGGCGTCCCCGTCGCCGTGCGGGAGGCCATGGTGCGTGACTTCCAGGCGGGCGCGGCGCCGGTCTTCCTGCTGTCCCTCAAGGCGGCGGGCACCGGGCTGAACCTCACCCGGGCGGAGCACGTCGTGCACTACGACCGCTGGTGGAACCCGGCCGTCGAGGCGCAGGCCACCGACCGGGCCCACCGCATCGGCCAGACCCGCCCGGTGCAGGTCCACCGGCTGATCGCGGAGGGGACGGTCGAGGACCGCGTGGCCGCCCTGCTGGACCGCAAGCAGGAGCTGGCCGACGCGGTGCTCGGCTCGGGTGAGGCGGCGTTCACCGAGCTGACGGACGCCGAACTGGCCGAACTGGTCGGACTGCGAGGGGGCGCGCGATGACGGAACACGACGACGGTGCGGAGCGGACGTTCGCGGCGCTGCCGCCCGTGCGGGGGCGGGGCTTCGCGGAGAGCTGGTGGGGGCGGTCCTGGCTGGGCGCCCTGGAGGACGGGGCGCTGGAACCGGCGCAGCTCAAGGCGGGCCGGCGGCTGGCGCGCGCGGGGGCGGTCGGCGCGGTGTCGGTGCGGCCGGGGCGCGTCACGGCGGTCGTCAGGGACCGGGACGGCACGGCGCACCGGGCCGACGTGCTGCTGGCGGAGCTGTCCGGGGAGCAGTGGGACCGGTTCACGGACATGGCGGTGGAACGGTCGGGGCACGTGGCGGCGCTCCTGGAGGGCGAGATGCCCGCACACCTCGTGGAGGACGCGGCGGCCGCGGGCATCGACCTGCTGCCGGGCCTCGGCGACCTGGAGCCCGAATGCGAATGCGGCGCCTGGGACCACTGCGGCCACACCGCGGCCCTCTGCTACCGGATGGCGCTGCTCCTGGACCGGGACCCGTTCGTCCTGCTGCTGATGCGCGGGCGCGGCGAACGGGCCGTCCTGGAGTCGCTCCGGGCCTACGGCGGCGCGTCCGGGCGGGCGGGGGCGGCGGAGCCGGAGGCCGACGGTGTGGACGCCGCCGAGGCCCGGGCGGCGGGCCGGGCGCTGCCCCCGCCGCCCCCGCCGCCCCGCCCGGAGGACGGGCCCGGCGTACCGCCGTCCCTGGACACCGAGACCGCTCCCCCGCCGGGTGTCGATCCGGAGGCCCTGTCCCTCCTCGCCTCGTGGACCGCCGCCGAGGCGCACCGCCTGCTGGGGGATGCCCTGCTCGACGGGCACGACCGGCGTTCCCCCCGGGCGGAGCCGACGGTGGCCGAGGACGCGGTCCGGCTGGCGGCGGGCGGTCCCGGGGACGCGGTGCGGGACCGGCTCGCCGCCGGGTCGGGGCGCGGCCGGGAGGCGTTCGCTGTCGCGGTGCGCGCCTGGCGGCTCGGTGGCCCGGCCGCCCTGTCCGTGCTGGACGAGGAGTGGCCGGTGGCGGGGGACGCGCTCGCGCGCGCGGAGGCGGCCCTGGCGACGGCCTGGGAGGAGGGCGAGCGGCCGTCACTGCGGGCGCGGGCCAACCGGTGGACGGTCACGGGAGCCCCGTTCCAGCTCCGGCTGGACCGCGAGGGCGGGTGGTGGCCGTACCGGGGGGAGGGCGGCCGGTGGGTGCCCGTCGGCGGGGCGGCCGGGGACCCGGCGACGGCGCTGGCCGTGGCGTCGGCCGCGGCCGGGGACGAACCCTGAGGCCGGTCTGACCGTTCCCGTCCGCCTCACGGCGCCATGCACGCACTCCCGCCGCACCGGCCCCGGCCCCGAGTACGTCCCGTACGAAGGCCCGGGGCCGTCGCGCCGAGAACACGCACCTGACACCGCGCGGCGGCCCCCGCGGGCGACGACGGCAACGGCCGGACAGGCCCCAGGACCGGGGGCGGGACGGGGCGCGGAGGTGGGCGACGGGGATGGGTGCCGGAAGGGACCGGCCGGGCGAACGGCGGGGTGAGCGCGGAGCGGAACGAGGGGGCGAGCGGCGCGCAGGGACCACGGCCTCGGGCCGGGGCCTCGGCGATTCGCGGCCACGCCGGGAGCCTGCGGAGGGCTCGCGGCGACGGTCAGGGGCCGGCGGGGGCTCGCGGTCACAGGCCGGGGGCTGTCGGGGGCTCGCCGCCGCGGACCCGGGCAAGGCGGTGCTCGCGGTCATGGGCCGGAGCCGGAGTGGCTCGGAGCGGGCGACCGTGGCCGGAGTCCCGCCTCCCACCGGTGCCGGGACGCCCTACGGCGCCATGCTGCCCGTCCGCACGAGGAGGGGCAGGACGTGGTCCGTGAGGGCGGGTGAGAGCCGGAGTCCGCTCTCTCGGCCGGTGATCCACTTGATGTCGGCGATCTCGGCCGCGGGCCGGGGCGTCCGGTCGATGTCCGCCGCGAAGAGCGTCAGCCGCATGGGCACCCGTTCCAGTACGGCGACGGAGTCGATCCGGGCGAGCAGCCGGGGCCGGAGCGGCTCGACGCCCAGTTCCTCGTCCAGTTCGCGGGCCAGCGTCGCGGAGGGCTCCTCACCCGCCTCGGGTTTGCCGCCGGGGAGGTAGAAGACGTCGGGTGCGGCGCGCTTGCTCACGACCAGCAGCCGGCCGTCCTGGACGACGGCCGCCGCCACGACCGACAGCGCCGCAGCCCGCCGGGACACCTGGGCGACTGACGCACCGTGTTCCTGTGTCATGCGGACCATCCTCCCAGGGCGTCGTCAACGCCGTGCCGCGCCCCCTGGAGGGGCGACCGCCCCGGTCCCCGGCGCACCGGCTCGCACCGGGTTGACGGTGCCCCGCGCGCGGGAGGGTCTGCTTTCCGGCGCGAGGAGGCGCATGGGTGGCGCGGGGCGCATGGGTCGCAGGGGGACGCCTTCCGTCGACGACGGCCCCGGCGGGCGGAGGCGTCGGTGGGCCGGAGGCGTCGGCGGACGCCGGGGAGGTGGTCCATGGTGAGCCGGTCCGGTCGCTCACGGATCATTGCCCGCGGGCGTCCCCGGGAAGGGACAGGATGTCCCGTACGGGTGGTGTCCGGCGCGGCCGGCCCGGACACCCGGGGGGACGGCGGGCAGGAACGGTGCGGGAGTCCCGGAGGACCGCCCCCCGGAGAAGGAGGAGGAGACCGATGTCGGCAGCCGAGGGTCCGCTCGTCGTCGGAGTGGACTCGTCCACCCAGTCCACCAAGGCGCTGGTCGTCGACGCGGCCACCGGGCGGACCGTCGCCGAGGGCCGCGCGGCGCACACCGTCACCTCGGGGGCCGCGCGCGAGAGCGATCCGCGCCAGTGGTGGGAAGCCCTGTGCGAGGCGCTGGCCCGGTGCGGTGACGCCGCGCGGGAGGCCGCCGCCGTGTCGGTCGCCGGTCAGCAGCACGGTCTGGTCACCCTGGACGCCCGCGGCGAGCCGGTGCGTCCGGCCCTGCTGTGGAACGACGTGCGCTCGGCCCCGCAGGCCCGGCGTCTGGTGGCGGAGCTGGGCGGCCCAGCCGCGTGGGCCGAGCGCACGGGCAGTGTGCCCGGCGCGTCCTTCACGGTCTCCAAGTGGGCCTGGCTGGCCGAGCAGGAGCCCGGGGCCGTCCTCGCCACCAGGGCCGTCCGCCTCCCCCACGACTACCTCACCGAGCGGCTCACCGGACAGGGCACCACCGACCGCGGCGACGCCTCGGGCACCGGCTGGTGGGCGTCCGCCACGGAGACGTACGACGACACCGTCCTCGCGCGGGTGGGGCTCGATCCGGCGCTGCTGCCCCGGGTGGTGCGGCCCGGTGAGGTGGCGGGCACCGTGCGCGGCGGCCACGGCCTGCCCTTCTCCCCGGGCACCCTGGTCGCCGCCGGGACCGGGGACAACGCGGCCGCCGCCCTGGGCCTCGGGCTGCGCCCCGGCGTTCCCGTGCTCAGCCTCGGTACCTCGGGCACGGTGTACGCGGTCTCCCGGCGGCGCCCCGCCGACCCGACCGGCACCATTGCGGGCTTCGCCGACGCCTCCGGCGACTGGCTGCCGCTGGCCTGCACGCTCAACTGCACCCTCGCCGTCGACCGCGTGGCCGCCCTGCTGGGCCTGGACCGCGAGGCGGTCGAGCCCGGTGCGGAGATCACCTTCCTGCCCTACCTGGACGGCGAACGCACCCCCGACCTGCCCCTGGCGACCGGTCTGCTGCACGGGCTGCGCCACGACACGACCGGCGGCCAACTGCTCCAGGCCGCCTACGACGGGGCCGTGCACACGCTGCTGGGAGCACTCGACCGCGTCCTGGACGCCGACGCGGACCCGGCCGCGCCCCTGCTCCTGATCGGCGGCGGAGCACGCGGAACGGCGTGGCAACGGACCGTGCGGCGGCTGTCGGGGCGCCCCGTGCGCGTCCCGGCGGCTCGGGAACTCGTCGCGCTCGGCGCTGCGGCGCAGGCCGCGGGGCTGCTGACCGGCGAGGACCCCGCCGCGGTCGCGCGGCGCTGGAACACGGCGGCCGGGCCGATGCTGGAGCCGGTGGAGCGGGACGAGGAGACGCTGGCGAGGATCTCCGGGGTGCTCTCCGACGCGACGCCGCTCCTGGAGCGGGGCCCCGGCCGCTGACGGCGCCCCCATGGGGTTCCGGTACGGGGGCGGCCTCCCCGAAATCGGCGGTCCGGCAGGTTCCTGGGTGTTCCCGGTGCGCCCGACCGGCCCCCCGGCCGTATCGGCTCGTGCACGCATTGTGCCCGCCGGGTGCGCGAAGGCGGCGGACGGCCGTCCCCGCGGCGGTCGGTCCCCCGAGCGGTGCGCCGACCGCGGACGGTGCCGCACGCGGCCGGACCGGACCGGCCGGGACCGCGTGGTCGCGATGGCCGACCGCGCCGACCGTGCCGACGGCGGCGACGGCGACGGCGGCGAGGCGAGGCGAGGCGAGGCGAGGCGAGGCGAGGCGAGGCGAGGCGACGTACGGAAGCACATCCCGCGCGACATGGGCACGGCCCCGGTCCCGCCGACCCTCCGGGCCCCGAGGGCGTGGTGCAGCGCGGCAGCGCGGCAGCGCGGCAGCGCGGCAGCAGAGGGTCGCGCTCCGGCCGCCGACACCGCGGGACGGACCGGACCGGCGGACGGTGGTCCCCGACCACGGGCCGGTGATCCCGGACCGGAGGACGGTGATCCCGGACCGCCCTGTGACGGACCGGCCCGGAGGGTGGCGGGCCGGGCCCGTCGGGTACCTGTGTCGACTCCGGGCCCGGGGAGCGCCGCCCGGTGCCGCCCATGGGTCGCGCGAGGCGCTACCGGACGGTCCGGCGGAACCGTGGAGCGGGTCCGAGCCGTCCCCTTCCCCTTCCGCACACCGGGCAACTCACTCGATCGAGTGAGCGAGTTCTCCACAATGCCGCGGTCATCCACGGAACCGCGCCCGGCGCTTCTGCTCAAGTGCCCATCGCCGTAACGTGATTCACGCGAACCCGGCGCCGACGGCCCACTGAGCCAACCGCGTACCCGTTCGCAACCAAGCCGCCGCGCCGCCGTTGGCCAACGTGCGCGACGCGGCAGCGGAGCTCCGCGGCCGAGCACGCCATCATCCCCCCACCACGACGAAAGGCAGCGCTCATGCGACGGACACAGGAGAGGGCCGACGGACACGGACCGGGACAGGAGCCTGAACCGGAGCGCCCCGCGGTGGCCCTGAACAGGCGTCGACTCCTCCAGGGGGCCGCCCTCGCGACCGTCCCCTCCGCGATGCTCACCGGCCGGACGGCCTCCGCGCGGCCCCGGCGCGAGGAGACCGAGGCCGCGGGCCACCCCTCGGTGGACTGGCAGCCGGCGAGCACGTCCAACTACACGGCGTCCGACCGTCCCACCGTCTATCCCATCGACCACGTGGTCATCCACATCACCCAGGAGACCTACGCGGACACCCTGTCCATCTTCCGCGACCCCGCCCGGCAGGTCTCCGCGCACTACGTCGTCAGATCGTCCGACGGTCACATCGCGCAGTGCGTCCGTGAGGGGGACATCGCCTGGCACGCGGGGAACTGGAGCTACAACACGCGCAGCATCGGCATCGAGCACGAGGGGTGGGTGGACCGGCCGGAGTACTTCAGCAACGCCCTGTACGAGCAGTCGGCCCTGCTGACGGCGGCGATCTGCACCGAGTACGGCATCCCCCGGGACCGGGCGCACATCATCGGCCATCACGAGGTGCCGGGCAGCGACCACACGGACCCCGGCCCGTTGTGGGACTGGGTCCGCTACATCAGACTCGTCAACTTCGCCTGATCCGGGAGGAGCGGGAACCCGTCACGCCCGGGTGAAGGGCTGTCGAAGTGGTTGTCGGCGGATGGCGTCCGCGTGACGATGTCACCGTCGCACCACCGTCCGGGGAGGCCGAGTTGACGGATTCGTGGCTGGCTCTGGCGCCGGGCGCCGACCCGGTGGAGCACACGCGGACACTGCGGCGTGCGCACGAGGTGTTCATGACGGCCGGCACGGTCCCGCGGCCCGTTCGGCGGATGGTCGCCGAGTCCTGGCGGCGGTCCGTCCGGGCGGGCGTCGGACCGGACGGCACCGCCAGCGTGGAGCTGACCGACGGCGACCTCGGCGCCTACCGGGCCGAGCACCCCCTGGCGGGGGCGATGCCGCTGATCCGCGAACTGCTCGGCACCTTCGCGGTGACCGGGGAGCACCTGCTCGCGGTGTGCGACGCGCACGGCAGGTTGCTGTGGGTGGAGGGCCATCCGGCCGCCCGGCGCGAGGCGGAGCGGATGAACTTCGTGCCCGGCGCCCGGTGGTCGGAGTCCGCGGTCGGGACGAACGCGCCGGGCACGGCGGTGGCCGTCAGCCGCCCCGTGCAGGTCTTCACCGCGGAGCACTTCATCCGCCGCGTCCAGCCGTGGACCTGTGTGGCCGCCCCGGTGCACGACCCGCGCACCGGACGGGTGCTCGGCGCGGTGGACATCACCGGCGGGGACGGGCTGGCGCATCCTCACAGCCTCGGGTTCGTCCAGGCGGTCGCCCGCGCGGCCGAGTCGCAGCTGGCGCTGCCGGTGCCCGGCCGGCCGGCCGCCGGGGCCCTGCGGCTGGCCGCGCTGGGACGGGGGAACGCGCTGTTCGGCCTGGACGGCGGCGGCGTCCGGCTCAGTCGTCGGCACAGCGAGATCGTGACCCTGCTCGCCCTGCACCCGGAGGGGCTCAGCGGTGACGCGCTGCTGTGCGCGCTGTACGAGGACGAGTCGGTCACCCCGGTGACGCTGCGCGCCGAACTGGCCCGGCTGCGCGGTGTCCTGGAGCCCGGTCTGCTGCGCTCCCGGCCGTACCGGCTGGCCGTGCCGGTGGAGTCGGACGCGGCGCTGGTGGAGCGGCGGCTGCGGTCCGGTGCGGTGACGGCGGCGGTGCGGGCGTACGCCGGACCGCTGCTGCCGGGCTCCCGGGCCCCGGCGGTGGTCCGGTGGCGCCGCCGGCTCGACGACGGGCTGCGCGCGGCGCTGACCGCCTCGCGCGACCCCGACCTGCTCGGGGACTGGGCACACGCGCCGTGGGGAGAGGACGACCTCGGTGTGTGGCGGGCCCTGGCGGAGGTACGGCCCACCCCGGCGGTCCGGTCCCGGCTCGCCGCGCTGGAGGCCGAGCTGTCGGCGCCGGGCGGGTGACGTCCCCGCAGGCGACGGCACCTCCGCCGGTGCCGCCCGGTCCCGGGCACCGCCCCACTCCCGGGCGCGGCCGTCACCCGGACCGCCGGCCGGTACGCCGGCGGGGGCCACCCGGCGGAGGGCCGCCGCGGGCCGGTACGCCGGCGAGCCGCGCCTCGACGCAGGCGAGGCTGCCTGTCCGGCCGTGCCGACCCGGCGCACCGCTCGGGCCGCCACCCACGGACACGTCACTCGCGCCGATCCAGCCACTACCGCCGTGGACACAGGAAACGCCGGGGCGCCGGGGCGCCGTGCACACACCGCTCCAGCCGCTCCGACGGTCTGCGCCGCGTCCTCCCCACCGTGGGCGCAACCCGGCCGCAACGTCCCGCTCCCTAGCCTCGCGGCAGGCTGCCCGACGGCGGGCAGCGCTCGACAGGGAGGCAGACCAGGATGACCCGTTACGCGGCACCCGGCACCGAGGGCGCGATCGTCTCCTACCAGCCGCGCTACGACCACTACATCGGCGGTGAGTACGTGCCGCCGGCGCGCGGGCAGTACTTCGAGAACCCGTCGCCGGTGAACGGGCAGCCGTTCACCGAGGTGGCGCGCGGCACGGCGGAGGACGTGGAGCGGGCGCTGGACGCGGCGCACGAGGCCGCCCCGGCCTGGGGCCGCACCGCGGCGGCCGAGCGTTCCGCCGTGCTGCTGCGGATCGCCGACCGCATGGAGGCCAACCTGGAGAAGCTGGCGGTCGCGGAGACCTGGGAGAACGGCAAGCCGGTCCGGGAGACGCTGGCCGCCGACATCCCGCTCGCCATCGACCACTTCCGCTACTTCGCGGGGGCGCTCCGGGGCCAGGAGGGCTCGCTCAGCCAGCTCGACGACGACACGGTGGCGTACCACTTCCACGAGCCACTGGGGGTGGTCGCGCAGATCATCCCGTGGAACTTCCCCATCCTGATGGCCACCTGGAAGCTGGCCCCCGCCCTCGCGGCGGGCAACGCGGTGGTGCTCAAGCCCGCCGAGCAGACACCGGTGTCGATCCACTACTGGCTGAGCCTGGTGGCCGACCTGCTGCCGCCGGGGGTCCTGAACATCGTCAACGGCTTCGGCACGGAGGCGGGCAAGCCGCTGGCGTCGAGCCCGCGGGTGGCGAAGGTGGCGTTCACCGGCGAGACCACCACCGGGCGGCTGATCATGCAGTACGCCTCGGAGAACATCAAGCCGGTCACGCTGGAGCTGGGCGGCAAGTCGCCGAACATCTTCTTCGACGACGTCTGGGCGCACGACGACGACTTCCGCGACAAGGCCCTCGAGGGCTTCACCATGTTCGCGCTCAACCAGGGCGAGGTCTGCACCTGCCCGTCGCGGGCGCTGATCCAGCGCGGCCACTACGCGGAGTTCCTCGAAGCGGCCGTCGCCCGTACGGAGGCCATCGTCCCCGGCCACCCGCTGGACACCGGGACGATGATCGGGGCGCAGTCCTCCAACGACCAGCTGGAGAAGATCCTGTCCTACCTGGACATCGGCCGGCAGGAGGGGGCGAAGGTCCTGACGGGCGGACAGCGCGTGGAGCACGACGGGGAGCTGAAGGGCGGTTACTACGTCCAGCCGACCATCTTCGAGGGCGACAACCGCATGCGGATCTTCCAGGAGGAGATCTTCGGCCCGGTGGTGTCGGTCACGGCCTTCGACGGCCTCGACGACGCGCTCAAGATCGCCAACGACACCCTGTACGGCCTGGGCGCCGGAGTCTGGACCCGCGACCTCAACACCGCGTACCGGGCGGGCCGGGCGATCCAGGCCGGGCGAGTCTGGACGAACTGCTATCACGCCTATCCGGCGCACAGTGCTTTCGGAGGCTACAAGCAGTCGGGCATCGGCCGGGAGACCCACAAGATGATGCTGGAGCACTACCAGCAGACGAAGAACATCCTCCAGAGCTACTCCCCCAAGAAGCTCGGCTTCTTCTAGCGGGCCCCTTTCCCGGGCCGTGTATCCGGCCCCGGCCCGGGGGCGCCCCGGGGTGCCCGCCCGGGTGGAGGGGCCGCGGGCGGGTGCCCCGGGGCCGGACGAGGGGCGGGGGCCCGTGCCCCGGTCCCGCCCGTCGTCCGGTCTCGGGGGCACCGCCCCTCCCCTGCCCGGCCGAGGGACGGGGCCGTGGCACCCCCGCGGCGGGTACGCCGGAGGCGCCGCGCGGGCGGCGGCGGAGCGCCGGTGCCCCGGCACCCCTCCCGGAGAGCCGGCCGCATCCGGCTCCCGGCCGACGCGGGCCGAGGCACTTCGGGGCCGCACGCCGTCAGCGGTGACGGTCCTCAGCGGGTGTCGCCGAGGGAGACCAGCAGCGTGCGCAGGAGCCGGTTGAGGCTCTCGGCGTCGTCGGCGGTGAGGTCGGCGAGGATGTCGCGCTGGTTGCGCACATGGCCCCGGACGGTGGCGTCGACGAGTTCCCGGCCCCCGTCGGTCAGGGCGATGTGCAGGCTGCGCCGGTCCCCGGGGACCGGTGTGCGGACGACCAGGTCACGGGCGACGAGCCGGTCCACGCGGTTGGTCAGCGCCGCCGAGCCGATCATGACGCTCGCGGCCAGCTCCTTGGCGGTGAGCGGGCGGGCACTGCGGCGGAGCGTGGCGAGCACGTCGAACTCCCACGTCTCCATGCCGTACTGGGCGAAGTACTCCTTCAGACGCCCGTTCACCAGGCGGGACAGGCGCAGGATGCGGCCGACGGTTCCCATGGCGTCCAGGTCCAGGTCCTCGCGTTGGGCCGTCCATTGGTCGAGGAAGTCGTCCACGGAATCGCGCATGGGAGTTGCCCCGCCTTCATGGTCGCTTCATCTGAGTTAATTCGATCCCGAACTATTTGACGCAAGACTAGAGCATGTCTTACTGTTTCGACGTCAGATAGTTCGACGTCGAGAAACTGGGGGGGTCATGGAGCTGTCCGCACCGGACCACGCCGCCGTGTCCCGGGTCATCCGCTCGCGGCGCAGCGTCCGCCACTACCGGCCGGATCCCGTTCCCGCCGAGTTGCTGCGGGAACTGGTCGACCTCGCCCTGGAAGCGCCGTCGAGCTTCAACCTGCAGTCCCGGTCCGTCGTGACCGTGACCGGCGAAGCGGGCCTCAGGGCCCTCACCGAGGCCACCGGCGGACAGGCGCATCCCCGGGAGGCGCCCGTGATGCTGGTGTTCGTCGCGGAGTCCGGCGCCTGGCGCGAGGACCGGGGCGACATCTGGGAGCGGGCCCGGCACAGCGGCGCCTGGTCCCCGCAGTTCGCCGACGCCACACCCGGGGACGTGCGCGCCTTCTACGAGGACCTGCGCGACCGCGGCCTGGAGCGCGAGTACGCCGTCAAGGACGCCATGATCGCCGCGTCCTTCCTCCTGATCGCCGCACACGCCGCCGGGCTGGCCACCAGCCCCATGAACGGCTGGAACGAGGCGGAGGTCAAGAAGGCCATCGGCATCGCCGACCGCGACGACCTGCACATCGCGCTGCTCGCCCCGCTCGGCTATCCGGCCGAGGACCGCCTGCACCCCGGTCGCCGGGAGCGCGGCATGACGGTCTTCCAGGAGACCTACGGCCGGTAGGGACCACAGGGGCACACACTCGCCATCGCACCGAACCGCTCAGAGGGGGGTGGTCCTCGTGACCATTGTCAACAAGCTCGTCCAGGTCGCCGGCATCATCGATGCCGCCGAGGCCGACATGATCATCGACGCGGGAGCGGACTGGATCGGTTTCGCCCTGCGGCTTCCGTCCGGCAAGGACGACATCGCCGAGCAGGACGCGGCGGCGATCATCAAAAACCTCCGGGCCCCGCACGCCGGTGTGCTCATCAGCTACCTCACCGAGGCCGACGAGATCAGCCGGTTCTGTCAGGAACTCGGCGTGGTGGCGGTGCAGTTGCACGGAGACGTGGAGACCGGCCAGCTCCGCCGGCTCAAGGAGCTGCGTCCGGACCTGTTCGTGCTGAAGTCCCTCGTCGTCAAGCAGGACAACGTCGACGAACTGCTGAAGCTGGTCGACGACACCCACCCCTTCGTCGACATGTACATAACGGACACGTTCGACCCGAGGACCGGCGCCAAGGGCGCCACCGGTCTGACCCACGACTGGAACGTCTCGGCGGAGCTGGTCCGCCGCTCGCCCAAGCCGCTGATGATGGCCGGCGGCCTCAACCCGGAGAACGTCGGCGACGCGATCCGCGCGGTGAAGCCCGCCGCGGTCGACGCCCACACCGGCCTGGAGGGCCCCGACGGCCGCAAGGACCGCGCCAAGGTCACCAAGTTCATCGCCGAGGCCCGCGCCGCCTTCGACGCGATCGGCTGACCCGGCCCGCCCCTTTCGAGTTCACGGATCACGGCCGCACGACGGGGCGGTGTCCGGTCCGCACCCCGGCCCGGACACCGCCCCGGTGCCCTTGTCCTCCCGGCCTACCGCCGGCAGTCGACCTCAAGGAGCCCCACGTGACCACGGATCACCATGTCCACCTGCTTCCGCAGACCGACCAGCTCCGCGCCATCCACACGATCATCCGGGACCGCGACTGCACCCGCGAGGACTTCGTGTTCTACGCGCGGCGAGTCATCCGCCTCCTCCTCGAACACGGCCTCGACCTGCTGCCGTTCACGAAGAAGGACATCACCACGCCGGTCGGCGCCACGTACCACGGACTCGACTTCGCCACGAAGATCTGCGCCGTCCCCGTGATCCGGGCCGGCGAGTCCATGGAGGGCGAGCTGCGCGACCTCCACCCGGGCATCCGGGTCGGCAAGATCCTCATCCAGCGCGACAAGGGGACCAAGCTGCCGCACCTGTACTACAAGCACCTGCCCGACGACATCGCCGACCGGCACGTGCTGCTCCTCGAGCCCATGCTGGCCACCGCGGGGTCCGCGCTCGCCGCCATCGACGTCCTGCTGGACGCGGGTGTGAGCGAGGACCGCATCGTGTTGGTCAATTTCCTGTCCTCCCCCGAAGGGCTGCGTCGTGTCGCTACCGAGCGGCCCCACGTGAAGATCGTCACCAGTGCGGTCGAGGACCGGCTCAACGAGCACGCGTTCATGATCCCCGGCATCGGCGACTTCGGCGACCGGTTCTTCGGAACCACCGACTCCGGAGCCAAGAAGTGAACAGTCAACGCCTCGCGGTCACCTCCGCGGTCACCGCCATCGCCCCCGCAGTCTGGGGCTCCACCTACCTCATCACCACCGAGTTCCTGCCGCCCGACCGGCCGTTGCTCGCCTCCACCCTGCGGGCGCTGCCGGCCGGGCTGATCCTGCTGCTGATCACCCGCACCCTGCCCAGGGGCATCTGGTGGTGGCGCGCCGCCGTGCTCGGCGTGCTGAACATCGGGGCGTTCTTCTACTTCCTCTTCCTCGCGGCCTACCACCTGCCCGGCGGGGTCGCCGCCCTGGTGATGACCGTCCAGCCGATGATCGTGCTCCTGCTCAGCTCGGCGCTGCTCAAGGACCGCGTCCGGCCCGTCCACGTCGCCTCCTGCCTGCTCGCGGCGGCGGGGGTGGCCCTGCTGGTGCTCCAGCCCCACGCGGGCCTGGACGGCGTCGGCATCATGGCCGGCCTGCTCGGCGCCCTGTCCATGGCCTCCGGCATCGTCCTCACCAAGAAGTGGGGCCGGCCCGACGGCACCAGTCTGCTGACGTTCACCGGCTGGCAGTTGACCGTGGGCGGCCTGGTCCTGCTGCCCGTCACCCTGGCCGGCGAGGACCTGCCGGACCACCTCACCTGGGGCAACATCGGCGGCTTCGCCTACCTCAGCGTCATCGGCGCCCTGATCGCCTATGTGCTCTGGTTCCGCGGCCTGTCCCAACTTCCCGCGCTCGCCGCCTCGTTCCTCTCCTTCGCCTCACCCCTGTGTGCGACGGTCCTGGGATTCCTCTTCCTGGACCAGACCCTGGGCCCGCTGCAACTGGTCGGCGCGGTCGCCGTGGTCGGAGCCGTCGTACTCGCCCAGCCTCGCACCGGAAGACCCACTCACACACCGTCGCGGCCGGCCCGGAGCACCACCCGGGCCTGACGCGACCCACCTGTTCGGGGGAGTCCAGCAATGAGCACCCACGCACCGATATCCAGAGTCTTCTCCCACCGCACGTCGCTGCGCGGCCTGCTGAGCCAGCAGGCCCGCCTGCGGGGCGACGCCGTCGCGGTCACCGCGGACGGCGGCGACCTCACCTTCGCGGACCTCAAGTCCGCCGCCGACCGGCTCGGCGCCCACCTGGCGGAACTCGGCGCGGCACCCGACACCTGTGTCGGCCTCTTCGCCGAACCGTCCGCCGACCTCGTGACCGGCGTCTGGGGCATCCTCACCTCCGGGGCCGCCTATCTGCCGCTCTCGCCCGACTATCCGGAGGCCCGGCTCCGGTACATGGTCGAGAACGCCGGCGTCCGCCTCGTCGTCACCCAGCCCCATCTGCGCGAGCGGCTCGGCCGTCTGGTCCCCGAGGGCACGTTCGTGGTCACCGCCGCCGACGCCCCGGTGCCCGAGGGCCCCCGCCCCCTCCCCGAACCCCGGGGCGACCACCTCACATACGTCATCTACACCTCCGGCTCCACCGGCAGGCCCAAGGGGGTGATGATCGAACAGTGCGGTGTGGTCTCGCAGTTGCGCTGGCTGGCCACCTGCGGACACCTCGGCCCGGACGTGTCCGTCCTGCAGAAGACCCCGATGAGCTTCGACGCCGCCCAGTGGGAGATCCTCGCCTGCGCGGTCGGCGCCCGGGTCGTCATGGGCACCCCGGGGATCTTCCGGGACCCCCAGGGCATCATCGGCATGATCCGGGAGCACCGGGTGACCACCCTCCAGGGCGTGCCGACCCTGCTGCAGGCCCTCGTCGACACCGAGGAACTGGGCAACTGCTCCTCCCTGACCCGGGTGTTCTCCGGGGGCGAGGCCCTCACCCGCACGCTCGCCCAGGACCTGTTACGCGCGTTGCCCGGCGTGGGACTGGTCAACCTCTACGGCCCGACCGAGACGACCATCAACGCCACCTCGTACTGGGCCGACGAGAAGACGCTCGCGGAGTGCTCCCACGGGATGGTGCCCGTCGGGGTGCCGGCCGACAACGTCACCTGCTACATCCTCGACGAGGACCGCCGTCCGGTCGGCATCGGGGAGAGCGGCGAGCTGTTCATCGGCGGGATCCAGGTGGCCCGCGGCTACATCGGCCTACCCGTGATGACCCGGGAGCGCTTCCTCGTCTCCCCGTTCAACCCCACCGAGCGCCTCTACCGCACCGGTGACCTGGCCCAGTGGAACCCGGACGGCACCATCCAGTTCACCGGCCGCGCCGACAACCAGGTGAAGCTGCGCGGCTACCGGGTCGAACTCGAGGAGGTCGCCTCCCGGGTCGAGGAGCACCTGTGGGTGCGCAGGGCCGCGGCGGTCGTCACCGACGACGCCCGCACCGGGGGCAAGTCCCTCGTCGCCGCCGTCGAACTCAACGAGCGCACGGCCGCGGTGATGGACCAGGGGCGCAGCGACGCCGCCCACCACCAGTCGAAGACCTCCAAGCTCCAGGTCAGGGCCCAGCTCTCCAACCCGGGTCTGCGCGAGGAGTCGCGGCTGGAGGGCCGCCCCGCCGTCCGGCTGCCCGGCCGGGAGGGCACCGAGGAGCAGCGAAGAATCGCCTTCGCCCGCAAGACCTACCGGCTCTACCGCGGCGGCGCCCTCACCGCCGACGACGTGGCCGCACTGCTCGCCCCGCGTCCTGCCGAGGCATCCGCCCCCCGCGCGGCGAGCGACCTCACGCTCGGCGAACTCGGCGCCGTCCTGCGCTGGTTCGGCCCCTTCCGCAGTGACGAACGGCTGCTGCCCAAATACGCCTACGCCTCGCCCGGCGCCCTCTACGCCGCCCAGATGTACCTGGAGATCGACGGGATCTGCGGACTGTCGGGCGTCTACTACCACCACCCCCTCGAGCATACTCTCGTACGTGTCGCGGATCTCACCGATTCCGGCCGAACTCCCGGCCTGAAGGTGCACTTCCTCGGCAAGCGGCACGCCATCGAGCCCGTCTACAAGAACAACATCGTCGAGGTGCTGGAGTTCGAGGCGGGCCACATGCTCGGCCTGTTCGAGGAGGTGCTGCCCCGGTACGGGCTCTCCCTCGTCCCCGTCGGCTTCGACCCCTCGGTCACCGCCCGGCTGGACGTGGACGCCGAGGACCACTACCTGGGCACCTTCGCCCTCACCCCGTACCAGGGACCGCCGGACACCGGCGAGGTGGACCTCTTCGTGCAGACGCACGGCGACCGGGTGGCGGGGCTGCCGGCCGGCCTCTACCACCACAGGGACGGCGCACTGGAGCGGATCGGCGACCGGACGGTGGAGCGCCGCCACGTCATCGCCATCAACCAGGGCGTCTACGACCGCTCCTCCATCGGCGTCAGCGCGGTCTCCCGGGCCCGCGAGGAATGGCGGCACTACATCGTGCTCGGCACCCTGCTGCACCGTCTGCAGCGCGTCCCGGGCATGGGCTTCATGTCGTCCGGCTACTCCTCGAAGAGCGGGCACCCGCTGCCGTCCGCGCGGACCCTGGACGACCTGCTCGCCGCCGCCGGGGTGCCTCCCGCCCCCGCGTCGTACTTCTTCGTCGGCGGCCCCGTGACTCCGGAGCAGGTGGCCCACGAGGGCATGGACGAGGACGCCGTGCACACCCGGGGCCCGGCCGAGATGATCCGCGACGACCTCGCCCAGTTCCTGCCCGACTACATGATCCCGGCCCGTGTCGTGGTGCTGAACGAACTGCCCCTCACCGCCAGCGGGAAGATCGACGCCAAGGCCACCGCGCTGCTGCCGGAGGTGACCGCGGCCCGCACCTCGGCCCCCCATGTCGCCCCCTCGACGAAGACCGAACAGTGGCTGGCGGCCCAGTGGGGACGGATGCTGAAGTACGACGGGGTCTCCACCCAGGACGAGTTCTTCGCCTCGGGCGGCAACTCGCTGCACGCGGTGGCGCTGGTGAACCGGATCAACAAGGAGTTCTCCGCGCGCCTCCCGCTCCAGGTGCTGTTCGAGATACCCAGACTGGCCGACCTGGCCGCCCGCATCGACGACGGCGGACGGCGGCGCAGCTCCCGCCTGGTGCCGCTGCACCCCGGCGGCTACGGCGATCCGGTGTTCGCCTGGCCCGGCCTCGGCGGCTACCCCATGAACCTGCGTCTGCTCGCTCAGGGGGCCCGCCTCGACCGGCCGGTGACCGGCATCCAGGCGCACGGCATCAACGCGGGCGAGGAGCCCCACCCCACGATCCGCGAGACGGCGAGGGCCGACGTCGCCGAGATCCGCCGGGCCCAGCCCTCGGGGCCGTACACGCTCTGGGGCTACTCCTTCGGCGCGCGGGTGGCCTTCGAGGCGGCCTGGCAACTGGAGCAGCTCGGCGAGAAGGTCGAGAACCTGCTGCTGATCTGTCCCGGCAACCCGACGATCCCGGACCCCGAGGGCCGGGAGTGGGGCCGTGAGTCGTCCTTCGCCAACCCCGCCTACCTCACCGTCCTGTTCTCGGTGTTCGCGGGCACCGTCCAGGGCCCGGCCGTGCGGGACTGCCTGGAGCGCGTGACGGACGAGGACTCCTTCGTCGCCTTCGTCCACGAGCGGATGCCCTCGCTCGACGAGGGAACGATCCGCCGCATCACCCGGATCGTCGCCCGCACCTACGAGTTCGACTACAGCTTCCGCGAGCTGGAGGAGCGCACGGTCGACGCCCCGGTCACGATCTTCAAGGCGCGCGGCGACGACTACTCGTTCCTGGAGAACGCCTCCGGCTACTGCTCCTGTCCGCCGCGCGTCGTGCGGCTCAACGGCGACCACTACAGCGTGCTGAAGGAGCACGGGGTGAACGAACTCATCGCCCGTGTCCGCGAAGTGGCCGGCCGCCGGTAGGCGTCCGCCGGACCCGACCGGCCCCCAAGAACGCCCCACCCCGTGCGTCCCCCGCCGCGGGGTGGGGCTCCCCTCCGAACCGAAAGGACCTCCGCCGCCGTGCCGCACGTCAGCATCAAGCACTTCCCCCGCGCGTTCACCGAGGACGAGAAGGCCGATCTGGTGGCCGAACTGACACGGACGGTCACCCGGGTGTTCGGCGTCGAGCCCGGTTCCGTGTCGGTCGCCGTCGAGCCCGTGGCCCCGGCCGACTGGACGGCCGCGGTGCACGTCCCGGAGATCGAGGCCAAGGCCGGCCTGCTGTGGAAGCAGCCGCAGTACTCCCAGCCCATCCCCACCGAAGGAAGCCGATGAGCTCCGCGATACCCGTCGTCCACACCGAAGAGGTCCGCGAGGCCCTGCACGAGGGGCGGCCGGTCGTCGCCCTGGAGTCCAACGTCATCACGCACGGACTGAAGTACCCGCACAACGCGGAGACCGCCGTCCGGGTCGAGGCCGCCGTCCGCAAGGGCGGCTCCGTCCCCGCGACGATCTGCATCGAGGACGGCGCGATCCGGGTCGGCATGACCGACCGGGACATCGAGCGGTTCGCGTCCGGTTCGGGCATCCCGAAGGTGTCCAGCCGCGACCTGCCGGTGGTGCTGGCCCGCGGCGGGGCGGGCGCCACCACGGTCGCCTCCTCGCTGGTCGCCGCCGAGCTCGCGGGCATCCCGTTCTTCTCCTCGGCGGGCCTGGGCGGCGTCCACCGCGGCGCCGAGACGACGATGGACATCTCCTCGGACCTGGTCCAGCTCACCCGTTCCAGGGTCGCCGTCGTCTGCGCCGGGGCGAAGATGATCCTCGACCTGAAGCTGACCATGGAGTACCTGGAGACGCAGTGCGTCCCGGTGATCTCCCACGGATCGGACGACTTCCCCGCGTTCTACTGCGCCTCCAGCGGCTTCCGCGCCCCGCACCGGATCGACGACGAGGACCTCCTCGCCAGGGTCGTCGACACCCACTGGGCCGCGGGCCACCCGGGCGGCGTGGTCATCACGACCCCGCCGCGCGAGGAGGACGCCGTCGACTCCGCCGAGGCCGAGGCCGCCATCGCCGACGCGCTCGCCCGGGCCGAGCGGGACGGCGTCACCGGCCAGGGCCTCACCAAGTACCTGATGCACGCCGTCGACCGGGCGACCGGGGGGCGGACCGCACAGGCCAACATGGCCGTCCTCATCTCCACGGCGGAGGTCGGGGGCCGCCTGGCCGCCGCCTACGCCCGCCACCAGTCCGCCACCTCCTGAAACCAGTCAAGGAAGATCATGACCTCGCTCTTCGACTCCATCACCTTCGGCAAGATCGGGCTCGCCAACCGCCTCGTCATGGCGCCGATGACCCGCAACCGGGCCGAGCCCAGCGGCGCCGCCACGGAACTGATGGCCGAGTACTACGCCCAGCGCGCCTCCGCCGGCCTCATCATCACCGAGGGCACCCAGCCCTCGCCGCTCGGCCAGGGCTTCCTCAACACGCCGGGCCTGCACGACCCGGAGCACGTCCGGACGTGGCGCGCCGTCACCGACGCGGTCCACGCCCGCGGCGGCCGGATCGTCGTCCAGCTCATGCACTCCGGCCGTATCGGCCACCCCGCCCTCTACGCCGACGCCCACCAGCCGGTCGGCCCGTCGCCGGTCGCCGCCGCCGGGCAGAGCTTCACCCCGGAGGGCCCGCGGGACCACCCCGTCCCGCACGAGCTGACCGGGGACGAGATCGCCGCCACCGTGCGGGAGTTCGTCACCTCCGCCCGCTACGCCGTCGAGGCCGGCTTCGACGGCGTGCAGGTCCACGCGGGCAACGGCTTCCTGCTCCACCAGTTCCTGGCCGAGAACACCAACCGGCGCACCGACGCCTACGGCGGCTCGATCGCCCACCGCATCCGTCTCACCGTCGAGGTCACCGAGGCCGTCGCCGCCGCCATCGGCAACGAGCGCACCAGCGTGCGCATCTCGCCCGCCAACACGTACAACGACATCGCCGAGGGCGACACCGACGCCCTGTACCGGGCCCTCGTACCGGCGCTGCCGAACCTGGCGTTCCTGGAGGTGTGCGAGATGGTCACCCGGCCGGTGACCCTCATGATCCGCGAGCTGTGGAAGGGCAACCTGGTGCTCAACCCGCACGCCGCGCCGGACTCCTTCCCGTCCACCGCGCGGACCGCCCAGCAGGTCCTCGACGAGGGCCTGGCCGACGCCGTCTCCCTCGGGGCGCTCTTCCTCGCCAACCCCGACCTGCCCGCCCGGATCCGGGCGGGCGGTCCCTTCCGGGCCGCCGACGAGGCCACCTACTACGGCGGCGACCACCGCGGTTACACCGACTACCCGGCCCTGGCCCAGGAGGACGGGCGGTGACTCCGGCCGCCGAGCGCCGGCTCCCGGTCTTCGGCTGGGCGTGCCGCTGGCGATCGTCCACAAGAAACGGGACAAGGACGTCGCGCACCGGCTGAGCGTCCACGAGGTGGTCGGCGAGGTCGAGGGCCGGGTCTGCGTCCTGGTGGACGACACGGTGGACACCGCCGGCACGATCTGCGCGGCGGCGGACGTCCTCCAGGACGCCGGTGCCGAGGACGTCATCGTCGCCGCGACGCACGGCATCCTGTCCGGGGCGGCCCCGGACCGCCTCAAGAACAGCAGGGTCAGCAGGTTCGTCTTCACCGACACCCTGCCGACGGCCGCCGCGACCGGACTGGACAGGATCGAGGTCCTGTCCGTCGCGCCGCTGATCGCCCGCGCGATACGGGAGATCTTCGAGAACGGCTCGGTGACCAACCTCCTCCAGGACCTGTGGGGCACCCGTCCGACCGGGCCCGGGCGTCGGTGGCCGCGCGGCCACCGACGCCCGGGCCCGCCGCGTCGGCGGGCCGCACCGGCGCCGCCCGGCCGGCGTCGGCCGGCGCCGGTGGGGCGGCCGCCCGCGCGGGGCGGGGGCTCCCGGCCCGCGGATTACTGGACTACGGTCGCCTGCTGTGGAGAGAACCGGAGAGAACACGGCGAAACTGGCGGTGCTGATCGACGCCGACAACGCGCAGCCGTCGGCGCTGGAGGAACTGCTGGCGGAGGTCGCCAAGTACGGCACGGCCCATGTCAAGCGGGCCTACGGGGACTGGACCGGGACGCAGTTGAAGGGCTGGAAGGAGCACCTGCTCGCCCAGTCCATCCAGCCGATCCAGCAGTTCGCCTACACCACCGGGAAAAACGCGACCGACTCCGCCATGGTCATCGACGCCATGGACCTGCTGTACTCGGGGCGTTTCGACGGGTTCTGCGTCGTCTCCAGCGACAGCGACTTCACCCGCCTCGCGGCCCGCCTGCGCGAATCCGGGCTGACGGTGTACGGGTTCGGCGAGCGCAAGACGCCCAAGCCGTTCGTCGCGGCGTGCGACAAGTTCATCTACGTGGAGAACCTCAAGAGTTCCGACGCCCCGGCCGAGGCCAGGCCGGCCGCGCGGGCCACGGCGGCCCGGCTGAAGGGCGACACCGCGCTGGTCGGCCTGTTGCGGCACGCGGTGGAAGCGGCCTCCGACGACGACGGTTGGTCGCACCTCGCGCACGTGGGCCACATCATCACCAAGCAGCGCTCCGACTTCGACTCCCGCACCTACGGGTACGCGAAGCTCAGCGACCTCCTCGCCGCGACCTCCCTGTTCGAGCTGGACCGCCGTGCGGTCGGCGGGGGGAAGACGACGGTCATCTACGTGCGCGACAGGCGCCACGCCGGGAGCGGCCCCCGGCAGACGGCACCGGAGCCCTGACCGCCGCGTCCCGTGCCCGCCACCGGCTCCACGCCCCGGCCCACCGCACCGGTCGGGCCGGTCGGGCTGGTCGGACTGGTCCGGCCGGTCAGGTCGACGCGGCCGGGGCGGACACGGGGCGTCACCCGGTGTCCGCCGGGCCGCCCAGGGCCCGGCGGATCTCCGCCGCGGGAAAGGGGGTGTGCTTGGTCTCCGTGACGAGGCGGCGGGCGAACTCGTCCATGACGAGGGCGGCCGGGGCATGGCGGTCGACGGCGGCCGCGATCCCGGCCGGAACCCCGCCGGGGCGGCGGCCCGCCGCCCAGTCGCGCAGGAACGCGCCGGGCTCCGCCCCGCCGCGCCAGGCCCCCGGCAGATGGTGGCGGAGCAGGTGCCACGGCACGTAGCAGCGGTCGTAGACGAGGTGGTCGTCGAGGAAGGCCGACTCCTCCGGCGTGAGGTGGAAGGACCGGCCCAGGGCCAGCCCGAAGTCCGAGAAGTACACCCGCTCGCCGTCGGTGAGCACATTGGCGAGGTGGGCGTCGAAGTGCACCAGTCCGCGTGAGGCCAGGAACTCCGCCCCCCGGAGCAGCTCCCGCCACGCCCACAGGTGGGGGCCGTCGTCCTCCGCCCCCGGACGGACCCCGTCACCGGCGCCGGCCAGCCAGGCCCCGAGGGTCTGCGGGAGGTGTTCCAGGAAGAGCACGAGGCTCAGGGACGACCTGCCGATGGCCTCCAGCCGCGCGCGCACGGCGGGCGAGCCCTCCCAGTACGCGACCGCGCCGTCGACACCGCCGAACTCGTCGGCGACGTCCGGCGGCGGGCGGTCCGGGAGGACCCGCCAGTGGTACAGCAGGGGGAATCCGCCGTACTCGTCCCCCAGGACCCAGGAGGTGGTCAGGAGGTGCGCGGCCAGCTCGCGCCAGGCGCCGAACCCGGCCGACCCCACGCCGTACTGGTAGAAGAGCGGGAGCCCGAACAGGTTCGCGGTGGAGCAAAGATGCTCCGGGCGCGTCTCGATCTCCGTCAGCGGGACCCGTTTGACGAAGACCGGAATCCCCTCGATCTCCAGCTCGGCCCGCCTGCCGCCGATGCCCGAGCCGGCCTCTCCCGCGGCGGCCACCGCGTCGCCCAGCGCGCGGTCGCCGAACCGGGCGAGCCGCGCAGCCGCGGTGGCGTACGCGGACCGGCGCCCGGCGTACCGGGGACCCCTCCCCGCCGTGCGCGGCTCCCGGGCGGCGTCCATGGTGTCCGGTTCCCTTCCGTCAGGGGTGCCCGCGAAACTCGTGCACCAGCTCGATCCTCCCCGCGATGTGCCCGTTGAACTCGTCGAGTTCCCCGGCCGGCACCCACAGTTCCAGGATCGTGCTGCCGCCCGCCCGCTGGACGGGGTAGCGGCGCAGGAAGTCCGTCCCGACCTCGAAACGGGTGACGAACCCGGCGCCGTCGTACTTGACGTTCCAGTCCCGCGCGATCCGCACGGCGTACTCCTCGTTGAGGACCGGATAGAAGATCGGCTGCCCGGGCAGCCTGGGCGGCCAGGCCCGCCAGCCGGACGCCCGGACCAGTTCGAGCTCCCGGGGACCGGTCGGACGCCACAGCGTCGTCGTGGACAGGCTGGTCACTCGGGAGCTCCACTTCGGCGGGGCGGACCGCCGTGCGGGCCGCCGGGAGGCCGACGGTACCGACCGCCGCGGCGGGGCGGCCACCGGGTTTCGCCGCCCCGGGCGGGGACGGCACGGCCCCGGTGCGCCGTTGGTAGCGTGAGCGGCATGGCACAACTGACCGAACTGGTCCTGACCCCCGGCGAGCGGGCGCGGGGGCTGCGGACCGACGACGTGGTCTTCTCGATGGACTGGAGCGGGGAGGAACACCCCGGCCAGTTGGCGGAGTTCGTCGCCGGGCGGGTACGGGCCTTCGGCATCCCGCCGGAGGGCGTCGGCGCCGCCCTCCCCCGCCCGGCCGGGGCCGACGCCGATCCACCGCGCCGGGGCGACGTGCCCGTCCGGCAACTCGACCACCTGGCCGGCGCGCTGGTCCCGCTCGGCTGCGCGCTGCTGACCCGGGACGACGGCACCGACACCTACGCGATCCTGGTCGCGCGCACCGCCGACCCCGAGCCCGGCGGGCTGACGCACCGGGGGCTCCCCGTGCGGGCCTGGACCGCGCGCGCCGGGGAGACCCTGGTCAGCCTGGACTGTCCGGACTGCTCGTCGCTGCTGGTGTGGGAGCTTCCGGCCGGCGAGACCCCGGCCGGTGAACACTGCGACTGCGGCACCCCGTTGTTCGACGCGGACGGCCGTCCGCTGCCCCGGGTGACGCTCCACGACTGAGCCGCGCCGACCGCCGTGAAACGGCCCCCGCGGGGCGCGTCGGCACCGCCGCCGACCGCCGTGCGGAGTGCCGCCCGGGGCACGCGGGACCGGACGATCACCCACTCCGTCTGAGTACCGGCACTCAGGCGGGGCCCACCGGGGCACTCCTAGCATCCGGGCCATGCACATAGACCACGCCGCCACGGCGTCGGAGCGCCGGGCGGGCATCATCGCGGTGGCCTCCTGCCTCCCGGAGCGCGAAGTGACCTCGGGCCGCCTCCAGGAGAGCGTCGCCGCGGCCTCCGGGCTCCCCCTGCCGCCCCGCGTGCTCGAACGGGTCACCGGGATCGTCTCGCGCCGGGCCGTCGCGGACGGCGAGTACGCCTCGACGCTCGCGGTGCGGGCGGCGCGGACCGCGCTGGAGCGGGCCGGACTCGCCCCGCACGACCTGGACCTGCTGGTGTTCGCCTCCGCCACGCGGGACATGGCGGAACCGGCCACCGCGCACGTCGTGCAGGCCGCGCTCGGTTCCCGGGCGCACGCGCTGGACGTGACCAACGCCTGCAACAGCTTCGTCAACGGCATCGACACGGCACGGGCGATGATCCTCGCCGGGCGGGCCCGCCGGGCCCTGGTCGTCACCGGCGAGACGCCGAGCCGCGCGGTGCGGCACGCGCCGTCCGGCGCGGGCCAGCTCCGGGACGGCTTCGCCGGCTACACCTTCGGCGACGCGGGCGCGGCGGTCGTCCTGGAGGCGGTGGAGCGGGGCGGCATCGTCGACGTGGACACCGAGACGCACTCCGAGCACTGGCGGGTCGGCGGCATCCCCGGCGGCGGCTCGCGCCATCCCCGGGGCGACGAGCACACGTACTTCCGGGGCGACGGCGGCGAGTTGCGCGCGGTCTTCGAGAAGGTCGGCACATCGGTGCTGGACCGGATGCGGCGGCGCACCGGGCTGGACTGGGACGACTTCCGGCACGTCCTGGTGCACCAGGTCACGGTGCCCTATCTGGACCGGTTCGTGGAGCTGACCGGGGTGCCCCGGGACCGGCTCGTGGTCACCGTCCCCACGCTCGGGAACATGGCCAGCGCCACGCTGGGCGTGCAGCTCGACCGCGTCCACGCGGGGCTGCGTCCGGGCGACCGGCTCCTGTTCGTGGGGCTGGGCGGCGGGGTCAGCATCATGACGATGGTCTGGGAGAAGGCGTGACCGCGCTCTGGGTGGTGGTGCCCGCCCACCAGGAGGCCGCGCGGATCGGCGCCACGCTGGACGCGCTCGCGGCCCAGCAGGACCGCGACTTCACCCTCGTCGTCGTGGACAACGCCTCCACCGACGGCACCGCGGCCCTCGCCCACGACTTCGCCCGGTGGGCGCCGTTCCCGGTGCACGTCCTCGACGAACCGGAGAAGGGGGTGGGCTGCGCGGTGGACACCGGCTTCCGGTACGCGATCGGGCACGGCGCGGTCTGGCTGGCCCGCACCGACGCCGACTGCCTGCCGCGCCCCGGCTGGACGGCCGGGGCCCGCTCCGCCCTGCGGCAGGGCGCGGGCCTGGTCTGCGGACGCGTCGAGGCGCGCGCCGACGAGCACGGGCCGCTCGGGCGGGCCGCCTTCCGCGCGCTGGTCCGCGCCGCCGCCCTGTTCGGCCGGATACGCCCCGCCCACCGGTTGCGCCACGGCTATCTGACGCCCTACCGGATGCACGCGGGCAACAACATGGCGGTCACCGCGGCCCTGTACGAGGCCGTCGGGGGGATGCCGCGCCGTCCCTCCCCCACCGACCGGCTCTTCCTGAACCGGGTGCGCCGCCGCACCACCGCCATCGTCCGGGCCCGGGACATGGTGGTGGAGAACTCCAGCCGGCGGCTGCGGGCGTACGGCCTGGCCGGGACCGCCCGCTGGTACCTGGGCAAGGGTCCTGGCCGTCACGGGGAGGACCCGCGCTGATGCTCGACGCCCTCGCACACACCCTGCGGCGCCACCCGGACCGGCCCGCCGTCCTGGGCGCCACCCGGACCGGCTCCGTACGGACCACGGCCACCTCCGGGGACCTGGCCGACCTCGCGGACCGCTGTACGGCCGCCCTGCACGCGCGTGGCGTCCGGCCGGGCGGCACCGTCGGCGTCGCCCTGCGGCCGGGGCCCCGGGCGCTGGCGGTGATGCTCGCCGTGCACCGCCTGGGCGCGCGGGCCGCGGTGCTGGACCCCGGTGCCGGTCCGGACGTGCTGCGCGCCCGGCTCGCCCTGGCCCCTCCGGACATCGTCCTCGCCGACGCCGCCGCCCAGGCCGTCGCGGGCTGGGCCCGGCCGCTGGCCGGCCGGGCCCGGCTGGCGCTGCCGCACCTGGCGGAGCTGGGACCGGTGGCCACGGTCGGCCCCCGGCTCCCGGGCTGCGCCCCGGCCCTGGACGCGGGCGTCCGGGGGACACCACTGCCCCGGCCGGTGGACGGGGACGGGGACGCGGCCATCGTGTTCACCTCGGGCACCACCTCCCGGCCCCGCGCCGTGGTGCACACCCGCTCCTCGCTCGCCGCCGGTATGGCCACGGTGGCCGAGCTGGTCCGGCCCGGGGCCGGGCGGCCCGTCCTCGGCGGCACCTTCTTCGTCCTCGTGCCCTCCCTGGCAAGCGGGGCGCCGGTGGCACTGCCCGCCCGCTCCCCCGGGGCTCTCTCCCGCCAACTGCGGTGCCTGTCCCCGCAGTCCACCTATCTGACACCTCCTCGACTGCGGAGCGTCCTGGCCCGGGGCGGTCGGTTCGGCGGGCGGGTCTGGACCGGCTCGGCCCCGGCCGGCGCCGAACTGCTCACCCGGGTCAAGCGGGCCGGTGCCGACGAGGCGTGGGGGGTGTACGCGCTGACCGAACTGTTCCCCGCGGCGGCGGTCGAGCAGGCCGACAAGGCAGCCTTCACCGGGGACGGGGACCTGGCCGGGGCGCTCCTGCCCGGGGTGCGGGCCGCCACCGGCGCCTCCGGGGAGCTGCTGCTGACCGGTCCCGCCGCCCGGGACCGCTACCTGGGCGAGGCGCCCGACCCCTGGATCGCCACCGGTGACCGGGCCCGGCTGGACGGCGGCCGGATCGTGCTGGAGGGCCGCCTCAAGGACATGGTCCTGCGGCGGGCGGAGAACGTCTATCCGGGGCTGTACGAACCGTCGTTGCACGTGGCGGGGGTCGAACTGGCCCTGCTCGTCGGCGTTCCGGCAGGTGACGGCGACGAGCGCCTGGTCGCCGTCGTCCAGCCGGGTCCCGGCGCCGACCCCGCCGCGCTGCGGGCGGCCCTGGCGGGGCCGCTGGCTCGGATGGGCACCGCCCGGCCGGACGCGGTGCTGTTCGACGACGTCCCGCTGGCGGGGCGTTCCCTGAAGCCGGACCGGGCCGCGACCGCGCGACTCGCCGCCCGGCGCCTGGCCGAAGGGGCAGGGCGGTGACCGCCGGGGGCGGCGGACGGGCGGCGCGGGAGGACGGGGCCGCCGGGGGCCGCGCCGGAGCGCGGGCCGGGAGCGCGGCGGAGGCCCATCGGGTCGCCCCGGCCCCGCCGCTCCTGCGGGTACCTGCGCCCGTGCGGGCGCCGGTGCCTGTGCCCCTACCTGTGCCCGTGCTCGTGCGGGAGCCCGTGCCCGTGCCTCCCCCCGCCGTCCGGCGTGGCCCCGGGCCCGCCGCGCCACCGACACGCGCCCGCCGCGTACCGGTCACGCCGCGCCGGTCCGCCGCGCCGACGTGCGGGCGCGCCGTTCCCGGACGCCCCCCACCGGGCGCGGGGCACACCGGACCGGGCCCGGTGGCGGCAGGCCGGGGCACGGTCCCACGTCTGACCGTCCGGCCGCCGGACGGCCGGAGCGTCCGGATCCCCTCCGAACCGAAGCGGGTGACCTCGCGATGACCACCGCCCCCTCCCAGCCCTCGGCCCCGACCCCGGCCCCGGCCGCGCTCCGCGCCGCCCGGCGCCGCGACCGGCGCGTGTACACCCGGTCCCGCCCGGTGCTGTTCGCCCTCCTCGCCGCCACCCGCCGCCGCGCCGTCACCCGCGTCGGCGGCACCGTGCTGGTGCACGGCACCGGGCCCTGCCGCGAGGCGCTCACCCGCGTCCCGCTGGACCGCGCCGCCCCGGGGACCACCGGCGGCGCCGCCCGCGAACTGTCCGCCGGCGGGGCCCTGTTCGACCAGGAGGGCGCCGGACACCGCGCCACCCGGCGCGCCGTCGCCGACGGCCTGGGCGCGGCCGGGGTGGAGCGGCTGCGTCCGGTGTGGCGGGAGGTCCTGGAGCGCCGTCTGGCACCCCTCGGCGCGGCACGGGAGGTCGACCTCGTGCCGCTCGCCCGGGAGATGGCCGGGGCCACCGTCCGCGCGCTGCTGGGCGGCACGGCCGCCGGGCCCGAGGAGATCGCCGGGGCGGCGGCCGACGCGGCGGCCACCGCCGTGCGCGACCACCTGCCCGGCCCCCGCCCGCCCGGCACCGCGCGGGCGGCCCGCGAGGCGGCGGCACGGCTGGAGGCGCTGCTCGCGCCCGTCTCCGGGACGGCGGCGGACCCCGCGCTGCGCGCCGTCCTCGCGGTCGCCGCCGTCAACACCACCGTCGCGGCCCTGCCCCGTGCCGCCGCCTGGTGCGCCGACGCGGGGCTCTGGGAGCAGGCGGCCGACGACGGGCTGCGCCCCGCCCTGGCCGACGAACTGCTGCGGGTCCTCGCGCCCTCTCCGCTGCTCCCCCGGGTGGCGGCGGCCGAAGCGTGGCTGGGCGGGTGCCCGGTGCGGGCCGGGGACCGGCTGGTCCTAGTGGTCCGGCACGCGGCGCGGGCCCACGACCGGCCGCCCGACGCCCGGGACCCGGCACCGGCCGCCGCGGCCCGGCTCGTCTTCGGCGCCGGAGCGCACGCCTGCCCCGGCGCGCGGCTGGCCCGCGCCCAGCTCGACGACCTCCTGGCCGCGCTCGCCGCACACCGGCCCGCGGTGCTGCGCGCGCGGGCGGACCGGCGCGCCGCACTGCCCGGCTGGCGTTCCCTCACCGTCCGGGCCACCGTCGGCCCGGGCCGCCCGGAGGTCCGGTGACCACCGTCGCCGTCACCGGGGCCGGCGGCTTCTGCGGCTCCCACGTGGCCCTCGCGGCGGCCGCCCGGGGCCTCGGTGTGCTGTGCGTGGGGAGGCGGCCCGGACCGGTCGGGCGGCACGTCCCGTGGGACGCCGCGCGCGACGTGCCGGACCTGTCGGGGGCGGACGTCGTCGTGCACTGCGCGGCGGCGGTGGGCGACCCTATTCCCGGCTCACCGGCGGAGGCCGTGATGCGCGCCGTCAACGTCGACGGCACGGCGCGGCTGCTGGAGGCGGCCGGGGGACGGCCGGTGGTGTGGATGAGCAGCGCCAGCGTCTACACGCCCGGGCCCGGCCGCTCCCGGATCACGGAGGACCATCCGGTGCGCGGGCAGCTCAACGCCTACGGGCGCACCAAGGCCGCCGGAGAGGCCCTGGCGGTGGCCGCGGGCGCCGTGGCGCTGCGCCCCCGGGCGGTCTACGGCGCCGGTGACCCGCATCTGGTGCCCCGGCTGCTGTCCCGCGTCCGCCGGGGACTGCTCCTGCTGCCCGGCCCGAGCGTCCGCCTCAGCCTGACCGCGGTGGAGAACCTCGCCGACGCCTGCCTCCTCGCCACCGGGTGGCCGCCGGGCGCGTACAACATCGCCGACCCCGTGCCGTACGACCGGGACGAGGCGGTCCGGGCGGTGCTGCGGGCCCACGGGGTGCGGCCCCGCATCGGACACGTGCCACTGCCGCTGGCCCGGACCGCGGCGGGCACCGCCGAGCGGCTGGCCCGGGTGCGGCACAGGGCGGAGCCGGTGCTGTCCCGGTACGCCGTGGACCAACTGGCGCACTCCGTCGTCCTGGACGTCGGCCGGGCCGAGTCGAGGGGGTGGACGGCCCCGCGCACCCTCGCGGACTACGCGGGCGCCCCGGTGCCCGGCGGAACCGGGGCGACCTCGGCTGATGGTTGACCAAAGGGCGGAGGCGTCTTCACCCGCGTCCCCGGCCAGGGTCTTTCGTTTGGATCGGGCCGGATCAGGGTGCGGGGTCCGGCGCCGTGGCGTCGCAGGGCCGAGGAGGGAGTCGGGGCGGAGCCCTGGCGACCGACGACAACGCGGCGAGGAGCGGCGCCAGGGCCCGCCTGCCCGGGCTGATCCAAAACGAGAGGCCCCAGTTGGCGGCCGTCCACCCCATCGCCCACGGCCACCGCAACGCCGCGGACCACGTGACAGCGGCACCGCCGGCCTGCATCGGCCCGAACCGTCGCTCCGGGGAGGCCGGGAGGACCGGACGGAAGCGCGGACCCACGGGAGCCGGGCACGGGGACCGGCCCGTTCCCCCTGCCCCCACCCATCCGGCACATCGTCAGCTCTTCAGCTCCGGCGGGGAGATCTCGGACCGGGGGATGGCCGAACCGGTCGTGCCCCACTTCCTGAGGATCCTGTCGTAGGTGCCGTCCTCGATGAGCCCGTTCACCGCCGCCTGGAGGGCGGGTGCCAGCGGGGAGCCCTTCCTGAGGGCGAAGCCGACGTCCAGGCGGTGGAACTCGTTGAGGAACTCCAGGCCCGGCTGGTGGGCGACGGCGTAGCGCAGGCCGTTGATCGTGGACATCACCACGTCGCTGCGGCCCTGCTGGAGCGAGGACCAGAGCGCGCCCGTCTCGCTGTAGGTCCGCACCTCGTACGGCTTCTTCCCGGCCTCCGCGCACCGGTGGACGTTCTCCGTGAGGGTGGCCTCGAAGGTGGTGCCCGCGCTGGTGGCCACCTTCCGTCCGCACAGCCGGACGAGATCGGTGACCGGGGACAGGCCGCTGTCCGCGCGGGCGGCGAAGCCCTGGCCGTCGTTGATGTAGGTGACGAAGTCGATGGTGCCGAGCCGCTCCTCGGTGACCCCGAAGTTGGAGGCGCCGATGTCGTACTTGCCGCTGTCCAGGGCGGGCAGGATCGCCTCGAAGGACGCCTGCTCGACCTTGAGCCGGATGCCGAGCGCCTTGGCGACGGCTCGTGAGAAGTCGACGTCCTGGCCGGTCAGCGTCCTGCCGTCGGCCAGATAGGTGGTGCCGGGCGGGGTGCCGCCGACGCTGACGGCGAGGGTGAGTTCACCGCTGCCGGGCGGCAGCAGCCGTGCCGCGGCCGCGTTCCTTGCGATGCCGGAGACGACGTCGGCGGTCGGGACCGCGCCGGAACCGGCCCCCGCCCCGGCGGCGTCGGCCGAGGGGTCGCCCGTGCCGCAGGCGGTGAGCAGCAGGGCCAGCGGGACGGTCAGGGCCGGGACGAGGGACGGGAGTCGACGGCCGGACCTCCCCGTACCCACGGGCCCCGTCGGTCTGCGGGGCCTCCGACTCCTTCTGTTCCAGCGGCTGTTCCGGGCACGCGGGAGCGTACGCATGGTGGACGGTCTCCTGAGGACGACGGCGGGGGGCGGCGCGAGGGGAGGGGGGGAACACGTGTGATGACGGCGGCGCGGGGCGGACGGCGCGGGCGGGAGGCAGGGGGCGCGCGCAGGAGCGCGGGAAGCCGCGAAGCGCGTGAAGACGCCCTGGTGGGGCGGGAGTTCAGGGCAGGCGGCGGGGTCGGCTCAACAGGAGGAGGACCACACTCGACCGAAGTCGATGTGGGAGCGCGTGACCAGCCACTGCTGCGGATGCATGGGTCAAGTGCAGCAGGCGTCCACCGTCCGCGTCAACGACCTGAGACGCATCGCTCACAGTGTGGACAGGGTTGACAACGCACCGAAACCGCCCCGTACTCTCGGCGGACGGCCCTGCTGAGGGGCTCGGCCGTATCCGCGCCGCTGGGCGCGGACCGCGCGCCCCGTGCGCGCACCGTGTGAAGGCACCGCCGCGGCGTCCGGCCGACCCGATGCCACGGAGTCCTCCCATGCCCTCCGACACCCTCGCCCAACCCGCCGCCGTCCCGGCGGCCCCGGACCGGGCGGACCTCCCGAGGATCGTCCCGCAGCGCCGGGCCGGCCAGTGGACGGCCGCCGTGGTCGTCCTCCTCCTGCTGGGCGGCGCCGCCACCTCGGTGCTGCGCAACGACGCCTTCCACTGGGACGTCGTCGCCCGCTACTTCACCTCCGACGCCGTGCTGCGCGGCCTCTGGCTCACCCTGTGGCTGACCGCCGTCGTCATGGTGCTGGGCTTCGCTCTGGGCACCCTGCTCGCCGTGCTCCGGCTCTCCGCCAACCCCGTGCTGCGCGCGGTGAGCTGGGGCTACGTCTGGCTGTTCCGGTCCATACCGATCCTGGTGCAGCTCCTGCTGTGGTTCAACATCGGCGCCCTGTACCCGAGCGTCCTCGGGGTGCGCACCGTCGACCTGCTGGGGCCGGTCACCGTCGCCGTCATCGGCCTCACCCTGCACGAGGCCGCGTACGCCGCCGAGGTGGTGCGCGGCGGCATCCTCTCCGTCGACCGGGGCCAGACCGAGGCCGCCCAGGCGCTCGGACTGGGCCGGTGGCGGCGGCTGCGGCGGATCGTGCTCCCGCAGGCCATGCGCTCCATCGTCCCGCCCGCCGGGAACATGCTGATCGGCACCCTGAAGGGCACCTCCATCGTCAGCGTCATCGCCGTGCAGGACCTGCTGTACTCGGTGCAGCTCGTCTACCACCGCACCTATCAGGTGATCCCGCTGCTGATGGTGGCCACCGTCTGGTACACCGTCGTCACCTCGGTGCTCGGCGTCGGCCAGTACTACGTCGAGCGGCACTACGCGCGCGGCACGGAGCGCACCCGATGAGCCGGCCCTCCCTCGTCGTCGTCGGCGCCGGGCCGCGCGGCACCGGTGTCCTGGAGCGCGTCGCGGCCAACGCGCCGCTGCTGTACCCGGGCCGGGGCCTGGACATCCACTTCGTCGACCCGTACCCGCCGGGCGCGGGCCGCGTCTGGCGGCAGCGGCAGTCACCACTGCTGTGGATGAACTCGCACGCCGAGGACGTCACCCTGTTCACCGACGAGACCGTCGAGATGGACGGACCGGTGCGCCCCGGGCCCACGCTGCACGAGTGGGCCGGACTCGACGGCCGGGTCTTCGCCGGCCGTCGCACGCAGGGCGCCTATCTCCGCTGGGCCTACGAACGCGCCGTGGCCTCCCTGCCGGAGGGCTTCGTCGTCCACCGCCACGCCTGCCGCGCGGTACGGGTCGACGGGCCCCGCGAGGGGCGCCAGCGGGTGTGGCTGACCCGGCGCCCGCTGCCCCTCCACGCCGACGCCGTCATCCTCGCCCTGGGCCATCTGGACGCCGAACCGGACGCCGGACAGCGCGAGTTGGCGGCGTACGCCCGCACCCACGGACTGGTCCACCTGCCACCGGACTTCACCGCCGACAGCGATCTGTCGGCCCTGCGCCCCGGCGAGCCGGTCCTCGTGCGCGGCTTCGGACTGGCCTTCGTCGACCTGATGGTGCTGCTCACCGAGGGCCGGGGCGGACGCCACCACGCGGGCGGCTACCGTCCCTCCGGGCGGGAGCCGGTGCTGTACGTGGGCTCCCGGCGCGGTGTCCCCTACCACTCCAAGATCGGCTACCGCCTCGTCGGCGAACGGCCGCCGCTGCCGCGGTTCTTCGGTCCCGCCCAGGTCGAGGAGCTGCTCGCCCGGCCGGGTGGGCCGGACTTCCGCCGGGACGTGTGGCCGCTGATCGAGAAGGAGCTGGGCTTCGCCCACTACCACCGGTTGTTCACCGCCCATCCCGAGCGGGCCGCCGGCGGCCTCGCCGCCTTCGAGGCCCGGTACGCCACCGCCGGCGCGGCGGAACGCGCCGCCCTGGTCGCCGCCGCCGTGCCCGACCCGGCCGACCGGTTCGACCTGGCGGCCCTCGACCGGCCGCTGCGGGGGGTGCGGTACGGCACGCCCGAGGAGCTCCAGGCGGGAATGCGCCGGTACGTGGGCGCCGACCTGGCCCGGCGCCACGACCCCGCGCACAGCACCGACCTGGCCGTCTTCCTCGCCCTGCTCTCCGTCTACGGGCAGCTCCAGCGGCTCGGCGGCGCCGACGCCGGGTGGCACGGCCTCTTCAACCACCTCGCCTCCGGCCCGCCCGGCCCCCGGCTGCGCCAGATGCTCGCCCTGTCCCGGGCCGGGGTGCTGCGCTTCCTCGGCGCCGACATGACCGTCACCGCCGTGGACGGCGTCTTCCGGGCGGCCTCCGCCACCGTGCCCGGCGCCACCGTCGACGCCCGCGCGCTGGTCGAGGCGCGGCTGCCGGACCCCACCGTCGAGCGGACCCGCGATCCGCTGCTGCGCGCCCTGTACGCCGAGGGTGCCGCCGCCACCGCCGAGGGGCTGCTGGCGGTGGACCCGGCCGACGGGCGGCTGCTCGACCGGTCCGGCCGGCCGCACCCCCGCCGGTTCGCGCTGGGCCCGTACACCGAGGCACGCGGCTCCAGCGGCTTCCACCGGCCGCGCACCGGCGGGCCGGCGTTCCGCCAGAACGACGCGGCCGCCCGGGCCGCCCTGACCCTGCTGGGCGCCCCGGACGGCGCCCGCCCGCACCCCCGGCTGGAGGAGACCCCCCGATGAGCCTCACGGTGGACATCAGGTCCGTCCACAAGAGCTTCGGCCCGCATCCGGTGCTCCGGGGCATCGACCTCACGGTCCGCGCCGGAGAGGTGGCCGTGATCCTGGGGCCCTCCGGCTCGGGCAAGTCCACGCTGCTGCGCACCGTCAACCACCTGGAGAAGCCGGACCGGGGGCTGATCGAGGTCGGCGGCGAGCCGGTCGGCTACCGGCGCTCCGGCGACCGGCTGCGCGAGCTGCCCGAGCGGGAGGTGCTGCGCCGGCGCACCCGGATCGGCTTCGTCTTCCAGGACTTCCACCTCTTCCCGCACCTGACGGCGCTGGAGAACATCACCGAGGCGCCGGTGTCCGTGCTGGGCCGCTCCCGCCGCGAGGCCGGGGAGGCGGCGCGGCGGCTGCTGGAGCGGGTCGGACTGGCCGACCGGGCGGACGCCTACCCGCGCCATCTGTCCGGCGGCCAGCAGCAGCGGGTCGCCATCGCGCGGGCGCTCGCCCTGGAACCGGGGCTGCTGCTGTTCGACGAGCCGACCTCGGCGCTCGACCCCGAACTGGTCGGCGAGGTCCTGGACGTCATGCGGGACCTGGCCCGACGGGGCACCACCATGATCGTCGTCACCCATGAGACGGGATTCGCCCGTGAGGTGGCCGACACCGTGGTGTTCATGGACGAGGGGCGCGTCGTCGAACAGGGCCCGCCCGCCGACGTGCTCGACCGCCCGCGGCATCCGCGCACCCAGGCGTTCCTCTCCAAGGTCCTGTGAGCGCGCGGTCCGAGACGGCTGAACGGAAGGAACGGTCCCCCATGACCTCCACGCACAGCGGGCGACGGCTGCACCTGGCCACCGCCCTGGACCAGCCGGCGGTGCGCACCGCCGGGCCCTACGTGGACGCCGCGCGGCTCGCCGAGCGCGGCGCCCTGGACTTCGTGACCCTGGGCGACGGCTTCGGCCGTCCCGGGCCGGAGGCGCTCGCGGTGCTCTCCCGGGTGGCGCCCGACACCGCCCGGATCGGGCTGGTGCCCACGGTCACCACCACCCACACCGAGCCGTTCCACGTCCAGGCCGCGGTGGCCACCCTGGACTGGGTCTCCCGGGGCAGGGCCGGGTGGCGGATCGACGTGTCCACCACCGAGGGCGAGGCCCGCCTCTTCGGCCGCCGCCGCGCCGCGCCCGCCGACGCGCTGTGGCGGGAGGCCGGGGAGGTCGCCGACGCGGCGGCCCGGCTCTGGGACAGCTGGGAGGACGACGCCGAGATCCGGGACGCCGCCACCGGCCGCTTCGTCGACCGGGACAAGCTGCACCACGTCGACTTCAGCGGCGCCTCCTTCTCCGTCAGGGGTCCCTCGATCGTGCCGCGCCCGCCCCAGGGCCATCCGGTGCGCGTGGTCGACGCCACCGAGCGCCCGGCCCGCGCGGTCGCGGCCCGCCACGCCGACGTGGCCCTGGTGCGGGCGGCACACCCCGGGGAGGCCGCGGCGGTCCGCGGCGAGCTGCGGGCCTCGGCGGCGGCGCACGGGCGCGACCCGGAGGGCCTGCGGGTCCTCGCGAGCCTGGAGGTCGACCTCGGGGACGGGGAGGGCGCCGCCGCTCCCGGCCACGGCGGGGGCGGCCCCCGGCCCACCCCGCACGGCCCCCGGTACCGGGGCGGGCCCGTCGACCTGGCCCAACTGGTCATCGCCTGGCACCGGGAGGGCGCCGTGGACGGCTTCCACTTCCGTCCGGCCGAGCCGCACCGCGACCTGGAGCGGCTCGTCAACGGCACCGTGGCCCTGCTCCAGCACCGGGGCCTGTTCCGCACTTTCTACCCGGGCGCCACGCTCCGGGACCACCTGGGCCTGGCCCGGCCCGCCAACCAGTACGCCGCCACCGGGGGGACCCCATGACCGTCCGCAGGACCATGCACCTCGCCGCGCACTTCCCCGGCGTCAACAACACCACCGTGTGGACCGATCCCCGGTCGGGCTCGCAGATCGACTTCTCCTCCTTCGAACATCTGGCCCGCACCGCCGAACGCGGCCTGTTCGACTTCTTCTTCCTCGCCGAGGGGCTGCGGCTGCGGGAGCACAAGGGCCGCATCCACGACCTCGACGTGGTGGGCCGCCCCGAGTCGCTCACCGTGCTGAACGCCCTGGCCGCCGTGACCGAACGGCTGGGGCTGGCGGCCACGGTGAACGCCACCTTCAACGAGCCCTTCGAACTCGCCCGCCGGTTCGCCACCCTGGACCACCTGAGCGGGGGCCGGGCCGCGTGGAACGTGGTCACCTCCTCCGACGCCTTCACCGGGGAGAACTTCCGCCGCGGCGGCTTCCTCGACCGGGCCGACCGCTACACCCGGGCCGCCGAGGCGGTGGCCGCCGCGCGGGCGGTCTGGGACTCCTGGACGCCGGGGGGAGAGCCCGGCCCGTTCGCCCACCGCGGGGACCACTTCGACATCGCGGGCGAGTTCGGCCTGCCGCGGTCCCCGCAGGGCCGGCCGGTGCTGATCCAGGCCGGGGACTCCGACGAGGGCCGCGAGTTCGCCGCCTCGGCGGCCGACGTGATCTTCACCCGGCACGGCACCCTGGAGGCGGGCCGGGCCTTCTACGCCGACGTCAAGCGGCGCCTGGCGGCGTACGGTCGCCGTCCGGAGGAGCTGAAGATCATGCCCGGGGTCACCGTCGTCCTCGGGGACACCCCGGCCGAGGCGCGGGAGCGGGCGGCGGAGATCCGGCGGCGGCAGATCTCCCCGGCCACCGCGCTGCTGGCGCTGGAGCAGGTGTGGGGCGCCGACCTCTCCGGGTACGACCCCGACGGGCCGCTGCCCGGCTTCGACCCGGTGCCCGGCGCGCAGCTCACCCAGGGGCGGGCCGGGCGGGGGGACGCCCTCGCGACCGCCGAGAAGTGGCGGGCGCTGGCGCAGGAGAAGGGGCTGTCCATCCGGCAGACGGTGATCGAGGCGAGCGCCCGCCAGTCCTTCATCGGCACACCGGAGGAAGTGGCCGCCGAGCTGACGGACTTCGTGGCGCGGGAGGCCGCCGACGGCTTCATCCTCGTCCCGCAGGTGACGCCGGGCGGGCTGGACGACTTCGTGGACCGGGTGGTGCCGCTGCTCCAGGAGCGCGGGGTGTTCCGCACCGCGTACGAGGGCGGCACCCTGCGGTCGCACCTCGGTCTGGCGCCGACCGCGCCCACGGACTGACCTCCCGGGGACGGGCGGGCGTCCCGGGGACGGGGCGCCCCCGGCCGGGTCCGGGCACCGGGGCGCGAGGCCCGGTGACCAGCGGCACGGCGCCGTCCGGCCGCCCCTGCCCGGGGTACGCGGACCGGGGTACGCGGACCGGGGAGCCCCGCCGCCGCTGCCCGGCGGCGGGGCTCCTCTCACGCGGCGACGGCGCTGTCCTCCGGCCCGGTGGGCATGGCGCGCAGGGTGCCGACCGGCGACAGGAGGATCGGGACCAGCATGGCCGCGGAGAGCAGCCCCGCGATCCACAGCGCGCCGTGCAGCCCGGCCGCCACCGCCAGCAGACCGCCGACGGGGCCGCCCAGCGCGCCGCCGCCGTACAGCAGCATCCGCATGGCGGCCGTCATCCGGCCCATCAGGTGCTGCGGGGTGATGGTCTGGCGCAGGCTCACGATGAGCACGTTGGAGACGCTGCTGCCGAAGTACTCCAGGAAGAACGAGGCCACGAACATGCCCAGGAGCAGCCAGCGGGGGCCGCCGGCGGCGGGCACCAGCAGCGGTCCGAGGAAGATGACCGAGACCGACACCCGGTAGGCGGTGCCCACGCTCAGCGTGCGCACCACCTTGCCGGAGACCAGCGCGCCGAGCAGTCCGCCGACCGCCGCCGCGCCCATCACGAAGCCGACCGCCGCGGCCGAGAGGTCCTTGTCGCGCACGGCGTAGAGCAGGAACAGCGACTGCACCATGGTCAGCAGGAAGTTGCAGGCGCAGCCGACGAGCCCGATGGCGCGCAGCCACCGGTTGCCGAACACCCAGCGCAGGCCCTCCAGGAGCTCCACGCGCAGCCGCCGCTTCTCCGCGGGGGCCTCGGGCACCGGTTCGGGCGTCCTGATGACCATCAGGGACACCACCGAGACGGCGTACGAGACGGCGTTGGCGGTCATCGCGAAGGGGGCCGAGAAGGCGCTGACGAGGGTGCCGGCGAGCCCCGGCCCGGCGATGTCGGCCGAGGACAGGGTGGCGTTGAGCTTGCTGTTCGCCTCCAGCAGGCTCTGCCGGTCCCTGACCAGCACGGGGACGTAGGACATCCAGCTCACGTCGAAGAGGACGGTGGCCACACCGACGCCGAGGGCGAGCGCGTACAGCAGGGGGAGGGTCAGCAGGTCGAACTGGTGGAGCAGCGGCACCAGCCCGATGAGCACCATCCGGACCAGGTTGGCGCCGAGCATCACGGGCCGCTTGCGCACCCGGTCCACCCAGACGCCGAAGACCAGGGCGAGCCCGAGGAACGGCGCCAGCTGGGCGAAGCGCAGCAGGCCGAGCTGTTCGGCCCCGACGTCGAAGACCAGGACGGCGGTGAGCGGGAGGGCGAGGTTGGTGATCTGGGTGCCGTAGAGGGAGAGGGCCTCCCCCGTCCAGAACACCATGAAGTCCCGGTGGTGCCAGAGGGACCGGGGCGGGCCGGGGGGCTTCGCGGTGTCCGCCCCGGTGGGGGCGGTGGGCTCCGCCATGCTCAGCTCACCTCTCGTAAGGCGCGGGTGACGATCCCGCTCATGGCGTCGAGTCCGGGCCCCTGCCACATGGAGTGGTGGTCGCCGGGCACCGTGTGCTCGGTCAGCCGGGGCAGATACGGTCCCCACTCCAGCAGCCGGTCCTCGGTCACCGCGGCCCTGACGAGGATCGCGGGGCCCTCGTGGACGGGGCCCAGCGGGTGGTGCCGCAGGGCCCTGACATGGGTGCGGAAGAGGGCGTAGCGCTCCAGCAGGAACTCGGCGTCGAACTCCTCGGGCACGGCGCGCTCGCGTTCCACCGCGGCGAACAGGTCGGCCGGGCGGGCTCCGGGGCCCAGTCCCGACACCGCCTTGTCGACGTCGGGGGCGCGGCCCTCGGTGACTCCCAGGAAGTCGTAGAGGAAGTAGCGCGCCAGGCTGTCCTCCGGCGGCAGCGGCTGGAGCCGGGGCAGCGCCGCGTCGATGATGACGAGGAGCGGCACCTCCTCCCCCGCGGCCGACAGCAGCCGGGCCATCTCGTAGGCGACGACGCCGCCGAGCGACCAGCCGAGCAGGAGATAGGGGCCGTGCGGCCGGGCGTCCCTGAGGGTGGCCGTGTGGCGTTCGGCCAGTTCCCGGATGGACGCGGCGGGTTCGGAGACACCGTCGAATCCGGGCGCCTCGAACCCGTGCACGGGGGTGTCCGTGCCCAGGCCGTGGGCCAGACCGGAGTAGCAGTACGGCGACCCGGACACCGGATGGACGCAGTACAGCGGGTTCGGACCGCCCGTCTCCCGGAGGGTGACGAGGCTGTCGGGGGAGGGTTCGGTCACTGTCGCGGGGTTTCCTTCGGGGTCGGGGCCGGCGGCTGGGCGAGCTGCCGGTCGATGACGGAGGCGATGCTGCTGACGGTGGACCCGCCGTGCAGCATACGGACGTTCGCCCTGATCCCGAAGTGTTTGCTGAGCCGTGTGACGGCGCGCAGTGCCTGGAGCGAGTTGCCGCCGACGGCGAAGAAGTCGCTGTCGGCGCCGACCCGCCGCACCGACAGCACGGTCGCGAAGATCCCGGCGACCGTCCGCTCGGTCTCGGTGGCGGGCGCCGCGTAGCCGTCGCGCTCTCCGGCGGGTTCCTCCGGGGGCTCCGGCAGTGCCTTGCGGTCGACCTTGCCGTTGGGCGTCAGGGGCAGTCCGTCCAGGACGACGACGGTGCCGGGCACCATGTAGGCGGGCAGTGACCGGGCGGCGTGCCGGGTGATCGCGCCCGGATCGGGGCCCGCGCCGGGGGCGGGGACGACGTAGGCGACGAGCCGGAGGTCGCCGGAGCCGTCGGGGCGCGCGGCGGCGACGGCCTCGCGGACGTCCTCGTGGGCGCGCAGCACGGCCTCGATCTCGCCGAGTTCGATCCGCAGTCCGTGCAGTTTGACCTGGAAGTCGGACCGTCCCAGCAGTTCGATCAGGCCGTCGGGCCCGTAGCGGGCCACGTCGCCGGTCCGGTAGAGGCGTTCGTCGCGGACCGGGCCGAAGGACCAGTCGAGGAACCGCTCGGCGGTCTGCTCCGGCCGGTCGAGGTAGCCCCGGGCTAGTCCGGTCCCCGCCAGGTGGAGTTCGCCGGGCACGCCGGGCGGCACGGGCTGGAGGAGGTCGTCGAGGATGTAGGTGCGCTGGTTGGCCATGGGGCGGCCGTAGGGGATGCTCGTCCAGGCCGGGTCGGTCTCCGTCACCTCGTAGAGGGTGGAGTGGATGGATGATTCGGTGGCCCCGCCGAGGGCGGTGAACCGCAGGGCGGGGAAGAGCGCGCGGGCCCGGTCGGGGAGGGTGACGGGGATCCAGTCGCCGCCGAGCAGGGCCAGCCGCAGGTCGGGGAGGGGCGGTGAGCCGGTGTCGGCGAGGTGGCCGACGACCAGGTCGAGCAGGGCCGGGGCGGAGTTCCAGACGGTGACCCGGTGGGCCGCCAGCAGCTCCGCCCAGTGCTCCGGGTCCTTGGCGCGTCCGGGGTCGGGCAGGACCACGGTGCCGCCCGCCGCGGTCAGTCCCAGGAACTCGTAGACGGACATGTCGAAGCTGGGCGAGGAGAGGGCGAGGACCCGGTCGCCGGGGCCCACTCCGTAGCGGGTGTTGAGGTCGGCGATGTTGTTCACCACGCCTCGGTGGCGCAGGGCGATGGGCTTGGGCGCCCCGGTGGAGCCGGAGGTGTGGATGACGTATGCGAGGTCGTCGGGGGTGGCGCCGCCCTCCGGGTCGTGGGCGGGGCGGGTGGCGAGGAGTTCGGCGTCGCGGTCCAGGAGCACGGTGGGGCCGCCGGGCCGGGTGTCCGCCAGGGGGAGGCCGCGGGCCGGGCCGCTCCGGCTGACCACGGCCGCGCAGGAGCTGCCGGTCATCATCGCGGCGAGCCGCTGCCCGGGGTAGCCGGGGTCGAGCGGCACGTAGGCGCCGCCCGCCTTGAGCACTCCAAGGACGGCGACCAGCAGGTCGAAGGAGCGCTCCAGGCAGATGCCGACCCGCCGGCCGGGGCCGATGCCCAGGTCGCGCAGATGGTGGGCCAGCCGGTTCGCGGCCTCGTTGACCTCGCGGTACGTCCAGGAGCGGTCGGTGCCGATCAGGGCGGGGGCGTCGGGGGCCCCGGCCGCGCGGTCCTCGAAGGCGGTGTGCAGGCAGCTCTCGTGCGGGAGGTCCGCCCGGGTGTCGTTCCACTCCACGAGCATCCGGCGCAGCTCGGGCTCCGGGAGCAGGGCCAGCCGTTCCACCGGTCGGCCGGGGGTGGTGAGCGCGTCCTCCAGCAGGGTGCGGTAGCCGTCGAGCAGCCGGTCGGCGGTGGCCCGGTCGAAGAGGGCCGGGTCGTAGCGCAGCAGGGCCTCCCGCCGGGCGCCGTCCCCGGCGGGCGCCGGCAGGGTGAGTTCGAACTCGTCCGGGGCGGCCGCGGCCGCCGGCGCGCAGCCCTCCCCCAGGTCCCGGGCGAGGTCCGCGAGGGTGGCCGTGCCGCTGACGGCGCGGCCCACGCGGACGGCGCCGCGTTCCGGTGTCCGCGCGGCGAAGGAGAGGGCGGCCTGGCCCGTCCAGCGGTGCAGCAGCGCGGCGAAGCCCGCCAGGAGGAGGTCGCCGGGGGCGGTGCGGGCCCCGGGACCGAGCGGTGCCGTGGCGGTTCCGGTGAGCCGGGGGACGGTACCGGGCCGCCGCGGCCGGTCGGCCGGGAGCAGCGCGGGCGGCGGGGGGACGGGTGGGGCGGGGGGCCCTGGGTTGGGGGTCACGACCTCTCTCCTGGCGTGCGGGGGCGGGCGGCGGCGGTGTCGTCGGGGGGCCCGAGGGGAAGCGGGTGGGCGCGGCAGAGGTCCGCCGTTCCGGCGCGGACCCGGTCTGCGGTCTCCGGGTCGGTGCGGTACTCGGTGTCGCCCAGCGCGGTGGTGGCGGTGAGGACCTCGTCCAGCAGATCGGCGCAGATCCTCATCTCGGCGGGTCCCATGCCCCGTTGGGCCAGGATGTTGGTGCCGAGCCGGAGCCCGCTGGCGACGAGCGGGGGCTTGGTGTCGCCGGGGATGCGGTTGCGGTTGGTGAGGATGCCGCAGTCCTCCAGGGCGCGTTCGGCGACGACGCCGGTCATGCCGCGCCCGCGCAGGTCGAGCAGGATCATGTGGTTGTCGGTGCCCCCGGTGAGGACCCGGTGCCCGCGCCCCGCCAGGGCGCCTGCGAGGGTCGCGGCGTCGTCGACGACCAGCCGCATGGTCTCCTTGAACGCCGGCTCCGCCACCAGTCTGAGGGTGTGCGCCTTGGCGGTGATCGCCGCCGGGTTCGGGGTGCCCTGGGTCTGTGGGAAGACGGCGCGCTGCATCAGCCGGGCCAGCGGGGTGCGGCGGTCGGGGCCGGGGGTGGCGTGCTCGCGGCCGATGAGGATCATCCCTCCGCGCGGGCCGCCCAGTTGCTTGTAGGTACTGGTGGTGGTGACGTGCGCCAGGTCGACGGGGCTGGGGTGCTCCCCGGCCGCGACCAGCCCGGCGATGTGGGAGATGTCGGCCATCAGATAGGCGCCCACGGAGTCGGCGATCTCCCGGAACCGGGCGAAGTCGATGATCCGCGAGTAGGCGCTGGCCCCGGCGATGAGCACCTTGGGCCGGTGGGTCCGGGCCAGCTCCGCCACCTGGTCGTGGTCGATGAACCCGGCCTCGTCGAGGCCGTAGTGGACGGCCCGGTAGTGGTGTCCGGTCACCGACGCGCTGGAGCCGTGGGTGAGGTGCCCGCCGGAGTCCAGGTCGAGGGCGAGCAGGGTGCCGCCCGGGGGCAGCAGCGCGGCCAGGACCGCCTGGTTGGCCGAGGAGCAGGAGTGCGGCTGGACGTTGGCGTACTGGGCGCCGAAGACCTCGCGGGCGCGCTCGACGGCGAGCCGCTCCACGCCGTCGAACCGGGCCGCCCCGGGGTGGTAGCGGGCGCCGGGGTATCCCTCGGCGGTGACGTTGGACAGGGCGGCGCCGCCGGTGGCCAGGACGGAGGGGCCGGCGAAGCTGGCGGACGCCACCATGGCCAGGGTGGTGCCCTGCTTCTCGACCTCGCGGTCGAGGAGCAGGGCCAGCTCGGGATCGGTCCGGTCCAGCAGGGCCGCGCCCCAGTCCAGCAGCGCGGACTGGGCGGAGCGGGAGCCGGTGGCGGCCGGTGCCGCGTCCCCGGGCGGGGAGGTGTCCCGGGTGGGGTCAGGCACGGCCGGCCGCCGCGTTCCTGGCGTCGGTCAGCGCGTCGATGGCGGCGGCCACGGCGGCCACGGTGGCGCCCCCGTAGAGCAGGCGGACGTTGACCTTGACGCGGAAGTGCTTGTTGAGGCGGCTCACCACCCGCATCGCCTGGAGCGAGTTGCCGCCCAGGTCGAAGAAGGTGCCGTCGGCGCCCACCCGTTCCTGGCCGAGGACGGAGCCGAAGGCCTCGGCGACCTTCTCCTCGGTCGGGGTCGCGGGGGCGACGAAGTCCGCCTCCCCGCCGGTGCCCGACACGGGGGCCGGGAGGGCGGCGCGGTTGATCTTGCGGGCCGGGGTGAGCGGGAACTCCGGCAGCTCCACCCAGGCCGTCGGCACCATGTACTCGGGCATCGTGGCGCCCAGGTGCTCGCGGAGTTCGGCGACGGTCGGGGGGGTGTCGCCCAGCACCGTGTAGTAGGCGACGAGCTGCTTCTCGCCGCCGTCCTCGCGCAGCAGGACCAGGGCCATCCGGACCCGGGGGTGGGTGAGCAGCCCGGACTCGATCTCGCCGAGTTCGATCCGCAGACCGCGCAGCTTCACCTGGTTGTCCAGGCGGCCGATGAAGTCGATCTGGAGATCGCGGGTCCAGCGCACCAGGTCGCCGGTGCGGTAGACCCGGCCCTCGCCCAGGAAGGGGTCGGGCACGAACTTCTCGTCCGTCAGCTCCGGCTGGTGGAGGTAGCCGCGGGCCAGGCCCTCGTCACCGCCGATCAGCAGCTCTCCGGGGACGCCGACCGGGACGAGGTTGAACTCCTTGTCGACCACGTAGTGCAGCCGGGCGAACTCGGGCCGGCCGATGGGGGGCGACGACTGCCATTCCTTGTGCTCGCACAGGTACTCGGTGGTCGCGATGGACGCCTCGGTGGGGCCGTAGAGGTTGACGAACGAACGGCCCGGCAGGTTCCACTTGTTGACCAGTTCGGCGGGGAGCGCCTCGGCGCCGCCCATGATGTGCTTCAGGTCGGGGTACGGCCCGGCCTCGACGACGGAGAGGATCGCGGGCGACAGTCCGGCGTAGGTGACCCGCTGGTCGCGGATCAGGCCGCCCAGGGACTCCGGGGACGAGGCGTCCTCCGGTGCGACCAGCACCAGGGCCGCGCCGCTGATCAGCCCCGCGAAGATCTCGCCCTGGGACATGTCGAAGGTCAGGGCGGGCAGTTGGAGCAGCCGGTCCCCATGGGTCCACTCGCCGAAGGTGCGCCGGTAGGCCTCGATGAAGATGCGCAGGCCGCGCTGCTCGATCATCACGCCCTTGGGGCGGCCGGTGGAGCCGGAGGTGTAGAGGATGTAGACCAGGGAGGTCCGGGTGGTCAGCTCCGCCAGCGGCTCGGCGTCGGAGCGTGCCTCGATCAGCTCCCAGTCGGCGTCGATGCGCACGCTCTCCCAGCCGCAGGAGTCCGGCAGGTCGCCCAGGGCCGCCTCCCGGGTGATGACCAGGGGCGCCTTGGTGTCCCGGAGCATGTGGTCCAGGCGGGCGTTGGGGTGCGAGGGGTCGATGATCGTGTAGGCCGCTCCGGAGAGCATCACGCCCAGCATCGACACCAGGGCGTCCAGGTCGCGGTCCATCGCGATGGCCACGACCTCCTCGGGCCGCACGCCCCGGGAGCGGATGTACCGGGCCAGTTTCCCGGCGCGGCGCATCAGTTCGCCGTAGGTCATCTCGACGCCCCGGCAGACGGCGGCGACCCAGTCGGGGTGCTCCTCGGCGATCCGGGCGATCGTGGCGTGCACCGGCTCGGCCGGGAAGTCGAAGTCCGCGCCGCGGCCCGCCTCCAGCAGTTCGGCGCGTTCCTCGGCGGAGAGCAGCGGCAGTGCGGCGATGGGGGTGTCGGGCGCCTCGGCCGCCGCGATGAGGACGCTTCGGAGATGGCCGACGAGGGCCTCCATCCGCCAGCGGTCGTAGAGGTCGGTGGCGAACTCGACGATCAGCCGGAGCCGTTCCTCGCCCTCCATGAAGGTGAAGGACAGGTCGAACCGCGAGCGCCCGCCCGAGACGGTGATCGACTCGCTGTCCAGCCCCTCCAGCCGCAGCGCGTCGCCGGTGGTCGACTCGCCGAGGAGCTGGCAGGCGATCTGGAACAGCGGGTTGCGCCCGGCCTCGCGGGTGGGCTGCACCCGGTCCACCACCTGCTCGAACGGCACCTCCTGGTTGTCGTACATGTCGAGGTTGGTGTCGGCGATCCGCTCCAGCAGTTCGGCGAAGGTCACCCCGCCGGACAGATCGGTGCGGAGCACCGTCATGTTGATGAACAGGCCGACGACGTCCTCGAGTTCGGGATCGGTCCGGCCGAGCATGGGCACGCCGAGGGGGATGTCGTCCTGTCCGCTGTAGCGTCCGAGGACCACGTTCAGCGCGGCGACGACGACCATGTAGAGGGAGGCTCCCCGGTCGCGGGCCAGCGCCCGCGCCCCGGCCAGCACCTCGGCGGGGAACTCGGCGACGAAGGTCTCGCCGTTCCCGGTGGGCCGGGCGGGACGGAGCCGGTCGGCGGGGAGTTCGAGCGCCTCCAGGCCGGCCAGCCGCTGCTGCCAGAACTTGAGCTCCTCCTCCCACACCCCCTCGGTCCGCTGGCGGCGCTGCTCCTCGACGTGGTCGGCGTAGCCGACGGACGGCTCCGGCAGCGCGGGCTCGCGGCCGGCGGCGAGGTCGGCGTAGGCCTGGGAGATGTCGCGGCTGATCAGGCCGCCGGACCAGCCGTCGGTGACGATGTGGTGGTAGTTCAGGCTGAGCACGTGGTCGTCGTCGGCGATCCGCAGGAGCTGGAACCGGGCGTTGGGTCCCGCCGCCAGGTCGAAGGGTGTGTCGGCCTCGGCCTGGAGCACCCGGCGCAGTGCCTCCTCCGGGTCGCCGGGGGCCTCCTGGGCGAGGTCCCGGACCGGCAGCGGCCGGTGCCGCACGGGGGCCGCGGTCTGGTACGGGACGCCGTCCGCCGCGTGGAAGGTCATGCGGAGCTGCTCGTGGCGCGCCAGCAGCAGGTTGAGCGCGCCCTCCAGGGCGGGCACGTCCAGCGAGCCGCGCAGCCGGTAGGCCGTGGGGACGTTGTAGGTGGTCTCCGAGGGGTTCAACTGGTCCAGGAACCACAGCTGTTCCTGCCCGAAGGACAGGGGGAGGCGCGTCTCGGCGGTGGACGGGTCGCTCATCGTGACAGAACTCCATTCGGTGGTGAGATGCCCAGGGGGCCGTGCGGGGGGGTGGGAGCCGGCCTCAGGGCGCGGCGGGAGCGGTGGCGGGCGGCCGGAGCACCCGTTCCACGCGGGCCAGTCCTTCGGCCACGTCCTCGGGCGGGCGGGCGAAGCAGATCCGGAAGCCGTCCCCGGAGCCGAGGGTCTCGCCGGGCATCAGCAGCACGCCCTCGTCCAGCGCCCTGCGGCACATGGTGAGGGGCTGCTCCCCGGTGGTGAGCCACAGCCAGGCGAACGGCGTGTCCTCGGGCTCGACGAGGGTCACCGCGTCCCGGTTGCGCCGGGCGAAGTCCCGGACGAGTCCGAGGCCCCGGCCGGTCAGGTCGCGGTAGGCGCGCAGATGGCGTTCGCGGTCGGCGAGGACGTCGAGGGCCAGGGTCTCGCACAGCACCGAATTGGAGATGGTGGACAGGAACTTGTGCCGGTTGCAGCGCTCCACCAGGTCCGGGGCGGCGTAGAGCCAGCCGACCCGCAGCCCGGGGAAGCCGTAGACCTTGGAGAGGCTGGACACGGAGATCACCCGGTCCTCGCCGAGGGCCGCCGAGCGCGAGAGGTCGAGCGCGTACTCCTCGTCGAGCAGCAGGTGGGCGCCGGTGCGCCGGGCCAGGGCCAGCAGCGCGTCCAGGTCCTTGTCGGCGATGCGCCGGCCGGTCGGGTTGCACGGACTGTTGGCCACGATCAGCCGGACGTCGGGGCCGGCCACCGCCTCGGCGGCCTCGATGTCGAAGCCGAAGTCGGGGCGGAAGCCCACCAGGTCGACCCGGCAGCCGAGGTCGGCTGGGACGTCCCAGGACTGCTGCCAGCCGGGCCGGAAGGCGATCACCCGGGAGCCGGGGGCGAGCAGGGTCCGGTAGACGAGGTAGAGGGCCTGCTGGGCGCCCTGGGTGATGAGGGCCGACTCGGCGCTCCCTCCGTACAGCCCGGCCACCGCCTCGCGCAGCGGCCGCAGGCCGTGGTCGTGGCCGTAGTCCAGGGCGAGCCCGGCGGGCAGGGTCAGGTCGTCGAGGCGGCCGGGCAGCATGTTGCTGTCGCCGAGGTCGATGTCGAAGCGCCCCACGGCGTCCTCGAACACCCAGCGCTGCATCGGGTATTCACCGAGCGGTTCCGCGGTCCCGGTCATCGTGCCGCCACCTCCTCCGTCAGCCGGTCGAGCCGTGCCCGCAGGGCGGGTGCGAAGGTTCCGGCGGCCACCTGTTCGGCGTCGCCGGTCATCGTGACGCCGCCGTCCGCGGCGACGGTGATCTCGGCGGTGCCGCCGGGCATCCGGACCTCGACGCGGCTGTCGCACAGGCCGAGTTCACGGGCGGCGGAGACCGCGGCGCAGGCGCTGCTGCCGGACGCGGTCACATAGCCGGCACCCCGCTCGAAGACCTCCAGCAGCATCACGCCGCGGTCGAGCATCCGCAGGAACTGCACGTTGGTCGCCCCGGGGAAGCGGGGGTGGCGGGCGATGCCCGGTCCGAGCCGCCGGGCCAGCTCCGGCGTCGGCTCGTCCACCGGTACGACGGTGTGCGGGTTGCCGTTGTGCAGGCTGGTGACGGTCAGCCGTTCGCCGTCCACCGTCAGCGGCACCCGGACGGCCCGTCCGGGGTGGGGGGTCCCGTCCTCGGCGAGCAGCGGCAGAGCGGCGGCGCTGAAGTCGGGGCGGCCCATGCCGATCTGCACCCGGCCCGCCCCCACGTCGAGGATGCGCACCGGGCAGTCGCCCGCGGGCGTGCGCAGGACGAACTCCCGTCCGTCGGCCCAGCCGCCGGGTTCGCGGGCGGCGAGGTGCAGGGCGAACATCCGCAGCCCGTTGCCGCTCCGGCCGCAGTCGGAGCCGTCGGAGTTGTAGAGGGCGAGTGGCACCGGGACCCCGGGGCGGGGCTGCTCAAGGGGCCCGAACAGGACGCCGTCGGCACCGATGCCGCGGTGCCTGTCGCATATCAGCCGGATCGTCTCGGGGCTCACGGTGAAGCCGGAGCCGCGCGGGTCGATCACCACGTAGTCGTTGCCTGCTGCCTGGTACTTGAAGAAGTCGGTCACGGCTGGTCTCCCTCGGCTGCGGGACACGGCGCGGCGCCGCCCGGGGCGTCGTACCCGCCCCCGGGCGGCGCCGCGCCCCGGCGCTACTGCTCGGCGAGCGCGGCGGCGTCGTGCTCGTCGCCGTACCACTTCTCCGCCCACCGGGAGAACGCGATGATGACGATGTCGCGGTGTCCGGGACCGCCGTCGGCGGAGCGCACGTCGGTGACGTCGTGGGCGAGGGCCCGGTCGTCGAGCAGGACGGCCTTCCCCGGTTCGAGCGTCCCGGACCAGAAGGGCTCGTCGGCGCCCGGGTTCCACAGGCGGGTGACGGCGCCCGCGACGTTCACCTTGTTGAGGATGCCGATCATCACGAACTCGTGGCCGTCGTGGTGGACGCCCTCGGGGGTCAGGGGGCCGGGCCTGCCGTCCTCGGCGCGGGTCCGGTTCTGGTGGACGTTGATCTGCCAGTCCTCGGACCGGTCGAGGCCGAGCCCGCTGATGCCGGCCCGGATGAGGGGGGTGAAGTCCACCTGGATCGGCTCGTAGACGCGACGGATGCCGCCGCCGACCGCGTTGAACTTCTTGTAGGTCGTGTAGTCCCGGTGCGGGAGCCGCTCGAACGACCAGTTGTCGTCGTCCCGGGCCCGCAGACGGTACTGGGTGAACCGCTTGAAGCGAGTGCCGTTGCCCATGTACTCGTCGACGGGGCAGTCGTCGTAGCTGGGCAGGATGTCGGGGGCGACATCCGGCAGGTCGATGATGGCGTAGCCTTCGCTGCCGAGCGGCATGGTCTCTCCTCCAGTCGGTGGGGTCGGGTCGGCCGTCACGCGGCGGACGGCATGCGCTCGTCCAGGTAGGCGGCGGAGGAGTTGAGCCTCCAGAGGATGCCGCGCGCGATGGCCCGGCGCATGTGCGCGGACTCGGCGGCGGGCAGCACGACGTTGTGGAACCAGCCCTGGGCGTGCTGGGAGTCGATGGTGATGTGCAGCCGGTGGTAGGTGATACCGACCTCCGGCAGGCCGAGGCGCTCCCAGGCGTGCACGACCTGGACGAACCGGTCGGGCGCCATCCACTCGGTCATCCCGAGGAAGCCGACGGCCTCGGGGTACAGGGAGCGGTGCCGGGACAGCATGACGGCGAGGTTGCCGTTCAGGAGCGAGGTGGCGGTGAGCGAGCGCTCCAGCTCGTCGTCCGAGATCTCGAAGACCTCGAAGATCTTGTTGAAGAGGGTGGTGTGGACCTGGGCGTGGTCGCCGTTGCCCATCTCGTCCCAGAAGTTGGCGGCGATCTCCATCTTCGCGTCGCCGGAGGTGCCCACCTGCATGAGCGCGAGGAGGTCGTCGAAGCGGCCGTCCACCACGGACTCCTGCATCACGTAGTTCCGCAGGTCGCTCTCGGTCGCCGTGTTGCGGATGAACTCGTGGTAGTACGGGTGCTTGTACACCCGGTGGCCGCGCGCGGTGTGCTTGAGCCAGGACAGGTACTCGCGCGGGTCCGTGGGGATCCCGTCGAGCAGCTCGGGGGCGATCAGGGCGTCCTGGGCCGCGGCGGTGGCGGTCTCCAGCAGCCGGCCGACCTCGTACACGAAGACCGATCCCTCGGCGTTCTCGCCGCTCGGGATCCTGGTGTAGAGCTGGTAGATGCGGTCGAGCAGGTACTGCTGGGCGTACAGGGCCTCCATGTCGCCCTCGGCCGCCGCCCGGTTGATGCCGGCCACCTCCGCCAGGAAGCGCTCCCGCTCCGCCCCGGCCACTGCGGAGTCGACCTTCTCGGGGGCGGTTCCGAGGAGGGCGGTGATCCGGTCCACGGTGGACAGCGGGGGAGCCTGTCCTTTGGAGCTGCTGACCTCTAACATGTGGTTTCCTCTGATGTCGTTGAATGAATCAGACTTCCGTCACGAAGTCGTTCACCGTCCTTCGGGAGACGGTGGCGGACGGATTTCATGCCCGGCGGCGTCCGGCAGACGGATCACCCGGCGCGACGGCGCGGGTCCGGCATCGTCTGCCGCTGAAGGGGTGCGCGGGCGGTGGAAAGACACCGGCCGCCGGCCCCTGACGCGGGGAGACCGTGGAGAGACGCGGAACGGGGGATGAGTGCGGTCCTGTTCCGTTCCTCCTTTCGTCGTTCCCTTGCCCATGCCGCCGGGACAGGCTCGAATTCCGCACGGGCTGTGGGCATCTGCAGTGTACGAAGGCTCCCTGGACAAGACATGGACGTCGTCTGGATGCCCCCGCGAGCCCGCGTCGAGGAGTGCCGCGGCGCCTGCCGGGGCCGGGAACGGGGCCCGATGAGGTGCGGGAACGGGGGTCCCGGCGGGGGCGGGGAACGGGGCCCGGCGGGGGCGGGGTGCTGTTCGGACCGTCCGGGTTGGAGGGGCCGACGGGTGGATCACCCACGTCCGCCGCAGGAGGGGTGTGCGGTGCCGTCGGACGGACGGAGCAGCGCGTCCGGGCCGCGGCAACCCGGTTGTGGCACCCGTCGGTCGGGAATGCGGGGCGCACCGTCGCCCGCCGATCGTCCGGAAGCGGTCGCGGGGCGGCGGCGGTCTGCTACGTTGCCCCGGTCGCCCGGCACGGGCCGCGGCACGGCCGCCGCCGGTTCCGGTGCGCGCCGCCCGGCCCGGGGGCTGCACCCGGCGGGCGTTCTCGGGAAGGAGTCACCGGAAACGTGCGGTACCACCGGGGCGAACGGGAGATCCAGGAGCGTCTGGGCCTGTCGGCGGAGGCCGGGCGGTCGGCCCGGGTGATGCGGGACGGCCTGAGCGACGTGCTCGCCGCCTTCCTGGGCACCCAGCGACTCGTGGTGACCGGCTCGGCCGACGCCGGAGGGGACGTCTGGGCCTCGGTCCTGACCGGCCCGCCCGGCTTCGCGCGGGCCACCGGCCCCCGTTCACTTTCCCTGGCCCTGGACCGGTCCCGCTTCGCCGCGCCCCTGGGCGACGCCGCAGGCGGCCCGTTCGAGATCGGTCTGCTCTTCGCGGACAGCCGTACGGGGTTGCGGCTCCGCGTCAACGGGACGGCCCGGCCCAGCGCGCGGGGGCTGGCGGTCGACACGGCGCAGATCTTCACCAACTGCCCCGGACGGCTGCGGGACTGGAGCGGACCGGGGCCGCTGCCCCTCCCCCGGGGCGAGGTCTTCCCCGGTGACGCGCTCGGCGCGGCCCAGCGGCGGTGGATCGCGGAGGCGGGCACCTTCTTCGTGGCCTCGGCCTCCGACACCGGCGCCGCGGACGCCAGCCACCGGGGCGGGGCGCCGGGCTTCGTCGAGGTGGTGTCGCCGACCGAGCTTTCCTGGGCGGAGTATCCGGGCAACTCCATGTTCACGACGCTCGGCAACCTCACCCTCAACCCCCGCGCCGGTGTCGTGTTCGTGGACGCGCGGCACGGCGCGACGCTGCACCTGACCGGGACCGCCCGGGTGCGGCTGGCCCAGGAGGGCCCGGTGGTGCGGTTCAGGATCAGCCGCGTGCTCCAGGCGGGGCCGTCCCGGGAACCGGAGTCCGGCGCCGACGGGCCGGTGGGCGGAACGGGCTGAGGGCGGCCCGCCCGGGGAGACCGTCCGGCGGGGAACCCGTGAGCCCGGTTCCGGGCTCGGCCCGGGGGGCATGGTCCGGAGGAGCGGTCCGGGGTGTGGGCCGGGGGCGGTCCCGCCCCGAAGTCCCCTGCCGGGGAGCGGAGTCGGGGCCGTGGGAGGCGGGGCTCGGGCCGAGGAGCGGGCACGGGTGCACGGGGGCACTCGGAGCCGGGGAGCCAGGACGAGGCACTCTCGGCCTCGGGGCCCGGGCAAGGGAAACCCGGGTCGGGGCCGGGCGGAGGGGCCCGGGCGGGGAACCTTGTCGGGGCCCGGGCGGGAACTCGGGCCGGGGCCGGTGGTCAGAGGGCGGCGGCGCAGATGTTCTGCCAGCCGCCGTCCCCGGAGAGCAGCCAGGGATAGGGGTCGACGGAGCCCGTCCGCAGCCGGTCCAGTGCCTCCTGCCGGTGGGCGGGCGGCTCCCGCAGCGCGCATTCGGCGGCGTAGGCGCCGACGAGCGGGTGGAAGCGGTACTGGTGGCCAGCCTCCTCCTGGAGCAGGTGGTGGGAGACCAGGACCGACAGCAGCCGCCCGGTGGCCACCCGGTCCGTCGCGGCCAGCGTCGCCGCGGTCCTGGCGGTGAACGGGCCCCGGTGCAGGCCGAGGTACCGGAACATGCGCGCCGCGTCCGCGGGCAGCGCCGCGTAGGACGTCTCGAACACGCAGCGCATGCTGGCCGCCGCGTCGTCGTGCACCATCAGCCGGTCCAGCCGCCCCCCTTCCTCCGTGTACTGGTCGACCAGCACGCCGAGCGGCACCTCGGGGCGGGCGGCCAGTCCGTCGGCGACGACGCGCAGCGCCAGCGGCAGTCCCCCGCACAGCGCCACCAGGCGGGCGGTGGCGCGGTCCTGCCCGTCGAGCCGTCCGCCGCTGAGGCCGACGAGCAGCCGGGCCGACGCCTCGTCGGCGAGCGGGCCGACGGTGACCAGATGCGCCCCGTCCCGTGCCGCGAGTCCGGCGAGGCGGCGCCTGCCGGTCACCAGGACGCAGGAGGTGCCCCGGGGGATCAGCGGCCGCAACTGGTCGGCGCTGTCGGCGTCGTCCAGCACCACCAGCATCCGTCGGCCGTGCAACAGGCTGCGGTAGAGGGTGGCGCGGGCGGCGGTCTCCGCGGGCAGCCTGGACGCGTCGACGCCCAGGCCGCCGAGGAGCTGGGCCAGGGCCTCGGCGGCGCTCAGCGGCCGGGACCGCTGCCCGGTGGCCCGCAGGTCGACGTAGAGGGCGCCGTCGGGGTAGCGGTCGACGAGGCGGTGGGCCAGCTCCAGCACCAGCGCCGTCTTCCCGACCCCGCCCGCGCCGTCGACCACGGCCACCGGGGTGGTCGCGGCGTGGTGGGCGGTCTCCTCGTCCAGCATCTTCTCCAGCAGGGCGAGTTCCATCACGCGTCCGGTGAACCCGCGTGCGAGAGGAGGCAGTTGGAAGGGCCGGGGGACGTCGTGGAACGGGTTCCGGGGGGCGGCCGGGCGGTGGTCGCCGGGCACCTCCCCGGGCTCCGGCCGGTCCGGTTGCTCCGGCTGCCCGGAGAGTATGCGCCGGTGGAGGCTGCGCAGTTCGGCGCCGGGTTCTATCCCCAGCTCGGTGCTGAGCAGCCGTCGCGTCTCCTCGTAGACCCGCAGGGCTTGAGCCTGCCGGCCCGAGCGGTACAGGGCCAGGATCAGCAGCCAGCGCAGCTTCTCCCGCAGCGGTTCGTCGGCGACCGCTCCGGTCAGTTCGGCGACCGGCTCGGCCGGGCGGCCCGCCTCCAGCAGACCGGCGGCCCACTCCTCCACGGCCGTCAGCCGCAGGTCCCGCAGCCGGGTGCGGCCCATGGCCGCGAAGGGCCCGGGGACCCCCGCGTACGCCTCGCCGCGCCAGAGGGACAGCGCCCGCTCGTAGAGCCGCAGCGCCTCCTCGGCGGCGCCCTCCCCCCGCAGTCTCCGCGCGTCGCCGTGGACGCGGGTGAAGAGGGCGGCGTCCACGTCCGCGGGATCCAGCCGCAGGCAGTACCCGCCGGGCTCGGAGGTCAGGACCGAGCCGGCGGCGCCCCGGGGGCGCCCGGGCTCCAGCGCGCGGCGCAGTCCGCTGACGTAGGTGTGCACCCCGTTGACGGCGGTCTGCGGCATGTCGCAGCCCCAGAGGGCGTCCACGATGCTCTCGACGCCCACGACGTCGTTGACGCGGCTCGCCAGCAGGGCCAGCACGGCCCGCTGTTTGGGCGGGCCCAGCGCCACCTCCGCGCCGTTCCGCCAGGCGCGTACCGGCCCTAAGAGCTGAATCCGCAAGGGGGCTCCCCCGGTGGCCATCACGATTCGCCTCCTGAAGTGGTGTTCCGTCCGTCGCCGGGCCCGCCGCCCCGCTCGGGCGGAAAGGACCGGCGCGGTCCGACACCACCCCGGGTCGCCGGCCGGTCCGGCGGCATGCCCTCGGATCGGGCACGCGCCACCGGCGAACGGGGTGGGAGCGTCGGCTTGCTCACGATTCCGGTTTCCTCGATGTCACGTCCGGCGCCGGGGCCGCAACACGACCCCACGCGGTCCGGACAACGCCCGGCGGACCGGTCCGGAGACCCTCCGTGGCGGCGGGCGCCTCCCCGCTCGGGCGCGGACCGGCGCCACGCGCTTTCCGGCATGTCCAACGCACCACCGGGTAAGGAGAATTCCGGCCGCAATTCCTCCGGTCACGGTTCAGCCATCGGCTTCCTCGCAGCGCGGCTTCCGGTCGGGGATGTCGGAGCAATTTACTCCGGTTGCCCTGCCGGAAGGCGCGGTTCGGGTGTCCTCGACGGACGGGCGGTGACGGGTCTCCACTTCTCTCCCTCCGAGCCGGGACAATGGCGTCGAGGATGTCACCCGGACCCTTTCGGCAAAAGGATGTGCACACGAGAAGCAGGATGTACGTGTGACGGGTGGGGCACGGCGAATGAGGAGCGCACGGAGGAAGCGGCGGCCTCCGCGGCAGCGGACGGACGACGGGAGAATGGCCGGATCAGGACGGCGGCGCAGGGGAATCGCCGGGAGGGAGCGGCACCGCGGCGCGACCGGGGCGGGCCTACCCGCTCTGCGGCTCTACGGCTGGATTACTTCGGGGAGTCCGTCCCTCGTCGGCGCGATCACATCCGGACCCCTCAGCGAACCACCGGTCCCGAGGTTGATCGAGCACGATTCCCCCGCAACTTGTATCCGTAAGACGCCCCCGATAGCCCAGGTTAGCGACGGCCTGAGTTGTTGTCACCCCACCCTCGGCGCGCCCGGCCGCCCCCGAAATGGCCGCCGTGCGCTCCCCGTCGGACAGGGGTCGATATCGGCCTCCCCCGGGCGACACGAACCGCCTTTCCGGGGTCACGGGCCGACCGGTGCCGGGGTTTCCCCGGGGGCCGGGATTCGACGGCCCGTCGCCGGGGACGCGGGGCTCCGTCGAAGGCCCGGCGGCACCGGGCGGCGGTCCTCCCGGAAGTACGGCCCGGGGCCCGGCGGCCTTCCGCATACGGCCGGGGGGCCACCCCGCCCCGGGAACGGACGACGGCGGCCGACGGCCGGGGACCGGCGCACCGCGGCCGGGGACCGGCCGGTCCCGCGCCTCCCGCGCGTCCCGCGCGTCCACGCGGTCCGGGCGCGCCGTCCGGTCCGGGTCCGCTCCGTCATGCTTCCCGCGCCCTCGCGCGCCCTCCCCTCCCGCGTCTCCTCCGCACAGGGCCTCCCCCGCACAGGCTCCCGGTGCGCCCCCTGGGTGGCCCGCACGGAGGTGACCCGTACAGCGGGGCGGCGCGGGGCTCCCGAGCGGCGGAGGCCTCGGGGCGCCGTGACGGATGACTTGCCGAATTGAAAAATTTCGCAATTGATTAGATGCTGTACTGGCCGTGCACGCGATCCGAGGTGGACACGGTCTTCGCCCACACCTCGTGCGGGGTGGACCGGGATGAGCCGGGTGGCGGAGCGGAGCAGAGCCGCCGTGCCCGTCGGTCGTGCGGGGCCGGGCCGGGTCGTCAGGGAAAGCCGAGGTCGCCGCCGGATGAGCACCGCAGTCAGCCGGGGGTGGGCCCGGATCGTCTCGTTGCTGCCCGGCAGGGCCGATCTCGCGGAGGTGCGGCGCGATCCGCGCCGCAACCTGCTCGCCGGTCTCACGGTCGCGGTCGTCGCGCTGCCGCTCGCGCTCGGCTTCGGCGTCTCCTCGGGGCTCGGCGCCGAGGCGGGCCTGGCGACCGCGGTGGTGGCGGGCGCGTGCGCGGCGGTGTTCGGCGGCTCGCGGCTCCAGGTCTCGGGGCCGACCGGCGCCATGACCGTGGTCCTCGTGCCCATCGTGGCCGAGTACGGACCGACGGGCGTCCTCACGGTGGGACTGATGGCGGGCGTGATCCTCGTCGCCCTCGCCCTGCTGCGGGCCGGGCGCTGCACCCAGTACATCCCGGCCCCCGTGGTCGAGGGCTTCACCCTCGGCATCGCCTGTGTGATCGGCCTCCAGCAGATACCGAACGCCCTCGGGGTGGCCGCGCCGGAGGGCGACCGGGTGCTCGTGGTGGCCTGGCGGGCGGTGGAGGCGTTCGCGGCGTCCCCGGACTGGACGGCGGCCGGGTTCGCGGTCGCCGTGGCCGCGGTGATGCTGGTGGGCGCGCGGATACGGCCCACGGTGCCCTTCTCGATCATCGCCGTGGCCGCCGCGACGGCCGCCGCCCAGCTCCCCCTCCTGGACTCCGTGCGCCCCATCGGGGACCTGCCGGCCGGGCTGCCCGCCCCCTCGCTGTCCTTCCTCGACCCGGCCGCCCTCGGAGGTCTGCTCACCCCGGCCCTGGCGGTGGCCGCCCTGGCCGCCCTGGAGTCCCTGCTCTCCGCGTCGGTCGCCGACGGCATGACCGTGGGACAGCGGCACGATCCGGACCGGGAACTGTTCGGCCAGGGCCTGGCCAACATCGCCGCCCCGCTCTTCGGCGGGGTCCCGGCGACCGGAGCCATCGCCCGCACCGCGGTCAACGTGCGCACCGGTGCCAGTTCCCGGCTCGCCGCCCTGTCCCACGCGGCCGTCCTCGCCGTGATCGTCTTCGCGGCGGCCCCGCTGGTCTCCAGGATCCCGCTGGCCGCGCTGGCCGGAGTGCTGCTGGCCACCGCCGTCCGCATGGTCGAGGTGGGCTCGCTGCGGGCGATAGCCGGGGCCACCCGCTCCGACGCCGTGGTCCTCGTCCTCACCGCCGCCGCGACCCTGGTCCTGGACCTGGTGTACGCCGTGGTCATCGGACTGGCGGTGGCCGGAGGCCTCGCGCTTCGCGCCGTGGCCCGGCAGGCCCGCTTCGACCGGGTGCCGCTGGACCGGGGCGACCACGACGCGGAGGAGCACGCGCTGCTGGCCGAGCACATCGTGGCGTACCGCATCGACGGACCGCTGTTCTTCGCCGCCGCGCACCGCTTCCTGCTGGAGCTGACCGAGGCCGCCGACATCCGGGTGGTCATCCTGCGCATGTCCCGGGTCTCGACGGTGGACGCCACCGGCGCCCTGGTCCTCAAGGACGCGGCGGAGAAGCTGCGGCGGCGCGGCATCCTGGTGCTCGCCTCCGGGATACGCCCCGAGCAGCGCGGGGTGCTGGCGTCGGTGGGCGCGCTGGAGGCGCTGTGCGCGGCGGGCCGGGAGTACGCCACCACCCCCGACGCGATCCGAGCCGCGCGCGAGCACCTGGAGACCCACGGCGTCCTCCCCGGCCCCCGTGAGCGCCCGCCGGGCCGGACGGACGACCCGGCCGAATCACCGGCGCCGTCGCCCTGAGGCACCCGGGGAAACCGGGGGCGCGACGGGGCGACGGGCCCGGCGTTCGGACCGCGCCCGTGCCGCCGCACGGCGGGCCGGCGGCACTGCGGTACATGGCGCGGCGGGCCGGCGGCACGGCGGCACTCCGGCACCGCGGGACGACCCGACGGTACGCCGGGCCGACTGGACGGCCGGACGGCCGGACGGCGGGACGGCGGGACGGCGGGACGGCCCGGCACGGCCCCGCACCTCGGCGGGGTTCCGGCGCTCGCGCGTCCCGTCCCCGCCGTCCCGGCGGCTCCCCCCGTCCCACGGCACCGGCGGCCCCGCCGTCCCCGGCGGAAACCCCGTTGCCCCCGTCCGCCGGAGGCCGCTAGGGTCGGCCGGGTGACTGCCGGGTCGGCCTTGGGCCATGTCGTCGTGGGGTTCCCGGCCCGGGCATGAGCGCCGGGCGGGCCAGAGCGCCGCCCCTCCCTCCTCGTCTTCGTGTTTCCCGCCCGCGTACGGGCGTTCCGTCCCACGGACCACAAGACCTGGAGACCATTCACCGATGTCCCCTTCGCGCCCCACCCCCGCCCCGGTCGAGTTGAACCACACCGTCGTCCACGCACGTGACCGGCGCGCCTCCGCCGAGTTCCTCGCCGCGGTCCTGGACCTCTCGGTCGGCGCGCCGTTCGGGCCGTTCCTGCCGGTCGTCCTCGGCAACGGCGTCACCCTCGACTACTACGAACTGTCCGACGGGCCGATCCAGTCGCAGCACTACGCCTTCCTCGTGCCCGACGAGCGGTTCGACGCGGTGCTCGCCCGGCTGGAGGGACTCGGGGTGACCCACTACGCCGATCCCGCGCACACCGAACCCGGCCGGATCAACCGCCTGTTCGGGGGTCGCGGCGCCTACTTCGACGACCCCGACGGCCACAACATGGAGGTCATCACCCACCCGTACGCCCGTTCCTGACCCGGCCCCGCCATCGCGTCGCACCCGGCCCGAACGGGCACGGACGGTCGGGTGCGACGCAGTGGCCGCCGCCCAGCGTGGTGATCACGAAAGAGCAAGGAGCGGGACGTGCTGGACCGCCATCAGTCACGGCAAGCACCGTTGCAGTACTGGCAAGCTCCCAGGAGCCGCCGCCCGGCCTCAGAAGACTGGCACGGCAGATTAAGCTGCGAACTCTCTGGATGACCCCCCGCTCGCTGGAGCGATGTCGCCGGGGTCTGTTCCTTCCAGGGCGTGCCCGGGGTGTCCGTGTCCCAGACCTGAACGAGATGAGCGAGAGCGTCGCGACGTGCTGGGTGTTGCGGGTCGCCGCGATGACGAGCGGCGCACAGCCCAGCAGCACGAGGCCGAGGCGGGCAGTCGCGAGCCAGAGCAACTTGCGTCAGCTGGACCGAACGGCTGGAGTGTCAGGTCGGTGAGATGCCCTTGGGGGTGGGTTCGTCCTCTCCCTACGCTGCTGCGACGCGGCGGGTGGCAACTTCCAACAGGCGGCCCATGCCGTCTGAGCCGTGCCCGTCCTTGGCCGCGTCTGTCAGAAGTGCCAGCAACAAGCGAGGGAGGCGGTCGTCAAGATCACTTGCATGGGTTGCCTCGAGCAAGTGATCGACTGCCGAGATGTGTATATCCAGGGAGGCATCGCTTCCGGGATACTCCCTTGAATCTGCCTGTGACGTGTACGCGGTGAGGAGTTCCAGGACTGCGGACATCCAGCGGACGGCGACAGGTGTGAAGTCTGTTGGCCTGATTCCGTTGACTGATGTCAGCGCCACTCCATGGCACCAAGCCGCTACGGTCGCGTACATCATCTCCAGCAGTGCAGTGTCGTAAAGACTGGCCAGCCCTGGTGCGGAGCCGAGATAAAGACTGTCGCCCAGGCAGGAGAGGAGCGGACCGACGCTTTCATAGGCAGAATACTGGCCACTGTAGAGGAACATTCTGTCACGCTGGCCAACGCCCTGCGGGAACGACATGATCGCGCCGTGAAGGAGAGTAACGTTGTGCTCCCGTGCCCACGCTGCGGCTTCTGATGCCTGTTGTGGCGAGCTAGAACTCACGTTCAATATGATGCGGCCTGCCAGGCTGTCCGTCACCCTACTCAAGATAGCGTGTGAGACTTTGTAGTCGGTGACACTGACTACTACTAGATGAGCTGAACGGACTGCCTGCTCCACGGTTTCGGCGCTTACTGCTCCCCGGTTTACCAGATCCCCTTCCTTGCCTGGCGTGCGATTCCAGATGACAGTCGCGTGCCCGGCACGCAGGAGATTATCCGCCAGGGCGGTCCCCATGTTGCCCAGCCCGAGGACAGCTACTCCTTGCGGATCTCCCTTTACTCCTGCCGTCGCCGGCTTGAATCCTTTTGCGCTCACGAGACTTCCTCCAGTTCTTTGCACCAGCGTTCATACATGACGGCCAACTCTGGGTCACGCGCACCAAGCCAGATGCGGAAGAGTTCTGGCAGAGCGTCGACCGATTCAAATCGTGGGCCCTCGAGGCGGAGGAAACACCAGTACGCATCCATAACGGCAAAGTAGAAGTCGGGCTTCTTCGATATGGATCCCAGATCCTGGTCCAAGTCCCAAACCAACTCCGGAGCACCCTCCAAGTGCATCGGATTCAAGTTCAGCAGAGAATCCTTTGTGCCGTCGAAGGTGATTCGCTCCGAAGGGGGATTGAAGTGACTGCTCCCCAGGGATAGCTGCAGGTCGTCGGTAGGGTCACACTTCACCCATCTATCAGATACCCACACCGCTGCGTAGAAGTGACACGAATCTTCATCGCACATGGCTTGAATTTGTGAGAACCAGACCGGGCCGAAATATTCCTTCGCATTAGCGGGCTGCCTGTAGAAAGCAGCCGGGATCCCGACGGACCGGAGCATGGCGACCAGGAGATTGGCCTTGTTTGAACAGCCGCCGCGACGGCTTTCCATGGTTTCCGATGCCTTATCAGCCCAGTCTCTCTTTATGGTCATCCGGATGCCGTCCTGAACCCAAGAGAAGAGGCGTGAAATTTTTTCTTCCACTGTCTCGGAGTCGCACGAGACCGAGATTGCAGTGGCCCGAACAGCCGGATGGTCTGCGTCGCAAAAAAGTGTTGCACGGAGGCTTTCGGGCGGAAGAGATACTGAACTCATATCCATTGCCTAGTCACCATCTTCAGTGGGCCGGGATCAGAGTTTCTTGTGGTCCTCAAGGGGGGTCTCATTTGTCCCATGACTGTAGGCAGGAACACGCGCTCTGCGCGACCGGAGGGCACAACAGCGATCTTCACCCACCCTGACTCCGAAGAGTGATATTGGAAGCCGCATCTCAACCGAACGCGATCCCTTGATTCCTGCTGGTCAGGCATGGTTTCGCTCGGGTTGAGGGAGGCATCGTGACGTCTTGTGTCAGCTTCATGGTCGAGGGGTGCGCGGTGGCGTCGGTGCTGGGAATGCTGGAGGAGCGAGAGGCGGCTGCCCGCGTGCGGGTGGAGGGCTTGCGGGAGGAAGTCGCGCAGTTGGCTGAGGTGTCGGAGGCCGCGGAGATCGAGCTGGACCGGCGGGTGATCGCACGGGAGGAACTGGTCGAGGCCCTGGCAGTCTCCTCGGCCGAGTCCACTGCCGTGACCACGACCGAAGCGGCGGGGAAACCGGCGCCGTCGCCCGCGCCGGTGCCGGGCTCGACGGTGCCGCCCTGGCGGGAAGGGCTGCCGGTGACGGTTCTGGCGCCGGACTACCAGCGAATTCTGGGCATGCTGGAACAGCAGCGATCCACGGGTCACGGGCCGCTTCGGGCCAAGGAGATCGCGGTGGAACTGGGTCTTGGGGCGACGCCGGCGAAGGCTGAGGGGCTGCGGTCGAAAGCCCGGCGCCTGGCGGAGCGCGGATGGCTCCTGCTGGAGGCATCGGGGGCCTTCAGTGCCGGCCGGCGGCCCGTGGCCGTGCCAGGCTCCGGCTCATCCGCGTGACCATCTACCACCGGATCATCGCTTCGCTGGTGGCGGGCAGGGTCTCGTAGTCCCGGGCCAGGCGGCGGGAGCTCATCAGCCATGCGAACGTGCGCTCTGCCACCCAGCGTCCGGGAAGCACCACGATTCCTGTGATGTCGTCGGTGCGCTTGACGATCTCCAAGGCCAGGGCGAGTTTGTCCCGGCACCGGCCGACGAGGCCGCCGGTGCAGCCGCCATCGGCCCGGACGAGTGTGATGTCGCGGTGCAGACGGCGCAGCCGGTTCAGCAGACCCGCCGCGGAGTCCCGGTCACCGATGTTCGCGGCGGTGACCGCGACGACCAGGAGCAGGCCCAGGGTGTCGGTCACGAGGTGCCGTTTGCGGCCCGGCACCTTCTTTCCGCCGCCGTAGCCACGTGAGGCGGCAGGCACCGGAGCCTCGGCCCGCACCGACTGCTCGTCGACGATCCCCGCAGTGGGCTCGGCCTCACGGCCCTCGCGTTCACGGACCTTCCCGCGCAGCCTGTCGTGGAACTCGGCGATCAGCCCGTGCTCGCGCCAGCGGCGGAAGAAGGCGTAGACCCGACCCCAGCCGGGGAAGTCCGCGGGCATCGCCCGCCACGAGATCCCGCTCGCGACCAGGTAGCGGACCGCGCCCAGCAGTCGGCGGTGGCAGTAGCCCTCAGGCCGTCCGCCCCGCCCCTGAAGCCAGACCGGCACCGGCGGCAACGGCCGTACTGCCGCCCACTCCGCGTTCGTCATGTCCGACGGATACCGGCGCACCCGGTCGGGATGGCCGGCCGCGTTGCCGTATACGTGCGCGAGGCAATCACACGATGGAGCCGCCCAGTTGAAGTCAACAGGACCGGGCGCGTACAACAACGACAACCGGGCCTCCGGGAACCGCCCGGAACGGGATCGCACCCCCGAGCTACCAGGAGACCCTGCCTTCATGCAGGTACCGCCGGAAGATCACCCGACCGGGAACTCCGGTCGATCCCCACGTTCCAAGATCGGTCGAGATACGGCTTCTCACACCTGCTCAGTGGATCTCCCACATCATGTGGCGCCTGAGCTGCGGGACCGGTCAGCCCCCTACGCCTCGTTACAGTGCGCCAGGCCGTTCAGGATGAGGGCGAGGCCGGCCTCGAACGCCGACTCGTGATCGATCACCGGCACGTCAGCCGGTAGATCCGGACTGTCCCCGGGGTCGCTGTCCGCCTGCTCTTCCAGGACACTGCCGACCGTGAAGCGGCCGGCCGCCAGCATCGCCATCTGCGCGTCCCGCTCGGGCACGCCGGAGGCGACGAGGAAGTCCATCTTGCGACGGATCCGGTCGAGGTCACCGGTCGGGGTGCTGCCGGCGTGGAGCCGTGCGCCGTCCCGGCGCATCAGCAGCGTGTGTCTGAAGCTGCGTGTGTTGTCCAGGAACCAGTCGCGCCAGTCGTCGTGGGGCGTCGGCAGTGGTGCGGTCGCATGGGGTGTCATCGCCGCCGCCGCCATGGCGGCGAGGAGGTCCTTCTTGGTGCGGAAGTACCAGTAGAGCGAAGGCTGCTCCACGTTCAGTCGCTTCGCCAGCCGTCTTGTGCTGACGGCGTCCAGCCCGACCTCGTCGAGCAGGCCGAGCGCCTCGGCGATGACGGTCTCGCGGTTCATCTTGGTCACGTTGACAATCTATCGCCGATAGATGACTCTGGAAAGAAATCATTCACCGATAGATTTTGGGGGGATGGGCATGGCGAAGGAATCGGTATCGCGGCTCCTGCGGGTTCTCGTCGCCGGCGGCGGGGTCGCGGGGCAGGCTCTGGCCTTCTGGCTTACGCGGGGCGGCCACCGGGTGACCGTCGCCGAACGCTTCCCGGCGCTGCGGGCCACCGGCGCGCAGGTCGACCTCCGAGGGCAGGGCATCGAGGCCGTCAGGCGAATGGGGCTTCTCGACACCGTCCGCGGCAAGCTCGTGGACGAGGCGGGCGTCGCCTTCGTCGGCGCCGACGGCAAGGCCAGGGCGACGATCCCGGCCAACACCTCCGGACGGGGCCGGCAGACCCTCACTTCCGAGTACGAGATCATGCGCGGCGACCTGGTGCGCATCCTGCACGATGCGGCGAGGGACGACACCGAGTACGTTTTCGGTAGGAGCGTGGACGGCTTCGAGCAGGACGAACACAAGGTCGTCGCGCACTTCTCCGACGGCTCCTCCGGTGAATTCGACCTCCTGGTTGGCGCGGACGGGCAGGGGTCACGCATCCGGCGGACAGTTCTCCCGGAGGCCTTCGACCCGTACTGGCGGGTCGGCATCCACATGGCCTACTGGTTCGTTCCTCGCATCGCGTCCGACAGCAACATCCGGGACACCTACATGGCCCCGGGCGGCCGTCAGATCATGCGGCGCAGCCACAACCCGACCGAGACCCAGGTGTACTTCGTCATACGGGAGGAATCCGGTGAAGCCTCGGCGATCCACCGGGCGCCCGTCGAACACCAGCAGGAGTTCTGGGCGAGCAGGTTCCGCGACGCCGGCTGGCAGACCGAGCGCTTCATCGAGGGCATGAGGACAAGCCCGTTCTTCTACTCCCAGGAGATCGCCCAGGTCCGCACCGACACCTGGTCCAAGGGTCGAGTGGTCCTGGCCGGTGACGCCGCGCACTGCACCTCCCCCTACAGCGGCATGGGAGTCTCCGGCGGCCTGGTCGGCGCCCACGTCCTGGCCGGCGAGATCAACCGCCACCCGGGCGACCTGCCGACCGCGCTGGCGAACTACGACAGCGTGCTGCGGCCCTTCGTCAACAAGATCCAGGGCGAGGTGAATCCGCGCCTCCTGCGCCTGGGCATGCCGATGACCCGGCGTGCGATCGACGCCTTCCAGGCCGCCACCGCGCTGGCCTGCTTCCTGCGCGTCCCCGGCATCGCCGCGCGCCTTTCGAAGCAGGACCGCGGCGGTAACTGGCAGCTTCCCCAGGACCCGGCACCGATCAGCGCCTCCTGAGTGGTCGTCAAGTCCGACTTCCCTTCGTTCGTGATCGCTCGATCGTGGCATTGATCGCGGCCCGGGCTGCTCGGTGGGCATGTCCATGTAAAGATGCGGGGCGTGGTGAGAGAGCCGTATCTCAGCGACTTGCCGGATGGGCAATGGGCGTTGATCGAGCCGGTGATCACGGCCTGGAAGCAGGGCCGGGTGGCGCGGTCGGCGACCGTAGATCCCGGGTCCTGCGACTTGGGGGAGGCCGTGAACGCGATCTTCCATCCCCGACCGCGCCGCCCGACTCGCCGCCGCGGCCCGCGGCACCGACCCGCGGACCGACGTCCGACCACGCGTGATCGCCGACCACATCCGCACCGGCCTGACGCTGCTCGCCGACGGACCCCCTCCCGGCGACGGCAGCCGCGGCCACGTGCCGCGCCGCATCATCCGCCGTGCCGTGCGTTCCATGTGCCGGCTCGGCCACCACGAGCCCGCCCTGCCCGAACTCCTGGGCGTGGCGCGGGACCCACGTGCCCACCGGCCTCCCCGAGGTGGCGGACGGCCACCCGGATCCTCGACCGCTCCCAGGCCGAGGAGGATGCCTTGCCGCGAGCGCGTCCGTGGTTCCTCCTCCGCAGGTCTTCCTCGTCTCCTGAACGAGGAGGTACCGGACGGCTCGCCCGAACACGCCGGATGCCTGAGACGTGCTTCCGGAAGGCGCAGACGTTGCCGGTGTGTGTCAGACCGAGGCAGAACTGCATACCCAGAGGCGGTGGTCCCAGCCGATGTCGTAGCTGGCGTGTGTGGTGAGACCTGCCGTCCGGGTCAGTTCCGTCACCCGTTCCGCACTCCTGATGCCCGATCCGAAGGCACACTTCAGACGCAGATGGTGCAGGACCGCGTCGATGTCGTCGGGGTCCTCGGGAACCGTCCGCTCCACGACGAGCAGGTGCTGGTTCCTCGTGAGCCCTGCCGCGGCCTCACCCAGGACATGGGCCGCGTCCTCGTCGGGGAGCCATTCGAGCCGACGGCACATCAGATGCGGCCGCTCCTCTCCGGATCGGCCGGCTCCGTCGGCAGTCAGCTCCACCCTGGGCAGGATGTCGGTGTCGAGGATCTCGTCCCTGAGCACGCGCAGTACGGAGGGCAGCGCACCGATCCGGGCACTCAGCTGCGGGAACGCCTTCAGGAGCGCGTTGACGACGGTGCCGCAGCCCGGACCGCTCGCGTTCAGGGAGCTGACGGCGGACCACGGGTATACGCGCAGTACTCCGGGGGCGATCCAGCGAGCCTCTTCCTCGACGGTCCTCCGGGCGGTTCCGGCCAGGCGGGTGTCGGAGGTCATTGCGGTGGCCAGGGTCTCACCGCCGAAGGTGCGGTATCCGGCCTCACCGGTGCGCAAGGTGTGCAGCAGTCCGCTGAGAGAGGCGTCGAACGCCGCCTGGGCTCCACCGAGATGGTATTCGTCGGCGGAGTGGTCGTCCTCGACGAGTTCCTCGCTGATCGGAGTCAGACGGTATCCGTCACCGTCCGTGGCGAGGAGACCGATCGAGGCCAGATAGATCAGCAGTGCGGTCAGGGTGGAAGGGTCGGCGCCGGTTCGGTCGGTCAGAGTGGGCAGGTCGTGTACGCCCGTGCCCACGAGTTCGAACAGGCCGAGCGTGACGGCGGCGCGAATGGCGTACCCGGGGGCGAGATCGGTGAGTTCATGAAGCCGCTCGTGGGCATCGTTCTCCTCCTCGACGGCGGCGGCGCCGGGCACGGGTTCGGTGCGGCGCCAGTAGCCGGTGATGTGTGTGTACTCGCGCGGCACCTGGCGTTCGGCGACGAGGTGACGGCGGATGCCCTTGAGGGCACCCGCCTCACCGGCGGCCCAGGCGAATACGGTGCCGGGCAGCCATTCCATGTCTCGCACGGCCTGTTCGAGCAGGTCGGTGGTACCCGCGGGGGCACCGTCGCGGGAGAGCCAGACGATGTCTGCGTCGGCCCGGGTGGGCAGGTCCTGGCGGTGGCTGTCCTGGCCGATCTCGATGAACACCTTGGCCCGGGTGCCCTCGGGCATCTCCGCGAGCCATCGGCCGATGGCCGGCAGTGCGGTCTCGTCGCCGACGGCCAGGATCCAGTCGGAGCCCTCCGGGTGGCCGTGGGACATCTTGGGTCCGGCGATCCAGGCACTCTCGCCGGGTTTGACCTGCTCCGCCCAGGTGGCGGCGACGCCGCCCTCGTGCCGTACGAAGTCGAAGTCGATCTCGCCCGTCTCGGAGTCGTGCCGGACAGGTGTGTAGTCCTTTGCCACGGGCCGGCCGTCGGTGGGCCAGTCCAGGCTGGAGACGTTCTGCCGAGGCAGGACCAGGTGGCCGGTCTCGTCGGTGAAGAAGAACTTCACATGGTCGTCGAATCCCTCGGTGCGCAGCGCGGGCAGGTCGAGGTCGTCGCGGGTGAAGCCACGCAACTGCTCGCCGCCGAGAGTCACTCGGCGCATGCCCGGGGTGATGTTCTCCGTGCGCAGGACCGTCAGTTCCCGGATGACGATGGGGAAGGTGACCACCGGGCGGGGGTTGCGGGTGGGCATGGTGATGCTGCTCCTTCATACTGCGGCCCCTCGGGGGCCGGGGCGCTGGACGGACGGCACGCCGGGCCGGGGGATCCGGTTCAGCGCCCCCGGCCGGGAGGGTGGCGGAGTGGTTGCACTACTTGCCGGCGACGGCGTCGGCCAGGATGGGCGTCAGCTTCTCGACCACCCAGGGCGAGGTGAGCGCGTCCGGGTAGGCGACGGCGGAGGAGAGGGTGTTCTCCGAGGGCACGACGGCGTAGTGCTTGTTCCTGACCACGACGAGGGACTTGAAGACCTTGTTCTTCTCGAGCTCCGAGGCGGAGAGCAGGCCGTTGTCCCCGAACGGATAGGTGATCAGCAAAACGTCGGCCTCCAGTTCGTCGAGGTTCTCCAGGCTGACGGCGTTCTTCTCGGCGGTGTAGTTCTTCGCCTTGTCCGTCTTGCGCAGGCCGAGTTCCTCGAAGACGCCCGGGTCCTGGTCGGCGTAGGACATGAAGGTGATCTGCTCGGGGTGGACGACCGCGTAGGTGTACGTCTTACCCTGGAACTCGGGGTGCGCGGCGGCCGCGTCGGCGGTGGCCTTCTTGTTGGCGGCGATGACCGCCTCAGCCTTCTCGTTCAGACCGAGAGCCTTGGCGGCGGTCTTCAGCCGCTCCTGCCAGGTGAGGGTGTCGGCATGCTTCTTGTCGGTGTACGTGACAACCGGGGCGATGGGCTTGAGCTTGGCGTAGTCGGTCTCCATCGACCAGGTGTTCATCCCGAGGATGATGTCGGGGGCAGCCTCGGCGATGGCCTCGTAGTTGGTGCCGTCGGTGTCGTCGTACAGCTTGAGCGTGCCGGCACCGAGCTTGTCCAGGACCCGCTGCTTGTATTCGGGGACGGGTCCGCCGTCCTCCGCGTCCGGGGTGATCACAGGCACGATGCCGAGGGCGAGAGCGATGTCGGTGTCTCCGTCGGAGACCGTGGCGATCCTGACGGGCTTCTTCTCGACCTCCGCCCTGCCCCACGCGTTGGTGAGGGACACCGGGAAGGCGCCGGCGCCAGCCGCCGGACTGCCGTCCTTGGCCTCGTCCCCGCTGTCGTCGGAGCCGCAGCCGGTGGCGAGCGCGAGACAGGCAGTGGCGGCCAGCAGCACACGAGCGGCGGCACGGCGGCCGGTGGGACTTGCGAGGCGGTTCATGTTCACTTCTCCTGCGTGAGGTGACGGCGGCCCAGAGGGAAGATCTGGGGCCGGTCGCTACGGGGGTGGGGCACGACGACGCAGTCGAGGCCGAACACCTCGGCGACGGTGCGTTCGTCGAGCACCTCGGCCGGGGGGCCCTGGCGCACGATGCGGCCGTCGCGCATGGCGACGATGAGCGAGGCGTACAGGGCCGCCTGGTTGAGGTCGTGGGAGACGAGCACGATGGTCTTGCCGGTCCGTTCGTTGAGTTCGGCCAGCAGGTCCATCACCTCGATCTGGTGTGCGATGTCCAGATAGGTGGTGGGCTCGTCGAGCAGCAGTGTGGGGGTGCCCTGGGCGAGGGCGAGCGCGATCCACACGCGCTGGCGCTGCCCACCGGAGAGCTCGTCGACCGGACGGTCGACGAGATCCGCCGTGCCGGTGGCCATCAGCGCCTCCGCGATCACCAGTTCGTCGGCGTCGGTGCGCCGCTGGCCGAACTGGCGGTGGGGGTGTCGGCCACGCCAGACGAGATCTCCGACCGTGATGCTCTCGGGAGCGAGGGGGCTCTGAGGCAGGATGCCCAGGCGGCGGGCCACCTGGCGGGTCTTCATGGCGTGGATGTCGGCCCCCTCCAGCAGCACGGAGCCGGAGGCGAGGGGCAGAAGCCGTGCGATCGACTTCAGCAGCGTGGACTTGCCACAGGCGTTGGGACCGACGAGGGCGGTGATCCGCCCCGTCTCGATGCGCAGCGACAACTCCTGGATGATGTGCGTGTCGCCGTACCCGGCGGATACGCCGCGCGCCTCCAGGCTGTGCGAAAGGGTTGGTTCGTCGGGGGTGCGTGGGTTCACGAGACGGCTCCCTGCCTGCGCCGAAGGATCAGCCAGACGAAATAGGGCGCTCCGAGCAGCGCGGTGAGGACTCCGGTGGGCACCGGGCTGATCAGGGGGGCGTTCTGGGCGAGGACATCGGACCCGATGACGACGACGGCGCCGACGAGCGGCGCGACGGCGACTGCACGGTCCCCTCCGACGAGCCGCTGGGCGATGGGGCCGCTGACAAGGGAGACGAAGCCGACGGGGCCGACGACACTGGTCGCCAGGGCGGCGGCGCCCGCGCCGAGCAGCAGGACGGCCACACGGGCGGGTGCCACCTTGGTACCGAGGCCGGTGGCGAGTTGGTCGCCGAGGGCCATGTCGGCCAGCGGGCGGTGGACAAGCCCCGTGCCGAACAGGCAGACGGCCAGGCCGAGGGCGAGTGTGGTGACGCCGTCCCAGTCGGCGGCGCTGGTGCTGCCGATCAGCCAGCGGGTCGCGACGGCGACGCTGGACTCGTCGGCGAGGGTGAACAGGTAGTTGGTGTAGGCGGCGCAGACCCCGCTGAGTCCGATCCCGACGAGCACGAGCCGGTAGGTGTCGATACCTCGCCGCCAGCTCAGCGCGTACACGACGGCGACCATGACGAAGGACCCGGCGATCGCGGCGGCCGGGGTGCCCACTCCGGCGGTGGCGGCTGGGGCGAGCAGCAGCACGGTGGCGGCACCGGCTCCGGCACCGGCGGAGATGCCGACGATATCGGGGGTGGCCAGCGGGTTGCGGACGATGCGCTGGTAGAGGGCTCCGGCCAGGCCGAACAGCGCCCCGGCGAGCACTGCGGACAGGGTCCGGGGCATCCGTAGCTGGAAGATCAGGTAGTCGGCGAGTCCGGTGCGCAGTCCGAGGGCCGCAGGCAGGACATCGGAGAGGTCGACGCTGCCGACGCCGCCGAGGAGGACGGACGCCGCCATACCACCGAGCAGCAGAACGGTGAGAACGGCCGTCACACGGACGGTGCGCAGATCCTGTGCTCGGCGGCGGGCACGCAGCCGCGCAGCGACGTGGGCCGTGGCACCGGTGGCGCCGGAAGGAGTGGACGGGGTGGACGGGGTCCGGGTGGTCGCAGTCGTCATCACACACGCACCAGGTTCCGGCGTCGGGCGAGCCACACGAAGAAGGGGGTGCCGACGACCGCGGTCATCACTCCGACCTGGATCTCCCCGTGACCGCCGATGAGACGTCCGGCGGTGTCGGCGCCGGTCAGCAGCACGGCGCCGAGGGCCATGGCCAGCGGCAGGGACCAGCGGTGATCGGGCCCGACGAGCAGTCGGGCGCAATGGGCACCGACCAGTCCGACGAAGGCGACGGGGCCGGTGGCAGCGGTGGCGGCGGCGCACAGCAGTACGGCCACCGCGGCACAGGCCAGACGGGCGCGTTCCACGCGCACTCCGAGGCCGCGGGCCGTCTCCTCGCCCAGGGCGAGGATGTTGAGGGCGCGGCCGAAGGGCAAAGCGAGCAGCAGCCCGGCGACCGCGAACGGCACGGTCTCGTCGAGTACCTTGGCCCGTCCGGTGAGCTGGCCGACGGACCAGAAGCGCAAGTGGGAGTAGGCCTCGGTGTCCCGCACCACCATGAGGGTGATCAGGGAGGACATCACCGCGGCGAGGGCGACTCCGGCAAGTACCAGGCCGATGGTGGAACTGCCCGCGTTGGTGCGGGTGCCAATGAGGTACACGAGCGCGGCGGTGACCGCGGAGCCCGCGAAAGCCGTCCAGAAGTGACCTTCGAGGCTGGTGATGTCGAAGAACAGGATGCCGAGGACGACGAACATGGCGGCGCCCTGCTGGATCCCCAGGATGCCCGGGTCCGACAGCGGGTTGAGGGTGAGCGCCTGCATCATCAGCCCGGCCGCGCCCAGGCAGGCGCCGACGAGCAGCCCCAGCAGGGATCGGGGGATACGCTCGGTCCACAGCACATGGGAGTTGTAGGTCTCGCCGCCGGGGTGGAGCAGGATTCGGACGATCTCCGTGGGAGAGATGTCACGGGAGCCCAGTCCGACGCTCGCGACGAGGGTCACGGCGACGAGGGCTGTGGCCAGCAGCAGGATGCCGGCCCCTCGCGAGAAGCGGGTCCGTACCGGTGTCTCTCGGGACGTCACCGGTGGGGACGTTGTCGTCATGTGTCGTTCGGCTCCTCACGATTCCCTGACAAGGTTAGGCTAACCTAACCCTGCTCGCGGTCGATCCAAGCGGGAGTGCGCGGCAATCACATTCAGGGGTCGTTCAAACGGCCCGACGATTCGGGGGCGTTCGTGACGCACAGAGATGCGTGGAACCAGGGGCCGCAGACCGCGGACGACGGCTTCATCGCGGCGCTGGGGCATCCCACACACGTGCACGATTTCCATCAGTTCCTCTACGCACCGCTGGGGTGCGTGGTCGTGACGGCGCTGGGCACGGACCACGGGTTGTCGCCCTCCGTGGGTCTCTGGCTCCCGGCGGGCGTACCGCACTGCGCCCGCTTCGGTCCGGATTCACTGGTGATGGCCGAGTCGTTCGACACCGAGCCGCACGTACTGCCGTACACGGAGGCGACGGTGGTGAACATCGGCGACAGGAAGCGCCGGATGCTGTTGTCGCGCATGCGCAGCGGACGGACGGACCCCGGTGACGCGTACCTGTTCGCAGCGCTCACCGACGGACACGAGCGGTGTCTTGCCCTTCCCCGGCCGACCGGCGGCCCGGCCCGTACGGTGACGGCCGGGTTGCTGCGCGACCCGGCCGACCAGCGCACGGCCACGCAGTGGGCGGAGGATCTGCACACCAGCTCGACGAGCCTGCGGCGCGCGTTCCGCAAGGAGACAGGGCTGGCGTTCACCGAGTGGCGCACCCGGCTGCGGCTCAACCGCTCGCTGGAGCTGCTGGACCAAGGGCTGATGGTCGGTGCGGTGGCGGCCCGGGTGGGCTTCACCAGTACGAACGGCTACATCGTCGCGTTCCGCCGCCACTTCGGCTGCACCCCGGGGGCGTTCGTGCGGGCTTCGCGGCATTCCGCGGCATAGAGGCAGGCCGATCAGACAGAAGCGGAGGCGGCCACCGGCGCAATCCAGAATGCGGACGATTCGCGGGGGGACCGCATGGCGCGGAGACCAAATACGACGGGTCCGCGCCGGCACCCCGCAGAACAACCGGCGCGTCAGCGCACCTCACCTGCGAACAGCGCCCACCGGGCACGTGGTCCCGGGAAACCCGACCCGCGTCCCGCCCGAAGCCGATGGCCTGCGCTCACCCACCGACCCGCTCGCGCGCTGCGGTGCGCCACCCCGCCCAGGGGGACGGCAGCCGGTCGGGGCCGGACTGGTGGGCGCTCCCGACCGGGCGGCCCAGAGACCGTGCGCGCCGATACCCGCCGGGGCCGCATTCCCGGCGACGCCGCCGATCGCAGAGCGGACAGCGAGGTCCGCGACGTCAACGCGCATCTCGCGGCGGCGGCCCCGGCATCCGGCTCGGCGCGGTGGGGCCCGTAGTGCTCACCGACGCGCCGGGGCCGCACGTCAGCCGGGCTTCGAGCAGCGGCGTCGACTGCGGCTTTCGGCCGCCGAAGGAGACCTCCCTACTGCCGTAGCCCACCGGCGGACGGTGCCAGGAGCGGAGGGATTCTACGGACGGCCCTGGACATCACCTGGGAGACGAGGGGGCGCTGCTGGTGCTGGGCGAGGTGCCTGCCCGCACCGGCCGGACCGGGCGCGGCGCCCGCGTCTCGCCGAGTCCGGCCGCGAGCCGGACGTGGTGCCGTCGGTGAACGGCTGGGCGCGAGCCATCGATCGACGCGGAACCGGCCTTCGGGGAGGCGTTCACACTGCTGGGGCGGGTAGGCACGGCTCGGCCTACCCGCCGGCAAACCCGGTCCTCCGAGCCGCGAGCATCACGTTCCTGGACACCCCTGGGGCGCAGGACCCGCTGACGCGGGTGCGGCGGGTCCGCGGCGGCGCCGCGCTCGGGTGTCAAGGGGGTCGGTCATCCGCCGACGCCCGGTGCGACGCCGGGCGTGCCGGTGGCCGCCGGGGCGGGGGCGCGGGCACGGGGCGCAGGCTTCCCGGTGAACGCAGTGGGCGAGAACGTGATCAGGCCTGCGCAGGCGCTGACCGCTCCGACGGGGACCGGAACCACCCCCTCCGCCGCCGCCCCGCACCCAACCATGCTTGTTGCACGTTCAGTTGATGAGGCTTCAGGCCGGGAATCCGGCCGCCTTCACTTCAACGGCACGGACTTGACATGAGTCACCCACCCCGTGATTCTTAGGTAAGGCTTACCTAATTTTCCGTGGTCGTGTGTGTCGGCCCACCGGGGCTCAGCGCCCCGACCATTCCCGGAACCAGCCGAAGTCCCCGGTACCGAGCAGGACTAGCAAAGGATGAGCATGTCAGCAGGGCACGCCGACGCGGGGCATCACGACGCCGCCCTCGTCGAGGATCTGGTCGGCATAGGCTTCGGCCCCGCCAATCTCGCACTGGCCGTCGCCACGGCGGAGCACAACGACCGGTGCGGACCCGGGCACGCGCTGCGGGCCGTCTTCACCGAGCGCCGGCCGCAGTTCGGCTGGCATCCGGGGATGCTGCTGGCCGGGGCGACCATGCAGGTGTCGTTCCTCAAGGATCTGGCCACGATGCGCGACCCGGGCAGCCGGTTCACGTTCCTGCGCTACCTGCACGAGCACGGACGGCTGGCGGACTTCATCAACCAGAAGTCGTTCTTCCCGACGCGTATCGAGTTTCACGACTACCTGCGCTGGTGCGCGGACCAGGTCAAGCACCGGGTGCGCTACAGCATCGAGGCGTACGGAATCCGGGCGGCGGAACCGGACGTGGCGGACCACCCGGTGGACGCGCTCATGGTGCTCACCCGTCATACCGGGGGCGCCGCCCGGACCGGCCGGATGCTGCGCACCCGCAATGTGGCCATCGGAACCGGCCTGCGGCCCAGGCTCCCGGAGGGCGTGAAGGCCGGACCGCGCGTCTGGCACACCCAGGACCTGCTCTTCCGTGCCGAGGAGCTGACCCATCGCCCTCACCGCCGCTTCGCCGTGATCGGCTCCGGGCAGTCCGCCGCGGAGGCCGCCGAGTTCCTGCACCGGGAGTACCCGGATGCCGAGGTCTGCGCGGTGTTCAGCCGCTACGGCTACAGCCCGGCCGACGACAGCCCGTTCGCCAACCGGATCTTCGATCCGTCGGCCGTCGACGACTTCTTCGACGCGCCCGACGAGGTGAAGGAGTCCCTTCTCGCCTATCACGCCAACACCAACTACTCCGTGGTGGACGGGGCCTTGATCGAGCAGCTCTACCGGACCGTGTACCAGGAGAAGGTGGCGGGCGCCGAACGGCTGCGGATCCTCAACACCACCGCGCTCGCCGCCGTGGAGGACCTGCCCGACGGCGTACGTGCGGTGGCCCACTCGCTCACCACAGGCGAGCGGCACACGCTCGACTGCGACGCCGTTGTCGTCGCTACCGGCTACCGTCCTGCCGATCCGCGCGAGTTGCTCGGTCCGCTCGCCGAGGAGTGCCTGACGGACGGACAGGGGCGGCTGCGCATCGGCCGTGACCACCGACTGCTCACCACGGACCGGATCCGCGCCGGGATCTATGTGCAGGGCGGAGCCACCGAGCACACCCACGGCATCACCTCCACGCTGCTGTCGACGCTGGCCGTCCGGTCCGGGGAGATCCGCGACTCCCTGCTGCTGGGGCAGGCCGGGCGGGACGCGTTGGAGGGGGCGATCCCGGGCGGCACAGGGGTAGGGAGCGTCCCGATGCCCACCGCGTGATCCTGCCGTCGACCGTCCCGCCGAGCATCCGATTCCGGAGAAGCCCACCGTGCCCGTGTCCAGAACTCTGACGCGCACGCCGCCGCAGCACACGGCAACGCGCTGCAGTGTGCTGTCGGCCCAGTGCGCCGCCCCCGGAACAGCACGTACGACATGGGCCGGCACACCGATCCGCGCGGCCCTCCGGACGCGGCCGTGTCAGTAGCGGTCCACCGCGTCTTCACCGAGGCGCCCCGAACGCGCTGCCGGATACGCCAGGAGAGCAGCCGTCCCGTCCGGATGGACGGCTGCGGCGTCACCCCGCTCACCCAGCGCATCGCCGAGGTGTACACGGCCCTGGGCGAAGGGCGAGATCCCGGTCCTCGCCCCCGTGGCCGCGCGCGGAGGCGGGCCCGCGCACCGTGCCCGGCCACAGGCCCCAGCCGCAGCCGCAGCCGCAGCCGGACCCACGATCCCATCCGCACATATGAAGGAGAGTCCCAAATGACCGCCACCAATCCGTTCGAGGACGACGAAGCCCGGTACGTGGTACTCGTCAACGTGGAGAACCAGCACTCGTTGTGGCCCGCGTTCGCCGAGGTGCCTGCCGGCTGGACCGTGGTCCACGGTGAGGATTCCCGACAGGGCTGCGCCGCCTACGTGGAGGAGCACTGGACCGACATGCGCCCGGCCAGCCTGACGGCGGCGCGGCCCTGACTGCTCCCAGGACACCGGGCAGCCTCCGTGGTTCCCTCCCAAAGGCTGCCTGGTGCGCCGTCAGCGCCCGGCTGTCAGCACCAGGGCCAGCACTTGTGAGCCCCGGCGGGGATCCAGCGCGGCCAGCCAGGCCGCCGGCGCCCCGTCCGTGGCCCCCGGGACGAATCCGTGCCGCAGGAACAGCGTGCCGACGCCGACGGTAGCTGTGTACACGCGCACGACGGACTGGGCGACCGCTGCGGCGAGCGTCGCCCGCAGCAGAGCCGAACCGACTCCCCGGCCCTGACTGGTGGGCGACACACAGAAGTTGTAGAGAACGGCGGTGTCCCCGCCCGGCATCGGATGGCGGCGCAGCCCCACGCATCCCACGACACCCTCCGTCGCCGACTCGGCGACCCGGAAGTCGCCCACCGACCGCGCGTACACCCGCGACGCCCTCGCGCGCAGCGCGCCCTTGTGGGCGAAGCCGCGGGACAGGCGGTAGAGCTCGTCCGCGTCCCCCGTCGTGGCGGTGCGCACGACGGGGTCGTGAGCGGGTCGGGGTCCGCTGCGGGACAGTTGCGTCGTCATCTGCCTCTCGCTCTCGTGGAGTTGGGACGCCGGGCGCCAGGTCGTGCGCGACGGACCGGCTTGACTCGGACCGAGCATAGATAGTTAGGTTAGCCTTACCTAATCCAGCATCCATTGATGCGCTCTCTTAGGGGAGAAGGACCGCAGATGACCGAGAACGACTCGGAGCAGATGTTCACGCTGGAGCGCCTGGTGCGCGACGTGGCGGAGGTGCTGTACCTCGACCCGGACGAGATCGCGGTGGACGAGAACGTGCTCGACCAGGGCCTGGACTCGATCCGTCTGATGACGCTGGTGGAGACATGGCGGGCGGACGGGGCGCAAATCAGCTTCGTGGACCTCGCGGAACGCCCGACGCTCACCGAGTGGACCGGCCTCCTCGCGCCGGGCGGAGCACCTCGTGCGGATGCGTGACCTTCTGATCGATGTCGAACCCCTGCGCACCAGCCGGGACTTCCGAGCCATCTTCATCGCGCGCGTGGTGTCCCTGTTCGGGCTCGGGATGGCGACGGTCGCACTCGCCTCGCAGGTCTACGAGCTGACCGGCGCCACCTTCCACGTCGCCGTCAGCACCATGATCATGAGCATCACGGTGCTGCTCGGCTCCTTGTGGGGCGGCTGGATGGCCGACCGCACGGACCGCCGCCGGCTCATCGTCTGCGCACGTGGCGCGGCGGCCCTGGCGTTCGCCGGGCTGGCCGTCAACGCCTTTCTTCCGGAGCAGTCCCTGTGGGCGATCTACTTGTGCGTGGCCTGGGACGGACTGGCCACCGGAGTGAGCGTCACGGCGCTGATGGCGGTGGCCCCGACCCTGGTGCGCTCCGACCAACTCCCCGCGGCCGGTGCGCTGATCTCCCTCACCGGCGAGATCGGCTCGATCGCCGCACCGCTGCTCGGCGGTGTGCTGCTGGCTCTCGGCGGTCCGGGCCCGGTCTTCGCGTTCACCGCGTTCACCACCGGCGTCACGACCCTGCTGATCTCCCGGATCCGGCCCTTGCCCCCGGTGAAGCACGCCGATGACGAGAAAGGTGCCGAGGACAGCGGCTCACCGCTGGTGGCCCTCAAATACGCGCTGCGCAACCGTGTCGTCGGCGGACTGCTCGTCCTGGGCGGCGTGACCGCGCTGTTCAATCTGCCGGTCGTACTGTTCCCGGAGCTGGTGGACACCCGCTTCGGCGGGGGCGAAGTCATGCTCGGCCTGCTCTACACCGCGCCCGCCGTCGGCGCCGTCCTGGTGTCCGCAACCAGCGGCTGGCTGACCCGCACCGCCCGGCCCGGACGGATGCTGCTGACCGCCGCGTTCACGGGCGGACTGGCGACCGTGGGCTTCGGCCTGAGCGGCCATGTCGCCGTGGCCGTGGCAATGCTCGCCATCGCCGGTGCGGCCGGGACGGTGTACGAGATCCTGGAGTACGCCCTTGTCCAGCACAGCACACCGGACCGGCTGCGCGGTCGGCTTGTCAGCGTGATCACCGCTCAGGGAACTACTGGCGATGTCGTCGGCGACGCCGAAGTGGCCCTGCTGGCACGCTGGTTCAGTCCGGCTGCGGCTGCGGTACTCAACGGCGCGGTCTGTGCGGTCGCCGCAGTGGCGGTGGCCGTGGCGGTACCCGGACTGCGTAGGGCAACCCTTCCCGGCAAGGACGGCACTCCGCCTGCCACGGGCGGCCTGGTGCCCTCCGACGGTGCCCGCGCGGCAGCCGGCTGAACCGCCCGGTCCTCCTCTCTCCCCCCGCCGTCCGACCGCGCCCATCCTCCCGGCGCGGTCCGCGGCACGACTCATTCCCCCCTGCGGTCCCGGTCCCCGGCCCACCGCGTGCGCACCCTGGAGCAAGATCCATGACCGAGCGTGCTTTGCGGCGACTTCCCCTCACCGGGGCCCAGACCGGCGTCTGGTACGGCCAGCGGCTCGCCCCCGACTCCCCGGTCTACAACGTCGGCCAGTACGTCGAGATCGACGGCGCACTCGACACGGAGCTGTTCGAGGCATCCGTTCGTCGTGTGATCACCGAGTCCGAGGCGCTGACCGTGCGCTTCGAAGAGGACACTGCAGGCAACGCCGAACAGATCCTCGCCGAAGACGAGTTCGAGGGCCCAGTACTCCGGATGCTCGACCACACCGGTCAGGCGGACCCTCGCGGGGCGGCGCTCACGTGGATGCGCGCCGACATGGACCGGCCCGCAGACCCCCTCACCGAACCGCTGTTCGCGTTCGCCCTGCACGTGGTCGGCCCGGACCGTGTGCTGTGGTATCAGCGCGCCCATCACATCGCGCTCGACGCCTACAGCTTCTCCCTGATATCCCGCCGCACCGCCGAGGTCTACACGGCGCTGGCCCGCGGCGAGGAACCCAGTCCGTCGCCGTTCGGCTCCCTGGCGTCGGTGGTGGCCGAGGAGCGGGACTACGCCGACACCGAACGCCACACACGGGACCGCGCCTACTGGCTGGCCCGGCTCGCGGACCGCCCACAGCCCGAGCCGCTGGCCGGCGCCTCCTTCCCGGCCTCCGCAAGCTTCCGTCGCGAGGGAGCGACCCTCTCGGCGGAGACGACGGCCGGGCTACTGGCCGTGGCGCGGGCCGCACGCGCCAGTTGGGCCGACACGGTGACCGCCGCGTTCGCCGCGTTCCTGCACCGCTCCACCGGTGCCCGGGACGTGCTGCTGTCGATACCCACGATGGCCCGGCTCGGTTCGGCCGCGCTCAAGGTGCCCGCGATGGTGGTCAACGTGCTGCCGCTGCGGGTGACGGTGCGCCCGGAGTGCCCGCTGGCCGAACTGACCGCCGATGTCGCCGGACAGATACGCAGTCTTCGCCGCCACCAGCGATACCGTGCCGAGGACATCCGCCGCGACCTCGGCCTGGTGGGCCGGGAACAGGGCCTGCTGGGGCCGATGGTGAACGTCAAGGCGTTCGACAACGCCCTGGACTTCGCGGGCGCGCCGGGCACCGTCCACAACGTGGCGGCCGGCCCGGTCGATGACATCACCCTCGCCCTGCACCGCGACGCCGGTGAGGGCCGTATCCGCTTCGAGTTCGACGGCAACCCTCAGGCCTACGGTCAGGAGGAACTGGCCTCCCGCACCGCGGAGTTCGCCCACTTCCTCACCCAGGCCGCCGCAGCGGGTCCTCAGACACCCGTTGGCCGTCCGGACCTGCTGGACGCGGACAGCCGGCGTGCCCTGGTCGAGGACGTCAACGCCACCGGCCGCGAGGTGCCGCCGGGCACGGTGGTGGACCTCTTCGAGGAGCGGGTCCGCACCCACCCGTCGGCCACCGCGCTGGTGTGCGGCCCTCACAGCCACAGCTACGCGGACCTGGACGAACGCGCCAACCGCCTGGCGCGGCTGCTGATCTCCCGCGGAGTGGGCCCCGAGAGCTACGTCGGTCTCGCCGTGCCCCGGTCGGCCGATCTGATCGTCTCCCTGCTCGCCGTACTCAAGGCGGGTGGCGCCTATCTGCCGCTGGACCTGGACTACCCGGCGGACCGGCTGGAGTTCATGGTCCGCGACGCACGCCCGGTGTGCGTGCTCACCACCCGGGACGCGGCGCCCGACGCCCCGGATGTGCCCGGCATCGGGACGGTCGTCCTGGACGCGCCCGACACACTGGCAGCGTTCGCCGATCTGACCGGACTCCCGCTGGCCCCGGCCGAGCGGCCCGTCCCGCTCGACGGCGCACACCCCGCGTACGTCATCCACACCTCGGGCTCCACTGGCAGGCCCAAGGGGGTGGTGATCCCGCACGCCGCACTCGCCAACTTCCTGAACATGCAGGTCCACGAGCTGGCACTCACGGCCGGGGACGCCCTGGTCGCGGTCACCACGATCTCGTTCGACATCGCCGCCCTGGAGATCTGGGGCCCGTTGATCAGCGGCGCGACGGCGGTACTGGCCGACCGGGACACCGTACGGGACCCGGCCGCGCTGGCCGCGCTCGTGGACCGGCACCGGCCGGCGGTGATGCAGGCGACCCCCTCCCTGTGGCACGCCCTCCTGGAGGACGGCCGCCCGGCCACACTGGGCGGCACCAAGGCCCTCGTCGGCGGCGAGGCGCTGCCCGCCGACCTGGCCGAGCGGCTGGCCCGCACCGCGCGCACGGTCACCAACGTGTACGGGCCCACCGAGGTCACCGTCTGGGCCACGTCGGCCGTCCTCGGCCCCGACCACACCGGCGTCCCGGACATCGGCAGCCCGTTCTGGAACACCCGCGCCTACGTACTCGACTGCGCGCTGCGGCCGGCCCCGGTGGGACGCCCGGGTGAGCTCTACCTGGCGGGGGACCAGCTCGCCCGCGGCTACTTGGGACGGTACTCGCTGACCGCGGAGCGCTTCGTGGCCGACCCGTACGGCGCTCCGGGCAGCCGGATGTACCGCACGGGCGATCTCGTACGGCGACGCACGGACGGGCGGATCGACTTCCTGGGCCGAGCCGACGACCAGGTGAAGGTGCGCGGCTTCCGTATCGAACCGGGTGAGATCGAGAGCGTCCTCGGCGACCCCGTCGAGGTGGGCCGGGCCGTGGTCGTGGTCCGTGAGGATCTGCCCGGATCACAGCACCTGGTGGGATATGTAACCGCCTCCGGCGAAGGCACCGCGCCGGACCCGGCGGTACTGCGGCACGTGGCGGCCGCACGGCTGCCCGAGTACATGGTCCCCTCGGCGGTCGTGGTGCTCGACGCCTTCCCGCTGACCGCCAACGGCAAGATCGACCGTCGGGCACTGCCCGCTCCGGACATGTCCGGTCCGGCCGGAGCCGGTGGGGGCCGGGCACCGCGCGGCGCCCGCGAGGAGATCCTGACCGGGATCTTCGCCGATGTGCTCGGCCTCTCCGCGGCGGGTCCGGAGGACGACTTCTTCACCCTCGGTGGTCACTCACTGCTCGCGGCTCGGGTGATCGCCCGGGTGCGCACGGTGCTGGGGACCGAGTGCGGCATCCGGGACGTGTTCGAGGCGCGCACCCCGGCGGCGCTGGCAGCCCGCCTCGCCGAGCGGTCCGGATCCCGTCGGCCCAGGCTGACGCGGGCGGCCGGGCGGCCGGAGCGGCTGCCGCTGTCCCACGCACAGGCGCGGTTGTGGTTCCTGGACCAGATGGAAGGGCCGAGCGCCACCTACAACATCCCCTTCGTGGCCCGCTTCGAGCAGGCACTGGACACCGACGCGCTCGACGCCGCCCTGCGCGACGTCGTGGCCCGGCACGAGGTGCTGCGCACCGTGTTCGCGGAGGCGGACGGCGAGCCGTACCAGCGGGTTCTCACGCCCGAGGAGGCCGGGGTCCGGCTGCGGGTGGTGGATGTGCCGCGCGACCGGTTCGACGCGGAGGCCGGTGCCGCACTCGGGCATCTCTTCGATCTGTCGGCGGAGCCGCCGGTCCGGGTCACCGTGCTGCGTGATCCGGAGAGCGATGCGCATGCCCTGGTGGTCCTGCTGCACCACATCGCGAGTGACGAGTGGTCCATGGGGCCGCTCCTGCACGGGCTGGAGGAGGCGTACGCAGCGCGACGCGAGGGCCGGGCCCCGGAATTCGCCGATTTGCCCGTGCAGTACGCCGACTTCGCCATATGGCAGCGCGAGTTGCTCGGCGGTACTCGGGACGCGCGGTCGCTGGCGGGCAGCCAGGCCACCTACTGGGGCCAGGCCCTGGCCGGTCTCCCCGAGGAACTGTCCCTGCCGACGGACCGCCCGCGTCCAGCGGTGGTGAGCAACGCGGGCGGTATGGTGCACCGCCCGCTTCCGGCCGAACTTGCCTCGGCGATACGCCTGTTGGCTCGAGAGAGCGGTAGCAGCGTCTTCATGGTGGTGCACGCGGCGGTCGCCGCCCTGCTGCACCGCCTGGGCGCCGGGGACGACATCCCCCTCGGCACCCCCGTCGCGGGGCGTGGCGACACCGCGCTCGACGACCTCGTNGGCTTCTTCGTCAACACCGCCGTCCTGCGCACCGACCTCTCCGGCAACCCCACCTTCACAGAACTGCTCCACCGCGTCCGCACCACCGACCTCACCGCACTCGACCACACCGACCTCCCCTTCGACACCGTGGTCGAGACCCTCAACCCCGAACGCTCCCTCGCCCGCCACCCCCTCTTCCAGACCATGGTGGCGCACAGCACCGTCACACAGGACATGCGCGCGCTGTTCGGCCTCGATGCCCGGGTGGACCGGGTGGACCCGGGTGTCACCAAGTTCGACCTGGACATCACGTTCTCCGACACCGCGCACGGCGACGAGCTGGACCTGGAGATCTTCTACGCCGCCGACCTGTTCGACCGGGCAACGGCCGACACCTTGGCGGACCGGCTGCTGCGGTTCCTGGAGCAGGCTGTGGCCGACCCGGCCGCACCGGTCGCGGCGCTGGACCTGCTCGACGATTCGGAGCGTGCGCGGTTGGCCCGCTGGAGCGGCACTCGGCGCCCGATGACGGACGCCGTCGAGGACTCCTCCCCATACGGCACCGTGCTTGATGCGCTCGCCGTGCAGGTGGCGCGCACCCCGGACGCGGTGGCCGTCGTGGCCGGTGACACCCGGCTGACCTTCGCCGAACTGGGTGAGCGCGTGGACCGCCTGGCCCTGCTGCTGACCGCGGAGGGCGTGGGCCCGGAGGCGGTGGTGGCGCTGGCCGTGCCCCGGTCCGCGGACTCGGTGGTGGCCGCGTTCGCGGTGCTGCGGGCCGGCGGTGCCTATCTGCCACTGGATCTCGACCACCCGGCGGAGCGAGTCGACTTCATGCTGCGGGACGCGGCGCCGGTGTGCGTTGTCACCACCTCGGCCACCGACGCGGACGTGCCCCATTCGCACGGTGCAGCACGGCTGGTGCTGGACGATCCGGCCACCGCCGAGCGTCTCGCCGGGGTGGAGCCCGCTCCGGACCTGCCCGTCCCGGGCCCGGACCACCTGGCCTATGTCATCTACACCTCCGGTTCCACCGGCCGTCCCAAGGGCGTCAGCCTGCACCACGCCGGTCTGGCCAGCCTCTACCGCGACCACCACCGGGAGCTGTACGAACCGGTCGCCGAGCGGCTCGGCCGACGGGTGCGGGCGCTGCACACCGCCTCCTTCTCCTTCGACTCGTCCTGGGAACAGTTGCTGTGGCTGATCGCCGGTCATGAGCTGCACATCCTCGACGAGTACGGACGCAGGGACGCGAACGCCGTGGTTGCCTACGTGCGGGAGCATCACATCGACACACTGGATGTGACCCCGTCCTACGGGCAGCAGCTCCTGGACGCCGGCCTGCTCAGGGGCGCATGGCGCCCGCCGCTGTTCCTGCTCGGCGGCGAGGCGGTGCCGCCTGCGCTGTGGGAGGAGCTGCGAGCGGTCCCGGACGTGGAGACGGTCAACTACTACGGGCCGACCGAATTCACCGTCGACGCGCTCGTGGCCCGCGTGACGGACTGTGCCACGCCGGTCGTGGGCCGCCCACTGGACCGCAGCCGGGCCTACGTCCTGGACGCGCGACTGCGTCCGGTGCCACCCGGGACACCGGGTGAGCTGTATCTGGCAGGGGTGCAGAACGCCCGCGGCTATCTGGGCCGGTACGCGCTGACCGCGGAGCGGTTCGTGGCCGACCCGTACGGTACTCCGGGCAGCCGGATGTACCGCACGGGCGATCTGGCGCGATGGCGCCCGGACGGACTGCTGGAGTTCCTGGGCCGCGCGGACCAACAGGTGAAGATCCGCGGCTTCCGTGTCGAACCCGGAGAGGTCGAGGCGGCACTGACCGCGTGTCACGGTGTGCGCACGGCTGCGGTGATCCTCAGAGAGGACGTACCAGGGGTGCGTCGGCTGGTGGCGTACGCGACGGGTACCGCGGATCCGGCGGTGGTGCGCCGCGAACTGGCCGAGCGGCTGCCGGAGTACATGGTCCCGGCGGCGGTGGTGATGCTGGACGCACTGCCGGTGAACGTCAACGGCAAGCTGGACCGTGCCTCGCTGCCCGCTCCCGCCTCCATCGCCGCCGAGCCTTCACGCTCGCCGAGCGGTGCGGTGGAGGAGCGGATCGCCGCGGTGTTCGCGGAGGTCCTGGGTCTGTCCTCGGTCGGCGCCGACGACGACTTCTTCGCGCTCGGCGGTCATTCCCTGCTGGCCACCCGGGTGGTGGCCCAGGTGCGTGCGGCGGGGACGGCCTGCTCGGTGCGGGACGTGTTCGAGACCCGTACGGTCACTTCGCTCGCCTCCCGCCTGGCCGAACGCACCGCGTCCGCCCGGCCGGTGCTCGTACGGGCGGCCGAACGGCCCGAGCGCCTGCCGCTGTCGTACGCGCAGGCCCGGCTGTGGTTCCTAGGCCAAATGGAAGGGCCCAGCGCCACCTACAACATCCCGGTCACGCTGCTGCTACGCGGCGTGCTGGACACGGACGCGCTGCGGGCCGCCGCCGGTGACGTGGTGGGTCGGCACGAGACACTGCGCACCGTCTTCGCAGAGGCGGACGGCGAGCCGTACCAGGAGGTCCTGGCACCGGGGGCGGTTGAGGTGCCGTTCACTGTGGGTCGCGTGACGGCCGAGGAACTGAGCGGGGCGGTTGCGGAGCTGGTGGCGGAGCCGTTCGACCTGACGAGTGAACCTCCCTTGCGATTGACGCTGTTGAGCACTTCCGAGCAAGAGCACGTACTGGTGCTGCTGCTGCACCACATCGCGAGCGACGAGTGGTCCACGGGGCCGCTGCTCGCGGACCTGGACACGGCGTACACGGCCCGGCTCCAGGGACAGGAGCCCCGGTTCGTCGAACTGCCCGTGCAGTACACGGACTACGCCCTGTGGCAGCGCCGGCTTCTGGGCGAGGTGACGGAGCCGGACTCGGTGGCCGGCCGTCAGGCCGCTTACTGGCAAGGGGCTTTGGCCGCATTGCCCGACCAGCTGTCCCTGCCGACGGACCGGCCACGTCCGGCGATGCCGTCACACCGGGGTGACACCGTGGTGTCCGAGCTGCCCGCCACTCTGGTGGCGAAGCTGGATCGCCTCGTGGCGGAGACGGGCGCGACCATGTTCATGGTGGTGCACGCGGCGGTCGCCGCCCTGCTGCACCGCCTGGGCGCCGGGGACGACATCCCCCTCGGCACCCCCGTCGCGGGGCGTGGCGACACCGCGCTCGACGACCTCGTCGGCTTCTTCGTCAACACCGCCGTCCTGCGCACCGACCTCTCCGGCAACCCCACCTTCACAGAACTGCTCCACCGCGTCCGCACCACCGACCTCACCGCACTCGACCACACCGACCTCCCCTTCGACACCGTGGTCGAGACCCTCAACCCCGAACGCTCCCTCGCCCGCCACCCCCTCTTCCAGACCATGGTGGCCTATGAAGGCGGAGGTCCGGATCAGACCAGGCTGCTGGGTACGGAGACCGAGGAGTACGAAGTCCTGACCGGTGCGGCGAAGTTCGACCTGGAGGTCCTGTTCCGGCGGACCCCGGGCGCGGACCCGGTGATGACCTGCGGAGTGCGGTACGCCACCGATCTGTTCGAGCGGGTCAGCGCAGAACGACTGACGAGGCGTCTGGTACGACTGCTGGAGCAGATGGTGACCGACCCGGATGCTCCGGTCGGACGCGCCCGGTTGCTGGATCCGGCTGAGCGGGTTCGGGTTCTGGACGGCTGGAACAGTACGGCACGGCCGCTGACGCCGAGTACGCTGGCCGCGCTGGTGGCGGCCGGTGCTCGACGCGACCCGCACGGCACGGCCCTGCTGTCCGAGGGCGCGCGACTGTCCCGTTCCGAGTTCGAGGANCGCGTCAACAGGCTGACGCGCCTGCTCATCGCGCGGGGCGTCGGACCGGAGTCGGTGGTCGGCGTCGCCCTGCCCCGATCGTTCGACCTCCTCATCGCCGTCCACGCCGTCATCCGCGCGGGTGGCGCCTACCTCCCCCTCGACCTCACCCTGCCCACCGAGCGCCTCGTCCACATGGGCGAGACGGCCGCCCCCGTCGCGGTTCTCACCCATCTCTCGTCGGCGAGCTCCCTGCCGGCGGAAGTCGCGGCGGAGCGCATCTCACTCGACTCACCCGCTGTGGCAATGGAGTTGGCAGGTCTGTCGTCCGGTGAGGTGACGGATGAGGACCGGCGGGCGCCGCTGCTCCCACGCCATCCGGCCTACGTCATCTTCACCTCCGGATCCACCGGCCACCCCAAGGGCGTGATGGTGGAGCACGCGGCCATCGTCAACCGCCTCGTATGGATGCAGGACGCCTACCGGCTCACCCCGGACGACCGGGTGCTCCACAAGACACCGACAAGCTTCGACGTGTCGGTGTGGGAACTGTTCTGGCCACTGGCCGAGGCCACCCCCCTGGTCATCGCCCGGCCCGAAAGCCACAAGGACCCGGAACACCTGGCCTCCCTCATCCGCGAACACAGGGTCAGCGTCCTGCACTTCGTACCCTCCATGCTCCAGGCATTCCTCGGCGAGGTGAAGGTGTCCACCTGCCCGTCCCTGCGCACGGTCGTCTGCAGCGGCGAAGCACTCCCCGCCGACCTGGTGGAACGCTTCCACACCTCGGCCGGCACACACACCGTCACACTCGAAAACCTGTACGGACCCACCGAAGCCGCCGTCGACGTCACCGCAGCCACCTGCCCACCGGGAACCACACCCGCCAACGGAACCCCGGTCCCCATCGGCACACCCATATGGAACACCCGGGTCTACATACTGGACGCGGCACTCCAGCCCGTCCCGGCCGGAGTACCCGGCGAGCTGTACCTCGCCGGCGACCAACTCGCCCGCGGCTACCTCAACCGGCCCGCCCTGACAGCCGAACGATTCACCGCCGACCCCCACGGCACCCCCGGCACCCGCATGTACCGCACCGGAGACCTCGCACGCTGGCTCCCCAACGGAACACTCACCTACCTCGGACGCACCGACGACCAGATCAAACTCCGCGGCTACCGCATCGAACTCGGAGAAATCGAAGCCGCACTCACCACCGCACCCGAAATCGCCCACGCCGTCGCAACACTCCGCGAGGACCGGCCCGGCATACGCACACTCGTCGCCTACGCCNTCCCCACCACCACGACCGCGAAGCTCGACACAGCAGCACTACGCGCCCACGCCGCCGAACTCCTCCCGGAATACATGGTGCCCTCACTCCTCATCCAGATCACCGAAATACCCCTCTCCCCCAACGGAAAACTCGACCGACGCGCCCTGCCCGCACCACCCGCCACCACAGCAGGGGCGGGGACGGCCGATGTCGGTCCGGCTTCAGGCGGGGCACCCGCGGCGGCGCTGGCGTGGCTGATGGCGGAGGTGCTCGGCCTGCCCGCTGTGGGCGTCGAGGACAACTTCTTCGAACTGGGCGGCGACTCCATCGTCTCCATCCGGCTGGTCAGCCAGGCCCGCAAGGCGGGTCTGGCGATATCCGCCCACCAGGTGTTCCAGCACCCGACCCCGGCGGCGCTCGCGCGGGTGTGCGTTCCGACAGCCGGCACCACCGCCGTGTCGCCTCCGGTGGACATCGGCACGGGCCCGCTGGTGCTGCCTCCGGTCGCGCACTGGTTCGCCTCGCGCGGCGGCCCGTACTCCCGCTTCTGCCAGGCACGGCTGGTCCGGCTGCCCGCCGGGGTGCGGAACGGGGATCTCGCCGCCGCCCTCCAGGCGGTGGCCGACCACCATGACGGGTTGCGGCAGGCGCTGACCGTGGCACGGCCCGGGGTGTGGAGCGCCGAGGTGCGTCCGCGCGGCACACTCGACGCGGACTCGCTACTGCGGACAGTGGAGGCGGCCGGACTGGACGGCGGGGGGCTGCGGGACCTGGTGGCGCATGAGTCGGACCGGGCAGCGGACGAGCTGGATCCGGTAGCCGGTGTCACGCTGCGGGCCGTCCATTTCGACGCCGGGCCGGATCACGCGGGCAGGCTGTTGCTGGTGGCGCACCATCTGGTGGTCGACGAGGTGTCCTGGCAGATCCTGCTGCCGGATCTACGGGCCGCGTGGGAAGCGGTCACGGCTGGGCGGGCGGTCGCGCTGGAGCCGGTCGGCACCTCGCTGCGGACCTGGACGGCCGGTCTGCTGGCCGAGGCCCACCGTGCACGAAGGACCGCCGAGCTGGAACACTGGTTGAACGCGGCGCCGCGCGAGCGGCTGCTGACGGACCGTGCGCTGGATGCCGCACGAGACACGGTGGCGACCGCACGTCGTCTGACAGTGAGGCTGTCCGCAGAACGCACCGAACCGCTGCTGACCGCCGTACCGTCCGCTTTCCACGGCACCGTCAACGACACCCTGCTCACCGCGCTGGCGCTGGCCGTCGGCGACTGGGCGGTCCGCGCCGGGCGCGGGGCCGCAGCCCTCGGACTGACCGTGGACCTGGAGGGCCACGGCCGGGAGCAGGAACTGCTCCCCGGCGCCGATCTGACCCGTACTGTCGGCTGGCTGACCAGCGTGTATCCGATGCGCCTGGCCATCGGCGGCTACGACCCGGTGTCGGTGCTGGCGGGCCGCGAGGAGGCGGGCACGGCACTCAAGGAGGTCAAGGAGCTGTTGCGGAGCGTCCCGGACGGGGGTGTCGGCGCGGGACTGCTGCGGTATCTCAACGCGGGCTCGGCCCGGCTGTTCGACCCGGACGCACGGTCCGAGATCCTCTGGAACTACCTGGGGCGCCGGACCGAGCAGGCCACTGCCTCGGACTGGGGCCCGGCCGCGGAGGCCGACTCCCTGGCGGTCCGCCCGGACGCGGCCACTCCGCTCTCGCACGCGCTGGAGATCAACACGGAGATCGTCAGCGGAGCCGAGGGCCCGGAGCTGACCGCGGCCTTCATCTGGGCGGGCGAGGCCCTGCCCCAGCAGACGGTGAGCGAACTCGCGGACGGCTGGCTGGCCGCCCTGGACACGCTGGCCGCCTGGGCGGACGGAGGCACCGACGCCGGGCACACCCCGTCCGACCTCGACCTGCTCGACCTGGACCAGGACCAGATCACCATGCTCGAAGAAATGTGGAGGGCTCAGCAGTGAAGCAGGCTCGGATCGAGGACATGCTGCCGCTGTCCCCCTTGCAGCAGGGCATGCTGTTCCATTCCGTCTACGACCCGGACGCCACCGACATCTACACCGTGCAGGTGACCGTGGCACTGGCCGGTCCGGTGGACGCCGCCCGGATGGAGCGGGCCGCCGGCGCGCTGCTGCGTCGGCATCACAATCTGCGGGCCGGTTTCTGGCACGAAGGGGTTCCGCAGCCTGTGCAGTTCGTGCCGGCCGAGGTGCGGATCCCGGTCGAGTGGGCGGACCTGACGGACTCCCCCGTACCCGCCGCCGAGGCTCTGCGCGGGCTGGAACGGGCCGAGCTGGCCCGGCGCTTCGAGTTGCACCGGCCACCGTTGGTGAGGCTGGTGCTGGGCCGCCTCGGCGCGGACGACCACCGGCTGGTGATCACTGTGCACCACATCCTGGTCGACGGCTGGTCGATGCCGCTGCTCGTCGGGGATCTGCTGTCGCTGTACGAGAGCGACGGGGATCCGGCGGCGCTGAAGCCCGTGCACCCGTACCGGGACTATCTGAAGTGGCTGAAGCGGCAGGACACGGTGGCGGCCGAGACCGCCTGGCAGGTCGCGTTGGCCGGGTTGGAGGGGGCATCGCTGGTGGCCCCGGCGGATCCGGCACGGCGGGCCGTTCGGACGGGTGCGCACACGGCCGAGCTGTCGCGTGAGGCGACAGCTCGGCTGACAGCGACCGCACGGCGCCTGGGCACCACACCGAGCACGCTGGTCCAATGTGCCTGGGGGCTGGTGCTCGGCGGGCTGACGGGACGGCAGGACGTGGTGTTCGGGCTGACCGTGTCCGGCCGCCCGGACGAGCTGCCCGGGGTCGAGTCGATGCTCGGTCTGTTCATCACCACCGTGCCGGTGCGGCTCGGCGTGCGGCCCGCGGAGAGCGTGGAGCAGCTGCTTGGCCGCTTTCGCGACGAGCAGAACTCCCTGCTCGCGCACCACCACCTGGGGCTGCGGCAGATCCAGAAGCAGGCGGGCGGCGGTGAGCTGTTCGACACGCTGGTAGTGATCGAGAACTATCCGGTCGACCCGGACTCCCTGCCCGAGCTGACCGGTGGCCTGCGGGTGACGGACATCGAGGCCCGGGACGCCACGCACTACCCGCTGACCCTGGCGGTGTCCTTGGAGGAGCGTGCCCTGCTCAGTCTGGAGTACCGGCCCGATCTGTTCGACGCCAGGCAGGCGGGTCTTGTCTCGGCCCGGCTGACGCGGGTACTGGAGCAGATCGCCACATCGCCGGACACGGCCGTCGGTGCGCTGGAGCTGCTGGCCCCGGCGGAGCTGGAGCGGGTTCGGTCCTCCTGGTCCGGCTCCGTCCGGGACCTGCCGAAAGGCACGGTAGCGGACCGATTCACCGAGCAGGCGGCGCGTACTCCGCAGGCGGTGGCAGTGGTGGCGGACGAGGTGTCGCTGACGTTCGCCGATCTGGTCGAGCGGGCCGGACGGCTTGCCGGGCTGCTGGCGCGACGCGGGGTCGGCCCGGGGTCGGTGGTGGCACTGGCGGTGCCGCGTTCTGCGGACTCGGTGGTGGCGATCCTGGCGGTGCTGAAGGCGGGCGGCGCGTATCTGCCGCTGGACCTGGACTATCCGGCGGACCGGCTCGCCTACATGCTCGAGGACGCGGCACCGGTGTGTGTGCTCACCACATCGCGGGCCGTCGGCCTGCTGCCGGAGTCCGGGCCGGACCGCATCGTGCTCGACGCGCCCGTAACGGTTGCCGAACTCATCGCCGTTCCGGCCGGGTTCACGGGGCCCTCGGTGCGGGCCGAGCATCCGTCGTACGTCATCTACACCTCCGGCTCCACCGGCCGCCCGAAGGGCGTGGTGCTCACGCATGGCGGCCTTTCCAATCTCTACGCCAATCACATGTCCGAGGTGTTCGGCCCGGTGGTGGCGGCCTGCGGCGGGCGAACCCTGCGGGCGCTGCACACCGCGTCATTCAGCTTCGACACCTCCTGGGAGCAGTTGTTCTGGCTGATCTCCGGACATGAACTGCATGTGCTGGACGAAGTGGGCCGCCGTGACGCCGAGTTCGTGGTCTCCTACGTACGCGAACACCAGGTGGACGCCATGGACGTCACACCCACCTATGCCCGCCAGTTGCTCGACTGGGGCCTGCTGGACACCGCGCATCACCGCCCCGTGCTGCTGCTCCTCGGAGGGGAGGCCGTGCCGGACTCGCTCTGGTCACAGGTCCGGGCCGCCGACGGGGTGATGTCCGTGAACCTGTACGGGCCCACCGAGTACACGGTGGACGCCCTCGCCGCCGATCTGTCCGGGAGCACCGACCCGGTGGTCGGACGGCCGATCGGCAACACCCGTGCCTACGTGCTGGACTTCGCGCTGCGCCCGGTGCCCGCCGGGACGACCGGTGAACTGTATCTGTCGGGCCACGGCATCGCCCGCGGCTATTGGGGCGGCGAGCACTGACGGCGGAACGGTTCCTCGCCGATCCGTACGGCGAGCCGGGTACGCGGATGTACCGGACCGGGGATCTGGTGCGGCTGCGAGCCGACGGGGAGTTGGAGTATCTGGGGCGAGCCGACGACCAGGTGAAGATCCGAGGCTTCCGGATCGAGCTGGGCGAGGTGGAGGCCGCGCTCGCCGCACGGAAGGGCGTGACCGCCGCCGCGGTGGTGGTGCGCGAGGACACTCCGGGCGTCAAACGGCTGGTCGGCTATGTGACCGGCGCGGCCGAACCGGCACGGCTGCGCGAGGAACTGGCCGCCGGGCTGCCCGACTACATGGTGCCGGCCGCGATCGTGGTGCTGGAGACCCTGCCGACGACGGTCAACGGCAAGCTGGACCGGGCTGCGCTGCCCACGCCGGTGCTGGGCGGCACCAAGGCGTCGCGGGCACCGCGCGACGCCCGCGAGGAGATCCTGTGCCGGGTCTTCGCCGAAGTGCTGGGCCTGGCGTCGGCCGGTGTGGACGACGACTTCTTCACGCTCGGCGGCGACAGCATCGTCTCCATCCAGTTGGTGGCCCGGGCCCGCAAGGAGGGCCTGGCTCTCGCCCCTCGCGATGTGTTCGAGCAGCGCACGGTGGAGAAGCTGGCCGCAGCGGCCCGCTCGCTGGACGAGGAGACCGCCGTCCCGGCGGCCCGGCGCGGCGGCCCGCTGGTGGAGCTGGACGGGCGGCAGCGCGCAGTGGTCGAGCGGGTGTTCCCGGACGCCGAGGAGGTGCTGCCGCTGGCCCCGCTCCAGGAGGGCCTGTACTTCCACGCGATGTACGACGAGCAGGCGCTGGACGTCTATCTGATGCAGAACTTCGTGGAGCTGCGGCACCGGGTGGACACCCGCGCGCTGCGCGCCGCGTTCGACACGCTGCTGCGCCGTCACCCGAACCTGAGATCCGGGTTCTGGCACGACGGGCTCGACGGCCCGGTGCAGGTAGTGCCGGGGTCCTGGAGGCTGCCGTGGCAGGTGCTGGATCTGACGCACCTGGACGAGGCGGGGCAGCAGAAGGCGCAGCGCGAGTTCTCCCTCGCCGACGCAGCGACCCGGTTCGACCTGGCGGTGCCACCGCTGATGCGGGTGGCCCTGTTGAAGCTTGCCGAGGACCGCTGGATGCTGTGTGTCACACAGCACCACATCCTCACCGACGGCTGGTCGGAGTCGCTGTTCTTCGAGGAACTGTTCGCGCTGTACGGACGCGGCGGCGATCCCGAGGGCATGCCTCCGGTGACGCCGTACCGGGAGTATCTGGCGTGGCTGGCGGGCACGGACACGGACGCGGCGCTGGAGGCGTGGCGTACGCACCTTTCGGGTCTCGACCAGGCCACGCTGGTGGCGCCCGCCGATCCGGCCCGGCAGCCGGTGACCGCCGAGGTGGTGGAGATCGTGCTGGGCGAGGAGACCAGCGACCTGCTGCGGAGCTTCGCACGCGGTTGCGGGGTCACTCTCAACACGGTGTTGTCGACGGCGTGGGCGCTGTCACTGGGGCAGCAGACGGGCCGGGACGACGTGGTGTTCGGCGCCACGGTCTCCGGGCGCCCGGCGGACATCGCGGGCGTCGACCAGATGATCGGCATGTTCATGAACACCCTGCCGTTTCGGGTGACGCTGCGGCCCGGGGAGCAGCTGCGGGAGCTGCTGGTGCGGGTGCAGCAAGAGCACGCGGCGCTGCTGCCGCACCACTGTCTCGGCCTGGGTCGAATCCAGCAGACCACGGGTCTCGGCCTGTTGTTCGACACACTGTACGTGTTCCGCAACACCCCCCTGAACGACGCAGCGCGGGAGGAGGCCGTCGCCGCGCACCAGATCGGCTGGACGCACAGTGTGGACGGCACCCACTATCCGCTGACCCTCGCGGTCACCCCTGACCGGTCGCTGGAGCTGAGCCTGGCCTACCGCCCGGACCTGTACGACCGCGAGGCGGCCGAGGCGCTGGCAGGGCGGCTGCGGCGACTGGTGGAGCAGTTCGCGGACGGCGGGGCCACTCCGACGGGCCGGCTGGACACCCTGACATCCGCCGAGCGGTCCGGACTGCTGGCGCTCGGCGACGACATGGGGCACGAGGTGCCGGATGTCCCACTCGTGGACCTCTTCGCGCGGCAGGCGGCCGCCACTCCGGACGCCACCGCGCTGGTCTTCGGTGAGGAACGGCTCGACTATGCCGGACTGGACGAGCGGGCCTGCCGGCTGGCGCGGGCGCTGATCGCGCGCGGCGCGGGTCCCGAGCAGATCGTCGCCCTTGGTCTCCCGCGGTCGGCGGACTTCGTGGTGGCGCTGTTCGCGGTGCTGAAGACCGGCGCCGCGTACCTGCCGCTGGATCTGGACCACCCGGTGGACCGGCTGGCGTTGATGGTGTCGGATGCGAGCCCGCTGTGCCTGGTCACCGGCACCGCGGTGGAGGACCGGGTGCCGCAGGTGCCGGGGGTGCAACCGCTGGTGCTGGACGCGGAGGCGACCGTGGCGGAGCTGGCGTCCCTGTCGGGCGCGCCCGTGGCGGACGGTGAGCTGCGCGGTGTCCGGGACGGACGTCATCCGGCGTACGTCATCTACACCTCCGGCTCCACCGGGCGGCCCAAGGGTGTGGTGGTGCCCTGCTCGGGACTCACCAACATGCTGATGAACCACCGGGAGCGGATCTTCGAACCGGCGGTGAAGCTCGTGGGCGGGCGGCGGATGAAGGTCGCGCACACCGTGTCGTTCGCCTTCGACATGTCGTGGGAGGAGTTCTTCTGGCTGGTCGACGGCCATGAGGTGCATGTCATCGGCGAGGAGTTGCGGCTCGATCCGGCCGCGCTCACCGCGCACTACGACCGGGTGGGCATCGACGTCGTCAACGTCACTCCCTCGTACGGACAGCAGTTGGTCGACGCCGGTCTGCTGGACGTGGACCGGCACCGTCCGGCGCTGGTCCTGCTCGGCGGTGAAGCGGTGCCGGACTCACTGTGGTCTCTGCTCAAGGACACCGAGGGCACGATGGGCTACAACCTGTACGGGCCGACCGAGTACACCATCAACGCCCTCGGTGCCGATGTCGGCGAGAGCGTCTCCTCCTGTGTCGGCCGCCCCATCCACAACACCCGCGCCTACGTGCTGGACGGCGCGCTGCGGCCGGTCCCGGCAGGGGTGCCGGGCGAGCTGTACCTCGCGGGCGCAGGACTGGCCCGGGGCTACTTCGGGCGTCCGGCCCTGACCGCGGAGCGGTTCGTGGCCGATCCGTTCGGAGAGTCGGGGACTCTGATGTACCGCACCGGGGACCTGGTGCGCTGGCGCGCGGACGGGCAGATCGACTATCTGGGCCGGGCCGACCACCAGGTGAAGATCCGCGGCTTCCGAATCGAGCTGGGGGAGATCGAGTCCGCGCTCGCCGACGCTCCGGGCGTCGCCGCCGCGGCGGTCACGGTGCACACGGGGGCGAGCGACGTGAAGCGGTTGATCGCCTACACGGTGCCGTCCACCGAAACGTACCCGGACATGGTGGACGCGGCGGCACTGCGGGCCCATCTGTCGGCGCTGCTGCCGGAGTTCATGGTGCCGTCGGCCTTCGTGGAGCTGGCCGCGCTGCCGCTGACGGTGAACGGCAAGGTGGACCGGGCCGCGCTGCCCGCGCCCGCGCTGGAGGACGCCGGGGGCGGCCGTGCGCCGAGGGACGCCCGAGAGGAACTGCTGTGCCGGATCTTCGCCGAGGTGCTGGGCCTCGAACGGGTCGGCGCTGAGGACAACTTCTTCGAGCTGGGCGGCCATTCGCTGCTGGCGATGCGGCTGGTCGGCCGGATTCGGGCGGAGCTTGCCGTGCCGGTGCAGGTCGGCACGGTGATGGCGGCTCCGACGGTGGCCGGCGTGGCCGCCAGAATCGGCTCCGATGCCCGACGGGACGCGCTGCGCGTGCTGATGCCGCTGCGCGAACGCGGCGCGAGGCCACCGTTGTTCTGCTTCCACCCGGCATCCGGCTTCAGCTGGCAGTACTCGGGGCTGCTGCGGCACCTGGATCCGGACCGGCCGGTCTACGGCGTTCAGTCACCGGGGCTGTCCGGGGCACTGCCGGACGTGGAGGACGCCGCAGAGCTGGCGGAGGTGTATCTGGCGGAGATCCGGGCGGTGCAACCGGAGGGGCCCTACCACTTCGTCGGCTACTCCTTCGGCGGCACGGTGGCGCACACGCTGGCCGCCCTGCTTCAGGAACGCGGCGAGGAGGTGGCGTTCCTGGCGCTGCTGGACGCCTATCCGCCGGAGCGTGACGACTGGTCGTACGTCGACGCGCCGGACTGGCGAGAACGGCTGGAGCGCGAGGAGAGCGGCTTCCTGCTGTCGGTGGCCGGGCTGGGGTCGGACAGCGGTACGGACGGTGCCGCGCCGGACGACTCCGGCCAGGGGCTGTCGCGCGAGGAGGCGGTGGCGGCGATCCGGGACAGCCACGGGCTGCTCGCCGGGTTCGACGAGGCGCTACTGCGCGCGATCGTGGACACCAACATGCACTGTGTGCGGCTGCTGTCGCGCAGCACGACGCGGCACTACCGGGGCGATGTGCTGTTCTTCACTGCCGCCCGCAGCACGTCCGCCGAGGACGCGCCGGGCCTGGTGTGGCCGGCCCATGTGGACGGCACGCTCACCGAGCACGTCCTCGACTGTTCCCACGACGAGCTGATGTCACCGCACGCGCTGGACGAGATCGGGCCCCTGCTGGACTCGGCGCTGCGCGTGGCCGCCGGCTGAGCACCTCGTAGTCCCCGCTGTGCCCCGGTTCGGGCGGAAAACGTCCGGCCGGGCGCCGGCCACCCGGGCCGGAGGAGTGCTTTCCCGACGCCGAGCTGCTGGTGTACCGGATGCCGACGGGGCAGCTGCCGCGCCCCGAGCCGGTGGCGTGGGCCCTGTCGGAGCCGGTGCAGCCCAACTCAACCCCGCAACTACCTGGCCTTCCTCGGCCTCGCCGCCGCCCCCTGCTGCTACAAACGACTCATCCGCCTCACCACATAAGGCACGGTCCTAGGCTGAATGAGGCTTCACCAACCCTGGATCTCGGTGGCGTCCAGTCGTAGCTCGACGCCTTCGGCCCGGGCGTAGGCGAACACGGCAGGCCGGACTTGAGGGCCGACGCCATGCTGCACGAGGAGGCACCTGCCCGCCCGGCGCCCCACCCGCTATCACGCACCAACTCGCCATGTCTTCTTCGCCCCGTCGATCGATTCCTGGTCGGCGGGGCGAAGTGTCAGCGGATCCGGTCTGTGCGGCCGGGAGTCACAGCTCGCGGGTTTCGCCGTTCTTCATGACGTGGCCGGCGATGCCTGCGTCGGTGAGCAGGTCGACGAAGGCGTTGGGGTCCTGGTCCCGCCAATGCATGGGGATGACGGTGCGGGCCTGGAGGAGTTGGGCGGCGCGGACGGCGTCCGTGGGTTCCATGACCATCCGGCCGTCGATGGGCAGGAGGGCCACGTCGACCGGGGCGAACAAGGCCATGTCACCGAAGAGGGCGGTGTCTCCGGCGTGGTACACGCTCTTTCCGTCGATGTCGACGACGAATCCGCAAGGGGCGCCCAGTTCGACGCGCCAGGTCTCGCCGATGCCGAGGGGGGAGTCGTGGATGGCGTTGACGCACTTGACGCTTGCTCCGTCGAGCGGGAGGCGTCCGCCGAGGTGGAGTGGTGCTGTCGCGGCTCCCTCGCCCTTGTAGTGCCGGGCGGCGGAGGGAGTGGTGATGATCGGAGCGCCGTAGGTCTTGGAGAGTTCGATCGCGTCTCCGACATGGTCACGGTGGTTGTGGGTGACCAGGATATGGGTGGGAGGCCGGAGGTCGGAGGGGATGGCGCCCAGTTCGGGGTTGCCGGAGAGCCACGGGTCGATCAGGAGGTTGAGCGTCGTGGTTTCGAGTCCGAAGCAGGCGTGGCCGTAGAAGCGGAGCGTAGGCATGGGTGTGCCCCTTCTGTGGTGTCGAGTGTGGTTGAAGGCCGGTGCGAGGCGGGGAGGGGAAGCCGCGGTCACTCCGAGATGGTGGGACGCCAGGCGGTGAGGCGTTTCTCGGCCACCTTCACGGCGCTCATGATGAGGACGGAGATGACGACCATGATCATGACGCCGGCGAGGTAGCGGCCGGTGTTGAACGCTTCGGCGTCCGAGCGGATGCGGTACCCGATGCCTTCGGTCGCAGCGATGTACTCGCCGACGACGACTGCGATCATGCCCTTCCCGATGGCAAGGCGGATGGCGGTGATGAAGAAGGGGGTGACGGCAGGGAAGGTGACGTCCTTGTAGAGGGCCAGGCGGCCGGCGCCGAAGGAGCGTGCCGCCCTGAGCAGGGCGGGGTCGGTGGTTCTGACGCCCTCGATCATGTTGATGATGACGGGGAAGATCGCCATGATCGCCACGTTGGCGATCTTGGAGCCGATGCCGAGTCCGAACCAGACCACCAGGAGCGGTGTCAGGACGAGGATCGGCGTGGAGTACAGGGCGTTGATGATGGGGTCGAAACACTGGTAGAGCCAGCGGATCGATCCCAGCGCCATGCCGACGGGCACGCCCACGGCGAGGGCGATCAGCATGCCCAGTGTGAATTCCTGGCCGCTGACCGCGAGGTCGGACCACAGGGGCCCGTCGGTCAGGTGCAGGAATCCTGACCAGATCTCGGTTGGGCGGGCGAAGAAGAGGGGATCCCAGGCGCCGGCGCGGCCCAGTGCCTCCCAGATCACCAGGATGATCGTAACGGTCACCACCGGTGCCCACAGGCCTTGGCGGCGCTTCCACCATCCAGGCCTGCCTGCAGTGCGGCGTGGCGGTGCGAGCGGCGGGCTTTCCGTGGCGGTCATGCTGCGTTCCTCTCCCGCGCCCGGGTGGCTTCGACCTCGTCACGCAGGTGCGACCACAGGCGGGTGCGGTACTCGTCGTACCGGGCGGCGTAGTGCGGGGAGTTCCTTGCGGGAAGCTCGACGCGCACGTCGTCGCGGATGGTGCTCGGGCCGGCGCTCATGAGCAGGACCCGGGAGGACAGTTGCAGGGCTTCGTCCAGGTTGTGGGTGACGAGGATGACGCTGCGGCCTTCCTGCTCGACCAGCCCCTGGACCTCGTCGCGCAGGACTTCGGCGTTCTGGGCGTCCAGCGCGCCGAACGGTTCGTCCATGAGCAGGAGCCTGGGCTGGACGGCGAAGGCGCGTGCCAGGCCGACGCGCTGCTGCATGCCGCCCGACAAGTGGCGGGGGTAGCGGCGGGCCGACGAGGCCAGACCGACCTTCTCCAGATACTGCATGGCGATGTCCGCGCGTTCCGTGCGGCTCAGGTCGGGACGTTTGTAGCGCAGTCCCAGCGCGACGTTGTCCAGCACGGTCTTCCAGGGCATCAGGGCGAATCCCTGGAAGACCGTGGCCCGTGAGCCTTCACCGGTGCTCGGTGTGCGCCCTTCGACCAGGACGGTGCCGGAGTCCGGTTTCAGGACGCCGTCCATCATGGCCAGCAGAGTGCTTTTGCCGCAGCCCGAAGGGCCGATCAGGGAGAGGAACTCCCCTTCCTCCACCTGGAAGCTGATGCGGTCGACAATGGTGGTCTCGCCGTAACTGAAGGTGACGTCGCTCACGTCGATGGTCGGCTGTGTGGTGGCCGTGCCCATGGTCGTTCCCTCTCGTGGTCGGCCGGGGTGGACAGTGGTGCGGATCAGGGTGAGCCCGGCAGCAGGCTGGGGTCGTAGAGGTCGTCGACCGTGGGCAGCTGCTTGTCGGTGTTGCCGTACTTCTTGCTCATCTCGATCCAGCTCTGCAGTCCCGAGGTGGAGACCTCGCCGGTCGTGGAGTAGTCCGGTGCGGCGAAGTCGTAGGCCGACTTGGCGGCTTCGGCGGAGATCCTGGCGTCCTTCTGCAGGATCGCCACCGCTTCCGAGGGGTGTTCCTTGACCCAGACGGCCGATTCTGTGTAGGCCGCCATGAACCGTTTGAGTTCGGGGCTGTGAGCGGAGATGAGTGAGCTGGTGGTGGCAAATACCTGCGGGGTGATGTCGGGGAAGACGTCCCGGTACTGGAGCACCTCGACCTTGCCTCGCTCAGCGGCTGTGCTGTCGTAGGGCGGGACCAGGCCGGCAGCGTCGATCTGTCCACTCACCAGTGAGGTGAGCTGCGTGGACGCCGCGCCGGTGGGAACGTAGGTGATGTCGGTTTCCTTGAGGCCTTCCTTGACGGCGAGGGCCTTGGCCAGCATTTCGGTGCCGGAGCCAGGGCCGACGACACCGAACTTCTTGCCCTTGAGGTCCGCCAGGGACTTCACGCCGGCGTCGGCGTAGAGGACGTGCTGGTCCTGGGTCATCAGGTTGCCGACGATCTTCAGCTTGGCGCCGTTGGCGTTCGCGGAGATGACGCCCTCGGTGAGGGCGGCGGCGATGTCGGCGTCGCCGCTGGCGAGAGCCGCAGTGGCCTCTGCGGTGCTCTTGATCTTCACGACCTTCAGGTCCACGTGGTGCTTGGCGAAGATTCCCTGGTCGATGCCTGCGGTGACCGCGAGGAATGAGCTTCCCGTGATGCTGGACGCGAGGCGAACGCTTGCCGTGCCGTCCTCGTCGCTTGTGATCCCCGACCCGTTGCCGCAGGCGGAAAGGGCGAGGGTCAGGAGGAATGCGGTGGCCGTCAGCCTGGCCCGGGAGGTGTGCCGGCGGTTCACGGCTTCTCTCCCGTCGGCGCCGGGGCCGCCTTGTCGCTGAAGAGGCGGCCTCCGCGGGCCAGGTCCTGACGCCCGATCTCGAAGAACGTGATGCGCACGCCCTCGGGGTCGATCCCGAATGCCTTGACGGCCGCCTCGGTGATGCCTTCGACGAACTGCCTGCGCTGGTCGAGGGTTCGTCCCTCGAATATCTCCACGGTGATGTTGGGCATGCTTGCTCTCCTTCAGAGGATCGGTGCGGTCCGGCTGCGTGCCGGGCCGAGGAGCTGTGCGGTGTTGCGTGCCGAGGGCAGGTCCCGCAGAGCGGCGAGCAGCGTCGGCCCGTCGAACACGGAACCCGGGCTGCGCAGGCAGTCGAGGAACTTCGTGTCCAGTTCCTCGTCGGACAGGGGATCGTGGGCGCTGCCGTGAGGCATACCGCGTCGCGCCCGGTGCTGGGTTCCGTCGGAGGTGGTGACCTCGACGGTGGCGTACCAGCGCGTGAAGTCCGGCGGCCCGAACGGAGGAGCGGCGGCCTCCGCCGTGCGCACAGTGGCCATCAGGCGCCGCAGCGCGGGGCGGGTGACCTGGGCATCGTCGAAGGAACCGGCGGTGAGCCGACCGTCGGCCAGCGCGGCGGCCACCGTGTACTCCATGCTGAAGCGAGCCTGGTCCGCGGTGACCGGGTCGTGATGGATCGGGCCGGTGAGCCCTGTGGGCTGGACCGTCACCGCCACGTCGGTGACGGAGTCGGGGTCGAGGCCACGGCCGCGGATCTCCAAGGCCGCCTCCCCTGCGGGATGGACCGCGTAGCAGGCGGGAAACGCCTTGACGTTCAGGCCGCGGGTGGAGAGGGTCCAGCGTTCCTTGAGGACCGGTGCGACGGCGGTGAGGTCGGGGTCCTTGCCGAAGACGGCGAAGTAGCCGAGCGGTGCCTCGAGCTGGTGGGGGTCGGCGTCCACACCGGCTGCGGCGAGCCGCGCCGCGAGGATACCGTTCCCGGCCGCCATCCCGGCATGGACCGGCTTGACGCTGAAGCCGCAGTTCTGCCGGCTTCCAGCCGCCATGGAAGCGGCGATCCCGAAGGCGTGGTGCATCTCCGCGGTGGTGAGCTGAAGGAGCGTTCCGGCGGCGGCGGCGACTCCGAGGACGCCCACCGTCTCCGTGGCGTGCCAACCGGCCGTCCAGTGTGCACGGACCGGGAGTGCCGCGGACACGGCGCACATCACCTGATGGCCGATGACGTAGGCCCGCAGCAGGTGTTCTCCCGGCAGCCCGAGTTCCTCGCCCAGCGCGAGGACCGGAGGCACGAGCACCACGCTCGGGTGGCCGTTGACGTCGGAGAGGTGGTCGTCGAAGTCCATCGCGTGTCCGGCGACGGCGTTGACGACGGCGGCTCCGTGGCCGTCGACCCGGCGGCCGGTTCCCAGGACGGTAGCGGTGCCGGTCCCGCCGGTGAGCCTCAACGCGCTGTGCATGGCGGTCACGACGGGCTCGTGTGCTCCGGCCACGGCGACGCCGACGGTGTCGACGAAGGCGTTGACGGCGCGATGCCTGACGTCCTGGTCCAGCGAGGCGCGGCGGGCCTCCACGCAGAAGTCCACGAGCTGGCCGGTGACGGGGACGGGCTGGTTCATCGGGTTCCTTCCGTCGTGCCGGTCAGGACGGATTCCAGAGCCCGGGACAGCATCCGGGCCTGGGAGAGCAGAAGCAGTCCGGCGCCCCGGTGTGTTGCCCGCAGCGCCTCGTCGCGGGAACTCGCGGAGAGACCGAGGAGTCTGTCCCCGTCCGCGATGCACGCAGTGGCCTGCTCGACGAGTCGCCGGACATCCGGGTGCGAGGGATCGCCGGGATGGCCGGCCGACGCAGCGAGATCGTGTGTGCCCACGATGAGGGCCTTCACCCAGGGGCGGGAAGCGATCTCGGACGCGGCTGTGACGGCCTCGACCGTTTCGATGTGGACGAGGAGCGCGATGCCGTCGCTGCGGACGCTGTCCACGAACGCGGGGTAGCCGCCGGGGTAGTGGCCGAAGGCGTTAGCCCGTGCCCGGCCGATCCCGCGGTGCCCATCCGGAGGAAAGGCCGCCCAGTCCGTCACCTGGTCGACATCTGCCGGGCCGGTCACCTGCGTCAGCTGCAGAATGGTGATCCCCGCATCGAGACACCGGACCACGGATTGCTCCTGACAGCGGATCCGTCCGATCAGGGGAACGTCGGCCACCGCACAAGCGCGGGCGAGGTCGGAAAGTTCGCCTGCGGTGGGGCTTCCGCGCTCCAGGTCGACGGCAATTCCGTCACAGCCCAGACGGCCAATAAATTCTGCGGCGTCCGCGTCCGGGAAATCGAGCGTGACTACTGTCAGGGGTTTTTCCTGGCTTTCCTTTTCCCAGATCATTGGGACACCTTTTCAGGGCGTGAAGCGGTCATTCGGTGGGCGGGAGAAGAGGTGTCCCGGAACCCGGGTACAAAATCCTGCCGAGAACGAAGGGGGTTCATGTCGCGCCCACTTCCGTGTTGCGGTGACGAGCTTGTGGGTGTGACGTTAAACGGAACCCGATCATTGCCTCAACGGTTGCGAAGCGATGCTTCTATCGGCTGAACCGATAGATGGGGGGTGATCAGGCCCCGAGTTCCGTCTTGCTCAGGCGCACGGCGTGCAGCAGCGTCCGGACGACCGGCGTCTCGAACTCAGGACTCCAGGCCAGCTGGAGGGCGACAGTCCTGACACCGCCGCGCAGAGGCACGAACACCAGGTCGGCGCGGCCGGCGTCCCTGAAGGAGGCAGGCTGCACCGACACGCCCATGCCCGCACCGATGAAGGCCAGTTGGGTCTGCATGTCGGTGCCCTCGACCAGGTGGCCCGGAATGCAGTCGTGCTGGTGACACGCGGCGATGATCTGGTCGTAGAAGGCGGGGTTGGCGTCACGAGGCCAGAAGACGAAGGTCTCACCGCTCAGGTCCGCCAGGTCGACGGAGTCGTCTCCTGCCAGAGGGTGGGCCCGGGGAAGGACCGCCCACAGCGGTTCATCGGTGATCGTCTCCACCCTCAGACCGGGACGCCTGCTGACAGCCCGCACGAAACCGGCCTCCAGATCGCCCTGAGCCAGCGCTCGCACCTGCTTCTCCGTGCCCATCGTCTGAAGAGTCACGTTGATCCCCGGCGAGAGCTTGGTCAGGCGGCGCAGCACTGTCGGTACCACTCCCGTCAGCGCGGGCCCCACGGCGCCGATCCGCAGACGACCGAGTTCTCCACGCGCATGAGCAAGCACGGCCTGCTGAAGATGCCCCAGTTCGGCAAGAATCTTCCTGCAGCCGGCCAGAAACGCCACCCCGGCCGGGGTCAACGTCACCGACCGACTCGTGCGCAGAAACAGCTCCGCCCCCAACTGCTGCTCCAGCGAACGAATCTGCTCACTTACCGTCGACTGGCCCACCCCGAGCCGCACTGCGGCCTTGCTGAACTGACGCTCCTCCGCCACCGCAACGAAGTACTCCATCTGCCGAAACTGAATCACCAATACTCCTTGACGTCGCCCATCGGCCGACGGTATTTCTTCGGCCGACGGCGGTGCGTGGAGTATATGTCGATGCCATATACCCTGCCGGATAAGGGCTTGACGGCACATGCCTGAACACAGTGAACTCTTTCCAACCTGGCGGACGGGCCGGGCAGTTGGGGTGAAAGGCAGGTGAAGTCCTTGATGGATGGGCTTTCGGTCAAGGAATATGCTGGACGGGGCCCTGCTGCCAATCGACCGGATGGCCGCGGGCCGGCCCTGCTATTGATCCGAATCGGTTTGGGTTCTGGGTCGTTGGTGGGGTGTGAGCGATCTGGTGGGGGACGCGCGGCATCTGTCGCCGTCGGCGCGGGAGGCCCCTGCGGCTGCGGGNGGTGGCCGCGTTGGNGGCGGGGCGGGACCGTGAGGACGTGGCGGNGGTNTTCGGGGTGTCGCTGAAGGCTGTCGACGGGTGGTGGGTGAAGTGGCAGGCCGGNGGGCGGGAGGCGCTGGTCATGCGTCCGCGTGGCAGGCCGGTCGGTGTGCACCAGGTGTTCGGGGAGTCCGGGCAGGCCGCGGTGCGGCAGGCGGTCCTGGACCACCGGCCCTGTGACGTGGGGCTTTCCGGGCAGCTGTGGACGCGGCGTCTGGTGGGCGATCTGATCGCGAAGCTGTACCGGGTGCGGATGACCGAGGTGGGGGTTGGCAAGTACCTGAAGCGGTGGGGGCTGTCCTTCCAGCGCCCGGACAAGCGGGCCGTCGGGCGGAACCCGGATGCGGTCAGGCGCCGGCACCGGGAGACCTGGCCGGAAATCCGCGCGAAGGCGAAGAAGGACGGCGGCGAGATCCTCTTCGCCGACCAGGTCGGGATCCGTTCGGACCGGGTCGCCGGCCGGGCCTGGGGTGAGAAGGGCAGGACACCGGTGGTACGGCGGAGCGGGAACCGGTTCTCGGTGAACGCGATGCCGGCGATCAGCACCAGGGGCCGGATGCACTTCATGGTCTTCACCGAGAGCTTCACCGCCGAGGTGATGTGCCGCTTCCCGGACCGGCTCGCCGGCCACTTCGACCACAAGGTCCACCTCGTGGCCGACGGGCACTCCGCCCATCGATCCAGGAAGGTCCGCGACTGGCTCGCCGCCCACCCCGACGACGTCGAACTGCACTTCCTGCCGACGTACTCACCCGAGCTGAACCCCGACGAGTTGGTCAACGCGGACCTCAAGCACAGCCTGCCCAAGCAGCACCGGGCCCGGAACCAGGCCGAACTCGCTGCAGAGACCCGCCGCTTCTTCCGCCGACGTCAGCGTCAGCCACACATCGTCCGCGGCTACTTCGGCGGCCCACACGTCCGCTACATCCTGGACGAGAACCCCATGAGTTCCTGATCAATAGCAGAACTTCCCCCCGTCGATGGGCAGGTAGGTGATGTCGCCGACGTACTCCGTGTTCGGCTTGTCCGCGGTGAAGTCGCGGCCGAGCAGGTCCGGGGCCTTGGCCGCTACCGGGTCGGGGACGGTGGTGCGGTGCCGGCGACGCAACCGGACCCCTCGATCCCCAACACACGCATAATCCTGGCGACCCGCTTGTGGTCGACCGCCTCACCGTTCTCCTCGCGAAGCTCGGCAGTGATCCTCGGGGCTCCGTAAGTGCCGTCCGGTTCCTGATGCACCGCCCGTATCCGGGCCGCCAGGCGGGCGTCGGCCGCCTGGCGGCCCGGTCAGCGGCTGTCCGGCGCCAGTAGCAGAAGCCCGAGCGGCTGACGCCGAGGATGCTGCACAGCCGCTTCACGCCGTGACGGCGCTGAAGGTCGGCGACACACTGGAAGCGGTTCACCAGCGCGTCTCCCCGGCGAAATGCTTCGCCGCTTTGCGCAGGATCTCGCGTTCCTCCCCCGGCTCACGGGCCTTCTTCCGCAAGGCGGCGTTCTCCGCCTCCAGCGGCGCCGGCGACTGAGAGGAATCCTGCGTCCGCCGTCCCCGGGGACGGCTCACCCCGGCTGCCCGAACCCAGTTCCGCAGCGTCCCCGGGTTGATCCCCAGATCGGCGGCGACCGACCTGATCGTCGCTTCCGGCCGCGACTCGTACAGCGCGACCGCGTCCGCCTTGAACTGCGGCGGGTAGCCTCAACCAGGCCCTGGAACACCTGGAGCAGCGGCTCGACCGGCCGGTCCACGGCCTGGAACCGGCGCGAGTGGCGGCGCGAGTGGCGGCGACCTCGGAGTACCCCCTGCGCCGGATGTTCCCGGCGCTCGCCGGGATGCCGCTGTCGGAGTACGTGCGCCGCCGCCGGCTCACCCTGGCGGGCGCCGAGGTGCTCGGTCGGCCGCGCGACCCGGCTGGAGATCGCGGTGCGACACGGACGGACTGGGGTCGGTGCGGCGAGAGTGCGCGCACGGCCCCGTGAGGCAGGCGGGACCGGTCAGACAGCCTCAGCGCCCCGCGACCTCGGCGGCGGCCCAGGCGAGGAGGTCGCCGGTGAGCGGTTCACCGGCGGTCTCGACGCCGTGCTCCACCGCATCGAGGCCGAGCAGATGGACCGAGGTCCGGTCGCGGCCGTGGCGCCGCATGAACAGGCCGCCGCCGTCCCCGTCGTCGCCCACGAGCACCCAGTGGGGCGCGCTGGCCGCGACGCCGTGGGCGGCGTTGTGCTCCCGGATGACGTGCGGCCCGTAGAGGCGCCCGCCGCCGGGCAGCAGGACGCCGGGGACGGAACGCCACAGCCGGGCCACCGTGGGGTTGGGGCCGTCGCGCAGGCCGAGGGCGAGGGCGGTGCGCACGGTCAGGAACCCGGCGAAGGAGTCCGCGACGCGTTCCTCCTCGCCGGTGAAGGGGTCCCGGCGGACCACGGCGCACTCCTCCCCGTCCCACTGGTCCAGGGCGAGGAGACAGGGGCCCTCGCAGCCGTCGTCCCAGAGGCCGATCCGGTCGCCCTCGCGGCGTCCGACGAGGTCGTCGGCGTCGAGGCGCACCCCGCCCGGCGCGACGGTCACGACGTCGGCGCCGTCCACCCTCCCGGAGCCGTACTCCGCCAGCCACCACCGGAACGACGCGGGCAGCGGACCCACCTCGGCCTCCGCCGCGCGGATGGCCGGTTCCGGGCAGCCGCGCCCCGCCACCGCGCGGACGGCCGGTGACATGTCGATCAGTTCACGCAGGAGCGAGGGTTCGGGTCGCATCGGCGCGATGATGCCACACGGGGCCGGTACACGGTCACGCCCGGTCCCGGCACCCCACCCCGCACGGGCCGTTCACGGCACGGGGCGCGCCCCGCTCACCACCGTCCGGGTCTCGCCGAACGGCTTCTCGCCGGGCCGGACCCGACGGGCCGCGCACCGCCACGCACGGAGCGCCGGGCCGCGCGCCGCCCCGCGCAGGGCACCCCTCCCGGTCCGGCCGCCGCGCACCCGCCCGAGGACGGGAGCGGCTCCGGGCGGGCCGTCGCCGCCGCCATCGCCTCGGCTCACGGCGGGGGTTCGGAACCGGACAGCCTTCCCGGCGGGGCCCGTGTCCTGCGCCTGCTGCCGCCCGTAGCCTCCGCCGTGTTCCACGGCGTACCGCACGGGCACGCGTCCGACCCCGTGTCCGACCCTGTGTCCGGCGGCCGAGACACGGCTCGCCGGCGCGTGCCGGAGCCGTACCGAGATGTCCGGCGGGGGCGCCGGCCTCCCTCCCTACGCCGCCCCGCGCCGCCGGAGACGTCCCGCCGCGCAGCCACGGACGGCCGGAAACCGACGGTCCGCCGTCCGCTGGCACCGGATGCCAGCGGAATGACAGCGGCAGGCACCCGGAACGGTGAGCGGGGCCCGCTGCAATGGTCCCGTACCCCCTCGGTGCCGCCGCCGGGCGGTCCGGACCCACTCAACTGGAGGCGTCATGAACAAGGACCTGAGCACCCTCGCGGACGAGATCCTCGAGCTGGAGGCCGAGACCTTCGAGATCTCCGACTACTCGGACGCCAGCGAGGTCGTGCTGGCCGGCTGCACGAGCACCAGCTCCACCTCGACCTCCAGCTCCACCTGCAGCACCACCTCCTGCTCGGCCTGACGCCGGGACCGGCGCGGTGAACGCCCGGTCGGATCCTCCCAACACGGAGGCGCCGACCGGGCCTTCGGCATGTCTCCGGGCGAACTCCCTCACATGGCCGGAAACTTGATCACCGTGCGATGAACATTGACCGAACACTGTCGCCCGCCCCGCGCACGCCCCCGGTGGAACCCCTCCTTCACCGCGCGCCCCGGCCAACCCTTCTCACCAGTAACAACGCTGTTTTCCAGGGCACTTGACGCCAGGCCGGGAATCGCGGCCCGTCGGGAACGTCTCCATGACCTCCTCTTGACCCGCGTTCTACGCAGGTAGACACTCACCACTGCCGCAAGGCCGATCGATGTCGTGCGCACCCGGCATCCACTTTTTCGGACAGATCACGACGAGTCGGTTCGGCAGGTGTTCCGAAGGTCTCGGGGGAAGCATTGCGATTTCAATTGCTCGGCCCGCTCAGCATCACCGACGGCGGTGAAGCGGTCGTCCTTCCGACCGCCAAGCCGACCTCGCTGCTGGCGGCGCTGCTGCTCCGTCCCGGCGAGGTGGTCCCCGTGGACCGGCTGCGCCAGGCCGTCTGGGGCGAGGACCAGCCGGCCACGGCCAAGGCCGCCCTGCAGAGCTGCGTCCTGCGGCTGCGGCGGCTGTTCGCCAAGTACGACATCGAGGACCAGGCGGTCGTGGCGGTCGCGGGCGGCTACCGGCTCCCGGCCGACGACGACACCCTGGACCTGCTGCACTTCCGGAGCCTGGTGGCCCGCGCGGCCGGTGGCGGGGAGTCCGAACTCCCCCTCTTGCGCGGAGCGCTCGCCCTGTGGCGGGGGCCGCTGCTCGCCAACGTCGCCTCCGATCTGCTGCACCGCGACGAGGTGCCCCGGCTGGCCGAGGAGCGACTGCGGGTGCTGGAGCGCGTCTGCGAGATCCAGCTCGCCCAGGGGCGATGTCGGGAGGTCCTGGTGGACCTCTGGGAAGCGACCCGGGACCACCCGCAGCACGAGGGGCTGACCGCCCAGTTGATGCGCGCGCTGTATCGCGAGGGGCGGCAGATGGAGGCCCTGGCCGAGTACCGCAGGATCAGGAACCGGCTGCGCGACGAACTGGGCGTCGACCCGGGCGTCGAACTGCGCCGCCTGGAACTGGCCATCCTGCGCGGCGACGAACCGCGCGGACCCGTCCGGGACGCGGCCCTGACCGTCCGGGGACCGCGCCCGGCCGCCGGGACCGCCGGCCCGCGCCTCCCGGCCGGGCCGACCGACGGTCCCGACGGGGCGGCGGAGGACCCCGCCGTGGGCCGCCCCGCCACCGCCGCGGGGGGCGGACCGGTCACCGCCACCGCGGGCGGCCCGGTCACCCGCTCCCACTCCCAAGGTGCCGCCCCCCGCTCCCCCGGCCCCGCGACCGCGCCCGGTCCCCGGCTCCCGCACGTCCCCGGCTTCACCGGGCGCGCCCCGGCCACCGCCGATCTGGTGGACCGTCTCCGGAGCGCCGGTCACCGGGGCGGGTCGGCCGCCGCCCCGGTGACGGCGCTGGTCTCCGGCGGCCCCGGCATGGGCAAGACCGCGCTCGCCCTGCACGCCGCGCACACGGTGGCCGACCGCTACCCCGTCGCCGTCCTGCTCCCGCTGACCGGCCCGGACGGGACCCCCCGGCGCGCCGCCGAGGCGGCCCGGGAGCTGGCCGGGGCGCTGCCCCCGACCGCCCCGCCCGAGGACTGCCTGGTGATCCTGGACGACGCCGTGCACCCGGACCAGGTGCGCGGAGTGCTGGACCTGGCCCGCTGCGGCGCGGCGGTGGTCACCAGCAGGATGGGGCTGGCCGCCCTGGTCGCCACCCACGGTCCGGCCGTGCTGCGGCTGGGCGCGCTGCCCCCGCCGGAGTCCCACGCGCTCCTCACCACCGTCCTCGGCACCGAGCGGGTCGCGGCCGAACCCGCCGCCGCCCGGAGCCTGGCCGCCCTGTGCGGACACGTTCCGCTGGCCCTGCGGATCGCCGCGGCCCGGCTGCTGACCCGTCCCAAGCTGCGTCTCGCGGACTGCGCCGCCTGGCTGCGGCGGGACCTCCCGGCCCGGCTGGCGCTGCCCGACGACCCCCGGATGTCCGTGCCGCAGGCCCTCGACGGGGCACTGGACCGGCTGCCCGATGCGCTGGCCCAGGCGTATCTGCGCCTGTCCCGGCTGGAGGGGCGGATCACGGCGCCGGAGGCGGCCACCGTCCTGTCCGTCCCCGAGGCCCAGGCCGAGGTGCTGCTCGAACGGCTGCTGGACACCGGGCTGCTGGACGAGGAGCAGCCCGGGGACCTCCGGATGAACCCCCTGTTCCGCGCGCACGCGCGGCTCAGGGCCGCCCGGGCCGGGGGCGTCCCCCGGCCCGTCGCCGCCACCGCGCGGCACGCCCTCCCCTCCGGGGCCGTGTGACGCGCACGGCCCCGGAGGACGCGCCGCCGCGGACCTCCCCGTCCCGCCCGGCCGCCGTCCGCTCCCCCGCCCCCGCCTCCTCCCGTCCCTTGCCTCCCGCACTCTCGCTCCCGTCCCCTCTCCCTCTCCCCTCCCCCCACTCCCGTCCCCCGCTACGGCAACTGCCCCGCTTCCCCACCCCGCTCGATCGTCCGACCCGCCCTCCCGTCCGGCCACCGGCCTGTTCCCCTGCCCGGCTCCCCCGTGCAACCCCCCTGTTCAGCTCCCCCGTTCAGACCCAGCGGCCACCGGCCGCGCTCCGGAGGTGTGACCCCCGCATGCCCACGACGCCGTACGAGGAGACCGCCGGCACCCGTCCCCGGGTGCGACGCGACGTGCTGTTCACCGAGACCCCGGGCGGGGTGATCTTCCACAACGCCGACGGCGGATTCCAGCTCAGCTCGCCGTCCGCCTACCGCTTCGCCACCCTCCTCGTCCCGCACCTCGACGGGAGCCGCACGGTGGCGGAGATCTGCCAGGGCTTCAAGGAGCCGCAGAAGGCGATGGTGGGGGGCCTGGTCAAGGCGCTCTACTCACGGGGCTTCGCCCGGCCCGCGGCCGGACCCTCCGGAGACGGCACGGACGGTACGGACGGGGCGCCCGTGGCCGGCGCGGTCGCCGCCCGCTTCGCCCAGCAGATCGCCTACCTCGACCACTACGCGGACGGCGCCGAGCGGAGGTTCGCCGCGTTCCGCGCCGCCCGGGTCGCCGTCCTGGGCGACGGTCCGGTGGCCCACTGGTGCGCCCTCTCCCTGGTCCGCAACGGCGGCGCCCATGTCGCCGTGGAGTCCGCCCTGGCCGAAGGAGACGCCACCGCTGGGGAGTTCGGCGCCCTGCTGGACGAGGCGGCGCGACTCACCGAGGAGGGCAGCCCGGCCGAGGTCGTGGTACTGCCGGACGCCCCGGCCGGGGCGGAGGCCGGCTGGGAGGCGTACGAGGGGTACGAGGGGTACGAGGGGTACGACGTGGTGGTGGCCGCCTGCGGCCGGGACGCGTTCCGGACCGCGGTGGCCCTGCTCCGCCAGGGGGTCCCGGACGGGCGCGTGCTGCTCCCGGCCTGGACCCTGGGCGGCCGCGCGGTGGTCGGGCCGGTCACCGCCCCGGACTCCGGGGCGTGCGCGGTCTGCGCGGCGCTGCGGCTGGGCGCGAACGGCGACCCCGCGGTCGCGGCGGACCTCTGGAGCGGGCTGGCGCTCGGCCACGGCGCCACCGGTCCGGCTCCGCGCGGGCCGCTCGCCGCGATGCTCGGCAATCTGCTCGGCTACGAGGTCTTCCGGCTCGTCACGGGGGCGCTGCCGGCCGAGACCCGGGACCAGGTGCTGATCCAGGACATGGCCTCCTTCGACGTGCTGGCGGAGCGGCTGCTGCCCCATCCGCGCTGCCCGTTCTGCCGGACGCCGTCCGCCGCGCCGGAGCCCGTCGACCTGACGACAGCGCCCGCCCGGCCGGTGTTCGAGCCGGTCGTCGCCGCCGCCCCGGACGACGGCGCGACCGAGGGGCCGCTCGCTGAACTCGACCGGCGCTCGCTCGCCGTCCGGCCGTCGGTCGGCGTGTTCACCCGGTACGCCGACGAGCCGGTCACCCAGCTCCCGCTGAAGGTGGGGGCCGTGGCGGTCGGCCTCGGCGCGGCCGGGACACGGACCGTCGCCGCCTTCGACGTCCAGCACACGGCGGGCGCGCGGCTGCGGGCGCTGAACGCCGCCGCCGGGGTCTACGCCGAGCACGTGGTGCCCCCGGCCCCGGCCGGGCCCGCCCACGGCGCGCTCCCGGAGGTCGCTCCGGAGCGGCTGACCGCGGCCACCGGCGCGGGCGACGGTCCGGTGGCCTCCTGGTCGGCGGCCGTCTCCCTGGTCACCAAGGAGCAGGTGCGGGTGCCGTCCGGTGCGGTGCGGCCCTTCGGCCCGGACAACGCGGACCGCCGGTTCGAGCCCTCCCGTGCCGGGACCGGAGCGGGCGGCGGTCTGCCGGAGGCCGCGGCGGCCGGGCTGCTCTCCGCGCTCGCCCATGACGCCCTGCGGCGGGCCGTGCGGGGGACGGGCCGCACCTCGGTGATTCCGCCGCAGGCGTTCGGCGACGATCCCGAGGCCACCTTCCTGCTGCGGTCCGCCGGGCATCTGGGACACGCGGTCGAACTCCTCGACCTCGGGGAGGCCGAACACAGCGGGGTGTCCGTCGTCCTGGCCAGGACGGTGCCGCCGACGGCCGTACCCGCGCGGACGGAGGCGGAGGCGGAGGCCGGACCGGGCGGGGCGGAGGCCGGACCGGCGAGCGCCGCCGGGCGGGCCGCCGGTGCCGGGACCGATGCCGGGACCGACGGGGGGCGGGCGCCGGTCCGGTGGGCCGTCGGTGCCGCCCTGGAGCGGACCGCCGCGGCCACCGACGCCCTCCGCGATCTGCTGGGCGCCCTGCAACTCGACGCGGAGGGCGTGCTGGAGGACGCCGACACCGGGGACCCGCTGCTGGTGGACCTGGACGCGGCGCTGGTCCCGGTCACCGGCCCGGACGGCGCCGCACCGCCCGCCGACGGCGCGCCGGTGGCCTGGGCCGACGTGCTGGAGCGGCTGGCCGCCGCCGGGCGGGACGCGTTCGTGGTGCCGACCCACGCCGCCGATCTGCCCGCCGCCGGCATCCGCACCGTGCGGGTGCTGCTCACGGAGGCGACCGCCGATGACCGCTGACCTCGCCTCCGCCACCGGCACCGGTGGCCGGTCCCCCGGTGACCGCGCCGTGCCCGGCCGGACGGGCACGGCCCCCGAGGCGCGCGGCGCCGCGCCCGCCGTGGCGCCGCGCGCAGTCACGCCCTCCGTCGTCGCGGCGGATACCGACGGGCCCGGGGCGGCCCGGCGGGAGGCGTGCCGTCTCTTCGCCGGCGACCTCCGCCGGGCCCTGGCGGAGCTGCCCGCCGCGCCGGGCGGCCACCGGCTGCCGGATGTCACGGTCGCCGCGCTCGGGGTGCGGGACGCCTTCACCGCCCCCGCCGCCGCCGAGCGGGCGGCGCGCACGACGCTGCCGGTCCACCTGTACGGGCGCCAGGTGATCGTGGGGCCCCGGCCCGCGCCGGGGCGGCCCGGCTGCGGCGGATGCCTGAGCCGCCGGTGGCAGGGGGTGCGCTCGGTCGGGCTGCGGGAGGGGCTGGAACTGCGCGGCGGGACACGGGAGTCGGGGCCGTGGCCGTACCGGTCGCCGTTCGCCGCCCAGGCCGTGGCCGCCCTGATCGCCCGGCTCGGCACCGCTCCGCCGGAGGACGGGGGCCCCTTCCCGGACGTCTGGCTGGTGGACCTGGACAACCTGACGGTGCGTCATCATCCGCTGGTGCCGGAGCCGGACTGCCCCGGCTGCGGCGAACCGGAGCCGGTGACCGCGGAGTCGGCCGCCCTGGTGCTGCGGCCCGCGCCGAAGTACCGGCCGGGCGTCAGCCGGGTCCGGCCGGTGGCGGCGTACCGGTTGCCGGTCGACGCGTTCGCCAACCCGCACTGGGGGGCGGTCGGTCCGTCCGTGGTGTGCGACGTGACCTCGCCGACCACCTCGGCCACCGTGGGCTGCTTCTCCAGCCGTTCCGGCGAGTACCTGCGGGAGACCTTCTGGGGCGGTCATGCCGACACCTACCACGACAGCACCCGCATCGGCGTGCTGGAGGGCCTGGAGCGGTTCGCGGGAATGCGGGCCCGGGGCCGCGACCTCACCCTGACGGCGGCCCTGGACGACCTCGGGCCGGACGCCGTGGACCCGCGCGAGACCGGGCTCTACACGGACGCCTTCCACCGGGACAACCCCTGGGTGCCGCCGTTCTCGCCCTCCCGTCCGATCCCCTGGGTGTGGGGCTGGTCGCTGCGGGACGGGCGGCCCCGACCCGTTCCGGAGGTCCTGGCCTTCTACCACAAGCCCGGCATCGAGCACCGGTTCGTCCAGGAGAGCTCCAACGGCTGCGCCTCCGGGGGAAGTCCGGAGGAGGCGGTGCTCGGGGGGCTGATGGAGGTGCTGGAGCGGGACGCGTTCCTGCTGGCCTGGCACGGGATGCAGCCGCTGCCCGAGATCGACCCGGCGACCAGCGCCGATCCGCACACCCGGGTGATGGTGGACCGGATGGCCATGTACGGGTACCGGGCCCGCTTCTTCGACACCCGGATCACCTTCCCGGTGCCCGTCGTCACGGGGGTCGCGGAGCGGTTCGACGGCGGTCCGGCCCGGATGTGCTTCGGGGCCGGGGCCGCCCTCGACCCGGAGGCGGCGCTGGCCGCCGCGCTGTGCGAGATCGCCACCGACTCGGTGCAGCTCCTCCAGCGCTTCCGGCGCGACGAGGCCGCCTACCGGGGCATGGCCGAGGACTTCGGGCGGATCACCAGCCTGCACGACCATCCGCTGGTCTACGCCGTGCCGGAGATGGGCCGCCACGCCGACTTCCTGCTCCGCCGCCCCTCCCCGCCCGCGCCGGTGGCGGTCTCCGGCCTGCGCTGGGAGCGCGCCGACGGCTCGGGCCCCGACATCCGCGACGACCTGCTGTGCGCGGTGGAGGCGGTGACCGGGGCCGGGTTCGACGTGGTCGTCGTCGACCAGACGACACCCGAGCAGCGCGCGCTCGGCCTGTCCACCGTGAAGGTGCTGGTGCCCGGACTGCTGCCGCTCGACTTCGGCTGGACCCGGCAGCGCGCCCGGCACATGCCCCGCACCCGCACGGCGCTGCGCGAGGCGGGGCTGCGGCCGGACGACCTGACCGCGGCCGGACTCAACCCCGGCCCGCACCCGTTCCCGTGACCGGCCGACCGCCCGGCCGCATCGGCGCCGCGCGCGACCCGCGCGGCCGGACCGCTCCGACGCCCGCCCGGCGCACCGCGCCGCCGGTCCCACCGCCCGACCGCCCGACTGCCCGAGGAGAGGAGGACCCCCATGGGATACGCCCATGAGTACGCGCAGGCGATCCTGCATCGCGGCCGGGTCCCGATGGAACCCACCGACCATGTCGTGAACTGGGCCGACGGCCCGCGCAAGGGCAAGTACTACCCGGATGCCGAGGCGTTCGCGCTGCCGGGCACCGAGGACCTCGCCGATGTGCCGGTCGCCCCGGGGCTGCTGCCCGGCACCGCCCCCGCCCGGGAGCAGGGCGCCGGTTTCGACCTGCGCCTGCTGTCCGCGATGCTCCGGGACTCCTACGGGCTGACCGGGCGCCGCCTCGGCGTCCAGGCCAACACCGATCTGCCCGGGCTGCCCTTCTACACCCACGCCAACTGGTCGCGCGGCACCTCGGGCGGCGGCGGGCTCTACCCGGTGACCATCCACTGGGCCTGCGGCCCCTCCGGTCCGCTCACTCCCGGGCTGCACCACTACGACGTCCACCGGCACGCCATGCTGCGGCTCCTGGCGGGCGACGTCACCGACCGGGTCCGCGAGGCGCTCGGCCCGGACGCGCCCGGCTGGGCGCGGGACACGGACCAGTACCTGATCCTCGGCGTCAAGTACTGGCAGAACTCCTTCAAGTACAACAGCTTCTCCTTCCACGTGGTCTCCACCGACCTCGGCACCCTCGTGCAGACCTGGCGGATCTGGGCGCTGGCCCGGGGGCTGCGGCTCGCCCCCGTGCTCTGGTTCGACGAGCCCCGGCTCAACGAACTCCTCGGTGTGCGGGGCGGGGACGAGACGGTGTTCGGGGTCGTGCCGCTGCGCTGGGCCGCGCCGGGCGGGGACACCGCGCCCGCCGCCCGGGGCTCCGCGGGCCCGCCCCGCCCGGCCCCGGCGCCCGTCACCACTCCTGCCCCCGCGCCCGCCGTCGCACCGGTCGCCGCCCAGGCCCGCACCGGCACTCCCTCCCGGCCGGCCGGGGCCCCGCGCACCGACCCGGGCCACCGCCCCTCCGTCCGCCACCGGGACGCCGAACGCTCCCGCGCCCTGCTGGACTTCGACGCCCTGGACGCCATGCACCGGGCGACCCTCGCCGGTGCCGCCGGCCGGCCGCCCGCCGGTGCCCTGGCGCCGGCGGCGGCGCTGCCCGCCGGGGACGGCGGCATCCGCACCCCGCTCCCCCCGCCCCGGTTCCCGGAGACCGGACTGCGCCGGGCGCTGCGGGACCGGCGCTCCAGCTTCGGCCGCTTCGACGCCCGGCGGCCGGTCGGCGCCGGGGAGCTGTCCGCCGTCCTCGCGGCCTGCGCCGGGACCCGGCTGGCCGGGGACACCGATCCGCTGGACACCCTGCGCCTCGCCCGGCTCTACGCCTTCGTCGGCCACGTGGACGGCGTGGAGCCCGGCGCGTACGCCTACGACGCCGATCGGGGCGATCTGCGGCTGGTGACTGCCGGACCGCAGGGCTCCTTCCTCCAGCGGAACTACTTCCTGGCCAACTACAACCTGGAGCAGGCCGGAGCCGTCCTGGTGCCCACCGTGCGCACCACCGCCGTGCTCGACGCCGTCGGGGACCGCGGCTACCGGCTCGCGGTCGGCACCGCCGGGGCCGTCGCGCAGAGCTTCTACCTGGCCGCCGCCGCCCTGGGCCTGGGCGCCGGTGTGGCCCTGGGCTTCGACAACGTCTCCTACGTCGAGCGGCTCGGTCTCGCCGACGGGGACGAGGCCCCCCTGCTCATCATGGCCCTCGGTCACGAACGCCCCGGGCCCGCCGACTTCCGCCACGAGATCGCCTGACGGCCGCTAAGGACTCCCCATGACTTCCACAGACCCCGGCGCGCCCGTGCCCGCCACCGAGTCCGGGACCCACTGGGAACCCGGCCGCCGCTTCCTGCTGCGCGCCGCCGGACTGCCCATCGAAACCGTGCACGGACTGCGCTGCCCGGACACCCGCCGCTGGGCCGACGATGTCCTGGCCGAGGAGGAACGGCTGGCCGCGCAGGGGGCCACGCTCAGCGACCTGCTGCACACCCTGGTCAAGGCCACCACCGGCCCCGACGGCGGGCAGGACGACCCCGTCGCGCGCCGCCGACTGCTCGCCCTGCGGCGGCAGATCTTCAACAACCGGCTGCCCGCCGACCCCGGGGCCGCCGAACTGCTGGTGTCGGAGCGGGATCCGGAGGCCGGGCGGCGCGTCGGGCGGTGGCTCCTGGACCGCGCCCGGCTGGACGGACGGCGCGCCGAGGGGGCGGAGCTGCTCGCCGGTGAACTCCGCGAGAGCCGGCGGTCGCTGCGCGCGTCGCTGGCCGACGACCGGTTGCGCCTCGGCCTGCTGCTCGCCTCGCCCGCCCTCGACGGGCGGCTGGACACCTATCTGCGCGACACGGGTGAGCGGCCGGGCAACCGGCTGCGCAAGATCGAGCGCGCCGCGCTGACCTATCTGTACCGGACGGCCTGCAAGACCAGCCCCTTCAGCACCTTCACCGGCATCGGCCTCGGCACCTTCGCCGGTGACCCGGCGGACGACGGGACCGAGCTGCGCACCGACGGGGACTGGGTCAGCCATGTGCGGCTGAACGTGGTGGTGCTGGCCCGGATCACCGAACTGGTGATGGCCGACCCGCTGCGCCGCCGGGACCTCCCGGTGGTCCTCTCCCCCGGCTGGGGACGCGACGCCGACCGCATCCGCTATGTGCGCCACGTGACGACGGCGGGCGACGACAGCGCCGCCGTCACCTTCGACGCGGTCCGCGACCGGCTGTTCTACCTGCGCAGCAGCGGCACCCTGGAACGCCTCCTGGAGTGGCTCGGCGGCCGGGACGCCCCGGTGCGCCACCGGGACCTGGTGGACTGGCTGGCGGCCGAGCACGACACCGGGCGCGAGGAGTGCGAGCGCTACGCCTCGGCCCTGGTCGACCTCGGCATGGTGCAGGTGCCGGTGCTGCGCGCGGACGTGCACGGCGGTGATCCGCTGCGCTCCTACCAGGACGCGCTGCGCTCGCTCCGGGTGCCGTGGGCCGACCGGCTGGCAGGGCTGCTGGACGGCCCGGCGGACTGCCTCGCCCGCTATCCGGGCGCCGGGGTCCGCGAGCGCCGGGACCTGCTGGCCTCCCTGCGGAACCGGCTCCTGGAGGTGCAGCGGGAGCTGGGCGCGGACGGGTCGGCGGCCCTTCCGCAGACCCTGATGTACGAGGACGTGCGCACGGACGGGGAGGCGGTGTGCGGTCCCGCCGTGCTGGGCGGGGAGACGGGCCGGGCGCTGCGCGCGGTCGAGGGCGTCCTGCCCCTGTTCGACCTGACGCTGCCCCAGCGCGTCACCCTGCTGGGGTTCTTCCTCGCCCGCTACGGCCGGGGAGGGCGGTGCGACGACCTGCTCGGCCTGGTCCACGACTTCCACGAGGACTTCTTCGACCAGTACGTCTCCTTCACCTCCAAGCGGTCCGCCTTCGACGAGGAGGGCGGCTACCGGCCCGAGGAGAACTGGCTCGGGCAGCCCGAGATGAAGGCCCTCGACCGGGCCCGGCGCCACTTCCACGAGGGCATGCGCGCCCTCTGGCGGGACGGCGGCGGGGAGGCCGCGGAGATCGAGCTGCCCCGCGCGCTGCTCGACGGGGCCGCCGCCGAACTCGGCACGCTCAGCGGCCACTTCACCCCGCAGAGCCACCACCTCCAGCTCTCCCGTCCACCCGGCGGTCCGCCCCTGGTGGTCCTCAACAAGTCCTACGGCGGACTGGCCTTCCCGTTCAGCCGCTTCACCCACCTCTACGACGGCCCCGGGGAGCAGGCACCTCCGCTGTCCGGCGCCCTGCGCGAGGAGATGGCGGCCCGGCGCCCCCGGGGCGCGGTGTTCGCCGAGGTCACCGGCGGCCCGGTCAGCAGCAACCTCAACCTGCACGGCCGCCTGACCGACCACCAGATCGTCTGCCCCGGCGAGACCAGTTCGGTGCCGGAGGAGGACCGTATCCACCTCGACGACCTCTACGTCGAGCACGACGAGGAGGCGGGCCGCCTGGTGCTGCGCTCCCGCCGCCTGGGCCGCGAGGTCGTCCCGGCCTACTTCGGCTATCTGGTGCCGATCGCGCTGCCCGAGATCCCGCGCACCCTGCTCCTGCTCTCCCCCAGCACCATGGCCCCGTTCGACGTCTGGGCGGGCGTGCCGGAGGGCCCGGCCGAGGACGGGGTCACCCGCAGGCCCCGGGTGCGGCACGGCGGCGTGGTGGTGTCGCGGCGGAGCTGGACCGCCGACGCCGGGGCGCTGCCGGTCCGCCGCGCCGGGAGCGGCGAGGAGGAGTACTACCTGGAGTTCCTGCGCTGGCGGCGCGCGCACGGACTGCCCGACCGGTGCTTCGCTACCGCCTCCCGCTCCGGCCGGGGGCCCGTCGGGGCCAAGCCCGTGTACGTGGACTTCGACAGCCCGCTCTCGCTGGCCGCGTTCGACGCCCTGGTGGACCGCGAGCCCGGCACCCGGGTGGTCTTCCGGGAGATGCTCCCCTCCGAGGACGGCCTCCACCTCACCTCCCCGCGCGGCCGGCACGTGGCCGAGCTCGCCGTGGAGACCTTCACCACCCGCCCCCTGCCGCACTCCGACCGGGAGGTCGCCCCGTCATGCCCGAACTGACCGAACCCGCGGCCTTCCCGGCTCCCCTGGACACCCGGGCGGCGGACGCCGAGGGGGACGCCCCCTGGCTGGCGCTGCACGTCTTCTACGCCGCCAACCCGCAGCCGCTCCTGGTCAACTGCGTCCGCCCGCTGGTGGACTCGCTCACCGGGGACGGCCTGCTGTCCGGCCACTTCTTCATCAACTACTGGCTGGAGGGCCCGCATGTGCGGCTGCGCCTGCGGCCCAGCGGCCCGGCGGCCGAGGCGGAGGTACGGCGCCGCGCGGAGGAGGCGATCCGCTCCTTCCTCGCCTCCCGCCCGGCCCTGTACGAGGTCGACTCGGGCTTCCTGAGGGACTTCTACAACGCGCTCTTCGACATCGAGTTCCCCGACGGGGACCGGGACGCGTACATGGGCGCCGACGGCCGGATGAACCTGCGGCCCAACAACTCCTTCTCCTACGAGCCGTACGCCCCGGAGTACGCCAAGTACGGCGGCCCGGCCGGGGTCCGGCTCGCCGAGTGGCACTTCCGGCACTCCAGCGACCTGGTCCTGGAGGCGTACCGCGGCATGAACCTGCACCTGCGGACGGTGCTCCTGGGCACCTCCGCCCAGCTCATGATGGTGATGGCGAGCTGCTTCCTGCCCGAGGAGGATCGGCTCGCGGAGTACCTGGACTCCTACTACGCCTTCTGGCACCGGCTGTTCCCCGGCACCGGCTTCATCGGCTCGACCGAGTACGAGCGGACGTACGAGCGGATGGCGCCCACGCTGGGGGCCCGGTTCGCGCGGATCCGGCGGGCCGTGGACGGCGGTGACCTCAGCAGGCTCCCGGCGTTCCTGCGCCGCTGGGCCGAGCACTGCCTGGAGCTGCGCGCGGGGGTGGAGGAGCTGGCCGTGCGGGGCGGGCTGGCCTTCCCCGCCTGGGAGGGTCCGGCCCGCGAGGACAGCGGGCAGCGGCGGACCGAGGAGCCGGACGCGGCGCCGCTGGTGCCCGTTACCCATGTGCCGGCGGTGCTGCCCCGCCTGCTCTCGCCGTACATGCACATGACCAACAACCGGCTGCACGTCACCATCCGGGACGAGGCGTATCTGGCCTTCGTCCTGGGCAGGGTGCTGCGGGAACCGGCCGCCGGACGACAGGGGGCCTCGTGAGCGCCGCCGACCGCTCCGCCGGGAGACCCTCCGCGGCGGCCCCGGCCGCGGGCGCCTCCACCACCGGCCTTTCCCCCACCGTCCCTTCCTCCGGCGGCCGTTCGGCCCCGACGGCCCCTGCGGCCCCGTCCGCCGCCGAGCGGTCCGCAGCCGTGCGCGCCTACCGGCCGGCGCTGCGCCCGGGGGTGCTGATCAGCCCGCCGCTGCTGCGCGGTCCGCGCACCGTGCACCTGATCAAACACCCGGTCAGCGGCGCCGCGTTCGAGGTCGGTCCCAAGGAGCACTTCGTCATCAGCCGCCTCGACGGCACCCGGAACCTGGACGATCTGGTGTCCGCGTACGCGGACCGGTTCCGCCTGCGGCTCCCCGAGGAGCAGTGGACGCGGCTGCTGGGTCTGCTCGGCACCCGGGGCCTGCTCGCCGACTCCCCCGACCCCGCCCCGCCCGGGCCGGCGCCGGCCCGCACCGGGGGCTTCTGGAAGGGCAGCCGCCGGACCGTCGCGGACGCCCACGCGACCACCGGCCGCCTGTACCGCCCGCTGCGCCCGCTGCTGCGGCCGTGGGTCCAACTCCCTTTACTCGCAGCCGTTCTGACGATGACGGCCGCCCTGCTGGCCCGTCCGGCGGCCCTCGTCGACGGAACGCTGGAGCTGCTGGGGCGGCCCTCGGCGCTGGTGCCGTTCGCGGTGTTCCTCTGGTTCAGCATCTGCCTGCACGAGCTGGCCCACGGCGTCGCCGCCCGGCACTACGGCGGCGTGGTCTCCGAGATCGGACTGCGCTGGCGCTTCCCGACCCTGATGATGTACTGCACCGTCGACAACTACCTGTTCCTGCCCGGCCTGCGGGCCAAACTGGTGGTCGCCGGGGCCGGCGCGTACGTCAACCTCGTGCTCCTGCTGCCCCTCGCGCTGTGGTGGTCCCTCCTGGACCCCTCCGACCCGGTGCGCCCGGTGCTGACCGGGATGCTGTTCGTCGGCACCGTCCAGGCCCTGAGCAACCTGGTGCCGCTGCCCCCGCTGGACGGCTACCGGATGCTCTGCCACCTGCTGGGCGCCGCCAACCTCGCCCCGGAGACCCGGACCTATCTGGCGCTGCGGCGCGGCGGCCGGGACGCCGTCGCCGCCTATCCGCCGCGGGCCCGCCGGGTCTACACCGGCTACGCCCTCTCCTGGACCGCCCTGGTGCTGCTCGCGGTGGCCGGTTCCGTCACCTGCGCCGTACTGCTGCTGCTCCGATGACCTCGGCCCCGAAGGACCACGCGACCATGAATGAGGTACCCGTATGAGCACCACCTCCCCCACACCGGCCGAGGGGGCGCGACCCGCCGTCGCCGTCAGCGGTGTGACGAAGAGCTACGGCGGCCTGCGGGCCGTCGACGAGGTCACGCTGGAGGTCCGCAGCGGCGAGTTCTTCGGGCTGCTGGGCCCCAACGGGGCGGGGAAGTCGACCCTGGTGGAGATCATGGAGGGGCTGCGCCGGGCGGACTCCGGCAGCGTCTCGGTGTTCGGCGAGTCCCCGTGGCCCCGCAACACCGCGCTGCTGCCCCGCATGGGGGTGCAGACCCAGTCCTCGGCGTTCTTCGTGCGGCAGACGGTCCATGAGCATCTGCGCACCGTGGCCGCCCTGTTCGGCGCCGATCCCGCGGCCGTCGACACCACCCTGGAGTCCGTCGGCCTGGCCGGTCGGCACGGGGTGCGGGTCGACAGCCTCTCCGGCGGCCAGCGCCAGCGGCTCGCCATCGCCTCCGCCCTGGTCCACGGACCCGAACTGATCTTCCTGGACGAGCCGACCGCCGCCCTCGACCCGGAGGGCCGCCGGGACCTGTGGGAGGTGCTGCGCGGGCTCAAGGCGCGGGGCCGGACCATCGTCTACACCACGCACCACCTCGACGAGGCGGAGGCGCTCTGCGACCGCGTCGGCATCCTGGTCGACGGCCGGCTCGTCGTCACCGACGAACCCCAGCACCTCATCGGCACCTTCGGCGCCGGCAGCCGGATGCTGGTCCCGCTCGGCCGGATCGGCGAGCGCGAGGCCGCGGCCCTGCCGGGCGTGGAGGCCGTCACCGTGCAGGGCGGCCACCTGGTGCTGGAGACCCGCGCCACCGGCCGGGTCCTCGCCGCGCTCGACGCCGTGACCGGCCTGGAGGGTGTGCAGACCCGCACCCCCAGCCTGGAGGACGTCTACCTCGACATCACCGCCCGGCGGCCGGGCCGGACTCCCGCCGCCCCCGAGAACCAGGAGCAGCAGGCATGAGCGCCTACTCCGCGCTGACCGCGGCGGGCTACCGCGCCCAGGTCCGGGACCGGACGACCGTCTTCTTCACCTTCGCCTTCCCGCTGATCTTCCTCGTCGTCTTCGGGCTGATCTTCCGCGGGCGCGACGTGGAGGAGAGCGGCTACTCCTACCTCTCCTACACCGCCTCCGGGGTGCTCTCCTGGGGCGTCGCCAACGCGGCCGTCTTCGGCATCGGCTTCACCCTGATGCAGTGGCGGGCCGACGACATCCTGCGCATGATCCGCATGTCGCCCGCCCCGCTCTCCTCCGTCATCGGCTCCCGTTTCGTGCTCGCCCTGGTGGTGGGGGCGGTGCAGTCCGTGCTGTTCGTCGGGGTGGCGATGCTCCCCGGGTTCGGCCTCGTGCCGGACTCCCGGTGGCCGCTGCTGATCCCCGTGATGGTCCTCGGGATCATCACCTTCCTGATGCTCGGCGTCATCATCGGCAGCGTCGCCGACACCCCGGAGTCGGTCGCCGGGATCGCCAACTTCCTGATGCTGCCGATGGCGTTCCTGTCCGGGTCCTTCTTCCCGCTGGACTCGATGCCCGACTGGCTGCGGAAGCTCTCCCTGGTCATGCCGCTGCGCCATCTGAACGACGCGGTCTCGGGCTCGCTGACCGGGCGCGGCGACCTCTCCGACATCGCGACCGGCTGCGCGGGACTGCTGGTCTTCACCGTCGTCCTCGGCGCCGTGGCGATGCGCACCTTCCGCTGGACGAAGACCTCATGAGCACCGCGACGCGCCCGCTGCCGGGCCCCGGCTCCCCGGACGCGCACCGCCCCGCGCCGCCGCTCCCGCACCCGATGGCGGAGACCCGCGACGCCCTCCAGACCTTTCTGGACGCACGCTTCGGCACCGGGGCCCCGCGTGTGGTGCCGGTCGGCGCCGTCGGCACCGGGGCCGGGGACGCCGGTGCCGCGGACCCGTGGGCGGCGCAGCGCCCGGCGGCACGGGTGCACCTCACCGCCTCCGCGGTCCTGCTCGGCCCCTGGGGCGGCGACGGCACCGCCCCCGCCTGCGGACGCTGCCTCGCCGTCCGCTGGCAACGGCTGCGCAGCCGCAGCGAGCGCAACGCCCTGGAGACCGGCGGACCCGAGGGCCCCCGCCCGGCCGGGACGTGGCCACTGCTCACCGGACACCTCCGGGACACCGTGGCCGCGCTGTGCGAGGCCCTGTGGGGTGCTCCCGGGCCCACGCCCCCGGCGAGCGGACCGGCGGACCGGGCGCTGCCCCAGGTGACCCGGGTCGATGCGACCACCCTGCTGGTCAGGACGTTCCCGCTGCTCGCCGATCCGCTCTGCCCGGACTGCGGCCCCCCGGCACGGCGACAGCCCCCGGACACCGCCGGGCCGTTCGCCGGGCGCCCGGTCCCCAAGCCGGACCCCGGCACCTACCGCCTCCGCTCCGCCTTCGCCCACCCGCTGCCCACCGACGCCCTGGCCAACCCGGTCTGCGGCGCCCTCGGCGCGGGCACCTGGACCGACGTCACCTCGTCCACCACCGCGCCGGTGGCGGGCAGCGTCTTCATCCGGGGCTACGCGGGACTCCACGACGTGACGTGGAGCGGACAGGAGACCTCCTTCGACACCAGCCGCCGCCTGGCCTACCTGGAGGGCCTGGAGCGGTACGCGGGCACCCACCGCCGGGGCGGTGCCGCCCCGGTCGTCGGCTCCTACAACGAACTGCGGGCCGACGCCGTCGACCCCGCCGTGTGCGGTCTGTACGCCGAGGAGACCTACCGGGACGACCCGGCCGTGGCCCCCTTCGACCCGGGCCGCCCCATCCCCTGGGAGTGGGGGTGGTCGCTGCGCGACGAACGCCCGGTACTGGTGCCGTCCCGGCTGGTCTACTACAGCATCCCGCCGGCCGGCGACAACTTCGTCTTCGAGTGCTCCAACGGCTGCGCCATCGGCGGCGGTACGGAGGAGGCGGTGCTGGGCGGGCTGCTGGAGCTGGTCGAGCGCGACGCGTTCCTCAACGGCTGGTACGGGGCCGCCCCGCTCACCCGTGTCGACCTGCGGACGGTGGGCGGATCCGCCTCCGCTGCCCTGGCCGAACGCGCCATCCTGCAGGGCTACGACGTGCGGGTCTTCGACAACCGGATCGACCTGGCGGTACCGGCCGTCACCGTGGTCGGCGTCCGCCGGGACGGGGGCCCCGGCACCCTCTCCTTCGCCGCGGCGGCCTCCCTGGACCCGAGGTCCGCCATCGAGGGCGCCCTGTCCGAGGTGCTGAGCTACATCCCGCACCTGGCCCGGCAGACCGCCGAGCGCCACGTCGAACTGGAGGCCATGGCCGACGACTTCTCCCTCGTGCGGCACCTCAAGGACCACCCCCAGCTCTACGGGCTGCCCCGGATGGCCGAGTACGCGCGCGCCTATCTGGAGCCGTCCGAGGCGCTCCCCTTCGACGAGGTGTACCGGGACTGGGAGGACCGGCTCCGGCCGCGCACCCGCGATCTCCGGGACGATGTCGCCGTGGTCCGGGACGAGTTGGTGCGGGCGGGCCACGACGTCATCGTCGTCGACCAGACCTCGCCCGAGCAGGAGCGGATGGGGCTGCGCACCGTCAGCACCCTCGTGCCGGGGCTGCTGCCGATCGACTTCGGCTGGAACCGGCAACGCGCCCTTCACATGCCCCGGTTGCGCACCGCCCAGCGCCGGGGCGGCCTCCGGGACCGCGACCTCGCGGAGGCGGAGATCCGCCGCGCCCCGCACCCCTTCCCCTGAACACCCTCCCGCCTCCCGGGCCCCGGCCGTGTCCCGGCCGGGGCCCGGCCGTCCCCCGGAGCGGCCGATGACCCCGCCGTCCCCCCCGCCCCCTCCCCCGCCGCGGCCACCCGTCGGCCGCGCCACCACGCTCCCGCCGGGCCCCGCGCCCGGCGGGACACCACCCCGTCTCCCCCCGGCGGCCGGTCCGCCGCGCCCGGGAGCGGGGCGGGCCGCTCCGCCGCCGGACGCGCCGTCACCGGAGGGACCGTCCACGGGCGGCCCTCCACCGACCGATCCGTCGTCGGCCGGTCCGTCCCCCATCGATCCGCCATCGGCCGCTCCGGCGCCGGAAGGGACCCGGCCGGAGGGTGCCCGGCCGGACGGGGCGCCGACGGGCGGTCCGTCCGCGGGCGCGGCGCCGACGGCCGGGGCGTGCCTCCTCACCCGGGCCGGAGAGGTGCTGCGCCCCGCCCTGGCCCTCTACCTCGACCTCCACGCCCACCCGGAGACCTCCGGGCACGAGTCCCGCACCGCGGGCCGGTTCGCCGAACGGCTCGCGGCGGCCGGCTGCGAGGTCACCCGGGGCGTGGGCGGCCACGGCGTCGTCGGCGTCCTGCGCAACGGCGACGGCCCCCGTGTCTGGCTGCGGGCGGAACTCGACGCCCTCCCGGTCCGTGAGCGGACCGGGCTGCCCTACGCCAGCGACTCCGGCGCCATGCACGCCTGCGGCCACGATCTGCACCTGGCCGCGGCGGCCGGCGCCACCGATCTGCTCGCGCGGCTCCGCGACCGCTGGCGGGGCACCCTGGTGGTGCTCGGCCAGCCCGCCGAGGAGACCCTGTCGGGCGCCGAGGCCATGCTCCGCGACGGCCTGTACGAGCGGTTCGGCCGGCCCGGGGCCGTGCTCGCCCAGCACGCCGCACCGCTGCCCTCCGGCACGGTGGCGCACACCCCGGACGGGACCCCGGTGACGGGGGCGGGCGCGGTGCTGGAGGTGGTGCTGCACGGCCGGGGCGGTCACGCGGCCACCCCGGGGCTCGCCCTGGACCCGGTGGTCACCGCCGCGGCCGTCATCACCCGGCTGCACGCCCTGACCGCGCGCACGGGCCCGCACGCCGACCGGATGGCCCTGAACGTGGGGATGGTCCGGGCCGGTACGGCGGCCAACGTCGTCCCGGAGAGCGCCGCGCTCGGCGTCGGGCTCCGCGCACGTGCCGACGCCGACCTCGACCGGCTGCTGACGGCGGTGCACCGCGCCGTCCACGCCGAGAGCGCCGCCGCGGGGGCACCCCGGGAACCGGAGGTGCGGGTGGTGTCCCGCTCGGCGGCCCTGCGCTCCGACCTGACGGCCACCGAGTCGGTGCGCCGGGCCCAGGCCGGGCTGCTGGGCGCCTCGCGCGTGCTGCCCTGGCCCGGCTCGCTGGCCACGGAGGACTTCCCCCTGTTCGGCGACGCCGGGGCCCGGTTCCACGGGCAGCGCGGAATCCCGCTGGTCTACTGGATGCTGGGCGTCGCCGACCCCGGACGGCCGGCCCCGGACCGGTCCGCCGCCCCGGCGGGCACACCGGCGGGCACACCGGCGCGGAGCCGGGAAGCCCCACCGGCCCCACCGGCCCCACCGGCCCCTCTGGCCCCACCGGCCCCGAACCATTCCCCCCGTTTCGCGCCCCACGTCGGCAGCGCGCTGCGCCCCGCCGTCGCCGCGCTGGCCGCCGCGGCGCTGGACCGGTTCGCGGCCGGGTGAGCGGGGCGGGCGCGGGCGCCGGGCCCGACGGATGACCGGGCGCGGCGGGTCAGCGGGTGACCCGGGCGCGGCGGGTGACCGGGGGGGCCGGCGGGTGACCGGGGGGCCGGCGCGGCGAACGGCCGGAGGGGGGAGCGGACGGAAGGGACCCCCGGCCGGAAGGGGCGGGTCCGCGATGCGCGGGCCCGCCCCGGCGGGGCGGCGACGGACCGGCGGGACACACCCCGCGAACGCGCCCCCGGGCCGTGTCCGCCGCCCCCGTGGACCTGGCCGCACCCGCTCCCACCTGGGATGGAGCACTTTTCCCCAGGCCTACGGCCCCGTTCGTCCACAGGGCGCGGACGGCGTTGTCAGTGACCTGTCCTAGAGTTCCCCGCACTTGATCACTGCGGTGCGGGGAGGCACGTATGGGGTGGGTATCGGCGGGCGACTACGAGGTCGCTCTGGAGGACGGGAAGGTGGTCTGCCGCAATGCGGCGGGGCGGCGGCTGAAGTCGGTGCCCGCCAAGCTCGCGGACGACCCGGCGGTCGTCGGTCTGCGGCAGCTCACCGAATGGCTGGAGCGGCACGAGCGCCAGTGCCTGGCCGACGTGGAGCGCTGGATGCTGCGTTCGCTCCCGGTGCCCCTCGACGTCCTCACCCGCGTCTGGCCCGACCCCGCCTGGCGCTCGGCCCTGCGCGACCTCGTGGTCAGCGGCGCCGACGGCCGGGTCGCCGGGTTCCTGCGCGACGCCGACCCCGAGCGCGGCCTCGGCCTCGTCGACCTCGACGGGGACACCGTGCGCATCGCCCCCGACCTCGTCCGGCTGCCCCACCCGGTCCTGCTGGAGGACCTGGAGGAGCTGCGGGAGTTCGCCGTGGAGCTGGGTGTCGAGCAGCGGGCCCAGCAGCTCTTCCGCGAGGTGTGGCACCGCCCCGCCGCGCTGGACGCCGAGGCGACCTCCGTCGAGGAGTACGCGGGCGGCGCCTTCAAGCAGCAGCGGTTCCTGCACGGCCGGGTCGCCCAACTCGGCTACCGCGTGCGCGGCGGCAGCGCGATCTGCTCCGTGCGCGAGGACGGCCGGGCGGTCGAGGCCCGCGTCTGGGTCGGCGACTACGACGGCTACGACGACGCGGAGACCGGTCCCCTGATGTGGACCGACCCCGCGGGACGAGTGCTGAAGCTCGGTCTGATCGGGCCGGTGGCCTGGTCCGAGGGCATGCGCATGGCGGCGGCGCTGTACGCCGGACGGGACATCGAGGACGAGGAGCGGGCGGCATGAGCGTCACCCAGGACCAGAGCACGGCCGGCACCGCCCAGGGACCCGCCGCCCCCGACGACGCGGCCGTCGCCGCGCTGCTGGACGCCGGGGCCGTCCTGCCCTCCGGCAGCAGCACCGGCGAGGACGCCGACGTCCTCACCGTCCGCACCTACACCCACCCGGCGCTGGGCGACCGCCGCGTCGTGCGGCTCGTGCCGGGCACCCTCGGCGAGGCCGAGGACCTCGCGCTGGACTTCCTCGGGCTCACCCGCGAGCAGGAGAGCCCCGAGGTGGGGCAGGTCCGCCGGGAGACCCTCGGCTTCCCCGCGTGGGCTCTGGTCAACGACCCGGCCAACGGACACCACGCGCTGGCCCTGGTCAAGGACGTCGAGCGGCTCGCGCGGCAGGCCAAGTCCCGTCCGGGCACGGCGAAGGAGGGCTTCGAGGCGCTCGGGGACCGGCTCGGCCGGGCCGTCCCGCACTTCCTGCCCACCTTCTACGAGCAGGCCGCCCGGGTCTTCCTCGAACACGACAACTCCACCTACGCCGCCGCCTTCTTCGGCAAGGCGCGCGACGCCGAGCGGGTGCACGCGCTCACCGTCGACGAGGAGCGGCAGCGCGCCGTCTTCCTGGAGTTCGCCTTCGCGGGCGCGCTGACGGTCAAGGCGCTGAAGCAGCACGTGCGGGACCTGTCGGGCCGGTTGCGGGCCGGGGACGCCTGGACGCAGTTCCGACAGCTCACCGTCGAGCGCTGCGCCGCCGGCATGCCGCCCTACGCCTCGCTGCCGCAGGACGCCCGGGCGCTGATCAAGGCCGCCGGGCTGGACCGGGCCGGGGCGGAGGGCGACCTCGTCGCCGATCTGCTGGCCTCGCCCGCCGCCGTCCGGGCGCCCGAGTCCTTCTGGACCGCCTACCGCGGGGTGCTGCCCGCGCTGGCCGCGCGGCGTCCGGAGGTGCGCGCCCGGCTGCTGGAGATCATGCCCGCCGCTCTGGACCGGGACGGCAAGGCGGACGAGTTCTGGCTGGAGCTGCTCGTCGAGTGCGGCGCGGACCGCCTGCTCACCGGCGAGGACGGCACCGCCGCGGACGGCCAGGGGAACCCGCTGGAGGTCGACGCCGCGGCCTGGCTCACCCGCTGGGCCACCCACCGCAAGCACGGCGGCTTCCAGTCCGACCGCTCCCCCGCCACCCTCGCCCTGGTGGCGCGCATGGCGCCGCGGCTGCGTGCCGACGGACGGCCCGTCGACCTGTTCTCGGGCCGCTGGCGCGCGGGCGCCGACCTCGACCTGCTGGACCTGTGCGCGGCCGAGCGGATCCCGCTCACCCTCCCGGAGCCCGGCGCGGACATCAGGCTGAGCCTGGACCGCTGGGTGCGGGACAATCCGCCCGGCCACCGCGACCTGACCGCCTCGGCGGCGGACCCGCGGCTGCGGCCGATGCTGCTCGACGCCGTCGGCGGGGCCGGCCGCGACCGGGACACCTCGCGGGTGCTCAAGCACCTGGCCGGCCACCCGGTGCTCGGCGACGTGCTGCGCGAATGGCTGGACGGCACGGTCGCACGGCTCACCGGCGCGGTGGGCCTTCCGGACGCGCGGGCCACGCTGAATCTGCTCGCCCCCTACCGGGCGGTGGCCGCCGCGGTGAACCCCGAGGCGGTCGCCCGGGTCGCCGCGTACGCGACCGCGCCCGTGCTGGGCCGCACCCTGCGGGCCGGCATCATGGACGAACTGCACTGGCCCGCCCTGGAACAGGCCCTGGGCCGGCTGCACGCCGAGGCGCCGCCGAAGGACCACGACAACACGCTGATCGTGAACGAGGCGTGGCCGAACCTGATCGTGAGCCGCGGCCGCAAGGCGATCGTCGTCGGCCCCGACGGCATCCTCCTCGACCACGACCTGCGGCTCCCGGCCGACCTGGATCGCTGGCAGCGCCCGCAGTTCCGCTACACCGACGGTGAACTGCTGGTGCTGTGGTGGAAGGACGCCAAGCAGCAGGGCTACTGGTCCACCCGCCCGTCCGAGGTCGTCGCGCTCACCGGTGAGCAGGTGGCCTACCGTCGCTTCGACACCGGCGCGTCCTCGGTCCCGCTGGCCGCCGGGGGCCGGGCCACCGGCGGACGCGCCCTGCACGCCGGGGACACCGTGCTGCCCGCGTCCCGTTCCGTGCTCTCCGACGGCACCCTGCACTGGCGCCAGGGCTACCAGGGCAAGCGGCCCCTCTGGCTGGAGTACGACCCCGCGACCGGCACGCACGGCCGCGCGTCCCTGCCCGCCTTCCTGCGCTCCGGTGTCCAGGACGACACCACGCTCCTCCAGGACCGCTGCGAGATGCTGCCGCTGCTGCCCGGGCTGGAGGGCAGCCCGTTCGGCACCGACGGCACCGTCCTGGGCCGCTGGGTGCGCTCCGAGGACTCCGGCGGCGAACAGCGCACCACCACGGGCACGCCCGACGGGCGCACCGTCACGGTCGTCTCCTCCGGGCAGCGTCTGGTGCCGCTCGGTGCCCTGCGGCTGCCCGGGGGCGCGGAGCCCGTGGTCGCCCTGCGGCGGCGCGACGTCCGCCTGCTCGCCCCCGGCGAGGAGGGCGGTGAGCTGGGCTCGGTGACGCCCGGCGAGGAGGGCGGCTCCTACGCCGGAGGCACCCGGATGGTGCCCCCGATCGCCTTCTGGCACGCGCTGCGCCCCCGGGACGAGGAGGCGTCGGCGGTACTGCGCGCCCTCGGCGACGAGCGGGCGGCGGAGCTGCTGACCGAGGCGGCGCGGGCCCTGGAGGAGCGCCGGGAGCTGGTCGCCGCCGCCAAGGCGAGCGCCGCCGCGCGGAAGGACGGCGCGCGGGACCCCGAATCCGCGGACAAGGGGAGCGTCCCCAGCGCCGAGGCCGCCCTCCGGAGCGCCGTCTCCCGCACCCTGCCCGAGCTGTCCGACAAGCGGCTGGTCGCCGGGGTGGCGTCGCTGGTGAACCTGGCCCTCCAGGCCGCCGGTTCGGCCGCCACGTTCGCGACGCCGCCCGCCGAGCGCCCCCAGCAGGAACGCAAGCGGACCGAGGGCATGTTCGCGGAGTACCGCCCCGAGCACGGCGACGACCGGACGCTGCTCTCGGCCGTCGCCGGAATGACCTCCCTGTGGGGCGGGTACCGGAGCGACAACCAGTGGTACACGCTGCGCCAGATCCGCGCGGTGAACCACGTGCTCTCCGGCGGTCCCGCCGACGGCGTGCCGCTGCCCGGCCAGGCCCGGCACACCGCGTCCTCGGACGGCTGGGTCAGCGACGACCACACCGCGCCCCGGGCCGGTGTGCCCTGGCAGGTGCTGCTCCCCGCGCTGCGCGGGCTGGTCGTCCGGGCCGCGTCGCCGACCCTGCCGCCGGCCGAACGGGAGGGGCTGGTCCTGCTGTTCGAGGCGCTCGCCGAGGGGCCGCTCGCCGCTCCGGGAGGGGTGCTGCGGGAGATCGAGCTGAGCGAGCCGCACGACCGGCAGCAGCGCGCGGGCCAGGTGCTCCGCCGCGGGGGCCGCACGGTCGTCGTCCTCGACTCCGAGCGGGTCGACTACCGCACCGACCGCGTCCACTGGCAGGCCGTCGAGTACGACCCCGAGGGGCGGTTCGGCGCCGTCGCCCACTTCGCGCTGGAACGGGAGATCCGGTTCAGCACGGTCCTGCCGGACGGCGGTCCGGCCGTCGCGGCCCGGCTGCTCCGGGAGAAGGGCGTCATCCCCTGGCAGGACGCCGCGCCGGCCGCGCTGGCGGCGGAGACCGGCGACGCGGTGGGCCATCTGCAGGCCACGGTGCTCCTCGCCGGACAGCCCGAGAAGCTCACCCCCGAGGCGCTCGCCCTGGTGGGCCTGAAGCCCCGCCAGCTCGACGCGGCCCGCGAGATGCTGGACACCCTGACCGTCGGGGAACGGACGGAGCTGGTGGGCGCCCTGCTGCCCGAGGAGATCGCCGGGCTCTGGACCGACGGTCCCGACCTGGCCCGGGCGGGCCGGGTGTGGGCCGAGCGCCACGGCTCCCTCGTGCGGGTGCCCGAGGAGCTGGCCGTGGGCGTGGACGGCCTGTCGCTCGGCTCCGCCGAGGCGGTGCTCAACCCGGCCCGCACCGCGTGGCTGAGCCGGACCACCTCGCAGCGGCCGGACGAGGACGGCAATCTGGTCGCCGCGGACCCGCCGGCGATCCCCGCGGGCAGCACGGTGGAGCAGGCGGTCGCCGCCCTGGCCACCCTCGCCTACGCCCTGCCCTACGGGCATCCGATGCGCTCCGCGCTCCCCGAGGGCCTGGCCGCGCTGCGCCGCCGCTTCGAGGACCCGGGGCTGCTGCTCGACATGGGCATCGGGTGGACGGAGAAGGGCGGTTCCACCTCCGTCGAGATCCGCAAGGCGTACGGTCTGCCCGCCACCGGCGGCGCCGACGCGGACGGCACCACCTGGGCCGGTGCCGCGTTGGCCCTGCGCCCCTGGTACGGCGAACACGAGTCGGTGCTGATCCGGCCGTCGGCGCTGACCGGGCCGGACGATCCCGCCCTCGGGCTGCTCGACGGGCTCCTGGGCGCCGGGCACGCGGCCCCGCGTACGCTGCGGGCGGTCCTCGGGGACGGTCTGGCCGACGCGGTCGCGGCCGGCCGGCCGGGCTCCGGCGGGCCGACGGGCGTCCCGCAGGACCCCACGGTCAGCGTGCCGGAACTCGTCACCGAGGTCGCCTCGGCCCACGGCCTGGGCGAGGACGCGGCGGCGCTCTACCTCCAGTTGCTCGCCCTGCCCGATCCGACGGACCGCAACTGCGCCCGCTGGACGGGCTGGCGGCCCGCGCGGCTGAAGAAGGCCCGTGCCGAACTGGCCGCCAGCGGCCTGGTCGTGGAGGCGAAGCGGACGCGGGCCGGCCGCACCCTGTTCCTGCCCTGCGGATGGCACGACCTCAGGTCCCCTGCGCTGCCGGTGGAGATGTGGAAAGAGGGGCTGTACCCGATAGCCACCGGCCGCCGCACCGTGCCCGCGCTGCCGGTGCCCGAGCTGTTCGCCCGCGCGTGGGCCCGGGTCCGCGCCGGTGACGCGCCCTCGTACGAGCAGCTCGTCACCCGTGCCACGCGCAAGGGCCGCCGCCGGTGAGCGCGGCCCGCGCCGGGGCCGCCCCGCGCACCAGCGATGACCACCGTCCAGAATCCACCGGAAGTACGCCGATGACCACCACCGCCCCCGGTCCCGCCCGGCAGATCGTGCCGCCCGAGGACCTGTACGCCACCGAACTGGCCTTCCTCGCGGCCCATGACGCCGGGCCGCGCCCGCCCGCCTGGCGGCTGACGCCGCGTGCCGTCGTCACGTTCGTGATGGGCAGCGGCGGCCGGGCGCTGCGGCTGCCGGACGACGCGGAGGTGCCCGAGGGCGTGCCGCGGCGAATGGTGGTCGAAGGCAAGTTCGTCGGCGACCGGGCACTGGTGGAGCGGTGCGTCGTGACCCTCGCCGGGGAGCGGGGCCTGCTGCTCGTCGGCGAGCCGGGAACGGCGAAGTCGATGCTGTCGGAGCTGCTGTCCGCGGCGGTGTGCGGGACGAGCGGCCTGGTCGTCCAGGGCACCGCGGGCACCACCGAGGACCAGCTCAAGTACGGATGGAACTACTCCCTGCTGCTGGCCCAGGGGCCGAGCCGGCAGGCGCTGGTGCCGTCGCCCGTGCTGACGGCCATGACCAGGGGCGGCATCGCCCGCGTCGAGGAGGTCACCCGCTGTCTGCCGGAGGTGCAGGACTCCCTGGTGTCGCTGCTGTCCGAGCGGCGCATCGCGGTCCCCGAACTCGCGGGCGGCGAGGACTCCCTGGCCCACGCGGCGCCGGGTTTCAACCTGATCGCCACCGCGAACCTGCGCGACCGGGGCGTCTCCGAGATGTCCGCCGCGCTCAAGCGCCGTTTCAACTTCGAGACGGTCGGCCCCATCGGGGACCTGGACGCGGAGACGGCGCTGGTGCGCGGTCAGGCGCGGGCCTGTGTGGAGCGGGCGGGCGCCCCGTTCCGGGTCGACGACGCAGTGCTGGAGGCCCTGGTCGTGGCCTTCCGGGACCTGCGGGAGGGGCGGTCGGCGGAGGGCTGGGAGATCGAGCGGCCCTCGACGGTGATGAGCACCGCCGAGGCGGTGGCGGTGGCGGGCGCCCTGGGGCTGGCGGCGGCCTACTTCCCGGGGGACCGGGACGTGCTGGAGCTGCTGCCCGGGCATCTGCTCGGGGTGGTCCGCAAGGACGATCCCGCCGACGCGGCCCGGCTGCGCGGTTACTGGGACGGTCCGGTGCGGCGGCGCGCGGAGCAGGGTTCGGCCACCTGGCGCACCCTGTGGGACCTGCGCACGGTCCTGGAGGACTGACGCCCGTGTCCCCGATCCCGCACCCCCGCCCCGCCCCGTCCGCCCCGCTCTCCCCCGAGGAGGCGGTGGCCGTCCTCGCGGACGACCCGGCGGCGCCGTACCTCATCGGCGTGCGGCACCACGCTCCCTCACTGGCGGCGGCCGTGCCCACCCTGCTGGACGCGGCCGGTCCGGACGTGCTGCTGGTCGAGCTGCCCGCCGAGATGCAGGAGTGGCTGCCCTGGCTGGGCCACGAGGAGACCCGGGCGCCCGTCGCCCTGGCCGCGGCGCCCTCGTCCGCGGCGGGGGGCGCGGGGCCGGCGTTCTACCCGTTCGCCGACTTCTCCCCGGAACTGGCCGCCGTGCGCTGGGCCTCGCGGCACGGTGTGCCGGTCGTGGCCTGCGACCTGCCGCTGGCCGACCGGGCGTGGGCGGCGGGCCGCCGGGGTCCGGACGGCGGGCCGCCCGGGCCCTCCGGCCCCCCGTCCCCCGCGGTGCCGGGCACCCCCGGGGACGGGTCCGCCGGAGAGCCGGCGGGAGGCTCCGCCGGGGACGGGACCGCCGCCGGGGCCGAGCCGTGGCGGGCGGGGGTGGGGGCCGCGCTGCGGTCCCGGCTCACCGGCCGCCCCGGCGAGGACCTCTGGGACCGGCTGGTGGAGGCCACCGCCCCGGGGTCGCCGCCCGAGGCGCTGCGCAGGGCCGCCCTCCTGACCGGGTGGGCGCTGCGTGAGGAGGCCGCGGCGGCGGGCGGGGTGCCCGAGTTGGACCTGCGCCGGGAGGAGTGGATGCGCTCCCGGCTGGCCGCCGCCACCGCGCGCGGGGAGCGCGCCGCCGTCGTCGTCGGCGCCTTCCACGCCCCGGCCCTGGCGGCCGCCGCGGTCCAGGAGGCGGAGGAGGCGCGGGCCGGGGAGCCCGGGGCCGGGGTCCCCGGCGCCGCCCGGGAGGCGGGGTGGACCACCTCGCTGATCCCGTACGCCTACGCGCTGCTGGACGAGCGGTCGGGTTATCCGGCGGGAATCCGGGACCCGGAGTGGCAGCACCGGGTGCTGCGGGCCGCGGGCGATCCGACCGCCCTGGAGGAGGCGCTGACCGGCGCCGCCGTGCGGGTGTGCGCGGAGCTGCGCGGTCTCGGCCACCCCTCGGGGCCGGCGGACGCGCGGGAGATCGCCCGCTTCGCCGCCGACCTCGCCCGGCTGCGGGGGCTGCCCGCGGCGGGCCGGGGCGAGTTGGTGGAGGCGGTGCAGACGGTGCTCGCCCAGGGCGAGCCCTACGGCAGGGGCCGCGCCGTCGCGCGGGCCATGGAGCGGGTGCTCGTCGGCACCCGCACCGGGCGCCCCGCGCCCGGCGCGCCCCGCAGCGGTCTGGCCCCCGCGGTGGAGGCCGAGGTGGCGGAGCTGGGCCTGCCCGGCCCCGGCACCACCGGCCCCGCCCGGGATCTGCGGCTCGACCCGCTCCGGTCCGGCACGGACCGGCGGCGCGATCTGCTGCTGCGCCGGCTGTCGGTGTGCGGGGTGCCGTACGCGGAGCCGAAGGAGGTGGTCGGGGCGGGCGGCGCGGAGGCGCTGACCACCCGCTGGGAGGTGCGCTGGACACCGGCGACCGCGGCGATGCTGTCGGCGGCCGGGGTCCGGGGCGTCACCCCCGCGCAGGCGGCCGAGGGCGTCCTGCGGGAGCGGTGGCGCGCGGAGCGGGACGAGGGGGGCCCGACGGCGGAGCAGACCCTGGAGGGCCTCCACCGGGCCGCCGAGTGCGGCCTCCCGGAGCTGACGGACGCGCGGCTCGCGGAGGCGGTCGAGGTGCTGCCCCGGGCGGCCTCCCTGTCCGGACTGCTGGGCGGGCTCGCGCTGCTGGACCGGCTGCGGGCGGGCCATGTCGCCGGGCTGCCCGCGTCCGGGGAGCGGACGGTGCGGGCCGTCGCCCTGGCCGAGCTGCTGACGGCGGCGGCGGTGCGCCAGGTGGACGGTCTCACCGGTTCCGAGGACCCGGCGGACGCGCACGCCCTGCTGGAGCTGGCCCACCGGGCGGACGTGTCCGGCGGGGTGCGGCTGGCCGACGCGCTGGCCCGGCTGGCCCGGGACGGTTCCCCGCTGATGCGGGGCGCGGCCGGTGCCGTCCGGGTGCTGCTGGGCCACGAGGACCCCCGGGTCCTGGGCGACCGGGTCGCCGCCTGGCTCGACACGGCCGGCGACGCGGCGTCGCGGTCGGCGCTGACCGCCCGGCTGACCGGGCTGCTGACGGCCGCCGGTCCGCTGCTGGAGTCGGCCGCCCCCGCGCTGGACCCGCTGCTCGACCGGGTGTCCGAGCTGGCCGACCGGGAGTTCCTGGACCGGCTCCCGGCGCTGCGCGGCGGTTTCGACACGCTGAGCCCGGCCGCCCGGGAGCGGCTGCTGTCCGCCGTCGAGGAGCGGCTGGACACCGGCCGCCTCGCCGACACCGCGGGGGTGGACCCCGTCGCCCTGGCACTGTGGACCGGGGCGGACCTCACCGCGCGGACGGCCCTCGGCACCCTGGGGCTGCTGCCCGCGCCGACCACCGCCGGGACCGGTCCGGCGGGCGACGCGGACGGGGCGGACGGGGCGGCATCCGCCCCGGGCACCGCGCCCGCCGGGACCGTCGCCGCCGGGGCGGCCGCCACCGCCGGGGCTCCTCCCGCCGGGCCCGGCGGGTCGGGCGGTTTCACCCCATCCGGCACGGCCACCGGCCACGGTACGGCCACCGTTCCTGACACGACCGCCGCCCCCGGCACCCCCGGTACGACCACCGTCCCCGGCGCGTCCGCCGGTCCAAAGGGGACCGACCCCGGTGTCCCCGGGCCCGGGGCCGCCGATGCCCCCGGCCCCGACGCCGCAGATGCCGGGCGTGCCGCGGGTGCCGCCGCCGAGGAGCGGTGGCTGGCCCCCGCCGACCGCTGGCGGCTGGTGCTGGGCCGCCGTTCCGACCGGCTGCCGCCGTCCGCGGCGGCCCTGGCGACCGCCCTGGACGAGCTGTACGGCAACGGCCGCGGCGAGGGCAGCCGGGGCGAGCTGACCGGCCGCGGGGGCCCGGGCGGCCGGGAGGCCCCCTACCCCGGGGTGCGCGAGTGGTCGGAGGAGCTGGCGGCGCTGTTCGGCCCGGGCATCCGAGAGGAGGTCCTCGCGGCGGCGGCCGACGCGGGCCGCTCGGACGTGCTGGCCGAACTGGACGCGGAGAGCGTCCGCCCCTCCGTCGACCTGCTGCGCACGGTGCTGCGGCACGCGGGCGGCCTGCCCGAGGCACGGCTGGCCGCGCTGCGGCCCCTGGTGCGGCGGCTGGTCGAGGCGCTGACCCGGCAGTTGTCGACCCGGCTGCGCCCCGCGCTGCACGGCACGGTGCTGCCGCGCCCCAGCCGTCGGCCGGGCGGCGGTCTGGACCTGCCCAGGACGCTGCGGGCCAACCTGGCCTCGGCGCGCCGCGCGCCGGACGGCACGGTCAGGGTGGTCCCGGAGCGTCCCGTCTTCCGCAGCAGGGCCCGGCGGGCCGCCGACTGGCGGCTGGTGCTGGTGACGGACGTGTCGGGCTCGATGGAGGCGTCCACGGTGTGGGCGGCGCTGACGGCGTCGGTGCTGGCCGGGGTGCCCACCCTGTCCACGCACTTCCTGGCCTTCTCGACGGAGGTCATCGACCTCACCGACCACGTCGAGGACCCGCTGTCGCTGCTGCTGGAGGTCAGCGTGGGCGGCGGCACCCACATCGCGGCGGGGCTGCGGCACGCCCGGGAGCTGGTCACCGTGCCCTCGCGCACGCTCGTCGTGGTCGTCAGCGACTTCGAGGAGGGATATCCGCTGGGCGGACTGCTCGCCGAGGTACGGGCACTGGTCGGGGCCGGGTGCCAGGTGCTGGGCTGCGCCAGCCTCGACGACTCCGGACGCCCCCGGTACTCCACCGGCGTGGCGGGGCAGCTCGTCGCGGCGGGCATGCCGGTCGCCGCCCTCAGTCCGCTGGAACTCGCCCGCTGGGTAGGGGAGAAGATCTCATGAACGCGCACCTTCCGCCGGTCGATCCGGCGGTCACCGCCGGACTCGTCGCGGCGCTGACGCCCCGGCTGCGCAAGCGGCTGGACGCGGGGGTCGCCAAGGTGGCCGCCCGGCCCGCGGTCCGGGACGGGGACATGGTGCGGATCGCCGTCGACGACGACACGGACCTCGAACTCCACGCGCCCGGCGGCGCGGTGACGGACGCCGGGGCGATCCGCTGCGGGTGCCTGCTGGCGCCGGACTGCCTGCACCGCGCGGCGGCGGCCTCGGCGGCGCCGGTCGCGGACCCCGCCGAGTACCCGGCCGCCGACGGCACGGGAGGGGACGCGGACGGTCCCCCGGCGGCCGGGCCTCCGGCGTCCGGGCCGCCGGGCCCCCCGGACGGGACCGCCCCCGGCCCGGGGGAGTCCGCGGCCACCGGGACGGGTCCGGCCGACAGCGCGCCGTCCCCGGACCGGGCGACGCCGACGGCGCCCGGGCGGGCGCCCGCCGCCCCGGCCACGGACGCGGCACCGGCGGGCCGGGCTCGTCCCGGCTCCCCCGGGCCGGAACCGGCCGACCCCGATCCCGACCCCGGGGCCACCCCCGCGCAGCGGGACGCCGCCCGGGCCCTGCGCGACGCGGCGACCGCCGTCCTGGAGGCCGGAGCGGACGGGGCCGGTGCCGTGCTCCAGGCCGAGCTGCTGCGCGCGGCGCACACCGCGCGGCTCGCGGGGCTGCCGAGAGCGGCCGGACGCGCCGTCGCCGTGGTGACGGCGGTGCGCGCGGCACGGAGCGGCGATCCCTCCCACCGGCTGGCGGACCTGGCCGCCGGGCTCTGCGACGTCCTGGCCGCCGCCCACCGCCTCCCCCTCGCGACCGGCCCGGAGCTGGCCGAGTTGCGCGGCGCGGCGCGGCAGCCGTACACCCCGGACGGCTCGCTGCGGCTGTACGGCCTGTTCTCCGAACCCGTCCTCACCACCAGCGGGTACGCGGGCGCGGTCACCTGGACCGCCGACGCCCGGGGCAGGCTCTGCACGGTGTCCGACGTCGCACCGGGCGGCGCGGGCCGGGCGACGGGCGCCGCCGACCGCGGCGTGCGGATCGGGGACACCACCCTGACCCACCGGGAACTCTCCCGCGCGGGGCTCGCGGTGTCCGGCGCGACGGTCTCCCCGACGGGGCGGCTCGGAGCGGGTGCGGGCGTACGGGCGGTGCGCGCCTCCGGGGCCGGCTGGCACGAGGAGCCGCTGGACCGGCTGTGGGCGGTGCCGGTGGCCGAGCAGGTCTCCCGGGCCCTGACGTCCGGTCAGGACCTGCTGTTCCTCGACGTGACGACGGCCGGGACGGTGCGCGAGGCGGCGGGCGAGTGCCTGGTGGCCCACTGCGGCGGGGTGGCGGTGCGGCTGGCCGCCGCCCACGACGACCCGGCGCTGCCGTACCGGGAGAACCTGCGGCTGCTCGCCTCGGCCGGGGGCCTCCGGCTGCGGGTGATCGCCCGTCTCACCCCCGGTCCGGTGCCGCGGGCACTGCTGCTGGCGGCAAGTCATCCCACCGATCCCGGTGTCCGGGTGGACCTGGGGCTCGACCGGCTGCGCCGCGCGGACCTCCCGCCCTCCCCGGCACCGGGGGCACCCCTCGCGCCGCCGGGCGACGAGGCGCCCCTGCATCTGCTGCGCCGCCGGGTCCATCAGGCCGTCTCCGGCGGACGGCGGGTGCTGGCCTTCTCCGGCCACCGCGAGGACGCGGACGGCGCGCGGCTGCGCCGCAACGGCCTCACGACCGCCGGTGACCTCCTGGACGAGTTGCGCGGTGCCGCCGCGGACCGCGGGCGGGACCCCTTCGGCCGGCTGCTGCCCGCCGACGCCGGGCGGTTCTCCCGGGCGTGGCTCGCCGCCTCGGTCTACACCGAGGAGCTGGACCGCGCGCTCTGCGCCGCCTCCTGGGGCACGGCAGCCCTCCATCCGGCGGCCCCCGTTCCGGCGGGGCGGGACACGGCACCGGGTCCGGCCGGAGCACCGCGGTCGGCGGTGCCGGGAACGGACGGCTGACGGGCGGGGGCGACAGGCCGCGTCGGGGCCCGCGTCGCGGACCACCGGGCCGTCCCGCGGGCCGACAGCGGGACGTACGGGCCCCACCGCCGCGTCCCGGTTCGCCTCGACGCCCGGGGCTTCCGCCGCGTCCCGGTTCGCCCCGGCCCCCGCGGGCGACGGCTTCCGCGGGGCCCTCGGCCCGCTGGCGCCGGGGCCCCGGGAGGGGCGCGGCGCGGCCTCCGCGCGGCGCCCCCTCCGGCCTCCGCCGGAGGGGGCGCGGGGCGTCCGGCCTCACATGCCGGTTACGAATCGCTCAACCCCTGGTTGCCGGGCGGTGATCCGGCCACGATGGGGGCATGACTCTGGCTCAGCACGCCCTGGAGCGGCTGCAGGCCTGGCCCGACCTCACCACGAGCCGGGCCAGCTGCGGGACGGGGCGGGCTCTCCGCTCCGTCCGCGACGACATCGTCCACTTCCACTCGGACCGGGATGTGGACCTCCATCTCACCCGGCGGGCCATCCAACGCTTCCACTACGACCTCGGGGGCTCCAGCGCGATACGCCTGGTGCCGGACTCCCCGTGGGCGACCGTGCACCTGGACTGCGGAACCGACATAGACCTGCTGCTCAGCCTGACGAGCGTCGCGCTCAAGGCCCATCTGACCTACCCGCCCACCGACACCCCGTCCGGCTGCAACTACGGCCGCGTCACCGTCCTGCGCCGCGACGGCGTCCGCTGATCCGACGGCCGCCCGCGGCCCGCGCCGACCACCTCGGGCCACCAGTACCGCCGGGGCCGTCGGCACCACCGGGACCGCAACGCCGTCGCAACGTCCCCCGTGGTGGCATGCACCGCATGCCCCACATCCCCGAGACACCCCCCACACCCGAGACACCCCGCCCGTCGGAGGCTCCCGAGGCACCCGGTCCGTCCAGGGCCCCGGGGACGTCCGGCGACACCGCGCGTGTCGCGCTCACCCCGGAGGCCGCCGGGCTGCTGCGCCGACTGCGCTCGGAACACGGTCCGCTGATGTTCCACCAGTCCGGGGGATGCTGCGACGGCAGCGCCCCCATGTGCTTTCCGGCCGGTGAGTTCCGTACCGGCGCCGCGGACGTGCTGCTGGCTGAGCTGGCGGTGGAGGGCGTGGCCGAGCCCGTGCCGTTCTGGATGTCCCGTGCCCAGTTCGCGGTGTGGAGCCACACCGCACTGACCGTGGACGTGGTGCCTGGCCGGGGCAGCGGCTTCTCCCTGGAGGCCCCCGAAGGGGTCCGCTTCCTCATCCGCTCCCGGCTCGTCGGCGCCTGACGACGCCCCGTGTCACGGTCTCAGGCTGCTGACGATGTCCGCCGTCGCCGCCAGGCCGCTGCTGATGGTGGGGGCCATGCTGGAACTCGCCAGATAGAAGCCGAGCAGCAGGCAGACCAGCGCGTGCGAGATCTTCAGCCCGCCGTTGCGCAGGAAGATCACCGCGAAGATGAACAGCAACAGCACCACAGAGATGGAAATGGCCATCGTCCGCCTCCTTCACCACGTCCGCTTCGCGGCGTTCGGCGGCAAGTGTGGCCCAGCGGAGGGTTCGTCCGGGCGGATGACCTGTCCGCCGAACGTGTGGTGTCCGGCGCCGCTCACCCGCCCGTGAACGGCTCCCGCACGGGCCGGGCACGGCGGCGGGGCCTTGGGACCCGGCCCGTGCGGCGACGGCGGGCGCTCACCCGTGGGCGCAACTCCCTTGCGGAAGACTGGTGTTGGGGAGAGTTCGCGATGCGCCGCTCTTCGCCGCCGGGTCCCGGCCATGCGCCGGACCCGCTCCCGCCCGTGGCAGGCCGGCCGACCGCCCCAGGGGCGGCACGCCGGTCGCCGCCCCGCCCGGACACGGCGCCCGCGTCGGCGTCCCGGCCCCGGCTCCGGCTCCGGCTCCGGCTCCGGGGAGAACCCCACCGCGCCCCGGCCCGACGGCCGGCCCCGGTCGGCCCGCCCGGGTCCGCCCCGCACGCCCCCTTCCGCCGCCGGTCCGCCCCGGGACCGTCACTGACCGGCGGTGCCCTCGGGACGGGCGGGTCTGGCGCGGATGTGCATCCGCTCGCCCTGCGGGCCGAACAGGCTGAGGAACTCCACCGGCCCCTCCCCCGTCGACCCGAACCAGTGCGGGACCCGGGTGTCGAACTCGGCGGCCTCGCCCGCGCCCAGCACCACGTCGTGCTCGCCGAGGACCAGCCGCAGCCGTCCGGAGAGCACGTACAGCCACTCGTAGCCCTCGTGGCTGCGCGGGTCCGGTTCACGGGAGCGGCGGGGCTCCAGCACCTTGAACGCCTGGAGGCCGCCGGGCTGGCGGGTGAGCGGCCAGTGGGTGCGCCCCTCGCGCACGACCGGTTCGGCGCGCACCCGGGGATCGCCGACCGGCGGCGCGCCGACCAGCTCGTCCAGGGGCACCTGATGGGCCCCGGCGAGGGGCAGCAGCAGTTCCAGGGTCGGTTTGCGCAGCCCGGACTCGAGCCGGGACAGGGTGCTGACCGAGATCCCGGTCGCCTCGGACAGGGCGGCGAGGGTGATCTCGCGCTCCTTGCGGAGCTGCCGGAGCCGGGGGCCGACCCGGGCGAGGACGTCGTCTGCGGTCATGACCCCATTGTGCGGAACCGGCGGGGACGCCCGTCACCCCGGAACCCCGGACCGGCGGCGACCCGCGGCCATCACCGCCCGGCCGTGCCACCCCGGCACCGGCCCGCACCGCGTCGCCCGCCCGGGGACCCGCCTGCCCCGTCCGGGCCCCGCCCCGGCGCCGCGCGCACCGCACGGCACAGCACCGCGCGGCACGGCACACCGCATCACCGCACCGCACCGCACCGCACCGCACACCGCACCGCACCGCACCGCACCGCACACCGCACCGCACCGCACCGCACCGCACCGCACCGCACCGGCGGGGATGTGGACCCGGCGGGACCGGTGCACCATGGGGGCATGCTGTTCGCCCGGGTGGCCGAGGTGTCGCGGGAGGTCGGCGCGGTGTCGGCCCGGTCGCGCAAGACCGCGCTGCTCGCGGAGCTGTTCCGGGAGGCGGACCCCGAGGACGTGCCCGTCGTCATCCCGTATCTGGCGGGTCGCCTCCCCCAGGGCCGCATCGGCGTCGGATGGAAGGCGCTGGCGCGGCCGGTGGAGCCCGCCGCCGGGCCGTCGCTGACGGTGCGCGCGGTGGACGCCCTGCTGTCCCGGCTCGCCGGGGTGTCGGGGCCCGGTTCGCAGACCGGGCGGGCCCGGCTGGTCGAGGAGCTGATGGGCGCGGCGACCGCGGAGGAGCAGCGCTTCCTGCGCGGCCTGCTCACCGGTGAGGTCCGCCAGGGCGCCCTGGAGGCGGTGGCCGTCGAGGGCCTGGCGCTGGCCACCGGGGCACCCCCGGAGGGGGTCCGGCGCGCGGTGATGCTCGCGGGTTCGCTGCCCGCGGTGGCCGGGGCGCTGCTCGCCGACGGCCCAGGGGCCCTGGACCGGTTCCGGCTCACCGTGGGCCGCCCGGTGCTGCCGATGCTGGCGCGCGGCGCGTCCTCGGTCACGGAGGCGGTGGAGCGGCTGGGCGGCTGCGCGGTCGAGGAGAAGCTCGACGGCATCCGCGTCCAGGTGCACCGCGACGGCGGGGACGTGGGCGTGTACACCCGGACCCTGGACGACATCACGGACCGGCTCCCGGAGGTCGCCGCGACGGCCCGGTCGTTTGCCGGTGAGCGGTTCGTCCTGGACGGCGAGGTGATCTCGCTGACCGCCGGTGGGCGGCCCCGCTCCTTCCAGGAGACCGCCGGACGCGTCGGCTCCCGTGCCGACGTGGCCACGGCGGCGCGAGCGGTGCCGGTCTCCGCGGTGTTCTTCGACGCCCTCGCCGTCGACGGCCGCGACCTGCTGGACCTGCCGCTGTCGGAGCGGCACGCGGAGCTGGCCCGGCTGGTGCCGGAGGCCGCCCGGGTGCGCCGCGCGGTGGTTCGGGGGCCGGACGGAGCGCCCGCCGGGGAGCGGTTCCTCGCCGGGGCACTGGAGCGCGGCCACGAGGGCGTCGTCGTCAAGGCCCTGGACGCCCCGTACAGCGCGGGGCGGCGCGGCGCTTCCTGGCTGAAGGTCAAGCCCGTGCACACCCTCGACCTGGTGGTGCTGGCCGCCGAGTGGGGGCACGGCCGCCGCACCGGCCTGCTCTCCAACCTGCATCTGGGCGCCCGCGCGGCCGACGGCTCCTTCGTGATGCTGGGCAAGACGTTCAAGGGGATGACGGACGCCCTGCTGGCCTGGCAGACCGGGCGGCTGCGGGAGCTGGCCGTGGCGGAGCACCCCTGGGGGGTCACCGTCCGGCCCGGACTCGTCGTCGAGATCGCCTACGACGGCCTCCAGCGTTCCACCCGCTACCCGGCCGGCGTCACCCTCCGCTTCGCCCGCGTCCTGCGCTACCGGGAGGACAAGCGCCCCGAGGAGGCGGACACGGTGGAGGCGCTGCTCGCCGCCCACCCCGGGGCCGCGCCGTGAGGCGGAGCGCGGGGCTGCTGCTGCACCGGGCGGGCCGGGAGGGCACCGAGGTCCTGCTCGGCCACATGGGCGGCCCCTTCCACGCCCGCCGCGACGCAGGTTCCTGGACCCTCCCCAAGGGAGAGTACGAGGGCGGGGAGAGCCCCTGGGACGCGGCCCGGCGCGAGTTCGCCGAGGAGCTGGGGCTGCCGCCGCCCGAGGGGCCCGCCGTGCCGCTCGGGGAGGTCCGGCAGGCGGGCGGCAAGATCGTCACGGCCTGGGCGGTGGAGGCGGATCTGGACCCGGCCGCCGTCGTCCCCGGGACGTTCCGCATGGAGTGGCCGCCCCGGTCGGGCCGGACGGCGGAGTTCCCGGAGCTGGACCGGGTGGCGTGGTTCGGGCTGGAACGGGCCCGCGAGGTGATCGTCGGGGCGCAGTCCGCGTTTCTCGACCGGCTGGCTGAGCACTCGTCCCGGTGACGAGGCGACCCGTCCGCGTCGCGGTGCGCCGCGCCGCGGGGCAGGGTCGAGTCACACACGCGCACCCAGGGAGGACGGCCATGCCCATCGCGACGGTGAACCCGGCGACCGGCGACACGCTTCGGACCTACGAGGCCATGGGCGAGGAGGAGATCGAACGGCGGCTCCGGCTCGCCGAGGCCACCTTCCGCACGTACCGGACCACGGGTTTCGACGAGCGTGCCCGGCTGATGCGCCGCGCCGCCGACCTGCTGGACGAGGACCGGGACACGATCGGCCGGGTCATCACCACGGAGATGGGCAAGCCCGTCGTCCAGGCCCGCGCGGAGGCCGCCAAGTGCGCCAAGGCGATGCGCTGGTACGCCGACCGGGCGGCCGGTCTGCTCGCGGACGAGGAGCCCGGGGCCGCGGACGTGGCGGACTCGGGCGCCTCCCGGGCCCTGGTCCGCTATCGGCCGCTGGGCCCGGTGCTCGCCGTGATGCCGTGGAACTTCCCGCTCTGGCAGGTGATCCGGTTCGCCGCCCCGGCGCTGATGGCGGGCAACGTCGGACTGCTCAAACACGCCTCGAACGTGCCGGAGACCGCTCTGTACCTGGAGGACCTGTTCCACCGGGCGGGTTTTCCCGAGGGCTGCTTCCAGACCCTGCTGATCGGCTCGGCCGCGGTCGACGCCGTCCTGCGCGACGAGCGCGTGCGGGCGGCCACCCTCACCGGCAGTGAGCCCGCCGGGCGGGCGGTCGCCTCCACCGCAGGAGAGATGATCAAGAAGACGGTGCTGGAGCTGGGCGGCAGCGACCCGTTCGTGGTGATGCCCTCGGCCGACCTCGACCGGGCCGCGCGGGTGGCGGTGACCGCCCGGGTGCAGAACGCGGGGCAGTCCTGCATCGCCGCCAAGCGGTTCATCGTGCACACCGAGGTGTACGACGCGTTCGCGGAGCGCTTCACCGAGGGCATGCGGGCGCTGCGGGTGGGTGATCCGATGGACGAGGGGACGGACGTCGGACCGCTCTCCAGCGAGCAGGGGGTGACGGATCTGGCGGAGCTGGTCGAGGACGCGGTGCGCGGCGGCGCGGCCGTCCTGTGCGGCGGCGGGCGCCCCGACGGGCCGGGCTGGTACTACCCGCCGACGGTGCTGGCGGACATCACCCGGGAGATGCGGATCCACCGCGAGGAGGCGTTCGGGCCGGTCGCCACGTTGTACCGGGCGGCCGACCTGGACGAGGCGGTGCTGATCGCCAACGACTCCGACTTCGGGCTCAGTTCGAACGTGTGGACCCGTGACGAGGCCGATGTGGAGCGCTTCGTGCGGGACCTGGAGGCGGGCGGCGTTTATGTGAACGGGATGACCGCGTCCCATCCGGCGTTCCCGTTCGGCGGGGTCAAGCGGTCGGGCTACGGGCGTGAGCTGTCCGGGCACGGAATCCGGGAGTTCTGCAACATCACCACCGTATGGCACGGGGCGTAGGGGGTGGCGGGTCTACGATCCCTTCCTGTGACGCGCGAAGTGACCCTGCCTCTGATCGTCGACCACCGCGGCACCCTGCGGGTGTCCGCGGCCGATGTGAGCAAGCTGCTGCGCACGGTCGGCGGCCGGTGGCTGCGGCTGGTGGAGGCCGGTGACGAGGGTCTGGACGAGGACACCGTCGCGGCCCTGACCATCGAGCTGGCCAAGCTGGCCGACCGGATCGACGTGGCCTGCATCGCCCACAGCAGCGGCCAGTCCTCCTGACCGGTGCCGTGCCGCGCGCCCCGCGCCGTGCCGGGCCGGCGCGGCCCCCTCCCGTCCGCCGGGCGCGCGGTCCGCGCCGCAGGGACCCGCTCGCGCTCCCCGGTACGGAGTATCCCGACGAGAGATCGCCGTCCGGCCGGGTGATCGTGGGGGGACACCTCCGGACGAGGTGAGCGACCCTCCCGCCGGTGGGCGCAGGGCCTTCCGCGAGGCGAAAGCAGGCACGGCTCATGGCGACGTTGCGCAGACCCCCCGGGTTCCGTGCCGGAGTGCGCGACCACGATGGAGGAGACGCTCGCGCCGGCACCGGAACGTCACGCCGGTCGCCCCCGACTCCCCCTGTTCCCGGGGCTGACCGCGGACACGGGGGCCGCACCCGGCACCTCGTGCGGTCCGTCGGGGAGATCCCGGTCCCCCGGCTTCGAGGACCGGCCGGCTCCACGAGGCCGGGGCGACCGGGTTCCGCTTCCTGCCGTACAGATGGGCGCCGACGACCGCGGAGCCGCTCGCGCCGGCCCTCGCGGAGCCGGCCGGACGGCTCGGTCGGGACACGAGCGACCCGGACTCTCCGTCGTCCACGCGGGCGGGCCGAGGATCCCGGGCGATCCGGCAGCCTTCCTCGGGGCCGATCCGGGCGCCCTCCGGTGCGGCCGGGCGACGCTCACCGAGTACGGCGACACCGCCGGCGCCTCCGTCCCCGGACTCGCCGCGCCGGCTCCTCGACGGGGGCGGTGCCGTCGGCCCGGGCCCGCGGAGCGCCGGCCGGCCTCGGGCCGGGCATCACCGCGGAGATGCCGCCCGGCCACCGACGGACCGCGGACCGCGGACCCGAGACAGGACATGAGGAACACATGAGCGAAGAGACGGTCTCCCGGCCGCTGCCGCCCGTACGGGAGTGGCCCGTCGCCGACCTGCCGGGCTCGGAGTTCGACCCGGTCCTCGCCGGGCTGATGCGCGAGGGCCCGGTCACCCGGATCGCCCTGCCCGACGGCGAGGGCTGGGCCTGGCTCGTCACCGGCTACGACGATGTGCGGCTGGTCACCGACGACCCGCGGTTCGGTCGCGAGGCGGTGATGGAACGTCAGGTCACCCGGCTCGCCCCGCACTTCGTCCCGGCGCGCGGCGCGGTCGGCTTCCTCGACCCGCCGGACCACACCCGGCTGCGCGGCGCGGTGGCCGCCGCGTTCACGGCCCGGGGCGTGGAGCGGGTCCGGGAGCGGTCGCGGACCCTGCTGGCCGGGCTGGTGGACGGCATGGTGGCGGCGGGCCCGCCCGCCGACCTCACCGCGGCCGTACTGGGACCGTTCCCCGTCGCCGTCATCTGCGAGCTGATGGGGGTTCCGGACGCCGACCGGGGCTCGCTGCACACCTGGACGCGGCTCGTCCTGTCCGCCGCGCACGGCGCGGACGTCAGCGAACGGGCCACGCGGGAGATGAGCGCCTACTTCGCGGACCTGATCGGCTCGCGCGCCCGGAGCACCGCCGAGGACGTCACCTCGCTGCTCGGTGCCGCCGTGGGGCGGGGCGGGATCACCGAGGAGGAGGCGGTGGGCCTCGCGGTGCTGCTGCAGATCGGCGGCGAGGCGGTCACCAACAACAGCGGCCAGATGTTCCACCTCTTGCTCACCCGGCCCGAGCTGGCCGAGCGGCTGAGGTCGGCTCCGGAGCCGCGGGCTGCCGCCGTCGACGAGCTGCTGCGCTGGATCCCGCACCGCAACGCGGTGGGGCTGTCCCGGATCGCGCTGGAGGACGTGGAGTTGCACGGGGTGCGGATCCGGGCGGGCGACGCGGTCTACGTGTCGTACCTGGCCGCCAACCGCGACCCCGGGGTCTTCCCCGACCCCGAGGCGATCGACCTCTCCCGCAGCCCCAATCCGCATGTTTCCTTCGGCTTCGGCCCGCACCACTGCCCCGCCGGGACGCTGGCCCGGCTGGAGGCGGAGCTGCTGCTGGACACCCTGCTGGAGCGGGTGCCGGGGATGAGGCTCGCGGTGCCGCCGGAGGAGGTCCCCTTCAAGCGTGGCGCGCTGATCCGCGGTCCCGAGGCCCTGCCCGTGACGTGGTGAGCGGGCCGGGTGACGGCTGCGGAGGCCCTACCGGATGGGCACGCCCGACAGGGCGCGGGCGATGACCAGCCGCTGGATCTCGCTGGTGCCCTCGAAGATCGTGTAGATCGCGGCGTCCCGGTGCATCCGCTCCACCGGGTACTCCCGGGTGTAGCCGTTGCCGCCGAGGATCTGCACGGCCCCGGCGGTGACCTTCTTCGCCGTCTCGCCGGCGAACAGCTTGGACATGGAGCCCTCGGCGGCCGTGAACGGGCGTCCGTTGGCCGCCATCCAGGAGGCCCGCCACACCAGCAGCCGGGCCGCGTCGATGGAGGTCCGCATGTCGGCCAGCTGGAAGGCGACGCCCTGGTTGTCGATGACGGGCCGGCCGAACTGCTCGCGGGTGCGGGCGTATTCGAGGGCGACCTCGTAGGCGGCGCGGGCGGTGCCGACGGCCATGGCGCCGACGGCCGGGCGGGACGCCTCGAAGGTCGCCATGGCGGCGTTCCGCACCCGCTCGCCCCCGGGGCGGGCCTTCTCCCGGGCGCGGGCGAGGCGCTCGTCCAGCCGCTCCTTGCCGCCGAGCAGACAGGAACCGGGGACCCGGACGCCGTCCAGGACGACCTCGGCGGTGTGCGAGGCGCGGATGCCGTGCTTCCTGAACTTCTGCCCCTGGGACAGCCCCCGGGTCCCGGGCGGGACGATGAAGGAGGCGTGGCCCTTGGAGCCCAGCTCCGGGTCGACCACGGCGACGACGACGTGGACGTCGGCGATGCCGCCGTTGGTGGCCCAGGTCTTGGTGCCGTCGAGCACCCACTCGTCCCTCGCCCCGTCGTGTACGGCGCGGGTGCGCATCGCGGCCACGTCGGAGCCCGCGTCGGGTTCCGAGGAGCAGAAGGCGGCGAGCTTCACGTCGTCGGCGTCGCCGTACATCTGGGGGATCCAGGTGCCGATCTGCTCCTCGGTGCCGTTGGCGAGGACGCCGACGGCGGCGAGGCCGGTGCCGACGATGGACAGGGCGATACCGGCGTCGCCCCAGAACAGCTCCTCCATCGCCAGCGGGATGCCGAGGCCGGTGGGGTCGAAGTACTGGCGCGCGTAGAAGTCGAGGGAGTAGACGCCGGTCCTGGCCGCCTCCTGGATGACCGGCCAGGGAGTCTCCTCACGCTCGTCCCATTCGGCGGCCGCGGGACGGATGACGTCGGCCGCGAAGCCGTGCAGCCAGTCCCGGACCTCCTTCTGTTCGTCGTTGAGCTCCATGGTGAACCCGGACATGTCCCCTCCAGTGACGCGCCTGAACATGTTACCTACGGTAACTCGCAGTCTGTTACCGGCTGGTAGAGAAAGTCAACCCGCGCCGGGGCGCCCCATCCGGTTCGCCGGACCCCGTCCGCCGAGTGCTAGTTTGCGCAGGCGTCACCGAAACAGCACGGGGTGGGGAGAGCAGGATGGACACCACGCAGCGGACCGAGCAGCAACGGTCCGCCGACCGCCGACGGCGCGAACTGCTGGAGGCCGCCGACCGGGTGGTGCTGCGCGACGGACCGCGTGCCTCCATGAACGCCATCGCCGCCGAGGCCGGCATCACCAAGCCGATCCTCTACCGGCACTTCGGTGACAAGAGCGGACTCTATGCCGCCCTCGCCCAGCGCCACACCGACGCCCTGCTCGACTCGCTGCGCGCCGCGCTGGACGCCCCGGCGGACCGCCGCAGCCGGGTCGAGGCCACCCTGGACACCTATCTCGCGGCCATCGAGGCCCGCCCCCAGGTCTACCGTTTCCTGATGCACCCGGCCGACGGTGCCACCGGCCCCGGCGACCAGGGCGAGCAGGGCTTCGACGTCGGCAGGCACCTGGCGCCCCTGCTGCGCCGGATGGGCGAGGAACTCGGCAAGGTCGTCGAGGAACGGCTCGACCTCGGCCCCGACACCGCGCTGCGGGCCCGGGTGTGGGGACACGGCATCGTCGGCATGATGCACGCCGCCGGGGACTGGTGGCTCGGCGAACGCCCCTGCTCCCGGGAGGTGTTGGTGCGCAGCCTGGCCGACCTGCTGTGGGGGCGGCTGGCCGGGGCGGGCGACCGGGTGGGCGGCCCCGGGTTCTGACGGCGGCCGGGGCCGTGGCGACGGCACCCGGGTCCGGCGGCGGTCGGCGGTGGCGGAGAGGGGAGGCGACGGCGGGCGGCCCCGCGCCCCCGACCCGACCCGGTCCGGCACGGTCCGGCCCGGCGCAGTCCGGCCCGGCGCAGTCCGGCCCGGCGCAGTCCGGCCCGGCTCGCCCTGACCGCAGGGGCATCGCCCCCGACGGGGCGCCCTACCCCGGGGTGCCCCCGCTCCACGGCGCCCGGGCCGCCCTCCGCAGCAGCCTGCGCCGCCGCCACCCGGTGAGGCGGTCGCTGTAGACACCGCCGTCCAGGTGGTCGCACTCGTGCTGGAGGCAGCGCGCGAAGAACCCGGTGCCGCGCACCCGCACCGGCTCACCGCTGACGGTGAACCCCTCCACCACGGCCTCGTCGTACCGCTCCGTCCCGGCCTCCAGACCCGGCAGCGACAGGCAGCCCTCGGGCCCGCGCAGCACCATCCCGCCGCGCTCCACCAGCCGGGGGTTCACCACATGGCCCCGGTGCTGGACGTCCTCGTCGTCCGGGCAGTCGTAGACGAAGACCCGGACCGGTTCACCCGTCTGGTTGGCCGCCAGCCCCACCCCGTTCGCGGCGTACATGGTGGCGAACAAGTCCTCCACCAGCGCCGCCAGTTGCGGACCGAAGTCGGTGACCTCCGCGCAGGGCGCGTGCAGGACGGGGTCGCCGAGGAGCCGGAGGGGCCGTACGCGCCCGCGGACGCCGGGGATGGGGCCTTGTCGCATACGGGCCAGAGTAAGGTCCCTGTGTCCACGGCGGTCAGCGCCCTCCGCCGGGGCCGCGCGGCCGGTGCCGCGATTCGGGAGTGCGAAGGGATCTGGATAGGCTGACGTTCACACCACGTGGCCGGCAGGCTTCAGGCGCGGCGCGTACGCAAGGAGGATCGAGAACTGATGGCAGGCAACTCGGACCCGCTCACGCCGCGGGCCAAGCTGGCCGTGACCGCGGGCAAGGCGGTCGCGGCGGCGTCCCGCGCCGCGGGGCGCGGCAGCGGTTCGGTGATCGGCGGCCGGGTCGCGCTGAAGCTCGACCCCGACCTCCTCGCCCGGCTCGCCCAGCACCTGGACGTGACCCTGGTCTCCGCGACCAACGGCAAGACCACCACCACCCGGCTGATCGCCGAGGCGCTCAAGGCGGCCGGCCCGGTCGTCTCCAACGCGCTCGGCGCCAACATGCCGGCCGGCATCACCTCGGCCCTCGCGGGCGGGTCCGACGCCCGGTTCGGCGTCATCGAGGTCGACGAGAAGTACCTCGCCGGCGTCGCCCGGGACACCGCCCCCAAGTGCATCGCCCTGCTCAACCTCTCCCGCGACCAGCTCGACCGCGCGGCCGAGACCCGCATGCTCGCCGAGAACTGGCGCGAGGGCCTGGCCGGTTCCAAGGCCGTGATCGTGGCCAACTGCGACGACCCGCTGGTGGTGTGGGCCGCGTCCTCCTCCCCCAACGTGATCTGGGTCGCCGCCGGGCAGATGTGGAAGGACGACGCCTGGTCCTGCCCCTCCTGCGGCGGTGTGATGCAGCGCCCCGGCGACGACTGGTTCTGCGGCGAGTGCGGCTTCCGCCGCCCCACGCCGAGCTGGGCGCTCTCCGGCGACCACGTCCTCGACCCGCACGGTTCGGCCTGGCCGATCCACCTCCAGCTCCCGGGCCGCGCCAACAAGGCCAACGCCGCCTCCTCGGCCGCCGTGGCCGCCGTCTTCGGCGTTCCGCCGCAGGTCGCCCTGGAACGGATGTACCAGGTGCAGGCGGTGGCGGGACGCTACGACGTGGTCCAGTTCCAGGGCCGCGACCTGCGGCTGCTGCTCGCCAAGAACCCGGCGGGCTGGCTGGAGACGTTCTCCCTGATCGACCCGCCGCCCGCCCCGGTGATCCTCTCGGTCAACGCGCGCGGCGCCGACGGCACGGACACCTCCTGGCTGTGGGACGTCGACTACACCCGGCTGACCGGCCACCCGATCTGCGTCCTCGGTGACCGCAAGCTGGACCTCGCGGTGCGCCTGGAGGTGGCGGGCCAGCAGTTCCAGGTGTGCGAGACCCTCGACCAGGCGGTGCAGCTCTGCCCGCCGGGACGCATCGAGGTCATCGCCAACTACACCGCCTTCCAGGACCTGCGCCGCCGCGTCGGCAACTGACCGTACGACCTCCCAGGGAGTGGACGTGAGCGACAACCAACTGCGGATCGTCTGGATCTACCCGGACCTGCTCAGCACCTACGGCGACCAGGGCAACGCCCTGGTGGTGGAGCGCCGGGCCCGGCAGCGCGGCCTGGACGTGGCCCGGCTCGACGTGCGCAGCGACCAGCCGATCCCGACGTCCGGGGACATCTACCTGATCGGCGGCGGCGAGGACCGCCCGCAGCGGCTGGCGGCCGAGCGGCTGCGCCGGGACGGCGGGCTGTACCGGGCCGTGGAGAACGGGGCGATCGTCTTCTCGGTCTGCGCCGGGTACCAGATCCTCGGCCACGAGTTCATCAACGACCTCGGCCAGCGCGAGCCGGGCCTCGCCCTGCTCGACGTGGTCTCCACCCGCGGCGAGGGCGCCCGCTGCGTCGGCGACGTCCTCGCGGACATCGACCCGCGGCTCGGCCTGCCGCCGCTGACGGGCTTCGAGAACCACCAGGGCGTCACTCATCTGGGCCCCACCGCCCGGCCCTTCGCCCAGGTCCGCTTCGGCAACGGGAACGGCACGGGCGACGGCGGCGAGGGCGCGTACAACGACACGGTCTTCGGCACCTACATGCACGGCCCGGTGCTCGCGCGCAACCCGCTGATCGCGGACCACCTGCTCAAGCTGGCCCTCGACGTCAACGCGCTGCCGCCGACCGACGACCGCTGGTACGAGGCGCTGCGCAACGAGCGGATCGCCGCCGCCCAGCAGCCCGCCTGAGGCCCGCCCGCGTCAACACCCGCGTCAACGTCCCGAAGACCGTCCGGGGATGCCGTCGAGAGCCCGTCTGATATCGCATCCGCACAGGTGAGCGGGGGTTCGTCCAGCAGGCGGACGGACAGTACGGCACCGCCCTTCCGTACCGCTAGGGTGGCGGGGATCCGAACCGGACAGCGCGGTCCGGTCCTCGTGCCCACGCGGAGAAGGTATCTCGGGCTATGCGCATTGGTGTCCTCACGTCCGGCGGTGACTGCCCCGGTCTGAACGCCGTCATCCGGTCGGTGGTCCACCGCGCCGTCGTCGATCACGGGGACGAGGTCATCGGGTTCCGGGACGGCTGGCGCGGCCTGCTGGAGTCCGACTACCTCAAGCTCGACCTCGACGCGGTCAGCGGCATCCTGGCCAGCGGCGGCACCATTCTCGGCTCCTCCCGGGTCCGCCCGGAGCAGCTGCGGGACGGGGTGGAGCGCGCTCGCGGCCACGTCCGGGAACTCGGTCTGGACGCCATCATCCCGATCGGCGGCGAGGGCACTCTGAAGGCCGCGCGGCTGCTGTCGGACAACGGCCTGCCCATCGTCGGCGTGCCGAAGACCATCGACAACGACATAGCGGTCACGGACGTGACCTTCGGCTTCGACACCGCCGTGACCGTCGCCACCGAGGCGCTGGACCGGCTGAAGACCACCGCCGAGTCCCACCAGCGGGTGCTGATCGTCGAGGTCATGGGCCGCCACACCGGCTGGATCGCGCTGCACTCGGGCATGGCGGCCGGGGCGCACGCCGTGGTCGTCCCGGAGCGGCCGTTCGACATCGAGGAGCTGGCCGCGAAGGTCGGCGCCCGGTTCGCCGCGGGCAAGCGGTTCGCGATCGTGGTCGCGGCCGAGGGCGCCAAGCCGAGGCCCGGCACCATGGACTTCGACGAGGGCGGCAAGGACGTCTACGGCCACGAGCGCTTCGCCGGGATAGCGCGCCAGCTCTCCGTGGAGCTGGAGGAGCGGCTCGGCAAGGAGGCCCGGCCGGTGATCCTCGGCCATGTGCAGCGGGGCGGGACGCCGACGGCGTACGACCGGGTGCTGGCGACCCGCTTCGGCTGGCACGCGGTGGAGGCGGTGCGGCGCGGGGAGTTCGGGCAGATGACGGCACTGCGCGGGACGGACATCGTGATGGTGTCGCTCGCGGAGGCGGTCGAGTCGCTGAAGACGGTGCCGGACTCGCGGTACGACGAGGCGCAGTGCGTGCTGTGAGCCGCCGCTGACCGGCCGCCCGGCGGCCCGCGGGACAGGTGCGGGCCCGCGTCGGCGGGCGCCGGGCCGGGCCGTCCGCGCACGGGGCCGTTCGGCCCGCCCCCGGTGACGGATGCCGCCGGGGGCGGTTCTAGTCTGGGGGCGGACAGACGGCGCTCAAACCCCACGAAACGGAGCCGGCGGATGGATCACAGCGGGCACGGCATGACGACGGATCTGCCGCCGTTCACGCTGGAGCGCGGTCTCGCCTGGTCGGCGGACCCGTTCTTCCTGGTCGCCTGCCTCCTGGGGCTGGGCCTGTACGGCTGGGGCGTGGTCCGTCTGGTGCGGCGCGGCGACAGGTGGCCGGTGGGCCGGACCGTCGCGTTCGTCATCGGGGTGCTGAGCATCGGCGCGGTGATGTGCACCCGGCTCAACGACTACGGCATGGTCATGTTCAGCGTGCACATGGCGCAGCACATGGTCATCAGCATGGTGGCGCCGATCCTGGTGCTGCTGGGCGCCCCGGTGACACTGGCGCTGCGGGCCCTGCCGCCGGCCGGGCGGGGCCGCAAGGGTCCGCGCGAGCTGCTGCTCATGCTGCTGCACAGCCGCTACATGCGGGTGATCACGCACCCGGGCTTCACCATCCCCATGTTCATCGCGAGCCTGTACGCGCTGTACTTCACCCCGCTGTTCGACTTCCTGATGGGCTCGCGCACCGGGCACGTGACAATGATGGTGCACTTCTTCGCGGTGGGCATGGTCTTCTTCTGGCCGATCATGGGCGTCGACCCGGGGCCGCACCGCCCCAGCCATCTGATGCGCATCCTGGAGCTGTTCGCGGGCATGCCGTTCCACGCGTTCTTCGGCATCGCGGTGATGATGGCGACCGAGCCGCTGGTGGAGACCTTCCGCGAGCCGCCCGCCTCGCTGGGCCTGGACGCGCTGGCCGACCAGAGCGCGGCGGGCGGCATCGCCTGGGCGTTCAGCGAGGTGCCGTCCGTGCTGGTGCTGATCGCGCTGCTGTTCCAGTGGTACGCCTCGGACCAGCGGCAGGCCCGGCGCACCGACCGGGCCGCCGACCGGGACGGCGACAAGGACCTGGAGGCGTACAACGCCTATCTCGCCTCGCTGAACGCCCGGGGCACCTGAGCACCGGGGGCCACCGGAGCGGCGAGGGGCGCGCGGCACCCGAGGGGTGTCCGCGCGCCCCTCGCGCACATCCGTTCGCACCAGGGTCTGACGTTCGGGCGGAACCGGGGCACCATGGAGGGCAACGGACCACGAGGAGGGTGTCGCGATGCCCGGTTCCACGGACAGTTCGACCAAGACCATGGGGGTGCTCACCGTCGGCGGCCTGGTCGCCGTGACGGGCTACACGGTGGCGCTCGGGAGCAACGGCTGGCTGTGGTTCGGCTGGGTCCTCCTGGTCCTGATCACCCTCGGCATGGTGGCCACCCGCGGCTCGTGAGCCGCGGCCCGTCCCGGGGCGCCGCTCAGGGGCGTCCCGGCGGGCCGGCCGGGTGGACCCCCGGCTGGTACTTGGGCACCCGCACGGTGATCCGCATGCCCGCTCCGACGGCGGTCTCGATGACCAGCCCGTGATCGTCCCCGTACACCTGGCGGAGCCGGTCGTCGACGTTGGACAGGCCGATGCCGCCCGAGGGGCTGACCTCCCGGGCGAGGATGCGGCGCAGCAGGCCGGGGTCCATGCCGGCGCCGTCGTCCTCGATGACGACCAGGGCCTCGGCGCCCGCGTCCTGCGCGGTGATCTGGATGCGGCAGCGGTCGGCCTTGCCCTCCAGGCCGTGCTTGACGGCGTTCTCCACCAGCGGCTGGAGGCAGAGGAAGGGCAGCGCCACCGGGAGGACCTCGGGGGCTATCTGGAGGGTGACCGAGAGGCGGTCGCCGAAGCGGGCCCTGACCAGCGCCAGGTAGTGGTCGATGGCGTGCAGTTCGTCGGCGAGCGTGGTGAAGTCGCCGTGCCGCCGGAAGGAGTAGCGCGTGAAGTCCGCGAACTCCAGCAGCAGTTCGCGGGCGCGCTCGGGGTCGGTGCGGACGAAGGACGCGATCACGGCCAGCGAGTTGAAGATGAAGTGCGGGGATATCTGGGCCCGCAGCGCCTTGATCTCCGCCTCGATCAACCGGGTGCGGGACTGGTCCAGGTCGGCCAGCTCCAACTGGACGGAGACCCAGCGGGCCACCTCCCCCGCCGCGCGGACCAGGACGGCGGACTCCCGGGGCGCGCAGGCGACCAGGGCGCCGTGCACCCGGTCGTCGACGGTGAGCGGGGCGACGACCGCCCAGCGCACCGCGCAGTCGGGGGTCCCGCAGGTCAGGGGGAAGGCCTCGCCCCGGCCGCTCTCCAGGGGCCCGGCCAGCCGCTCCATGATCTCGGTGCGGTGGTGGGCGCCGACCCCGTCCCAGACCAGGACCTCGGTGAGGTCGGTGAGGCACAGCGCGTCGGTGCCGAGCAGGGAGCGCAGCTTGCGGGCGGACTTGCGGGCGGTCTCCTCGGTCAGTCCGGCCCGCAGCGGGGGCGCGGCCAGGGAGGCGGTGTGCAGGGTCTGGAAGGTGGCGTGCTCCACCGGGGTGCCGAGCCCGCCCAGGTGCGGGGTGCGGGCGGTGCGGCGGCCCAGCCAGAACCCGGCGGCCAGCAGCGGCAGCACGGCGACGACCAGTCCGGCGACGAAATCGCTCACGGGGCGCTCTCCGTCCGCTGCCGGGCGCCCCGGGGTTCGTCGCCCCGCAGCTCCTCGGCCCGCAGTTCCTCGGGCAGGTGGAAGCGGGCCAGGATCGCCGCCGTCCCGGACGGCACCCGGCCCGGGGTGGCCAGCGACACCAGCACCATGGTGAGGAAGCCCAGCGGCACCGACCACAGCGCGGGCCAGGCCAGCAGCGCGTGCAGGGCACCGCCACCGCCCGGGAAGCCGCCCATCGTGGCGGCGACGGCGAGCAGCGCGGAGCCGCCGCCGACCAGCATCCCGGCCGAGGCGCCGGGCGGGGTCAGGCGGCGCCACCAGATGCCCAGGACCAGCATGGGGCAGAAGGAGGAGGCGGAGACGGCGAAGGCGAGGCCGACGGCGTCCGCGACGGGCAGCCCCCCGACGAGGGCGCTCGCGCCGAGCGGAACGGCCATGGCGAGGACGGTGCCGAGCCGGAAGTGCCGGACGCCCCTGGAGGGCAGGACGTCCTGGGTGAGGACGCCGGCGACGGCCATGGTGAGCCCCGAGGCGGTGGACAGGAACGCGGCGAAGGCGCCCCCGGCCACCAGCGCGCCGAGCAGGTCGCCGCCGACGCCCCCGACGACCCGGTCGGGCAGCAGCAGCACGGCGGCGTCCGCCTCGCCCGTGAGGGTCAGTTCGGGGGCGTAGAGGCGGCCGAGGGCGCCGTACAGGGGCGGCAGCAGGTAGAAGGCGCCGACGAGGGCGAGGACGGCGACGGTGGTGCGGCGGGCGGCGACGCCGTGCGGGCTGGTGTAGAAGCGGACCACGACGTGCGGCAGGCCCATGGTGCCGAGGAAGGTGGCGAGGATCAGCCCGTACGTCGCGTAGAGCGGGCGTTCGGTGCGGCTCTCGGCGCGGGAGGGCGACAGGGCGTCGTCGGCCCCGCGCCCGGCGGCCGGGACGGGGGTGCCCGGGGCGAAGGTGAGGCGGGTGCCGGCCGCGATGCGGTGGGGGCCCTCGGCCAGGGTGAGCCGGGTGCCGTCGTGGGCGCGGCCGTCCACGGTGCCGTCGACGGTGACGGTCAGCGGCCGGTCGAGGCGCAGGGCGAGGGCGCTGTCGACGCGGACGGAGCGCTGCTCGCGGAAGGTGACCGGCTCGTCGAAGGCGCGGCCGGGGGCGCCGTCGCCCTGCCAGGCGAGGACCAGGAAGAGGGCGGGGACGAGCAGGGCGGTGAGCTTCAGCCAGTACTGGAAGGCCTGGACGAAGGTGATGCTGCGCATGCCCCCGGCGGCGACGATGGCGATGACGACGAGGGCGACGATCACACCGCCGAGCCAGTCGGGTGCCCCGGTGAGCACGGTCAGCGTGAGCCCGGCCCCCTGGAGCTGGGGCAGGAGGTAGAGCCAGCCGACGCCGACGACGAAGGCGCCGGCCAGCCGCCGCACGCCCTGGGAGGCGAGCCGCGCCTCGGCGAAGTCGGGCAGCGTGTAGGCGCCGGAGCGGCGCAGCGGGGCGGCGACGAAGAGCAGCAGGACGAGGTATCCGGCGGTGTAGCCGACCGGGTACCAGAGCATGTCGGGGCCCTGGACCAGGACGAGTCCGGCGACGCCGAGGAAGGAGGCGGCGGAGAGGTACTCGCCGCTGATGGCGGCGGCGTTGAGGCGCGGGCCGACGGTGCGGGAGGCGACGTAGAAGTCGGAGGTGGTGCGGGAGACGCGCAGGCCGAAGGCGCCGACCAGGACGGTGGCGACGACGACGAGGGCGACGGCGGGTATCGCGTAGTTCGGGTTCACGGGCGGCTCTGCGGGCGGTGGGCGGTGGCGCCGCGGCGGGGGGCCGGGGCGGTCACCGGTCCTCGACCAGGCGGACGAAGTCGCGTTCGTTGCGTTCGGCGCGGCGCACGTACCAGCGGGCGAGCAGGACGAGGGGGGCGTACAGGGCGAAGCCGAGGACGGCCCACTCCAGGCGGCGGGCGCCGGGCACGACGGCGAACAGCAGCGGCAGCGGGCCGACCAGCAGGCCGAGCACGGCGAACGCGGTGAGCCCGGCGCGCAGTTGGCTGCGCATCAGGGAGCGGACGTAGGTGTGGCCGAGGGTGGTCTGCTCGTCGATCTCGGTGCGCGGCCGGTAGTGGCCGGGGGCGTGCGGATGGCGTCCGCGCGCGCGGAGCCGGGTGTGCGGCGGGGTGCGGCGGGGCGGGGCGGTGACGACGACGCGGCGTTCGGCGGGTTCCGGGGGCACGGTTCACGGCCTCCGCATCAGCAGGTCGCGCAGTTCGCGGGCGTGGCGGCGGCTGACCTGGAGCTCCTCGGCGCCGACCAGGACGCTGACGCTGCCGGTGTCCAGGCGCAGTTCGCCGATGTGGCGCAGGGCCACGAGGTGGCGGCGGTGGATGCGGACGAAGCCGCGGGCCCGCCAGCGCTCCTCCAGGGTGGAGAGCGGGACCCGGACGAGGTGGCTGCCCCGGCCGGTGTGCAGCCGGGCGTAGTCGCCCTGGGCCTCGACGTGGGTGATGTCGTCGACGGCGACGAAGCGGGTGACGCCGCCGAGTTCGACGGGGATGTGGTCCGGGTCCGGTTCGTGGACGGGGACGCGCGGGGCGGTGGCGGCGGGGTCGCCGCCGGGACCGGTGCCGGTGACCGTGCCCTGGCGCTCGGCGGCGCGGCGCACGGCCTCGGCGAGCCGTTCCCGGCGGACGGGTTTGAGGACGTAGTCGACGGCCTTGAGATCGAAGGCCTGGACGGCGAAGTCCTCGTGCGCGGTGACGAAGACGACCAGCGGGGGCCGGGCGAAGCCGCCGAGCAGCCGGGCGAGGTCGAGGCCGTCGAGGCCGGGCATCTGGATGTCGAGGAAGACCACGTCGATGGCCTCGGGGCCGTCCGGTCCGGATTCCAGGGCGCGGTTGATGCGGCGCAGCGCCTCGGTGGCGTCGCCCGCTCCCTCCGCCCCGGCGACGCGCGGGTCGGCGTTGAGCAGATAGAGCAGTTCCTCCAGGGAGGGGCGTTCGTCGTCGACGGCGAGGGCGCGCAGCATGAACGTGGAGTGTAGGTGGAATCCGCACGGGTGGACATGCGCCGGCGGGGGCGCTCCGCTCCCGGTGCGCCCGAGCGGGGCCCCGCAAGGCTCCGGACAGCCGCCGCGGACGGCCCCCGGGGCCGGAGGGCGCTGGCTACAGTGCGGGCATGAGCAGCAGGCCCGCCCCGTTCGACGAGCTCGACCGGAAGATCGTCACCGCGCTGATGGACAACGCCCGCGCCTCCTTCGCCGAGATCGGCGCGGACGTCGGGCTCTCCTCGACGGCGGTCAAGCGCCGGGTGGACCGGCTGCGGGAGACCGGTGTGATCACCGGCTTCACGGCGACGGTGCGGCCGTCGGCGCTGGGCTGGCGGACCGAGGCGTACGTGGAGGTGTACTGCGAGGGCGCGGCCCCGCCGAGGCGGCTGGCGGAGGTGGTGCGCGGCTATCCGGAGATCACGGCGGCGATGACGGTGACGGGCGGGGCGGACGCGCTGCTGCACGTGCGGGCGCGGGACGTGGAGCACTTCGAGGAGGTGCTGGAGCGCATCCGGGCGGAGCCGTTCATCCGGAAGACCATCAGCGTGATGGTGCTGTCCCATCTGATCCAGGACAGTCCGGAGGCCGCGGCCAGCCAGCCCGCGCCGGACGACGCAGCAGTGCTGCGCCGGGCGGGCGGACCACGCAGCATTCGTGCGTGAACGCGCAGCCGATCACGCTTGTCGCCCGCCGGGGCCGGTTCCTACCGTGGTGTCATAACACCGTCACGTTCCGTGAGGAACCGGAGGGACCCCTCGTGCCCGACCCCCTCGTGCCGCGCCACCGGCGTTTCCTGGTCTGCGAGCCCAGGTTCTACGACGTGCGCTACGCCATCAACCCGTGGATGCGCCCCGCCGCGCCGGTGGACGTGGGCCTGGCGCTGACCCAGTGGCGCGCCCTGGTCGACGCCTACCTCGCGCACGGCCACACCGTGGACCGGGTGGCTCCGGTGCCCGGGCTGCCGGACATGGTGTTCGCCGCCAACGCGGCGCTCGTGGTGGACGGCCGGGTCCTGGGCTCGCGGTTCCACGCGCCGGAGCGGCGTCCCGAGTCGGCCCCCTACGAGGCGTGGTTCAAGGACGCCGGCTTCGAGGTCCACCATCCCTCCGCCACCTGCGAGGGCGAGGGGGACCTGGTGCCGGTGGGGCGGCTGATCCTCGCCGGGACGGGGTTCCGCACCTCCCGCGGGGCCCACGACGAGACGCAGGAGTTCTTCGGCCGCCCGGTGGTCTCGCTGACCCTGGTGGACCCGTACTTCTACCACCTGGACACCGCGCTGTTCGTCCTCGACGACGGCCGCGGCCCGGACGGCACCGGGTCGGGCGACGGGAACATCGCCTACTACCCGGAGGCGTTCTCGCCGGGCAGCCGGGAGGCGCTGGAGCGGCTCTTCCCCGACGCGGTCCCGGCCACCCGGGAGGACGCCACGGCGTTCGGGCTGAACTCCGTCAGCGACGGCCGCCACGTGTTCCTGTCGCCCGGCGCGGGGGAACTCGCCGGGCGGCTGGCCGACCGGGGCTACGTCCCCGTCCCCGTCGACCTGTCCGAGTTCCTGAAGGCCGGGGGCGGCGTCAAGTGCTGCACCCAGGAGATCCGGGAGGCCCGTTCATGACACCGTCCGCCGACACCCGCGGTTCCGCCGCGCTGATCCGCGTGGAGGACTCGGTCCTCGCCCACAACTACCACCCGCTGCCCGTGGTGGTGGCGCGCGCCGAGGGCGTGTGGGTGGAGGACGTGGAGGGCCGCCGCTACCTGGACATGCTGGCCGGGTACTCGGCGCTCAACTTCGGCCACCGCCATCCCGATCTGGTGGCGGCCGCGCACCGCCAGCTCGACCGGCTCACGCTGACCTCGCGCGCCTTCCACAACGACCGGCTGGCCTCCTTCGCCGAGCGGCTGGCCGCGCTGACCCGCACCGACATGGTCCTGCCGATGAACACCGGCGCCGAGGCGGTGGAGAGCGGCATCAAGATCGCCCGCAAGTGGGCCTACGACGTCAAGGGCGTCCCCGCGGACCGGGCGACGATCGTGGTGGCCGCGGACAACTTCCACGGCCGCACGACGACGATCGTGAGCTTCTCCACGGACGCGACGGCCCGTGACGGCTTCGGCCCGTTCACCCCCGGTTTCCGGGTGGTGCCGTACAACGACCTGGCGGCCCTGGAGGAGGCGGTCGACGCGACGACGGCGGCGGTGCTGATCGAGCCGATCCAGGGCGAGGCCGGGGTCAACATCCCGGACGACGGCTATCTGGCCGGAGTGCGGGATCTGACCCGCCGGGCGGGCTGCCTGTTCGTCGCGGACGAGATCCAGTCGGGGCTGGGCCGCACCGGGCACACCCTGGCGGTGGACCACGAGTCGGTCGCCCCGGACCTGGTGCTGCTCGGCAAGGCGCTGGGCGGCGGCATCGTGCCGGTGTCGGCGGTGGTGGGCCGCCGCGAGGTGCTGGAGGTGCTGCGGCCGGGCGAGCACGGTTCGACGTTCGGGGGCAATCCGCTGGCCGCCGCGGTCGGCACGGCGGTGGTGGAACTGCTGGAGACGGGCGGCTTCCAGCTTCGGGCGGCGGAGCTGGGCGGGGTGCTGCGCGAGGGGCTCGGGGGGCTGGTGGGCCGGGGCGTGACCGGCTTCCGCGCGCGGGGCCTGTGGGCCGGGGTGGACGTCGACCCGGAGATCGGCACCGGCCGCGAGATCGGCGAGCGACTGCTGCGCGAGGGCGTGCTCGTCAAGGACACCCATGGGTCCACCATCCGGCTGGCCCCGCCGCTGACGATCACCGAGGAGGAGCTGAGGGGGGCGCTGGCGACACTGGAGAAGGTCCTGACCACCTGAGCCCGGCGATACCGCCCGCCCTGGGGCCCGCCGGTACCGGCGGGCCGGTCCGGTACCGCGTCCGGCGGTACCGGATCCGGTGGTCCCGGGAGCGGCCGTCCCGGCGCCCCGGTCCCGTCCCAGGGGATCACCCGGGCCGCCCGGGGATTCCGGCCTCGTGGGGTTCCGGGCGTCCGGGTTCCGGGCGTCGGGGGTCCCGAGGCCACCGGGCGGGCGTCGGCCCGTGACCCGGCCCCGCAAGGTGTCCCCCGCGAGCCGCACACGGAGTCGCCCCGGCGCCCGGCGGCTCCGCCCGCCCGGCCGGGGTCCCGGCACGTTGGCCGGGCCGGGTGACGGCCCGAACTCGAACGCCCGGCCGCCCGGTGTCCCCCGCGCGCCACGAGCCGGGACGGTCCGGTGACCCGACGGCTCCGTGTCCCGGCCGGGTCCCGGCGCATCGACCGGGGCTCCGGCCCTTCCCCACCCCGGGGGAGGGGCGTCCGGCCCGACGCCCCTCCCCCGGGTCCGACGTCCCCGTCCCGGGCCTCGCCGCCCCGCCCCGGTCGCACTCCACCCCGGGTCGCGGGCGTGCCCCGGGCGCGGGCGTGCCCCGGGCGCGGGCGTGCCCCGGGCGCGGGCGTGCCCCGGGCGCGGCCAGCTCCCGGCGGGCGTCAGGCCGGGCCGCGGTCCTCGTCGAGCCGTTCCACGTGCCGTACGTTCTCCCGGTCCTCGGCGTCCCGGCTCGGCCCGGCCGCGAACCAGGCGTCGAGGATCTCCCGGAGCAGCGGACCCGACGTCAGCCGCAGGCCCAGGGCGAGCACATTGGCGTCGTTCCAGCGGCGGGCCCCGTCCGCGGTCCCGGCGTCGGTGCACAGGGCGGCCCGGACGCCGCGCACCTTGTTGGCGGCGATCGAAGCGCCGGTGCCGGTCCAGCAGCACACCACGGCCTGGTCGGCGCGGCCCTCGGCGACGTCCCGGGCCGCCCGCTCGGAGCACACCGCCCACCGGGCGTCGGCCCCGGGCCGCAGCGCGCCGTGCGCCAGTACCTCGTGTCCGCGGCCGCGCAGCTCCTCGACGAGCAGGCGGGCCACGGGTTCGTCCATGTCGGAGGAGACGGAGATCCGCATGGAACGAGCCTACGGGCCTCCCGCAGGTATGTCCGGGGCTCCGGCGGGGACCTCCGTGTGAGCCGAATGCGACCGGCCCGCCACCCGTTCGGCGCTCCCCGTGAGCGAGGTCGCGAAAATACGACGCCCGATCCGGGGAACAGTACGACCTGAGAACCATCGGTACCCGCAGAAGCTCCCGGTACGAGCGTCAGCTCCGCAGGCGAGCGGTATGCCCCCGGAAAGGAAGTCGCCACGTCCTCCCCCGAGAACGGTCAGGTCCCCGATTCGGCCGCCGTCAAGCGCCATCCGACCCTGTTCCGTGCGATCAGGCGCCGGCAGAACCCCCGGCTGCGCCGCTCCGACATCACGGTGACGGACGAGGCCGCGGTCAGGCGCGCGGTGAAGGCGGCCTCGCTGGGCAACGCCATGGAGTGGTTCGACTTCGGCATCTACGCCTATCTGGCCGGAACGATCGGGCGGGTGTTCTTCCCGTCCGGCAGCGACACCGCGCAGCTGCTGTCGTCCTTCGCCACCTTCGCCGTCGCCTTCCTGGTGCGGCCGCTGGGCGGCATGGTCTTCGGGCCGATGGGCGACAAGATCGGCCGCAAGAAGGTGCTGGCGCTGACCATGATCCTGATGGCCATCGGCACCTCGGCCATCGGCCTCATCCCCAGCTACGCCACCATCGGCTACTGGTCCCCGGTGCTGCTCATCGTCTTCCGCCTGCTCCAGGGCTTCTCCACCGGCGGTGAGTACGGCGGGGCGTCCACCTTCATCGCCGAGTACGCGCCCGACAAGCGGCGCGGCTTCTTCGGCAGCTTCCTGGAGCTGGGCACCCTCGCCGGATACGCCACCGCGGCCTCCCTGGTCACCGGGCTCACCGCCTGGCTGGGCCACGACGGCATGGACTCCTGGGGCTGGCGGGTGCCGTTCCTCGCGGCGGCGCCGCTCGGCATGATCGGCATCTATCTGCGGCTGCGGCTGGACGACACCCCCGCCTACCTCAAACTGGAGGACTCCACCGTCCACGTCTCCGACGCGGCGGACGCGGTGGAGACCACGGCCCGGGGCGATCTCGCCGAGATCTTCCGCTCCCACTGGCGTCCGCTGGTGCTGTGCATCGCGCTGGTCGGCGCGTACAACATCACCGACTACATGCTGCTGTCGTACATGCCGACGTATCTGTCGGACGAGCTGGACTACAGCGTGACCCACGGGCTGCTGATCCTGGTGGCCACGATGGTGCTGCTGATGCTGATCATCAACCAGGTGGGGCGGCTGTCGGACCGCTTCGGCCGCCGGCCGCTGCTGATGACGGGCATGCTCGGCTTCTTCGTGCTGTCCGTGCCGTCCTTCGTGCTGGTGCGCGAGGGCGGGATGATCGCGGTCACCAGCGGCATGCTGATGCTGGGTCTGTCCCTGGTGTGCCTGCTGGGGACGATGTCGGCGGCGCTCCCGGCGATGTTCCCGACCAACGTCCGCTACGGGTCCCTGTCTGTGGGCTACAACCTGTCGGCGTCCCTGTTCGGCGGCACCACCCCGCTGGTGATCACCGCGCTGATCGGCGCCACGGGCTCCGAGATGATGCCCGCCTACTACGCGATGGCCGCGGCCCTGGTCGGCGTGGTCGCGGTGGCCTGCATGAAGGAGACCGCCCGCCGCCCGCTGGAGGGGTCGCCCCCGTCGGTGCAGACGGAGGAGGAGGCGGCGGCCATCGTGGAGTCCCAGGCGCAGACGCCGAAGTTCTGAGCGGCGCCCCGGACGTCCCGGGGCGGGAACGCACCGCGGGGCGGTGGGACGGGCGGTGAGCGCCCGTCCCCCGCCCCGCGGCAGGTGGATCAGTGGATCAGTCGATCAGTGGTGCGGGGCCGGGTCAGATGGCCTGCCAGAGGGCGGGCACGTTCGGCGGGTCCCAGCCCGGGTAGGCGGTGTGACCCTGGAGGCACCGGTAGCGGACGCCGTTGTAGGTCACGATGTCACCGGCGGCGTAGGTCGCGCCGAGCTGCCAGGTGGTCTCGCCACCGCCGCCACCGCTCACGGTGAGGGTGTAGGTGGTGGTGTGCGCGACCGAGCCCGAACCGGTGAAGGTCAGGGTGTAGGTCCCGGCGGCGGTGCCGGCGGCGACCTGGACGGTGGCGGTCGAGGACTGGCCCGAGGTCACGGAGGCCGGCGAGAAGGAGACGCTCACGCCGGACGGCGCGCCCGAGGCGGAGAGCCGCACGGTCTGCGCGTTGCCGGTGGTGGTGGCCGTGCGCACGGTCACCGAGGCGGAGGCGCCGGGAGCGACGGTGCCGGAGGCCGGGTCGGCGGAGACGGAGAAGTCGTCCGTCGGGTTGGAGACCTCACCGACGGCGGTCTTCCAGATGGTGTACGCGATGCCGTCCGCGCTGCGGTTCAGGGCGGTGGCGTTGATGTTGGACGTGGTGTCGCAGGAGGAGTGGTAGCAGGGGTCGTAGGCACGGCCCGCGGTACCGCCCCACTTCGTGGCCTCGGCGGCGGACTTCACCGCGGAGGCACCGGTGGCGTAGCCCGAGGTGGCGATGCCGACCTTCTGGAAGGAGTAGTCGTCGGAACGGCCCTGGCCCTCGACGTTCTCCTGCGGGGCCAGACCCAGCGAGGTCCAGTACTCCTTCATCGGCGCCGAGGCGGCCGAGTTCAGGTTGTTGATGAAGTAGCCGCCGTTGACCGAGGCCACCATGTCGAAGTTGTAGTACGCCTTGATCTTGGCGCGCTCAGTGGTGGAGAGGGACCGGGCGTAGAAGTCGGAGCCCTTCATGCCCTGCTCCTCGTCGGTCCACCAGGCGAACCGCACGCGGTTCTTCATGGTGGGGTCCGTCTTGGCCAGGGTCAGCGCGGTCTCGAGCAGCGCGGCGGAGCCGGAGCCGTTGTCGTTGATGCCCGGACCGGCGGAGACGCCGTCGAGGTGGGCACCGAACATGTAGACGCTGTTGGCGTCGCCCTTGGGCCACTCGGCGATCAGGTTGTTGCCCGCGCCGGCGGTGCAGCCGGAGGTGCAGGTCTGCTCGGAGACCGAGTAGCCGGCCGCTTCCAGCTTGCCCTTGACGTAGGCGAGGGAGGCACGGTAGCCCGCGCTGGTGGAGCGGCGGTTGCCGCCGTTCTGCGCGGCGATGGTGCTGAGCTGCGACAGGTGGGCCTGGACCTGGGCGACGTCCACGTCCGGCGGGTTGTTCGGCGTGGTGCCGCCGCCGACGGTCAGGTTGTACTGGACGGTGTGGGTCTTGCCGCCCGCGGCGCCCTGGACCGTGATCGTGTACGCACCGGCGGCCGTGCCGGCCGAGGTGGCGACGCGCATGGTGGAGCTGGAGCCCGAGGTGACGGTGGCCGGGCTGAAGGTGACGCTCACGCCGGCGGGGGCGCCGGAGGCGGTCAGCGAGACCTGCTGGGCGTCACCGACGGTGGTCGAGGTGTTGACCGTGGCCGTGGCGGTGGCGCCGGCGTCGACGCTGCCGCTGGACGGGCTGAGCGCCAGCGAGAAGTCGGCGTCCCGGCTGGTGCAGGTCGGGTCACCGGTCTGCGCGCCGATGTTGATGGCGTCCCAGGCGGCCCGGGTGGTGTTGAACAGGGCGCAGGAGGCGTCCAGGTTCTTCGCCGCGGTGAGGGTCGCGGTGCGGTACCGCTTGTAGGTCATGCCGCTGGTCTTGAGCAGCATGCCGCCGTAGAAGATCTTGCCGGCGTTCTGGATGCCCACGCCGGTGATCTGCTGGTTGTTGCAGGTGGGGCTGGAGGGCTTGCCGCCGCCGGGGTTGGAGCCCTCGGAGAGCAGGTAGAACCAGTGGTTCAGCGGACCGGCCGCCGCGTGCTCCTCGGTGTTCGGGATCGAGGCCGAGTAGCAGTTGGGGTCGTTGTTGACCTGGCTCGGGTTGTACATGTTGCGGATCGGACCGCGGCCCTGGAGGTTGATCATCTCGCCGACGGTGAAGTCGGGGGTGTCGTACGGGGCCGGCTCGTTGGCGTACGCCTCGGTGAGGGCGCCCATGATGTCGCCGGTCGCCTCGCCCAGGCCGCTCTCGTGGTTGGCGCCGCCGGGGGTGAAGGAGTCCAGGCCGTGGCCGAACTCGTGGGCGACGACGTCGATGCCGGCGATCCACTTGTTGGCGGTGTTGCGGCCGATGGTGACGGTGGAGCCGTCCCAGTAGGCGTTCAGCTCGTTCAGACCGACCCGGACCGGCCAGCTTCCGCCGTTGCCGTTGTGCCCGTTGCGGCCGAGCCAGTCGCGGAGCATGTCCGACTGCTTCTGCGCAGCGAACATGACGTCGACGCAGCCGGTCTCCTTGCTGGTGGCGCTGCCCGTGCCCCAGTCGTCGGTCGCCTTGGTGAAGAGGCCGCCGCTGTAGTCCGAACACTGCAGACCCGGGCGGGTGGTGTCGCGCAGCACGTAGTTGCTGCCGGAGCGCGAGGTGTCGATGGTCAGCGGGCTCGGGCCGTTCCACTCGCTGCGGCCGGTGCCGGCGCGGACCTCGTCGTAGCTGTCGACGACCTTGCCGGAGAGCGCGTCCACGAAGACGTGCAGCCTGGTGGGCCGGTTGTCCTTGGCGGAACCGGTGACCACGGTCTCCCAGGCGAGGGTCTGGACGTCGTCCTTGACCCGCACCACGAGCCGCGGCGCCTCGTTCTTGGTCACCTTGGCGACACGGGCGCGGCTGGTGCGCTCGGCGCGGTCGGCCTTGACCCGGGCCTCGGTGGGCACCGCGATCGTGGCCTCGGTGGCGGACCGGACGGCCCGGACCTTGCCCTGGCCGTCCGCCAGGACGACCGCGTCACCGCCGACCACGGGCAGGCCGTGGTAGGTGCGCTCGTAGGCGACCGAGTACAGGTCCTTGCCGCCCCAGGGGGTGACGTCCGTGCGGTCGTACTGCTCCTCGGCACCGCCCGCGACGAGCGCGTCCAGGCCGCTGTTGACCGCGCGGTCGGCGGCGGCGACGGCTCTGGCGACGGACGAGGTTTCGGCCGGGGCGGACGCGGTCGCCGCCGAGGCCGAGGCGAGGGAGGCCGGCACCACCACCCCCCCGATGGTCAGGGCCAGGGAGGATATCCCGGCCACCGCGGTCGTTCTGAGCATCATTGCTCCTTGTGAGAGGTGTGGAGGCTCCGGTGAGCCGGCCCGGGCCCGGTCATGCCGGGTCCGCGCGGGCTCGGGAGTCGCGACGGCACACCCGTCGACACAGTGACGGTTGCATGTCATGTCGTGGGCGGCTGAACCCTCACACCGCGCCGCGCCAGGGTCAACTGCCCCACCAGCAACGTCCGGTCCCGGCAAAATCCGGCAAGTGGAAGAAGGACGCGTCGAGTTACCCGCCCGCGTCCAGCAAACGCTCCCGGTAGGCCCGTACTTCCGGAACGTCGCGCCACTGTCCGGCGAGCCGACTGTGGAGCCCCCGCAGCTCGGCGCTGACCATGGACTCACGGGCCCGCAGGGCGTCCGCGAGCACCTCTCCCGCCAGGGCCGCCGCCGCGGCGGGATCGCCCGCGCAGGCCCAGCTGTCGGCGAGCCGCAGGGTCAGCAGCAACCGGGTGGTGCGCATCTCGGGCGGCACGCTGGCGCAGGAGCGGGCGGTGGCGGAGACGGCCCGCCGGGCGGTCGACCGGTCGCCGGTGGCGACGGCCAGATCACGCAGGGCGCCGCCGATCGCGGAGTCCATCCGCATCTCGCCCTCGGCCCCGGCGAGCCAGGGCGCCTCCAGCAGATCACGCCGGTCCAGCCGGGCGAACTTGCGCCGGGCCAGGGCGATGTGGCGCCGGCACTCGACCGCGTTCCCGGCCATGGCGTGGCCGCGGGCCTGGTAGAGGCCGGACAGGGTGGTCATCCAGCGGCGGCCGGTGTCCACCGCGCCGACGCCCACCGCGTAGGCGAGCGTCGAGTGGGTGTCCCCGTCGAGCCGGACCAGGGTGCACGTGTCACTCAGCAGGGTGGCCCGCGCCGGCGCGTCCTGCACGGCATCGGCCCAGCGCAGCCCGTGGCCGAACCAGGCCATGGCGACGGCGCTCTGCCCCCGGTCCATCCGCAGCCGCCCGGCGACCTGGGCGTACTGGGCGGCCAGCCGGAGCTGTCCGTAGGGCAGCCGCCCGGTGGCGTTGACGGCGTCGGCCCACCGGGCGAGGGCCCGCAGCAGTCCCTCGACGACGGCCACCCGGTGGTCGTCGGGGGGCTGCTGGAAGGTCTCGCGGATCAGACAGGCGAGCACCGCCGTGAGCCCGTGCAGCAGATCCGGCTCGGCGTCCGCCCCGCACGGGGGCGCCGCCCCCGCGACGAGGGTCGAGGAGGCGCCCAGCAGCTCCGGCAGCGCGGGCAGCTCGGAGCGGTCGGGCACGGCGCAGCCCGCGGTGCCGTGCAGGGGGCAGGCCAGCCCCTCGGCGGGCAGCCGGTCGGGCCAGTGCCGGGGGTCGAGGGCACCGTGGCCCTCGGTGTTGTCGGCGCCGGGCAGGGGGGAGAACAGCCCGGGGTCAGCCAGGAAACGGCCGGGACCGTGCGGCACGTCGCGGGGCGCGGCGATCACCGCGGCCAGCTCGCCACCGGTCTCCAGGACGGAGTCGAGGCGGCGCACCAGGCCGATGGGCGGCTCGCGCAGCCCCGCCTCCAGTTTGCTGACCACCGAGTGGTGGTAGCCCACCCGCAGGCCGAGCTGCAGCTGGGTGAGCCCGGCGGCCCTGCGCCGGGAGCGCAACTGTCTTCCGAACTCCGCCCATGACGCCTCGCCCGCTCTCGCCGGACCTGTGATCATGTCCCCTCCCCCGGTCATGTCCCCTCCCCTGCCGGGCTCCGTTCGGGAGCCGTACATCCGGGCTTCGTAGCCCGCTGCTAGGGGACAGCACAAGGGAGGGCACCCGCCGCGTCAATCGAGTTGACCGAAGAGCGTCCGAACCGCGCCCGGCGGCGCCCGGCGGAGGGGCCGGGCTACGATCGGTTCCCGGGCCCCGGGCGGGCCGCCGCCCGCCGGGCGGCGCGGCGCGGCACCACGCGCCGCGGCGCCGTGCCGGAGGGCCCGGCGGGCGACGGAAGACGGGGAGACCGGGCGTGTTCTACCACGTGCTCAAGTACGTTCTGCTGGGCCCCCTGCTGAAGCTGGTCTTCCGCCCCCGGATCGAGGGCCTGGACCACGTGCCGGACACCGGGCCCGCCATCGTGGCGGGCAACCACCTCTCGTTCTCCGACCACTTCCTGATGCCGGCGGTGCTCAGGCGCCGGATCACCTTCCTGGCCAAGGCCGAGTACTTCACCGGCCCGGGGCTGAAGGGGCGGCTGACCGCCTTCTTCTTCCGGTCCATCGGACAGATCCCGGTGGACCGCAGCGGCAAGGAGGCGGGGCGGGCGGCGATCCGCGAGGGGCTCGGGGTGCTGGGCCGGGGCGAGCTGCTCGGCATCTACCCGGAGGGCACCCGTTCGCACGACGGGCGGCTCTACAAGGGCAAGGTGGGGGTCGCGGTGATGGCGCTCAGGGCCGGGGTGCCCGTGGTGCCCTGCGCGATGATCGGCACCTTCGAGGCGCAGCCCCCGGGGCGGCGGCTGCCCCGGCTGCACCCGGTGGTGATCCGGTTCGGGGAGCCGCTGGACTTCTCCCGTTTCGCCGGTATGGAGAACCAGAAGGCGGTGCTGCGCGCCGTCACCGACGAGATCATGTACGCGGTCATGACGCTGTCGCGGCAGGAGTACGTCGACCGGTACGCGGCGGAGGCCAAGGCGGACGCCAAGACCGCCGGAGCGGACGCCAAGACGGCCCGGGAGGACGCCGGGACGGCCCGGGAGGACGCCGAGACGGCCCAGGCGGACGCCGAGGCCGCCGGGGCGGCGGAGCGGGAGGCGGGGCCGCCGGGCCGCTAGCGGCCGTACGGGCGGCGGGGCCGGGCATGCGGGAGGGGCGGCCGGTGGCTCCGGCCGCCCCTCGTCGCGCTCAGGAGGTTACGGCCTGGGCGTGGCGTGCGGGTCGCAGGTCACGTCCCGGGCGTCGAGCCCGCCGGTGAGGAGGTAGGCGTCGACCCGGTCGTTTACGCACGGGTTGAGCAGCCCGGTGACGCCGTGGGAACCGGCGTTCCGCTCGGTGATCAGGCGGGAGCCCCTCAACCGCTGGTGCAGTTCGACGGCGCCGGGATACGGGGTGGCCGCGTCCCGCTCGGACTGGACGATGAGGACGGGCGGCAGGCCCTTGCCGGTCCGCACGTCGACGGGCGTGCGCTGCGGGCCGGGCCAGGTGGCGCAGGGCAGGTTCATCCAGGCGTTGGCCCAGGTGATGAACGGGTTGTCGCGGTGCAGCCGGGTGTTGTCGCGGTCCCAGGTGCGCCAGTCGGTGGGCCACTTGGCGTCGGCGCACTCGACGGCCGTGTAGACCGCGTTGCTGTTCTCCGAGGCGATGTTGCCTGCGGTGTCGGCGGGGTCGGGCGCGGCGGCGTCGACGACCGCCCGGGTGTCACCGGCGGCGTAGCGGCTGAGGACGGACGCGACGGGCGCCCAGCCCGAGTCGTAGTACGGGGCGCTCTGGAAGAAGCCGATCAGCTCGGCCGGGCCGACGACCCCGCCGATGGGGGCCCTTTCGGCGGTGGCGCGCAGGGCCAGCCACTGGGCCTGGACCTGGGCGCGGGTGGTCCCGAGGTGGTAGACGGCGTCGTTGGCCGCGACCCAGTCCTGCCAGTCCTTCCACCGCTTCTCGAAGGCGACGTCCTGATCCAGGTTGGCCTGGTACCAGATCTTCTCGCGGGAGGGGTTGACGACGCTGTCGACGACCATGCGGCGCACATGGCCCGGGAAGAGCGTGGCGTAGACGGAGCCCAGGTAGGTGCCGTAGGAGACGCCCAGGTAGTTGAGCCCGCTCTCGCCGAGGGCGGCGCGGATGACATCGAGGTCGCGCGCGGAGTTGGGCGTGGTCAGGTACGGGAGCAGCGCTCCGGCGCGCTCGCCGCAGCCCTCGGCGTACTCCCGGGCGAGCCGGCGCTGGAGGCGCTTGTCGGCCTCGGAGGAGGGCACCGGGTCGGCCTTCGGGCCGGCGGCGAACACCTGCGGGTCCACGCACGAGACGGGCGCGGACCGGCCGACGCCGCGCGGGTCGAACCCGACGAAGTCGTAGGCCTTGGCGGCCTTGGCCCAGATCGCGTTCCTGTTGGTGACGCGGGTCGGGAAGCGCATCCCGGAGGCGCCGGGGCCGCCGGGGTTGTAGACCAGGGCGCCCTGGCGCTCGGCGGCGGTGCCGGTGTTGCCGATGCGGTCGACGGCCAGCCGGATCGTCCGGCCGTCCGGCCGCGCGTAGTCGACGGGCACGGTGACCCAGCCGCACTGGATGGGGCGGGGCAGGTTCCAGTCGGCCGGGCAGTCCTTCCAGTCGACGCCGGCCCGCGCGGCGCGGGCGGCGGCGACGGCGACGCCCCGCGCCTCTCGGCCGCCGTCCCGGCCGTTGCCGTTCCCGCCGTGTCCGTTGCCGTTCCCGCCCTGGTGGTCGTCGCTCCGGCCGCTCCGGTCCGCGTACGGGGCTCCGGCGGCCGGGGCCGCGCTCGCCGCGGGTACCGAGACGGCGCCGGCTATCAGCGTGGCGGTGACGAGCACTCCGGCCGAGCCGAGCGCCGCCGCCCTCCGTCCCCGTCTTGTCTTCCTCAACTGGCCCTCCGTATATGGATGGTGACGAACAGGGGCATCCTTTCGGCTGTGCGTCACCCGCAGACAGGGGCGGCAGGACTTCTTTGCCAATCCGATAAATGGACAATCGTGTTCGATCGTCGGGAAGGGGCGCCGCGCACCCCGGCCTGCGCGCGGAGGCCGGGAGTCCGCCGCCGGAAGCCGGGCCCGCACGGGAGGCACGCGCCCGGGCGGCGGGGCGGGCCGAACGGCGGACCGCCTTTCGGCGTAGGAACGGCCCGGTTTCCGGCCCCCCGGAGTTGCGCCCCGGGCCGTCCGGTGCGTCCCGCGCGGAGGCGGGCCGGGCAGCGGGTCGCGGGGGCCGGGAGGGCCCGGGGTTGACGCCGGATCAGCCCCTTACACCCGGACGGGTCAGCGGTGAGTAACAACACAGAGGCCCGATTCCACTGGGATTTTCCGACTTGAGTACGACAAGATCCGTGACTGACGACAAGACCCCGCCGCAGCGGCGGGGCGGTCCGGGCGGACGCCGAGTCCTGCCGCCGCCCGGACGAACGGTCGACGAGGAGTGGATCGGCAGGAGTGGAGGACCCGAGCACGACGGGTCGCCGGTACGGTCGCGCCACGGCCGGGCCGAGCAGCCCTTGGGGTGAAGCCGCGCAGACGCGGCCGGGCAACTTCGCCAGCCCGAATCCGACAGGTCATCCTTCACAGGCGGCTGACGAAGGGTTGCGCATGACTGCGCTCAATCGCGTCCCGTCCCTCATGGCCCGTGCCGGTACGGCCTCGGCCCTCACCATCGCCGCCGTCGGCGGTGCCATCGTGGTCCCCGGCGCGGCCCCTGGGGCCGCCGCGGCCGGCCATGCCACGAAGGCGCTCCAGGTCGCGGCGTCCAAGAAGGGCTCCCCGTACCAGTGGGGCGCCACCGGGCCGAGCCGGTTCGACTGCTCGGGCCTGACGCAGTACTCGTTCAAGAAGGCGGGCAAGAAGCTGCCGCGCACCGCCGCGCAGCAGTACAACAGCACCCGTCACATCAGCTCCTCCAGCCGCAAGCAGGGCGATCTGGTGTTCTTCCACGCGGGCCCGAACGTCTACCACGTCGGGATCTATGCGGGGCAGGGCAAGATCTGGCACTCGCCGAAGACGGGCGCCGTGGTGCGGCTGGAGAAGATCTGGACCAACAGCGTCTGGTACGGCCGGGTCAAGTGAGGCGACCGGGGTGAGGCGTCCCGGGCACCGGTGACGGTCCGGCGGACCACCGGTGCCCCGGGTGACGGCGCCCCGGGCTCGGTGCTCCGAGCGCCCCTGGTCCGGGCCCTGGCGCCCTGTCCGGCCGGGGGACGGGGCCGTCCGGGACGTCGGGCCCGTGCGCCGGGCCCGCGTGCCCGGCGTGGGCGCTCCGGGTGCCGACGCGCCGGTCCGCGCCCCCGGCGTGGGTGCCCGGAGTGCCGACGCCCCGGCCTCCGGCGGGTCCTTGGCCGGGGCCTCCGGCATGACGCTTCGCGGATGCGCGCCCTCCGGGGCCTCCGGCCCGGGCCCCGGCGGACTCCTGCGGCGCTGCCCGGCCTCCGGTCGCCCCGGTGGACCGGTGGCCCCGGAGGGGGCCCGCTCCAGCTCAGTCCCCCCGGCCCTGGTGGGGGGCCGCGACCGGCACCGGGAACGGTTCGGCCGCCGACGGCTCCTGCGGGGGCCGGGGCAGCTCGACCCGGACCGTCTTGCCGCCCTCGCGCGTGGAGCGGACCAGCAGCCTCCCACCGCCCTCCGCCGCCAGCCGGCGGACGATCACCATGCCCCGTCCGCTGTCCTGCTGGGGGGCGGCCCGCAGCCGCTTGGGGAAGCACGGGTGGCTGTCGGTGACGCCGACGCTCAGCCGTTGGTGCCGGTCCAGCACGAGGTCCACGGTGAAGGTGGGCGACAGTCCCGAGGTGTGCTGCACCGCGTTGGTCGCCAGCTCGGAGACGATCAGCCGGACCGCCTCCACGACGTCGGCGTCGGCCGCCAGCCCCCATTCGGCCAGCGTGCCGAGCGCGTAGGTGCGCGCCACGGCCACCGACGCGGGCTCGCTCGGCAGAGTGACGGATGCTTCCAGATGGTCTGCCATGGCGATGTCGCCCCTTTCCCGCGGGACCGCGGTCCGGCATGAAGCGTGGGGTTCGAGTACGGTCCCGGACTGGTGCTTCGCCGTCAGACTGCCATCACCGCACCGGCGGAGGGGGCGATCCGCCAGGATATGCATATATCTGTCGCTCGAAGCGGTGAACTCCGCGACGGCGGACCGTATTCGGGCGGCTCGTGGGGAGTAAGGGAGTGACCCATGCAGCACGGTCCCGTGGTGCGCCGCCGCAAGCTGGGCGCGGAGTTGCGCGCCCTGCGCACGGCGGCGGGGATCACCAGTGGTGAGGCGGCCCGGCTGGTGGGCTGGCACCAGTCGAAGGTCAGCCGGATCGAGACCGGCACCAGCGGGGTCAAGCCGCCCGACGTGCGGCTCCTGCTGGACGCCTACGGGGTGCACGACACCCAGTTGCGGGAGCTGCTGGTGGTGCTGGCCGGTTCCGACAACGCGGTGGGCCGGGAGCACTGGTGGCACGCCTACCGCGGTGTACTGCCGCCCACCTACCGGGACTTCATCAGCCTGGAGTCGCAGGCCACGGCGATGCGCACACTGGAGACCACGGTGGTCCCGGGCCTGCTCCAGACGCCGGAGTACGCCCGCGCGGTGACCCGCGCGGCGGTGGAGGCGCTGCCCGAGGAGCGGCTGGACGCCCTCGTCGCGGTCCGGCTGGCCCGGCAGGACGTGCTGCGCGCGAGTCCGCCGCTGCGGCTGAACGCGGTGCTGGACGAGGCGGTGCTGCGGCGGGAGGTCGGCGGACCGGGCGTGATGGCCCGCCAGCTGGAGCGGCTGGTGGAGGCGGCGCGACTGCCGCAGGTCCGGCTGCGCGTGCTGCCGTTCGCCGCCGGGGCACACATCGGCGTCACCGGGCCTTTCGTCATCCTGTCGTTTTCGACCACGTCCGATCTTGACGTAGTAGTTCTCGACCACTTGACGAGTAGCCTCTACCTCGAACGGAAAGAAGACCTGGAGGCCTACACCGAGGCCTTCAACGCCCTTCTGCTCCATGCCCTTTCGCCCGAGGAATCGTTGGACTTCATTGCCGCGACCGCGGCCGGCGCGTAAGGAGGCACCATGTCAGGCACCATGTCCCCACTCACCCGGAGTGTTCCCGCCAGTACCGATCTGCACGAGGTCCGGTGGCTGCGCAGCAGTTACAGCACCGGAGCCAACAACTGCGTGGAGACGGCACGACCGTCGGCCGGCCCCTGGGCCGGACGGCTCGCCGTGCGCGACTCCAAGGACCCGGCCGGACCCGCCCTGCTCTTCTCCCCCGTGAGCTGGTCGACGTTCACCGCCGCGGTCCACCGGGGCTGACCCGGCCGCGATCCCGCATCACGCACCGCGTACGGGCACCACGCGACGCACGACCGTGCTCCGCCGACTCACGGCCGCGTCTCGCTGATCACCCGTACGGCACGGTCGACCAGATCCCCGGAGAGGTCCGCGCGTGCGGTCAGCCTGAGCCGCGAGATGCCATCGGGCACGGACGGAGGGCGGAAGCACCCCACGGCCAGGCCGGCCGTACGGCAGTCGGCCGACCACCGCGCGGCCTCCTCCGGGGAGGGAGCACGCACGGAGACCACCGCGGCGTCCGGACGCACCGCGTCCAGACCCGCGGCGGTCAGCCGCGCGTGCAGCCCGGCCGCCACCTCCCGCGCCCGCTCGGCCCGCCACGGCTCGCGGCGCAGCAGGCGCAGCGCGCCGAGGGCCGCCCCGGCCGCGGCGGGGGCGAGCCCGGTGTCGAAGATGAACGTCCGGGCCGTGTTGACCAGATGGCCGATCACCCGCGCCGGGCCCAGCACGGCGCCGCCCTGACTGCCGAGCGACTTGGAGAGGGTGACAGTCGCGACGACGTCGTCGGCGCCCGCGAGCCCCGCCGCGCGGACCGCGCCCCGCCCTCCCGGACCCAGCACCCCGAGGCCGTGGGCGTCGTCCAGGATCAGCCCGGCGCCGTGCTCCCGGCAGGCCGCGGCGAGGGCGGCGACCGGCGCGGCGTCTCCGTCGACCGAGAAGACCGTGTCGGACACGGCGACGGCCGGGCCTCCATGGGTGCCGAGGGCCTTGGCCACGGCCTCGGGGTCGGCGTGCCCCACGACCTGGGTGGCGCCCCGGGCGAGGCGGCAGCCGTCGATCAGCGAGGCGTGGTTGCCGGCGTCGGAGACGAGGAGGCTGCCGTGCGGGGCCAGCGCGGTGACCGCGGCGAGGTTGGCCGCGTAGCCGGAGGAGAGGACCAGGGCCGCCTCGAAGCCGCAGAACGCGGCCAGTTCGCGCTCCAGTTCGGCGTGCAGCTCGGTGGTGCCGGTGACCAGGCGGGAGCCGGTGGCACCGGCGCCCCAGACCGCCGCGGCGCGGGCCGCGGCCCCGGTGACCTCCGGGTGCCGGGCGAGGCCGAGGTAGTCGTTGCTCGCCAGGTCCAGCAGCGGCGAGTCGGCGGGGCGCGGGCGCAGGGTCCTGGTCAGTCCGGCCCGGGCGCGCCGCTCCGCCGCCTCGTCGATCCAGCCGAACGCCATGGGCCGTCCTCCGCAGGGGTTTTGTAGGCAGTGAACAGACCCTAGCCGTCCGTTCACCCGTACGAGGTGTGGTCATACCCACACGTCGATCGGCCACTGTTGTGCGAAGCCTCCTTGGCCCGGAGCCTCCGCGTAGGACAGGATCAGTTCCCATGGACCTGCTGAACACGCTGGTGGACAAGGGACTTCGGCGCGAGCCGCCGACCCGCGAGGAGGCGCTGGCCGTCCTCGCGACTTCCGACGACGACCTGCTGGACGTGGTGGCCGCGGCCGGCAGAGTGCGGCGGCACTGGTTCGGCCGACGGGTGAAACTCAACTATCTGGTCAACCTCAAGTCGGGCCTGTGCCCCGAGGACTGCTCGTACTGCTCGCAGCGGCTCGGTTCCCGGGCCGGCATCCTCAAGTACACCTGGCTCAAACCCGGCCAGGCGTCCGACGCCGCCGCCGCGGGAGTGGCGGGCGGGGCCAAGAGGGTGTGCCTGGTGGCCAGCGGGCGCGGCCCGACCGACCGGGACGTGGAGCGGGTCTCCGAGACCATCCGGGCCATCAAGGAGGGCAACGAGGGCGTCGAGGTGTGCGCCTGCCTCGGCCTGCTCTCGGACGGCCAGGCGGAGCGGCTGCGCGAGGCGGGCGCCGACGCCTACAACCACAACCTGAACACCTCCGAGGCGACGTACGGGGACATCACGACGACCCACACGTACGCCGACCGGGTGGACACGGTGCGCAAGGCGCACGCGGCCGGGCTGTCCGCCTGCTCGGGGCTGATCGCGGGCATGGGCGAGAGCGACGCGGACCTCGTCGACGTGGTGTTCTCGCTGCGCGAGCTGGACCCGGACTCGGTGCCGGTCAACTTCCTGATCCCGTTCGAGGGGACGCCGCTGGCCAAGGAGTGGAACCTCACCCCCCAGCGCTGCCTGCGGATCCTCGCCATGACCCGGTTCGTCTGCCCGGACGTCGAGGTGCGCATCGCGGGCGGGCGCGAGGTCCATCTGCGGACGATGCAGCCGCTGGCGCTGCACCTGGCCAACTCCGTCTTCCTCGGGGACTACCTCACCAGTGAGGGCCAGGCGGGCCGGGCCGACCTGGAGATGATCGCGGACGCCGGGTTCGAGGTCGAGGGCACCGACCGGGTGACCCTGCCGGAGCACCGGGTGGCCGGCGGCCACGGGGCGCCGGAGGGCGCCGGGGGCTGCGGAGGGCACGGCGGAGCGGGGGCCTGCGGCTCCGGTGGTGGGGGCGAGGGGGCCTGCGGGCCGCACGGCGCGGACGGCGGGCGCGAGGGGCACGGGATCTACGGGACGGCCCCCTCGTCGGCCAGGTCGTCGGCCTCCGCGGCGGCTCCGGGGGCCGCCGACGGCGCGGCGCCCGGGACGAGCGAGGGCGGGGCGGGCGAGGGCGGGGCGGCCGGGTCCGGTCCGGAGACCGCCGCGGGTCCGGCCGCCGCACCGCGTCCCGATCTGGTCGCGGTGCGCCGCCGAGGCGCCGGGACGGACCTCGCGCCCAATGCCTGAGCACGCTTCGACGGTGGCCGAACTGCTGGACCTGGACCGGCGGCACGTGTGGCACCCGTACGGTCCGATGCCCGGACGGCAGGACCCGCTCGTCGTGGAGTCGGCGAGCGGGGTCCGGCTGCGCCCGGCCGACGGCTCCGGGGAACTGGTCGACGGCATGTCCTCCTGGTGGTCGGCGATCCACGGCTACAACCACCCGGTGCTCAACGAGGCCGTCCGCGAGCAGCTGGAGCGGATGAGCCACGTGATGTTCGGCGGGCTCACCCATGAGCCCGCCGTGCGGCTGGCGAAGCTGCTCGTCGACATCTCGCCCGACGGCCTGGAGCACGTCTTCCTCGCGGACTCCGGGTCGGTTTCGGTCGAGGTCGCCGTCAAGATGTGCCTGCAGTACTGGCGTTCGCTCGGCCGCCCCGCCAAGCGCCGCCTGATGACCTGGCGCGGCGGCTACCACGGCGACACCTGGCAGCCGATGTCGGTGTGCGACCCCGAGGGCGGGATGCACGAGCTGTGGAGCGGGGCGCTGCCCCGGCAGGTCTTCGCGGACGCCCCGCCCGAGCGGTTCGAGGAGGCGTACGCCGAGCACCTTCGGGCGACGGTCGAGCGGCACGCCGACGAGCTGGCGGCGGTGATCGTCGAGCCGGTGGTGCAGGGCGCGGGCGGGATGCGGTTCCACTCCCCCGCGTATCTGCGGGTGCTGCGGGAGGCCTGCGACGCGCACGGCGTGCTGCTGGTCCTCGACGAGATCGCCACCGGGTTCGGCCGCACCGGCGCCCTGTTCGCGGCCGGGCACGCGGCGGTGACGCCGGACGTGATGTGCGTCGGCAAGGCGCTGACCGGCGGGTACCTCACGATGGCGGCCACGCTGTGCACCTCGCGGGTGGCCGAGGGCATCTCGCGGGGCGAGGTGCCGGTGCTGGCGCACGGGCCGACGTTCATGGGCAATCCGCTGGCCGCGGCCGTGGCCTGCGCCTCGATCGGGCTGCTGCTCGGCCAGGACTGGCTCGCCGAGGTCAAGCGCATCGAGGCGGGACTGCGCGACGGGCTGGCACCGGCCGCCGGACTGCCCGGGGTGCGGGACGTGCGGGTGCTGGGCGCGATCGGGGTGGTGCAGCTCGACCACCCCGTGGACATGGCGGCGGCCACGGCCGCGGCGGTGCGCGAGGGCGTGTGGCTGCGGCCGTTCCGGGACCTGATCTACACCATGCCGCCGTACGTCACGGGCGACACGGACGTGGCGCGGATCGCCTCGGCGGTCCGCGCGGCGGCCCGGGAGGGATGACATGCCGGTACTGGTGATCACGGGCACGGGCACGGAGGTCGGCAAGACGGTCGTGACCGCCGCCGTCGCCGCGGCGGCGCTGGCCGCCGGGGAGTCGGTGGCCGTGCTCAAGGCCGCGCAGACCGGGGTGGCGCCGGACGAGCCGGGGGACGCCCTGGAGGCCGCCCGGCTGGCCGGGGCGGTGACGGTGGCCGAGGTCGCCCGCTACCCGGAACCGCTGGCCCCGGGCACGGCGGCGCGGCGGGCCGGGCGGGCGCCGGTGCGTCCGTGGGAGGTGGCCGAGGCCGCGGACAGGCTGGCCGCGGAGCACGATCTGGTGCTGGTGGAGGGTGCGGGCGGGCTGCTGGTCCGCTTCGACGACGCCGGGGGCACCCTGGCGGACGCCGCCGGGGCGCTGGCCGCGCCGGTACTGGTGGTGGCGTCGGCCGGGCTCGGCACCCTGAACACGACGGAGCTGACGGCGCGGGAGCTGCGGACCCGGGGGCTGCGGCTGCCGGGCGTGGTGATCGGGAGCTGGCCCGGCACCCCGGACCTGGCCTCCCGCTGCAACCTGGCGGATCTGCCGGAGGTCGCGGGGGCACCGCTGCTGGGCGCCGTACCCGCCGGGGCGGGCGGGCTCGACCCGGGCGCCTTCCGCACGGCGGCCCCGGAGTGGCTGGCTCCCGCCCTGCGCGGCACGTGGGACGCGGACGCCTTCCGGGCCCGGGAGGGCGCCTGACCCGGCGTACGGCCCCGGGCACGGCCCCGGGCACGGCCCCGGGCACGGCCCCGGGCACGGCCCCGGGCACGGCCCCGGGCACGGCCCCGGGCACGGCCCCGGGNCACGGCCCCGGGCACGGCCCCGGGCACGGCCCCGGGCACGGCCCCGGGCACGGCCCCGGGCACGGCCCCGGGCACGGCCCCGGGCACGGCCCCGGCGGGGCGGGTCTCCGTGGACGGAGCGCCGTTCGGTGCCCGCCCCGGCCGGGGCCGTTTCCGCCGGAGCCGGACCTCCGTCACCCGGCCCGGCGAACCCCCTCCCGGAGCGCCACGTCGGCGGGACCGGGGCCCCGGCACCGCGCCAAGGGGACCAGGACCGGTGAGCCGCCCGGGGCGGGAGGCCGGACCGCCCGGCGTGGGCGGTGAGCGCGGACGGGGACCCGCGAGGCCCCTGCGCGGCGCGGGGAGCACGGCGCAAGCGCCCGTACGGCACCGCGTGGCCGGGGAGTCCGGACGCGCCCGGAGTTCGCCCCGCCGCCGCTCCGGCGCGGAGGGCGGCACGGCGGCCACGGCGGACCCGGGGCGACCGGGGCGACCGGGGCGACCGGGACGCACGACGGCGCCGGTTTGCGCGGGCGCCGGGCGGGGACCGGGGGCAGGATGGCGGGGCGGGGGCGCCCGCGGAGGAGGGTTCATGGTCCGGGGACCGGTGCGGGACCGCGGCACGGCGCGGGACGCCGTGCGTCATCCGCTGTTCGCCCGCTGCTACGCCCGCGCGGGCACCCGGGCCGAGACCCGGCTCGGCATCGGCCGGGTGCGGGAGCGGCTGCTGGCCGGGCTGTCCGGGCGGGTCATCGAGATCGGCGCGGGCAACGGCCTGAACTTCGCGCACTACCCCGCCGCCGTCTCGGAGGTCGTGGCCATCGAACCCGAGCGGCTGCTGCGCCGTCTGGCCCTGGAGGCGGCCGTGCGCGCCGAGGTGCCGGTGGACATGGTGCCGGGCGTCGCGGAGGCGCTCCCGGTCAAGGGCGAGGCGTTCGACGCGGCCGTGTTCTCCCTGGTGCTGTGCAGCGTCCGGGACCTGCCACGGGCGCTCGCGGAGGTCCGCCGGGTGCTGCGGCCGGGCGGCCAGGTGCGCTTCTTCGAGCACGGCCTCGGCGGCGGCCGGGCGATGAACCTCGCCCAGCGCGCGCTGGACCGTACGCTCTGGCCCGCCGTGGCCGGCGGCTGCCATCTGTCCCGGGAGCCGGTCGCCGCCCTGCGGTCGGCCGGGTTCACCCTGGGCCCCTACCGCCGGATGCGGCTCCCCGAGCGGGGCCCGGCCCTGCCGGTGTCGTACTGCGTGCTCGGCACCGCGTGGCGGCCGGGACCCGGCGGACGGTAGGCCCTCGTCGCCACGGCCCCGTCCGCCCCGCGGCGCCCCGCACGCGCCCCCGCCGCACCGCGCCCCGGTCCGCGGACGGCCGGAGCGGCGTCGGGGCGGCCCGGGAGCCCGCGCCTGACGCCGCAGGGTCCGCCCGCCGGGCGGACGGGGCGGTCCGGCGTCCGTCCCCGGCGCGGTGCCGGTGCCGGCGGGCGCAACCGTTCGACGGACGGCGGTGTTCAGGGAGGTGATGGACACGATGCCCTCTCCGCTCACCGACTTACTGGCGGCGGACCTCGACCGCGGGTTCGCGGAACTGGTGCGCGCCCACGGCGGTGCCGTGTACTCGGTGCTGCTACGGCTGTCCGGTGCCCCGCGCGACGTGGAGGACCTGACGCAGGAGACGTTCCTGCGGGCCTACACCGCGCTGCGGGACTACGTGCCGGAGCGGCGGCGGGCGCTGAGGCCGAGGGCCTGGCTGCTGGCGATCGGCACCAATGTGTGGCGCAACCACGTGCGGACCCTGACCCGGCGGCCCGCCCCGGACGACGGCGTGGACGTCCAGGAGCTGCCCCTGACGGACACCGGTCCGGGACCCGAACGACTGACCGAGCACGCGTTCGCGAGGGAGCGGCTGGTGGCCGCGCTCGCCGGACTGCCCGAGCACCACCGGGTGCCGGTGGTGCTGCGCCACATGGGGGAACTGAGCTACACCGAGATCGCGGAACTGCTGGGGTGCCCGGTCGGCACCGTCAAGGCCCAGGTGTCGCGGGGGCTGGCCGCGCTGCGCGCCGCGCCCCACCTGGCGGAAGAGGAGGTGATCGGATGAGCCGGCTCCACCGCGGGTCCGGCGGCCCCGACGGGCCCCGCGACCCGGCCCACCGCTCCGTGAACGGGTCGGCCGCGCCCGGCGCGCCCTCCGCCGGGACCGGTGACGGCGCTCCCCCCGGCCTCGGCTCCCTGAACGTGCCGATGCCGGCGGACCTGGCCCTCCGCATCATGCGGCGGGCCGGGGTCCCCGACCACGCGTACGACCGCTACACCCTGGTCGCGGGCCCGGTCACCGCGCTCTACGTGGCCCACGGCCGGGGCGCGGTCACCGGGACGGCGCCGGCCGACCGGTACGGCACTCCGGAGGAGTTCGAGGAGGCGCACCTGCGCCGCACGGGGCACAGCCCGCTGCGCACCGCCCGTCCGCTGCCCGGTGTCGCCGGGGCGCTGCGGACCGGCCGCGACCGGATGCTGCGCTACGACTACGGCGCCCTGCCCCCCGAGCGGTGGCGGGTCCTGGAGGCGGTGCGGGGCATCCCGCGCGGCCAGGTGCGCCCCCTGGGCTGGCTGGGCCGGGAGGCGGGACTGCCGGGGGCGAGCGCGGCGGAGCTGCTGGCGGCCGTCCGGGCCAACCCCGCTCCCGTGCTGATCCCGGTGCACCGGCTGGGCGGTCCGGACGGCCGTCCCCTGGCCTGCGGTCTGCCGCCGGAGCTGGTGGACCGGCTGCGCGCCCACGAGGGCGTCGACGAGGAGCGGCTGGACCGGTTCTCCGCCGACGGAACCCGCTACCTGGGCAGCGACACGACCCGGATCTTCTGCTACCCGACCTGTGCGCACGCCCGCCGCATCACCGAACGCCACCGGGTGCCGTTCGCCTCGGTGGACGCGGCGCGGGCGGCCGGATACCGGGAATGCCTGAGCTGCCGCCCCGTGGCGGCCTGACGGGGCGCCGGTCCGCGGGCTCCACCGGCGTACGGGCGCCCTCCGCACGCGGGGCCGGGGCGGCTTCCGGGCCCGTACGGGCACCGCCGGTCAGCGTTCGCCCCCGGGAGACGGCCGGGGTCCGGCGCCCTCCTCCGGTGATCCGTCCACCGGTGCCCGTCGGCCCCGGACCGCCGCGAGGGGTGAACGGCCCCGCGCCCCGGCCCGGTTCGCCCGGGGCCGGGTCACCGGAGCACCAGGGCGGCGGCGAGCCCCAGCAGGACCAGTCCCGCGACGGCGTTCCCGGCGCGGGCGGCGTACGGCGGGAACGCGGCCCGGCCGCCCCGCCGCCCCGCGGTCACCAGGCGCACGCCGACCTCGGTGAGCAGCAGCAGCCAGAGGGCGCCGATCAGCAGGTAGACGGCGGCCAGCAGCGGCAGGGTCCCGGCCGGGGGACGCCCGGCCGGCACGAACTGCGGCAGGAAGACCGTGAGGAACAGCCCGACCTTGGGGTTTCCGGCGGTGCTGAGGAACCCCAGCAGCAGGTGCCTCGGCAGTCGGCCGGGCCTCTCCGTTCCGGCGTCGGCCGGTCCGTCGGGCGCCGACGGCGGCCGCAGGGCCTCCCACAGGGCGCGCGCCCCGGTGAAGGCCAGCACCAGCGCCCCGGCCGCCCGCCACAACAGGAAGAGCCCGGGGCTCAGCGCGACCACCGCCATGCTCCCGCTGACGGCCAGCGCCGCGTATCCGGTCCCGGCGAGCAGCATGCCCAGGGCGGCGGCCAGCACCGGAGCACGCCGCCGGGTCCTGCTGACCAGGCGCAGCACCAGCATGCTGTCCGGACCCGGGCCGCACACCACGGCGGCGCAACTGGCCAGGAAGACGGGGCCGGTGGCGATCGCGAGGGCGCCCGAGGTCACCGGGGCGTGCCGCGTCCGACGGCCGGCGGCCCGGCGGCCGAGGCGCGGCCGGGGTCGGGGTCGGGGGTCACCACGAGGGCGGCCTCCATGGCACGGACGCCGGCCACGTCGCGCTCGACCACGGCGGGGTCCGGGTGGGCGAGCACGGCGAAGCCCAGGGCGAGGGTGCCCAGCAGGTCGCGGGTGGCCTCCACCCGGTCGCCGTCGCGGAGTCCGACCGCCGAGTGGTGGTGGGAGGGCAGTTCACGGATGCCGTCGAGGACCCCGGTGCCGGAGACGGTGCCGGAGACGCGGGCGATCAGGAAGACCACGGACATGTGGCGCAGCAGCCGGTAGCCGCGCGGCGGGGCCTCCTCCCGGACGAACCAGCGGGCTGCGCGGCGCACCTGGCTGTCGCCGGTGGCGGCCAGGTTGAAGAGGGGGTGGCCGCCGCCGTGCGGGCGGGAGTTGATCTCGATCAGGCGCGGGCCGGCGGCGGTCAGCATGATCTCGATGTGGGCGGCGCCGTTCCGCAGCCCGACCGCGTCCAGGACGGCCTCCGCGTAGCGGGCCAGCACCGGCACCGCCGGGTCGTCGGGCGCGGTCCAGGTGAGCCGTTCGTAGACGGCCATCTGGCCGCCGTTGTCGGTCTTGCCGTAGCGGCAGACGTCGGCGACGGTGTGCCGCCCCCGGTGGCTGAAGGTGTCGACGACGTACTCGGTGCCGCGGGCGTACTCCTGGACCACCATCCGGTCGTTGAGGTTGTGCCACTGGTTGATCCGGCCGAGTTGGGCGTCGAAGGGGACGCGCCAGTCCGCACCGGCCCGGACCCGGGTGACGCCGTCGGTGCTGCCGCTCCGGGGCGGTTTGACGACCAGGTCGCGGCCGTGCAGCCCCTCCCGCGCGATCCAGTCCCGTACGGCCTCCGCGTCGTCGGTGCAGATCTGGGGGATGACCGGGACCCCGGCGGCGCGCAGCGCCCGGGCCATGGCGCCCTTGTCGCGGCGCGCGGCGGCCAGGGCCGGGGTGTTGGCCTGGTCCGGGAGCAGCCGCTCGGTGAGGCGGTCGGCGAGTTCGACGCCGCTCTCGGCGCCCGCCAGCACGCAGCGCGGGGCGAGCGGGCGGACCGCCGCGACCAGTCGTTCGAGGTCGCCGTCGAAGGAGAACACCCGCTGGTAGCGGGCGGGTTCCCAGGAGTCGGCGTAGACGGCGGGGACCTCGGGCAGGGAGCCGACGGCGACCGCGGGGACGCCGAGGGAGGCGAACTCGGGCGCGTAGCGGGCCCCGGAGGAGAACGGGTCGACGATGACGGCGGCCCGTGGGGAGGGCGTGGGGTTCACGGGGTTCCTGTCTCCCGGGGGCGGCCTCGCGGGGCCGCCCCCGGGCGGGTCACGTCCCGGCGTCGAGCGCCGGGGACAGGGGGAGGTGGCAGAGTTCCACGGGCGCGTCGGCCGGGCCGGGCAGGACCGCGGTGACGGTGTCCGCGGAGCGGACCGCGGGCACCTGGCGGCGCAGCCGGGCGAGCGAGGTGCCCCGTTCGTGCCAGGGACAGACCAGGCGGCGCCCGGCCGGGTCCACCTCGGCGAGGTTGAGGGGACCGCCCCGGTGCGGGCAGGAGGCGGGCAGGACGGCGCCGCCGGCCCCGGTGCGGACGTACACGTAGGGCAGGTCGGCGACGCGGACGCAGTTGCCGGCGCCCGCGGCCCGGAAGGTCACGACAGGCATGCGCGGTGGTCCCCTACCGAGTGGATCTGGTAGACGCACTCCTCGGACTCGATGATCGCGCCGTGCAGGCGGTTCCGCTGGATCACGGTGCCCTCCCCGGCCTCCAGGATGCGGTACGAGTCGAAGCCGCTGACGAAGCGCATCGTGCCGCTGACGATGTGGCAGAGTTCGTCGCCCTCGTGGCTGTGGGTGTTGGACAGCTCGCCGTGCGGCTCCACGATGTCGGCCACGGGGGCGGTCACCCGGCCCTCCTGGATGGCCGCGTGCACGGGGCCGTGGAGTTCCTTGTAGCGGTCGGCGTCGTCCATCCACGCGATCTGGGTGGCGAAGTCCTCGTCGGCGATGGCGCCCAGCAGCCGGAACTCCTCGATGCCGCGCACGATCTCGGGAATGATCTGTGTGCCGTGCTTCTCGATGAGCGGCTTCACCAGCTTCTCCAGCGCCATACGGCCGTGGTGCTGGTCGATGTGGACGTGCTCGGAGAAGTAGCGGGTGTCCGCGCCGCCCTCGAAGACGTCCGTGAGAAGTCCGTCCGCGCGGCGGCAGAAGTCGACGAGGGTGCTCTCCGTGTAGTAGAGCGCGCCGACGTAGCGGAAGAAATACTCGTGGTTCTTTCCGAGGTAATGGAAGTAGTTGTTCAATGCCAGACTGGACACCAGGTAATACTGCCAGTACCGGTGCAGATCCGGGGCGAGGCCCACGGATTCCATGGTCGACTCGAACAGCGTGCTGTGCTTGGTCCGATGAACTCCGTAGCCGTACTCGTCGATCAGGATCTTGAACCATTCGGACTGCTCGGCGCCGTAGCACCCGAGGATGTTCCGGGCCATCGGCGACGCCTCGGAGAGGAAGTCCGGGGCGAACTGGATGAGCCACATGCGGGCCGCGCGGCGCGGGTCGGAGGAGTCGCGGACGGCCTTCTCGGCGGGCGAGGCCCCTCCCCGGGCGTGGACGTCCAGCCCGTCCAGGTAGGCGAGCAGGCTCTCGGTGGTCCAGTCGCCGCTGACCTCCACCTCCTCGTCGAGGAAGCCGAAGGCGAACCGTTCCAGCGCGGGCCGGATCAGCTCGCCCCGGGCGCGGTTGTCCGGGCTGTAGAAGCTGCGGAAGTCCTCGCCCAGCCCGCCCAGTCCGGCTCTCGGGAAGAAGACCAAGTCGGCCTCGTAGATGCTGGTGAGCAGGCGCTGCGCGGCCAGGCTGCTGTACTCCAGGACGCTGTCGCGGCCCGGCACCCGGTCGAAGTCCAGATGGGGCAGGACCTGGGGGCGCAACTGTCGGCGGTAGGGGTTGTCGGAGTTCTCCCACTCCTCGTTGTCCCGGTACAGCGGGTTGGCGGCGTAGGCCAGGATCGCCTCGCGCAGCGCGTCACCGCGCAGTGCGAACGGCTGGAACGGAGCAGATGCGTGCGCCATGGTCGGGTCTGCCTTCCGCTGGTCGGTGGGGGCGCGGGCCTGGCGGCCGGGCGCCGGGGTCGCGCGCGGTGCGGTCGGGGGCGTCGCGGTCGGGGGCGTCGCGCGGGTGGCGGGCGCGCCCGGAGCGGGGTCTCGCCGGGGCCGCGGGCCCGGCCCGGCGCTCCGGGTCCGGGAGGGCGGCGGGGCGGCGCGGCCCCGGGTCTCACGCGAGGGAGAGGCGGGTCTCGCTCCAGACGAGGTCGAGGGGGACGGTGGTCCCGGCCACGGCCTCGACGGGCTCGGCGAGCGGGATCAGCGCCTGCATCCAGTGGGAGCCCACGTTCTCCGGCGAGTTGCGCAGGATCACCCCGCCGCCCAGGTCGAGTTCGAACCAGGCGACCATCGCGTGCACGGTCCCGGACTCGCGCGCGGGGATCGCCAGGGCGCGGCGGCCCGGCCCGAGGGGGCCCTCGGTGAAGTCGAAGGAGAGCAGCTCGACCGGGTCCGAGAGGGTGCGGTGCGGCCAGGTGTGCAGCCGGAACGGGAAGTGGCCGGGCGTGGCGAAGACGTTGAGCCGTGACACGTCGAACCCGCCGACCCGGCCGACCCGGTTGAGGTTCATCGCGTTCTCGCTGTGCAGCAGGGATCCGAGCAGCCGGGCCCTCCGCGGGAGCATCACCCCGTCGGGGGCGAGCAGTTCGCGGCGCGCGTGGCGGACGGAGGGCAGGATGCCCTCGCCGATGAGGCCGCAGTCCACGATCTCGGAGACCAGCGCGTCCGCCCGGCGGGGCAGGTCCCGGCCGACCACCAGTTCGTCGGAGCGGCAGGGCAGCACGGTGACCCGGTCGGCGTAGCCCTCGGCCGCCACCACCTGCCGGGCCACCTCGACCATCAGCGGATTGGTCTCGCAGCTGTAGACGTGGCGGGCGCCGGCCCGCACCGCCATCATGGCCAGCAGACCCGTGCCGGCGCCGATGTCCAGCACCGTGCCGTCCTGCGGGACGACCCGCTCCAGGGCGGTGGCCAGCGCGTCGTTGCGCTCGTGGTCGTTGAGCATGGCGAAGTGCCAGCGCGGCACCGACTCCCGAGCGAACTCCCGGAAGGCCGGGACCTCCGTCGACAGACCTTCCGGCGCGGCCAGGACCCTGGCCGTCGCCTCCGCCACCCTGCTCAGCTCCTGGGCCCGGGCGCGCAGCCCGGCCAGGGCCAGCCGGACCTCTCCCTCGGCCGTCAGACCGGTCACACTCGTCAATTGGGGCATGTCACTTCGCAGACTCCTGGTAGGAACAGTCTTGTCGAGACACGCGTGCACAGACGCCGGGACCGCGCGGCCCCAAAGGGAACCCTCATTCCCTCCGAAATGTCATTCGGAGTTCATCGAGGGGGTCCGCATGCGAACAGAAGGCATTCCCGGCACCGAATGGATTCGGCAGAGCAGATACGGGGGCGGAATACGGTGGGATTCCCACCGTGTTGCTGGATTTCCGCCGCGATCGATTAGAGCACGCACCCGCTCGGAGCAGCAAGCACACCCGGAAGGGAACGGTACTTGCGTGCGGGGGCCGGGGTTCCGGACGGAAAGGGAATTCACCGGTCCGGGTCGTCGGGGGCCGGACGGCCGTTTCCGGGGGCCCTCGGGGCGGCGCTGCCGGGGGCGTCCTCCAGCCGGAGCGCGGCCGCGGCCATCGCCAGGGTGGTGTGCCGGTACCAGGCCACCCAGCGGCGCACCTGATGGCTGCTCAGCCCGGCCCGGGTGTCGGCCTCCCCGACCGCCCGGCCGGCCGTGGCGGCGGCTGCCGCCGCTCCGCGGGCCGCGGCGGTCTCCGGGGTGGTGCCGGGCGCGTGGAGCAGGAAGCGCGTGGTCCGCCCCGAGGGACGGCGGCGGGCCAGCAGGGTCAGCCGGAACCCCGGTGCCGGCTGCCCGTAGGCCGGCCCCAGGCCCCGGCCGAGCAACTGCCAGCTCTCCTCCCGGCCGGGCTCCGCCCTCATCGGCGCGGTCTCCGGCTCCTCACCCGGGCGGGGGAGCTGGGGCAGCTCGACACAGAACGGCAGCCGCCGGACGCACAGCCACTGGCGCAGCGCCGGGTCGGCGAAGTCCGGGCCTCCGACCACCCATCCGACGGGCACCTCGGCCGCGAGGGCGCGCTCCAGCATCTCCCGGCCCAGCTCCGCCATGCTGCGGCGGCCCAGCCGCTCCGGCGGCACCCCGGCCCTTGCCGAGCGCGCCGGGTCCGAGGTCCAGTTGGGCGGCAGGTACAGCTCCCGGTCGATCAGGGCGCCCGCGTCCCGTGAGACGTAGCAGAGCAGGGCCGCGACCTGGATGCCCCGGTCCCGGCCCGCCGTCCGGGACCGGCCGGGGCCGACCGCGACGACTCCCGTCCCCACCCGGGTCCGTTCGTGGCGGCGGAGCACCGCGTACGGTCCGGACGCGCCCAGGAGCGACACGACATGGGCGCGGAGGCTGTCGCGCAGCAGGTCGGCGTCCCAGACCGTGCGGGTGAGCAGTCTCTGGGTGCTCCACGCGCTGTCGGCCCCGGTCCGTTCCGCTATCTCCGCCGCGCTGCCCCGGGTGGGATCGGCCAGCAGGGCGCGGACGTAGGCCAGCGCCCGGTCCCTGGACTCGGCACGGGTGAAGTGCCGCCCCAGCAGCCCCAGCAGGTGGGGGCGGGGGCCCTCGGCTCCGCCGGGAGGGACGGCGGACGGGCCCGTGGAGGGGGCCTCGGGCGGGGTGGCCGGTGGGACGGCCGGTGGGAGAAGGCGGACGCCCGGTGGGTCCGGTACGCCGGGGGTGCCCTCCTCCCCGGCGGCACCGGGGAGGACGGGCGGGGCCCCGATGCCCGCCGAGGAGCCCCCCGCCCGCGCCGCGCCCTCCCGCACGACCGCGCCGGCCCCGCCGACCCCGCCGGTGGCGTCCGGGGCGGTCGAGGGGAGTGCGGGGGGTGCGGGGGCGGGTAACGGACCGGGCGCTGCGGCGGGGGTGCGCAGCGGGGCGGAGGGGGTGCCCGCCGGAGTGGTGGGGGCGCCCGGGACCGGTGCGGTGACCGGAGCGGTGGAGGGGCCCGGGACGGGTGGGGCGGCCGGAGCGGGTGCGGTGGCCGGGACGGGCGGGTCGCCAGGGGCCGGCGGGATGGCCGGCGGAGCGACCGGGGTGCTGGGTACAAGAACCATGACCGGATCTCCGATAGGTCTAGACCTAGAACTCCGCAAGGACACTAGTCGACCACCCAGCGTGCGGTAACCCCGCCCCGGGCCGCCCACCGGGGAGGCCGGGACGGCACCGGCGCCCGCTCCGGCTCCCGGTCGCGCCCCGCGCCGCCCGCAGTCCGGGAGCCGGGGACCGTGCCGCCCGCAACCGGGGGGCCGCGCCCGGTGTTCCCCCTCACGCCGGCTCGACAAGGGGCATCCGACGAATCAGTGCGAGGCGTGAGATGAGCGAAACCACCGAACTGAGCGCCACCGGACTCGCCGCGGCCGTCCGCCGGCGGGAGGTCTCCCCGGTCGAGGCGGTGCGAGCGGCGCTGGACCGGATCGAGAAGACCAACCCCGCCGTCAACGCCTTCGTGACCGTCTGCGCCGAACGCGCCCTGGAGCGCGCCGCCGCCGCCGAGCGCGCCGTCACCGCGGGCGCAGAACTGGGTCCGCTCCACGGGGTGCCGATCGGGGTGAAGGATCTCGACCCCGTGGCCGGCGTCCGGACGGGACGGGGCTCCCTGGTCTTCGCCGAGGACGTCCCGCAGGAGACCGTCCTCTGCGTCGAGCGGCTGGAAGAGGCCGGGGCGATCGTCGTGGGCAAGACCAACACCCCCGAGTTCGGCTTCAAGGCCACCACCGACAGCGCCCTCCACGGCCCCGCCTCCACCCCCTTCAACCCGGCCATGAACGCGGGGGGTTCGTCGGGCGGCAGCGCCGCCGCCGTCGCCGCCGGCATGGTGCCGCTCGCCCAGGGTTCGGACGGCGGGGGGTCGCTGCGGGTCCCCGCGGCCTTCTGCGGGGTCTTCGCCCTGATGCCGTCCTTCGGCCGGGTCCCCGTCCCGGCCAGGCCCAACGCGTTCCGCCGCCTCAACCCGATGATCTGCTACGCCCCCCTCGCCCGCACCGTCGCGGACGCCGCCCTCGGCGTCGACCTGATGTCCGGCGCCCATCCCTACGACCCGTACTCCTTCCCGTCCGCCGGCCGGCTCACCGAAGAACTCCACGGCGACCTCACCGGGCTCACCGTCGCCTACAGCCCCGACCTCGGCGGCTACCCCGTGGAGCCCGAGGTCGAGGCCGCCGTCAGGGCCGCGCTGCCCGCGCTGCGCGACGCGGGCGCCACGGTCGAGGAGGTCGACTTCCGGCTGCCCCTGCCGCACGCCGAGCTGACCACGACCTGGCGCCGCTACCTGTCCGTCGCCCACGCCGAGTCCGCCGCCATCTCCCGCGAGAACGGCATCGACCTGCTGGGCGACTACGCGGGCTCCATCGACCGGGGCTACCTCGACTCCATCCGGGTCGGCGACGCGCTCGGCGCCGTGGAGTTCCGGCTGGAGGACCTCAAGCGCACCCGGGTGCTGTACGCCTTCGAGGAACTCTTCGACCGGTACTCCCTCGTGGTCAGCCCGGTGAACTGCGTCTCCGGCATCCCCAACTCCGACGGGCGCGACACCGTCGGGCCCAGCAGCGTCGAGGGCCAGGCCGTCGACCCCTTCGTCGGCTGGTCCCTCACCAGTCCCTTCAACCTGATCGGCAGCCCCGCCGCCTCCGTGCCGGTCGGCCGGGCGGCCAACGGCGTCCCCGTCGGCCTCCAGATCGCCGCCCGCCGACGCGAGGACGCCCTCGTCATCCGCGCCTCCGCCGCGCTGGAGGCCCGCCTCCCCTGGGCCGCGTCCTACCGGGACCTCGACCTGGACGCCGCGGCGGCCTGACCCGGGCCCATCGGCCGGTCCGGTGCGGCGCGCGGGGAGTGGGGTGCCGTGGGATGCCGCGTGGTGCGGTGCCCCGTGCGGTGGGGTGCCCCGCCTTCACGGCCCCGGGGCGCCCCCCTCACGGCTCCGAGGTGGCCCGCCCCACGGCCGGATACCGTGGGCGCGGTCGCGTGCCGCCGGCCGGGGCCCGGCGCAACCGGACCGGGGCGGCCGGTGTTCCACCCCGTGAAGCGGGCCTCCCCGACGGGAGGCCGTCCAGAGGGGAGACAGTGTGCGAGCGACCACCGGCGGGCGCGCCGGACCCGGCGGGAGTGCCCTGCTGGTCCTGCTGATCGGGCAGGCGATGGCCAACATCGACCTGGCGATCGTCAATCTGGCCGCGCCCGCCATCAGCACCGACCTCGACGTGGGCAGTTCCGAGCTGACCCTCATGGTCACCTCCTACGCGCTGTGCTCCGCCGTGCTCCTCGCCCCGGCGGCCCGGCTCGGCGAGCACCACGGGGTGCGCCGGGTCTACCTGTGGGGCCTCGCCCTGTTCACCCTCGCCTCCCTCGCCTGCGGACTCGCCACGGGGACCGGTGTCCTGATCGCGGGCCGCTGCGTCCAGGGCGCCGCGACCGCCCTGATGACCTCCCAGGTCCTGGTCGGCATCCACCGCTGGTTCACCGGGTCCGGCCGTGCCCGCGCCCTGGGCTGGAACGCCGTCACCCTCTCCGGCGGCGCCGCGCTCGGGCAGGTACTCGGCGGCACCATCGTCTCCGCCGACCTGCTCGGCACCGGCTGGCGTGCCGTGTTCCTCCTCAACGGCCCCATCGGCGTCCTGGTGCTGCTGATGGGCGTGGCCCTGCTCCCCCACGACCGCCCGGATCCGGCCGACGCCCCCGCCGGGCGGCGCGACAACGACGTCCCCGGCACCGTGCTGCTCGCCGCCGCCACCCTCGCGGTCCTCATCCCGCTCAGCCTGGAGCGGCCCGACTGGATCTGGGTGCTGCTGGCCGCAGCCGTGCCGCTGGCCGCCCAGCTCGTGCGGACCGAGCGCCGGGTCATCGCCCGCGGCGGCCGGCCCGCGCTCGACCTGCGCCCGCTCGCCGCCCCCATCGTGCGCTGGTCGCTGGCGGCCTACGCGGGCACCACGCTGGCCTATATCGCCATGCTCTACCTGCTCTCCCTGCACCTCCAGCGGGAACTCGGCCTCCCGGCCTGGCAGGCCGGGCTCGTCCCGCTCGGCTGGGTACTGGCCTTCGGCCTCGCCGGTCCCGTCCTCGGCCGGTCCCCGCGGTCCGTCGCCCGCCTCCTCCCGTTCGCCGGCTGCGTCCTGCTCACCGCCGCCTACGCCCTCGCCCCCGTCGTGCCCGCCGGTACGGGCACCGCCGTCTGGCCGCTCACCGCCGTGCTCTGCGTCGGCGGCTTCGGCCTCGGGCTCACCCACACATCGCTGCTCAACGTGCTCACCACCGCCGTCCCGCCCCGCTACGCGGCGACGCTCAGCGGCACCGTCAACACCCTGTCCACCGTCGTCGGGGTCACCGGCGTCGCCCTCTTCGGGGCCGCCTACCCGTGGCTCGGCCGCAGTTCCTGGGCCGGGCCCGCCATGGCCTGGACGCTCACCTGCGCCGGGCTCGCCGTCATCACCGCCCTGTGCGCCCTCGCCGCGCTGCGGGCCGTCGCCGCGGCTCCCGGCGACGAGGGCGCGACGGCCGCCGACGGGGCGGTGGTCTCTGGCGGGGCGGGTGCCGTCGGCGGAACGGAGGTCTCCGGCGGAACGGGGACCTCCGGCGGGGCGGCGGCCGCGGACCCCGGCGCCGACGGGCTCCCCGGGCCGGGGAACACGGGTGCCGCAACCGGTCCGGCCACCGCGGTGTTCACCACCAAGGAGCCACCCGGCCGGGCCACCCCCTCCGCGGACTGACCGGCCGTCCCGGCACTCCACCGACGAACGACCCACGAAGGACCCGCCATGACCAAGCCCGAACTCCACCACCTCCAGGCCAAGGCCGCGCTGTTCGACCTGGACGGCACACTGGTGGCCACCGAGCACCGCAGCCGTGCCGCGTGGACGCGCCTGTTCACCACCCACGGGCTGCCCTGCGACGACGCGCTGCTGGCGACCTTCGTCGGACGACGCGGGCAGGAGGCCCTCGCGGACCACGTCCACCGCTTCCCGGGGCACACCGTCGACGAACTCTTCGAGGAGGCCTGCGGCTATCTGATGGGTCCCGACAGCCCGCCCCCGTTCGCCGTCCCGGGCGCCGCCGAACTGCTCGCCGACCTCAGCGGCCGGGGCGTGCCGCTGGCGGTGGTCACCTCCGGGCTGCGCGAGCACGCGGTGGAACTGCTCGGCCATGTGGGCGGCGCGGAGCTGTTCCAGGTCATCGTCACCGCGGAGGACGTGAGCGCCGGCAAGCCCGACCCGCAGGGCTATCTGGCCGCCTGCGAGGCACTCGGCGTCCACCCCGCCGACGGCGTCGCCTTCGAGGACGCCCCGGCCGGAGTGCGGGCCGCCTCGACCGCCGGTCTGCGCTGCGTCGCCCTCACCACCACGCACGACGCGGCCGACCTCGCCCGGGCCGACCTGATCCTGCCCGACCTCACGCCGGTGCGCTGGGCCCGGACGGCCGACGCCGGCTGATCCCGCCCGCCGGGGCCCGGACCGGCTCCCCCGCCCGGTCGCTCCGGTCCGCCCCCGCGGCGCCGGGGCTCCGGTCCCCGTGCCACCGCATCCGTCCGACACCGCTGGGAGAGCCCGCCATGTCCGCCGCCCGCCCGTCCGACCCCGCCGTGCTCGCCACCGCGCTCACCGGCAGCCTGGTCCTGGTCCACGACCCGGTCTCACGGGCGGTCGCCCCCGACTACTGGGACTGGTCCGCCGACGCCCACCACGCCGCCGCGCGGGCGCTCGGCGCCGTGGACGACGCCCTGGTCCGGGCCGCCGCAGACCGGCTCGCCAAGGACCCCGCCGACGACGCAGCCGCGGCGGCGCTCACCGGCAGGCTCACCGAACTGCTGGGCGGCCCCGGTGGCGGGGGTCCGGCGGTGGACGGGCTGCGGGCCGCCGCCGCCCGCACCGAGTCGCTGTCCCGGCTGATCGTCCAGCCCGGTGACCCGGCCCTCGCCGAGCCCGCCGGGGAGGCCCCGGGCCCGGCCGCCCTGCTCGGCTCCCTCGCGGGCGCGCCGCACCGCGACACCCACCCCGTGGACGCCGCCGTGGTCATCCCGTTCCGCGCCCCGGCCGGGGCCACCGGACGGCTCCGCAACCTTGCGGCGGTCCTCAACGCGCTCGCGGACCAGTCGCACCCCCGCGAGCGCTACCGCGTCGTCGTGGTGGAGAGCGACTCCGTGCCCCGCCACCGCGACCTGTTCGCCCCCGCCTGCGACAGCCATGTGTTCGCACCCGACCCCGGCCGGTTCAACAAGTCCTGGACGGTGAACGTCGGCGTGGTCCACGGGGCGCGCCCCGCCGAGCTGGTGTGCGTCCTGGACGGGGACATCCTGGTCGACCGCGACTTCGTCGCCCGCGCCGTCGAGCGGTTCCGGCGGCCCGGCACCCAGGCCCACTGGCCCTTCGAGGACCTGCTCTTCCTCGACCCCGCCGCCAGCGTCCGGGCCGTCCGCACCCGCTGTCTGGAAGGAGCGCCCGAGCCCGGCCAGGAGCGGCTGCGGGGCGTCCACCTGCGCCGGCCCCCCGGCGGCTGCGTATGGCTGCGCGAGGACCTGTTCACCCGGATCGGCGGCATGGACGAGCGGTTCTGCGGCTGGGGCGGCGAGGACCAGGACTTCGTGTGGCGCGCGGAACGGTACGGCCCGATGGACCGCCACCGCGACCCCCTGGTCCACCTCCACCACGACCGGGCGGCCCACCGGGGCGACGACGGCACCCCCTTCTACGAGGAGGTCGAGCGCGCGGGATTCTGCAGCTGGCCCTGCGACGCCGACTTCGGCCGCCTCGACCGGAACGCCGCGCACCTCGCCGGGGCCTGAGCACCCGTCCGGCCGTCCGGGAACACGCGTCCCCCGGCGGCCCGCCCTGCCCGTACCTCCGTCCCCCGTACCTCCGTCTCCCCCGTACCTCCCTTCTCCGTCCCCCTCTCCCCGCACCCCCAGGACCACCATGGACATCCCCCTCACGGACGCCCGGCGGCCGGACCCCCGGCACACCGTCACCGACTCGGCGCTCGGCCCCCTCACCGTGGTGGCCCGCGGCCCGGCCCTCACCGGCCTGTACTTCGCGGACCACGTCCGCCGGCCCGCCCGGGAGACCTTCGGGCCCGCGGTCGCGGAGCAGGAGGACGCCCTGCTCGCCGAGGCGTCGGCGCAGCTCCGGGAGTACCTCACCCGGCGCCGCACGGCGTTCGCGCTGCCCCTCGCGGCGGAGGGCGACACCTTCCAGCACGCCGTCTGGGACCTCGTCGGCGCGGTTCCCCGGGGCGGGACCACGACGTACGGGGGCATCGCCCGCCGACTCGGTGATCCGCTCCTCGCCCAGCGCGTCGGTTGGGCGGTGGGCTCCAACCCGCTCTGCGTGCTGGTCCCCTGCCACCGGGTCGTCGGCGCCGACGGCTCCCTCACCGGGTACGCGGGCGGTCTGGCCCGCAAGCGGGCACTGCTCGCCCTGGAGGAGCCCGACGCGGAGAGCGCCTCACGGCTGTTCTGACACCGCCGCCGGGCCGGTGCGGTCCGTCGCACCGGCCCGGCGGCCGCCGTCCCCCGCGCTCCCCCGCCTGCACCCGGGAACCGGCCCCGCCCGCCTTCCGGGCCCCGGCCCCCGGGCCCACGGTCCGGCTCGCGCGCCACGGTCGTGCACCGATGTCCGCATACCGGAAATCAGGACGGGCCGTCCGACGCGAATGGTGGGATCGCCGCATGAGCGAACTGCGCATACACCCTGCCGGCCCCGACGACCTGGACGCCGTACCGGCCTTCTGGAAGACGGCCGCCGCGGGCACCAGCATCAGCGACGACCGCGCCGGGGTGGAACGCCTGATCGGCCGCGACCCCGGGTCCCTGCTCCTGGCCGACCGCGGCGGCGCACCGCTCGGCACCGTGATCGCGGGCTTCGACGGCCGGCGCTGCCACCTGTACCGGCTCGCGGTCCACCCCGAGCACCGCCGCCGGGGCATCGGCAGTTCCCTGCTGGCCGCCGCGGAGGAACGCTTCGTCCGGCTCGGCGGGCGTCGCGCGGACGCCATGGTGCTGGTGCGCAACGAACGGGCCGAGCATGCCTGGCGGGCCGCCGGGTATGCGCCGCAGGAGCGGTGGCGGCGCTGGGTGCGACCGCTGTCCCCGGCCGACGGAGAGGCGGTGCGCACCGGCACATGAGACGGCATCCGGGCCCACGACACCGAGCGGACCCCGGCCACCTGGCCGATCATGGAGCCGAGGTGAGGCGATGACCGAGGTGCTCCTGCTGCTGTTGGCCATCCTGCTCTCGCTGGCGTGCGGCGGGTTCGTCGCCGCCGAGTTCTCCCTGACCACGGTCGAACGCGGCGAGCTGGAGCGGGCCGCCGAACGGGGGGAACGCGGCGCGGCCAGCGCGCTGAAGGGCGTACGGAACCTGACGTTCCAGCTCTCCGGGGCGCAGTTGGGCATCACCGTCACCAATCTGGTGGTCGGCATGCTCGCGGAGCCGTCGGTGGCGGCGCTGCTCGCGGGGCCGCTGAAGTCCCTCGGCGCGTCGCCCTCGCTCGCCTCCTCGCTGGCCCTGGTCCTGGGCACCGCACTGTCGACCGTCTTCCTGATGATCGTCGGCGAGCTGGTGCCGAAGAACTGGGCGATCTCCGCCCCGCTGGCGGTGGCCCGGCGGGTCGGCGGCCCCCAGCGCTGGTTCAGCGCGGCGTTCCGGCCCTTCATCGGCCATCTGAACAACACCGCCAACCGGGTGGTGCGGCGGTTCGGGGTGGAGCCCGCCGAGGAACTGGAGTCCGCGCGCGGCCCCCGGGAACTCGCCGCCCTCGCCCGCCACTCCGCCAAGGAGGGCGCGCTGGAGGCGGACACCGCCGAACTCTTCGTGCGCACCCTCAACCTGGCCGACCTGACCGCCGAGAACGTGATGACCCCGCGCGTCCAGGTGGTCGCCCTGGACGCGGACGCGACCTGCGAGGACGTGGCGAACGCGACCCGGGCGACGGGGCTGTCCCGGTTCCCGGTGCACCGGGGCGGGCTGGACTCGGTGGTCGGCACGGTGCACATCAAGGACGTCCTCGCGGTGCCCGCCGAGCGGCGGCCCCTCACCCCCGTCGCGGACCTGATGCGGGAGCCGCTGCTCGTCCCGGGCACGCTCACCGTCGACCGGCTCCTCGACCGGCTCTCCGGGCGTCGCACGATGGCCGTGGTGATCGACGAGTACGGCGGCACGGCGGGCGTGGCCACGCTGGAGGACATCGTCGAGGAGGTCGTCGGGGAGGTGCGCGACGAGCACGATCCGCACGAGACCCCGGAGCTTGCCGCGGCCGGCGCGGACGAACGGGGCCGTGCCCTGTACCGGGCCGACGGCTCGGCCCGGGTGGACCGGCTCGCGCGCCTGGGGCTGCGGGTGCCGGAGGGGCCGTACGAGACGGTCGCCGGGCTGGTCGCGGCCGAGCTGGGACGCATCCCCGAGGTAGGGGACGACGTCGAGGTGGCCGGGTGGCGGCTGGAGGTTGAGGACGCGTCGGGCCACCGGGCGGCCGTGGTGCTGCTGCACGCGCCACCCGGGGGAACGGGGTCCGAGGGAACAGGATCCGAGGGAACGGGGCCCGGGGGAACGGGCCCCGGCGGGACCGGATCGGGTGGCAGGAGGTCGGGCGGTACCGGGCCCGGTGGCGCGGGGTCCGGTGGCCTCCGCGTCGGCCGCTCCCGGGGCGGTCCGGACGGCGCCGCGTTCCATGACGGGGAGGGGGAACGGTGACGGTCGTACAACTGCTGATCGGACTGGCGACCCTCGTGGTCAACGCCTTCTTCGTGGGCGCCGAGTTCGCCCTGATCTCCGTACGGCGCAGCCAGGTCGAGCCGTACGCCGAGGAGGGCGACCGGCGGGCCGTGCGGGTGCTGTGGGGACTGGAGCACGTCTCCGCGCTGTTGGCGGCGGCCCAGCTCGGCATCACCCTGTGCACCCTGGTCCTCGGCATCGTGGCCGAACCGGCGATCGCACGGCTGCTGGAACCGGTCTTCCACGCGGCGGGCGTACCCCCGGGCGCGGGACACGCGGTGTCGTTCGTGATCGCGCTGACCCTGGCGACCTATCTGCACATGCTGTTCGGCGAGATGGTGCCGAAGAACATCGCCCTGGCCGAACCGGTGCGCAGCGCCCTGCTCCTCGGCCCGCCCCTGGTGGCCCTGTCCCGGGCTCTGCGCCCGGTCATCTTCACGGTGAACTCCTTCGCCAACGGACTGCTCCGGTTGTTGCGCGTCGAGGCGAAGAGCGAGGTCTCGGCCACCTTCACGGACGCCGAACTGGCCGAGATCGTCAAGGACGCGGGCGAGGCCGGGCTGATCGACGACCGTGCGCGCGAGCGACTGTACGACGCCCTGGAACTGGGTCGCCGCCCGGTGCGCGACGTGGTACTGCCCCTGGAACGGGTGGTGCAGGCACGGGTGGGCATCACCCCGGAGCGGCTGGAGCGGCTGTCGGCGGAGACACGGTTCTCCCGGTTCCCGGTGGTGGACGACGGGCTCCGGATCGTCGGCTACCTGCATGTGAAGGACGCCCTGGACGCGGCACCGCGCGATCGACCCTTCCGTCCGCAGGACATGCGCCCCATCGCCCGGGTCCGGGAGAACACCCCGCTGGACGACGTCCTCACGGCGATGCGGGGCAGCCGCACCCATCTGGCGGCGGTACTGGGCGCGGACGGCCGGCTGGCCGGACTGGTGACCATGGAGGACGTGCTCCGCGAACTGTTCGGCCGCCCCGTGTGACCCGGGCGAGCCGGAGGAGGGCGGGGGTACCGGCTACGGAGCGGTACCCCTCGGGGCGCGCCGGATCCGGGGCGGGTGCACGGTCGCCCGGTCGAGCTGTGGCCGTGCCGTGGCCGGACGCGGACAGACGGAACGGCCAGGGCTCGCTGCCCACCGGGGCGGCCGACGGTTCTTGGGACGGCGGGGCGCACGTCCTGCCTGGCGGAATCCGTGAACAGATGGCGAGTGGGTGTTCACGCCGGGCTCAGATGTGCAAGGGACGGGACGAGGGGACAGCCGGGCCCCTGTCCCCCGGGCCGGAGGCAAGAACGGCGGTCGAGGCCGACGGTCGACCCGGACCGGACCGAAACGGGGGCGGATCGCGACAGGACCGCGATCGAACCGGCGACCGGCCCGAGGACGGACCCGCGCCGCTCCGATCCCGACCGGACCCCGGGGCCTCGGTGCCTCGGGACGGGCGCCGGGTGGCTACCCGCAGGCCCGACCAGGGCCGGAAGGGAGTCGTACCGGAGCCGGACCAGGGCGACCTACCGGCGGGTATGCCATCGGGTTACCATCGCTGACGCGATGCAGACGAACCCCACCCACACCAGCCTGGTCGCCGTCGGCGACTCCTTCACCGAGGGCATGTCGGACCTGCTGCCCGACGGTTCCTACCGGGGCTGGGCCGATCTCCTGGCCGCGCGGATGGCCGCCCGCGCCCCCGGCTTCCGGTACGCCAACCTCGCGGTGCGCGGCAAGCTCATCGGGCAGATCGTCGAGGAGCAGGTGGACACCGCGGCGGCGATGCGCGCCGACGTCGTCACCCTGGTCGGCGGGCTGAACGACACCCTGCGCCCCAAGTGCGACATGGTCCGGGTACGCGACCTCCTCACCGAGGCCGTGGAGCGGCTGGCACCGAGCTGCGAGCACCTGGTGCTGATGCGCAGCCCCGGCCGCCGGGGTCCGGTGCTGGAACGCTTCCGGCCACGCATGGAGTCCCTCTTCACCATCATCGACGAGCTGTCCACGCGACACGGCGCCCTGGTCGTCGACCTCTACGGGGCCCCCTCACTGGCCGACCCCCGGCTCTGGGACGTGGACCGGCTCCATCTGACCGCCGAGGGGCACCGCCGGGTCGCGGAGGCCGTGTGGCAGACGCTCGGCTACCCGCCGGAGGACGACGGATGGCACACCCCGATGCCCCCGTCCCCGCCGCCAGGCTGGCTCGACCGCCGTACCTCCGACGCCCGGTTCGCCCGGCAGCACCTGCTGCCGTGGATCGGCCGACGGCTGACCGGCCGCTCCTCGGGCGACGGTCTCCCGCCCAAACGCCCGGACCTGCTGCCCTACGAGGACCGGGCGCCCTGATCCCACCGCACCCCCAACCCAACAGCACGCGCCCCCACCCCTGCCAACGGCCCCGGCGACCGGACCATCGGCCGACCCCGGGCAGGTGGGCGACGGGCACGGGCCCGCACCACGACGCCGCCCCCGGCCGCACCGCCGAAACCGGCCCGGATCGACCGCGCTCCGCCCCCGGCGGTGGCCCGGGCCCCGGACCCTGCTGTGCCCCGTCCCGGGTCGGCCCGCCGGACGGAACCGGAGCCGTCGCCCTGCCCGAAGACCGCGCTCGGTTCCGTCCCACCTCGGCGCGCACAGGCGGCACCGACGTCAGGTGCCGTCGCCGCACGGCCGTCGTCTCCACCGACGCACCGCTCCGACGGGTGAGCCCCTCCCGCTGTGCGTCCACGCCCGCGGCACCGGTCCTCGCGGAGTCCCGCGCCCCGGCCCCCCGCCGGGACTGCGGCCCGTCCTCCCCCACACATCACGCGCGAGCCCCGGGGAGCCTCGTCCGGAAGGCGCCCGACCTGGGCTTTCCGGACCGGGTGGACGGTTCGGCGTCGCCGGGGGCGCCGGGTAAACTCCGTACCCGTGACTTCCGCTCCCGCCAAGCCCCGCATCCCGAACGTCCTCGCCGGACGCTACGCCTCCACCGAGCTCGCCACGCTCTGGTCCCCCGAGCAGAAGGTGAGGCTGGAGCGCCGGCTCTGGCTCGCCGTGCTGCGGGCCCAGAAGGACCTGGGCATCGAGGTGCCCGACGCCGCTCTCACCGACTACGAGCGCGTCCTCGACCAGGTCGACCTGGCCTCCATCGCAGAGCGCGAGAAGGTCACGCGGCACGATGTGAAGGCCCGCATCGAGGAGTTCAACGACCTCGCCGGGCACGAGCACGTCCACAAGGGCATGACCTCCCGCGACCTGACGGAGAACGTCGAGCAGCTGCAGATCCGGCTCTCCCTCGAGCTGATCCGCGACCGCTCCGTGGCCGTCCTGGCGCGACTCGGAAAGCTGGCGGGCGAATACGGCGAGCTGGTCATGGCCGGGCGCTCGCACAACGTGGCTGCCCAGGCCACGACCCTCGGCAAGCGCTTCGCCACCGCCGCCGACGAGCTGCTCGTCGCCCACGGCCGGGTGGAGGAACTGCTCGGCCGCTATCCGCTGCGCGGCATCAAGGGCCCCGTCGGCACCGCCCAGGACATGCTGGACCTGCTCGGTGGCGACGCCGGCAAGCTGGCGGAGCTGGAGCAGCGGATCGCGGCACACCTCGGCTTCTCCCAGGCCTTCACCTCGGTCGGCCAGGTCTACCCCCGCTCGCTGGACTACGAGGTCGTCACCGCGCTGGTGCAGCTCGCGGCGGCACCGTCCTCGCTTGCGAAGACCATCCGGCTGATGGCCGGGCACGAGCTGGTCACCGAGGGCTTCAAGCCCGGCCAGGTCGGCTCCTCCGCGATGCCGCACAAGATGAACACCCGCTCCTGCGAGCGCGTCAACGGCCTCATGGTGATCCTGCGCGGCTACGCCTCGATGACCGGCGAGCTGGCGGGCGACCAGTGGAACGAGGGCGACGTCTCCTGCTCCGTGGTGCGCCGCGTCGCCCTGCCCGACGCCTTCTTCGCCCTGGACGGTCTCCTGGAGACCTTCCTGACCGTGCTCGACGAGTTCGGCGCCTTCCCCGCCGTCGTCGCCCGTGAGCTGGACCGCTACCTTCCCTTCCTCGCCACCACCAAGGTCCTGATGGGCGCGGTGCGCGCGGGTGTCGGCCGCGAGGTGGCACACGAGGCGATCAAGGAGAATGCCGTCGCCTGCGCGCTCGCCATGCGGGAGCAGGGCGCCGAGCGCAACGAACTGCTGGACAAGCTGGCCGCCGATGAGCGCCTCCCCCTGGACCGCGCCGCGCTGGACTCCCTGATGGCCGACAAGCTCTCGTTCACCGGCGCCGCCGCCGCCCAGGTCGACACCGTCGTCGGACGGATCGAGGAGATCGTCAAGCAGTGCCCCGAAGCCGCCGGATACACCCCCGGGGCTATCCTCTGACCCGGTTCACCCGCGCCGAACTGGAGGCCGCCCGCGACCGTCTCGTGCCGGACGTCGTCGCGGACGGCCTCCACGTGCTCTTCTGCGGCATCAACCCCGGGCTGATGACCGCCGCGACAGGCCACCACTTCGCCCGCCCCGGCAACCGCTTCTGGCCGGTCCTCCACCGGTCCGGATTCACTCCCCGACTGCTCCAACCCTCCGAGCAGGGCGAACTGCTGTCGTACGGGCTCGGCATCACCAATGTCGTGGCGCGGGCGAGCGCACGGGCCGACGAGCTGACCACCGAGGAGTACCGCGAGGGCGGCCGGTCGCTGACTCGGAGGGTGACGCGGCTGCGCCCCCGCTGGCTGGCCGTGGTGGGCGTGACCGCGTACCGGGTGGCCTTCGACGACCGTCACGCCAAGATCGGCCCGCAGAACCGGACGATCGGTGGCACCCGGGTGTGGGTACTGCCCAACCCCAGCGGTCTGAACGCCCACTGGACGGCCGAGACGATGGCGGAGGAGTACGCCAGGCTGCGCGCCGCGGCAGAGGCCACATCCTGACCCTCCGCTCCCGTGCGCACCGCTCGGCCAGCCGCCTCTGCTGCCTCCCCGGCCGGCCGGGTCAGGGCGGGTCGATCTCCGTGACCACGGCCAGCAGCCGCACCTCGTCCGCCGGATCCCGGTCGGCCACCGCCAGCGCGACCCAGCGACCGGTGCCCTCCACCGCCCACAGATGGGCCATGCGGGCATGGGCGCAGAGACCGGCCCAGGGCTCCGGTATCTCCTCCCGCTCGGTCCGCAGCAGGACCGTCTGCAGGTTCCACGGGTCCGTCTCCCCCCATCGCCCGGCCAGGTGCTCCCGCAAGGCGTCCCGGTGCGTCTCGTACTCGCCCACCGTCGGTGCGCGCTCCGCCGGATCCCGGGTACACAGGTCCTGGCTGCTCGCCAGCACGACGGCGAACCCGCCGGGCACGCGCTCCCCCTCGCCCTCCGGGCCGTGTTCCGCCGGGAAGGGGCGGAAGCACAGCTCGTCGATGAGGGCGAGGTGCCGCGCGATGTCCATGTCCTCCAGTAAACCGCCCGGCACTGACAAGTGGCGGATCATCAGTGCCCGGCCCCCTCCCACCTCCGTCACGCATCCCGCCGGTGCAGCCTCCACGCCCCGGTGGCCAGTGCCGCGGCGGCCCACAACGCTGTCACGGCGAGGCCCGTCCAGGGACCCGGAGCCCCCATGGACGTCTGATGGATGACGACCTGTCCCGCTCGGTCGGGCAGGTATCCGACGACACCGCCGACCACGTCGCCGACCACGAAGGAGACGATGAGGATGAAGGGGATCAGAACGGACAGCGTGGCCACGCCGCTGCGGAACAGCACCGTGAGCCCGGCCGCGAGCAGGGCTATCAGGGTGAAGTAGACGCCGCAGCCAACGGCTCCGCGTATCTGCTCCCCCACGGTGAGCGTCGACGCCGCCGGGCCGAGGACGGACCGGGCCACGAGCAGGGCGGCGAGCGCCGCGAGCAGCCCCACCGCCAGCACCGGCGCGGCGACGACCAGCAGCTTCGCCCCGAGCCAACGGCCACGACGGGGAACGGCGGCCAGGGAGGTCCGTATGCCGTTGCCGTGGTACTCGGATGACACGGCCACGGTCCCGAAGGCCATGGCCGCCATCTGGCCGGGCAGGACCCCGGACAGGGCGGTGAACAGCGGATCGAAGTCCGGTGCGGAGGTGTCCGAGGAGGCGGCGAGGGCGGAGAAGACGACAGTGACGACGAACAGAGCCAGCAGGTTTCCTCTCGGAGAGCGCAGGGTGAGGAGCTTGAGCCCCTCGGAGCGGAGGACAGGCGTGAACTCCATGGTCAGGCCTTCCGTGGACGTGCGGTGAACTCTGCTTCGGCGGCAGTCAGGTCGAGATACGCCTGCTCCAAGGTCCCGCCGTCCGACGTCAGTTCGAGGATCGGCACCCTCGCGGCCGACACGGCCGGGCCGATGTCGTCCGCTCGGGCGTCGGGCACGGTCCAGTACCCGTCGGAGTGTTCCACGGCAACGTGGCCATGGCGGGCGAGAACTTCCTTCAAGGCCGGTGCGTCGGAGGTGCGGACACGGACGCTGGGGCGCACCCGTGCGTCGATGAAGTCCCGCAACGGTGTGTCGGCCAGCAGGCTGCCCCGACCGAGGATCACCAGATGGTCGGCGAACGACGCGGTCTCGTTCATGAGGTGGCTGGAGACCAGGACCGTGCGGCCCTCGGCGGCGAGCCGGCGCAGCAGTTCTCGGATCCAGACGATGCCCTCGGGGTCGAGTCCGTTGGAGGGCTCGTCCAGCATCACCACCTCCGGGTCCCCGAGCAGGGCGGCGGCCATGCCCAGCCGCTGACGCATGCCCAGCGAGTACGTCCGTATCCGGCGGCAGGCCACCCGGGCGATCCCGGTCTCCTCCATGACCTCGTCCACCCGGCGTACGGAGAGGCGGTTGCTCGCCGCCAGGACACGCAGATGGTCCCGTCCGGTGCGGGAACCGTGCGCGGCGCCCGCGTCCAGCAGGGCGCCCACATGCCGCAGGGGCTCGCGGAGCGTGGCGTAGGGGCGGCCTCCGACGGTGGCGGTGCCGGAGGTGGGATGGTCGAGGCCCAGCACGAGCCGCATCGTGCTGGACTTCCCCGCGCCGTTGGGTCCGAGGAATCCGGTGACACGGCCGGGCCGCACGGTGAAGGTGAGGTCGTCGACGGCTCGTCGGCCGCCGTAGTCCTTGCTGAGGTGCCGCACATCGATGTCTTTCATGGCTTCAGCGTGGCCGCCCCGGGCCGACCGGGTCCTCCCCCGCCGGAGGGGATCGTCTCCCCCCGGCGGGGGAGGACCGGCCCCGGCGGCGGCTGGAACGATGTGGCCATGTCCGACTTGCTGCGCCCGTTTCGCCGGGCGGTGACGTACACGCGGTGGCTGCATCTGTTCCTGGCCGTCGTGTGGCCCGCCATGTGGATGTACGTGGCCGACGGCTGGGCCCTGGCCTCCGTGGCGGTGCTGGCGGCGGCGGGGCTCGTCCCGGCCGCCCGGATGATCGAGGGAATGCAGGCACGGTTGTTGCTGACCGGTCACCGGCCCGACGGCGCCGACGGAAGGATCGTGGCCATGCCGTCCGTCACCTGGGGCGATCGGGGACGGACCGTCGTCTGGCTGGAAATCCGGCTGTTCCTCGGCTTCTTCGTCGCGCTGCTCACCGTCCAGTTGCCGCTGCTCACGGTCGATCTGCTGACCCTGGCACGGGGCGGAGGGCGGGCCGACGGCTCCCTCTTCCCCGTCCCGGGCCATCACGGGTGGTACGCGCTGCTCTCTCCACTGCCGCTGGTGGTGCTCGGCGCGGTGGTCGTCGGTTCGGGCCGGTTGATCACCGAGCTGGCCCTCCGGCTCCTCGGTCCTTCCCCGGTCGAGCGGCTCACCACCCTGGAGGCACGCACCGAGCAGCTCCTCGAACGCAATCGCATCGCGCGCGAACTGCACGACTCCATCGGTCACGCGCTGACCGTCGCGGTGGTGCAGGCCGGCGCGGCCCGCGCGGCGAACAGCCGGGAGTTCACCGAGCGGGCGCTGGTCGCCATCGAGGAGACGGGCCGGGCGGCGCTGGAGGATCTGGAGCGGGTCCTCGCCGTGCTGAGGGAGGTGGAGCGGCCGGCGACCGGGAGACCGACGCTCGCGGACGCGGACCGTCTCCTCCAGTCGGCCCGCGCCTCGGGGGCCTCGGTCGACGCCGAGGTGACGGGCGTTCTGGCGAGGGTGCCGGGGCCGGTCTCCCGCGAGGGATACCGCATCCTCCAGGAGGCACTGACCAATGTGCTCCGGCACGCGGGTCCGGTGCCCGTGAGGGTCCGGGTGCGGGCGGACCACGACCGGGTCCATCTGGAGGTACGCAATCCGCTGCCCGAGGGCCGACCGGGCTCGGGCCGGGGCGGCAGCGGGTTGCGGGGCATACGCGAGCGGGCCGCGATGCTGGGAGGGAGGACGCTGGCAGGACCGGACGGGGACGGGGAATGGCAAGTCCGTGTGGAGCTGCCGCTCGGCTGATCTACGCTGACCGGATGCCGGTCACCGTACTTCTCGTCGACGACGAGCCCCTCGTCCGCGCTGGTCTGCGAGCGGTGCTGGAGGCACAGCCGGACATGGAGGTCGTCGGTGAGGCGGCGGACGGGGCGGCGGTCATTCCCCTGGTGCGGCAGAAGCGACCCGATGTGGTGGCCATGGATGTGCGCATGCCCCTGATGGACGGGATCGAGGCGACCCGCGCGCTGCTGCGGACGGTTCCCGAGCCGCCGAAGATTCTTGTGGTGACGACCTTCGAGAACGACGAGTATGTGTACGAGGCACTGCGTGCGGGGGCCGACGGGTTTCTGCTGAAGCGTGCCCGGCCGACCGAGATCGTGCACGCGGTACGGCTGGTCGCGGAGGGCGAGTCGCTGCTGTTCCCCGCCTCGGTACGGCGACTGGCCGCGGAGTACGGCGAGGGCGGGGGCAATCGGGCGGCCCGTGCACGGCTGGAGCGGGCGCGTCTGACGGAGCGGGAGGGTGAGGTTCTGCGGCTGATGGCACGCGGGTTGTCGAATGCGGAGATCGCCTCCCGGCTGGTGGTCGGCGCGGAGACGGTGAAGTCCCATGTGAGTTCGGTTCTGGCCAAGTTGGGGGCCCGGGACCGCACCCAGGCGGTCATCGCCGCCTACGAGTCGGGATTCGTTTCACCGGGATGAGGCAGGCGGGGTACCCGCAGCACGGCCGGTCCGGCACTCGCCGGGGTGGTGCGGGACGAGTACCATCCGGCCAACACGCGCACGAGCTGGGAGGACGGACGTTGGGAGGGCTGACCGGCGGAGATCCGTCGTTGCTGCGAAGGATCAATTCCGCCGTGGTGCTGCACGCCTTGCGGACCACGGACTGTGCGACGCTCACCGAGATCACCCGGGTGACGGGTCTGTCGCGGCCGACCGTCGAGGGGGTCGTCGAGGGGCTGATCGAATCCGGCCTCGTGGTGGAGACGGCGCCCGACGAGGGCACGGCCCGGAGGCAGGGACGGCCCGCGCGACGGTTCCGCTTCCGGGCGGAGGCGGGGCATCTGCTGGGTCTGGAGATCGGCCCGCACCGGGTGGCCGCGCTGCTGTCCGGGCTGGACGGGCGGGTGATCGGCGCGCAGGCCAAGGAGGTCGATGTGACGGCCACGGCCGACGAGCGGCTGGAGCGGCTGCGCACGGCGGTCGCGGAGCTGCTGCGCCGGGCGGGTGTGCCGAGGGGTTCGTTGCGCGCGGTGGGGGCGGCGACGCCCGGCATCGTCGAGGCGGACGGCATGGTGCGGTTGAGCACCGCGCTGCCCGAGTGGTCGGGGCTGCCCTTGGGTGAGCGGCTGAGCCGTTCCTTCAAGTGCCCGGTGCTGGTGGAGAACGACGCCAACGCGGCGGCGGTCGCCGAGCACTGGAAGGGCGCGGCCACCGAGTCCAACGACGTGGTGTTCGTGCTGGCCGGGCTGAGTCCGGGCGCCGGGGCGCTGATCGGCGGACGGCTGCACCGGGGGTACGGCGGGGCGGCCGGCGAGATCGGGGCGCTGCACCTGCTGGGACGGGGGGTGACGCCGGAGACACTGCTGTCCACCACGGACGAGCCGCTCCATCCGCTGGACGAGCAGGCGGTGGCCCAGGTGTTCAAGGACGCCCGTGGGGGCGACCAGAGGGCTCAGGCGGCCGTGGAGCGCTTCCTGCAGCGTCTGGTGCACGATGTGGCGGCGCTGGTGCTGGCACTCGACCCCGAGCTGGTCGTCGTGGGCGGCTGGGCAGCGGGTCTGGACGGAGTACTGGGGCCGTTGCGGGAGGAGCTGGCGCGTTTCTGCCTGCGTCCGCCACGGGTCACCCTGTCGATGCTCGGGGAGGCGGCGGTGGCGACCGGGGCGCTGCGGCTGGCCCTGGACCATGTCGAGGAGCAGTTGTTCGCGGTGGGAGGAGCGACGGCCCGGCGCTGAGCGACGGGCGCCGGAGCCGAGGCGGTGTGCCGGCCCGACACCGCTGCCAGGCCCGGCAGCGCTGCCGGGCCGGTGGCCCGGTGCACGCCGCTCGCCACTCATCTCGCCGGCGACACGGCACCTGCGCCGAGCTGCGACGGGACCACGGCGGGACGGTTACCGAGACGGAGCCATGTCCGGTCGGGATGGGGTCGTGTGGGTGTCGAGAGGCCGCCGGTCCGCGACGGGGGCGGCCCCCACCCGTGAGGGGACTGGTGCGCGGCTTGGCCCAGGCATCGCGAGTCCCGCTTCGGGGGGGTGACACAGGACCTCAGGCCCGGCATGGGTACTGGTAGGACCGTGCAGGGTATGGGTGGCAACTTGGCCATGGCACCACGCCGGGGCCGGTCACGGCCGCTCCACCGGCCCTCTCCCGGTCCCCGCCCACGCGGAGCCGAGCCGCACGGCCTGAGTGGCCTCCCTCCGGGAGCGGACGCTCGACTGGTTCCGGACCCGGCGCGCCTCGGCCCAGGAGCGAAGCAGGCCGGTGCGGGGGGTGGTGCGGAGCCGGTGCGGGGATGGTTGATGCGCCGGTTCGGTTCGGGAGCCGAGAGCGATCCCTGGCTCCACGGGGCGGCACCGGTCGAGACGCCGTCGGCGCGGAGGGAAGTACGCCACGGCACCCCTGCCGGGATGAGGCGGGACAGCGCACGGCGCGGCGGTGGTCACGGGCCGAACCGGGGTCTGTTCAGGAATCGCGCAGAAGGGCCACGGAGCCGCCGTGGAGCATCCCCGGCCCCCGAACACCAACGGTGCGGGCGGAACGGCTCAGGGGCCCCTGCCGGGCTCTGCGGGGGCCACCCAGGGGAAGCGCAGGGGAATCGCAGGGGCCGGAGCGAACGTCCGGCACCTCGCTGCTCTCACCCGCATTCTCGCCCGGCCGGAGCGGCCACCCGGGGAGGAGACCGGCGTAGGGCGCCCCGACAGGCATGTGTGGGCCACCGAGAGAAGACGGGGGCCCGGAGCTGACGGCAGCACGCGCCGTCGTCCCACTCGCCCAGTCGCCCGCCTACCCGCCTACCCAGGCTCCCCCGCCCCTTCCCGCACGGACGCGGCCGGTACGTACGGAGGGAGCCGCCGAGGCAGGACGGCACCGACCTGCGCCAAGGGACGACGGGCACGGCAGGGGGAACGCGCCGAGCGGTGGAGGAAGACGGAGCAGGTCCGGCAGCGGGCGAAACACGTGTGGGGCACCCGGCACATGCGTGCGGGGCACCCCTCGGAGGAGGGATGCCCCCGCACAAGGGCCGGGAGTACGCCAAGCCGGAGTACGAAATGACGTACGTGCCGGGGCCGGTCACCGGACCGGTCGGGCTCTTCCCCGGCCCCGGGGTTCCGGAGCCGGGAGCCGGGTGGGTCGAGGGAGCCGGAGGGCTGCCGGGCCGAGCGGTCCGCGCGAGCTCAGGACGCGTGGACGTGGGCCGTGGTGTTCTCCGGGCCGTGCGATTCCCCGAGGGGCCAATCCGGGCGGGTGTCGGTCCGCGCGAGCTCAGGACGCGCGGGCCTCCGGGCCGTGGTGGATCTCCAGGCCGCCCGACTCCCCGAAGGTCAGCCGGCAGGTGTCGGCACGGTAGGTGGCGACGGAGAGTGCGGCGGTGCGGCCGGCGGTCAGGTACCGGGTGGTGACCATGAGGACGGGCGCACCCGGCAGCCGGTCCAGGGCCTTCGCGTCATCGGCGCCGGCGGAGCCCAACTCGACCGCGTTCTCCTGGCGTTCCAGGGCCAGGCGGTGCAGTTCGCGCAGGACGGCCCGGGCGCGGACCGGTCCGGACGGCGCGTCGATGGCCGAGAGCTCGGGCACGGACGGCGACGGGATGTACAGCACCTCCACCGCGACGGGCTGGCCGTGCGAGACCCGGAAGCGGCGGACGGTGTGGACGAGCGCGCTCCCGTCGATGTCCAGCGCGGCGGCGACGTGGGCGGGCGGCACCGCGAGCTCGGAGTCCGCCGGTTCCCAGCCGTCACCGGGCATGCCCGGCCAGGCGTGCTGCTCGCTGCCGACCGCCACGCCCACGCGCGGCGGGGCGACGGTCGTGCCGACACCGCGGCGGCGCTGGAGCCTGCCCTCTAGTTCGAGCTGCTCCAGGGCCTGGCGGAGGGTGGCGCGAGCGACACCGTAGCGTGCGGCGAGGTCGCGTTCGTTGGGCAGGATCTCGCCCACCGAGAACTCCGACTCCAGTGCCTCTGTCAGCACGGTTCGCAGATGCCAGTACTTCGGCTCCGCGACCGCTTCCAACTGCGTGGTCCCCACCCTGTCCTCCGCAATCGCCCTGCTTCGGCGCCCATTTGGCGCCCTTCTTTATTAAAGGTTGTTGCACTTATCTGCGACGATAAAGCGCACCACACCCTTGGTCAAGACCAATCCTGGACCGGTTCGGCTCCATATCGGCGCCATGCGATGAAGCGTTCACGGGCTGTTCGCACGGGGCCGCCCGGGTGTCACCATCCCGAACGGGCCCCCGGAACCGGTGACGCGGGACATGAGGGCTACCGATCGGTAGCCCCTGCTGACACCCTGTTCCGCACAGCAGTCGTCAGCGTCAGCGCGTACCGGCAAGGAGCGCCATGCCCTATTCCACCACTGTTTCGTTCGTGGTTCCGACCCGACACGGCCCGCGCGACGTCGCACTGGCGTACACCCGCCGTGGCGCCGGTGAGCCGCTGCTCCTGCTGCACGGCATAGGCCACCACCGCCAGGCGTGGGACCCGGTGGCCGACATCCTCGCCACCGAGCGCGAAGTGATCGCGGTTGACCTGCCGGGATGCGGCGGGTCGCCCGCCCTGCCCCACGGGCTGCCGTACGACCTGCCGACGACGGTCGCGGTGCTCCGGGCGTTCTGCGAGGCGCTGGAACTGGACCGCCCGCATGTGGCCGGCAATTCACTGGGCGGGCTGCTGGCCCTGACACTCGGCCGGGACGGTGCCGCCCGGTCCGTCACGGCCCTGTCCCCGGGCGGATTCTGGACACCCGCCGAGTGGCGCTACGCAGCGGGCCTCCTGACCGGGATGCGGAGGATCGCCGAGCGGGTGCCCCTCCCCCTGGTCGAGAGGCTGTCCCGGACGGTGGCCGGGCGCGTGGTCCTCACCTCCACCGTCCACGCCCGGCCGGGCCGCCGTTCCGCCGACGCGGTGGTGGCGGACACGCTGGCGCTGGCCCACACCGAGGGGTTCTTCGAGACGCTGCGGGCGGGGCGGCACACACTGTTCACCGACGACGTGCGGGACGTTCCGGTCACGGTGGCGTGGGGCGCCCGGGACCGGGTGCTGCCGCCCCGACAGGGGGTGCGCGCCAAGCGGATCATGCCGCTCGCCCGGCTGGTGCGGCTGCCCGGCTGCGGCCATGTCCCGATGAGCGACGACCCGGCGCTGGTCTCCCGCGTCATCCTGGACGGCAGCCGGGCACAGGACGCCGGAGCCCCGGCGGACGGCGCGCTCCGTGCGGCCGGAGCCCCGTAGGGGCGACCGGGGAGAGAGCGTCGGGGTCTTGACCGCGGCGCGGGCCCGCGCGAGGGGACGGACGGGGATGTCCACGCGGTCCACGACGCGGCGCCCGCCCCGGAACCCGGCCCGGACCGGGGCCGCAGGACCCGCCGGACGGCGGCCCCGCCACCCCCGGCAGGCTTCCACCACCCGGCCGGAGGCCCGGCTCCGCTCCGGGTCTCTAGGGTGGGGCGGTGGAATCGTGCCGCTCCGAACTTCGGGGGACCTCGCGGATGATGCCGGACCCGGACGAGCCGCGCGCTCCCGAACAGCCTCCGGCACCTTCAGCACCCCCGGCGCCCCCGGCGCCGATGACGCGCCCGGCACCGACGGCTGCCGCGCCTCACCCCGGACCCGCGCCCGCCTGGGAACTGCTGCTGCCCGCCGCCTCCGCGCCCGCGCGCTCGCGGGGCCGCGCGCTCAGGGAGGCGCTGCGGGAGGCGGTGCGCGCGGGCCGGCTGGCGTCCGGCACCCGGCTGCCGTCCAGCCGGGATCTCGCCGCCGACCTGGGCGTCTCTCGCGGACTGGTGACGGAGGCGTACGAGCAGTTGACCGCCGAGGGGTATCTGCGCAGTGGGCGGGGTGCCGGTACGTGGGTGGGTGACGCGGTACGCGCCGCCGCACCGCCCCCGGTGCGTGACCTCGCCCCGCGCACCCCGGGCACCGCGGGCGACTTCGTGCCGGGGACCCCGGACCTGTCGCTGTTCCCCCGTTCGGCGTGGGTCGCGGCGCAGCGCGACGTGCTGGCGGAGCTGCCGCACGACGACCTCGGCTATCCCGACCCCCGGGGGCTGCCCCGGCTGCGCACGGCCCTGGCCGGGCTCCTCTCGCGGCGCCGGGGCGTGGTGGCGGATCCGGAGCGCGTCGTGGTGGTGTCCGGGGTGGCCCAGGCGTCGGCCCTGCTCGGCAGCGTGCTGTACGGGCGAGGCACGACCGTCGTCGGGGTGGAGGACCCCGGCAGCCCGCAGCACGTCTCGCTCTACGCGGCGGCGGGGGTGCGCGCCATGCCGCTGCCGCTGGACGCGGAGGGACTCGCCCTCGGCCCGCTGCTGGACTCGGGGGTACGGGCCGTGGTGACGACACCCGCCCACCAGTTTCCCACCGGCATCGCCTACTCCGCCCGGCGCCGGGCCCAACTCCTCGACTGGGCACGGTCGGTGGACGGCGTCGTGCTGGAGGACGACTACGACGGCGACTTCCGCTACGACCGTTCCCCGGTGGGCGCCCTCCAAGGGCTCGACCCGGAGCACGTCGCCTACACCGGTTCGGTCAGCAAGTCCCTGGCACCCGGCCTGCGTCTCGGCTGGCTGCTGGTGCCGGATTCGCTGGCGGAGGCCGTCGTGGAACGCAAGCGGACCATGGACCTCGGTCATCCCTCGCTGGACCAGGCGGTGTTCGCACGGTTCGTGGAACGCGGGGACTACGACCGGCAGTTGCGCCGCTGCAAGCGCGCCTACCGGGAGCGGCGCGACGCGCTCGCCGGGGCGCTGGAGGAGCACTTCCCCGGCACGGAGGTCTCCGGGATCGCCGCGGGGCTGCACGCCATCGCGACGTTTCCCGAGCGCTGGGGCCCCGAGGGGCGGTTCCTGACGCGGGCTGCCGCCGCCGGGATCGCGGTCCGCCCGCTGTCGTCGTACGCCCACCCGGACTCGGCCGGAGCGCGAGCCCCCGGCCGCTCCAACGACCCGGGCGGCTCCGACGGGCGGACGCGGCTGGTGCTGGGGTACGCGCACCGGTCCCCGGCACTCATCCGCTCGGGAGTACGGGAGATGGCGCGGGCCGTGCGCGACGGGGACGCCTGACGGAAGGCGCGGCCCGCCGGGGCCGACCGGACGCTCTCCCCCTCCCGGCCTCGCGCCGTCCGGCTCCGGCGACCCGGCTCCGCCCCCGCGCACGCGCCGGGCCGCCGCTGCCCGGCGCACCATCCGGGCCACGCCCCGTCACAACGATTCGCCCAACCCCCGGGGAGGCAGGCGGCAGGGCGGGACGGCACGCGCAAGCAAGCACACCCCCGACAGCCGCGCCCATGTGCACCGTTGCCCTCCGGGCCGGCTTCCTCTTGCCCCGACCGGGGAAGGCGTCGGCCACCCGAGGACGGGCTCCGCCCCCGGACACCATCCCCGAGTACATCTTCCCTCTTGACCCGGACCCAAGAGACTCGGTATTACTTCATTATGAAGCACGTAACTAATTCCGTTGAGCTCGTCCGTGACGCGGACGGACTGCTCCATGATTCCCAAGCCCGCGCATCGATGGCCGAGTTCACGGCAGGAGACGACACTCTCCGTCTGGAGGCGGCGGCCGCCGCGCGTGCCGCGCACCGGTCCGTCGAGCGGCTCCGCGCCCATGGCTCGGAAGGCCGGGGACTCAGCGCCGGAGCCGTCGACGTCCTGATCCGGCTGCGCGCTCTCGGGGCGGCCGGCGCGCGTCCCGGCGACCTCGCGCGCTCCGGTGGCATGACCGCCCGCAACGCCACCGGCCTGGTCGACACGCTCGAATGCCAGGGACTCGTACGGCGCGCCCCCGACCCCGAGGACCGCAGGTCCGTCGTCGCCCGCATCACCCCCGCCGGCCTGGCGTGGCTGAACGACTTCCGGACACCGACGCAGAAGGCGATGGCGGCGCTGTTCGACGGATTCACCGACACCGAACTCCACCAGCTCCGCCACCTCTGCCTGCGTCTCGTCCAGAACCAGCAGCGCATCACCACCCACCTCACCGCCGACGGAGAAACCACCCCCGCATGACGAGCGCCACGAGCACGACGCGCACCATCGTCGGCGCCCACCACCGGGCCCGGTTCCGCGGTGACGTTCCCGCCGCCGCTCGCGCCCTTGCCGCGGCGGCGCGACGGGGTGCTTTTCGTGTGGTCCGGCGATCCGGCCGGGCAGGGCCGGGGCATCAGCCCGGACCACGGCGGATACCGCATCTTCGCGTCGATGCACGCGCCGGACCCGGACTTCTTCCCGTTCAGCGGCGACACCGTGTACGCCGACGGCCCGTTCACGGCGACACAGGCGCTGCCCGGCGGCGGCGTCCGGCGGAACATCACCACCGAGGAGAAGTCCGAGGTCGCCGAGACCCCGGACGAGTACCGCGGCGCCTTCCGCCACAACCTGCTGGACACTCGTCTGAGGGCCTTCAACGCCCAGGTGCCGTCGATCGTCCAGTGGGACGACCACGAGATGCGGAACAACTGGTACCCGGGCCGGCGGATCGCCGACACGGACGACCGCTGCACGGTCAGGAGCGTGGATCTGCTGGGGTCCCGGGTCCGGCGGGCGTTCGGGGAGTACTTCCCGCTCCCGGGGCTCCGCTCCGGCGCGCGTCAGGGGCGGATGTACCGGGTGCTGCGCCGGGCGCCGTTGCCGGACGTCTTCGTCCTGGACATGTGCACCTACCGCAACGCCACCTCGCCGGGCGACCGGCGGACCGATCCGCAGGGCATCCTGGGACGCGAGCAACCGCAATGGCCGAAGGCCGGGTTGTCACGGTCGCGGGCCGTGTGGAAGGTGATCGCGGCGGATCTGCCGCTCGGCCCGGTGGTGCCCGACGCCGCAGAGGGCGGGGCGCACGTGGAGGCGGTCGCCCAGGGTGATCCGGGGGCGCCGCTGGGGCGGGAGCCGCAGATCGCGGAGTTGCTGCGGTTCATCGAGCGCCGGCGGATCACGGGCACGGTGTGGCTGACGACGGACGTGCACCACACCTCGGCGCAGCATTATCAGCCGTCTCGCGCGGCCTTCACCGACTTCGAGCCCTTCTTGGAGTTCGTCACCGGGCCGCTGAACGCGGGCGCGTTCCCGGCGAGCGCGCTGGACGGCACTTTCGGGCCGGAGCGGGTGTTCGTCAAGGCGCCCGCCGCGGCCGACGTCCCGCCCTCGGACGGCCACCAGTCCTCCGGCGAGGTACGGATCGGCGGTGAGAGCGGGGAGTTGGCGGTGCGGGCGCGCGAACAGGACGGCACCGTCCTGTTCACCCAGGTCCTGCGGCCGGGCCGGGTCGGTCCGGAGGACTCGCGTACGCTGGGGGAAGTGCCGCGCACCGGCGTCATCCTCCGGTGCGCGGTGGGTCGGCCGGTTTTTACCCATCGGTCACAGAGGCTTAGTGATCGCGCAACACGCCTCCCGCACAGTAGGTGCATGAGTCGAGACATGTCCGACGTGACGAACGCCGTGGCCCAGTTGTTCGAGCACGGCCCCGGGGTTCCCGCCATGCTCGCCGCCTCCGTGATCGCCCTGGCCGCCACGGCGGGTCTGCGCACACGGCGGACACGCCGCTCGGGCAACGCGCCCCCCGTGAGCGAGCCGGAACTCCGCCCACCGGCCGACGGCCGCCGGGGCGGACTGCCCGGGACGTCGGCGGGCGGCACCCGGGCGGCGCGCGGCGCGGAGGACGCCCCCGGAGCCGCCCGGAGGAGCGCACCCGGGACCCCCGGGGGCGGGCTTCCCCGCACGGCCCAGGGCGCCGCCCCGGAGTCGGCTCCCGCCCTGGTCACGGGCCAGGGCGGGAGCCGGGCCCCGGGCTCGGGCTCGGGTACGTCCGGGCTCCCCGCCCCGTCCGCCCGCACGTTCCCACCCGCTCCCTCCGTGACGCCCCCGCACGTACCCTCCCCCGCCCGCACCCCCGCGCCCCGAGCGGCGCACGCCCCGCGGGACGCCTCCGCCCCCGGCTTCCCGGTCCCGTACGAGGAGTTCACGCCCTCCGCGCCCGTACCGCCCGGTGACCGGGTGCTGTGGCGGGTGCGGACGACGGTCGAGGACGCCCCGGGGTCACTCGCCGCCCTGTGCGCGGTGCTGGCCGAACGGGAGGTCGACATCCTCGGCCTCCAGACGCACCCGCTGGCCGAGGGCACCGTCGACGAGTTCCTGCTCCGCGCGCCGGCCGCGCTCTCGGGCGCCGAGCTGACCACGGCGGTCGCGGCGGCGGGCGGCCAGGACACCTGGACGGAGCGGGCCGACACCCACGATCTGGTGGACGCCCCGACCCGGGTCCTGGGCCTTGCGGCGCGCACCGCGCTGGACGGCGCGGAACTTCCCGTCGCCCTCAGGCAGTTGCTCGGCCGCTGCACCGTCCGGTCGGAGCCCGGGGCCGAGACCGGGCAGGACGGCGGCATTCCGGAGGAGGGGACGTTGGAGGACACGCTGATGCGGTTGCGGACGCCCGGGGGCGGAGTGATAAGCGTCGAACGGCCCCGTCCCCCGTTCACGCCGACCGAGTTCGCGCGGGCGAGGGCACTGGTCGGGCTGGACGCCCGGCTCGGCCGGCGCGGTGGCCCCGGCCGGGAGGTGCCGCCGCCCGAGGACGGCGGCGTCACCGTCCGGCACGCCGACGGCCGCGATCTGCGGGCGGCCCGGGCGATGCACGAGCGGTGCTCGCCGGAGACGCTGCGCGGCCGCTACCACGGTCCGGCCGGGGACGCCGACCGGTACCTGGACCATCTGCTGGGCCCGCGCCACGGCCGCACCCTGGCCGCGCGGACCGCCTCCGGACGGATCGTCGCCCTCGGCCACCTGCTGTGGGACGGCGACGAGACGGAGATCGCCCTGCTCGTCGAGGACGACTGGCAGCGGCGGGGCGTCGGGGGCGAACTCCTGCGCCGACTGGTGGCGTTGGCCATCGAGTCGGGCTGCGGCGCGGTGTACGCGGTGACGCGGGCGACCAACACCGGCATGGTCGCGGCGATGCGCGGGCTGGGCCTCCCCCTGGACTACCAACTGGAGGAAGGAACCCTGGTGATCACCGCCCGTCTGGACGGTGTACCGGCGGTGAGGGCGGAGGAACGGGCCGACAGCGCCTGGACGCTGCCCTGACCGGCCCGCGGCGGCGCCGTACCGCCGGGGCCCCGGCCGCCGCCGCCCGGGCCGTCCGCCCACCGCACCCACGGCGCTCGGCGGTCCGTCCGCCGAGCCGCCCGCAAGCACCCCGCGCGGCGCCGGGCCCACCGGCCACCGGCCACCGGCCCCATGGTCCGCCTCACCACCGGCAGCCGGTGCCGTGGTCCCGCCCTCCACGCGGCGGGCGGGGGCGGAGGGCCCGTCGTCCCCGCCCGGGGGCCGTCCCCGCCCGGGGGCCGGTCCCACCCGCCGCCGTCAGCCCCTGCCGCCCCGGGCTCCGCTCGCCACCGCCCCGGGAGCCCCGGCACCGCGCCCGGCCTCCGCGCCGGACGTCGTCCCGGCCCCCGCCCCGGCACCGGGCCGCTCCCCCAGGGCACGGTCGAGGTCGGCCCACAGGTCGTCGACGTCCTCCAACCCCACCGACATCCGCAGCAGCCGGTCGCTCACCCCGGCCCCCCTGCGGTCGTCGGCGTCCACGATGCGGTGGCTGATGGACGCCGGGTGCTGGATGAGGGTGTCGACGCTGCCGAGGCTCACGGCCGGGGTGATCAGCCGGACCCCGGCGATGACCTCGTGCGGGTCCCCGCGCACCTCGAACGAGACCATGGCGCCGCCGACGCGCGGGTAGTGCACGCGGGTGACGCGCGGGTCGCCGGTGAGCCGCCGGACGAGTTCGGCGGCGTTGGCCGAGGCGGCCCGGACCCGTACCGGCAACGTGGACAGCCCGCGCAGCAGCAGGTATCCCGCCAGCGGGTGCAGGACGCCGCCGGTGGCGAAACGGACCAGCCGCAGCCGCCCGGCGAACTCCTCGTCGCAGGCCACGACCCCGGCGAGCACGTCGCCGTGGCCGCCCAGGTACTTGGTGGCGCTGTGCAGGACCAGCCGGGCGCCGTCCCCGGCGGGCCGCTGGAGGACGGGGGTGGCGAAGGTGTTGTCCACGAGCAGCGGCACCGAGCCGCAGGCATGGGCGACGGCCCGCAGATCCACCTCGGCCAGCGTGGGATTGGCCGGGGACTCGACGATCACCAGCCCGGTGTCCGGGCGCAGCGCCTCCGCGATGCCCGCCGGGTCCGTCCAGGTGACCTCGGAGCCGAGCAGCCCGGCGGTGAGCAGGTGGTCGCTGCACCCGTACAGCGGGCGCACGGCGACGACGTGCCGCAGCCCCATCGAGGCGCGTACCAGCAGGACGGCGCTGAGCGCGGCCATGCCGCTGGCGAAGGCGACCGACGCCTCGGTGCCCTCCAGCCGGGCGAGCGCGGTCTCGAAGCGGGCGACCGTGGGGTTGCCCAGGCGCCCGTAGACGGGCGGGCCGTCCGGGTCGGCGCCGGTTGCGGCGAAGGCGTCGACGCGGGCGGCCTCGCCACGGCTGTCGTGGGAGGGGTAGGTGGTGGACAGGTCGATGGGCGGGGCGTGCAGCCCCTGGCCGGCGAGGTCGTCGCGGCCGGCGTGCACCGCCTCGGTGGCCAGCGCCCTGCTTCCGGGAGCGGGGGCGCGTACGTCGGCGGATGGTGACGTGGGCATGCTCGCAGAGTCCATGGCCCGAAGGGTGAACAATGAACGGGTCTTCGAGCCTCTCTGCCGTGCTACGTTCGCCGGATGGGCGAATCCGTCGTACTGGACCCGGTGGACCTGCATCTGCTGCGGCTGCTGCAGAACGACGCCCGGACCACCTACCGGGATCTCGCCGCCCGGGTCGGGGTCGCCCCGTCGACCTGTCTGGACCGGGTGGCACGGCTGCGGCGGGCGGGGGTGATCCTCGGCCACCGGCTGGAGCTGGACCCGGCGAAGCTGGGGCGCGGGCTCCAGGCGCTGCTGTCGGTGCAGGTGCGTCCGCACCGGCGGGAGCTGGTCGGGCCGTTCGTGGACCGCGTCCGGGCGCTCCCCGAGTCCCGCACGGTCTTCCACCTCACCGGTCCGGACGACTACCTGGTCCATGTCGCGGTGGCGGACATGGCGGACCTCCAGCGGCTGGTGCTGGACGAGTTCACCTCCCGGCGGGAGGTGGCGCGGGTCGAGACGCGGCTGATCTTCCAGCAGTGGGAGTGCGGCCCGCTGCTGCCGCCCGGGGCCGCCTCCTGAGTCCGGGGCGGCCACGCCCGTAGCGAAATCCGGCCGCCCCCGCCCCGGCGCGGGGGATTGCGGGCTGACGCGGCACCGGTATCCGTACGAGGATGTTCGCATGTCAGAGACCAAGACCCCGCTGCCCCGCGAGGTCGCCGACGCCTATGTCGACGAACTCATCGCCCTCGACCCGGTCACCGGTACGTACCTCGGTGTGGCCGAGAGTTCCGGCCGTCTGCCCGACCTCTCCCCCGCCGGTCAGGAGGCCGTCGCCCGGCTCGCCCGGGACACGCTGGCCCGGCTCGCCGAGGCGGAGCGGCGTCCCGGCGGCGACAGCGACGTGGAGCGCCGCTGCGCCCGGCTGCTGCGGGAGCGGCTGACCGCCGAGATCGCGGTCCACGAGGCGGGCGAGGGGCTGCGCTCGGTCGGCAACATGGGCACCGCCGCGCACTACGTCCGTGAGGTGTTCACGGTGACACCGGCCGGGACCGACGAGGACTGGTCCCGGATCGCGGAGCGCCTGCGGGGCGTGCCGGCGGCGCTGGCGGGCTACCGCGAGTCGCTGGCGCTGGGCCTGGAGCGCGGCCTGCACGCGGGCCCGCGTCCGACCGCGACCTTCGTCGAGCAGCTCGACGAGTGGGCCGACACGGGCGGGGGCCGGAGCTGGTTCGAGGACTTCGCGGCCGACGGCCCCGAGGCGCTGCGCGCGGAGCTGGACGGGGCGGCGCGGGGCGCCGGCGCCGCCGTGGCCGAGCTGCGGGACTGGATGCGGGACGTGTACGCGCCCGCCGTCCGGGACGCCCCCGACACGGTGGGCCGCGAGCGGTACGCCCGCTGGTCGCGCTACTACAACGGCACCGACCTGGACCTGGACGAGGCGTACGCGTACGGCTGGGCCGAGTACCACCGCCTGCTGGGCGAGATGCGGCAGGAGGCGGAGAAGATCCTGCCCGGTGCCGAGACCCCGTGGGTGGCGCTGGCGCACCTGGACGAGCACGGCCGGCACATCGAGGGCGTCGAGGAGGTCCGCGAGTGGCTGCAGGGCCTCATGGACCAGGCCATCGAGGCGCTGGACGGCACCCACTTCGAGCTGGCGGAGCGGGTGCGCCGGGTGGAGTCGCGCATCGCCCCGCCCGGGGGCGCCGCCGCGCCCTACTACACGGCGCCGTCGGAGGACTTCTCCCGTCCGGGCCGCACCTGGCTGCCGACGATGGGCCAGACCCGCTTCCCGGTCTACGACCTGGTTTCCACCTGGTACCACGAGGGCGTGCCGGGCCATCACCTCCAGCTCGCGCAGTGGGCGCACGTGGCCGAGGACCTCTCGCGCTACCAGGCGTCGGTCGGCATGGTCAGTGCCAACGCGGAGGGCTGGGCGCTCTACGCGGAGCGGCTGATGGACGAGCTGGGTTTCCTGACCGACGCGGAGCAGCGGCTCGGCTACCTGGACGCGCAGATGATGCGGGCGGCCCGGGTCATCGTGGACATCGGCATGCACGTGGGGCTGGAGATCCCGGCGGACTCGCCGTTCCACCCGGGCGAGCGCTGGACGCCGGAGCTGGCGCAGGAGTTCTTCGGCGCGCACAGCAGCCGTCCGGCGGACTTCGTGGAGAGCGAGATGACCCGGTACCTGACCATCCCGGGCCAGGCGATCGGCTACAAGCTGGGCGAGCGGGCGTGGCTGCTGGGCCGGGAGAAGGCCCGGGAGCGGCACGGGGACGCGTTCGACGCGAAGTCCTGGCACATGGCGGCGCTGTCGCTGGGGTCGCTGGGCCTGGACGACCTGGTGGACGAACTGGCCGGTCTCTGACCCGGCGTCCGCTCCCCGCCCCGGGTCGGTGCCGACGGACACCGACCCGGGCCCGGCGGTCGCGGCCCCCGCCCGACCCGGGCCCGGCGCCGCGGCTCCCGGCGCCGCGGCTCCCCACCGGGGGCCCGTCCGCCGCACGACGGGCACGCCTCGACGACGGCACGCCGCACGGGGGGGCGTCGGGGGCCGGGCCGCCGTGGGCCCGGTGGGTGCGGCTCAGCCGGTCCCGTGCAGGCGCAGCGTCGAACCCGACCGCCCCTTCACCACCTCCAGCCGGGCGTGCACCCGGCGCCGGAGATCGGCCACATGGCTGACGATGCCGACGCTCCGGTCCCGTTCGCGCAGGGAGTCGAGCACGTCGAGGACCTCGTCGAGAGTCTGGTCGTCGAGGCTGCCGAAGCCCTCGTCGATGAAGAGGGTGTCCAGCCGGACCCCGCCCGCCTCGTCGGTGACGACGTCGGCGAGGCCGAGGGCCAGGGCCAGGGAGGCGAAGAAGGTCTCGCCGCCGGACAGGGTCGCCGTGTCCCGCTCGCGCCCGGTCCAGGCGTCCACGACGTGCAGTCCGAGGCCGCTGCGCCCGCGTCCGCTGCGGTCGTCGGAGTGGACGAGGGTGTAGCGCCCGGCCGACATGCGCCGCAGCCGCGCGGTCGCGGCGGCGGCGACCTGCTCCAGCCGCGCGGCCAGGACGTAGGACTCCAGGCGCATCCGGCGGTCGTTGTCGGCCGAGGTGCCGGCCGCGAGGGCGGCGAGCCGGGCCGCCCGGTCGTACTCCTCGCGCAGCGGGGCGAGGAGCCGCGCGGCGGTCGCGGCCCGCTCCGACAGGGCACATAGCTCGGTGTGGGAGCGGACGACGGCGTCGTGGCCGGATGCGGCCTCGCGCAGCCGGCGGCCCGCGTCGGCCGCGGCCCGTTCGGCGGCGGCGGGGTCGGCCGGGGGGCGGAGCGCGGCGGCGGCGGTGGCCGGGTCGGTGCGGATCGCGCGGACGGCGGCCTCCTCGGTCCGCATGGCGTCCAGGCGGTGCTGGGTCTCGCGGTGGGCGGCGTCGTCCAGCAGGGCCCCGGCGGCCTCCTCCGGGGTGGTGAACCCGGCCCGGTAGGCGGCGTGCGCGAGGCGGGCGTCGGCGTCCTTGAGGCGTGCGGCGGCGTCGGCGGCGGAGCGGACCGCGTCGGCCGCGCCGGTGAGCAGGGCGGCGCGCCGCTCCAGGCTCGCGGCGCGCGCGGCGACGCTGTCGGCGGTGCCCCGGGCCTCGGCCAACTCGCTTTCCAGGGCGTCCTGTTCGCGGTCGATCCGGTCGCGGGTGCCGATCCGGGTGGCGGTACGGACGGCGGCCGACTGGCGTGCCCCGGTCCGCCGTTCCCGCTCCGCCTCGGCCCGGGCCAGCGCCTCCTGGGCGGGACGCAGTCCGGATGCCTCGGCGCGGGCCCTCGCGTGGGCCCGCTCCAGTGCGTCCGCCTCTTCGGCCAGGTGGGCGGCGGAGGCGTCGCCGGCCTCGGCGGTGGCGGCGGCGAGGGCCTCACGGAGGGTGCCGCGGTGCCGTTCGGCCTCGTCGCGGAGGCGCTCGGCGGCCTGGTGGGCGGCGAGGGCGGCCTCCTCGGCCTCCCGGCCGACGTGTCCGGTGTCCCTGCGGGCGGGGGCGGGGTGTTCGGTCGCCCCGCAGACCGCGCAGGGGGCGCCGTCGGCGAGTTGGGCGGCGAGTTCGGCGGCTGCGCCGCGCAGCCGCCGCTCCTTGAGGTCGAGCCAGTGCTCGCGGGCGCGGGTGGCGTCCTCGGCCAGGCCGAGGGCCCGGACGCGGGCCTCGTCGGCCCCGGCGGTGAGCCGGTCGCGCTCCCGGGCGGCCGTCAGCTGCCGCCTCGCGGGCTCCCGCTGGGCGTCGAGCCGTTCGGCGCGGGTGACCGCCTCCTGGGCGGCGTCGACACGGGCGCGCAGCGCGGCGCGGGTCTCCTCCCAGTCGGCCAGCCAGGCGTCCGCCTCGTCCAGGGCCTCCTCGTCGGCACGCTCCTGGCGGTCCAGTTCCGCGCGTTCCGCGGCCAGTTCGGTGAGACGGGCCTCGGCACGACGGGCGGACTCCAGGCCGCCGAGTTCCTCGGCGGTCCGGCGGGCGGCGGCGGCCAGCCCGTCGGCCCCGGCGTCCGCGAGGTCGGCGGGGAGCGGTGCGCGGGCGGCGGTCTCGGCGGCGGCGGCCCGCCGGTGCTCCTCCTCGGCGCGGGTCCTGAGGTCGAGCGCGGGGGCCACCTCCCGGGCCTTTCGGCCCCGCTCCAGGCGCCGTTGGTCGGCCTCGTACTCCCCGGCCCGTTCGGCGAGCCGCGCCGCGCGCTCCTCGGCCTCGGCGAACCTCCTTTGCAGCCGGTCGAGTTCGCGGGCGGCCGTCGCCTCCCGGTCGGCGTCGGCCGCGTCGGTCTCGGCGGCCGTGAGCCGGCACCGCGCGAGGGTGACCCGTTCGGCGACGGTGGTGCGGGCGACGGCGGCCGCGGCGAGCACCGCCTCGGCCAGTCCGGGCTCCCCGGCGGCCAGTTCGGGGAGTTCCATGGCCCCGTCGGCGGCCTGCTGCATGCGGTGGGCGTCGGCCAGGAGTCCGGCGTCGCCCTCGCGGATCCTGGCCTCACCGGCCCGGCGGCGCTCGGCGAGCCGCTTCTCCACCTCGGCGAAGCGGCGGGTGTCGAAGAGCCTGCCGAGCAGCTTGCCGCGGGCCTCGGCGTCGGCGCGCAGGAACCGGGCGAAGTCGCCCTGGGGCAGCAGGACGACCTGGCAGAACTGCTCCCGGCTCATGCCGAGGAGTTGGGTGATCTCCTCCCCGATCTCCTGGTGGGAGCGGCTGAGGGCGCGCCAGGTACCGGCGGTCGCGTCGTACTCGCGCAGCAGGCTCTGGGCCTTGTCGACCGTGGTGCCCGCGCCGCGCTTCTTGGGGCGCTCCCAGGGCGGCTGCCGGGTGATCTCCAGGCGTCGCCCGGCGACGGTGAGGTCGAGGCGGACCTCGGTGCGGCTGCCGGGGGCGGCGTGGTCGCTGCGCAGGGTCATGCCCTGGCCGTTCTGGCGGGCGCCGGGCACCGCCCCGTAGAGCGCGTAGCAGACGGCGTCCAGGACGGAGGTCTTGCCGGCGCCGGTGGGGCCGTGCAGCAGGAACAACCCGGCCGAGGACAGGGCGCCGAAGTCGACGCTCTGCGTGGCGCCGAAGGGCCCGAAGGCGGTGAGGTCCAGTCGGTGCAGTCTCACCCGGTCGTCTCCTTCAGGGTCTCGTCGGCGCGTACGGCGTCGAACGCGTCGCGCAGCACGGCGCGTTCGAGGTCGTCGGGTCCGGTGCCGCGGACGTGCGCCACGAAGTCCTCCGCGATCTGCTGGTCGTCACGGTCCGCGAGACGCCGGGCGTAGCTGACGGCCGGGTCGTCAAAGGCGCGTTCGGGGTCGAAGACGAGGGCGAGGGTGTGGGGGAAGCGGGTGGTGAGGCGGGCCATGGGTTCGGCGGGGCGCACCGGGTCGGTGAGGGTGGCCTCGACCCAGTCCGGCCGGTGCCGCTCCAGGGCGGGGTCGGTGAGCAGGGACTCCAGGGTGCCGCGCAGCCGGGCCAGCCTCCGGGGGACGGGGCAGTCGACGCGGTCGGCGGTGACGGAGCCGTCGGCGCCGAGGTCCACGATCCACACGCTCTTGCGCTGCCGGTGCTCGGAGAAGGAGTAGGCCAGCGGGGAGCCGGAGTAGCGGACGCGGTCGGTGACGCTCTGGGAGCCGTGCAGATGGCCGAGGGCGGCGTAGTCGACGCCGTCGAAGACGGAGGCGGGCACGGAGGCGACGCCTCCTGCGGTGATGTCCCGTTCGCTGTCGCTGGTCTCTCCGCCGGTGACGAAGGCGTGGGCGAGGACGACGGAGCGGGTGCCGGGCGCCCGGGTGGCGAGGTCTGCGCGGACCCGGTCCATGGCGGCCCGGAGCACCGCCTCGTGCCCCGCCCGTTCGACGCCGAACTCGTCCTTCACCAGGGCTGGTTCGAGGTAGGGCAGCCCGTAGAGGGCGACGTCGCCGTGGGGGTCGCGCAGCACGACGGGGGTGCCGCAGCCGGCCGGGTCTGTGCGCAGGTGGATGCCGGCCCGGTCGATGAGCCCGGCGCCGACGCCGAGGCGGCGGGCGGAGTCGTGGTTGCCGGAGATCAGCACCGTGGGCACCCCGAGCGCGGCCAGCCGGTGCAGGGCGTCGTCGAACAGCTCGACGGCGGCGAGCGGCGGCACCGCGCGGTCGTACACGTCGCCGGAGACGACGACGGCGTCCACCTCGCGCTCGCGCGCGGTGGCGATCAGATGGCCGATGAATCCGGCCTGGGCTTCGAGCATGTTCACCCTGTGGAACGACCGGCCCAGATGCCAGTCGGACGTGTGCAGCAGTCTCACCGGTACGCTCCGCCCCGCATGTCCGCCCCCACCGCTCCCGGCCGCCGTCGGCCGCGTCCGTCCGCCGGACCGGCTGGGAGCCGGCCCCCGACCACGCTAGTGCCTCCGCGGCCCTCTCCCCGCACACACGGGGACTTTGCCCGAATCCGTCCCGTTTCGGGGTTTCCCTCGGGCCGACCGGCACCTTCCGGGCGGGAGGCGGGCCGCGCGGGGACGGCGGGTCTCATGCGTCGCCGTACGCCTCGCCGCCCGGTTCGAACGTGGCGGTGCCCGCCGTGGCGTCCGCCAGCCAGCCGCGGAAGGCGTCCACGTCGGCGTCGGGCAGCCCGATCTCCAGGGTGACGTCCTCGGCGTAGCGGACGTTGCGCACGGTGCGTCCGGTGGCGCGCAGGTCGTTCTGGAGCTTCCCGGCCCGCTGGTGGTCGACGGTCACCGTGGCCAGGCGGAACCGGCGGCGGGTGAGGGTGCCCAGATCGTCCAGGGCCTCCCCGACGGCGCCGCCGTAGGCGCGGATCAGACCGCCCGCGCCGAGCTTGACGCCCCCGTAGTAGCGGGTGACGACGGCGACGACGTACCGCATGTCGCGGCGCAGCAGCATCTGGAGCATGGGGACGCCCGCGGTGCCGCCGGGCTCTCCGTCGTCGCTGGCCCTCTGCACGGAGGCGTCGGCGCCGATGACGTAGGCCCAGCAATTGTGGGTGGCGGCGGCGTGCTCCCTGCGCACCCCCGCGATGAACGCCTGGGCCTCCTCCTCGGTGGCCGCGGGGGCGAGGGCGCAGAGGAAGCGCGAGCGGTTGATCTCGGTCTCGTGCACGCCCGCGCGGGCGACCGTCCGGTACTCGTCCTGCATCCGCCCAGCCTATGCGTCCGCCGCCGGGCCCCCCACGGCGCGGTCGGGCGGGGTCACGGCGGGGTGCCGACGGCGGCGGTCAGCCCGAGGCCGAGGAAGCGGTCGGCGTGGGCGTGGATCTCGAAACGGGCGCCCTCCGGGAGGCCGGGGTCGGCGGCGGTCTCGGTCAGGACGGCGAGGACGCCGGGGGCGTCCAGGTCGTCGTTCCAGGCGGCGCGGAGCCGCTCGCGCACGGTGTCCGGAACGGGGCGCGAGGGGTGGCGGGCCCAGTCGGCGACGGCCCGGCGCCGGTCCAGCAGCGCGCCGCGGGCCGTGTCGAGTGCGTCCGCGCCGAGCTCCAGGGGCGTGTGGTGGTGGCGTCGGAGCAGGGCCGCCCGCAGGGCGTCCGGATCGGCGGCGGCCGACGGGTCCGGGTCGGCCGCCCGGACGGGGGCGACCGCGACGACGGGGCCGTCCGGGGGCGCGGCTCCCTCCGCCGCGACATGGAGCGTGCGGGTCCCGTCGGGGGCGCCGTCCGCGCCGTCCTCGAAGGGCCGGACGCCCAGCCGGGTCGCGTCCGGGCGGGGCCGCGCGCCGGGCGGGAGCACCGCCCACACGGGGGTGCCGCCCAGTTCCAGGGCACGGACCAGGAGGTCCGCCACGAGCAGCACCCGCAGGCCGGTGGGATCGCCGTCCGGCACGTGGGCCATGACGCGGGTCGGGGCACGGCGGGCGGGGGCGGCGGGAACCGGCTCCCCGCTCCGGGCGTCGATGATGCGCAGCACGTGCCGAGCGTAGGCGCCCCGGGGGCACGGCGCGCGGGAATCCCCGCACCGTGCCGTCGGTTGTCCGGGGTGGGGACGGGACGAACCGGTGCCGTCCGCGACATACGAGGAGGCCGCACGTGTACGGCGATGAGGCGACCGTCCGCAGGATTCTGACCGGGCTGGGCGACACCTGGGCCGTCGTCGGCCTGTCGTCCAACCGGCAGCGCGCGGCGTACGGCGTCGCGGAGGTGCTCCAGCGCTTCGGCAAGCGGGTCGTGCCCGTGCATCCCAAGGCGGAGACGGTGCACGGCGAGCGGGGGTACGCCTCGCTGGCGGAGATCCCGTTCGACGTCGACGTGGTGGACGTGTTCGTCAACAGCGAGCAGGCCGGCGCGGTGGCCGACGGGGCGGTGGCCAAGGGCGCCCGCGCGGTCTGGTTCCAGCTCGGGGTGGTCGACGGGGCCGCCTACGACCGGACCCGCGCGGCCGGGCTGGAGATGGTCATGGACCGCTGCCCCGCCATCGAGATCCCCCGCCTGGACGGGTGACCCCGGGGAGTCCCCTGGCCCGGGGACGGGCGTCCGCGGACGGTGTTCAGGGGTGGGCAGGCGCGGGCGGACGGGCGGCTCGCGGGACCCGGTGGGCGAGGGGACCGGCGGCCGAAGCGGGCTGGTGACCGGGGGCCGTTCCGGTGACGGGGTACCGGCACGGCGGGCGGGACGGCCCGGCCGTCCGGTGTCCGTCGCCGCGGCGCGGCGCGGCGCGGCGCGGCGAGGACGGCCCGGACCGGGGCGACCGCCGGGCGTGCGCACCACCATCGGCCCGGTCCGGCTCGCGCTGAGCCCCCCCGGTCCGGCTCGCCCCGTGGGCCGTGCCGTGCCCTCGCCCGCCCCGGCACGGCACGGTCCGCGAGGGCCCGCGCTCCGGTCCCGCCCGGCACCGCGGAGGGCGACGGCCTCCGGGGCCGGCTCCGGAGCCGGCTCCGGGGCCCGGGGGCCGCCCGGCGGCGGGGAGGACGGCCCGGGTCAGGAACCGGACCTGATCGCCTCCATCAGCTCCAGTTCGGCCTCCGCCTGCCGGGGATGGCTCTGCTCGGCCAGCCCCCGGCGGGCCGCCTCCAGCATCGCGCGGGCCTCCGCCGAACGGCCCAGCCGCCGCAGGGTGATGGCGAGGTCGAGGCGGACCGGCTCGCTCCACGCGGCCATCCCGGCCGTCTCGAAGCCGACCAGGGCGCGGCGCAGCAGCGGCTCCGCCTCCGCCCAGCGCTCCAGCCCGCCGAGGTCGCGGGCGAGGTGGTGGAACGTGTTGTCCCGGTAGAGCGCCAGGAGTTCGGCGGACTGACCGGGGATCCCGACCCGGCACAGTGCCTCGCTGCGCCGGTGGAGGTCCAGCGCCTCCCCGGCCCGCCCCATGGACCGCAGATGCGCGCCCAGCGCGTTGAGCGTGGACAGCTCCGCCAGCCGGGCCTGCGGCGCGGGGTTCCGGCGGTGGCAGTCGGCGGACTCCTCCAGCCACGTCTCCGCCTCCTCGTGGCGCCCGAGCCGCTGCAGCGCGCCCGCCCCGTACCCGTGGGCCCAGCCTTCCTGGAGGAGGTCGCCCACCTCGCGCGCCACGGCCAGCGCCGCCCGGGCCGTGGCCAGCCCGGAGGCGGGGTCGCGGACGCACAGGTTGTATGCCCAGGCAAGGTAGTTGAGGTGGACGGCCTCGTCCCTCCTGCTGCCCAGCGCCCGGGCGGCGGCCACCGAGTCGAGGAACACCCGCGCCCACTGCTCCCACTCCTGGGCGCGGTCCGAGAACCAGTGCATGGCCTCCGCCGTGTCCAGGACCTCCCGGTGGTGCCCGTCGGCGAGCGCCCGGCCCAGGGCGTCGAGCCACTGCGCCCGCTCCTCCTCCAGCCAGCTTCGCGCCTCCTCGGTCCCGTGGGGCGCGGTGGCCCGGTCCGGGTCACCGGCCGGGGAGCGCTCGGGGTCGAAGTGGAGCGCCGCCGCGGTGGCGCGCGCCAGGGTCCAGAGGGCGGTGGTCTCCTGGGCCCGGGCGAGTCCGGCGGGGTCGTCCTCGGCCAACTGCTCGGCGGCGAACAGGCGGAGCAGGTCGTGGAAGCGGTAGCGCTCGGCGGCCGGGTCCGGTTGCAGCAGCCCCCGGTCGGCCAGTTCCTCCGCGCACCGCTCGGCCTCCCGCAGCGTCGTCCCCGCGAGCAGCGCGGCGGTCTGCGGGGAGAAGTCGGGACCGGCGGCCAGCGTGGCGCGCCGCAGCACCCGCCGCGCCAGGGGGTCCAGCAGCCCGTAGGAGAGGGCGAACGTCGCCCGCACCTGGAGGTCCCCGGCCCGCAGGGCGTCCAGCCGCCTTCCCTCATCGGCGAGTTGGGCCGCGAGCCGGGCGAGCCGCTCCTGCGGCCGGGCCGCCAGCCGCTGGGCGGCGATCCGCACCGCCAGCGGCAACTGCCCGCACAGATCGGCCAGATCACGCGCCGCCTGCGCCTCGGCCGCCACCCGCTCCGGACCGATGACCCGGCTGAACAGGGCGACGGACTCCTCTCGGCGCAGCACCCCGAGCGAGAAGCGGTGCGCGCCCTCCAGCCCGGTGAGGGCGTTGCGGCTGGTGACCAGGGTCAGCACCGGACCGGCGGCGGGCAGCAGCGGCCGGAGCTGGTCCTCGTCGGCGGCGTCGTCGAGGAGCAGCAGCATCCTCCGCTCCGCGGCCACGGTCCTGAACAGGTCCGCGCGGCCCTCGGTGTCCTGCGGCACGGTGTTCTCGGCGATCCCGCACGCCCGCAGGAGCACCAAGAGGACCTCGCGCGGGTCCGCCGGGGGCGTCCGCGTGCCGTGCAGGTCGACGGCGAGCTGTCCGTCGGGGTAGCGCTCTGCGAGGCCGTGGGCGGCCCGCACCGCGAAGGCCGTCTTGCCCAGCCCCGGCTGGCCGGTGACCAGGACCACCGGCGGGTCCCCGGTGCCGGGGTCGACGGCCAGCGCGCGCAGCCGGGCGAGATCCGCGTCGCGGGCGGTGAAGTCCCCCACGTCGCGCGGCAGTCGCAGCCCGGCGGGTGCCGCGGGGGTCGCCCTCGGGCGGGGCCGGCCCCCGGCGGCGGCGCGCTCCAGCGCCTCGGCCCCGGCCTCGCCGGGCGCGAGCGCCGCCACCAGCGCGGCCACCGTGCGGCGCTGCGGGCCCCGGGTCCGTCCGCGTTCCATGTCGGCGACCGCCCGCACGCTCAGTCCGGCCCGGTGGGCCAGTTCCTCCTGGCTGAGCCCGGCCCGCCCGCGCAGGCCGCGCAGCAGCGACGCGAACTCCCCGCGGGCGGAATCGGCGGTGCCGGTGCTCATCGTGCGGTCTCCCGTGAGTGCCGTGGCCGGTGCGTCCCCGGGCGCGCGCGGGCGGGTTCCGGGTCCGGCAGAAGTATGCAGGACCGTACTTCTGCCGGTGCGACTTCCTGGTGACGGCGCGGCACCCGGTGGTGGAGTTGACCTGAATCCGGTCTTCCCCCACACCCCTTGAGGACCTCTCATGCCTACCCGACCTCAGCGCCGCGTCCCGCTCGCCGTCACCGCCGCGGCCCTGGCCCTGGGTCTCACCGCCTGTTCGGGCGGCGACGGGTCGGTCTCCGCCCCGGTCCGGCCGGAGGGAAGTGCCTCCGCGGCCGGCACGAGCGCCTCCGCCTCCGTGGCCGACACGGTGGAAGCGGAGCCGGGCCCCTCCGTACCCCCGGTCGGGACACCGGAGCCGGACGGCCCGTCCTCCGCCGGGGAGACTCCCGACGACGGCCGGGGCCGGAGCCCGCAGGCGCTCCTCGGCACGAGGGCGCCCGAGGCGTCGAACGGCTCCCCGGCGGACGACACGGCGGGCAACGCGGAGGAGGGCCCCCTGGAGGACTCCTGCACCATGGGGCAACTCGCCCTGAACGTCCGCCCGGACGGGTCGCGGCGGATCATCGAGGTGGCCAACACCGGGACCACCGCGTGCGTCCTGGACCAGATCCCCGACGTCGGCCTCGGCAACCGGGGCGGCTCCGGGCGGGAGCGCAACCTCCGGCCCCTGGTCCCCGGGGGCATCGGCGGCCCGGATCACGCCCTGCCCGCGGGTGCGAAGGCGTACGCCGTCCTCGACCTGGCCCCCGGCGGGAGGGCCAGCGGCGCCCGGAAGCGTGTCAACGAGATGAACATCCTGCTGAGCCCGGCGCACATGGCCGCCGCCGACATCCGCAGCGTCCCCCTCGGCTCCCGGGTCCGCGTCTCCGTCCCCCGGCTCGGCCTGTACGACTCGACGGTGGACGGCGCCGTCGCCTCGATGCGGCAGGCCGACACCCGGCAGCGGTAGTGGCCCCTCGGGAGCGTCACCGGACGGGGCCACGGCCGTCCGCCCACCCCGGTCCGGGACCGTCCGCCCGCCCCGGGGCACGCCGGGCGGCCCGGTGCTCAGCCCTCAGGGGGAGCCAGGGGCACCCCGAGCCCGTCGACCACCTCCGCGCCCGGCAGTTCCGCGAGGGCCTTGCCCGGCACCAGGAGCTTGCCCCGGCGGCGACCGCTGCCGACGAGGACGTAGGGCAGGTCGACGACGGCCGAGTCCACCAGGACCGGCCAGCCGTCGGGCAGGCCGACGGGCGTGATGCCGCCGTACTCCATGCCGCTCTCGCCGGTGGCCGTGTCCATCGGGGCGAAGGACGCCTTGCGGGCTCCGAGCGTGCGGCGCGCGACCCCGTTGACGTCGACCCGGGTGGTGGAGAGCACCACGCAGGCGGCGAGCGTGGTCCCGCCGCCGCGCCGGCCGGCCACCACCACGCAGTTCGCGGACCGCTCCAGCAGGTCGCGGCCGTAGTGCTCGACGAAGACGGCGGTGTCGGCCCACCGCGGGTCGGTGTCGACGTAGAGGATCCGCTCCACCGGGACGGCGCCGCTCCAGCCGCGCACGGCGGTGGCGACCGGGGCGGTCAGTTCGTCGAGGCAGTCCGGGACGGGCGTGGCGTGGTCGAAGTCACCGATGGGTGCGCGCATGGCCGCACGCTAGCAACCGGCGCCCTCGGACGGCCCGCCGTCTCAGGGGACGGGCGCCACGACGACCGCGCGGCCCCGGACGCCCGGAGCCGGGAGCGGACCTGGCGGGCCCGGGCGGGGCGGAGTCGGGGCGGGGGCGGCGCGGACCGGGCGGGCACCCGGAGCCGGACCGGGAGCCGGGCGCCCTGCGGCGTGGACGGGAGACGGGACCGCGGGGGACCCGGCGAAGCCGAGGTCGACCCGAACGGGGAGGTCCGGGCCCGCCGCAGGAGCCGGTGACGCAGGCGCACCGGAGCGACGACGAGCGCGGAGGTCCCCTGGAACGGGAGCGAGTGCGGGGACGCGGGGCGGGAGCGGGGGCACGGCGCCGCCCGGGCGGTTCCCGGTCGATTCAAGGCGGGCCCGCCCGGCCAGAGGCGGTCCGGTTCGTCTCAGGGCGCGCCCGCCCGACCCGGAATGACCTGGTCGGCCCAGGCGGTCCCCGCCCGGCCCGAGGCAGCCCCGGTTCGGCCCGAGGCGGCCCCGGTCAGCCGTCCGCCGCCGGTTCCGCCGGCCTCGGTCAGTCGTCCGCCGTCGGTTCCGCCGACCCCGCCGCCTTCCCCCCGCCCCGGGCGTCCGGCGCGGCGGGAGCGGTGGTGGAGGGCACGTCCGCCGCCGCGCCCTCCTCCAGCGCCGACAGCGCCCGCAACTGCTCCGGGGTGATCCCCTCCGGCAGCGGCACCGGCGCCGGGGTCCGCAGCGGCGGCCGCCAGCCCCCGTCCGGCGTCCAGCGCCGTACGACACGGGCCGGGGCGCCCGCCACCACCGCGTGGTCGGGGACCGTGCCCCGCACCACGGCCCCGGCGGCGACCACCACGTTCCGTCCGATCCGGGCGCCGGGCAGGACGACCGCGCCGGTGCCGATCCAGCAGCCGGGGCCGATCTCCACCGGTTCCATCCGGGGCCACTGCTTGCCGATGGGCTGGTGGGGGTCGTCGTAGGAGTGGTTGGTGGAGGTCACGTAGACGTAGGGGCCGATGTAGCAGTCGCTGCCGATGGTGACCGAGGTGTCCGCGATGACATGGCTGCCCCGGCCCAGGACGACCCCGTCGCCGACGCGCAGGATCGGCTCGGGGCCGAGGTCGAGGTCGGGCATCAGACCGGCGGTCAGGGTGACCTGCTCCCCGATGACGCAGTGGGCACCGAGGTGGATCCAGGGTTCGCCGAAGACGGTGCCGAGGGGGAAGGCGAGCCGGGTGCCGGTGCCCAGCGCGCCGAAGCGGAGGCGGCCGGGGTGCTCGGCGGTGACGGAACCGGTGCGCCGCACCCAGTCCCAGCCCGCGTGGACGGCCCGCTGCGCGAGACGGCTCGGCCAGGACGAGAACGTGTTCTTCCGCTTGGGCACCCGCTCACCGTACTCAGGGCCCGCTCCGGGCGCGGTGCCGGACTCCTGTGATCTTCACCCCACGGGGTGGCGTACGGTGCCGTGCATCATCCGAACGGGAGGTACGCATGACCCACAAGGCGTTGATCGGCGCGATCGGCGGCAAGCGGCCCGAGGTGGCCGCGGCCGCCTTCCTGGCACCGACCTCGTCCGTCCTCGGCGACGTGACGCTGGGCCGGGGGACGAGCGTCTGGTACGGGGCGGTGCTGCGGGGCGACACGGAGCGGATCTCCGTCGGCGCGGACAGCAACGTGCAGGACAACTGCACCCTGCACGCCGATCCCGGTTTCCCGGTGACGGTCGGGGAGCGGGTGTCGATCGGGCACAACGCGGTGGTGCACGGCGCGTCCGTCGGGGACGACTGCCTGATCGGCATGGGCGCCACGGTGCTCAACGGCGCGGAGATCGGCGCGGGTTCGCTGGTCGCGGCGCAGGCGCTGGTGCCGCAGGGGATGCGGGTGCCGCCGGGGTCGCTGGTGGCCGGGGTGCCCGCGAAGGTCCGCCGGGAGCTGACCGCCGAGGAGCGCGAGGGGATCACGCGCAACGGCACGGCTTACGGGGAACTGGCGCGGGAGCACCGGGCGCTCCACGGTTGAGCGTGCGGCCGGTGCGCCGGACCCTTGCCCCGCCGCAGCGTTGAACGGCCGGGTTCAGTCGCCGGCCGCGACCGGCTCCGTCTCGGGCTGCCGCTGGGCGGACTGCGCCTTGGCCGCCTTGCGCTTGACGATCAGCATGGAGCCGATGCCGATGGCGACCGCGGCCACCAGGCCCAGCCAGGAGAAGCGCTTGAGCCAGGACTCCGCGACGACGCCGAGGTAGTAGATGACGGCCGTGGTGCCGCCCGCCCAGAGGATGCCGCCCAGGATGTTGGCGGTCAGGAACTTCCAGTAGGGCATGCGCAGCACACCGGCCAGCGGACCGGCGAAGATGCGCAGCAGGGCGACGAAGCGGCCGAAGAAGACGGCCCACATGCCCCACTTCTGGAAGGACCGCTCGGCGGTGGCGATGTGCCCCTCGCTGAAGTGTTTCGGGAACTTCCGGCCGAGCCAGGCCAGCAGGGGCCGGCCGCCCTTGCGTCCGATGGCGTAGCCGATGGAGTCGCCGATGATCGCGCCGGCGGTGGCGCAGGCGCCCAGGACGAACGGGTCGATCCCGCCGTGCTGGGAGGAGAGGAGCGCCGCCGAGACCAGGATGATCTCGCCCGGCAGGGGGATGCCCAGGCTCTCCAGACCGATGACCAGGCCGACGACGGCGTAGACGGCCGCCGCGGGAACCGTGTCGAGCCATTCCTGGACGTGCAACGCAGCCCCCTCCGATTCGCGTGCCCTCCGCTCCGGGCGCGGCGCGCCGCTTCCCGGGGTGCGCCCTGGTCCGGGCGTCTCCCGAGAAAGCCTACCGGGTCGCCTCGGCCCGCTCGCTGGGCCGGAGGGTCCACGTCACCGTCATCTCCCCGGTCACCGTGCCGTCCTCGCGGCGGATCGCGACGCTCACCGGGAACTCCGGGCGGCTGCCCTCGTCCAGCTCCGCGACGACCTCGGCCGCCGGGCGGCCGAGCGTGGCGGTCGCGGTGACGGGCCCCAGGGCGATCCTCCTGAACGCGATCTCGGCGTTGACCGGCAGCGGGACGGCCCGGGAGAGCTGGTCCCCGAAGGCGGCCAGTACGACGGCACCGCTGGCGGACTCGCCGAGGGTGAACATGGCCCCGGCGTGCGGGCCGCCCACGTGGTTGCGGTACTCGCTCCGGTCGGGCAGGGCGAGGACCGCCCGCTCCGGGGTGGTCTCCAGGTACTCCAGGCCCAGGGTCCGCACCATGGGCACCGTGGCGGCGAGCAGCTCGCCGATCGACATCTGGTCTGCGCTCATGACGACATGTTACCAGTGAGTAGCATCCGCGGGCCGGCGCGGACCGGTGATCACCGTATGCTTGCCGCCCATGTGGCCAGGAGAGCAGTCGTCCGCCGGGGGGCCGGGACGGCCCAACCCGTACCACCAGCCCGGATACCAGCAGCAGCCCCCTCCCCCCGCCGGAGGGGGACCCGCCCCCTGGAACGCGCCCACGGTCACCGCCGTCCCCGCGGCCACCACCGCTCCCCCGGCCGGCGGCGGTCCCTCCCGGCCGGGAGGCGGGCGGACCGGCGTGATCGCCACCGTCGCCGCGGCGGCCGTCGTGGTCGCCGCCTCGGTGACCGGGATCGTCCTGCTGGGCGGTGGCGGGGACGACCGGGCCGATCCGGCCCCGCCCGCCTCCTCCTCGGCGGCGCCGGAGCCGCCGGCGTCCGCGTCGCCTGCCGCCGACGACCGCCGGGACGGCGACGACGGGCCGCGCCCGACGGTCGACGGCTGGAAGACGGTGGTCAACCCCGCTCTCGGCGTCGCCTTCGACGTGCCGGCCGCCTGGGCGCTCAAGCCGGTCACCTGGGTCAGCTGGGTCACGGACGACCAGGACCCCGACGAGAAGATGCTCGTCGGCATGAAGGCGCCGGCTGTGCTCAAGGAGAAGTGGTGCGGCGAGGACGCCGACCGCGACGGCCGCGTCGAGCACACGGGGCTGGCCGCGGCGGGGACCCGCGGCAACAAGGACGCCCGCACCACCGAGGAGATCGCGCGGCACGACTCCTCGGAGTGGGTCTTCGGCTCGTACGCCCAGCCCGACCGCGGGGCCGTCACGACCGGCCCGGTCTCCTCCTTCACCACCACCTCCGGCATCACCGGCAGCATCGCCACCTCGCGCTCCGCGGGCGCGCCGAAGAAGGGCCGGTGCGGCACCGAGGGCAAGGCCACGACCTTCGCCTTCCGGAGCGGGGACGGCGCCCTGGTGTCCTGGTCCTTCACCGGCGCCGCCGGGGTCGGCGACGAGGTGCCCGACGGCACGGTCCGGCGGATCGCCGCCACCGTGCGGGAGTACACGCCGTCGGAGACCTGACCGCGCCGGGGCGGCCGGGGGCACCCGTACGCCCCCGGTTTCGGTACGTCCCTGACAAGGGCCGGTGACCGAATCGTTTCCCGGGCCCCACTAGGGTGCTGGGCATGTGGCCAGGACAGCAGCCGCCCGGGGGCGAGCAGAACCCGCAGCAGAACAACCCGTACCAGCAGCCGGGATACCAGCAGCCGAATCCGTACCAGCAGCCCGGTTACCAGCAGCCGAACCCCTATGGGCAGCAGCCGCAGTGGGGCGCTCCGCAGGCGCCGGGCACCCCGCAGCCGCCCACCGTCGTCGGCGGCGGGAGCGGCGACGGCGGCGGCGGCGGGAGGAACCGGACCAGGCTGGTGGCCGTCGTGGCCTCCCTCGCCGTGGTCGTGGCGGCGGGTGTCACCGGTTTCCTGGTGCTGGGCGGCGACAAGGACGACAAGGCCGACGACGGCAAGGACCCCAAGCCCGTCGCGAGCGGATCGGCGACCGGCTCGGCGTCCCCTTCGCAGGAGTCGCCGGATCCGAGCGCGCCGGTCTCCGGCGGCAACCCGCGCGGCGGCGACAGCGAGCGGGGGGACGGCGAGCTGGAGGCGACCGTCCCCGGCTGGAAGGTCGTCGCCAACCCGCGCTTCGGCACCCTCTTCGACGTGCCCGCCGACTGGGAGATCGAGACGCCCGACACCAGCGTCGGCTTCGAGTGGGAGGAGAAGGGCAAGACGGAGCGCACCAGCGTCACCGCGCCCGCCTACCTCAAGTCCAAGTGGTGTTCGGCGGACGAGAACAAGGACGGCCGCAAGGAGAACACCGCGCTCGCCACCGCGGGCACCCGCGGCGAGAACGGCGCCAAGGACACCGACATGGCCGCCGAGACCCGGGTGCCGTGGTGGATCTACGGCGGTTACACCCAGCCGGACAAGAAGAGCGTCAAGTACGGCAAGGCCAAGCCCTACACCACCGCCTCCGGCATCGAGGGCAGCGTGATCACGGCCCACTCCGAGGGCACCCCCCAGAAGGGGAAGTGCGACAGCGAGGGCAAGGCCACCACCTTCGCCTTCAAGAACGGCGCGGGCGACTTCGTCACCTGGAACCTGTACGGCGCCAAGGGCGTCACCGACGAGGTGCCGGACGAGACGGTCCAGAAGATCCTGAGCACGGTGCGGCTGACCGAGGAGCCCCCGACGGAGGGATAGCCCCCGTACGCGTCCGGACCGGCGCTCCGGACGCCGCGGACCGTCGACCGTGGACCGGCGGCAAGTCCGCCCGCGCCCGCGCCCCGTCCGGCCCCGCCGCCCCGTCAGCCGATGCCGAACGCCCCGTCCGGCGGCGGGGGCGAGGGCCGCGCGTCCTCGTCCCGCACCGGCCGGGCGCCCCCGACCAGTTCCCGCAGGGCCGGTCCGTGCACGACCCGGGCCGGGAAGGCGTCGGCCGCGCAGCACCGGGCCAGCGCGGCCGTGTCCAGGGGCTGCCGGGAGGCCAGGACCACGGCGTTGCCGAACCGGCGGCCGCGCAGCACCCCCGGTTCCGCCACGACCACCACCTCCGCGAAGAGCTGGGCGAAACCGGCGAGTTGGGACCGCAGGAAGCCGAACGGCGCCTGGTCCGCGAGGTTGGCCAGGTACACCCCGCCGCTCCGCAGCACCCGTGCCGCCGCGCGGGCGTATCCGGCCGAGGCGAGCGACGCCGGTACCCGCGAGCCCCCGAAGACATCGGCGACGATCACGTCGGCCGAGTCGTCCGGGGCCTCCTCCAGCCAGGCTCGGGCGTCGGCGGCGTGCGCGGTGACACCCGCGCCCTCCGGCAGCGGCAGATGCTCCAGGACGAGGCCGAGCAGTCCTCCGTCGGCCTCGACCACGTCCTGCCGGGAGCCGGGCCGGGTGGCGGCCACGTACCGGGGCAGGGTGAGCGCGCCGCCACCGAGGTGCAGCACGTCCAGCGGGCGGCCCGGTGCGGCGAGGACGTCCAGGGCGTGCCCGATCCGGCGGGTGTACTCGAACTCCAGGTGCTCCGGGTCGTCCAGGTCCACGTAGGACTGCGGGGCACCGTCGACGGTGAGCAGCCAGGCCCGCTCGCGGTCGACGTCGGGCATCAGCTTGACGGTCCCCTGTCCGGTGACGAGGGAGACGGGCACGGCTTCGTTCACCGGGCCATTGTGCCGGGGCGGGCCGGGAGCGCGGCGGGGAGGGCAGGGACGCCGGGGGGCTGCGCGGGGCGGGGGACGCGGGGCGGGGCGGAGCAGGCAGCGCGAGACGGGGCGGCGCGGCGCAGACGGAGCAGGCGGCGCGGGGCGGGGTGGGACGGGCGCGGCACAGGGGGCGCGCGGCGGCGCGGCGGAACGGTTGCGGCGCGGCACCATACGGCGATCACACACGGATGTCGGCTACTGTCACCGGATGCTCGATGCCACCACCCGCTCTGGGGGCACCGCCGCGGTCTCTTCCCGGACCGCCGGGACGGGGTTCTCCGTCACCACGACCATCACGGCGACGATGACCGGCACCGCCGGAAGCGCCGTCACCACCGCGGGCCCCGCCGCCGTCACGGGACCGTGTGCCGGGGCGTCCGCCGGCGCCGCCGCCCGGGTGACGAGAGCACTGCTCTCCCCGTGGTCCCGGCTGTCGCTGCTCGTCGTCCTGCTCGCGTCGGCCGCCACCGCCGTGGTGCTGTACCAGCCGCAGGACATGCTGACCCGGGGCTGGCCACCGCACCTCGGCGGAGCCGCCGCCGCCCTGGCCTACGCGGTGGCGTACGGGCTGTGCACCGTGGCCTTCGTGCCGCGCCCGCTGCTGAACCTGGCCGCCGGGGCCCTGTTCGCCTCGCAGCTGGGCCTGGCCGCCGCCCTCGCGGGTACGGTGCTCGGCGCCGGGACCGCCTTCTGCCTGGGCCGGGTCCTGGGCCAGGAGGCGCTGCGTCCGCTGCTGCGGGGCCGGTGGCTGAGGGCAGCGGATGGGCAGCTCAGCAGGCACGGCTTCCGTTCGGTGCTGGCGGCGCGGCTCTTCCCGGGCGTGCCCTTCGTCGCGGTCAACTACTGCGCGGCCGTCTCGCGGATGGGCCTGCTGCCGTTCCTGCTGGCCACGGCACTCGGCTCGGTGCCGAACACCGCCGCCTACGTGGTCGCCGGGGCCCGCGCCTCGGCACCGACCTCCCCCGCCTTCCTGATCGCGCTGGCCTGCATCGCGCTGCCGGGCATCGCCGGTGCCGTGGTGGCCTGGCGCAAGCGGCACCGGCTGCGCGGGCGCTGACGGCCGCGCGGTCACGGATGGCGACGCGGGCGCTGACGGCCGCGCCCGGCACGCTCCGGACGGCGGCCGGGGACCGGGCCGGGCAGGGGGCCGCAGGGCCCGTTCACCCCTGTGGCCCCGTCTTTACTTTCGGGCGCTACGCTGCCCCTCGACACGCCTGGGCGCACGCTTGTACGCCGTCCGGGTGTGCCCGTCGTCTTCGCTCCTCGATCGGCACTTGGACTCCTTAACTCCATGTCTTGGTTTGAATCCCTCGTCCTCGGACTCGTCCAGGGGCTGACCGAGTTCCTTCCCGTCTCCTCCAGCGCGCACCTGCGGCTGACCGCGGCGTTCTCCGGCTGGCACGACCCCGGGGCGGCCTTCACGGCCATCACCCAGATCGGCACCGAGGCCGCCGTCCTCATCTACTTCCGCAAGGACATCGGACGCATCCTCGCCGCCTGGACGCGTTCGCTCACCGACCGCTCGATGCGCCGCGACCCGGACGCCCGGATGGGCTGGCTGGTGATCGTCGGCTCCATCCCGATCGGGGTGCTCGGCCTGACCCTCAAGGACCAGATCGAGGGCCCGTTCCGCGATCTGCGGCTGACCGCGACGATGCTGATCGTCGTCGGTGTGGTCATCGGCGTCGCGGACCGGCTCGCGGCCCGGGACGAGCAGGGCGGCCGGCACCGCGCGCCCCGGCGGCGCAAGGAGCTGACCGACATCGGCGTGCGCGACGGCCTGATCTACGGCGCCTGCCAGGCGATGGCGCTGATCCCGGGCGTCTCCCGCTCCGGAGCGACCATCAGCGGCGGCCTGTTCATGGGCTACCGCCGCGAGGCCGCCGCCCGGTACTCGTTCCTGCTGGCGATCCCCGCGGTGCTGGCCTCCGGGCTGTTCGAGCTGAAGGACGCCATGGGCAGCGGCCATGTGTCCTGGGGACCGACGCTGTTCGCGACGATCGTCGCCTTCGCCTCCGGGTACGCGGTCATCGCGTGGTTCATGAAGTTCATCTCCACCAAGAGCTTCATGCCGTTCGTCTGGTACCGCGTGGCGCTGGGCGTCGTGATCCTCGCGCTGATCGCGACGGGTGCGCTGAGCCCGCACGCGGCGGAGTCCGCGGGCTGACGCAGTGCACACGTGCAGCGCCATCCGGCGCTTCCCAGCGTCCGACCGCGTCAGCACGCCATGATCACGTCCCATTCGTCTCCCACCGGGGAGGCGGGACGCACTCCCCCGGGGCGCGTGCGTCCGCAGAGCAAGGGATGACGCGGATGGGGCCGCACGGCCGTGCGGGCCCATCCGGGCAGAAGGTGGAGCGGGTCGGCCCGAGGTCATGTCCGGCCCAGCTCCAGCGGCACCGGCCCCCATACCTCGTGAAGTCGATCAGAGCCGCGTCTCGCCGCGAAGCGGCAGGCAGGGTGCGCTGCAGTGCAGCGTCGGCCATGAATCCGATGCCGGGCACCCCCCGGACCACAGCGGCCGAGTACAGACGGTACCCGGGCCCGTCGGCGTACTGCGCCACCGAGCGTCAGGACTGGCAGCCGAGGCGCGTCGCCATGATCCGGTCCGCTCAGAACCCGGCACCGCGCGGACCGCGGCGTGCCGAGGTCCGCGCGGTGCCAAGAGCCAGGCTGCCGGACGCTCCGAGAGCGACCACCGAGACTCCGCGCCGCAGCCGGGCAGCAGACCGGGCCGGGGCTCTCGTCCTGTGGATTGCCATGGACATATCCACGGAAGGCCTTCCGGCACGGATTCTCCGAGTCACCCGCCGATCCCGCCGCACCTCTTCCACCGAAGAAGTCCGGCCGGCCAGGACTGCACCCATAGACGTGCGGGTCTACCTGTTTCGTCGCCGAGGTCCGGTCAGTACGACTCGAAGGGCCGACTCCCGCCTGGCCGGTTCACGGTTTGCCCGGAATCGGTGGCCTGGGCGACGAAGGCCCGGCTGGTACGGGCCCGGCATGGCCCGTTGAGGTTCCCGGTGGCCTCGGAGGAAGGGCTACGGCTTCCCGGAGGATTTGACGGAACGGATGCCCGCGGCTGCCAGCAGTACCGCGGTCAGGGACCACGCGGGAACACTGCTCGACGGATACAGGACCACCGCCCACCAGGCGTGGCTTCCTGCCGGGCCACGTCCCGCGACGACGCCGGCGATCAGCAGCATCATGCCCGTGGCGATACCTGATGCGCTGTTGCCCACCTGGGCGACCAGGATGCCGATGCAGGTCAGCAGTATGACGTTGCGGGCGGTGTCGAAGCCCGTGACGAAACCGGCTGTCAGACACAGAGCGAAGACGAATGCCACGAAGGCCGCATCGATCACAGCGACAGCGACCGCGGCGGTCCTCTCGATGTGATCTGCGCGCCGGTTGAGACAGTAGAGGACCGCGGAAGACACCAGCAGGGGAGTGAAGTAGGCCAAGGGAGTGACGCCACTGCCGTTGAGTGCGGGCAACTCGATACTGCTCTTGCCGGAAAGCTGACATACCACCGCCATAAAGATGACGGCTACCGCCGTGGTCCACCATTTCCGCACTGATATCACATAGAGCCTCATCGCGCTCCCTGCACTGGGCAGGCGTGGTTGAGAACCTGCTGCGTGAACCAGGCGGACTGCTGTTTCACTGGCTCGTCGAGGACTGGACCTACCAGGCTCCACAACTGCGGAGCGGTTCCCCGGCGTACCGCCTCCCTGTCGCCTGCAACAGCAGTGGCCCACACGAGTTCCGGAGCGGACGGGCCTGCGCAGGACTGCTTTCCGTGCTGGGCCGCCGTTCCCTCGACAGCCGATATTGCCATGACATCAGCTGCCGTGTGGTAGGCGGCCTGCTGATGAACGGCAGGAAGTGACCAGTGCAGCCGCCATACGCCCGGTGCGGGCTTCACCGACGGCGAGAGGATTTCCATCCGCTTCGGACGTGTGACGCCGGCGGCGACCAGAGCGCCGAGTGGGCCTTGGGTGCTGCGGCGGATCTGCGGAATATAGGAACGGTACTCAGGCGGAACGCAGATCTGCGGGTCGGTTCCGGAGCATAGGGAATCAACGGCACGGATGCTTGCCGGGTTGCCGTAGCCCCATCCGCTGACTGCGGTGTGTCCGACGAGGAGTGCCGCTGCTGCGGCACCTGCACCGGCAGGGAGGAAGACACGGCGGGAGCCGGTACGGGTGAGGAGCCATGCGGCAGCCACAAAGCAGCCGGTGACGGCCCATGGCACGAAATAGATCTCGGGCCGGTGGACTTCGGTGATGGTGGATGTTCCGTCGATGAACCCGCCGAGGTGTCTCAGCCATGCGTTGGACATGGCGTGTGGCATCGTCAGCCAAGCCCAGCACAGGGCTGCCGCGGCCGGCGCGGCAAAGCTCCTGGGGAGACGTCCGCCGACGTACCAACCGATCACAGCCCACTCGGCAGGGACAACGAACATATGCACCAGCGCGGTCCATCCGGCTCCGGAAGGAAGCACTCCGGTGTTGATCCATGCCAGCACGACGGCGAGCACGAGAAGAGCGGCTCCCAGTGCGGCGATGGGAGTACCGATGAACAGGATCAGCGACCATCGCGACCGTGCGGATGTGGTCAACATGTGCCGCACGGGCCGTATACGGCCTGAATCCCACGCGGCGCACGCGGCGACAGCCGGAGCGATCGCGGCGAGAGCATAGATCGTGCTCTCGCCCGACTCGACTCCATAGCGGGACGGAACGGTGAATACCGCACTCTGCATATACAGATATACGAACAGGGCGGCCGGCAGGATGACCCATGGAGCCGCCGAACGCCGCAGTTGATGCTGGATGATCACCGGAATCCTCCTTCGAGGACAGCGGTGTAGGCGTATTCCGCAGCGCGTTCCGAGTGAATTTGGGTGCCCGAACAGGCGAGAAACGAAGGAACAGGTCCATTGAACAGGACCTTTCCGGCATTGAATACTACGACGTCGCTGAAGACTTCGCTGATGTCGGCGATGTCATGGGTGGAGACAACCACATGTGTTTCGTTCCGCAGCGAAGCGATGAGCTGGAGAAAAGATCTTCGCTGTTTCGGATCGAGGCCAACGGTGGGTTCGTCAAGGAGCAGGACCTTGGCGCGATGGACGAGGGCCTGAGCGATTGCGACACGCTGCTGCTGCCCGCCGGACAGATCACTGATCTTCCGGTCCGCTTGCCTGGCGAGGCCCACACGTTCCAGCGCCTCGCCGGACGCGCTCGACGCGTCGCGCTGCGTCATGCCCTTGAGCCATCCCGCATAGGTGACGTGCTGACGGCAGGTCATCCCCGAGAGGAACGAGGGCTTCTGCGGAAGCCACGCCACTGCCGCGCGGTAGGCCGCGGACTGTTTGCGGTTCCATGGGCTCAGGCCGTCGAACGTCACGTCTCCGGACCGTGGGCGCAGGGCGCTCGCCCCGAGCGACAGCAGCGTGCTCTTGCCTGCTCCATTGGGTCCGAGAAGAACGGTGGCTCCGGAGGCGAAGGCCAGATTGAGACCCTGGATGACGTCACGACTTCCCCGATAGCGGAAGGTGCATTCACGGAAGGTGAGAGTCATGGGCGGCCCTACTTTCTTGTCGTAAGTTCGAACTGGTCACTCGTAAGATCAGCGGGGCCCAGATGCTCCGGGTATGGCTGTCCTGCTGTCGCCGCGAGACCGCTGGAAGCGCTTGGCCGCCCTGAGCCCCGCGACGGCCCGACAGCCCATCGTGAGATACGACTCGGCCTCTGCATGGGGCAACGTCGGCGAAGTTGTCTGCTGAGCCGTGAACGCGCGGCGAGCCGACGGAGGCAGGCATCCCCGAACATGGGCCGGATTCGGCATCCACAAGGAACATCACCACTGCGTGGTGATCGACTCGGACGGCGAACGGCTGCTGTCCCGCCGGATCCTGAGCGACGAGCCGACCCTGCTGGAACCGATCGGGGACGTCATGGCAGTCGATGACGATGTGCTGTGGGCGGTGAACCTCAACCACGGTGGAGCCCATCCCGCTGATCGGGTTGCCGCTGGGGCACGACCAGTCGATGGCCTACGTCACCCGTCCGACCTTGCGCCCTGCTTCGGCCTCCTACCAGGGCGAGAGCAAGACGGACACCAAGGACGTCTCCGTCATCGTCGGCCAGGCTCGCGTGCGCCGCGACCTGGGCCGGCTGCAACCCGGCGACGAGATCACCGTGGCCCTGCGCACCCGGACCGGCCGACGCACCGACCCGACGCGCGACCGCACTCGCCAGATCAACCGGCCGCGGTCTCAACCGCTTGAGAAATCCGCGGCGTTGGAGCGTGAACCGGAGCTGGTGAACGAGCTCCCCATTGCGCTGCTGACGGTCCACCAGACCGCGGCGGCGATCCGCCGCGGTGAGCCGACGAGGTCTGCGATGCCGCGGATCTTGCGGTCGCGCAGCCATGTCTCGATGTGCTCGTACTTGTCCGCGCTCCCCAGTCTGAAGAGCTGCCCGGGCCCGAAGTCCCACTACGCACGCAAACGCGCCGAAGGCAAAGGGTAGGAGCAGGCACTGTCGGCGCTCACCCGCTGTCGGCTCGATGTCCTGCGGGTCATGACCCGTGACGGAACGTGCCACCAAGCGGCACCGCTGGTAACAGCGGTGGCCTGACAACAGCATTGAGGAGCCTCCCTGTACGCCGGGCCCCGCGGCACGGTGTGCCGCGGGGCCCGGCGGACTGCCGATCAGTAGTAGACGCTCAGCGAAGCGACCGACACCGGGGCGTAGACGTTGGACCCGTAGTCGATCACGAAATAGTAGTCGCCGCTGCCATGGTCAGCCCACGTGCCACTGGACGTGGCGCCGGGGTTGAAGCAGTTGGTGTAGGCCGCGTTGGCGTACCTCGGGTCAGGCCCGAAGGTGTCCTTGCGGAGCATCACGTACACGAGTTTCGGACTGGAACCTCTGCTGCAGCCGGTGAAGTCGATCGTCGTGGAGCCGCCATTGCCGGTCCAGCGACGCGACTCGAAGTCATTTCCGGCATCCTTGATGTAGCTGGACCACGATGCCGCCTGAGCGGGCACCGCGAGAACGCCGACAGCCGCCGCTGCCGCACCGATGATCATGGCACGCTTGCATGTGCGGGCCATCGCTAAGCCGGTTGTCAATGACCTTCTGGTGGGATCAGTTGAGCCTGACAGTAGATTCAAGCCAAGACGTCACGGTGAGTAGATACAGATGATCATGTGATGGTGATCCTATCTCCCGGCTGAGCCGCCGCTGTCGACTTCACAATCGCTTGCGCAGGCCGACCACAGCCTCGGATTCGGCGGCGGGCCGGGGGGCGGAAATCCTCCACCACGGGGCGCAGGCCCGCAACCTCCTGCCGGAGGGAGGTGAGTTCCTCGGCCGGGCCGTTCCCGCGCCCGCCCGCTGGGGTAGCTCCAGAGCAGGGGCAGCCAGAGGACGAAGCCGCACCTGGTCCGCACGGTGCGCCGCGTCGGGTGCGAACCCAAAGGGCTCGGAGTGCGATCGGCGCGCTGGATTCCAGCGCGCGTGGGAACTCCCGGCCGCCGGCGCGACGTTGCGCGAACGGTAGGCGGCCATCCGCCCCCGATGTCCCGAGCCCTGCTTCCCCGCGGTCCGCAGCGGAGCCGTACGACCGGATCCGTGCCCTCTGGCGGCGCCCGGGCGGCTCCCCGTCGGCCCAGGAGCGCGTGGAGTACGAGCCGTTGGTGGTCGACTGGGCCGCGGCGATCCGCTGCGAGGTGATCGCGGCGGCCTGACCCGGCCCCCGCGGCCCCGGGGGCGGCCGTCCTCAGCGCCCGCCCGCCACCCGCAGCACCGTCCCCGTCGTGTACGAGGCGTCCGGCGAGAGCAGCCAGGCGATGGCCGCCGCGATCTCCTCGGCCCGCCCGGCCCGTCCCAGCGGGACTGCGGGCCCCATCCGTCCGGCGCGGCCCGGGTCGCCCATCGCCGCGTGCATCCCGGTGTCGACCACCCCCGGCGCGACGGCGTTGACCCGCACCCCGTCCGGACCCAGCTCCTTGGCCAGGCCCAGGGTCAGGGTGTCCACGGCGGCCTTCGTCGCCGCGTAGTGCACGTACTCCCCCGGGCTGCCGAGCGTCGCCGCGCCCGAGGAGACGTTCACGATCGCGCCGCCGCCCCGGGCCGTCATCAGCCGCGCGGCGCGGCGGGCGCAGAGCAGCGTGCCCAGCAGGTTGACGTCCAGTACCCGGCGCAGGTCCGCGGTGTCGCTGTCCGCGAGCCGCCCCAGGGGGCCGGTCACCGCCGCGTTGTTGACCAGTCCGGTGACCGGGCCGAGCCGTTCCTCCGCGAGGTCGAAGAGGCGGTCCACATCGGCCTCGACGGAGGTGTCCGCCCGGACGGCGACCGCCCGGCCACCCGCCTCCCGCACCCCCGCCACGACCTCTCCGGCGGCGCTCCCGTCCCGGACGTAGCCGACGACCACGTCGTGGCCGTCGGCCGCGAGCCGCAGACAGGTCGCCGCGCCGATGCCCCGGCTGCCGCCGGTGACGACCGTGAGGGGACGGGTCATGGGGATACCTCCGTCGATGTCGATGTCGATGTCGTTCCTTTGATCGATCATCGATCATCCTAGGGGCGGGGCACGCTCCCGCACAGGCGTCGCGCCGTCTCATCCGCCCAGGCGCGCGAGCGCCCTCGCGCCGAGCGGCAGCGGCGGCTCCCCGGGCCGCGGCGCGGCGGCCTCCCCGGGTCCGTCCGGCGCGCACCAGCCCGTGGATCTCCGCGGCCAGCGGCGTCACGTCCTTGATGCCGACGATCCACTCGTCGGCGAACCGCTCGGCGGGCTCCCCCGTCAGCCCCATCCGCAGCGTGCGGTGGGGCAGCGGGGCGAGGCGGAGGTCGCGCCCGGGGTCCCACCGCACCCGCACGGGGCCCGCCGCAGGGCGTGCCGCCACGCGACGCGGTCGCCGTGCAGTCCGGGGACATGCTGGGAGAGGCACGCGTGGCGCAGCGTCCAGGCGAAGCCCTCGCGGGTGATCTCGATGGCGAGGACCGTCTCCCGGTCCTTCTTCAGGCACCGTCCGCAGCGGTGCGTCATCCACCGGAACGACGGCTCGACCCAGGTCATGCGGTCCCGCTTCCGGGCGCCGGGGAAGCGGCCGTCACGGGCGGCGGGGAGGCCGATCCGGGGGCGTACGCCCGGTGGACGGTGACCGTGCCGCCGGTGTGGCGGGCCCGGACGCGTACGGCGGGTTCTCGCGGGGCGTTCATGGCGGACAGCCTCGGCCCCCGCCCCGTCCCGGGGCCACCGGTCTTCCGGGGCCGAGCCTCCCCGGTCGACCCGTCGGCGGTGTGATGAGCTGAACGCGCGGGTGCCGGACGCGCACATCCGCCCGCGCCACGGGGTAGGGAGGCGTCATGACGACGCGTGACCGCTGGCTCGCCTCCCCCCGGCGCCGCTCGGTGCTCGCCCTGCTCGCCGGGGCGCTGCCCGTACCGGCGTTCCCGGGTCCGGCGCTGTGGTGGTGGGCGTGGGTGGCGCTGGTGCCGTGGCTGCTGCTGGTCCGGTCCGCGCCGACCCGGCGGCGCGCGGCGTACGACGGCTGGTGCGGCGGCTTCGGCTTCATGCTGGCGATGCACCACTGGCTGCTGCCGAGCCTGCACGTCTTCCTCTTCGTCCTCGCCACGCTGCTCGGCGCCCTGTGGGCGCCGTGGGGGATGCTGGTGCGGCGGATGCTGGGCGGGACGCCCGGCCGGGGCCGGGTGGCGGCGGCGCTGCTGGTGGTGCCGTCGGGCTGGCTGGCGGTGGAGTTGGTGCGCTCCTGGCAGGGGCTGGGCGGCCCGTGGGGGATGCTGGGCGCCGCGCAGTGGCAGGTGGCCCCGGCGCTGCGGCTGGCCTCGGTCGGCGGGGTGTGGCTGCTGAGCCTGCTGGTGGTGGCGGTCAACGTGGCCGTCGCCGTGCTGGTCGCGGTCCGCCGGGCCCGGGTGCCCGCGGTGGCGGGGCTGGCCGCCGTCGCCGCCGCCGCGTCGGCCGCCTGGGTCTGGGCGCCGCGTCCCGGGACCGGGCAGCGGGTCGCGGTCGCCGTGGTGCAGCCGGGGGTGGTCGACGGGCCCCGGAGCGCGGAACGGCGGTTCGACCTGGAGGAGCGGCTGACCGAACGGCTCGCGGGGCAGGACGTCGATCTGGTCGTCTGGGGCGAGAGCAGCGTCGGCTTCGACCTGGCCGGGCGGCCCGACCTGGCCCGACGGCTGGCCGCGCTGTCCCGGCGCGCGGGCGCCGACATCCTGGTCAACGTGGACGCGCGGCGCTCCGACCGGCCGGGGATCTACAAGAGTTCGGTGCTCGTCGGCCCCCGGGGCCCCACCGGCGACCGGTACGACAAGATGCGACTCGTGCCCTTCGGGGAGTACGTTCCGGCCCGCGCCCTGCTGGGCTGGGCGACCTCCGTGGGCCGGGCGGCGGGCGAGGACCGGCGGCGCGGCACCGGGCAGGTGGTGATGACCCCGCGGGGCGGGCCGCGCGTCGGGCCGCTGGTGTGCTTCGAGAGCGCCTTTCCCGACATGAGCCGCCGTCTGGCCGCCGCCGGGGCGGAGTTGCTGCTGGCGCAGTCGGCGACCTCGTCGTTCCAGCACTCCTGGGCGCCCGCGCAGCACGCCTCGCTGGCCGCGCTGCGCGCCGCCGAGACCGGCCGCCCGATGGTGCACGCGACGCTGACCGGGATCTCCGCGGTGTACGGCGCGGACGGCTCCCCGGTCGGTCCGCGGCTGGGCACGGCGGCCGGCGGGGCGCGGATCTACGAGGTGCCGCTCGCCCGGGGCACCACGCCCTACGTCCGCCACGGCGACTGGGCGGTGGGCGCGGCGCTGCTGGCGCTGGCCGTCTGGGGGGCGGCCGAGGTAGCGCGGGCGCTGCGGATCAGGCGGAGGGTTCCAGCACCGCGCGTACCACCCGTTCGCACAGCGCGTGGGTCTCGAGCGCGTCCCGGGCGCTGAGCCGCTCCCCGGACCGCACCGCGTCGAGGAAGGCCAGCACCGCCTGCTCGATGCCGCGCTGACGGGCCACCGGCACCCAGTCCCCGCGCCGCCGCACCGTCGGCTGGCCCCGGTGGTCGACGACCTCGGCCAGGTTGAGGACCTGGCGCTTGGTGTCCTGCCCGGAGACCTCCAGGATCTCCTCGGTGGAGCCGCTGAGCCGGTTCATCACGCCGATCGCGGTGAAGCCGTCACCGCCGAGCTGGAGCACGACGTGGTGGAGCAGCCCGTCCTCGACCCGGGCGCGCACGCTCACGTCGTCGACCGTGCCCGGGGCCAGGAAGCGCAGGGTGTCGACGACGTGGATGAAGTCGTCGAGGATCATCCGGCGGGGGTCCTCGGGCAGCCCGGTGCGGTTCTTCTGCATGATGATCAGGTCGCGCGGGTGCTCGGTGCACTGGGCGTAGCCGGGGGCGTGGCGGCGGTTGAAGCCGACGGCGAGTCCGGTTCCGCGCTCCTCGGCCAGCGCCACCAGCCGTTCGGCGTCGGCGAGTTCGTAGGCGAGGGGCTTGTCCACGTAGGTGGGGACCCCGGCCTCCAGGAGCCGTTCGGTGATCCTCGGGTGGGCCTCGGTGGGGGCGTGGACGAAGGCGGCGTCGAGGCCCTGGGCGATCAGCGCGTCCAGGTCGGCGTGGCGCTGCGCGGCCGGGAGGCGGAGCCCGTCGGCCACCCGGGTGAGCGTGGCGGGGGTGCGGGTCTGCAGGTGCAGCTCGATGCCGGGCAAAGCGCCGAGGACCGGGAGATAGGCCTTCTGCGCGATGTCGCCGAGTCCGATGCAGCCGACCTTCACGGGGTGTGCTCCTCTGCCGCCGCTCTACCGCCCGCCCGTCGCGGGCTGGTGCGAAGCATACGGGGGAGGCCGGGCCGGGCCGCCGCCGCGTGTCCCCGGAGCCCGCGGCCCTGCGGCGGCCGGCCCGCCCCGACCCGCACGGTTCCCTGCGCCTCACACGCCCCGGCACGGTACGTCCCGCCGTGTCCCACCCGGCCCACTGGAGCGGGGCGCGGGCGGGGGCGGACCGGCCGCCGGGACGGCGGGCGACGATGCCGCGGACGCCGGGGCCGCGGGGGCGCGCCGGGCGTGGAAATCGCGTGGTGGTCCGGCCCGGGGTCGGCCAGGATGCGGGGATGAGCATCGAACGCCCCATGCCCCCCGTCGACGCCAACGAACGCGACATGCTGGAGGGTTGGCTGGACTTCCACCGGTCGACCCTCGCCCTCAAGTGCGAGGGACTCACCGACAGCCGGCTCAGGGTGGCCGCCGTGCCGCCGTCCGAGATGTCCCTGCTCGGCCTGGTCCGGCACATGGCCGATGTCGAACGGCACTGGTACCGCAGGGTGCTGGCCGGCGAGGACCATCCGCCCCTCCACTACACCGACGACGACCCGGACGGCGACTTCCACGCCGCCCGGACCGACACCTGGGAGAGGGCGTACGCGGTCTGGCAGGGAGAGATCGCGGCGGCCCGGACCGTCGCGGCGGAGTTCCGGCTCGACGAGCCCTCGCGCGGCCGGCACCGGCGCACCGGCTTGCCGTCCACCCTGCGCTGGATCCACACCCACATGATCGAGGAGTACGCCCGGCACAACGGGCACGCCGATCTGATCCGGGAGTGCCTGGACGGGACCACCGGCGTCTGACCGTCAGCCCGGACCGCCCCCGGGGACTCCGTACGGGGCCTGAGATCACCCGTGCGGGGCATCCTCCGCCCGGTCCGCCACCGGACCGGGTGCCGGAGCCGCCAGAGTGACGCGGGTGCATCGAACGACCCTCGCCTCGGCACTCCTGGTGGCCGTGGCCCTCCCGGCCCTGACCGGTTGCATGACGGTCCGGCCCTCCCCGGGGTCCGGACCGTCGGCGGCCGGTGCCCACTCGTCCGGTCCGCACCCGGGCGCCTCGGCCACGCCCCGGGGGACGCGCGCCCCGGCGGGCGGCACCCCGGCGCCATCCGCCCCCGCGCCCGTGCCGCGGCGTGCCTCGGGCGGCGGCGCGGGGGGCGCGGCGCCCCCGGCCGCGCCCCCGCCCGGGGAGACCCCGGGCGGCCGGTCCGGCACCCTGCCCCGCCCCGGTGTGCCCGGGGTGCCGTGGCTGCCGGGAACGGACGGCCATCCGGGGGTGGTGCCCCCGGCGCTGCCGGGCACCGGCGGGGCCTCCGGCGGGAACGGTGATGTGTGCGCCCTGGGCAGGCAGTTGGGCGGCTGGCGGCCGGGCAGCCCCGAGGCGGCCATCTGCGAGCAGGCGTACGGCCACTGAGCCCGCGCGGATCGCGACGGGAGCCCGCGCCGGGAGCCCGCGCCGGGAACCGGCGGGCCGGGACACCGGCCCGGGATGCCAGGGAGCCGGCTCCGGGATGCCCGGGGAGCCGGGAACGCGGTTCCGGACACCCGGGTCACCGCCGCCGGGACGCCCGGCGCACCGGGCGCGGTCCCGGACCCGTCCGGGTCGCCGCCCCGGGGAGCCACCGGGCCCACCGCCCGTGCCGCCCGGTCTACGGTCGCTGTCGGGGCGGGCCCCAGGGCGGCTCCCCCGCCGCCGGGCCGTCGTCGCCGATTCGCCGCGCCAGGCGGTCGATCCCGGCGCGCACGCCCTCGCCGTAGCGGTCGTCCGCCAGGAGGACGGCCGCGCGACGGGCCCGCCGCAGATGCAGCCGGGCGGCGTCCCGGCGGCCGAGCCGGTCGTAGTCGGCGGCCAGGTTCAGGTGCAGCGCCGGATAGAACGCCCGCACCGCGAGCCGTTCCCGGTGGCCCGGGGCCGCGGGCGCCCCCTGATCGCCGACCGCTCCCCCGCCCGCCGGACCGTGCTGCCCGTCGAGGACACCGGGAGCACTGGGAGGGCGGGGGGCGGCGGGCCGGTCGCCGCCGGTCAGTTCCTCGGCCGCGGCCAACGCCCGCAGATCCCAGGCCAGTTCGTCGCCAGGGTCGTCCTGGGTGTCCGCGAGGTAGTGGGCCAGGGTGCAGCGGTGCAGCGGTGCGCCGTGCTCGCCGATCTCGGCCCAGAGCCCGAGGAAGCGCCGCCGGGCCTCCTCGCGGTCACCCGCGTGGTGCAGGATGACGACCTGACCGATGCGTGTGAGCACGGCGTCCGCCGACGCACGCTCCTGTCCCTGGGCCACCGCGTCCTCCGTGCCACTCGTCGGCTGTCCTCGCCGACGTTAGGGCCTTTCGTCCGGATCGTGCCGCAGGGCGTGGGGCCCGGCACGCCCGACCACCGCGACGGCGCCACGCTCCCGACGTCCGCGCCCGCCCCGCCCCTCCGCCCCGCCTCCGACCGGTCCAGCCCGGGCGGGACGGAACGCACCCGGGCGCCGCACGGGCCGGAGGAAGGGCCCCGGACCCTCACCGGGGCGGGCCGGGGAGGTCAGCCCAGGTTCGGGATGGTCCAGTCGATCGCCTCGTGGCCCTGTGCCGCGACCGCCTCGTTGATCCGGGTGAACGGGCGGGAGCCGAAGAACTTCTTCGCCGACAGCGGCGAGGGGTGCGCGCCCTTGACGACGACATGGCGGTCCTCGTCGATCAGCGGCAGCTTCTTCTGCGCGTAGTTGCCCCACAGGACGAACACCGACGGGTCGGGGCGCCCGGCCACGGCGCGGATCACCGCGTCGGTGAACAGCTCCCAGCCCCGGGACTTGTGCGAGTTCGCCTCGCCCGCCCGCACCGTGAGCACCGCGTTGAGCAGCAGGACGCCCTGGCGGGCCCACGGCATCAGATAGCCGTTGTCCGGGACCGGGGTGTCCAGCTCGGCGTGCATCTCCTTGTAGATGTTGCGCAGCGACGGCGGGACCTTCACCCCGGGACGGACGGAGAAGCACAGCCCGTGGCCCTGGCCCTCGCCGTGGTACGGGTCCTGGCCGAGCACCAGCACCTTGACCCGGTCATAGGGGGTGGCCTCAAGGGCGGCGAAGACCTCCTCGCGCGGGGGGTAGACGGGGCCGTTCGCCCGCTCCTCCTCGACGAACTCCATCAGCTCCTTGAAGTAGGGCTTCTGCAGTTCGCCGCCGAGCACGTCGCGCCAGGACTCGGGCAGCATGGCGATGTCGGTCACGTCAACTTCCTTACGATGTGCGGTTGGTTCCGGTCCCCCGAACCTACAGCCGCCCACTGACAACCGGCTCACGGCACCGGTCCCGGCCCACGGTCCGGCCCCGGGCGGGCCCTCCGGACCGGCCGCTACCAGCTCGTCTTGCGGTAGAGCTGCCACATCATCATGAGGATGGAGGGGTCCATGGCCCGCTCCGCACCGGAGATGTCCGGGCTCACCGCCACGTACTGCTTGCCCTGCCAGAGCGGCAGCAGCCGCGCGTCGTCCACGAGGATCTCCTGCGCCCGCCGGAACTCCTTGACCACGTTGGCGCGGTCGGTCTCACGGCGGGACTCGGGCAGCAGCACCCCGGTGATCTCGGGCGCCGGGTAGGGGGTGCCGAGGGCGTTCTGGTCGCCGACGAAGGGGGCGATGAAGTTCTCGGCATCGGGGAAGTCCGGGAACCAGCCGCGGCCGAACACCGGGTACTCGCCCTTCTGGTAGCCCTCCACGTACTCCTTCCACGGGCGGCTCTTGAGCGTGATGGTGAACAGGCCGGAGGCGTCGAGCTGGCGCTTGATCTCCTCGAACTCCACCCGGGTCACCGAGCCGTAGCGGTCGGTGGTGTACCAGAGGGTGAGCGGCACCGGCTCGGTGATCCCGGCGTCGGTGAGGATCTTGCGCGCGGCGGGGACGTTCGGGTCGCCGTAGTCGTCGAAGAAGCCCGTGGTGTGGCCGGCGAGCCCCTTGGGGACCATGGAGTACAGGGGGTCGACGGTGCCCCGGTAGACGTTGTGGGCGATGGCGGCCCGGTCGATGACCTGGGCGACCGCCTGGCGCACGGGCTTGCGGCCCGCCCAGGGGTCCTTGGGGTTGAAGACCAGATAGCTGATCTCCGTGCCCGCGCTCTCGACGAGCCGGTAGTTCCGCTCCTGGACGGCGCTGCTCTGGAGGGTGATGATGTCGTCGGCGGCCAGGCCGCGGTAGGTGACCTGGATCTCCTTGTCGTGCAGCGCCGCGACCATGCCGGCCGAGTCCTTGAAGTACCGGATCGTCACCGCCCCGTTGCGGCGGTCCGCGTACCCCTTGTAGTGGTCGTTGCGGACGAGTTCGGCCTTCTTCCCCTCCTTGTACGTCTGGAGGGTGTACGGCCCGGAGCCGACGACCTCGCCGTCCTCGCGCAGCGCGTCGGCCGGGTAGACGGCGGGGTCGACGATCGACATGGCGGGTGTGGCGAGGACGAACGGGAAGGTGGCGTCGGCCTTGTTGAGATGGAAGATCACCTCGCGGTCCCCGGCCGCCTGGACCCGGTCGAGGCTGCCCAGCAGACCGGCCGGGCCGCCGTTGACGTCGATCTTCCGGATGCGGTCGATGGAGTGCTTGACCGCCTCGGCGTCCAGGGTGTCGCCGTTGGAGAACTTGAGCCCCTTGCGCAGCTCGCAGCGGTACACCCGGTTCGCGTTGTCGGCGAACCCGCACTGCTCGGCCGCGTCGGGCTGGGGCGCCGAGGCGCCGTTGGGGTAGCTCAGGAGCGTCTGGTAGATGTTGCGGAAGAGTTCCCAGGAGTTGTCCCAGGAGGCCGCGGGATCGAGCGTGCTGGGGAAGCTGGTGCTCCCCACGATGATCGGCTCGTCGTCCCCGGAGGGACCGGACGACAGCAGGCCGCATCCACTGACCAATGTCGATATGGACGCGATGGCCGCCACCCGCCGCAGGCATCGTCTCCGGTTGAACACGCGCACGCTCCTCGATCCGCCATACCAAGGGTTGGCAGACCATACCGCAGCGTTATGCGCCTGAACTCCCTTGCGAACGCGCCCTTTTGATCTTTTACCCGCCGACTACGTTGTCATGACCTTAACGATCAAGAGAACGGGGTACGGGCGCTCGCGCCCGTACCCCGGCCGGGGCTCAGCCCACCCCCGCGTTGAGGAAGATCCCCCCGTCGACCACCAGGGTCTGGCCGGTGATCCAGTCGGCCTGGGCCGAGGTGAGGAAGGCCGCCGCGCCCCCGATGTCGGACGGGGCGCCGAGCCGGCCCAGGGGGTAGGCCGCGGCGGCCTCCTCCTCGCGGCCCTCGTAGAGGGCGGCGGCGAACCGGGTCTTCACCACCGCCGGGGCGATGGCGTTGACCCGCACCCCGGGCGCGAACTCGTGGGCGAGCTGCGCGGTCAGGTTGATCAGGGCGGCCTTGCTCACGCCGTAGGCGGCGATGGAGGGCGAGGGCGACAGCCCCGCGACGGAGGCGATGTTGACGATCGCCCCGCCGTTCTCCTTCTGCCAGGCGTGCCAGGTGCGCTGGGCGAAGCCGAGCGCGGAGACCACGTTGATCTCGAACACCTTGCGCGCCACGTTCAGGTCGAGGTCGGCGACGGGCCCGAACACCGGGTTCGTCCCGGCGTTGTTGACGAGGAAGTCGACCCGGCCGAAGGCCTCCATGGTCCGCTCGACGGCGTGCGCGCGGTGGTCCTCGTCGTGCGCCCTGCCGGGCACGCCGATCACCCGGTCGGCGCCGAGCCGTTCGACGGCCGCCCGCAGGGCGTCCTCGTCGCGGCCCGTGATGCAGACCCGGTCGCCTCGCGCGACGAGGGCCTCGGCGACGCCGTAGCCGATGCCGCGGCTGGCGCCGGTGACGATGGCGGCCCGGCCCGACGGCTCGGGCGGCTGTACGGAAGTCATGGTCCCCGCCCCCTAGTCGAGCGGCCCGCCGGCCACGTACAGCACCTGGCCGGAGACGAACCCGGCGGCGTCGCCGGTGAAGAAGGCGATGGCGTTGGCGATGTCCTCGGGCTCGCCGACGCGCTGCACCGGGATCCGGGTGGCGGCGGCGGCCTTGAACTCCTCGAAGCCCATCCCGACCCGCTCGGCGGTGGCGGCGGTCATGTCGGTCGCGATGAAGCCGGGGGCGACGGCGTTCGCGGTCACCCCGAACTTGCCCAGTTCCTTGGCGAGGGTCTTGGTGAGTCCCTGGAGCCCGGCCTTGGCGGCGGCGTAGTTGGCCTGGCCCCGGTTGCCGAGGGCGGAGGAGGAGGACAGGTTGACGATCCGGCCGAACCCGGCGTCCACCATGTGCTCCTGGCACGCCCTGGTCATCAGGAAGGCGCCGCGCAGGTGCACGTTCATCACGGTGTCCCAGTCCGCGGCGCTCATCCTGAACAGCAGGTTGTCGCGCAGGACACCCGCGTTGTTGACGAGGACGACGGGCGGGCCGAGTTCCCCGGCGATCCGGGCGACGGCGGCCTCCACCGCCGCCTCGTCGGAGACGTCGCAGCCGACGGCGAGGGCCGTGCCGCCCGCCGCGGCGATCCGCGCGACGGTGTCCGCGCAGGCTGCCTCGTCGAGGTCGATCACGGCCACGGCCCGGCCCTCGGCGGCCAGGCGGACCGCCGTGGCGGCGCCGATGCCGCGCGCGGCGCCGGTGACGACGGCGACCCGCTGCTCAGTGGTGGACATGCTGCTTCTCCTCGTCCTCGGGGATGCGGTCGGTGCCCGGGGACGCCCCCCGGTGAGCGACCGCTTAGTACCTCCGACAGACGTGACGCTAGAAGCCCTGGCACGCGGTGTCAACGGGACACCGGCGGGTGTGATCCATTCACCGGCCGCGGCGGAGCGGGCCCGCCGGGACCTCCCCCGTTCGGCCCAGCGCGGGCGCCGCTGCCGGACCGGGCCCCGGCATCCGCCGCGCTCCGGGACCGCGGGAGGCGGCGCGCGCGGATCGGCGCAGGTGGACGGGGGCCGCGCGGCGCCGCGCCGGGGCGGGTCCGGTCCGCCGGTGACCGGCCGCGCCGGGCGGCACCGCGTCCGGCCCGGACCGCGTGCGGGGCGGAGGCGTCCTAGCGTCGAGGGGCGAGCCCCTCACGGCCCGAAAAGGAGGCGTCCATGCGCCCTCGCACCGGTGCCGTCGGCATGGTGATCGCGATGGCGGCGATCACCGCTCCGGCCGCCCCCGCCCAGGCCCTGACCGGCCGGACCACCCTCGCCCCGTGGACGGCCCGGGCCGTCCCGGACGGCGGTCCGGTGCTCAGGCCCCCACTGGCCCCGGACGCCGGGGGCACCGGCGGCCGTCCGGCCCGTGCGGCGTCGCCCCCGCCCTCTTCGCTGCCCACCACGTCGAGCACCTCGCGCCCCCGGCCCACGGCCTCGGCCACCCCGCCGCCGCCCGCCGGATCGGCGCCGCCCGTCCTGCCGGTCCCGCCACCGGTCACCGTCGGCGCCACGGCGGGCGCCGCGCCGACGCGGGGCGTGGACGGCGGGGTGGGCGGCGGGTCCGGCACCGGGCCGAGCGGCTGGGACACGGGCGTCGGCGCGGCCTGCGTCGCGGCCGCCGCGCTGACCGCGGCGCTCGTGCTGCGCCGCCGACGGCGGTCCGCGCCACCCGCGGGCCGGACCGGAACCCTCCGCCCGGATCGCTTCCGCCTCGGGGGCGCCGGCTCCCGGCCGGCGTCCCGCGGCGCCGTCCGGGGACACGGGTCCAGGGTCTTTCGTTCGGATCGGGCCGGATCAGGGAGCGGGGTCCGGCGCCGTGGCGTCGCAGGGCGGAGGAGGTAGTCAAGGCGGGGCCCTGGCGACCGACGACAACGCGGCGAGGTGCGGTGCCGGGGCCCGCGAGCCCGGCATGATCCAAACGAGAGGCCCTAGCGGACGAGGAGGTCGAGCAGCCGCTCGGTCTCGGCGGCCGGGTCGGTGGTCAGCCCGGTGTGCACCGGGCCCGGCCGCACGATCGTGGAGCGCGGCGCGATCAGCCAGCGGAAGCGACGCCCGGCGCCGTCGGGCGCGGCCTGGCCCGCGGCGTCCCCGCCCGCGCACACTCCCTCGACGGCGCCCAGTGCCGCCCTGATCCCGGCCACGTCGGCCCGGGGGTCGAGCGCCAGCAGCCGGGCCTCGTCCAGATGGGTGCGCGCGGCGACGAACTCCCGGGCGCGGCAGTACACGATCACCCCGGCGTTGAGCCGCTCGCCCCGCTCCACGCGGGGGACGACGCGCAGCAACGCGTACTCGTAGACGTGCCGTTCGCTCATCGGTCCCCCTGGACGCGTTCGTGGATCGTGGCGGCCCGTTCGAGCAGGGGCCGGGCGTAGGCGCGGCGCAGTTCGCCGGGGGTGTCGAAGCCGGGTTCGCCGGCCAGCCAGACGTCCGGGACGGCGGCGGTGACCTCGGCGAGGAGTTCCTCGGTGACGAGCGGGGCGAGATCGGCGGCGGCGGCGCGGACGTCCGGGGCGAAGCGCAGCAGGGCGTGGTCGCCCGCGTCGTAGGGGCGGGCGGCGGACGCGGCGGCGGTGGGCCAGTTGTGGTGCCAGATCATGGTGGCGCCGTGGTCGATCAGCCAGGTCTCCCCGTCCCGGCGCAGCAGGTTGGGGTTGCGCCAGGACCGGTCCACGTTGTTGACGAGCGCGTCGAACCAGAGGACGCGCCCGGCCTCCTCGCGGGGGACGGTGAAGGCGAGCGGGTCGAAGCCGAGGGCGCCGGACAGGAACTCCATGCCCAGGTTGGTGCCGCCGCTGGACTTCAGCAGCCCCTGCACCTGCGGGTCGGGCTCCGCGAGCCCCAGTACGGGATCGAGGGCGACGGTCACCAGCCGGGGCACCCGCAGGCCGAGGCGCCGGGCCAGTTCGCCGCAGATCACCTCGGCGACGAGGGTCTTGCGGCCCTGACCGGCCCCGGTGAACTTCAGGACGTACAGCCCGAGGTCGTCGGCCTCGACGATCCCGGGGAGCGAGCCGCCCTCGCGCAGGGGCGCGACATATCGGGTCGCCACGACGTCGTCCAACACTTTCCGGGCCACCCATCTCTTCAGCCCCGCGATCCGCGAGGACGCCTCCGGAACGCGGGGGGCGGGATCCGTCGGCCGCGGCGCGGGCGCCTTCCGGGGGCGGTGAGCGGCTCACGCCGCTCCGCGCTCCCGGGCGACCCGCCGCCGGTGCCACGCGGCCCGCCGCCGCTCTCCGGCGTGAGGTGAGCATAGTAACCGGGGGTGATCACCCACGAGGTGCGCCCGGGTCATCGCACCAGGGCCCCGACGCCCCCTCCGGTCTCCCCCGCGGGGGCTCCCCCTTCTCCCCCGGCGGGACACGGTCACGACGCCTCCCTCTCCGAGGCCCCGGACGGGACACCCCGCCCCACCGGCGTCACCCCTCGTCAGAGCCGCGCCGCGCCCCGCCCCCTGCGCCCGCCATCACCCACGGACAGAAACGGAACCCGGGCTACCACCCCGCATCAAGGCATGGATAAGGTAAGGCTAGGCTTACCTCGACGCAGGTCCTTCCGTACCGGAACGCTCGCGTCTGCCCCGAGTTCCGTCGTCGCCACGCCGCGCACCGACGCCACCCGCCGGAATGGAGTTCCCGCACCATGCTCACCCAGCGCCGCCACCTCCTCGCCGTCACCGCGGTCTCGACCGTCCTGACGTTCGGTCTTGCCGGATGCGCGGGCGGTGACTCCGACGGGAAGGACTCGAAGGGCGCCGCCAAGGCGACCGCGGCCAAGACGGTCGAGGTCGAGGACAACCACGGGACGCAGAAGGTGAAGCTGCCGGCGAAGAGCGTCGTCGCCACCGACAACCGCACGTTCCAGACCCTCTCCGACTGGGGCATCAAGCTGAGCGCCGCCCCGGTCGACCTGATCGCGACGGACAACCCCTACAAGAGCGACAAGTCGATCGTGAACCTGGGCTTGCACAACGAGCCGGACCTGGAGGCGGTCGTCGCGGTCGAGCCCGACCTGATCGTCAACGGGCAGCGCTTCTCCTCCTTCTACAAGGACCTGAAGAAGCTCGCCCCCGACGCGGCGATCGTGGAGCTGGACCCCCGCGAGGACAAGCCCTTCGACGAGGAGCTGAAGCGGCAGGTGGAGACCCTGGGGAAGATCTTCGGCCACGAGAAGGACGCGAAGAAGCTCGTCGAGGACTTCGACGCCTCGGTCGCGCGCGTCAAGAAGGTCTACGACCCCAAGAGCAGCGTGATCGGCGTGATCACCTCGGGCGGCGAGATCAACTACGCCGCGCCGGGCACCGGCCGCACGGTCGGCCCGGTCTTCGACATCCTCGGCCTCACGCCCGCGATCAAGACCGACGGCTCCAGTGACCACCAGGGCGACGACATCTCCGTCGAGGCGATCGCCGCCGCGAAGCCCGACGTGATCATCGCCCTCGACCGGGACGCGGCCGTCAGCGCGGGAACGTCGGAGTCCTACGTCCCCGCCAACGAGATGCTGGCGAAGTCCGAGGCCCTGAAGAACGTCCCCGCCGTCAAGAACGGCAACATCGTGTACTTCCCGCAGCTCACCTACCTGAACGAGGGCATCCAGACCTACACCGCCTTCTTCAACGGCCTCGCCGACAAGCTGGAGGCCAACGCCTGAGCCGACGGGCCCGACCCCCTTCGGGCCGCGGGCCGGACCGGCGCACCCGCGCCCGGCCCGGCCCGCGGCCCGCCCGCCCGGGCGGCCCGCCACCGCCGGCACCGCTCCGAGCCCCGGCCCCGGCCGGACCGCCCCGTCCCCGACCGAGAGCGCACCCGCATGACCGTCCCGCTCCACGACGCCCCGGCAGCCGAGCGCCACCCACGCCCGGACGCCGGGCACTCGCGTGCCCGCGTTCCCGCGACCCGCCTGTTCACCTGGCCGCTGCTGATCGGCCTGCTCGTGACCGCGGGCCTGGTCGTCCTGTCCCTCTTCATCGGGGTCTACGACATCTTCGGCGGGGAGGACGGGGCCGAGATGTTCGCCATCACCCGTGTCCCCCGCACCATCGCGCTCGTGCTGGCCGGAGCGGCGATGGCGATGTCGGGCCTGGTGATGCAGCAGCTCACGCAGAATCGTTTCGTCGAACCGACCACCACCGGCACGACGGAGTGGGCCGGGCTCGGGCTGCTGCTGATCACGATCCTCGCGCCCGGGGCGTCGCTGCTGCTGAAGATGACCGGCGCGGTCGTCACCGCCTTCGCCGGGACGATGGTCTTCTTCCTGTTCCTGCGCCGGATCACCCTGCGCTCCTCGATCATCGTCCCCATCGTGGGCATGATGCTCGGCGCCGTGGTCGGCGCGGTCTCCTCCTACATCGCGCTGTCCACGAACATGCTCCAGAGCATGGGCGTGTGGTTCCTCGGCTCGTTCACCTCGGTGCTGCGCGGCCAGTACGAACCGCTGTGGGTGGTCGCGGTCGTCGTGGTGGCCGTGTTCGTCGCCGCCGACCGCTTCACCGTGGCGGGGCTCGGGCAGGACATCGCCACCAACGTCGGTCTGAACTACCAGCGGGTCGTGCTGCTGGGCACCGGGCTCATCGCCCTCGCCACCGGCATCGTCACGGTCGTCGTCGGCAATCTGCCCTTCCTCGGCCTCATCGTGCCCAACGTGGTCTCCCTGTTCCGCGGCGACGACCTCCGCTCGAACCTCCCCTGGGTGTGCCTGGCCGGCATCGCCTCGGTGACGGTCTGCGACATCATCGGCCGCCTGATCGTCATGCCCTTCGAGGTGCCGGTCGCGCTGATCCTCGCGGTCGTCGGCTCGGTCGTGTTCATCTCCCTCCTGCTGAGGCAGCGTCGCCATGGCTGACCGCACCATCGCCCCCACCGCCCCCACCTCCCCGGTCCTCCCCCCCGCGCCCCGCCGGGACCGCCGCTCCGGCGCGCTGCCCACGGCGCGGGCGCGGCGCCGGTACTGGGGCGTCCTCGGCACGCTGGCAGCGCTCAGCGTGCTCGTCGTGATCGGCATCCTGGCCTGGGACAACCCGATGCCCTTCGGCACCCCCGGCTTCCGGCGCATCGCCGAACTGCGGGCGACGAGCGTCGTCATCATCGTCGTCGTCGCGTTCTGCCAGGCGCTGGCGACGGTCGCGTTCCAGACGGTGACGAACAACCGCATCATCACCCCCTCGATCATGGGGTTCGAGTCCCTCTACCGGGTGGTCCAGACCGGCGCCGTCTTCTTCCTCGGCACCGCCGGGATCACCGCCGTGCAGGGCGTGTGGCAGTTCGTGGCGCAGGTCGTGCTCATGGTCGCCTTCGCCGCCCTGCTCTACAGCTGGCTGCTGTCGGGCAAGTACGGCAACCTCCAGATCATGCTGCTGATCGGGATCATCCTCGGCGGCGGCCTCGGGGCGCTGGCCACCTTCATGCAACGGCTGCTCACCCCCACCGAGTTCGACGTGCTCACCGCGCGCCTGATCGGCAGCATCGCCAACGCCGACGCCAGTTACCTGGCCGTCTCGCTCCCGGTCGCCGCCGTCGCGGGCGGGCTGCTGTGGGCGGGCAGCCGCCGGCTGAACGTGCTCGCGCTCGGCCGCGAGGCCGCCACCAACCTCGGGCTGAACCACCGCCGCCGGACGATCGCGGTGCTGCTGCTCGTCGCGGTCCTGATGGCCGTCTCCACCTCGCTCATCGGACCGATGACGTTCTTCGGGTTCCTCGTCGCGATGCTCGCCTACCAGCTCGCCGACACCCACGACCACCGCTATGTGTTCCCCGTCGCCTGGCTCACCGGCGTCGTCGTGCTGGGCGGCGCCTACTTCGTCCTCAAGCACCTCTTCTACGCGGCCGGTTCGGTCGGCGTGATCATCGAGATCGTCGGTGGCACGTTCTTCCTCGTCCACATCCTGCGAAAGGGACGGCTGTGATCACCCTCACCCGGGTCGCCAAGCGGTACACCAGCGAGGTCGCGATCGGCCCCGTCGACCTCACCATCCCGGCGGGCGGCATCACCGCGCTCGTCGGGCCCAACGGCGCCGGGAAGTCGACCCTGCTGACGATGATCGGGCGGCTGCTGGGCATCGACTCGGGGACGATCGAGATCGCCGGCTACGACATCGTCCGCACCGACTCGAAGGACCTCGCCAGGATCGTCTCGATCCTGCGCCAGGAGAACCACTTCGTCACCCGCCTCACCGTGCGCCAGCTCGTCGGTTTCGGGCGGTTCCCCCACTCGCAGGGGCGTCTGACCCGCCAGGACGAGGAGGTCATCAGCCGCTCCATCGACTTCCTGGGACTGGGCGAACTGGAGGGCCGCTACCTCGACGAACTCTCCGGCGGCCAGCGTCAGCGGGCGTACGTCGCGATGGTGCTCGCCCAGGACACCGACTACCTGCTGCTGGACGAACCGCTCAACAACCTCGACATGCGGCACTCCGTCCAGATGATGCAGCACCTGCGGCGCGCCGCCGCCGAGCTGGGACGCACCATCGTGATCGTGCTGCACGACATCAACTTCGCGGGCCATTACGCCGACCGCATCTGCGCGGTCAAGAACGGGACCGTGCGCCACTTCGGCGGCCCGGACGAGATCATGCGCGACGACGTTCTCACGGACATCTTCGACACCCCCGTGGAGGTCGTCGACGGACCCCGGGGCCGGATCGCGGTCTACTACTGACTCCGCCGCCGGGGTCCGCACCGGCTGCCCGGTCCACGGACCGCACCGTCCGGGACGGGTCCCCGGCACGGCGTCGGCCGTCCCGCCGGGGACGGCCGACGGAGGCCGCCACCGTCCGGGCCCCCCTCCACGCCCTCCGGCCCGCGGGCCCCGGCTCCCGCTTCCCGCTTCCCGCTTCCCGCTTCCCGCTTCCCGCTTCCCGCTTCCCGCCGGAACGTCCTCCGCTCCGGACGCACTGGTCCCGGAACGCGCTCCGTCCGGACCGCAGCGACGAATAACTCCACGCCGCCGCACGGCACTTGTGGCGTACTGTGAGCCTTCCTTCCCACCCGTCGAGGTGCCGGAGGGCCCTTTCCCCACTCGTACCCTCAGCCCTCTTCCCAAGGAGGAAGGATGGCGGCCGTCCAACCACCGGAACGCCCCGGGCACCCGCCCCTGTCCGCCGGGCCCCCACCGCCCCCGCCGCCCACGGGACTTGTCCCGCCCCCGCCACCCGCAGGGCTCGCCGCCTCCGTGGAACTGCGCATCAGCAAGAGGACCCTGTGGATCGGCCGGGCGGCCTACCCGTTGCACAACATCGCCCGGGTCCACACCTTCACTCTGCGGCCGAAGCGCAAGGAGGCGGTCCTGCGCTTCGTCAGGCGGGTCGGCATGACGGTCGCCGTGGCGGTGATCATCTCGCTGCCCGCGGCGATAGGTTCCGCCCTCAGCGAGGGCAGCAGCCCCTTGCTGGGCTGGCTCTGGTTCCTCGCGCTGGGGGTCGTGGCGCTCTGCGCCGTCGACCTGATCACGGTGCTCACCGCCAAGTCCTACTACGTGCTGGCCGTCGAGACCGCCGGGGCGTCCACCGGAGTGGTGACGAGCGTGCACCCGCACCACCTGGACCGGCTCGTCGGCGACATCTCCCACGCCATCGACCATCCCGAGACGGAGTTCCGGGTGACGGTCGAGTGCATCACCCACTCACCGAACAACTACTACTTCGGTGACAACGTCAACATGTACGGCGGCAGCGGAAACGTGGGGAAGGCAGCATGAGCGGGAACCACTACTACTACGGCGATTCCGTGAACATGCACGGCACCCGGGACAGCATCGGCATGGTCAAGCACCAGAACGGCAACGGGGCCGAGCAGTTGGCGCCCGCCGTGGTCACGGCCATCGGTGAACTCCACCGGATGATCGAGGACCTGCGCGTCCGGCTCGACGGGCCCAACGCGCAGCTCGTCGCCGACTCGCTCCCCGCCCTCAACCCCGCGGCAGCCGTCTCCGCGCAGGAACGCCACCGGGCCCTGGTGACCGTCGCCGGCGTCGTCAGCACCCTGGGAGCCGTGGGGCAGCCGGTGGCCGAGGCGGTACGGGCGGTCATCGAGCTGCTGGGCGGCTGACCGGCCGCTTCTTGTGGGTTCCTGAGGACCGGTCCGGGGGCGCCCCTCCCGGCGCACTCCCTCAAGGAGGCCGCACGGCCCCGCCCTCGACGGCCCCCAGGGCCGCACGGCTCCGACGCTCCCGTCACTCCCGTTGCTCCCGTCGCTCCCGTCGCACCGTCGCATCTGCCACCCCCATCACTCCCGTCACGCCCGGTCCGCCCGCCGCGTCGCCGGCGTCCGGGCCGGGCGTCCGCCGTCCCGACGCGGCGCGGGGCGACGGGGCTGCGCCGCCCCGCCCCCGCGGCTCTTCCCCGCGACGGCCGCCGCGGTCCCGCTGCGACCGGGCGCGCCGTGCGGCGTCCGGCCGGGGCACCCGGCCCCACCCCGGCCCCACCCGGGCACCACCGTGCCCGACCGGTCAGTTGGCCGGGAACCCTCCCCCGGCCGTCTCCGCCGGGGTCTCCGGCGCAGGGATCGGAGGGATGAATTCCGGCCGGATGACGGCGCGTTCGGACGGTGGGACGGTGAGCACCGGCCCGCGCGGAGGCGCCGCCGGGCCTGCGCCTAAACCACGCCCGCGCCCCCTGTCGGCGACTGACGCGAAAGGGGCGCCTCCCGGGTTCCCTCCCTCCGGCACCCTTGACCCCTTCTTTCCGGTCCGTATGGTCTAGACCAAGAACAGAGCGGCAGTACCGCGCGGTCGTCACCCCCCTCCCCACGTACGACACGCGCGGGCGGTCCGTCCCCAGGACGTGCCGCTCTCCCGTCGGGCGCCGCCACGGCGCGCCCGGTGCGCGACCTCATATCCCCCCACCAAGGAGAACCCATGAGGAACAAGAGGACGCTGGCCATCGTTCTGGGTGCCGGTATCGCCCCGCTCCTGACGGTCGGCCTGTCGGCCGGCACGGCGCAGGCGCACGGCTACATCACCTCGCCCCCCAGCCGTCAGGCCCAGTGCGCGGCGGGCACCGTCTCCTGCGGCTCCATCAAGTGGGAGCCGCAGAGCGTCGAGGGCCCCAAGGGGCTGCGCAGCTGCAGCGGCGGAAACGCCGCCTTCGCGGACCTCGACAACGACGCGAAGGGCTGGAAGGTCACGCCCGTCTCCCGGACCACGGCCTTCAACTGGCGCCTGACGGCGCGTCACGCCACCAGCACCTGGCAGTACTACGTCGGCGCGACCAAGGTCGCCGAGTTCAACGACGGGGGCCGTCAGCCGGGCGCGACCGTCACCCACCAGGTGAACTTCGGCTCGATCACGGGCAAGCAGAAGGTCCTGGCGGTGTGGAACATCGCCGACACCGCGAACGCCTTCTACGCCTGCATCGACGTCGACATCCGCTGATCACCCGCGCGGACCCTCCGGCGGCCGACCGCCGCACACCCCGGGCCGCACGTCCCGGCAGGCCGTACATCCTGCCGGGGCGTGCGGCCCCCGCGTTCCTCCGGCGGCGGGCCTCTCAGCCCAGCCGCCCGGCCACGGCCTGGAGCGCCCCGACCGCCGCCCGGATCGAGGGCCGCCGGTCGGCGTCCGCCCGCCAGACGACGTACACATGCCGGCGCACCCGCTGGCGCAGCGGGAGCGTGACGACCCCGGCGGGCATCGGATGGCGGCCGAGCAGCGGGGCGATGCACACCCCGAGCCCCTCCGCGACCAGCCCGAGCTGGGTGTGCGTCTCGGCGGCGCGGTGGCCGAGGATGGGCTCGATGCCCCGGGAGCGCAGGGTGAACATCAGCCACTCGTGGCAGAACTCCCCCTCGCCCCAGGTGATCCACTCGTCGTCCGCGAACTCCGCGAGGTCCACCTCCTCCCGGTGGGCCAGCCGGTGGCCCGCGGGCATCGCCACATCGGCCGGGTCGTCCAGCAGGGGCGCCTTGACCAGCCCGTCGGGCAGCGGCATCGGCTTGTTGTACCAGTCCAGGACGACCGCCAGGTCGAAGTCGCCGCGCACCACACCCGCCACCCCCCGCTCGGGCTCCAGCTCAGTGGAGCGCAGGCGCAGCGCCGGGTGCTCGGCGCGCAGGGCGGCCAGCGCGGCGGGGAACAGTCCGCGGGCGGCGGTGGGGAAGGCGGCCAGCCGCAGCTCTCCGGCGACCTGTCCGCGCTGCGCCTCCAGGTCGGCCTCGGCCAGCTCCACCTGGGAGAGGATGCGCGCCGCGTGCTCGGCGAGCAGCCGTCCCGCGTCGGTGAGGCGCACCCCCCGGCCGTTCTTCGCCAGCAGCCGCTGTCCGACCTCGCGCTCCAGTTTGGACATCTGCTGGGAGACGGCCGACGTGGTGATGTGCAGCGCCCCGGCCGCGCCGCTGACCGAGCCGTGCCGGGAGAGGGCGTCGAGGGTGCGAAGGCGCTCCAGGTTCAACATATAAGCGATACTACGAGATACCCAGTGCGAAGATTCGATTGTGCTACGAAGAGGGCTTGCCGCATCGTTGCCCTCATGACCAGCAGCATCACCACCGACCCCGCCGCTCCCCGCCGCCTCTTCGACTGGCGCGTGCGCTTCGGCGCCCTCTCCCTCGTCTGGGGATTCAGCTTCCTGTTCATGAAGGTGGGCACGGACAGCTTCGCCCCGTTCCAGGTCACGCTGGGCCGGCTGGCCTTCGGCACGGCGGTGCTCGCCGCGGCCATGGCGGTGAGGCGGGAGCGGCTGCCGCGCGGCGGGCGGACCTGGGCGCACCTCGCGGTCGCGGGGTTCCTGCTGAACGCGCTCCCCTTCTCCCTGTTCGCCTTCTCGGAGCTGACGATCCCCTCCTCGATCGCCGGCATCTGCAACGCCACCTCACCGCTGTGGGGCATGGCCCTTTCCCTGGTCGCCCTCTCGGAGGACCGGCCGACCCGGGTCCGGGTGGCGGGGCTGGGCATCGGCTTCCTCGGGGTGCTGACGGTGCTGGGCGTCTGGCAGGGCTTCAACGGCCTGGACCCGAAGGGGACCGCGCTGGCCCTGGGGGCGTCGTTCTGCTATCCGGTGGGCTGGATCTACGTGCGGCGCACTCTGGCCGGCTCCCGTCACTCCCACCTGTCGCTGTCCGGCGCGCAACTGCTGCTGGCGACGGCGCAACTGGCCGTGGTGACACCGCTGTTCACCTCGATGCCGGAGGCCTTTCCGGTGGCGCCGGTGCTGGCGGTCATGGCTCTGGGTGCCCTCGGCACCGGCCTGGCCTTCCTGGTCCAGTACGACCTGGTCGCCGAGGTCGGCCCGACGACGGCGCAGATGGTCACCTACTTCACGCCGGTGATCGCCACGGCGGCCGGGGTGCTGCTGCTCGGTGAGAAGTTGTCGTGGTCCGCGCCGGTCGGGGCGGCGGTCGTGCTCGCGGGCGCGGCCCTGACCCAGGCCCACCCCAGGGCCGGGCGCGCCCCCGCGGCAGCGGCGTCGCGGCTGCGGGCGAACGGGCGGGAGGCACCGCACCGGGCCGCACCGGAACAGGACGCACCGGGTCTGAAGGGCCCCGACCACGGGACGACGCGCCCCGAGCGCGCGCGGCAGGCGGTACCCCGCCAAGGGGCACCGCACCGGCGGGCGCCGCAGCGGGAGACCCGGCAGCCGACCCCTCGGCCGTAGCCGACGCCCGGCACGCGCGGGTGCCCCGCGCGGACCGGCGCGCCGGGCACCCGTCAGGCGCGGCTCGGCCCCGCACCGCGCCCCAGCGCCGAGGCGACCGCGTCGGCGAGGGCACCGGCCTCCTCCTCGGCCAGCGTGGAGACGGTGATCCGGACGCCGGGCGGGGCGGCGACCCGGAAGCGGGCGCCGGGGGCCACCGCCCATCCCGCCTGCAGCAGCCGGGCCACGGCGCCGGTCTCGTCCGGCACGGGGACCCACACGTTCATCCCGCTGCGTCCGTGGGCCTCGACCCCGCGCTCCGCGAGGGCCTCCAGCAGCGCGTTCCGCCGGGCCCCGTACGCCCGGGCCACCGCGACGGTGTCCACCGCGCCGTCGGCCCAGAGCCGGGCCACCGCGCGCTGGGTGACGCGGCTGACCCAGCCCGGGCCGAGCCGCTGCCGGCCGCGCACCCGGTCGAGGGTGACACCGTCCCCGGTCAGCACCGCGAGCCTCAGGTCGGGGCCGCACGCCTTGGCGGCGGAGCGCACGAAGGCCCAGTGGTGCGTCGTTCCGGCCAGGGGGTGCAGGGGCAGGTCGACGATCCGGTGACCGTGGTCGTCCTCGATGAGCAGGGTCTGCGGATGCTCCCGCAGCACCCGCCGCAGGGCCCGTGCGCGGGCGGCGCTCAGCGCGGCGCCGGTCGGGTTCTGCGCGCGATCGGTGACGACGAGGGCCCGGGCACCGGCGGCCAGCGCGCGGCGCACCTCGTCGGGGCGCGGCCCCTCCTCGTCGACACCGACGGCGGCCGTGCGCAGGCCGAGGGCGGGGACGAGGTCGAGGAGGCCGCCCCAGCCGGGGTCCTCGACGGCGACGACGTCACCGGGCCGCAGATGGGCGGCGAGCACCCGCTCCAGCGCGTCCAGCGAACCGGACGCCACCGCCACGGGCCCCTCCGGGACCCCGTCGGCGTCCATGTCGGCCCTGGCCAGACGGGCCAGCTCGGGCTCCACGGGCTCCTGCCCGTAGAGCACCGGGCTGCGGTCGCCCTCGGCCGCCGCCGCGGCGAACGCCGGACCCAGTGGCGGCAGCAGCGCCGGGTCCGGATTGCCCTCGGACACGTCGCGCACCCCCTCGGTCACCTCGACCCGGATGAAGCCCCGCCCGGTGGTGGCCGGCTTCGCCCGCACCCGGCTGCCCCGCCGCCCGGCCGTCTCGATGACTCCGCGCTCGCGCAGCGTGCGGTAGGCGGCGGCGACGGTGTTGGGGTTCACCCCGAGCCGCTCGGCCAGCTCCCGCATCGGCGGCAGGGCCTGCCCGGGCTCCAACCGCCCCGCGCCCACAGCTCGTTCGACGCTCGCGGAAATCTCCGCCGCGCCCCGCCCCGTGATCCGATACTCTCCTAGCACAAACAACATTATGCACTAGTGCAATGGAGGACGCCATGGGTACCCAGGAACCGGCGGCACCCGGCCCACGCGCGGACGGCACCGCGCCCGGCGGACACCCGGCGCCCGCCCGGCCACCGCGCGCCGGGACGGCACCGCCCGGACCGGCCGCCTACACCCCCACCGACCGCACGGTGCCCTCCCGCTCCCCGGGCCGGGCCTCGTACGACAGGGAGGTGGTGCACGCGATACTCGACGAGGGATACGTCTGCCACCTCGGCTTCGTGCGCGACGGCGCGCCCGTGGTGCTGCCGACGCTGTACGCCCGGGTCGGCGAGCGCCTCTACGTGCACGGCTCGACGGGCTCGCGCCCGCTGCTGATGACCGGCCGGGCCGACCCGGGGCTGCCGGTGTGCCTGACGGTGACGCACGTGGACGCGCTGGTGCTGGCCCGCTCGGGCTTCCACCACTCGGTCAACTACCGCTCGGTCATGGTGCACGGCACCGCTCACGAGGTGACCGACCCCGAGGAGCGGAACGTCGCCCTGGACGCCCTCGTCGACCACGCGGTGCCGGGCCGGTCGGCCGACTGCCGGCCGGCCGACCGCAGGGAGCTGGCGGCCACCGCCGTCATCCGCCTCGACCTGGACGAGGTCTCGGCCAAGCTCCGCACCGGCGGGGTGAACGACGAGCCCGAGGACTACGGCCTCCCCCACTGGGCGGGCCTGCTGCCCCTGCGCAAGGGTTACGGCACCCCCGTGCCCGACCCCCGCCTGGCCCCCGGGACCCCGGTGCCGGACTATCTGGCGGCGCTGGTCCCCTCCGACGTGATCTGAGCCGGGGGGCTCCCGGCGGGCGCACGGGCTTCGTAGGGTGCGGGGCGGGCGGCGACGGGGAGCGCGGGGGCGCTGAGGCGGCGGACGTCGGTGCGGCCGGCGCGGCGACCGGGGGTGGCGGAGCCGGTGGTGATCCGCGGCCCGTGACGGTCCACGGCTGGTCCCGGCCCACGGCGAGTGGTGGTCCACGGCCGATCGGGCCCAAAAGCCGGACGGCACCAGCGGCCGGTCCGGGCCACGGTCGGTCGCCGTCAGCGGCCCACGCCCGTCGGCCGGCCGGGGCCGACCGATCACCCGGCCCCTCGGCGACACGGCGACGCGGCAACGCGGGGGGGGAACGCGGAACGGCGCGGCCCTCGGGAACCCGGATCGCGGGACGCGCCCGGCCCGGAGGACCCCGCCGACGCCGGCCGGTCGCACGAGGGGGGATCGAGGCGTCGTCGACGGGGGGTGGCCGGCGGCGGCCCCCGCGCGGTGCGCTCAGGCCGCCGTGCTCCGCCCGGACAGCTCCCGTTCGGGCCCTCCGCCGGCCACCGGCTCGGACGAGCCCCGCGCGGGCGCCGACGACTGGGCGATGAGGGCTCCCGCGAGGACCACTCCCCCGCCGATGATCTGCGGCGTCGACAGGTGCTCACCGAGCAGCACCCAGGCCAGGACGGTGGCGATGACCGCCTCCAGACACGCCACCACCCCCGCGACCTGCGGCGAGAGCCGCCGCACCGAGAGCACGCCGCTGACGTAGGCGAGCACCGTGGCGACGAGGACGATCCAGGCCAGCAGCAGCCCGGCGACGACGGGGGTGCCGTCCATCGGGACGGAGCCCGCGAGCAGCGACCAGTCCATGTCCCAGGGGCGGGCGACCGCAGTGAGCACCACCGCTCCGACGAGCAGCCCGTACGCGATGACGCCGAGCGGGTCGGGCGCCGCGTCCCCGGCGTCGCCGCCCCGGTCGGCCAGGACGAAGTAGCCGACCTGGCAGCAGGCGGCGCCGAGCGCGAGCAGCAGCCCGAGCGCGTCGAAGCCGAGCCCGGACCAGACCTCCACGACGCAGGCGAGCCCGCCCACCGCGAGCACCACCCCGAACGCGGCGGCCCGTGTCACCGGCCGCCGCTGGACGAACCGCACCCAGCCCAGCACCAGCGCGGGCGCCAGGTACTCGACGAGCAGCGCGACCCCGACGGGGATGCGGGAGATCGCGGCGAAGTAGCAGGCCTGGACCCCGGCGACGGCGAACAGCCCGAACCCGGCCAGCAGCCCGGGGCAGCGCCGGACCAGCGCGCGGTGGCGCACGGCGAGCGGCAGCATCACCAGCGCCGCGCCCGCGACCCGCAGCCACACCACGTGCAGCGGGTCGAGCCCCGCTTCGATCAGCGGCTTGGCCGCCACCCCGGAACCGCCGAACGCGACCGCGGAACCGAGCGCGAGGCCGAGCCCCACGCCGTTCCGCGGACCGCCGCGGACGCTGTCAGACATGTGCACGGGCACATGATGACAGGGGACGACATGAGCGTCACCCCCGTGGCACCTGACTCGTGGCGGCGGCCCCGGCGAGCCGCCGGGCCGGGTCAGGGGGTCGGTTCGAGCCGCTCCAGGACGCGGGTCAGGATCTCGTCGGGGGCGAGGGCGGCCCGGCCGAGCACCTCCACGGCCCGCGCCTGCGGGTCCATGACGAGAGCGGCCAGCAGATCGAGACCGCAGGCCCACGCCGCCCCGCGCCCCTCGGCGCGCCGGGCCGCGTACTCCATCGCGGCGGCGGCCAGTGGCGAGAAGCCGTCGGCGCCGATCACCACCGGCAGGGCTGCGGAGTCCTCGACGGCGCTCTGCCAGCGGAGCCCGTAGCCGATGCTGCGCTGCACGAGATAGCCGAGGAGACGGGCCGGCCGCGGTCCCTCCCCGAGGACGGCGCACGCCTCGGGGTCGTACTCCAGGAGGGAGTGCAGCAGATGAGCCGTGTCGATCTGCCGGTCCCCGTCCCGCACGGCTCTTCGGCGCGCACCGGAGACCACGGGTGCCAGCGCGGCACCGAACCGGACATCGGCGTCATTGCCTGCCGGGCGAGGGCCGTCCTGCGCGACGGCCGGCTGCCGGGGGATACGGGGTTGCACACCACCCACCTCACCAGCCCTTCCGGCCCGGCACATCCCCGGCGGGGAGCATTCGCGCGTCCCACGGGGAGGGGATCAGGCCGTCCGGAATATCCTCCTCGCGGATGAGATCACGCCGATTCCCCCCGACGGTCGCGCGCCGCCTTGCCTCGCCCCCGGTCACCGCTCCTCGTACGACCCCTCGCGCATCCGGCGGCGCGCCGCCGGGCTGCCGGTCCGGGCGGGGCAGGCCCGCTCCCGGACGGGGGGAGCCCTGAGACACGGGGCGCCGCCGACGGGCGACGGCGGCTTGCGGGCCCGGGGCGTACCCGGGGTTCCCGGCCCACGGGAGGGCGCTTCGGAGCGCTGGGCGCGGGCCGGGAACCGTGCGGAGGCGCGGAAGTCGAGGGACGAGCCCGGGCGCCGTGCCGGGGCCAAAAGGACCGTGGGCCCGGGACCGGCGCGGCGGCCGACGCCCCGGCGCGTCCCGCGCGTCGGCCCGTTCCAGCCCCGGGACCGCGCGGCGCCTTCCGCTCCGCTCCGCTCCGTTCCGGAGAACGCGGCGCCGATCCGGGCGAGGGATCCGTCCGGGGGCCGCATCCCCACCCCGGGGAGCCCCATCCCCACCCCCGAGGGCGGACCACGACTGTCCGTCTCACCGTCTCGCCGCCGCGGGCACTCTGCACACCGCGCCCCGGCATCCGGGATCCGGGGCAGGGGCCCCGGCGGGTCAGTCCTCGTCGGCCAGGATGAGGTACAGCTTCTTGCGGGCGTCGCCGATGACCGCGAGGGCCTTCTCCCGCTGCTCCTTGCTGCCGGCCTTCCAGACCTGGCCGAAGGCCTCCATCAGCCCGAACCCGGCCTGCCGGACGTCGTGCAGCGCCTCCCAGTCGACGCCGCGCGAGGCCTCCTCCCAGGGCGCCTCGGACACCTCTTCGGCGGCCGTGCGGCCGGTGTCGGTGAGGGAGAACAGCTTCTTGCCGCCCTCGCTCTCGCTGACGATCAGCCCCTCGTCCTCCAGCAGTTGGAGGGTGGGGTACACCGAACCGGGGCTGGGCTTCCACGCCCCGCCGCTGCGCTCGGTGATCTCCCGGATCATCTCGTAGCCGTGCATGGGCCGCTCCTTGAGCAGGGCGAGGATCGACGCGCGTACGTCACCGCGCCGCGCCCTGCCCCTGGGCCCGCCACGGCCCCGGCCGCCCCAGGGCCCGGCACCGAAGCCCGGCCCGAAGGGCCCTCCGGGTCCGCCCGGGCCACCCGGCCCGAAGGGCCCGAACGCCGCGCGCCCGCCCTCGAACCGCCGCCCATGCGGACCGCCCCCGCACTCGTGTCCGCCGTGCCCCCGCTCGTATCCATGGCTGCGCATGGTCACCACTCCATTCAATCGTCGATCTGTCGCGATGCTTCAACGATATATCGGAGAAGTCGCATCGACAACCCCGCCAGGAGCGCCCCAGGCCCGCACCGCCCCCTGTCCCCCACCGTCCGACCGTCCGACCGTCCGACCGAGCGAACGGGCGAACGGGCGAACGGCGGGCCCGGACCGTTCCGGCTTTCCGATCAGCGGCCGCGGTCACCGCGCGGCCCGGCGTCCGTGGCCCTGGTCGGCGTTCCGTCGGGGGCGAACGCGTGGCGGAGGGTGAAGGCGTGCGGCGCGGGGCCGTGGGCGTGGAGGTGTTCCAGCCGGGACACGCCGTCCTGCCAGGTCGGTGTCCCGCCGTCGGCGTCCCACCAGCACACGTGGGCCGGGTGCCCGGTCCTCTCGAACCAGTCGTGACGCCGGTTCAGCGCCTCACGGTGCGGGCCGCTGTGCACGGCGCGGAAGGCGGGGCGCAGGCCGGTCCAGAGCGAGAGGGTCGCGGCCAGGGCGGTGGTCCCCGCGGTACGGCCCCTGCCGTACCAGGCCGGTACGGCGAACTCCCCCCACGCGCCCCAGTCCAGCTCGAAGTGCGTTCCCCTGCCGCCGTCCGCCGCTTCGGCGTGCGCGAGGTATCCGGACTGCCCGCCGATCGCCCGGTAGACGACCTCCCCCCTGTCGTGCAACTCGCGCGTGAGCGGGGCGGGATCGGCGAGCGGCGACTTCAGGACGCCGAAGGTGTACAGAGCGAGACGGGGCATGCGTATCTCCCTGGTTCAGTGGGTGCCCGGTGCCGTCCGGGCCGACTCGGGCGGCGCGAACGGCTCGGCCGACTCGTGCGGCTCGGCCGACTCGTGCGGCTCGGCCGACTCGTGCGGCTCGGACGGCTCGTGCGGCTCGGACGGCTCGTGCGGCGGCGAGGACGCCCGGGGCACGGCCGACGCGCCCCGTCGCGGGCGGCTCGGCCGGGGAACTCCGGTGCGGCCGTTCACGATCGACGGGGAACGCGGGTGAAGGTAGCCGCCTCCGGAGGTCCTGTCGAAGTTGCGTTCTCCCTGCCCGAATGGCCTCCCGGACGGGTCTCACGGGGGCCGGGGCGGCGGCGCGGCCCGGAGTCCGCAGCGGCCCTCGGCGACCCGGGGGCATCGGTCCGCCCACCACGCCCGTCGTCACGGCAACGGGATCCGTCGTCACGGTTCCGGACGGCCGCCGTCTCCCGGCCCCACCGGCCCGCCCCGCGCCCGAAGCGCCGGACGCTTCCGTGCGCCGCGCACGGGTCCGCCGCCCGGGGGGGGTGCCCCTATGTATTTGGTCAAGGCCGGAGGCCAGTAGGTTCGGGTGGTCGAGGGTGGGGGCCGAGGTGTAGGGATGGGCATGGGCGATAGTCAGATCACGATCGAGCTCACGGCTGATGAGGCGCTGGTGCTGTCGCATTGGCTGGAGAAGCTCCAGATGACGGACCTCAGTCGTGTCGTCGACGATCCGGCGGTCTGGGCGCCGATCCATCGGATCGCCGGGACGTTGGACAAGGCGCTGCCCGAGCTGTTCGCGCCTGATTACGACCGGCGGCTTGAGGCGGCTCGTCAGTGGTTGCGGCCGGAGGACTGACAGATCGGTTTGACCTCCTCATCTGGCGGTGGCGGGTTGAGGCTCGTAGAAGGTTCCGTCGCGGAGCATCGCGAAGAGGACGTCGGCCCGGCGTCGGGCGAGGCAGAGCAGAGCCTGGGTGTGGTGCTTGCCCTGGCTGACCTTCTTGTCGTAGTAGGCCCTGGAGGCCGGGTCTCCCAGGGCTGCGAACGCGGAGAGAAAGAAGGCCCGTTTGAGCTGCTTGTTTCCCCTCCGGGATGGCTGTTCGCCTCGGATCGAGGAGCCCGAATTGCGGGTTGCCGGGGCGAGCCCTGCGTAGGCGGCGAGGTGGGCGGCGGAGGGGAAGCTGCTGCCGTCGCCGACCTCGATGAGGATCCTGGCTCCGGTCCTGATCCCGACGCCCGGCATTGAGATCAGGACCTGGGAAAGAGGGTGGGCCTTCAGCAGTTCCTCGATCCGGCTGGCCAGGAGCTTGCGCTGGTCGAGGACGGCGGCGAGCGAGCCGGCCAGGCTCGGGACGATTAGGGCGGCCGCTTCGGTGCCGGGAACCACCACGGTCTGCTCGTCCAGCGCGGTGAATATGTCTTCCACCAGTCGCTCGGCCATCCGCGGCGCCTTCGGCCGCAGCAGCGTGACCAGCCGCCGGCGGCCTGCCTTGCGGATCTGGGCCGGTGACCCGAACCGCTCCAGCAGGGCGAGGACAGCCGGGTGTTGCAACCGCCACGGCCGCCACCCTCGCGCCGGGTTCGCCTCCCCCGGAGTACAGCCGGTTCGTCCCGCCGGACTGGCGCGGGGACACGCCGTCCCGGCAAGCCGTCGAGAGCCGCCTCGCCGTGCTGGAACGGACCGGTGCCCGGCCCCTCGTCGAACGGCTGCGTCTGGAATGGCGTCCGGAATCCCCCCTCCCCGGGACCACCGGACGGCTCGCCTTCCGGCGGGTCGTCGACGCCGGGGAACTCGTGTCCCTGATGGCCCTGGTCCTGGACGGCACGCTGGACGCCCACGGCCGCGCCGACCTGACCCGGATGTCCCCCCGGGAGGCGGCCACCAGGCACTACGAGGACGAACTCGCCCAGTACACGAGCCCTCGGGACTGGTGGCGGATCGCGACACTGCCCGACGGGGAACCGGTGGGGTTCGTCCTGCCCGCGCACAACGGCTACAACGCGATCATCGCCTACATCGCCGTCCTCCCCGCCCACCGCGGTAACGGCCACGTCGACGATCTGCTCGCCGAGGGCACCCGCGTCCTCGCCGAGCGGAATGTCCCCCGTGTCCGCGCGTCCACGGACCTCGGCAACGTACCGATGGCCGAGGCCTTCCGTCGCGCCGGATACGTCGCCTTCGGCGGTGAGATCAACATGACCTGGAGCTGAGCGGACGGGCCGGGGGAGCCGCCCACGCCGCCCCCGGCCCTGCCCGTCGACGGGACAGCGCCCCTACCCTGGCCCGATGACGCCGATCAAGCGGTTCCAGGTCACCGTCGACTGCGCGGAACCCGCGCGCCTGGCGCGCTTCTGGTGCGAGGTGCTCGGATACGTCCTCGCGCCGCCGGAGGGATTCGCCTCGTGGGACGCCTACCGGGACACGCGACCGCCCGGGGAACGGGACGCGTGGTGCGCCTGCGCCGACCCCACCGGCGTGGGCCCGCGTCTGCGCTTCCGGCGCGTTCCGGAGGGGAAGTCGGTGAAGAACCGGCTGCACCTGGACGTGCGGGTCGGGACCGGCCTGGTGGGCGGGGAACGCCTCGCCACGCTGGAGGCGGAGTGCGCCCGGCTCGTCCCGCTCGGCGCGGTCCACGTCCGCACGCTGTACGACGGCCACGACGCGTGCATTCCGATGCTGGACATCGAGGGCAACGAGTTCTGCCTCGACTGATCGTGGGAATCCCGGGCGCGAACGCCCGCTCCGGCGGGGAGAGTGCGCGACGGCCCGCCCGACGGACCCCATGGCCCCGGCGCGCACGGTGACGGCCGACGGCGTTCTCACCGGGCTTCCCGGCCCCCTCTGAAGTCCCGGTGGGAACGCCCACGGGCCGTGAGCAGCGTGGGCGTGTGCGCGGAGGGCGGCGGCGCCCCGTCGCGGATCCCCCGCCACGACAAGCCGACCGGTAAAGCCCCGGCGCCCGCTCCGCCCCACCGGCCCCGGACGACGGACAACGGACGACGGACGACGGACGACGGACGACGGACGACGGACGACGGCAGCCACCGGGAACAGAGCCCGGCCTCCCGGCGCCCACGGTGGACGTACCCCTCGCGGCCCCCTCCGCGGTCCTGTCCCCGGCGGCGCACCCGCTCGGTCCCCACCGCGTCCAGCCGCCCAGGCGCCCCCGCGGTCCGGGCGGGCCCGGTCGCGGTCGCGGCCGCCTCAGTCGAGGCAGAACTCGTTGCCCTCGACGTCCCGCATGACGAGACACGACTCGTTCTCCCCGTCGGCGGGCAGCAGCACCACCCGCTCCCCGCCCAGCCCGACCAGCCGCGCGCACTCCGCCTCCAGTGCCGCGAGGCGTTCCCCACCCACCAGGCCGGTGCCGACCCGCACGTCCAGGTGGAGCCGGTTCTTCACCGTCTTGCCCTCGGGAACACGCTGGAGGTACAGCCGCGGGCCCACTCCGGTGGGGTCGGCACAGGCGAACCACGCCCCCCGGTCACCCGCCGGGAGCGAACCCTCGTACGCCTCCCAGGTGTCGAACCCTCGGGGCACCACTGGGTCGTACCCCAGCACCGCGCACCAGAAGCGGCCGACCCGCGCGGGCTCCGCGCAGTCGAAGGTGACCTGGAACTGCCTGACCGAGTCCATGGCCCCACCGTAGTGGCGCGGGACCAACGGCTGAACCGGAATTCCCACCGCCGGGCGGCCCGAAAGCAGCAGCCGGGGCGGTGTCCGCGCCCGTCACCGAGCCCGGCCCCACGGCCCACCGCCCCGCCGCCCCACGGCCGCCCGGCCCGCTCGGCCCAGCGCCCCGCCGCTGCCACGCCGCGGTCAGCGGGTCTTCCGCAGCCGCAGGACGTACGCCGCGGTGAGGGCGACGGCGCGGTCCCCGTCGCCGGACAGACGGGCGAGGGCACGGGACGCCGTGGGGCCGGGGACGTCCGCGAGCGCCTGGGTCAGCCGCCGTCGGACCGACGGCCCGGCGGTGTCCTCGGCGAGGCGGCCGACGAGGGCGGCGGCGACGCGTTCCGCGAGCGCCGGGTCGGCCGCCAGAGCGCTCAGCGCGTCGGCCGCGTCGACGTCGAGCACACCCTCCACCACCAGTTCGACGAGCACCGGCACCGCCTCGGCCGCACCGCGCGCGCCGAGCGCCAGCGCCGCCCGCCCCCGGACCGTGCGGTCGGGATCGGCCAGGGCCGCGCGCAGCAGCGCGGTCGCCTCCGCGCCCGGGATCTCGACGACCGCCCGGACGGCCCGCCCGCGCACCTCCGCGTCGGGCGAGCCGAGGCCCCGGGCGAGCGCGGCCGCCGCGTCGCCGCCCCCGTGCGCCAGGGCCCATCGCAGGGCCCCGGCGACATGCGGGTCCGCCTCGTCCAGCAGCGCCTGGGCCAGGGCCTCCACCGGTACGGACGCCTCGTCGGCCGAGGACAGCGCCGCGCTCTGGCGCGTCCCGGCGCTCCCCGAGCCCAGCGCCCGGAGCAGCGCGACGCTGCGCAGCACGTCGTCCCAGCCCGTGGGCCCGGACGCGGCGATCCGGCGCAGCAGGGTGAGCAGTTCCGTCTCCGCCGCGACGCGCTCGGCCGTGCGCCGGACGAGGTCGCCGACCAGCGCGGACGGTTCGAAGGAGGGATCGTCCAGCGCGCGGCCGACGTCCCGCAGGGACAGCCCCAGCGACCGCAGGCTCTCGACGTGGAAGATCCGCCGGATGTCCTCGTCGGAGTACTCCCGGTAGCCGCCGCCGGTGCGTCCGCTCGGCCGCACCAGGCCCAGCGACTCGTAGTGCCGGAGCATCCGGGCGCTGACCCCGGAGCGCCGCGCCACCTCACCGATCCGCACGCCCCGTCACTCCTCCCGCCCGGTCCCGCCGAGGGCCACGACGCGCTTCGCCTCCTCGACGGCGGACTCGAACCCCGCCTCGGGATCGTGCCACAGCCGTTCCGTCGCGACGGCGTGGTGCCGCACCCGCGGGTCGGGATCGCCCGTCGCGGCGGCCAGTACCGGCAGCACCACCTCCCCGAGCGCGACCAGTGCCCGGCTGAGGCTCGCCCGCGTCCGGTGCTCCCCGCGCCCCAACCGCGTGGCGAGGACCCCGGCCAGTTCCGCCCGTCCGCCCTCCGGCACGAGGGCGACCGCCGCGCGCCAGGCGGCCCGCGCCACCTCCTCGTCGGGGTCGGCCAGCAGCTCCCGGGTGAGCGCCGGCCAGGCCCGCCGGTCCCCGATCTTGGACAGCGTGTGCAGCGCCTGGCTCCGCGCCTGCGGCCGGTCCTGGCCGAGCTCGGCGATGAGCCGGGGCACCGTCGCCTCGTCGGCGTGCCGGGTGAGTGCCCAGGTCAGGGTCTCCCGCACGAAGAACTCGGGTTCGATCCCGCACCGGATGACGAGCGGTTCCACGAACCGCGGGTCCGGTGCGGTCCCCACCGCCATCGCCGCCTTCAGCCGGACCGACGGGTCGCCGTGCTCCAGTGCCCGGAGCGCCCGCCGGGCGTCGGTGTCCGTGTGGCGGTGCGCGGGAGTGCTCCGCCGTGTGTCCGTGCCGGTCCGGCGTCGCGTGTCCGCGTCCGTGCGGTGGTGCGCGTCGACGCGGCCGAGCGCGGCCGGGCCGGTCCGGCCCTGCGCGCCCTGGTCCGTGCGGGTCTTCGGGCGTGGGCCCCGTGGGGGCATGGTCATCGGGACCACCTCCTGGACCCCAGTGAAGACCTTGTCACGGTGTCAGGGTCAAGCGGCGCCCACGGGCCGCGCCGCACGGCCTGATCCGGTCGCCCGGAGGCGCGAGGACGCACCCTCCCCCGCACGGTGGGCCGCGCAGGCTCTAGCGTCAGTGCATGCGCATTCGAATCGTCGACGCCTTCACCGACCGGCCCTTCACCGGAAACCCCGCCGGAGTCCTGCTCCTGGACGACTTCCCCGACGACGACCGGCTCCAGCGGATCGCTCGGGAGGTCAACCACGCCGAGACGGCGTTCGCCCACCGTCTGCCCGAGGGCGGGGACGCCGACTGGGCACTGCGCTGGTTCACACCCGTCACCGAGGTGGCCATGTGCGGCCACGCCACGCTGGCCACCGCCCACGTGCTGCGGACCACCGGCGTCCACGAGGGCCCGGTGCGGTTCGCCACCCGCAGCGGTGTGGTGGCCGCCCTGCCCGGGGACGACGGCATGATCACCCTCGACTTCCCCACCGCCCCCCTCACCCCCGTGGCGGCACCGCCCGGCCTCACCGGGGCGCTGGGGGCCGAGCCCCTCACCGTCCTGGACACCGGGCCGGGCGTCGGGGACCTGCTGGTCGAGGTCGTGGACGAGCGCACGGTCCGCGCTCTGGCGCCGGACCTCAGGGCGCTGGCGGTGCTCTCGGACCGCGGCGTCATCGTCACCGCCGCCGCCCAGGACCCGTCCGGGGACCACGACTTCGTCTCCCGCTGCTTCTTCCCCAAGGTCGGCATCGACGAGGACCCCGTCACCGGCAGCGCCCACACGGCGCTCGCCCCCTACTGGTCCCAGCGCCTGCGCCGCCCCGTGCTGACCGGGGTGCAGCTCTCGGCCCGTACGGGCCGGGTCCGTACGGAGGTGCGCGGCGACCGCACCCTGCTCGGCGGGCACGCGGTGACGGTCATCGACGGCGAACTCCTGGCCTGAGCACCGTCCCCGGAAGGGGCCCGGCGGCGGGACGGGAGCCCCGGACCCGTGAACGGGGCACGGGGCGTACCCCGGGGCGGCGCGTACGCCCCGGGGAGCACCGCGCGGCCGTACGCGCCCCGCCGGGCCGGCCGTCGCCGCCCCGTCAGGCCGTGGGCAGCCAGCCCACCTTGCCGGCCAGCAGGCCGTATCCCACGAAGGCCCCGATGTCGAGCAGCGAGTGCGCCACGACGAGCGGGCCCACCCGGCCCCACCGGCGGTACAGGTACACGAAGACGACGCCCATCACCACGTTGCCGATGAAGCCGCCGATGCCCTGGTAGAGGTGGTACGACCCGCGCAGCACCGCACTGCCCGCCATCGACGCGCGCGGCGACCAGCCGAGCTGGTCGAGGCGGCGCAGCAGGTAGCCGACGACGATGACCTCCTCCAGCACCGAGTTCTGCACCGCGGAGAGGATCAGCACGGGGTACTTCCACCAGACGGAGGGCAGCGCCTCGGGCACGACGGTGAGGTTGAACCCGAGGCCGCGTGCGGCCAGGTAGAAGGCGATGCCGGTGCTGCCGATGGCGGCGGCGACCAGCGCGCCCCGGCCGAGGTCGGTCCGGGGCCGGGTGCGGTCGAAACCGAGCGTGCGCAGGCTCTGCCGTTCGCGCAGCAGGAAGTGGGCGACGAGCGCGACGGGGACGAGGGCCGTGGTGATCCCGAACAGCTGCCAGGCCAGATCCAGCCAGGGGCGGCCCGGGGCGGCGGAGGCGTTGAGGGTGGCGGCCTGGTCCTTGAGGCCGCCGGGCCGGGTGACCGAGCCGATGAAACTGATCAGGGCGGAGACGCCGCTCGCGCCGAGCGAGAGGGCCAGCACCAGCACCGTCTCGTCGCGCAGCATCCGGCGCCGGACCGTCCCGTCCACGGGGAGGGACTCCTCCGGGTAGGCCCGCCCAGGGGATGTTTCCGCCACCGTTCCGCCTCCGCCATGCGCACGTGCCTCGTCCGGGCATCACAGCTTGCCCGATCAGTATGGGCCGCCGGACACCGGGCCCGGCGAAACGCACCGGCACCGCCCCGCGGCGCCCGGACGGGTCGGCCGCCGGGCACCGCCCCGCCGCCCCGGCCCGTCCGGGCGCGTTCGCGCCCGCGCCGTCTCCTCCCGTCCCGGCATCCGGGCGCCGGTGCGGGCACGGGGCGAGTGCGGACAGGGGGGCCGGTGCGGGCACGGGCCCGGTACGGGCACCGGGGCCGGTACGGGCACCGGGGCCGGTACGGGCACCGGGGCCGGTACGGGCNCCGGTACGGGCACCGGGGCCGGTACGGGCACCGGGGCCGGTACGGGCACCGGGGCCGGTACGGGCGCGGCCCTGCCGGGCCCGGCCTCCGACAGCCGGGCGGCACGCGCCCGTCGCCGGTCCTCAGCGCGACGGGGTCGCCTCGAAGACGCCCACCGGCCACTGGTGCACCGGCGCGCCGTCGTGCATCAGCTCCCGGTACCGCCGTGTCGTGGCGGCCAGCGCCTCCTCCCTGGTCAGCCCGGTCTCCCGGGCGTGGTGGAAGGTGGCCGCCTGCCAGGTCGCGCCGTTGACCCGGCGGCGGCACCGCTCCTCGATCACCCCGAGGTAGAGGTCCCGGTCGGCGGGCTCCACGCCCCAGGCGTCCAGCCCGGCGGCGGCCAGCGGCAGCAGTTCGTCACGGACCAGGACGGCCGCGTCGACCCGGGTGGTGCCCCCCAGCCTGCCCCGCCGGGGCCATTCGAAGCGGGCCTCGATGCCGTGGCGGCACGCGGCGTCGAAGTTGGCGGCCGCCGCCTCGAAGGGCAGCCGGGTCCACACCGGCCGGGGCTCCTCCGCCAGGGCGCGCACGACGCCGTAGTAGAAGGCGGCGTTGGCGATGACGTCGACCACGGTCGGCCCCGCGGGCAGGACCCGGTTCTCGACGCGCAGATGGGGCACGCCGTCGGCTACGTCGTACACCGGGCGGTTCCAGCGGTAGACCGTGCCGTTGTGCAGGACGAGTTCGGCGAGCCGGGGGACGCCGCCCGCGTCCAGCACCTCCAGCGGGTCCTCGTCGTCGCAGATCGGCAGCAGCGCCGGGTAGTACCGCCGGTTCTCCTCGAACAGGTCGTACGCCGAGGTCACCCAGCGCTCGCCGAACCAGGTGCGCGGGCGCACCCCCTGGGCCTGGAGCTCCGGCGGCCGGGTGTCGGTGGACTGCTGGAACAGCGGCGGCCGGGACTCGCGCCACAGCTCCCGGCCGAACAGGAACGGCGCGTTGGCGCCGAGGGCGATCTGCGGGCCCGCGACGGCCTGCGCCGCGTTCCACACGTCCGCGAAACGGTCGGGGGTGACCTGGAGATGGAGTTGTACGGAGGTACACGCGGCTTCGGGGGCGATGGACTTCGATGTGCAGACGAGGCGCTCGATGCCGTCGATGTCGAGGGTGAATTCCTCTCCGCGGGCCGCCACCATCTGGTCGTTGAGCAGGGCGTAGCGGTCGACGGCGGAGAGGTTGGAGGAGACCAGGTCGTCCCGGTCGAGGGTCGGCAGAATTCCGATCATCGCGATTCCCGCGTCGATCTCGCCGGCCTTCCGGTCCGCATACGCCAGTGACGTGCGGATCTCCTCGGCGAGCCGGTCGAATACCCGGCCGCCGAGCCGGTGCGGTGCCACGTTCACTTCCAGATTGAACATCGCGAGTTCCGTCTGGAAGTCACGGCTCGCGATCCGTTCGAGGACTTGCGCATTCAACATTCTCGGCATCCCGTCGGCACCCACGAGATTCAGTTCGATCTCCAGCCCCATCAGGTTCTTGGGGCGGTCGAATCGTTTCTCCGCAAGGAGCCGTTCCAGACCCGTCAGGCACCGCTGGAGCTTGTCGCGGTAGCGCTGTCGATCGGACAGGTCGAACTGACCCGCCACGACCTTCTCGCCCATGGAAGCGTCCCTTCTCCTGACGGTGCGGGGCTGATCCGGCGGCCGGTGCGCCGGTCAGGGTGGATGATGCCCAGCCCGGGCGATCGATAACGTCCCCACGCGGCCCCGGCAGCCGCTACGCTGTGTCCGGGTGACCGGTGGCACATTCACCGGGCATGACGGGGATACGGATTCCGGGGTCCCGACCCGTAAATCGCGTAAAATGTCGCCGACATTCGGCCGACCGTTCGGTGAACATTCCCCGAGGTCATCGCCTCACACCCGTTCGGAAATCTGGATTTATCCCGCAAATCGACGACCTGATGCGCACTTGTTCTCCTTACCGGGAACGGCTACCCGAAACCCGTTCCGAACACGTGTCGTATAAACTTCCCGCATACGGCAGCAGACCGGCGTCCGCGGTCGAGGGACCGATCCTGTCGACGGCACCGGCGCCCGGCAGGCCCCGTCCCCCTCAGCTCTCCCGGACCCCGGGCTCCTCCCGTCCCCACCTCGTGAGCTGACAGCGTCGTCCGCCCCGCTCTCCCCTCGTGCCGCCGTGCCTTCGAATGAGAGGCGACCCATCATGCCGCTGCATGTCCCCCCGGCTCCCGCGCCCGCCCTGCGCACCGTCCGGACGGCGCTCTCGTCGCCCGCCGCGGCCCGCGAGGCCCGCACCCCCGCCCTGCTCGACGGCCGGGGCCCGGCCGTGCCCGAACTGGCCCTGCCCGTCCACGTCCTGGAGGCGGCCACCGCCGAGGGTGTGACCCGGACCCGGCTCACCGGCTGGCGCTTCCTGCTCCGCCGGGGCGAGGTCGCGGTGGCGGCGGCGGAGACCGTCCTGACCGCGGACGGCTGGAGGTTCTCGCACTTCTTCGAGGGCCCCTACGTCACCTCGACCGAACACGCCCTGCGCCAGGCGGAGTCGCTGCCCGAGCCCTACCAGCCGCGGCTGCTGTCCGTGCCCGGCCTGTACATGCTCACGCTGTGGCTGCACGGCGACTGCGCCACCGACGCCGGCACCGGCCGCCCCGCCCCCGCCGATCTGCTCGTCCCGCTGGCGCCGGCCCCTCCGGGCATCGCCGCCCACCGGCCGCACCAGGTCGCCGAGCTGTTGCCGGTCCTGACCCACCGGGTGACCCGGACCCCGCTCCTGCACACCCCGGCAGGAGCACCGCGGTGAGGTGATCCGGTCACGGCGCCGGCCGCCGGGGCGACGTCCCCGGCGGCCGGCGGACCGTGTGGCGTAGTCCCTCCGGGCCATCCCGCACCACCCGGACGGAGGATGCGGCGGGACCGGGCCGCCCGCCGGGGTGACACGTTCCCCACGGGTGGGCAGCGGTCCGCCGAAATGCCTGCGGATCGGCGCCCGCGGGGCAACACTGGGGTTCCGACCGACTCATCACCACGGGGGTGGCGGCCATGAACGACGCTTCACGCCGCGGAACGGACCGGACAGCACACCCACCCATCACCTCGGAGCGAGAGATCCCGCCCATGTGCCAGCACCAGCCAGCCTGCCCGACAGCCGACTCCGCGGACCGGGAGTCCGCGCGCCTCGTGGCGCACCACCCGGAACAGGGCTGGAGCCTGCTGTGCAACGGCGTCGTCCTCTTCGAGGACACCGGCGAACTGCTGCCGGACGGGCGGGCCATCGCCCCGCGCAGGCCCCTCGGCACGGGGCTGGTGGCGGCCGCCTGAGCACCGGGGTCCCGCCCGGTGCTCCGAACGGGTGAGGGCCCCGCCGCGCCGTCCGGCGCGGCGGGGCCCTCACCCCGTGGTGGACGGCACCCGTCCCGCCCGTCCGGCGGTACCGGCGCCCGTCCGGTCCGTCAGTCCTCGTACGCCTCCAGCGGCGGGCAGGAGCAGACGAGGTTGCGGTCGCCGTAGGCCTGGTCGACGCGGCGCACCGGCGGCCAGTACTTGTCCGCGGCACTCACCCCGGCCGGGAAAACGGCCTCCTCGCGCGAGTAGGCGTGGTCCCAGTCACCGCCGAGGGCGGCGGCGGTGTGCGGAGCGGCGCGCAGCGGGTTGTCCTCGGCCGGCCAGGCGCCGGAGCCGACCTTCTCGATCTCCGCGCGGATGGCGATCATGGCGTCGCAGAAGCGGTCCAGCTCGGCCAGGTCCTCGGACTCGGTCGGCTCGATCATCAGCGTGCCGGGCACCGGGAAGGACATCGTCGGCGCGTGGAAGCCGTAGTCGATGAGCCGCTTGGCGACGTCGTCGACGCTCACCCCGGTCGTCCGGGTCAGCTCGCGCAGGTCGATGATGCACTCGTGGGCGACCAGACTTCCCGGTCCGGTGTAGAGGACCGGGAAGTGCGGCTCCAGCCGCTTGGCGATGTAGTTGGCGGACAGCACGGCCACCTGGGTGGCCCGCTTGAGCCCCTCGCCGCCCATCAGCCGGACGTACGACCAGGAGATGGGCAGGATGCCCGCCGAGCCCCACGGGGCCGCCGAGACCGGGCCCACACCCGTCGCCGGACCGGCCGCGGCCTGGAGCGGGTGGTTCGGCAGGTACGGCGCCAGGTGCGAGCGCACGGCCACCGGGCCGACGCCGGGGCCGCCGCCGCCGTGCGGGATGCAGAACGTCTTGTGCAGGTTCAGGTGGGAGACGTCCCCGCCGAAGTGGCCCGGCTTGGCGAGGCCGACCAGGGCGTTGAGGTTGGCGCCGTCCACGTAGACCTGGCCGCCCGCGTCGTGGACCCGGGCGCAGATGTCGGCGACGTGCTCCTCGAAGACGCCGTGGGTGGAGGGGTAGGTGATCATCAGCACGGCCAGCTCGTCGCGGTGCTTCTCGATCTTGGCCCGCAGGTCCTCGACGTCGACCTCGCCGTCCTCGGCGGTCCGGACCACGACGACCTTCATGCCGGCCATCACGGCGCTGGCCGCGTTGGTGCCGTGCGCGGAGGAGGGGATCAGGCAGACCGTGCGCTTCTCTTCGCCGTTGGCGCGGTGGTAGCCGCGCACCGCGAGCAGACCGGCGAACTCGCCCTGCGAACCGGCGTTGGGCTGGAGCGAGACCGTGTCGTACCCGGTGACCTCCGCGAGCCGCTCCTCCAGCTCGCGGATGAGCGTCAGATAGCCCTGTGCCTGCTCGGCGGGGGCGAAGGGGTGCAGCGCGCCGAACTCGGGCCAGGTGACCGGCTCCATCTCGGTGGTCGCGTTGAGCTTCATGGTGCACGAGCCCAGCGGGATCATGCCGCGGTCCAGGGCGTAGTCCCGGTCCGCGAGGCGGCGCAGGTAGCGCAGCATCGCGGTCTCGGAGCGGTGCTGGTGGAAGACGGGGTGGGTGAGGAAGTCGTCGGAGCGCAGCAGCTCACCGGGGAGCGCGTCGGCGGCGGACGCGTCCAGCTCCTCGATGTCCGCCTCGACGCCGAAGGCGCTCCACACGCCGCCGACCTGGGCGCGCGTGGTGGTCTCGTCGCAGGCGAAGGAGACGTGGTCGGCGTCGGCCCGCCACAGGTTGAGGCCGTTGTCACGGGCGGCGTTCACGATCTCGGCGGCCCGGCCCGGCACCCGCGCGGTGACCGTGTCGAAGTAGGCGCCGTGGACGATCTCCACACCGCCCGCGGCGAGCCCGGCGGCGGTGAGGGCCGCGTAGCGGTGGGTGCGCCGGGCGATGGAGCGCAGCCCCTCGGGCCCGTGGTAGACGGCGTACATGCCGGCCATGACGGCGAGCAGGACCTGCGCGGTGCAGATGTTGCTGGTGGCCTTCTCGCGGCGGATGTGCTGCTCGCGGGTCTGCAGGGCGAGCCGGTAGGCGCGGTCGCCGTCGGCGTCGACGGAGACGCCGACGAGGCGGCCGGGCAGGCTGCGGGCGAACTTCTCGTGGACGGCCATGTAGCCGGCGTGCGGGCCGCCGAAGCCCATCGGGACGCCGAAGCGCTGCGTGGTGCCGACGGCGATGTCGGCGCCCAGCTCGCCGGGCGGGGTCAGCAGGGTGAGGGCGAGGAGGTCGGCGGCGACGGTGACGAGGGCGCCGAGTTCGTGGGCCCGGTCGATCACGGGCCCGAGGTCGCGGACGGCACCGGAGGCACCCGGGTACTGGAGCAGGACGCCGTTGATCTCCCGCTCGGCGACCTCGGCGGGGATGCCGTCGCTGAGGTCGGCGACGACGACCTCGACACCGGTGGGTTCGGCGCGGGTGCGGATGACGGCGACGGTCTGCGGCAGGGCGTCCGCGTCGACGAGGAACAGGCCCTTCTTGTTCCTGCCCATGCGCCGGGAGAGAGCCATCGCCTCGGCGGCGGCGGTGCCCTCGTCGAGCAGCGAGGCGCCGGAGGTGGGCAGCCCGGTGAGGTCGGCGACCATCGTCTGGAAGTTGAGCAGGGCCTCCAGGCGGCCCTGGGAGATCTCCGGCTGGTACGGCGTGTAGGCGGTGTACCAGGCCGGGTTCTCCATGACGTTGCGCAGGATGACCGGCGGGGTGAAGGTGCCGTAGTAGCCGAGGCCGATCATGGAGTCGAGGACCTGGTTGCGCTCGGCCAGGGAGCGCAGTTCAGCCAGCACCTCGGCCTCGGAGCGGGCCTCCGGCAGGTTCAGCGCCTCGGCGTTCTTGATGACGTCCGGCACGGCGGCGGCCGTGAGGTCGTCCAGCGAGCCGTAGCCGACCTGCGCGAGCATCTTGGCCCGGGCCTCGTGGTCGGGGCCGATGTGACGCTGCTCGAACGGCGCGGCCTGTTCGAGCCGGGCGAGCGGAATGCGGTGGGCGGTCATTGCGGAGGCCTCCTGGTCTGACGCGACCTGCGAGGGCACCACGGCTCGGGTGCCCGGACGGCCTCCCCCTCTGTCATCTCAACCTGAGAGTTTCACCGGGGGCCGTCCTGGGACGGTCACCGGCTTTCACCGTCGGTGAGGGCGGACGCCGTCGACACCCGCCCTGCTTTCCAGAGTGACCTCGTCCGTGCGGTACGTGGGCCTGAGAGATTCCGGGGAGGAGTTGCTCCTTCGGCGCCTCCGATGGTGTCTGGAGGACTCTCCCGCACGGGGTCAGCGGCCACCTGCCAGCTTACCAGCGAGAACGTCGAACAACCCTTCGAGCACCCGGACCGCCGCCGAGTGGCCGACCGGGCCAAAGTGCACTTTCGTATGACCGAAAGGATGTTTCACCGGACGGTCCGCGACCCCGGTGCGACCCAGTGGAGGGCCCGTGCGTACCGACATAGATCCGCGCAGTCTGATCGGCCGCAAGGCGTTCGACCGCGGCGGGACCCGGATCGGCACCGTCGACGAGGTCTATCTCGACGACGCCACCGGGCTGCCCGAGTGGGCGGCCATCCGCACCGGCCTGTTCAGCCGGGACGCCTTCGTGCCCCTGGAGCCCAGCGAGCTGGTGGACGGCACCCTGCGGGTGCCCTTCGACCGGGCCCTGATCAAGGAGGCCCCGGACTTCGGCGTCGGGCGCCACCTCTCGCCGGAGCAGGAGCTCCAGCTCTACCACCACTACGGTCTCGACGTGGCCGCCGGCCCCCTGCCGCCGGACCGCGACTTCGGGAAGCTGGCGGGCCGGGGCAACGAGGAGTCCTGACCTCCGCGGTCCTCACCTCCCCCGGCGCCGCCTCCCCCGCGCCCCCGTGCGCCGCCCCCCGCGTCGCCCCGCCCCGGGGCACCGCTCCCCCGGTCCGCGGCCGCCCCGGCGCCCTCTCCCCCGGCTCCGCCGTCCGGCGCGCTCCCCGCGCCGCCGGGCGCCGGCGCGCCTGCCCGGCCGTCCGGTGGCAGTGAGTGCCCGTCGCCGTACGGCGTCCTCCCCCCGTCGTCCCGCGCCCAGCCCCCGTCCCGGCCGCCCCCGGACCCGCCGGAGGCCGGTACGGCCAGAGGGGACCCCGGTCCGGCCGGGTACTCCTGCCCGGCCGACGGAACCGTCTCGACCAGCGGCAGCGGTTCGGCCGGTGCCAGGCCGGGGTCGTCCACGGCGAAGGTCCGCACCCGGCCGGGCGGCGAGTACGGCGTCTCGAAGCGCACGGTGACCCTCCCGACGCCGCTGCCCTGCACCCACCCGTGCCCGTGCTCCGCGTGGCGCACATCGTGCCCCGACGGCCAGCGGCGCTCGGCGGGGACCTCCGGCCGCTCCTCGGCGGGCCCCTCGTCCGCCTCCTCCTCGGCCTCCGCCGCGCGCTCGCCCGCGGCCTGGGCGAACAGGTCCTCCTGCGTGTAGTCGGCGAGCCCGGTGACCCCCACGCCGAGCAGCCGCACCCCTCCGGTGGTGTCCACGGAGTCCAGCAGCCGGGCCGCCGCCTCCCGCACCACCGCCGGATCGTCCGTCGGCCCGCGCAGCGTCTCGGAGCGGGTCAGCGTGGAGAAGTCGTAGCGCCGCACCTTGAGCACGATGGTCCGCCCGGACAGCCCGGACCCGCGCAGCCTGCGCACGCACCGCTCGGCCAGCCGCCGCACCTCCGTGCCGACCCGCACCCGGTCGTGGATGTCCACGTCGTAGGTGTCCTCGACCGACACCGACTTGGTCTCCCGCTCGGCCACCACCGGCCGCTCGTCGCGCGCCAGCGCCATGGCGTACAGCGCGTGCCCGTGGGCCCTGCCCAGCAGCCGGACCAGCTCGTCCTCGCCCGCCTCGGCCAGCTCCCCGACCGTGGCGATGCCCGCCCGGCGCAGGTGGTCGCCGGTGGCCGGTCCCACGCCGGGCAGGGTGCGCACGGGCATCGGCTCCAGCAGGGACCGCTCGGTGCCGGGACGGACCAGCACCAGCCCGTCGGGCTTGGCCTCCTCGGAGGCGATCTTGGCGAGCATCTTGGAGGCGGCCAGCCCCACGGACCCGGTCAGCCCGGTGACCGCCCGGATGTCCCGGCGCAGCTTCTCCCCCGCCAGCCGCGCCGACGCCTCGTCCCGGGCCGCTCCGGCGGCCTCCAGGTCCACGAACGCCTCGTCCAGGCTCAGCGGCTCCACGAGCGGCGACAGCAGCCGCAGCAGCCGCATCACCTGCTCGCTGACCGAGCGGTACAGCGCGAAGCGCGGGACGAGGTACGCCGCGTGCGGCGCGAGCCGGCGGGCCTGGCCCATCGGCATCGCCGAGTGCACCCCGAAGACCCTGGCCTCGTAGGACGCCGTGGCCACCACGCCGCGCGGTCCGAGCCCGCCCACGACCACGGCCTTCCCGCGCAGGCTCGGCTTGGACGCCTGTTCCACCGAGGCGTAGAAGGCGTCCATGTCGAGGTGCAGGATCGTGGGTGCGGTTCTCACTCCTCCGATGCTGCCCCACGGCACTGACAACGGCACCGGGGCGGCCCCGCGCCCAAGGGCGGTCACCGGGCCGCCCCCGGGCTCACACCGCCCGGTTGCGGCGCCGGGCCAGCTCGTCCGCGGGGTGGTGGCCGACCAGGGTCTCCCCGGTGTCCACCCGCTCGCCGTGCAGCTGGGACAGCGCGCTCTCGACATCCCGCCAGACCACGCCCACGGCGATGCCGAAGATGCCCTGGCCGCCCTGGAGCAGGGAGTGCACCTCGTCCGGCGAGGTGCACTCGTAGACCGTGGCGCCGTCGCACATCAGCGTCATCCGCTCCAGGTCCCTGAAGCCCCGGTCCCGCAGGTGCCGGACGGTGGTGCGGATGTTCTGCAGCGACACCCCGGTGTCCAGGAACCGCTTGACGATCTTCAGCACGACGACGTCGCGGAAGCTGTACAGGCGCTGGGTGCCGGACCCGTGGGCCGGCCGCACACTGGGCTCGACGAGGCCCGTACGGGCCCAGTAGTCGAGCTGCCGATAGGTGATGCCCGCTGCCGCGCAGGCCGTCGGGCCGCGGTAGCCGATCTGCTCGGACGTCATGGCCGTCGCCCCTCCGCTGCCCGGCACGGCCGGGGACCGCTGCGGAACGGGGTCGGCCGCGCCCTGGTGGAGCCCGTAGGGACCGCCCACCCCGAGACCTCGGCCGGGGGTGGTGTCCCCGGCCGTACCGTCGCCGCTGATCCTCACGCCGACCTCCGTCCTTGACCTGCCTCCTCGACGGTAGGCAGTCACCAAGGGTGCGTCAACGATCGCCACACTCGGCACGCCGAGTGATAATCACCCTTCGAGTGGTTTCGCGTGACCCACCACCGGGAAAGGCTAGTCGAATGCGGCCCGGCGGGGGCGGTCACTGGTTACCGCTGCCGAAGTCCTCCGGCGAGATCTGGTCGAGGAACTCGCGGAACTTCTCGACCTCGTCCTCCTGCTCGTCCGGGATCGCGATGCCCGCGTCGTCCAGCACCTCGTCGGTGCCGTAGATCGGGGTACCGGTGCGCAGGGCCAGCGCTATCGCGTCGGACGGCCGCGCGCTGACCTCGACCCCGCTGGCGAAGACCAGTTCGGCGAAGAAGACCCCCTCGCGCAGGTCCGTGATGCGCACCTCGGTGAGCTCCTGGCCGACGGCCTCCAGCACGTCCTTGAACAGGTCGTGGGTCAGCGGCCGGGCGGGGGCCATGCCCTGCTGGGCGAAGGCGATGGCCGTCGCCTCCCCCGGCCCGATCCAGATGGGGAGGTAGCGGTCGCCGCCCACCTCGCGCAACAGCACGATCGGTTGGTTGGAGGGCATCTCGACCCGGACACCTACGACATCGAGCTCGTTCACACAGCAACCCTAGGCCGTGCCCGGGACGTTTGGGTAGTCGGACCGGGAACGGGTGGGCGAAACGGCCCACAGGTCCGTCCTGTTCCGGGCGGACCGGCTCAGGGCAGCCGGACCCCGAGCGCGCTGCGCACCAGCGCGGCGTGCAGCCGCACGGCCAGGCCGGCCAGCTCCTTGGTGCGGGCCTCGGCGAGGGCCCTGGTCTGCGGGTTGCGGTGGCGCTTGAGCGGGGCGACCACCTGGTCCACCAGGCCGGCCTCCCGGTCCGCGGCGGCCTTCATCACCCTCAGGTGCCGGGGCTCGATCCCGAAGCGCCCGAGCTGGACGACGAGCGAGGCCACGGTGACCGCCTCGGCGTCGTACACCCCGTCGGCCAGTGGGACGACGAGCCCGTACGACTCCCATTCGGCCAGTTCCCGCTCCTCGATCCCGGCGGCGGCCAGCAGCTCGGCCCGCCCGATGCGCGCCGCCGTGGGCCCCTCGGCGGCCTCGTGCGCCTCCTCGCCCTCCCGCGGCCGCCCCAGCGCGGGCAGCCGCACCGCCTCGCCGCGCTCCACGGCGTCCAGGTGCTCCCGGATGACCTTCAGCGGCAGGTAGTGGTCCCGCTGCATGCGCAGCACATGGCCGAGGCGCTCGACGTCGCGCGCGTCGAACTTGCGGTAGCCGGCCGGGGTCCGCCGCGGTTCGACGAGCCCCTCCGCCTCCAGGAACCGGATCTTGGAGATCGTGACGTCCGGGAACTCGTCGCGCAGCGCGTTCAGCACCGCGCCGATGCTCATCAGTCCCCGGTCCGTGGCGGCGGCGCCGTGTCCGGCACCGCCGCTCGGTGTTTGACGCATGGCCCTTCCCTGGGGTCCCCGGACGGAGCCCGGGGGCCGGTCAGTAACCTCGCTGGCTCGCGTGGAAGACCAGCCGGTACTTGCCGATCTGCACCTCGTCACCGTTGGACAGGGCGACCTGGTCGATCCGCTCGCGGTTGACGTACGTGCCGTTCAGGCTGCCGACGTCGGCCACCGTGAACGAGCCGTCCGGACCGCGCCGGAACTCCACGTGCCGACGGGAGACCGTGACGTCGTCCAGGAAGATGTCGCTCTGCGGATGACGCCCCGCGGTGGTCAGCTCCCCGTCCAGCAGGAAGCGGCTGCCCGAGTTCGGACCGCGGCGCACCACCAGGAGCGCCGAGCCCAGCGGCAGGGCGTCCACGGCGGCCTGTGCCTCGGGGGACAGCGACGGCATCGCGGTCTGCCCGGTGGCCTCGGCGTCGTACGCCTCCAGGCCCGAGATGGAGATCGTCGACGTCGTCTCGGAGGCACGCTCCGGGATCGCGCCGGGGCGCAGCGGCGCGCCGCAGTTGGAGCAGAAGCGGCTGTTCTCCGCGTTCTGGTGACCGCACCTCGTGCACACCAGGGCCGACACGGGCGCACCCCCCTGCCGCGGCTGCCCCGCCGGGGCGCCGGGCGCGTACGCGCCGGGGGCCTGCGGCTGACCGAAACCTATGCCGCCGGACTGAGCGGGGTCAACGGACGACGCGCCGTGACCACCGGCGGCACCGCCGCCGACCTGGTCCCGGAACAGCGGACGCGGCCCTTCCGCGTCGGGCTGTGCGCTATGGCGGGCGGTGGCGTTGTCGCTGCCCTCTCGCGCGCTCTTGCCGAACAACTTCGCAAACAACTTCACGGGCGATTCCCCTTGACCGAAACAGACCCGCCCGTGGGGCAGGACGAACCCTGACTGACCGCACTGGCCGACCCGGACACTCTTACAACGTCCGTCTCCACCGGACAGTTTCCACCACGCACCACCCAATCGGTGCGTCGACCCCCCGCAACCTCATGCCCTCGTCCGACGATCACCATGCACCCCCGGTTCACCGGGAGGACGACCGAGCGTAGTCAGGCCGCTTCGCTGCTCGCAAGGCGTCCACGACAATGCCGGTGGAGCGCTCGACGGTGACGGTGGCCTGTTCCTTCTCCAGAGTCTGCACCACGCCTCCCGGGATGTTGAGCGCCGGTTCCAGGTCCCGCGGCTCGCCGATGACCTGGAAACGATAGGGCGGGGTGATCTTGTTCCCGTCGACGGCCACGCTCGTGTCGGTGTCCGTCAGATAGGTGCCGGCCACCACCCGTACGCCGTTGACCTGGATCGCCTCCGCGCCGGCCGCGCGGAGCTCCTGGATCGCGTCGAGCAGCATGTCCGCCTCGACCATGCCCTTCGTGTCCTCGATCGTCATCGTGATGCCGGGTCCCTTCGCGGCCACGGTGCCCGCCAGGACACCGAGTTGCCGCTCCTTCTCCAGCGTCTGCCTGCGGGCCTCCTCCGCCTGGTCCGAGCTGTTGGCCAGCTCGTCCCGCTGCTTCTCGAGGCCCTGCTTCTCGTCTTCAAGACGTTGGGTCCGGTCGTCGAGTTCATCGAGGATGCGGACGAGATCCTCCTGGCGGGCCCCGCGCAGGGCGCTGCCGCTGTCGCTGTTGGACGCCACCTGCACGGCCAGGCCGAAGCCCAGGCCGAACAACAGCAGGGCGACGATGAGTTGGGCCCGGGTGACGCGCGGCGGCCACAACCCGGCGGCCAGCCGCTGACGGCCGGTCAGCGGCGTTCCGGCACCGCCCCCGTCCTCGTCCGGCGGGGACGGCGGCGGGGGCACCTCCGCGGGCAGTTCCTTGCGCAGGGGATGCGCGGGCAGTCCGTCGTGATCGCTCATCGGCCTCACGCCCGGAACACGTGCCGACGGATGGCCGCCGCGTTGGAGAAGATCCGGATGCCGAGGACGACCACGACGCCCGTGGAGAGCTGCGCCCCCACGCCCAGCTTGTCGCCCAGGAACACGATCAGCGCGGCGACCACGACGTTCGACAGGAACGACACCACGAAGACCTTGTCGTCGAAGATGCCGTCGAGCATGGCCCTCAGCCCGCCGAAGACGGCGTCGAGCGCCGCGACCACGGCGATCGGCAGATAGGGTTCGACGGCCGCCGGCACCTCCGGCCGGACCAGCAGTCCGGCCACGACTCCCACGACGAGGCCCAGTACGGCGATCACGATGTGCCCTTCTCGGTTATCGGCTGTGCGGTACGTACGATCACGCTCGGTGCGGCCGGGAGCCGGAGGTCGTCCTTGGCGGAGAGAGCCGTCCGGATGCCGTAGTTCTGCTGGAGGGCGTTCAGATAGAGCCCGTCGGCGCTGTCCCGGAAGCCGTCGCGGAGCCGCTCCCCGTCCCCCAGCGCGAGCACCGTGTACGGCGGCACCAGCGGCTTGTTGTCGACCAGTACGGCGTCACCGGCGGCCCTGATCGCGGACAGCGCGGTCAGCCGCCGCCCGTTGATCGAGACGGCCTCGGCGCCCGCCTCCCAGAGCCCGTTGACCACCCGCTGCATGTCCCGGTCCCGGACCCGGCCGGTGTCGGCGAACCCGGAGGTGCCGCGCGGCCGTCCGTCGCCGGCGGAGACGTCCTTGGCGTCGTCGACGACCAGCTTCACCCCGGGGCCCCGCACGGCCACGGCACCGGACAGTACGCCCATCAGATCGGAGGCGTCGTCGCCGGTGCTCGCGAGGGCCTCCCGCTGCCGGGCGCCGACCTCGGCGCGCAGCTCGTCGACCTTCCGCTCCAGCTCGTCGGCCGCCGCGGTCTCCCCCTCGACGCGGTCGATCAGCTCCTCGCGCTCCTTGGCGATGACGGGGGCCGAGACCCGGGCCTGTGCCGCGCCGACGGTGACGACCAGGGCGGCGAGGACCAGACCGGTGGCGAGCCCGAGCTTGGCGCGCAGGGTCCTGGGGAGTCCGCCGGCGCCCTCGGCGCGCTTGCGCGCGGCGGCTTCGGCGTATCCGTCGTCCAGGCTGTGGTCCATGACGTTGGTCAGCAACGACATGGAGGCGTCGGGGCGTACGGGCCGCGTGGGGGTGCTCCGAACGGGGGGTTGCTGCGGCATGCCGCACATCGTCGCACGCCGACGCCCCTACCTCCGAATGGCCCCACCCGCGCACCGGGCGGGGCGCTCGGGAGCGTCCCGCCGGCACCGGCGGGGAGGGCCGGGCGGGGCCGGAACGGGCCGGTCCGGGCATCGGAAGGAGGTGCGGGGCCGGGCCGCCCCGGGCGGGCCCCGGCCCCGGGCTCCGGCCCCGCCGCGGAGGGCGGGACGGAGCGGGCCGCCTACTGGCCGGCGCTCTCCACGATCGCCGCCCACTCGTCCAGCAGGGCCCGCGCGGAGGCGTCGTCGGGGCCCTCGGCCCACAGGTGGGTGACCGCCTCGGCCGGGTCCGGCAGGACCATGACCCAGCGGCCGTCGGACTCGACCACGCGCACCCCGTCGGTGGTGTCCACGAACCGGTCCCCGGCGGCCTCCACGACCCTCCGCATCACCAGTCCCTTGACCGCCCACGGTGTCGCCAGGTCCCGCTTGAGGACGTGGGCCCCGGGGATGCGCGCGTCGATCTGGCTCAGGGTGAGCTGTGTCCTGGCCACCAGACCGATGAGCCGGACGAAGGCGGCCGTGCCGTCGTAGACGCGGCTGAACTCGGGGACGATGAAGCCGCCCTTGCCGTCGCCGCCGAAGATGGTGCCCTCCTCGCCGCCGACCCGGGTCAGGTCGTCGGGCGAGGTGGTGGTCCACTCGACCTGGGTGCCGTGGTAGGCGGCCACCTGCTCGGCGATCCTGGTGGTGGTCACCGGCAGCGCCACCCGCCCGCTGCGCCGTTCGGCCGCGACCAGGTCCAGCATCACCAGCAGGGCCCGGTCGTCCTCGATGATCCATCCCTTCTCGTCGACGAGCGAGAGCCGCTCCCCGACCGGGTCGAACCGCACGCCGAACGCGGCCCGGGAGGACGCCACGATCTCGCCGAGGCGCACCAGCCCCGAGCGCCGCATCTCGCCGGTCTCGGTCGGCCGGGCCTCGTCCAGGCCGGGGTTGATGGTCAGCGAGTCGACGCCCAGCTTGCCCAGCAGGCTGGGCAGTACCAGCCCGGCGCTGCCGTTGGAGGCGTCGACGACGACCTTGAGGCCCGACTCCGCGATCCCGGTGGTGTCGACGTTGCGCAGCAGCGATCCGGTGTACGAGTCGAAGACGCTGGCGGGGAAGTGGAGGTCACCGATCTCACCGGGGAACGCCCGCCGGTACTCCTGCCGCGCGAACACCCGGTCGAGCTTGCGCTGACTGCCCTGGGACAGGTCGGCGCCCCGGCCGTCGAAGAACATGATGTCGACCGAGTCCGGGACCCCGGTCGTGGTGCGGATCATGATCCCGCCGGCGCTGCCCCGCGCGGTCTGCTGCCGCGCCACGGGCAGCGGCACGTTCTCCAGGTCCCGCACGTCGATGGCGCTCGCCTGGAGGGCCGAGATCACCGCCCGCTTGAGGGCCCGGGCGCCCCGGGAGTGGTCGCGGGCGGTGGTGACGGTGGACCCCTTCTTCAGGGTGGTCGCGTAGGCGCCGGCGAGCCGGACGGCCAGCTCCGGCGTGATCTCCACGTTGAGGATGCCGGAGACCCCACGGGCGCCGAAGAGGTGCGCCTGGCCCCGCGACTCCCAGATCACCGAGGTGTTGACGAAGGCGCCGGCCTCGATGGTCTTGAAGGGGTAGACGCGCACATTGCCCTGGATGATCGATTCCTCACCGACCAGGCACTCGTCGCCGATGACCGCGCCGTCCTCGACCCGGGCCGCGCGCATGATGTCCGTGTTCTTGCCGACGACGCAGCCGCGGAGGTTGCTGTGCGGTCCGACGTACACGTTGTCGTGGACGACGGCCTTGTGGAGGAAGGCACCGCTCTTGACGACCACGTTGGAGCCCACGACGGTGTGCTCGCGGATCTCCGCGCCGGCCTCGACCTTGGCGTAGTCACCGATGTAGAGGGGGCCGCGGAGCACCGCGTCGGGGTGCACCTCGGCGCCCTCGGCGACCCAGACGCCGGGGGAGATCTCGAAGCCGTCGATGTCGACGTCGACCTTGCCCTCCAGGACGTCGGCCTGGGCCTTCACATAGCTCTCGTGGGTGCCCACGTCCTCCCAGTAGCCCTCGGCGACATAGCCGTAGACGGGCTTGCCCTCCTTCATGAGCTGCGGGAAGACGTCACCGGACCAGTCCACGGGCACATCGGGGTCGACGTAGTCGAAGACCTCGGGCTCCATGACGTAGATGCCGGTGTTGACGGTGTCCGAGAAGACCTGACCCCAGGTCGGCTTCTCCAGGAAGCGTTCGACCTTTCCCTCTTCGTCGACGATGGTGATGCCGAATTCCAGCGGGTTGGGCACGCGCGTCAGACAGACGGTGACGAGCGCGCCCTTCTCCTTGTGGAAGGTGATGAGGTCGGTCAGGTCGAAGTCGGTCAGGGCGTCGCCGGAGATGACGAGGAAAGCATCGTCCTTCAGGGCCGCTTCGGCGTTCTTGACGCTTCCCGCGGTACCGAGTGGCTTCTCCTCGTTGGCATAGGTGAGTTCCATGCCGAGCTCTTCGCCGTCACCGAAGTAGTTCTTGACCAGCGAGGCCAGGAACTGGACGGTGACCACGGTCTCGTTGAGCCCATGCCGCTTGAGCAGCCGCAGCACGTGCTCCATGATCGGCCGGTTGACGACCGGCAGGAGCGGCTTGGGCATGCTTGAGGTCATGGGGCGAAGGCGTGTGCCCTCGCCTCCGGCCATCACGACGGCCTTCATGTCGGAAGCGTCCTCCTCCAAGAGATGACGGTCCAGCCGACTTCACCCGTCCTGATTGTCCCGCACATCGGGGGCGCGGGCCATCCGGCTGCCAGGGGGCCTCACGTTCGACGAGTTCGGTCGGCCGTGGTGTCCGCACGGATGAGACGGCGGACCTGCACCACGTAGAGCACTCCTGCCCACCAGTACAGGGTTGTACCCCATCCGGCGAACGCCCAGCCGAAAACGGCGGCGAGTGACGCGATCCATCCGCCCCCGTCGCTGAGCAGGAGCAACGGGAAGGCGTACATGAGATTGAAGGTGGCCGCCTTGCCGAGGAAGTTCACCTGCGGCGGCGGGTATCCGTGGCGCCGGAGCACGCCGACCATCACCAGCAGGACGGCCTCCCGCGCCAGCAGGACGAGGGTCAGCCAGAGGGGCAGGATCTCGCGCCAGGTGAGGCCGAGCAGCGTCGACAGGATGTAGAGGCGGTCGGCCGCTGGGTCGAGGAGCCGGCCGAGGCTGCTGATCTGGTTCCAGCGCCGGGCGAGCTTGCCGTCCAGGTAGTCACTGACACCGCTCAGCGCGAGCACCAGAAGTGCCCAGCCATCGCTCTTCGGGCCACCGAACTCCGGCCGGAGAATCAGCCACAGGAAGAGGGGTACGCCGAGGAGACGCGCCATGCTGAGGATGTTCGGGATGGTGAGGACCCGGTCGGTCTGCACGCGGGTCTCCTGGACCTCCACGCGGGAGCCTCCTGGACGGAAAGGGCCGATGATGCCCCCTGACCCTACCCCAACGCAAAAAAGCTCCGGCTCCCGGGTTCTTGACCCGGGAGCCGGAGCTTATTCAAAAGGAGTTCGGCGGCGTCCTACTCTCCCACAGGGTCCCCCCTGCAGTACCATCGGCGCTGTAGAGCTTAGCTTCCGGGTTCGGAATGTAACCGGGCGTTTCCCCTACGCTATGACCACCGAAACACTATGAAACACAACCCGCAACCCCAAATCAGGGGCCGGTCGTTCGTGGTTTCAGAACCAACACAGTGGACGCGAGCAACTGAGGACAAGCCCTCGGCCTATTAGTACCAGTCAACTCCACACCTCACGGTGCTTCCATATCT